>NZ_CP012150.1:1421186-2842373 GCF_001187505.1 Mycolicibacterium goodii
GCTGCTCGGCAGCACGTCCTCGCCGTCGGAGGCGGCGTCCTCGGCCATCCTGAGGTCTTCTTCGTTGGCCAGGTTCAGGTTTCGGATGACCGCTGGGGAAACGTTCCGCGAAAGCAGCTCACGGCGGCGGGCGACCTGGGCCCGTACGGCGGACAGCCGACAGAGCGCGAGGAGCTCGGCAGCGAGGGCCTCGGGGGACTTCTGCAGTTCGCGGGGGTCGATCCGCAGCGCGACGGGCAGCCCGCGCTCGGTCGTCGAAACGGCGATCCCCCCGTTACGCGACGTGGCGGTGGGAACTTCTGGCATTCAAAACTCCTCAGAAACTCCTCGGAAACCCTCGATGGGAAAGTTTGCTGGAACGACGCACGATGCGATGGAGTCGAGTAACTGCGACCACAGGTCTTCAGTACGATACCAACCGGGCGTGCCGTGGAGCAGGTTGAGACGTGGAAAGGAATCGGGAGAAGTTGGCCAATGACCGTGGGGCGCCTGCCCAACCGCCCTGGTTGCTCGGATATCAGCAACCGCCGGTGGGGCCACGCCATCCGTTGCTGGGTCGCAACATCGCGCCGGAAGAACACGAGGTTGCCCATCACACCGGCGAAGACCAGTTTGCTGGCGAGGCACAGGGCCGAGTCGGACGGCCGCACAACGGCAACGGCGAAGCCCATGGCGAGCGGCCGGCCACGCCGCAGGACCCGGTGGAAGCGCGCGCCGCGGAGTTGTTGCGACTACTCGGTCCGGACCGGCCGGTGGACGTCGAGGCTGCGCACCCGGTCGACGAGGTGACCGATCCCGGGCTGGTCGTGACACCGAATCCGCCGCCCGCGCCCGCATACCCACCACCGCACCACACACTTCTCCCGCTGGATGAGGCGGCGATCGCCAACCGTGACCGCCACGCCCCACAATCAGGTTGGCGGCGTGCGGTTTACCGGGCCACCGCGGGCAGGGTGAATCCGGGTGACTCGCCTCGCGACCGGCGCCGCGACGAGTTGTACAGCCGGATCAGGCAGCCGATCCGTGGTGACTTCCGGATCGCGGTGCTGTCGATCAAGGGCGGGGTGGGTAAGACCACGACGACGCTGGGACTCGGTTCGGCACTGGCCAGGATCCGCACCGATCGCGTGATCGCGGTCGACGCCAACCCCGACCGCGGCACGCTGGCTCAGCGCGTCGACGACCCGTCGACCGCCACGGTGCGAGACCTGTTGTCGGACCCGAACATCACCAAATACTCCGACGTGCGCTACTACACGCGGATGTCGGAGAGCCGGCTTGAGGTGCTCGGCAGCCCGATCGACCCGGCGATCTCGGAGGCGTTCGGCGAACTCGACTACCGGCGCACGATCGACATCCTGCAGAACTTCTACAACGTCATCCTCACCGACTGCGGCACCGGCATCATGCATTCGGCGATGCGCGGCGTCCTCGATCTCGCCCATGCCGTCGTGCTGGTCAGCTCCCCCGCGCTCGATGCCGCGCGCAGCGCGTCGGCGACGCTTGAATGGCTCACCCAGCACGGGTATTCAGATCTGGTACGGGAGGCGCACCTGGTGCTGAGCGCGTCGCGGCCCGGCGGAACGGCGGTCCGGATGGACAAAGTTTACGAGCATTTCGAATCCAGGTGTCGATCTGTTCATCTGATTCCATTCGACTCCCACCTGGCCGAGGGCGGCGAGATCGACATGGAACTGCTCAAACCGGCGACGTTCGAGGCATACGTCGAACTGGCCGGGGCCGTCGCGGAGAAGTTCGCGTTGCTCAGGCCGAACGGCGCGCGGCCGTATCCGGGGCCGAACGCCTGAACCACACGACAGGCAGGACACAATGACCGGACGCAGCAGAGACGCCCAACGCGTGTTCGACGCGGGAGTGCTGTCACTGGGGATCCCGATCAACGGCGTCGAGACCGACCGTGATGTCGAGTACGCGAAGTTGGCGTTCGCGCGCGCCACCGAGTACGACCCCGATATGTGCGACGCGTGGTTGGGGCGCGTCGCCGCGGGCGAGTCCAGCCCCGAGATCATCTACCACCTGTACCGCACGAGCGGCACCACGCTGTTTCGCGAACAGCGCCGACTCGGACTGCCCGGCCGGGCGCTGAGCGGACGGTTCCACACCAATCTCTACATCGACTACGACCTCAGTTCGTTCACCGAGATCTGGCTGGCGTACGCGGCAACCTTGATCGCCGGGAAGGACTACACCGAGGCCGAGCGGACCCTCGACGAGCTCGACCGGATCCGGGCCAGGATGCCCGGCGGCGACGCGGCCTCGGACGATATCTGCGCCTACATCCGCGGTGTCATGCACTTCCTCACCCAGCGGTGGCCGGATGTCCTTGTCACACTGGCAAATTCGGCATCGTTCAAAGACGAGTTCATAGCCGCGGGGGCGAACATGATGGTGGGCACCGCATGTGCCCAGCTCGGACTGTTCGGTGAGGCGATCCGGCGTCTTGAGCAGGCAGGCGCCGGGCCGATCCCGGCGGCGCGTCAGGCCGCCGACTTCTGCCGCGGCCTGACGCTGCGGGAGATGGGCAGAGAGGACGAGGCCCGAGCGGTGTTCGAGCGGCTCTACAGCGAGGATCCGGCGTTCACGGCGAATGCGGCGGCACTGCGGGATCCGAAATACCGGTTGGTCATCACCGATCAGGAGACGATCGATTCGCGTATCGACAAGTGGGATCCCAAATCGGCCCGATCGCACAGCGAAAGACACGACGAACAGCAGGCCGACCGCAACAACGGCTACCTGCGGGAAGCGCAGGAAGAGTTGGACCGTCAGGTGGGCCTGGCCGAGGTCAAGACGCAGGTGGCGAAGCTGCGGTCGACCGCCAAGCTGGCGAAGGTCAGGGAGGACAAGGGTCTCAACTCGGTGCCGCGCAGCCTGCACCTGGCCTTCACCGGCCCACCCGGGACCGGTAAGACCACCATCGCCCGGGTGATCGCCAAGATCTACTGCGGCCTCGGACTTCTGAAGACACCGTCGGTGGTCGAGGCCACCCGCGCCGACTTCGTCGGACAACACCTGGGCAGCACCGCGATAAAGACCTCCGAGCTCATCGACCGGGCCCTCGACGGCGTGCTGTTCATCGACGAGGCCTACACCCTGATCCAGTCGGGGCTGGCAGGCGGTGACGCGTTCGGCAGGGAGGCCGTCGACACGCTGCTGGCCAGAATGGAAGATGACCGGGATCGCCTCGTGGTGATCATCGCGGGCTACGACCGGGAGATCGACCGGTTCCTGGCCGCCAATGAAGGCCTGGCGTCCCGGTTCTCGCGGCGTATCCGGTTCAGTTCCTACAGCGCCGCCGAGCTGGGTGACATCGCCCGGGTGATCGCACGGGCGCGAGATTCCGATCTGACCGACGACGCCCACCGTGAGCTGATCGCGGTGTGCCGGCAACTGTGCGAGACCGAATCGCTCGACCAGGCCGGGCAACGACGGTTGAGCATCGACATCGCAGGCAACGCCCGCTTCATCCGCAACGTCGTGGAATCCGCCGAGGAGGAACGGGCTTTCCGGCTCAGCGAGGATCCCGACGTCGACCTCGATGCGCTCAGCGAGGACGTGTTGCGGCGGATCGAACCGGCCGACATCAGGGCCGGCCTGCGCAACGTGCTCGAGATGCACATGGACATGCACAAGGAGAGCCGATGACGGTGCCTTCGGGCAACGACGGGCCCGCCCAGTTCGATGAGCCGACCTGGCGGATCCCGCTGCCGCGCGTCGCCGACGCCGAGGTGTTCCACCAGCGCGCGGCGTATCCGACACGTTATGTCCCCCAACCGCATCCACCGCTGCAGACTCCGTTCGTCACGGGTCAGCATCCCGGCGCGATGGCCGCACAGCCGGTGGCGGCGGGCCCGCAACAGTTGCGCCTCATCGCACCCGTGCAGCGCAGACCCAGCAGGGGCTGGCGACGGCTGGTGTACGTGCTGACCGCGGGACTGGTCAATCCCAAGGAATCCCCGCGCGACCGCCACCGGCGGGCACTTGTCGCCCGGGTCAACAAGGAGGTGCGCGGGGACTACCGGATCGCGGTGCTGTCGCTGAAAGGCGGTGTCGGCAAGACCACGACGACCGTCGCGCTGGGGGCCACGCTGGCGTCGATCCGCGGTGACCGGGTGATCGCCGTGGATGCGAACCCGGATTTCGGCACCCTGGCTCAACGCGGTCCCGACCAGACCCGGGCCACGGTGCGTGACCTGCTGGCCGATACGTCGATCAGGCGGTACTCCGATGTGCGGGCCTACACGTCGCAGGGTGAGAGCCGGCTGGAGATCCTGGCCTCCGAACGCGACCCTGCGGTGTCCGAGTCGTTCTCGGAAGAGGACTACCGCCAGGTCATTTCGCTGCTGCAGCGGTTCTACAACATCATCCTCACCGACTGCGGGACGGGTCTCATGCACTCGGCGATGAAGGGCGTCCTCGACGAGGCGAACGCGATCATCCTGGTCACCTCCCCCGCGATGGACGGGGCCACGAGCGCGCAGGGCACGCTCGACTGGCTGAGTCACCAGGGTTACGGACATCTGGTCGCCAATGCCGTCGTGGTGGTGAGTTCGTCGCGTCCGGGGGCCACGTCGATGGATATCGACGAACTGATGCGATATTTCCAGAGCCGTTCACGCGCTGTTCATTTCATCCCGTTCGACGATCACCTCGCCGAAGGCTCGGAAGTGGCCCTGAGCTTGATGAATCGCAGGACGCAGGACGCATTCATCGAGCTCGCCGCGACGGTCGCAGACGCCTTTGTCCGCACCGACAGGCGGTCGGGCGGGCCGGTGATGCGGGTCGAGTAGCACTTCGGGTATTGCGCCGCAAGAGAATCGGCGACTAGCGTTGAAACGGTGTTCTGCCGGCGAGGGCGGCGGCAGCGGCGGGATCAATCAACTGCAGGGGGTCTGCTGTGTCGTTGAAAGCCGATCTGGATCAAATGCGCACCGTGGGTGGACATCTGCGAGGGCTGGCCTTCGAGGTCACCGGCTTCAAGTTCGGACCGATGATGATGGGGACGGATTCGGCAGCCCTCAAGAGCGTGGGCGCGATGCAGAACATCCAGTACAACGTGCTCAACACGACGTTGATACCGACGTGCTCGGAGCGGCTCAGCGAGACCGGCGACATCATGATCAACATCGCCGACAAGTTCCAGAACGGCGACGAGAGCAAGCTTCTCGACGTGGTCGACACGTTCAACAAAGCCACCGGCACGTGGGGTGAATGACGGTGGGATTCACCAAATCCCAGGTCCAGAACATGGACCCGAACGTGATCGGCAACATCGCCAGGGGCTGGGACGATCTCGGTACGAAGATCGAGCAGAAGTTCGACTCCTATGTGAACAAGGTCAAGAACACCGCCGACGGCGGCTACTGGGAGGGCAAGGCCGCGGAGGCCGCCCAGACCCGGGCCGACGCCGACCGCAAGGTCGCGGTGGGTCTGGTCGACGAGGTGCAGGCGGCGGCGAACACCGCCCGCGGCGTGCGCGACAACATCGTCACCGCGCGGACCAACGTGCTCAACAAGGTTTCGGCGATCTCGGGTGAGCAGTTCCTGGTGCATGAGGACTGGTCGCTGAGCGACCCGTCGGGCATCCAGGACACCGGGCAGCGGGCCGCCAGGATGCGGGTGCTGGCCGGCGAACTCGACACCCTCGTCGAGGCACTTGTCACCGCCGACGACAACGGTGCGACCACGATCAACAACCTCGCGTCCGGACTGATCGCGAAGTTCACCGACCCGGCGTCGCTGAGCGGTCAGCAGGGGACCTCCGACGGCAGCGCGATATTCGACGGCAACATCCCGCCGGATGTGTTGCAGCGGTTGATCGAGGCCGGATCGCTGACGCCGGACCAGCTCGCCGCGCTGCAGTCCGGCCGGCCGGTGGAGATATCGGCATCGCAGATGGAATACATCAACGCGATGATGCGCTCGCTCGACGGGAAGTCGCCGGAAGAGATCGAAGAGATGCTCAACGGTCTTCCGCCGGAAGCCCGTACCGGCCTGGCCAACATGTTCCAGATCGCGTCCAACGGCCGCGTCACCGCGACCGTCGAGGGCAACTACGACGTTCCGACCGACGGCGGTTTCAACCTGCTGCCGCAGAAGATGCGGGAATCGCTCACCCGCAGCGACCTCGTGGAGATCGGAACCACCACGGCGGGAACCCAATTGACGGGGTTCCCGGTGGTCTACGACACGATCAACCTCAACGGGGTCGGCACCAATCAGGCGATCGCACGGATCGCGGGCATGAGCGACTCGAACATGCGGGCCGGATCCGACCTCGACCGCAAGGTGCTCGACGTCGCGGGCAGGTACCTCGACGCACAGGTGCGCGCCGAGACGGGCGACCCGATGTCGACGATGTTCTCGATCGACGACCGCGGTGCCGATCCGAAGGAAGCAAAGATCACCGAGTCGATGTTCGGTGCGGTGGCCGACGACGAATTCGCCGTCGCCGCCGCGGTCACCGATCCCGACAGCGGTGAGAAGTTGATCGGCAACATCTTCCAGCACGAATGGCAGGACGACGGCAGGACCGTCTCGGCGCTGTTCGACACGTCCGCCGCCGACGCGGTGACGACGCCGGGAGATCCGGTCGACGCGAAAAACGCCGAACTGCACGGCGATATCGCGGAGGCCACGGCGGACTACATGTCCGAGCACAAGGCGGATCTGCTTCGGGTGCCGGGCTACGACAACAAGATCTCCGCCGGCCAGCTGAACCCGGAACTGATGCGAAGCCTCGCCGACGACCTGGCGCCGTACTACAGCACCTTTGCCGGTGCCGAGACCGTTCCCGGGGTGGACAACTTCGACGAGAAGAGCCAACTCGCCGACATGTACGCCGTACTGGCCAGCGATCCCGAGGCCGGGGCCAAGGCCGCGATGCACACCTACGCGCAGGAGAACGCGTTGGCCGCCGAGTACGGCAGCGGTGAGGCCGCGAGCACCTACGCCCAGATCGCCGGGCAGATGCACAGCGCGCTGGTCGACGGCACCGCCGACGCCAAGACGTCGATGGACCGCAACGACATCTACAACGCGCAGTACGAGTACGCCTTGAACTCCGCGAATTTCGACACCGCGAAGTCGGTGGCGACCACCGCGTTCGACGCTGCGGGGATCAAGCCGGGCAAGTGGGCTGTCGACATCATCGCCCCGCACGCCAAGCTCGAGCTGATGGGCATCGTGGATCAGCAGGCCGCCCTGAACCCGGACAACGGCAGGCCCAACGAGGTCGCGACCGGGCAGGTCGATTCCGACGTCACGGTGCAGAACATGCTCAACGGGCTGCAGACCGAGGACCCGTCGGTGATCAACGATCCGGCGTTTGCGGACCTGCGTGAAACAGACGACAACGGTGAGGTGCGCCTGGTGGTCAACGGGCTCGACGATCAGCAGGCGGTCAAGGAACGGCTGCGCGACCACTACGGCATCGACATCACCGAGTGGGAGAACGAATACGACCGCGGTGCGCGGGCCGGCCGGATCCAGACACCCTCAGGGAATTGAGGCGCCTGCGGGCCGTCGCGGCGGCCCTGCTGGTCGCCGGCTGTGCCACCCCACAACCGTCCGCTCCGCCACCCGCGCCCGCCGACCCGCGGGCGCTGTCGCATTTCACGATCGTGTGGAGCGATCCGGCCGGGCTGGATCTGCTGTCCGCACCGGGCACCTATCTACGGGCGAGCGTCGAGTCGTTGCGGCTCGCGGCGGCCAACGGTAACCGCGATGCCGCCTATCCGGGATTCTGGGAGACGCTGACCGGGCCCGCCAAGGATTACGCCGAGAGCTTCTTCGCCCTCGGGCCCGACGATGCCCTGCACGGTGTCAACCGCTTCGAGGTGATCGGGGTCGCCGACCATGGCGACCGGCTCACCGCCGGGCTGTGCATCTACGAACGCCAACTCGGCGTCGAAGACGCCGTCGGCCGGTTCACCTTCAACCGCACGGGCAGCCATTTCTGGGAGTTGACCGTCGAAAAGGCCGGCGATGTCCCCCCACCGGCGGGCCAGCGCGGCCGGGACACATATCCCCAGGCCGTGATGTTCGGGTCGTGGCGCACGGTCGGCTGGTCGAGGCAGGCGGCCGACACCCCGAACCCGTGCGCCGGCCGACCCACGCCCGGTCTGGAACCCGGTGCCTGGCCTGCGTTGATGCCGGGCAGCCGGCCCTATGTGACCGACGCCGTCCCGACCGCGCCAAATTATCCCGGATGGTCGAACAACGTCACGTGACGAAGTGCCGCGCGGGCCTGTCCCAGGCGTGTCGTTACCCGGCAACCGCGGGTGGCCACAGCGCGAACCACTAAACTGGTTAGGTTGCCGCCTCCGCGTCCCGGGGTGCGGTGCGCCTGCATGCGGCCTCACACGGGGCCGCGGCTGACGAGCGAGGACTAGATGACAGACACCACCCTCCCACCGGGAGGAGATCCCGCGGACCGCGTCGAACCGGTCGACATCCAGCAGGAGATGCAGCGCAGCTACATCGACTACGCCATGAGCGTGATCGTCGGCCGCGCGCTGCCCGAGGTGCGCGACGGTCTGAAGCCGGTGCACCGCCGGGTGCTCTATGCGATGTACGACTCCGGGTTCCGCCCGGACCGCAGCCACGCCAAATCGGCACGGTCGGTCGCCGAGACGATGGGTAACTACCACCCGCACGGCGACGCCTCGATCTACGACACCCTGGTCCGGATGGCCCAGCCGTGGTCGCTGCGCTATCCACTGGTCGACGGCCAGGGCAACTTCGGCTCGCCGGGTAACGATCCGCCTGCGGCGATGCGTTACACCGAGGCGCGACTCACTCCGTTGGCGATGGAGATGTTGCGTGAGATCGACGAGGAGACAGTCGATTTCATCCCGAACTACGACGGCCGGGTACAGGAGCCCACGGTTCTGCCGAGCCGGTTCCCGAACCTGCTCGCCAACGGTTCCGGCGGTATCGCCGTCGGCATGGCCACCAACATCCCGCCGCACAACCTCGGCGAGCTGGCCGAGGCCGTGTACTGGTGCCTGGAGAACTACGAGGCCGACGAGGAAGCGACGCTCGCCGCGGTGACCGAGCGGGTCAAGGGACCCGACTTCCCCACCTCCGGCCTGATCGTGGGCAGCCAGGGCATCGAGGACACCTACAAGACCGGCCGCGGGTCGATCAAGATGCGCGGCGTCGTCGAGATCGAGGAAGACAGCCGGGGACGGACCAGCATCGTCATCACCGAGCTGCCCTACCAGGTCAACCACGACAACTTCATCACCTCGATCGCCGAGCAGGTCCGCGACGGCAAGCTCGCGGGCATCTCCAACATCGAGGACCAGTCCAGTGACCGCGTGGGTCTGCGAATCGTCGTGGAACTCAAGCGCGATGCGGTCGCGAAGGTCGTGCTGAACAACCTCTACAAGCACACCCAGCTGCAGACCAGCTTCGGCGCGAACATGCTCTCGATCGTCGACGGCGTCCCGCGCACGCTGCGTCTGGACCAGCTGATCCGGCTCTACGTCGACCACCAACTCGATGTCATCGTGCGGCGCACCCGTTACCGGCTGCGCAAGGCCAACGAGCGGGCCCACATCCTGCGCGGTCTGGTCAAGGCGCTCGACGCCCTCGACGAGGTCATCGCGCTGATCCGGGCGTCGCAGACCGTCGACATCGCCAGGGCAGGCCTGATCGAGCTGCTCGACATCGACGACATTCAGGCCCAGGCCATCCTCGACATGCAGCTGCGCAGGTTGGCAGCTCTCGAGCGGCAGAAGATCGTCGACGATCTCGCCAAGATCGAGGCCGAGATCGCCGACCTCGAGGACATCCTGGCCAAGCCCGAGCGTCAGCGCGGGATCGTGCGTGACGAGCTCAAGGAGATCGTCGACAAGCACGGCGACGCCCGCCGCACCCGGATCGTGCCCGCCGACGGCGAGGTCAGCGACGAAGATCTCATCGCCCGCGAGGACGTGGTGGTCACGATCACCGAGACGGGTTACGCCAAGCGCACCAAGACCGACCTGTACCGCAGCCAGAAGCGCGGCGGCAAGGGTGTGCAGGGCGCCGGGCTCAAGCAGGACGACATGGTCAACCACTTCTTCGTCTGCTCGACCCACGACTGGATCCTGTTCTTCACCACGCAGGGCCGGGTGTACCGGGCGAAGGCCTACGAGTTGCCCGAGGCGTCCCGCACCGCGCGCGGTCAGCACGTCGCGAACCTGCTGGCCTTCCAGCCGGAGGAGCGCATCGCCCAGGTCATCCAGATCAAGGGCTACGAGGACGCGCCGTACCTGGTGCTCGCGACCCGCAACGGTCTGGTGAAGAAGTCCCGGCTCAGCGACTTCGACTCCAACCGGTCCGGTGGCATCGTCGCGATCAACCTGCGGGAAGGCGACGAACTGGTCGGTGCGGTGTTGTGTTCGTCCGAGGACGACCTGCTGCTGGTGAGCGCCAACGGCCAGTCGATCCGCTTCTCGGCGACCGACGAGGCGCTGCGCCCGATGGGCCGGGCCACCTCCGGTGTGCAGGGCATGCGGTTCAACGAGGATGACCGCCTGCTGTCGCTCAACGTCGTCCGGCCGGATACGTATCTGCTGGTCGCGACGTCGGGTGGCTACGCCAAGCGCACCTCGATCGACGAGTACTCGGTGCAGGGCCGCGGCGGCAAGGGCATCCTGACGATCCAGTACGACCGCAAACGTGGCAGTCTGGTCGGAGCGCTGATCGTCGACGACGACACCGAGCTGTACGCGATCACGTCCACCGGTGGCGTCATCCGCACTGCCGCACGTCAGGTCCGCAAGGCCGGTCGGCAGACCAAGGGGGTTCGCTTGATGAACCTGGCCGAGGGCGACACACTGATTGCCATCGCCCGCAACGCGGACGAGGACGAGGACGCCGAGTCGAACATCGGATCGGGTACGGAAGCGGATACCGAAGCCGACGAGTCACCCGAGGCGTGACGACAACCGCTGAGGTCCGCTGTGGCCCTCGGCCCGAGCTAAGGAGCTGTTAGGTGAGTTCACCCAACGAGCCGGGTTACCCGCGCACGGGGGACCGGCCGGGCGCCACCAACGGCACGGGTCCCGGCGGCGACAGCGGCGCCCTCAGCGGCAATTCGACGCGGGCGGCGGGGCACATCACCGATTCCGGCGATGTGCCCCCGTGGCAGCGCGGGCTGTCCCGCGCCGCGCAGCAATCGGCGCCGCAGCCGCCGGTCGACGGGCGGATCGCCGACACCGAGCAGCAGCCGCGCCCGGCGCAGCGTCCCGAACCGCAGCGCCCCGAACCACAGCGTCCCGAAGCGCGGGCCGAGCCGCGACCGGAGCACCGCAACGACAACCGGCAGGAGCCCCGACCGGAACACCGCAACGAGGCCTACGCGAGCGAGTTGCCGGACCTCTCGGGTCCGGTCCCGCGCTCTCCGCAGCGCAAGACGGGTCCCGACGCCTCGCGCGGGTCGGCTCCCACCACCCGCATCCAGGTGGCCAGCCGGCCGCAGCCGTCCGGTCCGGTGCGGGCCAGCATGCAGATCCGCCGGGTCGACCCGTGGACCGTGCTGAAGGTCTCCCTGGTGCTGTCGGTGGTGTTGTTCTTCGTGTGGATGATCGCCGTGGCGTTCCTCTACCTCGTGCTCGGCGGCATGGGTGTGTGGAGCAAGCTCAACAGCAACGTCGGTGATCTGCTCACGAGCGCGAGCGGCAGCTCGGGTGGTGAACTGGTCTCCAGCGGCACGATCTTCGGCGGTGCCGCGCTCATCGGCCTGGTGAACATCGTCGTCCTGAGCGCGATGGCGACCGTCGGCGCGTTCATCTACAACCTCACGACGGACCTCGTCGGTGGTATCGAAGTGACGTTGGCCGATCGGGACTAGCGCGTTTTGGAGAACCACCCGTGGGTGAGGTAATCTCGTCGCTCGGTTGATCCACCATTCGGGCCTATAGCTCAGGCGGTTAGAGCGCTTCGCTGATAACGAAGAGGTCGGAGGTTCGAGTCCTCCTAGGCCCACGACGCCGGCACTGCCGGTGATCACCGAAAGGGTGTGCCATGCGGTTCGTGGTGTTGGCTGTTGTGGCGGCTGTGGCGGTGATTGTCTGGCGATCACGACACGGCCAAGAGGTTTGGCATCAGGGGCCTTAGCTCAGTTGGTAGAGCGCTGCCTTTGCAAGGCAGATGTCAGGAGTTCGAATCTCCTAGGCTCCACAAATAAGACGACGATCTTCTAGCGTCCGTGGACATCGCAGTCGGCGCGCAGCTCACTCCAAAAGTTGGTTAGGTTACCCTCAGCCGTGTGAGCTTCTCGTATGCGTCCGTCATCGAGACCAAGGCGCTCAACCCCCGGATGGTTCGGATCACCCTGCAGGTGGAGGACCTCGAGGCCCTGAACGTCCGGCAGGCCGCCGACTCCGCGGTCGCGGTGTACCTGCCCGGCACCGACGAGGGCCGCAATTACTCGGTGCGCCACCAGCGCGGCGATCTGATCGATCTCGACGTGGTGCTGCACGCCCGGGGCATGGGGACCGAATGGGCGGCGCGAACCCGCCCCGGTGACCGTGTCGGCCTGGACCACGCCCGCTCCTGGTACCGCCCGGATCCGGACGCGCGGTGGCAGCTGCTGGTCACCGATCTGTCGGGGCTGCCCGCCACCGCACGCATCCTCGAAGAGCTCTCCCCCGCGGTGGCGGCCACGGTGATCGCCGAAGTCGCCGACGCGCAGGACCTGGAGTATCTGCCCACGCATCCGCGGGCGCGGCTGATTCCGTCGATCGGGACGGGCAACGGCAACGCACCCGGTGCGCTCGCCGGGCTCGTGCGTGAGCTGACGTTGCCGCCGGGCCGCGGCTACTGCTGGTTCGCGGGTGAGGCCGCGCAGTCGCGGGCGGTCCGGAAGCACTTCCGGTCGCTGGGTTACCAGATCGACCAACTGGACATCACCGGGTACTGGCGGTTCGACTCCGAGACGTGGGACGCCAAATTCGCTCTGGTGGAATCGGATGTGTTGGCGGTGTATGAGCGTGCACTCGCCGACGGCAAGGGGGACAAAGTGGCATTCGAGGAATTCGACGAGGCCTGCGAGCGAATCGGCCTCTGACCGGTGATCACCACCCAGGCACCGGTCGCTCGGCCACCCGTCGCCAACCGTCGCGCGATCGGCCTTGCCATCGCGACGGGTGTCCTGGCCGTCATGTGCGTCGCGAGCCTCGCGATCGGAACCCAGAACGTCGCCCCCGGCACGGTGTGGCAGGCCGTCACCGACTATCGCGACCTCGGAGACCAGTGGATCGTCCACGACCTGCGAATCCCGCGCACGGTGTTGGGCCTGCTCGTCGGCCTGGCCCTCGGATTGTCGGGCACGCTGATCCAGGCCGTGGGGCGTAACCCGCTCGCCGACTCAGAGATCCTGGGCATCAACTCCGGCGCCGCGCTGTTCGTCGTCGCCGCGATCGCGTTCTTCGGGTTCAGCGGAATCTGGACGTACATCGGATTCGCCTTCCTGGGAGCGCTTTTCGCGATGGTCATGGTGTATCTGATCGGCATGACGGGCCGCGCCGCCGTGACGCCGGTGCGGGTGTTGCTGGCGGGTGTCGCCATCGGCGCGGTGATGGACGGGTTCGGGTTCGTCATCAGGCTGCAGAACCCGCGCGCGTTCGACAACATGCGCTTCTGGGACGCAGGCGCACTCGACGGTCGTCCGCTCGAGGTGGCCGGTGCCATCGCACCGTTCATCGCGGTGGGCGCCGTCCTCTGCCTGATCGTGTCACGTTCGCTGAACATCACCGCGCTCGGCGACGACCTCGCAAAGAGCATGGGCAGCAACGTCGCCCGCACGCAGGCGCTCAGCCTGATCGCGGTGACGCTGCTGGCCGGGGCCGCGACCGCCGGTGCCGGGCCGATCGGGTTCGTCGGGTTGATGGTGCCGCACGCGGTCCGCAGGTTCACCGGGCCGGACTGGCGCTGGGTCCTGGCCTACGCGACCGTCGTCGCGCCCAGCCTGATGCTCGCCGCCGATATCGTCGGCCGCGTCGTCATCCGCCCCTCGGAACTGCCGGCCGGCATCGTCACGGCCTTCCTCGGAGCCCCGGTGCTGATCTGGTTGATCCGCCGATCCCGGGCGGACCGGGCATGACGGCCATCGATTTCGGCAAGCGCCAGTGTGTGATCCGCGTCGGCAGCGTATCGGCGCGGATGTCCTGGCGCGCCGTCGTCGCGGTCGCCGCCCTGTTGTTCGGCGCGGTGGTGGCCGCGGTGCTCGCGATCGGGATCGGCAAATACCCGATCACGCCCCTGGACGTGCTGCGCGTGCTGCTCGGCGTGAACACCACCTTCGACCGCGTGGTGGTGCTCGAGTGGCGCATGCCGCGCATGCTCATGGCGCTGCTGATCGGCGCGGCCCTCGGCATTTCGGGCGCGATCTTCCAGGCGTTGACCCGAAATCCGTTGGGCAGCCCGGACATCATCGGCGTGAACTCCGGTGCGTACACCGGGGCGCTGATCGCACTCGCCGGGCTGGGCACAGGTGGACAGCACGGCGGGTACTACGCCGTGGCGGGTGGCGCGCTCGTCGGCGGCCTGGTCACCGCGGCGGCGGTCTACGCGCTGTCCTATCGCAACGGGCTGGCCGGGTACCGGCTGATCGTGGTGGGTATCGGCGTCGGGGCGGTGCTCAGCTCGGTCAATCAGTGGATCGTCATCAAACTCGACCACCACACCGCGGTCACGGCCTCGGTGTGGCAGCAGGGCACACTCAACGGGCTCACCTGGTCCCAGGTGGTGCCGATGACGGTGTGCCTGCTGGCCGTGGCCATCGTATTGCTGGTGCTGGGTCCGCAGCTGCCGGTGCTGCAGATGGGCGATGACGCCGCGGGAGCGCTCGGTGTCAACCCGGAACGGATCCGCCTGGCCTATCTGGTGGCCGGCGTCGCGCTCGTGGCGCTGGCCTGCGCCGCGGCGGGACCGATTTCCTTTGTGGCGCTGGCCGCTCCCCAGCTGGCGCGGCGCCTCACCGCGAGTCCCGGTGTCGCCCTGGTCCCCGCGGCCGCGATGGGTGCGGTGCTGCTGCTCGCGAGCGACATCGTGGCGCAGCAACTGTTCACGGCCAACGAGTTACCGGTGGGCGCGGTGACCGTGTCGCTCGGCGGAATCTACCTCGTCTATCTCCTCGTCACACAGGCACGTCGGTGAAAGAACAGGCAATGACTGCAGAGCAAGGGAGTTCGGTGCTCCGCGCCGACAATGTCTCGATCGGATACGACGACCGCACCATCATCGACGGTCTGTCCGTCGAGGTGCCCGCCGATCGGGTGACCGCGATCGTGGGACCCAATGCGTGCGGCAAATCCACGTTGCTGCGGGGATTCGCTCGCCTGCTGAAACCGGCTGCCGGGCAGGTGATCCTCGACGGCCATGACATCGCGACCATGCACACCAAAGATGTCGCGCGGCGGCTGGGCCTGCTGCCGCAGACGTCGATCGCGCCGGAGGGCATCACGGTGGCCGATCTGGTGGCGCGCGGGCGGTTCCCGCACCAGAAGGTGTTGCGGCAGTGGTCACGTGACGACGCGGACGCGGTCGCCGACGCCATGCGGTACACCGGGGTCACCGATCTGTCGGCACGGCTGGTCGACGAACTGTCCGGGGGTCAGCGCCAGCGGGTCTGGGTGGCAATGGTTCTCGCGCAGCAGACGCCGCTGATCCTGCTCGACGAACCGACCACCTACCTCGACATCGCACACCAGGTCGAACTGCTGGACCTGTTCGCGATGCTCAACCGCGAGCACGGCAGGACCGTGGTGGCGGTGTTGCACGATCTGAACCAGGCATGTCGCTACGCCGACGAACTGATCGTGATGAAGACCGGTCGCATTGTGGCCCAGGGCGATCCGAACACCGTGATGTCTGCCGACCTGGTCCGGGACGTCTACGGCCTGGAATGCCAGATCATCGACGATCCGCAGACCGGCACGCCGCTGATCGTGCCGCGCGCCTCGCGGCACGCGCGGGTCGTCAAACCGTAGCGAATTCGGGTGTGGCGGTCAGGTATCCGCCGCCGTGACCGAAGTAGTCGAGGGCCCGGTGGTCGACACCGTCGTCGGTGCGCACCACGTCGAGCACCAGGCCCGGTGACTGTCCGCGGTAGGCGTCGGCGCCTGCGACGATCACCATGCCACCGTCCTCCTCGATGAACACCCGGCCCGGGGTGCCGCCGTAGGTGCAGCGCGAGACGTGTGCGGAGATCAGGCGCAGTCGCTCACCGCGAAAGTACGTGTAGGCATTGGGATACGGGTCCGAGAGCGCCCGGATGAACCGCTCGATGTCGGCGGCGGGCCACGACCAGTCCACCAGGCTGTCGCGGTCGGAACGCTTGTGGAAGAACGTCCGCTGGGCCAGGTCCTGCGGAACCGGTGTGGCGGTGCCGTTCTCGATCGAGTCGAGTGCGTCCTCCAGCACCTCGGGTACCAGGTCGAGGGTGTCGTACACCAGGCTGGTGCCGGTACTGGTGGGGGTGATCGCTACGGACCGCTGCAGCAGGATGTCGCCGGTGTCGAGTTCGTCGTCCATGAGATGCGCGGTCAGGCCGGTGTGGCTGGCACCGCTGATCAGTGACCAGATCACCGGCGAGAAACCGGTGAACTTCGGCAGCAGCGAGTCATGCAAATTGACGGTGCCGTATTTGGGAATCGAGAACAGTTCACGCGGAAGACGGGTGCGCCAGTTGTTCGCGACGGCGACGTCGGGTGCCAGCGCCTTGACGCGGTCGATCAGTTCGGGCGTCGGCCGCTTGGCCAGGAACACCTCGATACCGGCGCCGCGGGCCAGGTCCTCCACCGAGTCGGCCCAAATCGATTCGTACGCATGATCACTCGTCGGATGAGTGACCACCAGGCACACGTCGTGCCGCGATTTCAACAACGCCTGCAGGGTCCGATGGCCCCAGGTCTGGTAGCCGAACATGACCACACGCACAGGAAACTCCCAGCTTCATGACAGGTATCGAACAGGTATGGAGCGAGCACACATTGGTAAGCCTTACCTTTGATAGCATGCCGGTTGGCTCGCGCGTCGTCCAGTGTTCCCGACACCGGGACGGTAGTCGAGGGCCAAGGGGGAAGGCCACCACTGCCGGCGTTGCGGTACTACGGTGACCCAGAAACTCCTGGAACTTTGGGGGAAGGAAACGCTTGTCCAGCAATCCATTTGACGATGCCGACGGCCGCTTCGTGGTCCTGGTTAACGACGAGGGCCAACATTCGCTGTGGCCGACATTCGCTGACGTTCCCGCAGGCTGGACCGTCGTCTACGGCGGCACGGAAGGTGCTGATCGTGACAGTGCCCTGCGCTATGTCGACGAGAACTGGGACGATCTACGTCCGCGGTCGCTGCGCGAAGCAGGCAGCGAAGCAGACAAGAGTACGGCCACTTTGGCGTGATCATGGCCGACACCACGCGAACCGACCTGTCCTGGACCGGGGTTCGCGTACTTCGGCGCACCGTGAGCCGAAATTTGAAGTGGCTCACCTCCGGTACGACGCTGATCGCACTGCACCAGCTGTGTGAGGTGTCGGTACCGGTCCTGATCGGCATCATCGTCGACCGCGCGGTCGCCACCGGCCGCGCCGAGGCGATCATTCGCTGGATTGCCGTTCTCGCCGTACTTTTCGTGGTGTTGACGGTGGTCTACCGATTCGGCGCGCGCCTGCTGATGTTCGCCATCGCCCGCGAATCCCACCTGCTCCGGGTCGAGTCGAGCGCCAAGATCCTCGACCCGCTCGGCATGAAGACCGAATACAAAGTCGGTGAACTGCTTTCCATCTCGTCCGACGACGCCGACGAGGTGTCGTACCTGCTGGACTACGTACCGCGGATCACCGGCGCCGTGGTGGGCACGGTGGTGTGCGGCGCGGTGCTGCTGACCATCGATCTGCCCCTGGGTCTGATGGTGCTCATCGGTGTGCCCGTCGTGGTCGTCGGCCTGCAGTTGACGGCTCCGCTGATCGCGCGGCGTGTCGAGGATCAGCAGGCCGAGATCGGCCGCGCCACCGCCCTGGCGACCGACCTCATCAGCGGGCACCGACCGTTGCAGGGCATCGGCGCGCAGGCCAACGCGGCGGGACGGTACCGCGTCGCGAGCCGCCGGGCGTTGACCGCGACGCTGCGCGCCGCACGCATCCAGAGTGCCCACTCGGGTGCCGCCGCGGCGGCCGGGGCACTGGCCGCGATGGCCGTCGCGGTCGCCGCCGCATACTTCGCGATCCGCGGATCGCTCACGGTGGGCCAGTTGATCACCGTGATCGGCCTCGCCCAATTCCTCATCGAACCGTTCTCGCTGCTGGCGATCGTGCCGAGTTGGGTGGCCGAGGCGCGGGCTTCGGCCAACCGCGTCGCCAATGTGCTCAACGCACCGACACGCCACTTTCCGGTCGTGGCCGCGGAACCCCGGGATTCGGCGGCGCGCCTGTCGATCCGCCATGCGACATACGGGGGGCTCAAGGACCTCTCGTTCGACGTCGAGCCCGGCGAGTTCGTCGCGGTGCTCACCAGCGATGTACGCGATGCCGCCGCGCTGGTCGATCTGCTGTCCGGATTCGAGCGGGCCGCAGAATCGGGCACCGTGCTGGTGGGCGGGCGACGTCTCGACCAGATCCCGGCCGGGGAGCGCCGCGAGCAGCTGCTGGTCGAACAACATCTCGGTGCGATGTTCAGCGGCACACTGGAATCGAATCTCCGTGTGCTGACTGCCGATCGGGACAGCCGCGTCTCTGTCGAGGACGCTCTCGCGGCGTCGTGCGCGGTCGACGTCGTCGATCTGCACCCCGACGGTCTCGGCCATCCGGTCACCGAGCGCGGCGCGAGCCTGTCCGGTGGACAACGCCAACGGTGGACGCTGGCCAGGGCGCTGCTGGTCGATCCGGCCGTTCTGGTGCTGCATGACCCGACCACCGCGGTCGACGCCGTCACCGAACAGGCCATCGCCGACGGCATCCGCAGGCTGCGCACGGCCGCTGGCCGCACGACACTGGTGCTCACCAGTAGCCCGGCGCTGCTTGCCGCGGCCGACCGGGTGCTGCTCATCGACGACGGACGACTGCACAGCGAGGGCACACACCGCGATCTGGTGAACGCTCATCCCGACTATCGGGATCTGGTGACCCGATGATCTCCGATGAACCAATCACACCGCCGGTGTTACCGGTCGCGACCGCCAGACGCGCACGCGCGTGGTTGGTGGCCGACCTGCGTCGCAGGCGCACCGCACTGGCCGCCGTGGTGGTGGTCGGGCTCACGGCCGCCGGCGCCTCGGTGGTTCCCATCTACCTGCTCGGCATGCTCGTTGACCGGGTCGAACAGGGCGGCGACGCAAGCGGTCTGGTGAAGCTCGGCGCGGTGATCGCGGCGGCCGCGGTCGCGGGCGGCCTCGGCACCGGATTGTCGACCTACCTGACCACCCGGCTCGGCGAACAGATGCTGGCCGATCTGCGCGAACGGGTCCTGGAACGCGCGCTGAACCTGCCTGCCACGCTGATCGAGGAGAGCGGGCGCGGCGACCTGCTGTCACGGGTCGGCCCCGACGTCGCGGTGGTCGCCCGCACCGTCGCCCAGGTGCTGCCGGTGATCCTCAACGGGTTCTTCCTCGGGGTCGTCACCTTGGTCGGCATGACCAGCCTGGATTGGCGTCTGGGCCTCGCGGGGGCGCTGGCCGTCCCGGCCTACATCGCCGGATTGCGTTGGTACCTGCCGCGATCGGCCCCGATGTACGCCGACGAGCGGATCGCCATCGCCAACCGCGCACAGGTCACGGTGGAGTCGATCCAGGGTGCGAGGACCATCGACGCCTACGAGATCCACGACCGTCACCTCGCCGACATCGACCGGGCCTCAGGCCGGGCGCGCGACATCTCGATCGCGGTGTTCACGTTCTTCACCCGCCTGGTGGGCCGCGTCAACCGCGCCGAATTCATCGGCCTCACCGCCACATTGGTGGTCGGGTTCCTGCTGGTCCGGTCGGGTGAGGTCAGCGTCGGGCAGGTCACCGCGGCCGCGTTGATGTTCCACCGCCTGTTCAACCCGATCGGCGAACTGATGTACAACTTCGACGAGATCCAGTCCGCGTCGGCGAGCCTCGCGCGTCTGGTCGGCGTCATCGACCTCGATGTCCCCGGCGCTGACGCACAACGTGCGCCCACCACGCCCCGTGGCGCCGATATCGTCGTCGACAACGTGTCGTTCGCCTACGGCACGGGACCCGAAATTCTGCACGGCGTTTCGCTGAACATCCCGGCGGGCGGCAGGTGCGCACTGGTCGGCGCGACGGGCGCGGGCAAGACCACGCTGGCCGCGGTCGTCGCCGGACTGCTCACCCCGACCTCGGGGCAGGCCCGCATCGGTGGGGTCCCCGTGGCCGAGATCACCGACCTGCGCCGCTGGGTCGCCACGATCACACAGGAAGTTCATGTGTTCTCCGGCCCGCTCATCGACGACCTACGGCTCGTCGCACCGCAGGCGACCGTCGACGAGGTGTGGGCCGCGTTGGACACCGTCGGCGCGGGCACCTGGGTCAAGGCCCTCGACGACGGTCTGCACACCCTCGTCGGTGAGCACGGACACGAGTTGACCGCCGCACAGGCCCAGCATGTCGCGATGGCGCGACTGGTGCTCGCCGATCCGAAGGTCGTGGTGCTCGACGAGGCCACCGCCGAGGCAGGCAGCGCCCACGCCGCCGACCTGGAGGACGCCGCGTCGGCCGCCACCGCGGGCCGCACCACGTTGATCGTCGCGCACCGGCTGACCCAGGCCGCACACGCAGATCAAGTCGCCGTCATGGCGGACGGGCGCATCGTCGAAAACGGCACGCACGCAGAGCTGATCGCGCTCGGCGGTCGCTACGCGCGGCTATGGCAGGCCTGGAGCAGGCACAACTGAGATCGGCCGCCCCACCGACACATCGCCAGGGACGGTCCACGACGTACATGGAGGTTGCTCGCACGTGACCGCGGATTCGCTGGACATCGCAGAGCTTCTGGAGCTGTGGAACAACCATTCCACCCCGGAGGCCACATCGACCGTGCCGACCCTGTTCGCCGATCAGTGCGCGCGCACTCCGGACGTGGTCGCCGTGGTCGACCGGGCGCGCCGGCTCACCTACCGCGAACTCGAAACGCACGTCGCACAACTCGCGCATGCCGTGCGCACCGCGGCCGGTGACGGGCCCGAGCCGATCGTGGCGATCGGCGTACCGCGGTCGGCCGAGATGGTCGTGTGTGTCCTGGCCGCGATGTTGTCGGGTGTCGCGTTCGTCCCGCTCGACCCGACGTGGCCCGCCCACCGGCGCAGCCAGGTGCTCGCGGACTCGGGTGCGGTCGCGGCGTTCATCGCCGACGACGACGAATCCGACTGGGGCGTCACCACATTGCGTGTCGACCTGGACAACTGGCGGTTCGCCGCGCAGTCACCCGTGCCGCCGCATGCCGACGTGCATCCCGCGCAACTGGCGTACGTGATCTTCACCTCGGGATCGACCGGCAAACCCAAGGGCGCGATGATCCGCCACGACGCGATCGCCGAACGGTTGCAGTGGCAGCGTGACCACATCCTGCACTTCGGCAGGCACGACCACACCGACGTCGCACTGTTCAAGGCGCCGTTGTCGTTCGACATCTCCGTCAACGAGATCCTGCTGCCGCTCGTCAGCGGCGGGCGGGTCGTGGTCGCCGTGCCCGACGGTGAGAAGGACCCCGAGTATCTGCTCGAGCTGATCCGCACCGAACAGGTGACGTTCGTGTACCTGGTGTCGTCGATGCTCGACACGCTGCTGGAGCTCGACCGGCTGGCGACCACCGCAGGCGCCCCCAGTTCGCTGGCATCGCTGCGGCACGTCTGGTGCGGCGGTGAGGTGCTCACCCCCGGCCTGTTCGCCCGGTTCCGCAGACAACTCACCACGACGCTCTACCACGGGTACGGCCCGGCCGAGGCCACCATCGGTGTCTCCCATGTCATCTACCGCGACACCGCCGAACGGATCGCCACCTCGATCGGCCGCCCCAACCCCCACACCCAGCTGTACGTTCTCGACGAGTACCTGCGCCCGGTGCCGCCGGGCGTCGGCGGCGAACTCTATGCCGCCGGTTTCCTGCTGGGGCGTGGTTATGTCAACGCGCCGTCGCTCACCGCGTCGCGGTTCATCGCGAACCCGTTCGACGGCAACGGTTCCCGCATGTACCGCACCGGTGATCTCGCCCGGTGGACCGAGGACGGCTCGCTGGAATTCCTGGGCCGCGCCGACAACCAGGTCAAGATCGGCGGCAGGCGCGTCGAACTCGAGGAGATCGAGTCGCAACTGGCCGACCATCCCGCCATCCGCCAGGCCGTCGTCGACGTGCACCGCCAAGGCGGCGCCGACCTGCTCGTCGGCTACCTGGTGACCGTCGACGGCGTCGGCAATGACCCGGCGCTGCACACCGAGGTCGCCGACTGGGCTCGCACCCGCCTGCCGGAATACATGGTGCCCAAGGCCTTCGTGGCCCTCGAACGGGTCCCGCTGACGGCGAACGGCAAGACCGACCGCAGGGCGCTGCCCGCGCCGGACCTCGCGCGCAGCGGCACGGTCAATCCGCCGCGCACACCGCGGGAAACCGTGCTGTGCCGGGCGTTTGCCGACGCCCTCGACATCGACGCGGTCGGCGTCGACGAGGACTTCTTCGCCCTCGGCGGCGACAGCATCGTGGCGATCCGCGTCGTGAGCCGCCTGCGCGCGGCCGGCTACACGCTGCGACCCCGGGACATGTTCGCCCACCGCACGGTCGAGGCGCTGGCACCCCTGCTCGGCGAATCTCACGGCCGGGACACCGGCCCAGTGGTCGAGCCCACCGGTGTTGCCGCGCCGACGCCGATTCTGCGCTGGCTCGACGAGGTCGGCACCACCGGATCGGTGCGCAACGGCTTCTACCAGGGCATGTCACTCGTGACACCGGCCGACCTCGACGCGACCGCGCTGCGCGCCGCGCTCGAGGCGACCGTGCGACGCCACCACGTGCTGTGGGCCCCACCGGGGCGAACCGCCGCGGACATCGACATCCCCGCGGCGCCGCCTCGGCTCACCCTCCTGACGACCGACGCCCCCGGCGCACTCGAAGAAGCAGTCGCAAGCGTCGCAACACAATTGGTGTCCGCGCTGCATACCACCCGGATCGCGTTCGGCTGGGTCCGTCGAGCCGGTGCAGCGGGCCGCCTCGTGGTCATCGCCGACCACACCGTGATCGACGGGGTCTCGCTGCGCATCCTCGCCGAGGACATCACCTCCGCGTACCGGCTGATCGTCGATGGCCGTCCCGCCGAGCTTCCCGCGGCACACACCTCGTGGCGGGCCTGGGCGCAGCGGCTCACCGACACCGTCGCGGCAGGCGCCTTCGACGCCGACCTCGAACACTGGCAGCGGGTGTGCGCGACGACCGAGACCCCATGGGGCGACCGGCCGTTGGATCCCGCGCGCGACACCGTCGGCACCGAGTCCCGGCTCACCGTCGAACTTCCTGCCACGGTGAGCGACGCGATCCTCACCGCGGTGCCGGACCGGATCCACGGCCACGTCAACGACGCGCTGGTCGCGGCGCTCTACCTGGCGTTGCGGCGGTGGCTGGCCGCGCGCGGTGTGAACGCCGACACGGTGCTGCTCGAGATGGAAGGTCACGGCCGCGAAGGCCACCTGGTCGACGACCTCGACGTGTCCAACACGGTCGGCTGGTTCACCACGCTCTACCCGGTCGCCCTGCGCGACGGTGAATTCGACTGGCAGGCCGCGGCATCGGGTGGCGCCGACCTGGGCGCGGCGGTGCGCTCGATCAAGGATCAACTGCGCTCGGTGCCCTCGCACGGGTTCAGCTACGGCGCGCTGCGCTACCTGCGCGACGGCACCACCGGTCTCGACATCGCGCCGCAGGTGCTGTTCAACTACCTCGGGCGGTTCGACACCGCCGACCGGCCCTGGGCGTTCGCGAACGACCACGTCGCGGTGCTCGAGGACCGCGACCCGGGCATGCCGCTGCCGCGACTGCTCGAGGTCAACGCCGAGGCCGTCACCACGACCGACGGCACGGTGCTGCGCGCGACGTTCAGCTGGCCCGCACACGCTGTCGCGGAATCCGAGGTGAGCGCGCTCGCCGGGATGTGGACCGACCTGCTCACCGCCATCGCCACCAGCGAGCACGTGCAGGGCCACAGCGCATCGGATTTCGACCGGGTCGAGGTCACCGCCGATGACGTCGCCGAACTGCAGCGGCGCTACCCGGGTTTCACCGACATCCTGCCGCTCACACCCGCGCAGCAGGGCATCTACTTCCACTCGACCTTCAGCCGCAACCGCGATCCCTACGTGGTGCAGCAGATCGTCGACATCACCGGCCCGCTGGACACCGAACGGTTCCAGCGCGCAACCGAATCCGTGGCCACTCGCCACCGTGCGCTCTCGGCGGCCTTCACCACGCTGTCCGACGGCACCCCGGTCGCGGTGCACGCCGCGCCGGTCGCCCCCGACTTCGACGTGGTCGACGCCCGGCACGCCGCCGATCCCGTCGCCGCGGTGACCCGGCGCGCCCAGTGGGAGCGCGAACGCCGCTTCAACCTCGCCGCCGCCCCGCTCACCCGCTACACGCTGGTCCGCCGAAGCGACGACCTGCACACGATGATCCAGACCGTGCACCACATCGTCGCCGACGGCTGGTCGGTTCCGATCGTGCTCGACGATCTGCTCACCGCCTACGCCGGTGACGACTTCGACGGTCCCGCACCACAGTTCGCCCGGTTCGTCGACTGGCTCGAGCGCCGCGGCGCCGAGGCCGACCGCGCCGCGTGGGCGCGGGTCCTCGAGGGCCTCACCGAACCTACCCTGCTCGCCGGCGTCGACGGTGCCCGCTCTCGCGAAACCCGCACGGGATTCGGCACCCGCACCGTGACCCTGCAACCCCGTGAGGCGGTCGCGGCCGCGGCGAATTCCGCGGCGGTCACCGTCGGCACCCTGCTGCACACCGCATGGGGCGTCGCGCTCGGGCGGCTCACCGGTCGCGACGACGTCGTGTTCGGCACCGTGGTCTCCGGCCGCGGCGGTGGTGTCGACTCCGTCGACGGCATCGAATCGATGGTGGGCCTGCTCGTCAACACCATCCCCGTGCGGGTGTCCTGGACGGCCGGCGACACCGGCGCCGATGCCGCGGCGCGCCTGGCGGCGGTGGAAACGGCCCTGCTCGAACATCATCACCTGCCGCTGACCGAGGCACACCGCCTGGCCGGCGTCACCGAACTGTTCGACACCCTCGTCGTGATCGAGAACCTCGGCGCCACCACGCATGCGCGCGGTGAGTTGACGCTGGGCGACATCGGCGTGATCGAGGCCCCGCACTATCCGCTGACGCTCATGATCAGCGTGCGTGACACCATCACCGTCACCGTCACCAACGACCGGCAGCGGGTGTCGGATGTGTTGGCCGACACCGCGGTCACCGCGTTCGCCGATGTGCTGGCGGCGCTGACCACCGACCCGGCGGTGTCGCCGACGCAGATCGCCCTGTCCGCACCGCAAGCGGTTGCCGTTGCGCCACGACCACCGCGGACGGTCACCGCCATGCTCACCGCGGCCATCGACGCCCACCGCGACGAGGTCGCGCTGGTGGTGGGTGACACCACCTGGACCTATGGCGAACTCGACACCCGCGCCGCGGAACTCGCCGCCGCGCTGCTCGCCGCCGGCGTGCGGCGCGGCGACGTCGTGGCGTTGGCGACGGCACGGTCGGCCGATCTGGTGGCCGCGATGTGGGCGATCATCTCCGTGGGCGCGGCCTATCTTCCGGTGGACCTCGCCTACCCTCGGACCCGCATCGAGTACATGTTGCAGCACGCCCACCCGGCGGCGGTGATCGCCGACGGCGTGGGCCGGCATGTGGTGTCGGGGACGTTGCCGGACGGCACGGCGATCGTCTCGACCACCGAGACGACCCGCACCGCAGCGCATCTCACGCCGGCCCCGGTTGACGGCGCCGACGCGGTATCGGTGCTCTACACCTCGGGTTCCACGGGCGAGCCCAAGGCGGTGGTCGGCACACACGCGGCGCTGGCCAATCGCCTGGCGTGGGCGGTGCAGGCCTGGCCCGCCGCCACCCGCGTGGCGAAGAGCTCACTGTCGTTCATCGACGGCACCACCGAACTGCTCGCCGGACTCGTCGCCGGTGCCCGCACCGTGCTGGCCGGCGACGAGACCGCCCGCGACGGCAGGCGGCTCGCACAACTGGTGGCCACTCACGGCGTCGAACAACTGCTCGCCGTACCGTCGCTGGCCGCGGTGCTCGCCGACGAGCGCGCCGAGGATCTCGCGGCGTTGACCCGCTGGATCGTCAGCGGCGAGGCACTGGAGCCGTGGCAGCTGCGCGCCCTGCGGGGTGCCTGCCCCGCCGCCGAGATCGTCAACTCCTACGGATCCTCCGAGGTCACCGGCGACGTGCTCGCCGGTGTGCAGGACGATGCGGGCGTCACCCTCGGCGCGGCCGTGCCGGGTGCGGGCATCCGGATCCTCGACGGCCGGCTGCGCGAGCTCCCCGCCGGGGTGATCGGCGAAATCTATGTCACCGGTGTGCAACTGGCCCGCGGCTACCTGGGCAGGCCGGGGCAGACCGCGGCACGGTTCGTCGCCGCCCCCGGCGGTGGGCGGATGTACCGCACGGGTGACCTCGGCGCGATGCTGCCCGACGGTCGCGTGGTGTTCGCCGGCCGCACCGACGACCAACTCAAGATCAACGGCCACCGCGTCGAACCCGGCGAGGTGCAGAGCGTGCTCGTTCGGCAACCCGGTGTGCGGGAGGCCGCCGTGATCGGAGCCGGCACGCAGCTCGCCGCGTTCGTGGTGCTCGACACCGGCGCCGAAGGCACCGACGCACTGCGCACCGCGGTGAGCGCCGAGCTGCCACGGCACCTGGTGCCCGCCACCGTGCGGGCCGTGGACGCGATTCCACTGCTGCCCAACGGCAAACGCGATGCCACCGCACTGCGTGCGCTGCTGGAACCGAGCGAGGGCACGGGCGGCACCGCCGGGCCCGCCAACGAGGCCGAGCGCACTGTGCTCGACGTGATGTCCGGTGTGCTCGGCCGCGACACCCTCGGCGTCGACGACGACTTCTTCGCGGTCGGCGGCGACAGCATCTCAGCCATCCGGGTCACCAGCAGGCTGGCCCGCGCCGGGTATCACATCGCGACCGAGGACATCTTCCTTGGCCGCACGGCCGCGGGGGTGGCCGCCCTCGTCGGCACGTTCGAACCCGTGGCGGACACCACGCCCATCGAACCGTTCGGCACGGTGCGGCTGTCGCAGGCCACCATCTCCCGGATCCGGGAAAGCGGTGCGGTCGAGGACATCTGGGCCATGTCGCCGCTGCAGCAGGGCGTCTACTACCAGAGCACGCTCGCCGACGCGGGTGCGACGTACATCGCGCAGAACATCTTCGAGTTCGACCGCCGCATCGACGCCGACGCCATGCAGCGCGCCTTCACCGCGCTGCTGCGGCGCCACCCGCAACTGCGGGTCGGGTTCCGCACCGTCGAACATGTCGAACCCGACCCGGCGCCCGACGCGACACCCGTCGTACAGGTCGTCCTCACCGACCCGCCCTCGGACATCACCGTCGTCGACCTCGCGGACCGGGAGGACCCGGCCGCCGCGCAGCACATCGTCGACACCGATCGCACCGCGCCGTTCGATGTCGCGACACCACCGTTGCTGCGGCTCACGGTGATCCGGCTGCCCGGTGGCCGCGACCGGATGCTCTTCACCTACCACTTCCTGCTGTTCGACGGCTGGTCCCGCGAACTGGTGCTGCGAGAACTGTTCGCGCTGTACGACTCCGACGCACAGCAGGGCGCAGTCGCACCGCACGGTGATCTCGTGGTGCGCCACCTGCAGTGGCTCGCCACCGACGGTCACCCGGACGCTTCCGGTTCCGCCGTCGCATGGCGCGACCTGCTGGCGGGCCTGACCGAGCCGACGCTGGCCAGCGGTGTGTCACCGGACCATCCCGACGCGCGGCCCGACACCCAACCCGGGCGCATCGTCGTGACGGTGCCCGAGAACGTCACCGCGCAACTGCTGGCCTGCGCGACCGCACGCGGGGCGACCCTCAACTCGGTGGTGACCGCGGCGGTGGCGCTGGTCACCGGCTACCACGCGGGCACCGCCGACGTCGTGCTCGGCACCACCGTCGCCGGGCGTCCGGGGCATCTGGTCGGCATCGACGAGACGATCGGTCTGTTCCTCAACACCGTTCCGGTGCGCGTCGACATGTCGCCAACGCGGTCGGTGGCGGCTGCCATGGCTGCGATCGGTGAGCAGCGCGTGGCGATGATGCGTCACGATCACCTGGGCCTCGGCCAGATCCAGCGTGCCGCCGGTGATTCCGGCAGCGCACTGTTCGACTCGCTGCTGGTGCTGCAGAACTTCCTCGACGACGACACGTTCGCCGATCTGGAGTCACGCCACGGCATCGTCGACGTCCACTATCACGACACCACGCATTTTCCGCTGACCTGGGTGCTCACGCCGGGCCGCGAACTCACCATCAAGCTCGAGCACCGCGTCATCGACGACGCCAGGGCCACCGAGATGGTCGAACAACTCCTCACGGTCCTTCGGACCATCGCCGACCAACCCGACGTCGCGATCGGCGCCGTGGAACTCATCGGCGCGCAACGGCGTGCGCAACTTCAGCGTCGGTGGTCGTCCACCGCACGGCCGCTCGAGCCGGTCACGATCGCCGAACTCCTCGCGAGGCGGGCCCAACAGAATCCCGACGACACCGCGCTGGTGTTCGGGGAACAGTCGGTGACCTACCGCGAATTCGACGACCGGGTTTCCCAGTTCGCGCGTCACCTGCGGGCCCGGGGCGCGGCGCCGGAGACATTCGTGGCGCTCGCACTGCCCCGATCGATCGACATGGTGGTCGCGCTGTTCGCGGTGCTGCGGGCCGGCGCCGCCTACCTGCCGCTCGAGCTGGACCTGCCGATCGACCGGCTCCGGACCATCGTCGACGACGCGCAACCGGTGCTGCTGGTCACCACGCGTGACCGCACCGAACTGATCGCACACGCCGGTGGCCACGGCGCCGACGTCATCCTGCTCGATGACCCGGAAACCGCTGCCGCCCTGGCCGATACACCCACGCACGCGCTGACCGCCGACGAGCTCGGAGGTTTCGCGTCCGGTGCCGCCCGCCTGGACCACCCGGCGTACCTGATCTACACATCCGGTTCCACCGGACGGCCCAAAGGCGTGCTCACCGGGTACGCGGGCCTGACCAACATGTACTTCAACCACCGCGAAGCGATCTTCGAACCGACCGTGCGGCGCGCAGCCTCGGCGGGGCAGTTGCGCATCGCCCACACCGTGTCGTTCTCGTTCGACATGTCCTGGGAGGAACTGTTCTGGCTGGTCGAAGGCCACCAGGTGCACGTGTGCGACGAGGAGTTGCGCCGCGACGCACCGGCATTGGTCGCCTACTGCCACCGGCACCGTATCGACGTCATCAACGTCACCCCGACATACGCGCACCACCTCTTCGACGCGGGTCTGCTGGACGCGGCAGCCCACACCCCGGCCCTGGTGCTGCTGGGCGGTGAGGCCGTCAGCGACGGTGTGTGGTCGGCGTTGCGCGATCACCCCGACTCGGCCGGATACAACCTGTACGGGCCCACCGAGTACACCATCAACACCCTCGGTGGGGGCACCGGGGACAGCGCCACACCGACCGTCGGACAACCGATCTGGAACACCCGCGGATACATCCTGGACCCCGCGCTGCGCCCGGTGCCCGACGGCGCGGTCGGTGAGCTCTACGTCGCGGGCATCGGCCTGGCGCGCGGGTACCACCGGCGCGCGGGCCTGACCGCGGCGAGCATGGTCGCCGACCCGTACGTGCCCGGCGGACGCATGTACCGCACCGGAGACCTGGTCCGTCGGCGCCCCGGCAGCGCCGAACTGCTCGACTACCTCGGCCGCGTCGACGATCAGGTGAAGATCCGCGGTTACCGCGTCGAACTCGGCGAGATCGAAACCGTCCTCGCGAACATCGACGGTGTCGCGCGCTGCGCCGTCGTGGCGCGGTCGACCGGCGCCAACCCGCCGGTGAAAACCCTTGCAGCCTACGTCATCCCGCAGCGGCCGCCGGCCGACGAGGCCGCGTTCATCACCGGCCTGCGCGACCACCTGGCGCGGGTGCTGTCGGGCTACATGGTGCCGACCCGCTACGGCGTGGTCGACGCGCTGCCGCTGACCATCAACGGAAAGCTCGACGTCGCGGCGCTGCCGGAACCCGTCGCGGCGACCAGCGGCTCGGGCCGCACACCGCGCACCGACCGCGAGGCCACCCTGCTCGAGATCGTGTCGTCGGTGCTCGGCATCGACGGCATCGGGGTCGACGACGACTTCTTCGCCCTCGGCGGTGACAGCATCTCGTCGATCTCGGTGTGCGGCCGGGCCCGCAAGGCCGGTCTCGACATCACGCCGCGAGATGTGTTCCGGCGCCGCACGGTCGCCGCGTTGGCCGCAAGCGCCGAGGCGACGGCGGTCTCGACCGCCGGGCCCGACACAGGTGCCGGAACCATCACCGCGACGCCCATGCTCGCCGAGACCGAACAGGCCAAGACACCGCTGGCGAACTTCTATCAGGCGATGGTGCTGGCCACGCCCGCCGGGATCACCGCACCCGAGGTCGAAGGTGTACTGCAGACGGTCATCGATGCCCATGCGATGCTGCGCGCGAGGCTGCAGACCACCGCGACGGGTTGGACCCTGACCGTCCCCGAGCAGACCTGCGCGGTGGACCTCACAGTGCGCCCCGGCGCCCTGACCGACGCGCGCGTCGACCACGAGAAAGCCGCCGCGGCAGCCCAACTCGACCCGAGCGGCGGCGTCATGGTGCGCGCGGTGTGGTTCGACACTCCCGACGCCGGTGGACAACTCCTGCTGGTGATCCACCACCTCGTGATCGACGGCGTGTCCTGGCGCATCCTCTCCGAGGATCTGGCACGGGCGTGGGGTGAACTGTCGGCCGGTCGGCCTGCCGCGGTCGACGCCGTGCCGACGTCCTTCCGCACCTGGTCGCACGCACTGGCGCGGCGCACGTTCGACGACGAACGCGAGTACTGGGCCGACGTGCTGGCCACGCCGGATCCCGATCTGGGCACCCGGCCGCTGGATCCCGCGCTCGACACCGCGAGCACCGTCCGCACGCACGAGATCTCCCTGCCCGCCGCGGTCAGCGAGGCGCTGCTGTCCTCGGTGCCCGCCGCGATGCACGGCGGCGTCAACGACGTCCTGCTCACCGCGCTGTCGGTGGCGCTGGCGCAGTGGCGCGCCGACCGCGGGCAGGCACAGGACAGTGCCACGGTGCTCAGCCTGGAGGGCCACGGCCGCGAATCCGACCTGGTATCGGCCGATCTGGACCTGTCGCGGACCGTGGGCTGGTTCACCTCGATCTACCCGGTGCGTCTCGACCCTGGCCGGGTCGACTGGGACCGGGTGCTGGCGGGCGGCGCCGAACTGGCCGCGGCGGCCAAGGCCGTCAAGGAACAACTGCGTACGGTGCCGGGCCACGGGCTCGGCTACGGTGTGCTGCGGTATCTCACCGGGAACCTGGCCGGTGACCCACCGCAGATCCTGTTCAACTACCTCGGCCGCTTCAGCGGCGGCACCGGTCAGAACTGGCAACCGGTCGCGGACATCGGCGCACTGAGCGAGGGAGTGGACCCGAGCAACCCGGCGATGGCGCTGGAGATCAACGCCCTCGCCGAGGACCGGCCCGACGGCACGGTGCTCAGCATGACCCTGGCCTGGCCGGGCGGCCTGCTCGACGCCGAGGACATCGCCGAACTGGCCTCGATGTGGGCCGATGTGCTTGTGGCACTGACCCGTTGCGCCGACCTGCGCGGCCACACCCCGTCGGACTTCGGCCTGATCACCGTGACTCAGGACGACATAGACGGCTGGGAGCAACACGGCGTCATCGAGGATGTGCTGCCCCTGTTGCCGTTGCAGGAGGGCATGTACTTCCACAGCACGTTCGGAGATTCGGACACCGCGGCCGACACCTACCGGGTGCAGCAGATCGCCGAACTGTCCGGACCGGTGGACCCCGAGGTGCTCCGTACCAGCCTGACCGCGGTGATGCGACGGCACCAGGCGTTGCGCGCGAGCTTCCGCGAACTCACCGACGGACGGCTGGCGCAGGTCATCTGGGCCGACGTACCGGTGCACTTCACGGTCGCCGCCACAAGCGATCTGGAAACCGTTGCCGCCGAGGAGCTTACCCGGCCGTTCGACCTGGACCAGGCGCCGCTGGTGCGGTACACGTTGGTGCGGCTCGACGACGCCGACCACCGGCTCATCCAGACGATGCACCACATCATCGCCGACGGCTGGTCCTATCCGGTGCTCTTCGGCGACGTCGTCGACCACTACAACGCCGCGATCGGCGCGGGTCCGGAACCGCAGCCGGTGGCGGTGACCCTGCGCGACCACATCGAAACCGTCACCGCCGGTGACCGCGCCGCGGCGCGGCAGGCGTGGGCACACGCGCTGGCCGACACCGAACCGACCACGCTCGTCCCGCGCCCCGACGGCGCGACGGTCGGCGAGCACCGCAGCGTCGTGCGCAGGCTCGACCCGGCGCGCACCGCGGCCGTCGTGCAGACCGCCCGCGAACGCGGCGTCACGGTCGGCACCGTACTGCACGGTGCGTGGGGCCTGCTGCTCGGCAAGCTGCTCGGCCGCAACCGGGTGGTGTTCGGATCCACCGTGTCGGGCCGAGGCGGTGCACTCGCGGGCACGGAATCCATTGTGGGCCTGCTGATCAACACGATCCCGGTGCCGATGTCGTGGGATCCGCACACCAGCGTCGCCGAGGTGCTGATCGGTCTGCAGGACCGGCAGAGCGCGCTGCTCGACGCCCAGCAACTCGGCCTCGCCGAGCTCGCGCGGCTCGCCGGGGTGCGTGAGTTCTTCGACACCATGGTCGTCGTCGAGAACTTCCCCACCACGCGCTCCGCCGAGCACGCCGATCCGCGGGCCGTGGCGTTCCACGGCTTCACCGGCACCGACTCGCCGCACTATCCGGTCTCGTTCGTCGCCTACGTCGACGACGAGCTGACCGTCGAGATCAAGTACGAGGCGGGCGTCGTCACCGCGGCCCAGGCCGAGCGGTACGCCGAACGCGTCGAGCACATCCTCGCGGCGTTCGCCGAGACCCCCGAGTTGCCGGTCAGCCGGATCGACCTGCGCACCGGCGACGAACGTCAGTTCGTCGCCGAACACATCAGCCGACCCGGCCCGGACCGCACCCTCGACGAAACGTTCGCCGACATCGCCGCCAGGTATCCGGACGCGGTCGCGGTGAGCTGCGGCGACACCCGGCTCACCTACCGCGAACTCGACACCCGCGCCGCGGCCGTCGCCGCGACGCTGATCGAACGCGGCGTGGGCACCGAATCCCGGGTCGCGGTGGCCCTGCCCCGCTCGGCCGACCTGATCGTCGCACTGCTCGCCGTGCTCAAGGCCGGCGGCACCTACGTGCCGATCGACATCACCTCACCCGCCGCACGGGTGCAGCACATCCTCGCCGACTCGGCGCCGGTGTGCCTGCTCACCGACACCGCCGACCGGTTCACCGGTGTGCCGCAGGTGATCCTGACCGAGGCCGCGCGCCCCGCCGGACGCCCTGAGGCCGTCGCGGTGTCCCCCGACGACGCCGCCTACGTCATCTACACCTCGGGATCGACCGGGGTGCCCAAGGGTGTCGAGGTCACCCACCGCAACGTCGCCGCGCTGTTCGCCGGCACCGCGACCGGTCTGTACGACTTCGGCCCCGACGATGTGTGGACCATGTTCCACTCCGCGGCGTTCGACTTCTCGGTGTGGGAACTGTGGGGACCGCTGCTGCACGGCGGCCGCCTGGTGATCGTCGAACCGGACGTGGCGCGAGATCCGGAGCGCTTCATTGATCTGCTTGCGCGCGAACGGGTCACGGTGCTCAACCAGACCCCGTCGGCGTTCTATCCGCTGATCGAGGCCGATCAGCGTCTGCGCCGCGAACTCGCCCTGCGCTATGTGATCTTCGGTGGCGAGGCCCTCGACCTGCGCCGGCTCGCGCCGTGGTACGGCAACCACGAGTCGCACGCACCCCGCCTGGTGAACATGTACGGCATCACCGAAACGTGCGTGCACGTTTCTCACCGCGCGCTCGAGGCGGCCGATACGGGAAGCGCGGGCAGCGTCATCGGCCTGCCGATACCCGGCCTGCGGATCCACCTGCTGGACAACAACCTGCAGCCGGTGCCTGCCGGCGTGGTCGGCGAGATGTACATCGCCGGTGGGCAGGTGTCCCGCGGCTACACCGGCCGCCCCGGCCTGACCGCGTCGCGGTTCGTGGCCAACCCGTTCGACGGTGACGGCGAACGGCTCTACCGCAGCGGCGATCTGGCCATGTGGGCCGGCACCGGTGAGCTGATCTACCTGGGCCGCTCCGATGCGCAGGTCAAGGTGCGGGGATACCGCATCGAACTCGGTGAGGTCGAAGCGGCGCTGGTGGCGCTGCCCGGCGTCACCAACGCCGCGGCCGACGTGCGCCGCGACGACACCGGCCGCGCCCGCCTCATCGGCTATGTGGTGGGCCGGGACCGGCTGGACACCGCCGCGCTGCGTGGGGCGCTGGTCGAACGGCTGCCCGACTACATGGTGCCGTCGGTGCTGCTGACCCTCGACGCGTTGCCGCTGACCGTCAACGGCAAGCTCGACCGCGCGGCCCTGCCCGACCCGGTGGCGCCGGCGGACACCGCCGCGCCCGCGAAGGCTCACCAGGCGACCGACACCGCGACCCTGCTGGCCGGGCTGTGCACCGAAATCCTCGGCACCGCAGTAACCGTCGACGACGATTTCTTCACCGCAGGCGGCGACAGCATCGTGGCGATCCAGTTGGTGAACCGGGCCCGGCGCGAGGGCGTGCGGATCACGCCGCAGCAGGTGTTCGTCCACCGCACCCCCGCGGCGTTGGCGTCGGTCATCGACCCCGCCGACACCCCAGGCGAGGATGCGGGGCCCGACCTCGGTGAGGTGATGCTGACACCGATCGTGCAGCGCCTCGCCGAACTCGGCGGCACGATCACCCGGTTCAACCAGAGCGAACTGCTGCGCACCCCGGCCGGGGTCACCGCGACGCAGATCGAAACGGCCGTCAACGCCGTCATCGCGCGCCACGACGCCCTGCGGATCCGCCTGCACCGGCCCGCACCGCTGCTGTGGTCTCTGGAAACCACCGCCCGGGCGCCGATTTCGGTCACCCGGATCGACGCGCAGGGATTCGACGATGCTCAACTGCGCACCGTGATCGGCGCGGAGTCCGACGCCGCGGCCGATCGGCTCGACCCCGAGGGCGGAACCGTCGTGGTCGCGGTGTGGTTCGACCGCGGCCCCGACACCCAGGGTCGCCTGCTGCTCGTCGTGCACCACCTCGCGGTCGACGGCGTGTCGTGGCGCATCCTCATCGACGATCTCGCCGAGGCCTGCCGCCAGGTGCTCGCCGGACAGCGCGTCGCGCTGGCGCCGGTGGGCACATCGCTGCGGTCCTACGCCCGAACCGTCAACGAGAACGCGCAGCACTCCGCACGTCTCGCCGAGTTCGAGCACTGGACCGGCGTGCTCGCCCCCGGCGGTGAACTCGACCCGACGGCCAACGTCCTCACCCTCACCGTCGGGGCCACCCGCGACCACGAGATCCGGCTCAGCGCCGAGGACACCGCGCCGCTGCTGACCACGGTCCCGGCCGCCGCCAACGCCGACGTCACCGAAACCCTGGTCACCGCACTGCATCTGGCGGCCAATCGGTGGCGCACGGCCCGAGGCGGTGCGGCCGACGCACCGCTGGTGCTCGACCTGGAACGGCACGGCCGCGACGGATGGCCGCACGACGTGGATCTGTCCCGCACCGTCGGCTGGTTCACCGCGATCGCCCCGGTCCGCCTCCCCGCACCCGGCGATGACCTGCTCGGTGTCCTCAAGGCGGTCAAGGAAAGCCTGCGCGCGGCGCCCGACGGCGGTCTCGGGTTCGGACAGTTGCGGTACTGCAACCCCCGCACCGCCGCGGCGCTCGCACGCGCGGGCACCCCGCAGTTGCTGTTCAACTACCTCGGTCGGTGGGCCGCCGACGCCGGCGACGACTGGGCCTCGGCACCCGAGGTCGACGCCCTGCGCACCGGCCCGAACCCGGACCTCGGCACGCCGTATCTGTTGGAGGTCAACGCGATCTGCGACGACACCGTCGACGGGCCGCGACTGCGGGCGACCCTCACCTACGCCGACGGTGAACTCGACGCGGCCGCGGTGTCGGAGTTGGGCGACCTGTGGGTCGCGGCGCTGCGCGAATTGGGCGGCATCACCGGTGGTGGTGCATCGGCCGCGCTGACCCCGTCGGACCTGCCCCTGGTGAAGCTCACGCAGGACGACATCGACCGGGTGGTCGACGCGGTGCCCGGGCACGTCGAGACCATCTGGCCGCTCTCACCGCTGCAGGAAGGCGTGTACCTGCAGGCGCGGTACGCCACGTCCGCGGTGTACATCGTGCAGAACGTCTTCGACTTCGCCGAACCCGTCGACACCGCGGCGCTGCGGACCGCGTACTCGGCTGTGATGGCGCGAAATCCCGTGCTGCGCTCGGCCTTCTGGGCCGACGATCTGCCCCGGCCGGTGGCCGCCATCGTCGCCGACCCGGTATGCGAACCACGCGTCGTCGACCTCACCGGCCTGCCTGCTCCCGAGGTCGACGTCCGGGTCGAGCAGATCACCGCCGAGGATCGCCTGCACACCTTCGACCTCGCCGCGGCGCCGCTCGCGCGGATGACGGTGCTGCGCACCGCCGAGTTGGACCGGCTGATCTTCAGCTACCACTTCCTGCTGCTCGACGGGTGGTCGCGCGAACAACTGCTGCGTGAGTTGTTCGCCGAATACACCGCGGCACGCGCGGGACACCGCGCCGATCTGCCCGCGCCGACCGCGGATTTCACCGACTACCTGAGGTGGCTGGCGCAGCAGGATCGCGACGTGTCGGCTCGGCAATGGGCCGAGGCGCTCCGTGAGCTCGACGCACCCACGCTGCTCGTGCCCGACGCCGTCGGCACCGACCCGACGCTGGCGCTGCGGCTGGAGTTCCTGCTCACCGAGGGCGAGACGGCGGCGCTGTCCGCGGCCGCGAGATCGGCGGGCGTCACGCTCAACGCGCTGATCAGCACCGCGCTGGCCCTCGTGCTGGCCTACGAAACCGGCGGCGACGATATCGTTTTCGGTTCGACCGTGGCGGGCCGGCCGACCGACCTGGACGGCATCGACTCGGTGATCGGGCTGTTCCTCAACACCGTGCCGACCCGGGTGCGCCTGGCGCCCGGCCGCACGGTCGCCGACACCATGCGCGCGGTGCAGTCCGAACGGCTGCGGCTCATGGACCACGAGTACCTGGGTCTCGGCGACATCCAGCGGGCTGTGGCGGCGGCCAATCCGGACAACGGCGCGCTGTCCGGCGGCGGACCGCTGTTCGACAGCCTGTACGTGCTGCAGAACTTCCTCGACGACGACACGTTCACCGACATGGAGAGCGAGCACGGCATCGTCGGCCACGACTCGATCGACGCGTCGCACTATCCGCTCACCTGGGTGGCGTCCCCCGGCCGGCGGCTGTGGATGAAGCTCGAGTACCGGCCCGACGTCGTCGAACGTGCCTACGCACAGGGCCTGCTGGACCGCCTGCGGCAGGTGCTGCTGCAGATCGGTGCCTGCGCCGAACAGGCGTCGGCCGCGGTGACATTGATGCTGCCCGCCGAGGCCGACGCCAAGCGCGCGCGGGATGGCGCGACCGAGCATGAGCTGCCGAACGCCTCGGTGCTCGATCTGCTGGCCGAGCGGGCCGTGCAGTGCGCGGATCTCACCGCCCTGGTGTGCGGCGACGAGTCCGTCGACTACGCCGAACTCCTCGCCAGGGTCAACCGCCTGGCCTGGGTGCTGCGCGATCGCGGGATCGGCCCGGAAGACACGGTCGCACTGGCCGTTCCCCGTTCGATCGATGCCGTCGTCGCGCTGTTCGCGGTGTTGCGGGCCGGCGCGGCGTACCTGCCGCTGGAGTTGGACTACCCCGACGAGCGACTCGCCGTCATGCTCGGCGACGCCGATCCGGTGTGTGTGCTGGCAACCGGGGCCACCGCGCGACGGATCGCGGCCCTGTCACCGACCCCCGTGCTGGTTCTCGACGCCGACGAGGTGCGCGAGGACCTGGCCCGCAGCCGATCCGACTGGGACGGCTACTCGCCGCACCCCGAGCAACCGGCGTACGTCATCTACACGTCGGGGTCGACCGGAAAACCGAAAGGTGTCCTCACCCCGCACCGCGGGCTGACCAACATGCACCTCAACCACCGTGAGGCGATCTTCGCGCCCGCGATCGCCAAGGCAGGCGGGCGACGCCTGCGGATCGCCCATACCGTGTCGTTCTCGTTCGACATGTCGTGGGAAGAACTGTTGTGGCTCATCGAGGGTCACGAGGTGCACATCTGCGATGAGGTGCTGCGCCGCGACGCCACCGCCCTGGTGCGGTACTGCCACGACCACCTCGTCGACGTCATCAACGTCACCCCCACCTACGCGGCGCTGCTGTTCGAGGAGGGCCTGCTCGACACCGGCAATCGGGGCGGCCATCCCCCGGTGTTGGTGCTGCTCGGCGGTGAGGCCGTGTCGACCACCGTGTGGAACCGGTTGCGCGACAACGACCGCTGGTACGGCTACAACCTCTACGGCCCCACCGAATACACCATCAACACCCTCGGCGGCGGCACCGACGACAGCGCGGCGCCGACCGTCGGCACGCCGATCTGGAACACCCGCGCGCACATCCTCGACGGCTGGCTGCGCCCGGTGCCCGACGGTGTGCCCGGTGAGCTCTACATCGCCGGCGCGGGCCTGGCGCGCGGATACCTGGGTCAACCGGGGCTCACCGCAAGCAGATTCGTGGCGAACCCGCTCGAGCCGGGGCGGATGTACCGCACCGGCGACCTGGTGGTGCGTCGGGCCGACGGCAACATCGATTTCCTCGGCCGCACCGACGATCAGGTCAAGATCCGCGGTTACCGCGTCGAACTCGGCGACATCGAAGCCGCGCTGGTGGCCCATCCCGGCGTCGCGCAGGCCGCGGTGATCGCGCGTCCCGACACCGCGGGTTCGTCTCGGCTGATCGCCTACGTGGTGCCCACGGCCGACGGCACGGATCTGCTCGACGAACTGCGCACCTACCTCACCGGCACGCTGCCTGCCTACATGGTGCCGACGGCGATGACCACGCTCACCGAGATCCCGTTGACCGACAACGGGAAACTCGACACCCGCGCGCTGCCCGACGTCGCACCCGTCGGGCGTCAGGGTGCGGGCCGGGCACCGCGCAGCCCGGTCGAGACGGCGCTGTGCGAGGTGTTCGCGCAGATCCTCGGCGTCGACGATGGCATCAGCATCGACGACGACTTCTTCGACCTGGGCGGGCACTCCCTGCTCACCATCCGGCTGATCAGCCGCGTCCGGTCCGAGCTGGGGGTCGAACTGTCCCTCGGAGACGTGTTCAACACGAGAACCGTCGCGGCGCTGGACCAGCACATCACCGCCACGTCCGGTGGCGTCCGACGCCCCGCGCTCGTGGCGGGACCACGGCCGCAACACATCCCGGCCTCACCCGCACAGCAGCGCATGCTGATCCTCGAGCGGCTGGGCGAGACCGGATCGGCCTACAACTATCCGCTGGTGTTCCGGGTCCGCGGCGCCCTCGACGTCGATGCGCTGCGACACGCCCTCACCGATGTCACCGACCGGCACGAGGCGCTGCGCACCGTGTTCGACGACCACGACGATCAGGACGGCGGGTATCACCAGCGGATCCTGCCTCGGGGCACCCAACCGCCGCTGCGGGTCACCGACTGCCCGGGGTCCGATCTCGCGGCGCGGATCGACGCGCTCGTCGAGCACCGCTTCGACCTCGCCACCGAGATCCCGCTGCGGGTGGACGTTCTGCGCAGCGGACCCGAGGACCACACCGTCGTGATCTTGCTGCACCACATCGCGACCGACGAATGGTCCGACGCGCCGTTCCTGACCGACCTCAACACGGCCTACGCGGCGCGCCACGCGGGTGTCGCCGCATCGCTTCCCGAACCCGCGGTGCAATACGCCGATCACACCCTGTGGCAGCGCGACGTGCTGACCGAAGTCGGTGACCAGCAGCGCGAGTTCTGGCGCACCGCACTGGCCGGCGCGCCCGACGAGATGATGCTGCCCACCGACCGGCCCAGGCCGGCGCGGCCCAGCGGTGCCGGCGGCACCCTCGATGTCCAGATCGCTACCGAAACCGCCTCCGCACTGAGGAGATTGGCCGCCGACAAGCAGGTCAGCATGCTCATGGTGCTGCACGCGGCGGTCGCGGTGCTGGTCCACCGCCTCGGCGCGGGCGACGACATCGTGGTGGGCACACCGGTGGCGGGCCGCGACGATGCCGCGCTGGACGACGTGGTCGGATTGTTCGTCAACACGGTGGTGCTGCGGGCGGATCTCGCGGGCAATCCGTCGTTCACCGAACTGCTCGACCGCGTGCGCACGGCCGATCTGGCGGCGTTCGCACACCAGGACCTGCCGTTCGACCAGCTCGTGGAGGACCTCAATCCCCCACGCGTGGCGGGACGCAACCCGCTGTTCAACCTGTTCGTCGGGTATCACCTGCGCACGGGATCGGACTCCGACATGTTCGGCCTGTCCACCGAGTGGACCGAACCCGCCGTCTCGGCCGCGATGTTCGACCTCGGCTTCACGCTGATCGACCACGGTGCTGACGACTCCGCGACCATCATGGCCGAGTTCGCGGCCGACCTGTTCGACGAGTCCACCGTGCACACACTGGCACGTCGTCTCGTGAGGCTGCTGGACGGTGTGGTGGCCGGTGCCGATACCCGCATCGGGGCGATCGACCTGCTCGCGCCCGGTGAGCAGCAGGACCTCGTCGTCGCGCGCAATGCCACCGACCGCACCCTCGAGCCGATGACGCTGGGCGCGTTGGTGTCCCGGCAGGCCCGGCGCACACCCGACGCGACGGCGCTGCGGTTCGCGGGTCACGAACTGAGCTACCGCGACCTCGACGAGTGGTCGGATCGTCTCGCCGCGCATCTGGTGAACCGGGGTGCGGCACCGGGCACCGTGGTCGGGGTGTCGCTGCCCCGGTCGATCGAACTCGTCGTCGCCCTGGTGGCGGTCGCGAAATCCGGTGCCGCGTTCCTGCCGCTGGATCCCGAGTACCCGGCGGATCGGCTCCAGTACATGGTGGCCGACGCCGCACCGGTCACCGTGCTCGACGACCCGGACACGGTGCGGCGCAGTCGCGGCGAGCCGGCAAGCGTGCTTCCTGGCGTCGACCCGATGGCGTGGGCCTACGTGCTGTACACCTCGGGGTCGACCGGACGACCCAAGGGCGTCGTGGTCGCGCATGCCGGCATCGTCAACCGCATCGCGTGGCTGCAGCACGCCTATCCGTTGGGCGCGGACGACCGCATGCTGGTCAAGACGCCGATCAGCTTCGACACGTCGGTGTGGGAGGTGTTCTGGCCGTTGAGCGTGGGCGCGACACTCGTCGTCGCCCGCCCCGGTGGCCACCGCGAACCCGCGTACCTCGCCGCCACGATCGTCGAACAGTCGGTCACGGCAGTCGATTTCGTGCCGTCGATGCTCGAGGTGTTCCTGGATGAAACGGGCGCAGACGGACCGGACGCACCCGCCGGCACCTCGCTGACCCGGGTGACGGTCGGCGGTGAGGCGCTGTCCACCGAACTCGCGGCGCGGTTCGACGACGCGTTCGGCGGGGTCCCGTTGCACAACCTGTACGGGCCCACCGAGGCCGCGGTGGACGTCCTGGGCTGGACCGCCGACGGCGGACCGGTCGCCCTGGGTGTTCCCGGGTGGAACGTGCGGGCCTATGTGCTCGACGGGTACCTGAACCCGGTGCCCGCAGGCGCGCCCGGCGAGTTGTACCTCGCCGGAATCCAATTGGCGGACGGATACCTGCACCGGCAGGCGCTGACCGCCGAGCGCTTCGTCGCGAACCCGTTCGACGGCGGTGCGCGCATGTACCGCACCGGCGACGTGGTGCGATGGCGCGCCGACGGGCAACTGGAGTACCTGGGCCGCTCCGACGATCAGATCAAACTGCGCGGCGTGCGGATCGAACCGGGCGAGATCGAGGCCGTGCTGACAACGCATCCCGCGGTGTCCTCGGCGCGGGTGATCGCCCGCGCGGACCGGCTCATCGCGTACTACGTGCCCGGTGCGGTCGAGGCCACCGCGGACGACCTGCGCGAGCACACCGCCGCGGCCCTGCCCCTGCACATGGTGCCGTCGGGCTTCGTGGCCCTGTCCGAGTTCCCACTCACCCCGAGCGGCAAGCTCGACCGCCGGGCACTGCCCGAACTCGCCCCCGCCGCGGGCCCAGCGCGACGCAAACCCACCACCGCGCGTCAGCGTCGGCTGTGCGAACTGTTCTCCGGCGTGCTGGGCCTGGAACAGGTCGGCGTCGACGACGACTTCTTCGTCCTCGGTGGGCATTCCCTGCTGCTGGTGCGTCTGGCCGCCGCGCTGCGACGCGAATTCGGCGTCGACATCCCGGTCGCCGATCTGATGGTGGCACCGACCGTGGCCGAGGTCGATCGGCGACTCGACGCCGGGGACGGGGACGGGACGGCGGACAGTCTGGCTCCGGTGCTGCCGCTGCGGGCGTCGGGATCCGAACCGCCGCTGTTCTGCGTGCACCCGGCGAGCGGGCTGAGTTGGCAGTTCGCCGGTCTCAAGCGGCACCTGCCGCCGCAGGTTCCGATCTACGGTCTGCAGTCGCCGCTGTTCACCGGTACGCCGTTGCCGGAATCGATCGACGACCTCACGGTGCAGTACGCCGATTCCATCGTGGCGGTCGCACCGGCGGGGCCGGTTCGGTTGCTCGGATGGTCGTTCGGCGGCTCGATGGCGTTGCTGATCGCGCAAGAGCTGACGCGTCGCGGTCGGCACGTGACGTTCGTCGGCATGCTCGACGCGCGAACCGACACCGCGGCCGCCGATGCCGTGTTCGATCTCGAGGCGGTCCTGGCCGGGCTGCTGCGCGAGATGGGCTTCGGAGTGGATCCGGATGCGCCGATGAGCGTGGCGGATGCGGTCGCGCTGGTGCGCGACACCGACGACGCGATCACGGTGCTCGACGACGAACAGGTCGCGCTGGTGATCGAGAACTACGTCGCGGCCGAGAGACTCACCGCGGGCGCCGATTACCGCCGCTACGACGGGGACGTGTTCTTCGTCGACGCCACGATCCTGGAGATGGATCTGACGGGTGTGGCCTCACACGGTTGGCGCGACCACGTAGGCGGCGAGCTGAAAGTGGTCGAACTCGACTGCAGGCATTCGGAGTTGATGGATGCCGACGTTCTGCAGCGGCTGGGCCCGCTGATCGCCGCGGAACTGCGAGGCGGTGATCCGCATCCTGAGTAGGACTGCACAGACGACGATGCCCCGCCGCGAGGCGCGGCGGGGCATCGGAAACCGGTTGTGCGCGTCAGGCGTTCGACAGGTCGGCCACCGGGCGGCCGTTCAGCGCGTTCGCGAGCTGCGGGGTCAGCACATCGAGTGCGTAGAGCATCGAATCCGGCCCGCCGTAGGTCAGTGCATCGCTGAGCTTGGACTCGAAGGTGGTGTACAGGGTGCGTCCGTCACGGACCACGCCGAGCCGTTCGAAGGCCGGCGAGGTGATCAGTTCCTCCCTGGTGGCACCGTTGACGAACAGTACGTCGCGATCGAGCAGGCCGAGCTTCTCCTCGCTGACATCGCCGACCACGTCCTGCGTCATGAAGCCCAGCGCGGTGAACAGCGAACGGCGCGGGTCGTTTTCGCCGAGCAGGTAGTGCCCCCCGTCGGCCGGACCGAAGTCGACCACGAGGGTCTTGCCGTCGAACTCCGGATTGTTCCTGCGCGCCTCGTCGATCTTGCCCTGAACCTCGTTCACCAGTTCCTTGGCCTCGGCCTCCTTACCGAGCGCCTTGCCCGTGGTGAGAAGCTGGACATCCCAAGGGGTTTCCTCGTCGGCGTAGTCGGCGGACTGGATGACCGTCGGTGCGATCTGCGACAGCCTGTCGTAGGTTTGCTGATCGATGGTCTCATAGATTGCCAGAATCAAATCGGGCTTCTGTGCCGCGATGGCTTCGAAGTCGATCGAATCCGAGCCCCAGGTGGGTATTCCTTTGCCGTCGGTGGCTTCCTTGACCCACGGCAGATCGTTGTAGTTCTCCGAGAATTCACGTGCACTCACCGGCACCACACCAAGGGGCAGGACGAAGTCCTGGTCGGTCCACCCGACCGTGACCACGCGGGTCGGATTCGCGGGAACCTTTGTCTCGCCGAACTTGTGGGTGATGGTGGTGGTGTCGGATTCGGCCGCGGGCGCCGATTCGGAACTGCAGGCGCTCACCATGGCGACCGCGGCCACGGCCGCGACAAGGGCCGCGATGACCGGCGTGATGGCTCGCCGCCACTTTCGGTGCCAGTTCGGATGCCTGTTTCGTTGCTTGCGTGTCACGCGGATTGCCCCCTGTGGTTCGGGTCGGATGGAGAACCTAGCTTAGGCTTGCATTACTACCACGGCTCGAAAACTCACAGGAATGTGACAGGAATCTTCCAGGAGCCGATGCGGCGCTTGGGTTTTGGCCGGTGTGAGCAAAAGTGAGGGGTTGCAATGTGCAGAAATTAGGTTAGCCTTCGCTATGAAATCGCTGTGAACGGCGTGTGGTCGGCTGTGCCGATCGAATTGCATACGAGAGGGGGCGGCGGTGCAAAGAGTGCTGCTGGCAAGCAAGATTCACCGCGCGACAGTGACTCAAGCGGATCTGCACTACGTCGGATCCATCACGATCGACGCGGACCTGATGACCGCCGCGGACATCGTCGAGGGTGAACAGGTGCACGTCGTGGACATCACCAGCGGCGCACGTCTGGTCACCTACGCCATCACCGGGGCCTCCGGTTCAGGTGTGATCGGCATCAATGGCGCTGCCGCACATCTTATTTCGCCAGGAAATCTGGTGATCATCATGTCGTTCGTACACCTCGACGAAGCCGAACGCGCCGAACACCGGGCCAACGTCGTGCACGTCGACGCCGACAACCGCATCGTCACCATCGGATCCGACCCGGCCCAGCCGGTACCAGGGGCGGCCGATCAGCTGGTGGGACGGGCGTGACAGGAACAAACATGCAGAGCATCGACCATCTCAACGGCCGCAACGGGGACAACCCCGAGCTCGACGTCATCGGAGTCGGTTTCGGGCCGTCCAACCTCGCGCTGGCGATCGCGATCCGCGAGTACAACGAGACCCACGCCGACCAGATCAACGCCGAGTTCGTCGAGATCAAACCCGAATTCGGCTGGCACACCGGGATGTTGATCCCCGGCGCCACGATGCAGATCTCCTTCCTCAAAGACCTCGCCACCCAACGGAACCCGACGAGTGAGTTCACGTTCCTGAACTACCTCACCGAGCGGCGCCGGCTCACCGAGTTCATCAACTTCAAGACGTTCTTCCCCACCCGCCTGGAGTTCCACGACTACCTGACCTGGGCGGCCGAAAAGGTCGGCGCGACGGTGCATTACGGCTCACGCGTGGTGTCGGTGCGCGACGTCGACGGAGCCTTCGACATCACCGTGACCGGTGCGACCGACGCAATCCTGCGGGCGCGCAACGTCGTCATCGCGGGCGGTCTCGAGCCGCTGCTTCCCCATGGCGTCCAGCGCACCCGTCGCCAGATCCACAACCACGGGCTGCTGCACGACCTCGCGGCCATGCCTGCGCCGCGTCACAACCGGTACGTCGTCGTCGGCGCCGGGCAGAGCGCGGCCGAGGTGTGCGCCTATCTGCACGATCTCTCACCGCAGACCGAGGTCCACGGAGTCTTCGCGAAATACGGTTACAGCCCGGCCGACGACAGCCCGTTCGCCAACCGCGTCTTCGATCCCGACGCGGTGGACGACTTCTTCCTCGCCGACCCGGGCGTACGTCGCCAGCTGATCAACTACCACCGGAGCACCAACTACTCGGCGGTCGACCTCGAGCTCATCGAGGAGCTCTACGCCCGCGAGTACGCCGAGCGCGTCGCCGGACGCCGCAGGCTGTTCCTGCGCGGCGCGTCCAGCGTGCAGCACACCGAGGAGGACGACGACGGCGTGCGCGTGCACATCCGCCACCACCCGACCGGCACCGTCGACGAGCTCGAGTGCGACGCCGTCGTCTACGCCACCGGGTTCCTGCCCGCCCGCCTCGACGGCATCCTCGGCGCCCTCTACGACGATCTCGTGCTCGAGGACGGCCACCCGGTGGTGTCGCGGGACTACCGCCTGGCGACCGTGCCGCCGACCGCGGGCGGCCTCTACATCCAGGGCAACACCGAGCACACGCACGGATTGACCTCGTCGCTGCTGTCGAACATCGCGGTCCGCAGCCACGAGATCCTCGACTCGATCGTCACCGCCGCCAACGACCGGCTCAGCCCGGTCGGCAGCGACGCCTGACGGGTCAGGGCTTGGGCGCGACCTCGACGCTCGGCGCCAGCGTCGGCGGTTCCTGGGGCCGGCTGCGGCGTCGCACGATCGAGAACGCCGCGGCCCCGCCGGCGAGCACGGTGACCGCCACCGCGGCGATCAACAGCGGCCGGCGGCGCTTCTTCTTCGGGGGACTCACCGCCTCCTGGATGGTCTCCGGCAGGGCGGCCAGGCTTTCTTGGACGGCCTCGGCCGCGGCGGCGAGCCTGCGCTGGAGCTTGCCGGACTCATAGCGGCGGTGTAGCTCGATCGCGGTCGCCTGCGCGGTGTGGGCGCCGATACCGAGCACGCCGCGGGTGATGTCCACCGGCCCCACGGCGGTGTACTTCAGGCCCCGGGTGAGGCGTTGACGGGGGGCCAATCGGACATCGGCTCTGGCTGACATCTCGCACCTTTCTGACCAGGACGGCATGCTGACTGTCCAGAGTGCCATCTCCGCGCCCGGCGGGGGCGGATCTGACGGGCCGTGCTCGGACCGCGGCCGGGAGATGGCAGACTGACTTGCGTGACGAGTCCCATTCAGACCGCGACCGCGACCCTGCACACCAACCGCGGCGACATCAAGATCGCACTGTTCGGCAACCACGCTCCCAAGACCGTGAACAACTTCGTCGGCTTGGCGCAGGGCACCAAGGACTACAGCACCGAGAACGCCTCTGGTGGGACGTCCGGTCCGTTCTACGACGGGGCCATCTTCCACCGGGTCATCGACGGCTTCATGATCCAGGGCGGCGACCCCACCGGCACGGGTCGTGGCGGCCCGGGCTACAAGTTCGACGACGAGTTCCACCCCGAGCTGCAGTTCGACAAGCCGTACCTGCTGGCCATGGCCAACGCGGGCCCGGGCACCAACGGCTCGCAGTTCTTCATCACCGTGGGCAAGACGCCGCACCTCAACCGTCGCCACACGATCTTCGGCGAGGTCGTCGATCCGGAGTCGCAGAAGGTCGTCGACGCGATCGCCTCGACCCCGACCGACCGCGGCGACCGTCCGACCGATCCGGTGGTGATCGAGTCCATCACGATCGCCTGACGATCGTTTCGGCTCCTGACGCGCGCTGAACGCGTCAGGAGTTCAGTAGCCGGCGGCCTTGAGGGCGTCGAGCACGTCGAGCGGGTCGGTGCCCAGATCCCACCGGGTGAACACCATGAGCCTGCCGTCGACCGCGTCGATCTCGAGCATGCGGACCTTGCGGGCGAGCCTGCGGAACTCCGTGATGCGGATGGTGTCGATGTCGTCGCGCCGGAACGTCCTGGCGCGCCACCATCCGCGGACGACGAGACCCTCGCCCGAGATTGCCAGTTTCGGCCTCGCCCGTAACGAGAAGATTGCGAACGTGAGCAATCCCACCGCGGCAATGCCGGCAAGAACACGTCCGGGCGCGTCTGTGATGACCGTCACAGCGGCGATAGCCATCATGAGTCCGGCTGTTCCACAACCTGCGATTCCGGCCGTCGACGGGCTCCACTGAGTTTGCTGCACGGGCTATTCACACCCTCTTACCCGTACCGATGGAGTTATCCACAGGTGCTATCCCCAATGGGGATGAATCACATCGGTGTGATTGAGAGGCGCCGACGTTGCTGGATTGGTAACGCCAGGAACGTAAGATGAATTCATTAGGGCCGTGCCTCAGATCAGCGCCAGCGCATGGTGAGCAACAGACCGGTGATCATGAAAGCAAAGGCGATCGCGTAGTTCCACGGACCGAGATCCGCCATCCACTGCAAGAACGACGGAGTGTCGATCGGGTTCGTTGCCGCCAGCTGGAACACCAGCAGCCACAGGAGGCCGAACAGCATGAGGCCGATGAACAGAGCGACGAACCAGACACTGGACGGTCCGGCCTTGACCTTCACCGGCGTCCGGCTCACCGGCCTGGAGGTGAAGTCGTTCTTTTTGCGGACTTTGGACTTTGGCATGGGTACCTTCGCGGACAGTCGGCGTCACACGGTGCGACGATGAAGAAAGATTGCTTCAAGAGCCTAACGTAGCTGTAAGTCCTGAAGAGGAGCCGATGGACCAGCCCAGCCGATCCCGATGGCGCTTCGGCGTGCCGGTCATCTGCCTGCTCGCCGGTCTGCTGCTGGCCGCCACCCACGGCGTCTCCGGGGGCGACGAGATCCGCCGCAGCGACTCCCCCCGCCTCGTCGACCTGGTGCGCGAGGCGCAACAGTCCGTCGACCGGCTCGCCGCCCAGCGCGACGCGCTCGCCCTCGAGATCGACAGCCACCACGGCGGCTCGCCCAGCTCGCACGCCGCGCTCGACGCGATCACCGCCCGCGCCGCCGAACTCGGCGTCGACGCGGGCATGGATCCCATGCGCGGTCCCGGTCTGGTGGTGACGCTCAACGACGCACAGCGCGACGCCGAGGGCCGGTTCCCCCGCGACGCCGCCCCCGACGATCTCGTCGTCCACCAACAGGACATCCAGGCCGTGCTCAACGCGCTGTGGAGCGCGGGCGCCGAAGGCATCCAGATGCAGGACCAACGCATCATCGCGACGTCGGCGCCGCGCTGCGTCGGCAACACCCTGCTGCTCAACGGCCGCACCTACAGCCCGCCGTACGTCATCACCGCCATCGGCGATGCCCCCGCCATGCAGGCCGCGCTGGCCGCCGCGCCGCTCGTCACGCTGTACAAGCAGTACGTGCTGCGGTTCGGCCTCGGCTACACCGAGGAGCCCAAGGCCGAGGTCACCCTGGCAGGCCACACCGAGCCCGTGCGGATGCGCTACGCGAAACCGGCGGGACCCCTCGGCTACTGAGCCGGTAACCTGGGCCGATGCAGGTTTTGGTGGTCGACAACTATGACAGCTTCGTGTTCAACCTGGTCCAGTACCTGGGCCAGCTGGGTGTGCACGCGCAGGTCTGGCGTAACGACGACGCCCGGTTGGCCACCGACGACGCGTTGAGGCAGGTCGCCGCCGACTTCGACGGTGTGCTGCTCAGCCCGGGACCGGGCACCCCGCAACGCGCGGGTGCCTCGATCCCGCTGGTGAAGGCGTGCGCCGAGGCGGGCACCCCGCTGCTCGGTGTGTGCCTGGGCCATCAGGCGATCGGGGTGGCGTTCGGCGGCACCGTCGACCGGGCTCCCGAGCTGCTGCACGGCAAGACCAGCGTCGTGCACCACAACGGTCACGGCGTCCTGGCCGGCCTGCCGGATCCGTTCACCGCGACCCGGTACCACTCGCTGACGATCCTGCCCGAGACACTGCCCGCCCAACTCGAGGTCGTCGGGCAGACCGACAACGGCATCATCATGGCGGTCCGTCACACCGAGCTGCCGATTCACGGCGTGCAGTTCCACCCCGAGTCGATCCTGACCCAGGGCGGGCACCGCATGCTGGCCAACTGGCTGGGCTTCTGCGGCGCCGCACCGGACGAGACGCTGGTGCGCCGGCTCGAGGACGAGGTCGCCCGCGCGGTCGCCGCCGCTACGCAGCGAAGCTCAGCGTGATCTTGGCGTCCTTGTTCACCGGCGTCCCCGCGGCCGGGCTCTGCGTCACCACGGCGTTGGTGCGCTGACCGCTGTCGCGGATGTCGGGCCCCTTGTCGAGCACACCGGTCCAGCCCAGCGCGGTCAGGCGCGGGTAGGCGTCCGACCAGAACTGGCCCACCAGGTCCGGCATCACGAACTGGTTGCCCTTCGACACCCGGATCTGGATCGCGGTGTCCTTGGGCACCGACTGGCCCTCGGCCGGTTCGGTCCCGACCACCTGACCCGCCGATGCGGGGTTGTCGACCTCGACGACGACGGTGTTCGTGAAACCGCCCGCGGTGAGAATCGCCTTGCAGCTCTCGGCGTTCTGACCGGCGCAGCTGAGCACCGGCGCGTCCTCCGGGCCCGAACCCACCACGATGGTGATCTCATTGGTGATCGCCGTGAGTTGGTTGGCCGGCGGATTGGTCGCGAGCACCCGGCCCTTCTGTTCGGGCGTCGACGGGCTCGGCGACTCCTTGAACTTCTCGAACCCGGCGTCTTTGAGCTTCTGCCGCGCCTGGACGGGCGACAGGTCTCTCACATCCGGCACCTGGGCCTGCTCCGGACCGGCGGAGACGTTGATGGTGATCTCGTCGCCGGCGGCCACTTCGCTGTTGGCCGCCGGGTCGGTGCTGATCACGCGCCCGGGCAGCACGGTGTTGTCGGTCTGCCGGTTGATGACGGTCTTGAAGCCACGGTTCTGCAGGGCGGCGACCGCCTCGTCGAACTGCTGACCGCTCACGTCGGGCACCTGCACGTCGCGTGGTCGGTCGCCGACCATGTTGATCGCCACCGTCACCACCACGGTCAGCACCGCGAGCACCGCCACCGCGATGAGCCAGCGGGCCACCGAGTTGCCACGGTCACGCGAATACCCTGCGGGCCGCGGGACCGGCATGCCCTGGGTCGGGGCCCCGCGGTCCATCGGCGCGGCGAGCATCGACGAACGCTCGGCGTCGGTGAGCACCTTGGGGGCGTCGGGCGCCTGGCCGCTGTGCACCCGGACCAGGTCCGCCCGCATCTCGGCGGCCGTCTGATAACGGTTGTCGGGGTTCTTGGCCAGCGCCTTGAGCACCACCGCGTCCAGTTCGGGGGTGACATCGGAGTGCCGCCGCGACGGCGGAACCGGATCCTCCCGCACATGCTGGTAGGCCACCGCGACGGGCGAATCCCCGATGAACGGCGGCTCACCGGTGAGGATCTCGTAGAGCACACAACCCAGCGAATACACGTCCGACCGCGCGTCGACGGTCTCGCCGCGCGCCTGCTCGGGCGACAGATACTGCGCCGTGCCGATCACCGCGGCGGTCTGCGTGACGCTGTTGCCGGTGTCGGCCAGCGCCCTGGCGATGCCGAAGTCCATCACCTTCACAGCGTTGTTCTTGCTGATCATGATGTTGGCCGGCTTCACATCGCGGTGGATGATGCCGTGCTGATGGCTGAAGTTCAGCGCCTGGCAGGCGTCGGCGATGATCTCGATGGCGCGCCGCGGCGGGATCGGCCCGTCGGTGTGGACGATGTCGCGCAGCGTCACACCGTCGACGTACTCCATGACGATGTACGGCAGCGGACCGTTGGGCGTCTCGGCCTCACCGGTGTCGTACACCGCGACGATCGCGGGGTGGTTCAGCGCGGCCGCGTTCTGCGCCTCGCGTCGGAAGCGCAGGTAGAAGCTCGGATCGCGGGCAAGGTCGGCGCGCAACACCTTCACCGCGACGTCGCGGTGAAGGCGCAGATCGCGCGCCAGATGGACTTCGGACATGCCGCCGAAGCCGAGAATCTCACCGAGTTCGTATCGGTCGGACAGGTGCTGAGGCGTGGTCATCGCAGTATCTGTTCGGATGGCGGCGGCTCGGGCTGAGCCGCGCGCAACATGATCGTCAGGTCGGGCATCGCCGCCGGGGTCTCCTCATAGGGTGTCGTCTCGGTGACGGTATCGGTGACCGTCGGCGGTGGCGACTGCTCGCGGTCCTTGCGGTCCTGCGCGTTGAGCACGATCAGGATGGCGATCACGATCGCCAACGCGCCGAGGACGCCAGCCGCCCACAATAGCGCCCGCTGCCCCGAGGAGAACGTGCGTCGGGGTGGTGGTGGCCGATGCGCGGCGGTCGCGGTGGGCCGGGCGCGTGCGGCGGTGATGGGCGCCCGGCCGGTCATGTCGGCAGCGGCGCGGGCCTGCGCGGCCGACGGCACCGCGGCCGGCGCGGCCCGCCCCAGCGTCGGTGCCTGGTTGGGTCGAGGGGGTCGGCGGCCGGCCCGCACCGCGGCGACCGCGTCGGCGAACGGACCGCCCGACTTGTAGCGCATGCCCGGGTTCTTCACCAGGGTGATCTCGATCAGCTCGCGCACGTTCGGCGGCAGATCGGCAGGCAGCGGCGGCGGCGTTTCCTTGATGTGCTTCATCGCCACCGTCAGCGCACCGTCACCGGTGAACGGGCGCTTACCCGAAACCGATTCATAGCCAACAACACCCAGCGAATACACATCGCTCGCCGCGGTCGCGTCATGGCCGAGCGCCTGCTCGGGCGCGATGTACTGCGCGGTGCCCATCACCATGCCGGTCTGGGTGACCGGCGCGGCGTCGACGGCCTTGGCGATGCCGAAGTCGGTGAGCTTCACCTGCCCGGTCGGCGTGATGAGGATGTTGCCCGGCTTGACGTCGCGGTGCACCAGACCGGCGGTGTGCGCGACCTGCAGCGCCCGACCGGTCTGCTCCAGCATGTCCAGCGCGTGCCGCAGCGACAGCCGACCCGTGCGCTTGAGCACCGAGTTCAACGGTTCACCGTTGATGAGCTCCATCACCAGGTACGCGGTGCGGCCTTCGCCGTCGAGTTCGGTCTCGCCGTAGTCGTACACGCTCGCGATGCCCGGATGGTTGAGCATCGCGACGGTGCGGGCCTCGGCGCGGAAGCGTTCGACGAACTCGGCGTCGGTGGAGAACTCCGCCTTGAGCACCTTGACGGCGACCCTGCGGCCCAGCCGCGAGTCCACGGCCTCCCACACCTGGCCCATACCGCCCGTGGCGATCAGCCGCTGCAGCCGGTAGCGACCGGACAGCGTGACTCCAACCCGCGGACTCATGCGTCGCCCTCGCAAGCCGGACCCAAGCGCGATCCTCGCTGGGTGCTCATGAACCCTCCCGCAGCGCCGCCGCGATCGTGGCGCGTCCGATCGGGGCGGCGAGTGCGCCGCCGGTGGCCGACAACCGGTCCCCGCCGTCCTCGACCAGCACTGCGACCGCGACCTTGGGGTCCTGAGCTGGTGCAAAGGCGATGTACCAGGCATGCGGCGGTGTGTTACGGGGGTCGGTCCCGTGCTCTGCCGTACCGGTCTTCGAAGCGATCTGCACGCCGGCGATGGCTCCCTTCTGCTGAGTCACCTGCTCGGCGGCGACCATCAAATCCGTAAGTGTAGCCGCGACCTGGGGTGACACCGCTCGGCGCTCTTGCTCCGGCGTGGTGGTGCTGATGGTGGCCAGGTCGGGCCCCTTGAGGCTCTCGACGAGGTAGGGGCGCATGGCTATGCCGTCGTTGGCGATTGTCGCGGCCACCTGTGCGTTTTGCAACGGGGTGAGCGCGACGTCGCGCTGACCGATGCTCGACATGCCCAGCGCGGCGGCGTCGACGATGGGTCCGGTGGTGGACTTCGCGACCTGCAGCGGGATGGCGGGCGGCGGCGCGTCGATCCCGAACGCCTGGGCCATCGCCTTGAGCTTGTCGGTGCCGGTGCTCAGACCGAGTTCGACGAACGCCGTGTTGCACGACTTCGCGAACGCCTCCTGCAGCGACACCGTCGGCCCGGGTCCGCACGGCGCCCCGCCGAAGTTCTCCAGCGTCGCGGTGCTGTCGGGCAGCGGGGTGCGCGGGGCCGACGTGAGCTGCGTCTGCGGGCGCGCCCCGGCCTGGAGTGCCGCGGCCGTTGTGATCACCTTGAATGTCGAACCCGGGGGATAGGTTTCCGAGATCGCGCGGTTGAGCAGCGGCGACTGCGGATCGTCGCGCAGCTTCTCCCAGGCCGCGGTCTGGGCCGTGAGGTCGTGGGTGGCCAGCAGGTTCGGGTCGTACGACGGGGCCGAGACCATCGCCAGGATCTTGCCGGTCTTCGGCTCCAGCGCCACCACCGAACCGCGGCACGGCCCGTCGCAGCCGTTCTGCATCGCCTCCCACGCGGCCTGCTGCACCTGCGGCTTGATGGTGGTGTCGACGTTTCCGCCGCGCGGATCGCGGCCGGTGAAGAAGTCGGCGAGGCGGCGGCCGAAGAGACGCTCGTCGGAACCGTTGAGGATGGTGTCCTCGGCGCGTTCCAGGCCCGTGCTGGAGTAGCCCAGCGAATAAAACCCGGTCACCGGCGCGTAGGCCTGCGGGTCCGGGTACACCCGCAGATAGCGGAACCGGCCGTCGGTGGACACCGAGTACGCCAGCAGCTGACCGCCCGCGGTGATCTGGCCGCGCTGGCGCGAGTACTCGTCGAGCAGCACACGCTGGTTGCGCGGATCGGCGCGCAGGCCGTCGGCGGCGAAGACCTGGGTCACGGTGGCGTTGGCCAACAGCAGCACGATCAACACCATGATCGCGACGGCCACCCGGCGCAGTGAGGTGTTCATACCTTCTCGATCACCTCGGTGCTGGCCGCGGCGATCGGTGTCGCATTCGGCGGCCGGGACGTGGTGATCGGCCTGCGAGCCGCGTGCGAGATCACGACGAGGATCGCCAGCAGCACGTAGTTGGCCAGCAGCGACGATCCGCCGTAGGACATCCACGGGGTGGTCAGGCCGGTCAGCGGGATCAGCCGGGTGACACCGCCGACGACGATGAACAACTGGATCGCCAGCGTCGACGCCAGACCCGCGGCCAGCAGTTTGCCGAAGCTGTCGCGCACCGCGATCGCGGTGCGCAGCCCGCGGATGATGACGATCGTGTACAGCATGAGAATGCCTGCGAGACCGACCAATCCGAGTTCCTCACCGATCGCGGCGGTGATGAAGTCGGTGGCCGCGGCGGGGACGGTGCCGGGCTGACCGTTGCCCAGGCCGGTGCCGAAGATGCCCCCGGTGGCGAAGCTGAACAGCGACTGCACCATCTGGAAGCCCGCGCCCTCCGGATCGGCGAACGGGTCGAGCCACGTCTGCACGCGCACCTGCACATGGCCGAAGATGTTGTACGCCACCACACTTCCCGCCGCGAACAGCGCAAGGCCGATGACCACCCAGCTGAGCCGCTCGGTGGCGACGTAGAGCAGCACCAGGAACGACGCGTACAGCAGAAGCGAGGTGCCCAGGTCTTTTTCGAAGATCATGATGCCCACCGACGCGGCCCAGGCCACCAGCAGCGGTGCGAGGTCACGGGGGCGGGGCAGGTCGACGCCGAGGACGTGTTTGCCGGCACTGGTGAACAGGCTCCGCTTGGACACCAGCACCGCGGAGAAGAAGATCAGCAGCAGGATCTTGGAGAACTCGGCCGGCTGAATCGAGAAGCCGGGGAACTGGACCCAGATCTTGGCGCCGTACTGCTCGGAGTACCTGGCCGGCAGCACCGCCGGAATGGCAAGCAGCACAAGGCCGGTCAGGCCGCACACGTAGCCGTAGCGGGAAAGCATGCGGTGGTCCTTGAGGAACACCACCACGAGTGCGAACGCCAGCACACCGACCAGCGTCCACAGCATCTGCTGGTTCGCGGTGCCGCCGAGGCCGTCGGCGGTGAGCTCACCCTCGGCCAGATCCAGGCGATGGATCATCACCAGACCGATGCCGTTGAGCAGGGCCACGACCGGGAGCAGCAGGGGATCCGCGTACGGCGCGAACCGGCGGACCGCCAGGTGCGCGGCGCCGAACAGGGCCAGGTAGCCGACCATGTAGCGGGCCAGGTCCCAGGTAACGCCCTGCTCCTGGTTGGCCTCCACGATCAGCAGGGCCACGGTGGTGATCAGCGCCGCGAACCCCAGCAGCAGCAGTTCCGAGTTGCGCCGGTTCGGGAGCGGCGGCGTGACGGTAACCGGCGACTGGGGTTGCGTCGTCATGACACCGCCCGGCAGTTCGTCCCCGGTTGCGGCGGCGGGGGAGGCAGTGCGGTCACGGTGGGCGACGGGGTCGGGGACGGCGAGGCCGGCGGCGGCGGATTCGGCGACCCGGGCACCCCGGACGGGGCGGGCGTGGCCGTCGTGCTCGGGCTCGGCGGGGCCGGGGACTCGCCCGCGCCGCGTCCGCTGGCGCCGGGCGCCGGTGACGGTGACGGTGAGCCCGGCGGGGGAGGAGGCGTCGTGGTGGTCGTCCTCGGCCGCGGCGGTGCGCAGACGGGCAGCAGCGAGCTGCGGGCGAGTTCGCCGATCTGGGCGAACGCCTCATCCAGGGTGCCGCCGGGCAGGCCCGCGACCACCTGGGCGCGTTCGGACGGACGCATGTCGTTGACCGCCATGAGCCGGCAGCCGAGGTCATCGCGGTTCTCGTCGGCGCTGATCAGGGAAAGTTCGTTGCGGGCGTTGAGGCAGCCGAGGCGGTAGGGCTCCTGCAGCGAGATGCCGAGGAACGAGCCCTGCACACCGCGCATGATCGACACCGTGCCGTCGTGCTCGGCGACGTAGTAGTTGTTGCGCAGGATCTCGCGGCCGATCGCCAGGCCGGCCACCACGACCAGCACCAGCAGCACCGCGGCGATGACGATGCGCCGGCGCGAGCGCGGCTTGCGCGCCGGCTCGGCGGGCTGTGGGATGACGCGTTTGGGTTCGTTGCGGCGCGGGTTGAACGCCGAGGCACGGCCCGCGGCGGTGTCCGGCGGTGCGGTCTGGTCGTCGTCGCCGGACACCGCGCCGGCGAGGATGGGCTGGGTCTGGCCGTAGTCGTAGTCCACGACGTCGGCGACGACCACCGTGACGTTGTCGGGCCCACCGCCGCGCAGCGCCAATTCGATGAGGCGGTCGGCGCTTTCGGCGACGTCCTCGATCTGCAGGGCTTCCTTGATGGTCTCCTGGCTGACGGGATCCGACAGGCCGTCCGAGCACAGCAGGTAGCGGTCCCCGGCCTTGGCCTCGCGCATGATCAGCGTCGGCTCGACCTCGTGGCCGGTGAGCGCGCGCATGATCAGCGAGCGCTGCGGATGGCTGTGCGCCTCCTCGGCGGTGATGCGGCCCTCGTCGACGAGGGTCTGCACGAACGTGTCGTCCTTGGTGATCTGCGTCAGCTCACCGTCGCGCAGCAGATAACCCCTGGAGTCGCCGATGTGGACCAGGCCGAGTCGGTTGCCCGCGAACAGGATCGCGGTGAGCGTGGTGCCCATGCCGTCGAGCTCGGGATCGGCCTCGACATGCGCGGCGATCGCGGCGTTGCCCTCGGCAACCGCCTGGTGCAGCTTGCTCAGCAGGTCGCCACCGGGCTCGTCGTCGTCGAGATGCGCGAGCGCGGCGATCACCAGTTGCGAGGCGACCTCGCCCGCGGCGTGTCCGCCCATGCCGTCGGCGAGCGCCAACAACCGGGCACCGGCGTACACCGAGTCCTCATTGTTGGCGCGGACCAGGCCGCGGTCGCTGCGGGCCGCGTAGCGGAGAACGAGGGTCATTCTGCTCCTCGCGTGCGCGGGCTCACGGGCGCAGCTCGATTACCGTCTTGCCGATTCGCACCGGCGCGCCAATGGGAACCTTTACTGCTGTTGTCACCTTCGCCCTGTCAAGGTAAGTGCCGTTGGTCGATCCTAGGTCCTCGACGTACCACTCAGAGCCTCGTGGCGAGAGTCTGGCGTGGCGCGTCGACGCATAGTCGTCGGTGAGAACCAGAGTCGAGTCATCCGCCCGGCCGATCAGCACCGGCTGGTTGCCCAGCGTGATGCGGGTGCCGGCCAACGCGCCCTCGGTGACCACGAGCTGGCGCGCCACATGCCTGCGCTGCCGGTTGGGCAGCAGCGAGCCACGAAGTGCCAGCCCACGTCTCACCATCACCGCGCCCGTGGGGGCATAGATGTCGGTGCGCAGGATGCGCAGCACCGACCAGATGAACAGCCATAGCAGCAACAGGAAGCCGACGCGCGTCAGCTGCAGCACTAACCCCTGCATCTGGCGTCCTTCCCGTGACAGTCCCGTTGGTATCGGTCCGCGGCGACCGTAGGCACCGTCACGATACTTGGACGCCGATGGGCATGCGGGTGAAGCGGGCTGCTTGTCACCCCGATGTGTCCGGTCTCGCGGCGCTCAGTGCACGCGCACGATGATCTCGGAGTGGCCCAGCCGGATCACGTCGCCGTCCGCGAGCTGCCACTCCTGCACCGGTGCATTGTTGACCGTGGTGCCGTTGGTGGAGTTCAGATCGGAGAGCAACGCAACCTGGCCGTCCCAACGGATCTCCAGGTGCCGACGCGACACACCGGTGTCGGGCAGCCGGAACTGGGCGTCCTGGCCGCGGCCGATCACATTGGCGCCTTCGCGCAGCTGGTAGGTGCGGCCACTGCCGTCGTCGAGCTGCAACGTCACCGTCGTGCCGGAGGCCGGGTAGTCGGCGCCGTAGCCGCCGTACCCGCCCTGACCTGCCGGAGCGCCGTAATCGCCGCCGCCGTACTCGTAGTCACGACCACCGGGCTCGCCGTAGCCGCCGTGCTCGGGGTAACCGCCCTGCGGTTCGGCGTATCCGCGGCCGGGCTGCTGACCGTAGTCGGGCTGCTGGCCGTAATCGGGACGCCCGTAGGCCTGGCCGCCGTAGCCGCCCTGCTCCGGGTAGCCACCCTGTTCGGGGTAGCCGCCACCCTGGCGCGGATCCGGACGGCCGTAGTCGTCGTGCCGTGCCGGGCCCGGCTGCCTGCCGTAGTCGTACTCGGCGCCGCCGTATCCGGGGGGCGGACCGGCGGGCGGGCCTGCCGGCGGGTAGCCGCCGGGCTGCTGGCCGTATCCGCGGTCGTAACCGCCGCCTTGGGGCGGCGGGCCGTAACCGGCGGGCGGGCGCTGCTCATAGGACTGCGGCGGGTAGCCGCCCTGGTCGGGGTAGCCACCTTGATCGGGGTAACCACCCTGGTCGGGGTAACCGCCCTGGTCCGGGTAGCCGCCCTGTTCTGGATAGCCGCCACGCGGCGGGTATCCGCCCTGATCCTGCGGGGGATAACCACCCTGTTCCGGCGGGTACTGCCCGCCACGCTGGTCGTCCTGGCGTCCGTAGCGGTCGTCGTAATAGTCGTCGCCGGGCCGCGCCGGTCCTTGGCCGCCTCGGTAATTCGGGTTATCGGTCATAGGTGGTTCTCCTGATTCTGCGGTGAACGCATGGTCACGTGGAGCTCGCGCGGATTCGCCAGCGGTCGAATCGGGGTTGACCGCGCCACGCGCGCGGAACTGTCCGGTGTGCAAATTCGGTGATTGCTCGAATCTGACGACCACTTCACCATACGTTTGCCACCCCTGATCATGGATGTATCCCTTCAGATGCTTGGCGAACGTGGTCGAGGTCAGGCCAGTATCGGCGCTTACCTTCTGATAGTCAGTTCCACTGAGGGTAATTACGTAGTCGTTCGGTGCCAAAACTTGGCCGCCGGCCATGGTGCGCGCGCGGGTCTCGGCCTCCCGCCGCAACGCCACCTCGACCTCCTGCGGCACGATCGAACCGCCGAACACCCGCGCGAACGCGTCTCCAACGGTGGACTCGAGCTTGCGTTCGATGCGGTCTACCAGACCCATGACATCGCCCGCCTTCACTCGTCGTCGTTCGTGGCTCACCACGGCAGCCTCCAACCACCGCGTGTCGCTCTGGCCACACTGCTAACAAGCATGGTATCGGCCGGAACTACATGTGCGGGAGCAACAGAACTCTGAGAATCAGATCGCCGCTGGTCAGTGACATGATCTTGATGACCCGAAGGGTTCTCTCGCGACGTCGACCGCAGCTGAGCGGCCGGTTTGGGAACGGGGCGAGCGCAGTGATACGCTGCCTCGGTCATTCAGGGCGAGTGGCGGAATGGCAGACGCGCTGGCTTCAGGTGCCAGTGTCCTTCGGGACGTGGGGGTTCAAGTCCCCCTTCGCCCACAGCGAGCGGTTCTACGAACCGCGACGACAAAGGTCACGAACCAGAAATGGTTCGTGGCCTTTCTGTTTGCGATGAGACGGGTTTCAGGTTCGACTTCAGGAGCTGCGGGGGATTTTGTCGCGTAGATCCCCATAATCGTGGAAGTTCACTAACCACCATCCGTGGTGGGTCGGGTCCGGGATTAAGGAGTTGTGGGCGCGCCGACGAAGCTCATTACCCCGGTCACGCGGCGCAGGATCTTCGACACAATCACCTGTCGAAGGTGCGCTGGGAGGGAAGGTTTGGAGCCCGAGTTCTTGGCGCGCATCTACGACTTGGACCCAATGCCAAGCACTGATGCCAGGTACAAGTCAGCAGTAGGCGACTCCCGGCAGCATCGTGTGAACAACCCTGAAGACTGGACGCCGCCCGATCCCGAGGGCACTCTCCGGACGCCGGGGGTCGCAATCGTGCCGGTGGCGATGCGCTCTCCCCGGGTGATGCCGGGCTGCTGCTCGTGCAGGTCCAGTTCGATGACCCAATCACCGCCCCGTTCGCGGAAGTAGAAGCTGTGACCGTCGACCTCGCCCTCCCACTGCTCGGGCACCAGCCCGCCGTGGCGGCCCGCAGCCGCTGACCTTCCGGTGAGTGCCGGAACTCGTCCATGTGGTCGAGAAACCCTGGAAGGTCTCTGCTGGTCGCCATCAGCCGGTCACTTCTGCGGCAGGTCGAGCAGGGCGCGGGCGTCTTTGATCAACAGCAGCAGGTGCAGCGGGTCGGTCGGTGAGGGCTCGAAATCGAAGTGCGCGTAGAACGCCCGCGCCTGCTCGTGCAGCGCGTGCACCAGCAGTGCCCGCACCCCGATGATCTCCGCGGCGGGCACTGCGCGGGTGATCGCGTCGCGCAGCAGCGCAGCGCCCAGACCCTGGCCTTGTTCCTTGCGGTCGATTGCCAGCCGTGACAACAGGATCACCGGCACCGGGTCGGGCATGTTGCGTCGCACCCGCCCGGATGTGCCGGCGCGCTCCACCGCTGCCGAGGCCAGCGCGTAGAACCCGACGACACGGCCGTCCCGGCACGTCACGAAACACCGGGAGGCACCCTCGACGTGGTTGGCCAGGGCGCGTCCCCGCAGGTACTCGTCCAGGGTGGGCTCGCCGCTGTCGAAGTCGGCGACCACATCGTGTTCACCGATCGGCCGGGGCGCGCCAAAGCCGCTCACTCGTCAAAGATCGAGGGCTCCGCGAACAGCTTCTCCAGCCGCGGCTTCTGCGACACCGGCCGGTCCAGCACTGACACGAACTCCGACCAGGCCGACGCATCAAGCATGAACAGCCGCCGATCGGCGAGCACCTCGCGGGCATGAGCCAGCGTCGCAGTCACCGTGAAGTTGGTCAGATCGGTCCCCTCCACTTCGGCGGCACGACGAATCAGCGCATCCTGCTCAGCAGTCAGGCGCACCGCGAATCGCTCCGTCTTTGTAGCCATGCCATCTATTGTGTGCCACGGGGTTCGCGGCCTTTGTTGTCGATGTTCTTGTTCGCGACTGGGAAAACGTCGGCGAAAAACGGCCTCGAGGCCCAACAATCAAGTGGGCAAGGGGATTGTCGAGACATTCCGGGGGATGGGATGAGTGGACCGTCGCTACCTGAGATGTTGGCGGGTGCGCCACTCACCGCGCTCGGCGTGGCGGTGATCCGGGCGCGGGAGACCGAGCGAGCGGACAGGCTCTACTGCGATCCGTGGGCCCGGGTGTTCGTCGACGCCGCCGAGCAGGCGTATCTCGATCCGTCGGCGCCTCGGGGTGCAGCTGAGACCTGGTCGAGCATGGTCCAACTCGCCGATGCGATGTACGACAGCCGCACGCTGGGGGTCCGACTGGTCGACGACGGGCTGCTCGATGCGGCCGCTTCCGGACGCTCCCAGATCGTGCTGCTGGGCGCAGGTTTGGACACCCATGCCTTCCGGCTGCGGTGGCCGACACCCGTGCGGCTCTTCGAAATCGATCTCCCTCGGCTCTTCGAGTTCAAAGAGCCGGTGCTGGAATCCGGTCGCGCCGAGAGCACATGTGAGCGCCACGTCATACCGGCCGACATCGCTGACGGCACCTGGGCGCAGGCCCTGCTCGATGACGGGTTCGACACCGAAACCCCCACGCACTGGGTCGATCACGCGATCATGACGCTGCCGACCGCTCGGGCCCGTGACGCGGTCGCCGCCATCACGGAGCTGTCCGCGCCCGCCAGCCGGTACGGCTTCCCGGTCATGACCGGGGACAGTTTCGCCAGGACGCTCGAGTCCGTGCCCGGCGCCAAAGATCTCTACCGCGCCATGCCCGGCGGCGACCGGGGTCTGGGCCCGGATGCTCCGCGCTGGGTCGAGAGCCTGGGCTGGACGACGACGTTCCACAGCTTCGCCGAGCTGGTCGCCGATTACCCCAGGAAGGTACCGCAGAAGGTGAGCGCGGGAACGATGGTCGCCACCCGAACGACGTGAGACGCCTACGCCACCAACAACAGCGCAGCCGTCCCGAGCATCAAGGCCGCCGTCACACCGTGTACACCCCAGGCGATGCCTTTGGAGCCGCCGTTGCTGAGGACGATGGCCGTGTCGGCGAGCGGAATGACCGTCGCAGCCAGGATCACCCAGCCGAGCAGGTGGGTTGCGCCCGCCACCATGAGCACGACGACGATCAGGCCGGAGGCGATGTCGCGGACGCCTTTGACGCTCAGGTAGGCGCCGCCGGATCGTTCGCCGAGATCGGCTGACACGCCGTAGCCGGTAGCGGCGACGCGTGGCGCGATGAGAAACCGTACGCCGATGACGATGATGGCCGCGGCGATGAGCCCCGACAGGATGTAGGCGATGGTGGTGGCGGTCATGACGCTCCTATCTGCAGATGGGTGAGAAGACGGCGACTGCGATACCGGCCGAGACGGACGGGGACTCCGGGAGCAGCGCGAGGTCCTGCTAGCAACGCTAACCCTTGCCGGTTGCGACGTCAATAGCGGCGCTAGCGTCACTAGCATTGCTACCATCAACGTCATGGCACCGGAAGACCGTCGGGAACGGGAGCGTGCGGCGCGCCGAGAACTGATCGTCTCCACGGCCCGCCGCCTGGCCGAGGACGAAGGCTGGGAGGCGGTGACGACGCGGCGACTCTCGGCGGAGATCGAGTACAGCCAGCCGGTGCTGTACAAGCACTTCGCCGGCATGGAAGAACTTGCCGACGCCGTCGCCGTCGAGGGATTCGGTGAGCTCGCGCAGGCAACGCGACAGGCTCGCCAAAGTGCCGAGAACCCGGGTGATGCGGTCACCCGGATCGCGAAAACCTATCTCGATTTCGCGCGGGACAACCCGGCCGTGTACGACGCGATGTTCGCGCGTGCGACGAAACTGCGCTTCGCCGCCGAGGACACCCCGCCACAGCTCACGGCGGCCTTCGTGGAGTTGCGCAGCGCTGTGCAACAGATCAGAGGTGATCAGGACGCCGACACGTTGACCGAGGTGCTGTGGGCTGCGCTGCACGGCCTGGTGACGCTCGGCCGTACCGCACGACTGCGGCCCGACCACGCCGACGAACGCCTCCAACTCCTGGTGAATCAGTTCGCGGCTATGCAGACCCGATTCGCTTGAGCGCCTCGCGCTTCGACAACCCGCTCAGCAGGGTCTCGTGGCCGGCCACGAAGTCGCGCACCCAGTCGGCGTCCACCCGCGCGTACTGGCGCAGCGCCCACCCGATCGCCTTGCGGATGAAGAAGTCGGTGTCGCCGATGTTCGCCTCGATCGCGTACGTCAGCAACGGCAGATCGGTGCGCTCCTTGGAGCCGAGCTGGGCGATGACGGCGGTGCGGCGCAGCCACAGGTTCTCGTCGGTCGCCCATTCGACGATGGTGGGGCGCACCTGCGACGGGTACGACGCGAGGATCGGGCCCACCAGGTTTCCTGCGATCTCGTCGACGGTGTCCCACCAGGCCCCGGCAACGATCAGCTTGCGATACAGCCGAATCCGAGACGGTGTCTGGTACTCGCGGTACAGCCGGTGCTCGGCGAGTTGTACTGCGGCGTAACGCTCTTCGCGGTGCGTGGCGTCGAGGAACAACCGCGACACGGCCGAGTCGAAGGCCGTCGGCGACTCCACACGGTGTTCGGCGAAGATCGCCCGGCAGATGCGGCGGACCTCGGGCATCCGCACGCCGTGAAACGGCATGCCCGACTTCATGTACCGCTGCATGGCCGACGCCCGCTGCGGGTCACCGGCAGCCGCCAGCTCGCGGCGGACGCTGTCGATCAAGGCATTCAAGACAGCCCGAGCGTATACGCCGTCATCGACAACGAGCCGTAGGTGTACCCGTTGACCAGGGTGTCGACCGATTCCGCACTCGCCGAAGCGATCCCGGCGAAGTACAGCAGCGGGATGAAGTGGTCGGGGGTGGGGACGGCCAGCGGGTAGTCGCGGTGCGCGTCGAGGGTCGCGACGTCGGCGGGGGAGTCGAGCAGTTGCGCCGCGGCCGCGTCGTCGAACCGCTGCGCCCAGTCGTAGCCCGAGTCGGCCAGCCGCGGGTTCATGCCGCGCAGGTTGTGGACGATGTTGCCGCTGGCCACGACCAGCACCCCGCGTTCGCGCAGTCCGGCGAGCTTGGCCCCGAGCCGCAGGTGGTAGTCGGCGGGTTCGTTGGCGTTGATCGCCAACTGCACGACGGGTATCGACGCGTCCGGGAACGCGTGCACCAGCACCGACCAGGTGCCGTGGTCGATGCCCCAGCTGTCGACGTCGGCACCCACCCAGGTGGGGTGCACCAGGTCGCTGACCTCCTCGGCCAACTCGGGCAGGCCCGGCGCCGGATACTCGACGCCGAACAGCTCGCGCGGAAACCCGTAGAAGTCGTGGATGGTGCGCGGCCGGGGCATCGCGGTGACCGCGGTGGCGTTGATGTACCAGTGCGCGCTGACCACCAGGATCGCGCGGGCACGCGGCACCGCCTGCCCGAACCGCGTCCACGCGTCGGTGTAGCGGTTGGATTCGATGGCGTTCATCGGGCTGCCGTGGCCGATGAACGCAGCGGGCATGAGTGACGTCACACCCAATGCAACCATCTGCGGACCGTCGCGTCTTCCGGGCCGGGCGGTGTGATCGGCCACTGCCGGGTCTCGGCGGTTTGCCGCGCGAACTTGTGCGGTGGGACGACCCGGCGGCCCGGCTGGGGCTAATCTCGAGGCTGCCGGTTGGACGTCGGGTTTACTGGAGGGGCGTTGGCGCAGTACTGCACCTGGCGCCGCATGCTGTCCACGACACCGGATCCGGCGGCTTGTGACGGGGGAACAGGGGGAAGTGGTGTCTGACCTGCACCCCTCCGACGATCACGACGCCGATCCCCGCCTGGCACCGCTGCTGGCCTGGCGCCAACAGCTCGTGGATTCCGGCGCGGTGGCGCCGCGCAGCTTCAAGGAGGCGCATCTGCGTCTGGTGCTGCGGTCCGGCCGCACCGACGTCGAGCAGATCCGGGCGATGCTGCCGGGTTCGGTGGCCGAACACGCCGAGGAGATGGCGCGCATCCTCGCCGAACTCGCGCCCGCACAGGCCGGTCCCGAACCGCAGCCGCAACCCGAACCGCAGCCGGCTGCCGAGCCCGAGCCCGAGCCAAACGCGGGTAAGCACCGCAGCCCCGAACCCGATGAGCCGCCCGCCGTCACGACGACGGAAATCCCGATCCCGACAACCGGTTTCGCGCCGTTCAGGTTCAGCAGCCAGCAGGTGGCGCTGCATGACATCACGGTGCGGCGCACCGATGCCGGGGTGGAGCTGAGCTGGCCCGCGTATGAGGCGACCGAGGGCGAACAGGCCCCGGAAGTGGTGATGTACCGCGTCGTCAGCTCCGATGACCAGGCGCCGTACTCACCGGATCCGGCGCATCTGGTGGAGCTCACCGGCAATGCGCGGGCCACCGACGACCGCCAGCAGGTCAGCCCGGTGCGGCACTACCAGGTGTGGGTCAACGTCGGCGCCTCCGAGGCGGCCGCGCGCAAGGCCCAACCGGTGCTGTACGCCACCGGCGTGCTGGTCCGGCCGGTCACCGGCTTCGAGATCCGCGAGGACGCCGGCTGGGTCATCGGGCAGTGGACCGCACCGCCCGGGGTGACGGCGGTGCACGTGTTCCGGGTGCCGATCGACGAGGTCGACCGCGACGAGGCGCAGTACCGGATCCTCACGGCCGGTGAGAACCTCGCCGGGTTCGTCGACACCGAGCCGGTGCGCGGCCAGCGCTACCGCTACCGCGCTCGGTGCGCGGTCAACGTCGACGGCTTCGTGCGACTCTCCGAGGCGGCCGAGGCCGACGTCGAACTCGCGGCCGCGCTCATGCCGGTGACCGACCTGGTTGTCGAGACCGCCGTCGACGGCGCCTCGTGCGATCTGTCCTGGACCCCGCCCGCGGGCGGTCAGGTCGCGATCTACCGCAGTCAGAACGGCCCGAGCGCGGGTGCGGAGGCCATCGAACTTCCGCAGGGCGCCCTGGAGCAGGTCGGGTTGACACCCGAGTTGCGGGTCACCCAGGACGTCACCGAAGAGCCGGGACCGGACGGACGACGACGGGCCCGGCTCACCGGCGTGACGTGGCCGTCGGAGTGGAGCCGCGCCTACTTCACCCCGGTGACGCTGATGGGTGAGCGCGCGATGCTCGGCCGGACACTGTCGTCGGTGCGGACCGGGACGATCCGCGACATCGAACTCGCCGAGTACTGCAACAAGCAGGTGCTGACCTTCGACTGGCCCGACGGCGCGGCCGGGGTCATCGTGTACCTCGCCCCCAAGGGCCACGACCCGCGCTCGGGCCTGACCGGCAAGTCGTTCGAGATCTCGCTCGAGGAGTACGAGCGCTACGGCGGTATGCATCTCACGGGGCAGCTTCCGGTCGGCGGATGCTCGCTGCATCTGGCGCCGGTGGCGTTCGCGGGCGGACGACGTGTCGTCGGAGCGTTCTCCAGCATCGAGTACCGCGGTCTGCTGCGCCTGCAGTATGCGGTGCGAATCGGCCGGGACCCCAACGGTTTTCCCACCACGGCGACGATCGCGCTGCGCGCCGAGCAGAACGTGCCGGGCTCACCGGGGTTCGTGCTCGTCAACAATCCGCAGCGGCTACCGCTGAGCGTGCACGACGGGCATCCCGTCGATGTGGCCCCGCTGGACGCGCGCGGGCAGTTGGCGGCCGCGCCGAGCAAGGAGCTGCGCTGGTCGGCGTTGACCACATCGGGCGACGGGGAACTGTGGGCCGCCAACGTCAGCGGGTTGCAGGGCTGGATCCGGTTGTTCGTCAACATCGGATCGCCCGCGCAACTGCGGGTGCTGGCGCTGCTGGACCCGCCGGTCGAGACCCTGCGACTCACCGCGGCCGCGTTATGACGTCGCGGTTCGGTCAGCTGACCTACACGTCGTTCGATGCGGTCGGCACGGTGGGCGGATGGCAGGTCAAGGAGACCACCGACGCGCTGACCCCCGAGGAGACCCAGCTGATGCTGGCCGGGGTGCGCACGGTGTTCCGGTCGGTGGAGCCGATGCCCGACTATCCGACGCCCGAGCAGCTCGAGGCGGCGCCGCGACGCCTGGCCTACAGCCGCGTCGGCGAGAGCTGTGCGGCGTTGTGGCACACCGCGCCCGCGGGCTCGGACAGCACCGGACGCCCCGGCAACGTGTTCGCGCATGTGCTCCTCGACCGCACACCCGACGTCGCGCCGCGGTACCGGGCGATCCAGTGGTGGCGGGCGGCGCACTGGTTGTGCCCGTACGGCGCGACCGCGGTATCGCGGGCCGCGCTGGCCGAGCCTGGCCCGGAACCCGGCACCGCGGTGACGAAGGACAGCGTGGTGGCGTTCGCATTGGACATCACCACGTGGCGGTTGGCGACGCTGTTCGGGCTGCTCGACGCGGTCGCGGCGGCCCTCGACGGCGGCGCCCCGGTGGTGCTCGGCGTGCAGTCGCCCGACACCGCGGCCCAATGGATCGGGCTGCTGAGTTTCCTGATGTCACCGGGAACGGCTGCGCAGCTAAGCTTTTCGACGTTCGACCGGGCCGATCAGCTCAACGTGCACAGCGGGCAGGTGCTCAGCGCGGTGCCGATCGAGGATCTGTCCGCGGTGCCCGCGGGTGTGGTCGCGATCGGTGAGACCGAGACGCTGTCGCTTGGCGAACTCGGGGGAGAACCGCACCGCACCGCGGGTGGCTACCACATCGAGGTGACGCCCTGGTCGGCGATGGCCCAGGTGGCGCTGCTCGATGCGGGTTCGGCGCGGCGCCTGCTCGACGACATCGACGCGGTCGCCGAACAGGTCCGCGACGTCGGCCTGCATCCGGCCTGGCCGATGGCCATGGCCGTGGCGGGCCGCGCCGAGTTCACCGACGCCGAGGAAGAGGCGCACGAGGTCATCGCGGCGCATTCGCCGCCCGGGGTCGCGGTGGGATCGGCCGCCGCACGCACCATCTCCAGTGTGCTGGCGGCCGCGGTCGGCACCACCACCGCCGACGCGTGGCGGGCCGTTCAGGAACTGCCGACCGGGCCCGGCGCGGTGTTCGCCGACACCACCTATCTGTGCCGTGCGGTCGCCGACGACGCGTGGTTGTCGCAAATGGGCCCAATACCTTTGGGGCCGAGAATGTTTCACGGGAAACCAATCCCTCCGCCACTGCGGGCGGCGATCGGCCCTGCGCTGGATGCCGGCCGCGGGCCGGAGCGGTTGCTGCAGGTGGCCGACCTGCTGGTGCGCGCCGGCGTCGAGGACGGGCGGATCCGCACCGCGCTGATCGACGACGTCATACCGCGTCTGCGCGACCCGCAGGTGCGCGAACGCATCGGCGCGGACGCCAGGCTCACCCTTGGCGCGGTGCTGCTGCGCGACCCCGAGAGCACCGCGATCGACGACGACCTGCTGGACTGGCTGGCCGAGACCGCGCCGCTGCCCGCACCCGAGGAACTCGCACAGGCCACGCCATGGGACCCCATGTGGACCATCTCCGCCCTGCGGGGCGAGCGCGCCCGGCGCCGCGGCATCGGGAATGCCGGGGCGGACGCCGGTGCGCTCCTGTGGTGGCTGCGGGTGACCGCAGCGCCGGACTTCGAGCAGGTCGCGACCGCGTCGGCCTGGAATCCGCAGGACCTGCTGCTGGCGATCGGCGCCGATCCACTGCCCGGCGCGGCCGCGGTCCGCACCCTCGTCGCGGCGGCCGACTCCGCGGCACTGAACCGCCTGGCCGCCAAGGTGATCGACGAGAACGGGGACAGCTTGGCCGTCGCATGCGCCGCGGTGCGCACCATCGAACCCGGCACGTGGCTGCAGCAGCGCTACGTCGAGACCCACCAGCATGCCTATGTGCCGCTGTGGGACGAGGTGCTCGGCGTCATCGACCCCGCCCATGTGCACCCGGACTTCTCCACCCGGCTGCTGGCACTCGCCCTGCTCGGATTGTTCACCGGGCGGCCGTATCCCCGGGCCGTCAGCGTCTTCGCCGCCTCGGACAGCCTCGGTGACCAGGCCGTCGAGCGGGTCATGCCGCTCGTCGCCGAGGGGCATCTCGCACCGCACGGGGTGGTGGCGGTCAGCCTGCTGCGCTCGGCGGCCCCAGACTCCGCCGACGTCACCGTCGACGAACTCGCAAGTCATCTCGCCGAGCGGGTGGCCGGCGGCATGGCCTGTGACGACAACGATGTCGAGAACGTGACCGCGGTGATGGCGCAGCTGTCCGGTGACTCGTCGGAGTCCACGTTGCGCGGATACCGCAAAGTGGTCACCAAACTCATGGCGCGGCGCGGGGATTCACCCTCGCTGGCCGCGCGGCTACGGGGAGGCAGGCAGGCATGAGCAAGTGCCCGCGGTGCTTCACCGCACTCAACCCGAACCAGTACCTGTGGACCCTGCCCGAGCAGGCCGGCGGTACGCGGTACCGCGACGAGGTCGCCACCGCGTACTCCGGGGCGCCCGCCGACTGCGGCCCGCTCTACACCTGGTCTCGCAGCCCCGGCTACAACGGCCCGCCGCCGCCCACGTCGGAGGCCAGCCGCGCGCTGCAGGCGCCCGCGGTGGAAATCTGCCCGGTGTGCCACTTCACGCTGCCCGAGGGCTGGCGCGACGGACACGCGATCTGCATCGCCCTTGCCGGTGCCCGCGCCACCGGCAAGAGCCTGTACATCGCGGTGCTCGTCAAACAGCTTGAGCTGCTGTGTGAACGGTTCGGCGTGTCGATGCAACCGGTCACGCGCGGCACCGCGCAGGCCTACGCCACCAACTACGAGACACCGCTGTACGTGCAGCGCGGCCTGATCCCGCCCACGCCGACGGTGCGCACCCAGACCTCCGATCACCGTGAGCCGCTGATGTTCTCGCTCGGCATCTGGCACGGGGTCCGGCGGTTCCTGGTGCTGCGGGACGTCGCGGGTGAGGACATGGAGTCCGGTGACCTGCACGCGCCGCCGTTCCGGTTCTTCGCCAACGCCGACGCGGTGTTCTTCATGTTCGACCCGCTGCGGGTCAAGACCATCCGCGATCAGTTGCACGATCTGCTGCCCGCGCAGGTGGTCAGCGGCGGTGATCCGCGCACGGTGCTGACGAATGTGCTCACGGCGGTCAGCCCCGGCCAGCCCAAGCTGGCGGTCATCCTGTCCAAGTTCGACGTGCTGCGGGCACTGCGCGATGTCGAGGGCTCCGAGTGGGGTCTGATCATGTCGAACGGCGGTGCGGCCTACCTGCGCGACACGTCCGACGGTCAGCACTACGACGAGAACGACGGCCAGCTGCTGCACGAGGAGGTGCGCAGTCTGCTGCTGCGCCTGCACGGCGGCGCGATCCTCGCCGCCGTCGAGAACCCGGCGACCGGTGTGCGGTTGCAGAGCCGCAACTTCGTGGTGTCGGCACTGGGCCACCCGCCGTCGGGAAATCGCCTGCACGCCAGGGGTATCGCCCCGTTCCGCTGCGTCGACCCGATCCGCTGGGTGACCTCGGGCTTCGGCGTGCTGTGACGCTCAGTTCGCGTGGTGGACCGTCTCGAGGATCTCGTCGATCAACCCCGGGTCCGGCGCACCGGGATAGCCCTGCTCCATCGAGACGATGAACATCACCGAACCGGGTTGACCGTCGACCTTGGTGGCGACCATGGAGTGCAGCGCCTCCGGTGCGGTGCACTCGTCGGCCTCGATACCCGTCACCTTGGCGACGATCTGCACCGCGGGCTGCCCGCCGATCGTGAACTCCCGCGGGTCACCGAGTGAAACCTGCGGAATCACACCGTTTTTGGAGGTGAAGATGTCGTCGACCAGCTGGGATTCCAACTGCACGGCCTCGTCGATGTCGTCGGTCTTGCTGGCCCCCGGCACGCCGGTGAGCACGCGCGCGTGATCGGGACACTCCTTGTTGGGCAGCATGGCCGAACCGCTCATGCTGCGAACCGGGCAGAAGCCGAACGGCCCGTCCGGGCACGGCTTTTCCCAGCCGACCAGGCTCGTGCAACTGTTGACCGTCCAGTCGGACGGCACCGCGTAGTCCAGGCCGCGCGGGCTGGCCACCGGGATCCACTGCGGCGGGGTGTCCGGTGTGCGCGCGGCCACCTTGCCTTCGCACGCCGGTTTCGCGGTGGTGCTGGGCGTTGAGCTTTCCGGCTCGGCCGACGCCGACGTCGTCGCGCCTGCGCTGTCGCGGTCGTCGTCGGCTCCCGAGTTGAACTTCCACACCAGCCCACCGGCGATCAGCGCGGTGATGACCACGCCGGCCAGCGCCGCGAGGATCCACGGGGTCTTGTTGCGCCTGGGGGGCTGATGCGCGGGCGGGGCCTCGCCGTATCCCGACCAGCCGTATCCCGACCAGCCGGGGGCCGGCCAGTTCGGTTGCTGTCCACCCGGATACTGGCCCGGATACTGCCCTGGATAGGGGCCCGGGTGTTGGCCTCCTGGTGGCCACGGCGGCGGAGGTGGACCCGTCACAAGAGGGCTCTCGTCATCGTCAAAACCTCCTACGCCGCGGTGTGGCCGATTATAGGGAGCGTCGCGGACCGTCTGTGATCCGCGCCGCAGGCGCCGCATATGGTGAGCACACCGAGCAGAGAGGTGCTGATGCGTGGGTAACAACGAGCGCGCGAAGATCGTCATGTCCGACGAGGAGATCGGCGAGTTCATCGAGCGGAGCCGCACGGCGACCATGGCCACCGTATTGCCGAACGGCAGGCCGCATCTGGTGGCGATGTGGTACGCGGTGCTGGACGGCGAGATCTGGTTCGAGACGAAAGCCAAGTCGCAGAAGGCGGTCAACCTGCGTCGCGATCCGACGGTCACCGTCCTGATCGAGGACGGCCACACCTACGACACCCTGCGGGGTGTGTCGATCGACGGCCGCGCCGAGATCATCGACGACCCGGAAACCATTCTGCGCGTGGGCATCAGCGTGTGGGAGCGCTACACCGGCCCGTACACCGAGGAGATGCGGCCCTTCGTCGCCCAGATGATGAACAACCGCATTGCGGTCCGCGTCGTCCCGGGCCGCATCCGCAGCTGGGACCACCGCAAGCTGGGTCTGCCCGAGATGCCGTTGGGCGGCAGCACCGCGCAGTACCTCAACTCCTGACGGGTCAGCCGGCCGGATTGGGCCGTGGCTTGAGCCTGCCGTTCGGCAGGGGCGGGGCGGGCAGACGCGACAGCGCACCGGTGTAACCGGACACCGCGCCGAAGCGCGCGTCGTGCGCCTGCCACTGCTCGCGGTAGGTGGCGATGTCGTCGTGGCTGCGGCCGACGAAGTTCCACCACATCACGAGTTCCTCACCGAAGGGTGGTCCGCCGAGCAGGATCATCCTTGCCGGGCCGGTTCCGGTGTTGGCGAGGTGCAGTTCGTGACAGCCGGGGCGTTGGTAGGCGAGATCGGCGACGGCGAGTGGAGCGCCGGCGACCTCGACCGCGCCGCGGTCGAGGAGCACACCGTGTTCGAACGTCTCATCGACGTCGAGCGTCAGCCCGGCGCCGGGCGGCAGGTCGATCTGCGCGCCGAGCAGCGGGGTGAACGTGGGTACCGGCGAGCGGGAGCCGCCGAGTTCACCGAGGAACACCCGCAGTGTCGCGGAGTCGACGACCTGCGGGGTCGGCGCGTGGTGCGCGAAGTCGCGTTCGGTGTCGCGGGCCTCGTCCGGTAGCGCCACCCACAACTGCACGCCGTGCAGCACCGAGGTGGCCTTCGTCGACACCTCGGAGTGGCAGATGCCCGCGCCCGCGGTCATCAGGTTGAGCTCGCCGGGACGCACCATGGCCTGCACGCCCGCACTGTCGCGGTGCTCGATCTCGCCGGCGAAAAGCCAACTGACGGTCTGCAATCCGGTGTGGGGATGCGGCGGCACGTCCATTCCCGGTCCGCTGCGCAGATCCTGGGGGCCGTAATGGTCGGCGAAACACCACGCACCGATCAGGGACCGGTCGCGCTGCGGCAGGGTGCGGCGCACCGCGATAGCGCGGGGCCCGCCGAGCGGCACCTCGCGGGCGTGCAGCACGCCGGTGAACCCGGATGGGCCGCAGGTGACCTCGGCAGGTGCGACGTCGGTGTTGCTCATCCAACCACCGTAATCGGCCTGGAAGTTTGGGGACGGTGCCGTCAGTGCGCCTCTCGGCGAGTGGTCGCTCGCGGCGACGAAGTGGATGGGGCCCGGGGCATGCCCGGCACCGTCGCAGGGTGTAACGGGATACCTCGGGCCCCTATTCCGCCTCTGGTTCTTCTTGTACCGAAGATTCGGAGGGGAGTCGCTCTCCCGCCGCCGTCCCCTCGAACCGGCGGCGAGAGAGCAGGAATCGAGTCAGGCGGCGTCGGGGAAGATCAGCTTGGTCTTGCGGACCGGGTAGCCGTTGCGCTCCGCCAGCGAACGCAGCTGCTTGAGCGCGAACGTCCGGCCGCGGCCGCCCTCGGGGATCATGATGCCGGCCCACAGGCCCTCGGCCCGGGGAAGCTCGCAGGCCTCGCGGGCGCACAGCCACCGGCGCGGGCATTCGCGGCAGATGACCTTAGCCTGCTCATCCGGGGTGGACGTCCACCGCTCGGGGTCGCTGGTGCACACGCCGAGCGGGATTCCGTTGGTCATCAGTGCAGTCATGCTGGTGCTCCTGTTAGGACTTCGTTGCGGTGGGTACCGCGTTGGCATGAACGGTATAGCAGGAACCGTAGCGATGCAACGGTTTGTTTTGGCCGGATGAGGGTCGGTGGGTGCAAAACTTGCAATCGCAACAACACACAGTCACCTGCGAAAAGCCTGTGTTCAGTAAAAGTGCACGTCAGGGACGTCCGCGCTGCGCGATCCAGTTCCGTAGCGTCTCCGTGGTTTCGCGCGCGACAATTATGTAGCACCGCCGCGGTTTGCTGGACGGAAACCAAAACCGAGGCGTAGCGGTGCTGCGGTACCGGGTTAGGATTAGTGCGTCCCAACAGGCCACCGAGGTGGTCGGCTCAGCAGCTTCACCAGCGAGGAACCATCGGAGATGACCGACGCGGAGTTCGACCTCGCCACGGGTGAATTCGACGTCGGCCTCGTGCGCGCAGGCGCCGCGGCCGCGGCCCGGCGACGCGAGCTCGACATCAGCCAGCGCAGTCTCGCCGCCGACGGCATCATCAACGCCGGAGCCCTCATCGCCTTCGAGAAGGGCCGCAGCTGGCCGCGCGAGCGAACTCGGCTCAAGCTCGAAGAAGTACTGCGCTGGCCGCCGGGAACCATCGCACGACTACGGCAGGGCGGATCGGTGCCGACGGCCTCCGCGCCCGTCGCCCCGCCTCCCGCGCCCGCCCCTGTCGTCGCTCCCGCTCCGGTCACCTCGGTGCCCGCGGCCGACGAGGTGCCGCTGATCGCCCAGGCCGTGCTCACGGCGGTCCACACGCTCGAGACCACGATCGACGCCATGCCGCCCGAGGGCGACCCCGACTTCGTCCCGCGCGTGACCGCGGTTCTGGGAGATCTGCGCCAGCTCGAGGCGGTCGCGTCCCGCGCCGCCCGGATCAGCATGGTGACCCCGCCGCTGATCAAGGCGTTGAGCGCGGTGCGCCGCCAGATCGACGAGCTGACCATGCGCGCCGCCAACGCGCCAGGGGCCACGCTGGGACAGCGGCTGTACGCGGCGCGGCGTCAGGCCAATCTGACCGTCGCCGAAACCGCTCAGGCCGCAGGCGTTTCCGAGGACGCCATCGCCCGCACCGAGGCCGAGCACCCGGTGGACGCGGCGGCCGTGCACGCCATCGAGGCGCTCATCGACTCGCTGCGCTAACCCCGCTCACGCGACCGGTCGTCACTGGTGGGGAAGTGGTCGGCGAGCGCGGCCGCGACCTCGAGGAACTTGCGGCGCACCTTCGGGGACATCTCCTGGATGTCGACCACGCCGCCCGGCCGCAGGTGCCCGTCGAACGGAATCTCCACGACCGCCTGACCCTGGCCCGCGAACTGGTTCAGCAGGATCGAGCGGGTGCGTTTGTCGGCGTGACCGTCGGAGTCGTTGAGCACCACGACGGTGCGCTGCAGCAGGCCCGTCATCCCGTGCGCCGACAACCAGTCCAGCGTCTGACCCGCCGTGGCGGCGCCGTCGACCCACGGCGACGACACCACGATCAACGCGTCCAGGTCACGCAGAACCTCCTGCGTCACCGGGGAATCCATGGTCGAGCTGCAGTCGACGACCGAGATCGAGAAGTGTTTGTCCAACCGCGTGACGGCCTCACGGTAGATCGCAGCGTCGAGAACCCGGCGCCGTGCCGGGCTGGACTCGCCGGCCAGCACGAACAGGCCCGCCGAGTTGTTGCCGACGCGGCTGCGCACGTCGGCGAAGGTCTCCAGGTTCTTGTCCGTGGCGATCTCCCAGTAGGAACTCTGGGCGCGCGGATCAACCCGGCTGCCGAGCTTGCCGAACGAGGTGTCGGCGTCGATGGCGACCACCCGGTCGTCCTGGCGCAGATGCGCGAATATCGACCCGATGGTGGCCGACACCGTGGTCTTGCCGACGCCACCTTTGCCCATCACGCCGATCTTGTAGTGCCCGCGCAGCACCCCCCTGATCTTGGCTTCCAACTCGGCCTGCCGCAGTTCCTCCCCCGACGGCCCGGGATTCACGAGTCCGAAGGTCGCGCGGTAGACCAGCAGCCGCCAGCCTCCCGACGGCGGTTGCCTGCGCGGCGGAACCAGATCACTGGCCCGGATGCGGTCGGCGTAGGACTGCGGCGGACCCGGCGGCGGCTGCTGCGGTCCGGGACCGGCCGCGAAGCCACCGGCCTGCGGCCACGGCTGGGCACCGGGCGGCGGGCCGTACGGCGGCTGGGAAGGCCGGGGATGCGCTGGCGCGTTCCACCCGGGCACATGCTGATCCCACGGATCCGGGCGCGGGTGAAGCGCCGACGGCGGTGGCGGAGGCGGTGGCTGAGTGGGTTGCTGAGGCGGCGACTGCTGGGGTGGTTCGCGGAACGTTGTGCGGGCGCGTTCGGCGTCGGGATCGACCGGGACGCGGTCCTCGCCGTCCGGGCTCACCGGTTTCGGCGGTGTCGGGGAGACCGGCGGGCGACCGGGTATCGACGGCGGTTCGGGAGGCCTGAGGGTGGGCCGCGTCGGGCCCGTGTCGGGTTCGAAGTCGTCCTCCTCCGGCCCCGTCCAGCCAAGCTCTCTACGTAGCGTGTCGTCGGGGTCGGCCACGACTAAAACTCCTCCGCAATTCAGACGACGGAAAACTCAGACCGCCCTCAAGTATCAACTACAACACCTCCGGGTCGCATGGCCCGGGCACGGCGCGTTGGCAGCAAATCGAATTGGCGTCGGCTGCGGCCGCGGGAGCGAAATGGCGCGGACCGTCGTCGCCGAACACCGAACTGCCGTCGCACACGCGCGCGGCGGCGCCGTCGCATAGCGCTCCCGGCGCGGGTGAATGCGCGGTCAAGTTGCCCGCCGGACGTTTTTGACGTGGGCAGATCCTGCGACGGGCAACGGTGTTGCGGCGACGTGAAAATGCCGCGGGTGGGCCGAAATTGGTGCGCGGGAGGGGTCTTGGGCGCTGGTAATCTCTGATCCGGCGGAGGGGATACCAGGCATGGGATTGCTCAGCGATGTCGCCGATTTCGGCAAAGACGTCATCGATGATCACGAGAAGTGGGCGGACCGGTTCAAGAAGGTCGGCCATTTCATCGAGCGCAATGCGAAAGGTGATCGGCTCGAACGGGTGGCCAAGTTCGGGCGCGCGCTGGGCGATTTCAGCGGCAAGTTCACCGATTTCTTCCAGTCGAGCCTGGGCAGGCGGATGGTCAAGGCCGCGAGGTCGCCGATACTGGCGGCCGGGCAGCACGTCATCGCCGGTATGAAACTGACCACCGGGATCGGTGACCCGGAGAACGGCAGACGGTTCGGTGACGGCGCCGACCGTCTCGGTACCGTCGGGCGCACGCTCAACAGCGCGTACCCGACCGACGCCTGGGACAGCGGGGCGTCGAACACGTATCTCGCCAGGAACCACGACCAGGTGACCCGTGCCCAGGCACTGATGCACGCCGACCAGGTCGTGGCCGCGGTGCTGTCCCGCGAAGCCGAACAGATCGCCACCACGCGGGAGTTCCTCGACAGCGAGTCCGACTGGCTGGGCGACATGAGTCTGGTCACGATGGCGACCGGCCTGATCCCGTACGTGGGCCGGGCGGCCCAGATGGCAGCCGAGATCGCGATGGTCACCAAGGCCGTCGGCGAATCGACCGACCAGTTCATGATGATGCGCGACAAGGCCGACGAGAACGCCGCCGAGGTGCGCGACGCCCTGGGGCAGTACGAGGCGGTCGCAGGCGAGGCCACCGCCGAGGGTGACACTCCCGCATTCGATCCCGCGGCAGCCGAGGTGTCCGATGAGGCGGCCACCGAAAAAGAGGAAGCGTCGCGTGAACAGGGTGAGCAGCCGGTCGCCGTGCCCGTAGGCGGGGCCGGAGGCGGCGCGGCCGCACCGTCGGGTGGCGGCGGAGGTGCCGTGGCCACACCCGCGGGTCGCACCGGCGCGCCCGCGATCCCGTCGTCGCCGGGGCTCGGCTCACCCGACGGTGCGGTGAGCGCACCGCAGCCCGCCGCCGCTGCCGCGGGCGACGCGGCAGGCATGCTCGGCTCGGTGATGGGTGCGATGCTCGGACCGCTCGGCGGAATCGTGGGCGGTGTCGTCCAGGCGGCGGGCCAGGCCGTCCAGGCCGCCACCCAGGCCGGCGCGCAGGCCGCGCAACTCGCCGGGCAAGCGGCCGCGGCTGCCCAGCCGCAGGAGGCCGTGGAGCTCGCCGGGGACACCGAACGCGTCGGCGCCGACGGGGATGAGGACGAGCTCGACGGCGACGAGGACGGCGACGAGGACGGCGACAAAGCAGGCGACAATCGCGACGGCGAGGGCAAAGACGACGATGCCGAGCAACGTGACCGCGAGGGCACCGGCCCGGCGGGTGCCGGAGGCGACGATCGGAACGCGCACCCGGATGGCGGTTCTGGCACTGATTCCGCTGGCGAAGACGACAATAAGCCGGCCATGACGTTGCCGCCGGACCTGGAGGCGGCGTCGGCGCGCGACACGGGCGTCGGACCCGCGCCGGTCCGCGCAGCGGCAGATTTCCAGCACAGCCAGCTACGCACGCCAGGGGCGGCTAACCTAGAGCCCGGTGTTCCCGGGTCTGCGGCCGCGCGCGGTGCGTGAAGATCCAGAGGAATGTCGGGGAATCGAGGGGATTCATGTCTGACGAGTTGCGGGTGACCACCGCGCATCTACGTGAGTTGTCGGCCAAACAGGGGAAGGCCGCGGCAGAGCTCACGACGGCCACGGCCGTCGTCGACGGCGTCGACACCGCGGTGCGCTTCACGCACGGACCCATCTCCTGGGGGACCGCGGCCGCCGTCGAGGCGGTCCAGCGCGCCCGCCGGGCCGCGGGCACCGGCATGGTGAAGGTCTCGCAGGATCTCGAGACCAAACTGGACACCGCCGCGGGGCGGTACAACCGCACCGATTCGACGATGGGCGACGCCCTGGACGAAACCATTCAGCCGAGGTAGATGATGACTGCTCCGTACAGCGCCGACACCGGCGCCGCCCACATCGACGACGTCGTCGGCGTCGAGGTCACCATCGACGGGATGCTGGTGATCGCCGACAAGCTCGGCCTCACCGACTTCCCGCCGTCGATGGGCATCCGGCTCAACATCCCCCAGCCCGATCTGCGCAAGATCGTGTGGGAACAGGTCGAGCGCGACCTGACCGCGCAGGGTGTGCTCGACGTGTACGGCAACCCGCATCCGGAGGTGGCCGCCATGGTTGACACCCTGGCCCGCGCGGACCGCACCCTCGAAGGCCGCTGGTGGCGTCGCGACCTCGGCGGCAAGATGATCCGGTTCGTGGTCTGCCGCAAGGCAGGCCGACATGTGGTCGCGGCCCGCGACAACGACCTGCTGGTGCTGCAGCGGGTCGCGCCGCAGATCGGGTTGGCGGGCATGGTCATGACCGTGCTCGGCGAGGGATCGCCTGCGAACGTCGAACCGCTCACCGGCGTCGCCGAGACGCTGGCCCAGTGCCGCACTGCCGAGGAGCTGACCGGCTACGGAATCCCGCCGACCTCGGCCCGGGCATATGCGTCGATCATCTCCGAACCCGATGGCTGGGTCGAGATCGTCGCCACCGAACGTCACCCGGGCGGCACCACGTCGCAGGTCGACGTCGCCGCGGGCGTGCTCGACGCCAAACAGGGCCGCATCGTGTCAATACCCCGACGCGTCAACGGTGAGCTGTACGGCAGCTTCCTGTCCGGCACCAAGGACAACCTCGAGCGCGCGCTCGAAGGGTTGGTCGAGTTCCTGCCGTCCAAGACCTGGTTCGACAAAACCGACGCGGACAGCGCCTACCTGCACTGAGAAAGGTTGCGACGGTGGGTGATGGATCCCCGTTCGATCCGGAGTACGACGACGATTACGACAGTCTCGCGGCTCTGGATTTCCCCGGGTCCGACGACGGACCGGAATCGTCGTTGGATGTGTTCGAGGTGTTCGACACCGTTCCGGACGGCGAGCCATGGGACCCCGCGTCGGCCGACGGCGCCGAGGACGAGACTCCCGCACCGCTGTTCACGGTCACCAATCCGCCGGGCACCGTCACCGTCGCTGCGTACCTCGACGGCCGGGTGCACCAGATCGCCTTGTCGCCCAAGGCGGTCAACATGACCGAACGGGAACTCGCCGACGAGATCGTCGTCATCGCGGATCTCGCCGGTCAGCAGGCGCGGTCCGCGCAGTATTCGTTCATGCTCGAAGGCATGCGTGAACACGGGCACGACGACGCCGCCACGCGGGACTTCTTGTCCCGCGACCTGAATCTGCCGACCCCGGAACAGGCCGACGCCGATCAGGCTCAGGTCTTCTCGACTCGTTATGGAGGTGACCATGGTTAACCACCTCGCCGGCATGTTCGGCAGTGCGGTTGGCATGATGTCCAATTCACGTGCCCGCGCGCTGGAGATCTTCACCGAGATCACCAACTACGACGAGTCGGCCTGTGACGCCTGGGTGGGGCGCATCGGTTGCGGTGACACCGACCGGGTGACGCTGTTCCGTGCCTGGTATTCGCGGTCGAACTTCGGCCAGTTGGCCGGCGCGGCGGAGATCTCGATGAACGGGGTGGGCGCCCGGATCCCGATCGGTGGCATCTACAGCCGCGACATCACCTACCCGATCAACTCGCCGCTGGCCATCACGATGGGTTTCGCCGTCCACGAGGCGGGTGAGGGCAACTACGCCGACGCGATGGAGGCCCTCGAGGACGCGCCCGCGGCGGGTTCCGAACATCTGGTGTCGTGGATCAGGGCGGTGATCTACGGTGCGGCGCAACGCTGGACCGAGGTGATCGATCAGGTGCGCGGCGCCGAGCGCTGGCCCGACAAGTTCCTCGCCGCCGCCGCGGGCGTCGCCCACGGTGTGGCCGCGGCCAACCTCGGGTTGTTCACCGAGGCCGATCGGCGTCTCACCGAGGCCAATGACACCCCGGTGGCCCAGGCCTGCGCACCGGTGATCGCCTGGTACCTCGCGATGGCGCGGCGCAGCCAGGGCAACGAGGAATCCGCACAGGTGCTGTTGGAGTGGCTGCAGGCCAACTTCCCCGAGCCGAAAGTGACTGCGGCGCTGCGGGATCCGGCCTACCGGCTGGAGACCACGACGGCGGAGAAGATCGCGGCGCGCAGCGATCCGTGGGATCCGTCCAGCGTGGTGGCCGACACGTCGGCGCGCGACAAGCTGCTCGTCGAGGCCCAGGCCGAACTGGACCGCCAGATCGGTCTCGGCCGGGTCAAGGAGCAGATCGAGGCGTACCGCGCGGCCACCCAGATGGCCAGGATCCGCGCGGCGCGCGGCATGAAGGTCGCCTAGACGTCCAAGCACATGATCTTCGCCGGTCCGCCCGGTACCGGTAAGACCACCATCGCTCGGGTGGTCGCGAACATCCTCGCCGGCCTCGGCGTCATCGCCGAACCCAAGCTGATCGAGACATCACGCAAGGACTTCGTCGCCGAATACGAGGGCCAGTCGGCGGTCAAGACCGCCAAGACCATCGACCGCGCGCTGGGCGGCGTGCTGTTCATCGACGAGGCCTACACCCTGGTGCAGGAGCGCAACGGCCAGACCGATCCGTTCGGCGCCGAGGCACTCGACACCCTGCTGGCGCGCATGGAGAACGACCGCGACCGCCTGGTGGTGATCATCGCCGGGTACAGCAACGACATCGACCGCCTGCTCGAGGTCAACGACGGTCTGCGGTCCCGGTTCGCGACGCGTATCGAATTCGACTCGTACTCACCGGAAGAGATCGTCGAGATCTCGAAGGTGATTGCCACGGCGAACGACTCGAGTCTGGACGACACCGCGGCCAAGCGTGTGCTGGAGGCCGCGACGCTGCTGAGCCAGCGCACGCTCAACGGCAAGCCCGCCCTGGACATCGCGGGCAACGGCCGCTACGCCCGCCAGCTGGTGGAGGCCGGCGAGCAGAACCGCGACATGCGGCTGGCGCGTTCGCTCGACTTCGACAGCCTCGGCGTCGACCAGCTCAGCGAGATCAACGGCGACGACATGGCGGCCGCGATCGCCTCGGTGCACGGCCGTCTGAACATCGGCGAATAGGCAGGCGATGGCAGGTTTCCGGCTCACCACCAAGGTTCAGGTCAGCGGCTGGCGTTTTCTGCTGCGCCGGGTCGAGCACGCGATCGTCCGGCGGGACACGCGGATGTTCGACGATCCGTTGCAGTTCTACAGCCGCGCGGTCTTCGCCGGGGTGGTCGTATCGGTGCTGATCTGCCTCGGCGCGGCGTTGATGGCCTACTTCAAGCCGCTCGGCAAGCAGGGCAGTGACCAGCTGCTGGTGGACCGCACCACCAACCAGCTCTACGTGATGCTGCCGGGCAGCAACCAGCTGCGCCCGGTGTACAACCTCACCTCGGCCCGACTGGTGCTGGGCAACGCGTCCAACCCGGTCGCGGTGAAATCCGAAGAGCTGAACCGGATCTCGAAAGGCCAGTCGATCGGCATCCCCGGTGCGCCGTATGCGACACCGACCGGGACGCCGGCGTCGCAGTGGACCCTGTGCGACACGGTCGACAAGCCCGACAGTGCGGCACCGGAGGTCGAGAAGTCGATCCTGATCCGCACACTGGCCATCGATTCCGGTGTCGGTCCGGTCCGCCCCGACCAGGGCATGCTGGTGTCCTACGAGGGCGGCAACTGGCTGATCACCGAGGACGGTCGGCATTCGATCGACCTCGCCGACCGCGCGGTCACCTCGGCGGTGGGCATCCCGGTCACCGCGAAGCCGACACCCATCTCGCAGGGCCTGTTCAACGCGTTGCCCAACCGCGGCCCGTGGCAACTGCCGCAGATTCCCGCCGCGGGCGCACCCAACAGCGTCGGTCTGCCGGCGAACCTGGTGATCGGCTCGGTGTTCCGCACGGCCACCGAAGCCGATCCGCAGCACTACGTGGTGCTGCCCGACGGCGTCGCGCGGGTCAACAACACGACCGCGGCCGCGCTGCGCGCCACCAACTCCTACGGGCTGATGCAGCCGCCCGCCGTCGAGGCCAGTGTGGTCGCCAAGATCCCTGAGCAGGTGTATGTTTCGCCGCTGCCCGACAAGCCGCTGGAAGTGCTGCTGCGGCAGGACTCGCCGGTGCTGTGCTGGTCCTGGCAGCGCGAACCCGGCGATCAGGCGCCCAAGACCACGGTCATCGCGGGCCGCAGGCTGCCGCTGCCCGCGAGTGCGATCAACACCGGGATCGACCAGATCGGCGGTGACTCAACGGTGTACATCGAGGGCGGGCAGTTCGTCCGGCTGCAGTCCCCCGATCCCCGGGTGGGCGAGAGCATGTACTACATCGACCCGCAGGGTGTGCGGTACGGCATCCCCAACGACGATGCCGCCAAGAACCTCGGCCTGGCCGGACCGGTGAACGCGCCGTGGCAGGTGGTGGGCCTGCTCGTCGATGGACCGGTGCTGTCGAAGGAGGCGGCGTTGATCGAACACGACACCTTGCCTGCGGATCCCAATCCACGCAAAGTGGCCACCGGGGAGGGCTGATGACAACCAAGAAGTTCACGCCGACCATCAAGCGTGGTCCGCGCCTGACACCCGGCGAGATCAACGTCGCCCCGCCCGATGATCTGGGCATCGACATCCCGCCGTCGGGCATGCAGAAGGCGATGCCGTGGGTGATGGGTGGCTGCATGCTCGGCATGATCGCGATCATGGTGTTCACCGGTGTGCGGCAGTTGTCGCCGTACATGCTGATGATGCCGCTGATGATGATCATGGGCACGGTGGGGTTCATGGCCGGCGGTGGATCGGGCGGCAAGAAGGTCCCCGAGATCAACGCCGACCGCAAGGAATACCTGCGCTACCTCGCCGGGCTGCGCACCCGCGTGACGTCGTCGGCGTCGGCGCAGGTGGCGTTCTTCAGCTACCACGCACCGCATCCCGACGACCTGCTGTCCATCATCGGCACGCACCGGCAGTGGGCCCGGCAGGCCAATTCGGAGTTCTTCGCCGCGACGCGCATCGGCATCGGCGCCGAGGTCGCCGTCGACCGACTGCTCAAACCGAACACGAGCGGTGAACTCGCGGGTGGGCAGGCCGCGCCCGCGGCGCATCTCGAACCGGTCAGCCACATGTGGGTGACGAAGTTCCTGCGTACCCACGGCCTGATCCACGACTGCCCGAAATTCGTTCAGCTGCGGACGTTCCCGACCGTCGCCGTCGGCGGCGACCAGGAGGGCGCCGAAGGTCTGCTCACCGCAATAATCTGCCATCTGGCGGTCTTCCATCCGCCGGACCTGGTGCAGATCCGGGTGCTCACCGACAACCCCGAGGACCCCAAGTGGTCGTGGCTGAAGTGGTTGCCGCACACCCAACATCAGACCGACACCGACGCCGCGGGCCCGACCCGCCTGATCTACACCCGTCCCGACGGTCTGAGCGATCTCACCGCACGCGGCCCGCACACCCCCGACGCCGCACCGGGCGGCCCCTACGTCGTCGTCGTCGATCTCACCGGCGGCAAGGCCGGATTCCCGCCGGACGGACGGGCAGGCGTCACGGTGATCACCCTCGGCGCGCAGCGCCAGGCGGCCTACAAGCTCAAGGTGGAAAAGGACGGCAAGGCCGAGGACCGGTTGCCGAACCAGCCGTGGCGTGAGGTCACGCGCGTGGCGGATCGGATGACCCCGGGCCAGGCCGGACGCATCGCCCGCAAGCTCGCGGGCTGGTCCATCACCGGCACGATCATCGACAAGAACGTGCGGGTGCAGAAGAAGGTCTCCAGCGAATGGCACCACCTCGTCGGCGCGCAGTCGGTCGAGGAGGTCACGCCCGCACGCTGGCGGATGTACGCCGACACCGACCGGGACCGGCTCAAGATCCCCTTCGGGCACGAGCTCAAGACCGGCGAGATCATGTATCTCGACATCAAGGAAGGCGCCGAGTTCGGTGCGGGCCCGCACGGCATGCTGATCGGTACCACCGGCTCCGGCAAGTCGGAGTTCCTGCGGACGCTGATCCTGTCGCTGGTCGCGACGCACCACCCCGATCAGATCAACCTGCTGCTCACCGACTTCAAGGGCGGCTCGACGTTCCTCGGCATGGAGAAACTGCCGCACACCGCCGCGGTGGTCACCAACATGGAAGAGGAAGCCGAGCTGGTCAGCCGCATGGGTGAGGTGCTCACCGGTGAGCTCGACCGTCGTCAGTCGATCCTGCGCCAGGCCGGTATGCAGGTGGGTGCGGCCGGTGCGCTCTCCGGCGTCGCCGAGTACGAGAAGCACCGCGAACGCGGTGCGGATCTGCCGCCGTTGCCGACGCTGTTCGTCGTCGTCGACGAGTTCGCCGAGCTGCTGCAGAACCACCCGGACTTCATCAACCTGTTCGACCGGATCTGCCGCGTGGGCCGATCGTTGCGGGTCCACCTGCTGCTCGCGACGCAGTCGCTGAACACCGGCGGTGTCCGCATCGACAAGCTCGAGCCCAACCTGACCTACCGAATCGCGTTGCGCACCACCAGCTCTGCCGAATCCAAAGCGGTGATCGGTACCCCGGAGGCGCAGTACATCACCAACAAGGAAAGCGGTGTGGGCTTCCTGCGCGTCGGCATGGAGGATCCGGTGAAGTTCCGGTCGGTCTACACCGGCAACAACTACGTCCCGGCCGCGCCGGAGACGGCCGACCGTGAGTCGAAACCCAAGGCGCAGCGGCAGTCCCAGGTGCGCATCCATCAGTTCACCACCACGCCCATCTTCGATACGGCGGTGTCGTAAATGTCCACAGAAGCCGAACCCAGGGTTCTGCGCGAGGTGGTGCTGTCACAGCTGGCCACCGGCGAGAGCCGCGCCTACAAGATGTGGCTGCCGCCGCTCACCGACCCCACACCGGTCAACGAACTCGTCGAACGCGACTATCAGCGTCGCGCACTGCGGTTCGGGCTCGGGATCATGGACGAGCCGCGCAGGCATCGCCAGGAGGTCTGGGGTGTCGACGTGTCCGCCGCGGGCGGCAACATCGCCGTCGGCGGCGCACCGCAGACCGGTAAGTCGACGTTCCTGCAGACGCTGGTGGTGTCGGCCGCGGCCACGCACACGCCGCGGCAGGTGCAGTTCTACTGCGTCGACCTCGGCGGCGGCGGCCTGATGTACCTCGAGGATCTGCCGCACGTCGGTGGTGTGGCCACCCGCGCCGAGCCGGACCGGGTCAACCGCGTCGTGGCCGAGGTCAAGGCGGTCCTGCGGGCACGCGAGCAGGTGTTCAAGCAGTACCGCGTCGGTTCGATCGCGTCGTACCGCGAGATGCGCGAGGACCCGAACAACCCGGCCGCCCAGGATCCGTTCGGTGATGTGTTCCTGGTGATCGACGGCTGGCCGGCGTTCGTCGCCGAATTCCCTGATCTGGAACCGGCCGTGCAGGACATCGCGGGTCAGGGCCTGGCGTACGGCGTGCACGTGATCATCACGACGCCGCGGTGGACCGAGCTGAAATCGCGGGTTCGCGATTATCTGGGCACGAAAATCGAATTTCGTCTCGGCGACGTGAATGAAACCCAGATCGATCGCATCACGCGGGAAATTCCGGCGAACCGGCCCGGGCGCGCGGTGTCCCTGGAAAAACATCATTTGATGATGGGGGTGCCGCGGCTCGACGGCGTGCACAGCGCAGACAACATCGTCGAGGCAATTTCGACGGCCGTCCAGCAAATCGCCGACCGGCACACCGATCAGGCGCCGCAGGTGCGGGTGCTGCCCGAACGCATTTACCTGCACCAGCTCGATCCGAACCCGCCCGGCCCCGATTCGGATTACCGGACCAGGTGGCAGGTCCCGCTCGGGGTGCGCGAATCGGACCTCACGGTGGCCTACAACCAGATGCACCTCACCCCGCACCTGCTGATCTTCGGTGCCCCCAAATCGGGCAAGACCCGCATCGCGCACGCGGTCGCGCAGGCCATCTGCAAGCGCAACAGCCCGCAGCAGGTGCGGTTCATGCTGGCCGACTACCGGTCCGGTCTGCTCGACGCGGTGCCGCAGAGCCACCTGCTCGACGCAGGCGCGATCAACCGCAACAGCGCCACGCTGGAAGAGGCCATCAAAGCGCTGGCCGTCAACCTCAAGAAGCGGCTGCCGCCGCCGGATCTGACCACGGCCCAGCTGCGGGCCAGGTCATGGTGGTCCGGCCCGGATGTGGTGCTGCTGGTCGACGACTGGCACATGGTGACCGCCGCGGCGGGCATGGTGTCGCCGATGGCGCCGTTGGGCCCGCTGTTGCCCGCGGCGGCCGACATCGGCCTGCACATCATCGTCACCTGTCAGATGTCCATGGCCCACCGCGCGACCATGGACAAGTTCGTGGGCGCCGCGTACGGCGCAGGGTCACCCACCCTGTTCCTCTCCGGTGAGAAGAACGACTTCCCGTCGCGGGACATCATCGTCAAGAAGAGGCCCCCTGGCCAGGCATTCTTGGTCGGCCCCGACGGAAAAGAGGTCATCCAGGCGGCCTACGTGGACCCACCCGAAGAAGAAGTGTTCTCACCACCTTCCGAGGGCAGTTAGTATTTGTTCAACGCACTCAGCAACGCTGGCGGCAGCCCGCCAGCAAAGGGATCGGGGGACAGATTCCTTGACGCTCTGGCAAATTGCTGCCAGGAGGGTTTCGAGTGCTTGTCCTTGAATATGTCGAGTGGGGAAGGGGAGTACGCAAATGCAACCGATGACGCACAATCCGGGCGCGGAAGCCGTTGCGGCGCAAGTTATCGCAAATGCGGCGCGGGGTCTGGCCGGTGGCACCACCGCGTCGGCCGCCGTCACCGCGCTGGTCCCGGCCGGGGCCGACGAGGTGTCCGCGCTGGCCGCCGTGGCGTTCGCCAGCGAGGGCGTTGAGGCTCTTGCGGCGAATGCGTTCGCGCAGGAGGAGCTGACCCGCGCAGGTGGCGCGTTCGCCGAGATCGCGGGCATCTACAACGCCGTGGACGCCGCCAACGCGGCCACGATGTAGTCCGTTCGAGGCAGATTTCAGCAGCGAGAGTTAGGGACACCGACCGATGGTTGCTGCGCCGCCTATCCCTCCGGTGTGGATCGCTCTACCACCGGAGATCAACACCGCTCGCCTGATGGTCGGCGCCGGACCGGCGCCGATGTTGCAGGCCGCAGCGGGTTGGGAGGGTCTGGCGGTCCTGTTGGAGACGCAGGCCGCCGAGTTGGCGGCCGCGCTCGCAAACCTCACATCGGTGTGGACCGGCGCGGCCAGCGAGCGTGCGGTCGCGGCGACCACGCCGATGATCACCTGGCTGCAGACCACCGCGGCGCAGGCGCAGAAGCGGGCGCTGCAGGCGTCGGCCCAGGCCAGTTCGTACAGCCTGGCGCTCGCCACCACACCGCCGCTGCCGGAGATCGAGCAGAACCACATCACGCACGGCGTCCTGGAGGCCACCAACTTCCTCGGCATCAACACCGTGCCGATCGGGCTCAACGAGATGGACTACTTCGTGCGCATGTGGAACCAGGCGGCCGGAGCAATGGACGTCTACCACGCGGAGACCACCGTCAACCTGCTGTTCGAGCCGATCATGCCGATGAAGCCCATCGTGATCCCCGGGGTCGGTGAGACGACCGCGGCGGCCGCCCTGGCGCAGACCGCACCGCGCGTGGCCGAGGGTTTGATGCGCAACGCGGTCATCGAGGGCGTCAGCGCGATCGCGACGATCGAGTCGGTCGGGTTGGCCGCGGGAAATGCTGCGGCGCAGGCGAACTTCGCCGAACAGCGGGGCGCGGGCGCCGCTCAGAAGGGGGAGAACGCCGGGCAGGAGGCCAGCCGGGAGTCGGGTAAGGACCTGCAGCAGGGCATGCAGATGGTCATGCAGATGGGATCGCAGGCCGCGCAGGCGCCCGCCCAGCTGGGGCAGATGTTCCAGTCCAGCGTGCAGACCATGACCCAGCCGCTGCAGCAGGCGACCCAGATGGTCAGCCAGTTCACCAGCATGGGCGGCGGCGACCGGGCCATGCAGGTGGGCCTGTTGGGTGCCAGCCCGTTCTCGAACCATCCGATGCTCGGTGGTTCGGGTCCGAGCGCCGGGGCCGGGCTGGTGCGGGCCATGTCGCTGCCCGGTGCAGGCGGCACCGCACCGCGAACCCCGTTGCTGTCCAACCTGCTTGGCATCAGCAACGAGATGAAGGCGGCTCCGGTCGGCGCGGGTTCGGGAGCGCTCGGCGGCGTGGCCCCGGTGGGGGCAGGCGCCGGCGGCGGTGGTGGTGCGCCGGTGGCGCACGCCGCGCAGAACAGCAAGAGCGGGGGGAAGAAGGACGGGTTGGTCGCACCGACGCCGTTGACCTACGACCTCTCCGAGGATGAAGAAGACGAGTGGTGACCACTCGCGACAAGAACTTTCCGGTGCACTCGCCGGAAGACTCGCCATGGAATTGGTGAGGACACAGGGAAATAAGGGGAAATCCAATGGCAGCAATGAATACAGATGCCGCCGTCCTCGCCAAGGAGGCGGCGAATTTCGAGCGCATCTCCGGCGAGCTGAAGGGCGTCATCGCGCAGGTTGAGTCCACGGGCTCGGCTCTGGCCGCTCAGATGGTCGGTCAGGCCGGCACCGCCGCCCAGGCCGCGCTCGCTCGGTTCCACGAGGCCGCCGCCAAGCAGGTCCAGGAGCTGAACGAGATCTCGGCCAATATCCACACCTCGGGCACGCAGTACACCTCGACCGACGAGGACCAGGCGGGCACGCTTGCGTCGTCGATGAACATCTGACCCACTGAGACTCACGAACGGAGACAAGACATGACAGAACAGGTATGGAATTTCGCCGGCATCGAGGGCGGCGCGTCGGAGATCCACGGCGCCGTGTCCACCACCGCCGGTCTGCTCGACGAGGGCAAGGCCTCGCTGACCACCCTCGCCTCGGCGTGGGGCGGCACCGGTTCGGAGGCCTACCAGGCCGTCCAGGCCCGCTGGGACTCCACGTCCAACGAGCTCAACCTCGCGCTGCAGAACCTCGCTCAGACCATCAGCGAGGCCGGCCAGACCATGGCCCAGACCGAAGCCGGCGTCACGGGAATGTTTGCCTGAGAACGCCATGCACGATGGTGGGCGGGCTATCGGACATCAGCGGATGGCCGATCCCGCCCATCATGTGCGTAGGGGTGTAAAGATCTAACAATCTGTTTGAACTACTTGAGGGGTCCCCATGTCGGCCGACTATGACCGGCTCTTCCATTCGTCCGATCCGGCCAAGCCGGTCGATGACGCCACGATCACCGTGGACAGAGACGCGATTCTGAAGGCGACCGCGGCAACGCCGCCGGTGCCGACGGGGGAGAAACCGCCCGCCGACGCGCCTTCCAGTGCGATGCCGGTCGCGCCGACCCAGACTCAATCCGCTGCGGCCCCGTCGCGGCAGGCCGAACCGCAGGTGCCGCCGCCGATGCCGCCGCCGCCCGCCACCGCGCCGCAGTGGCCCCAGAACCCCATGCTGCGGGCGCCGCAACAGCAGCAGTTCGGCCCCGGCGCGCGGCACGAGCAGCCTGCCACGCTGCCGCCGCCGGCCGCGCGGCTCGCGCCCGGCCCGGCGCCCTCGCAGCTCAGCGACATCGATCCGGAGATCAGCGGGGCGTGGCGGGCCGGTCAGGCCGTGCCCGCACCCGCGCAGCCCGGGCCGACGTCGGCGGCGTCGATGGGCAATCACCGTGCGATCGACGCGCTGTCGCACGTCGGGGTCAAGACCGGCGTGAAGATGCCGTCGCAGCGCGGTTGGCGCCACTGGCTGTACGTGATGACGCGGATCAACCTCGGACTCTCGCCGGACGAGATCTACGAACTCGACCTGCACAACCGGATTCGCCGCAACGCGCGTGACAGCTACCAGATCGGCGTGTTCGGTCTGAAGGGTGGCGTCGGCAAGACCGCGGTGACCGTGACCCTCGGGTCGGCGATGGCCAAGGTCCGCGGCGACCGGATCCTGGCGATCGACGCCGATCCGGACGGCGGCAACCTCGCCGACCGCGCCGGCAGGCAGTCCGCGGCCACCATCGGCGATCTGCTCGCCGATCAGGAGTTGTCGCGCTACAACGATATTCGCGCGTACACGAGCATGAACTCCTCGAACCTCGAGGTGCTGTCGTCCGAGGACTACAGCGGCGCGCAGCGCGAGTTCAACGACGACGACTGGAAGGGCGCGACGGCCGTGGTGTCGCGCTACTACAACCTCGTCCTTGCCGACTGCGGCGCGGGCCTGTTCCAGAAGGCGACGCGCGGTGTGCTGTCGACCATTTCGGGCCTGGTGATCGTGGCGAGCGCCTCGATCGACGGTGCACGACAGGCCGCGGTGACGATGGACTGGTTGCGGCAGAACGGGTATCAGGATCTGCTCGGCCGGTCCTGCGTGGTGATCAATCACGTCACCCCGGGCAAGCCGAACGTCGACGTCGAAGATCTTGTGCAGCAGTTCGAGCGGCACGTGCCGCCCGGTCGGGTGATCGTGCTGCCGTACGACAAGCACATCGCGGCGGGCACCGAGATCCAGCTCGATCTGCTCAGCGACACCTTCCAGCGGCGCATCACCGAACTCGCTGCGGCGCTGTCCGACGATTTCGACAGGCTTGAACGGCGTTGACCTCCACCGCTGCAGCGGCCGACACGTCGAGTGTGACCCCGGGGCGGCCGTCGACAACCAGGGTCACCATCCTCACCGGCAAGCGCATGACCGACCTGGTCCTGCCCGCGTCGGCGCCGATCGAGACCTACATCGATGAGACGGTGACCTTCCTCGCGGAGCTCCTCGAGGACACACCGAAAGACGTTCTGGCGGGCTTCAACTTCGGCGAGCAGGGAGTGTGGGCGTTCGCGCGTCCCGGCGCCCCGCCGCTGAAGGCCGACGAATCCCTCGACGACGCGGGCATTGTCGACGGTTCACTGCTCACGCTGGTGTCCGTCAGCCGCACCGAACGCTACCGGCCCCTGGTCGAGGACGTGATCGACGCGATCGCGGTGCTCGACGAGTCGCCGGTGTTCGACCGGACCGCGCTGAAACGCTTTGTCGGGCTCGCTCTTCCGGTGCTCGCGACGATCGTCACGATCGCCACGCTGATCTCCTGGACCCGGTCGGGGCACGGCTGGTGGTGGGCCGTGGCCCTCGGCGTTCTCGGGCTCGGCCTGCTGGGTGGCAGCATGGCCGCCAGGAGCCGCTACAACAGCCTGGACATGTCCGAGAGCCTGCTGCTCGCGGCGACCCCGGTTCTGGCCGGGGCGGTGGCTCTGGCGGTGCCGCTGCCGCGTGGTGTCGACGGACTCGGTGCACCCCAGCTGGCCGGCGCGGCGGCCGTGGTGCTGCTGCTGACCCTCGCCACACGCGGCGGGCCGCGCGGCCGGGCCGAGGTCGCATCGTTCGTGGCAGTCACCTCCGTCGCGGTGACCGCCGCGGCGATCGCCTTCGGTTACGGCTGGCAGGAGTGGGTGCCCGCCGGTGCCATCGCCTTCGGCCTGATCGTGGTGACCAATGCCGCGAAACTGACTGTCGCCGTGGCCCGCATCGCGCTGCCGCCGATTCCGGCGCCCGGCGAGCAGGTGTCCAACGACGAACTGCTCGACCCGGTGGTGACACCCGATTCGATCGACGATGCGTCCCCGACATGGCAGGCCATCATCGCCTCCGTGCCGGAATCCGCTGCGCGCCTGCAGGAGCGCAGCCAGTTGACCCGGCAGCTGCTGATCGGCTTCCTGTCGGCCGGTGCGCTGGTGCTCACCGTAGGCGCGATCGCCGTTGTGGTGCAGGGACACTTCTTCGTGCACAGCATGATCGTCGCGTCCCTGGTCGCCATCATCTGCGGGTTCCGGTCCCGGCTGTACGCCGAAAGGTGGTGCGCCTGGGCGCTGTTGGCGGCCGCCGTTGCCGTGCCGACCGGGGTGATGATCAAGCTGATCCTGTGGTGGCCGGACTCCGCGTGGATCGTGATGGGCATCTACACCGTGCTGGCGCTCATCGCGCTCATCGTCGTCGGCGCCACCGACGGCGTCCGACGCGTCTCCCCGGTCACCAAGCGCATCCTCGAGCTGTTCGACGGCGCCGCGATCGCCGCGGTGATCCCACTGCTGCTCTGGATCGCCGGCGTGTACGACCTGCTGCGTAACCTGCGGTTGCATTAACGGGTGTGCGGGTGGGGGTACCGATGGCGTTCGGATCTGTTGCCAGCGGGCGTTTCTGCGACTGAGTTGAAGGTGTGCCGATGAATCTGCCGCCCCCGCCGGAACGGTACGGTCAACAGCCGCAACAGATGCCAGCCATGGGCCGCAAGCTCCCGTAGAGGTGTTACATGCGCTGTCGCAGGAGACCGATGTTCCCCTGTCCGCGCGGAATCGTGGATTCCGTACCTGGAGATGGCTCTGTGAATAGAGGTGAAGAAATCGGTTTTCGTGGTCTAGCAATTCAGGTGGGGGTGTTTCAGTGAGCATGCCTCCCCCACCGCACGACTCGACGCCCCCGGCAGGGGGCTATCCACCATTCCTCGGGGCGTCGGCTAACAGTCCCAACTCCGGGTATCCACTGCACGGATGGCAGCCTTCAATTGCGCCGCCGCAGGGCCCGCAGCGTGGCAACGGCTGGAAATGGACGTTGGGCGTGATTATTCTAATCGCCGTCGTTGGCGTAACCGCAGCAACAACATTATTTGCGGCAAGTGATAGCAAGGAAGGCGGCACGCCGTCACCCACTAAAGCGAGGCCACTAGCTAGCGGGAGTGCGGGTGCTGGTGCGGCGCCAGTGTCAGTCATTACGAATGATTCTTCTTGTGCCGCTCAGTACCCGATCATGACCACATGGATACGTGCATCCAATAATGGATGGGGTCAGCGGGATCCATCGCTTCCAGCGAGTTCATGGAGTTCGGATGTCCGGTCCCAGCACGAAGAGGTGGCAGAAGCGCTACAAAATGCCGCTGATCAGATCATCCCAGTCGCCAGGTTAACCCAACATAGAGTCATGCGAGAGCTCTATGAGCAGTTCGTTGCGTACTCCCGTGCGTATGTAGCCAGCATTGCAAGTTATACCCCACCGGCTGACCAATTCGTACGAGTCGCGATCGCCGCCACTGAAACGATCGGGAATATTTGTTCAGCTATTGAATTTGGGTCCGCGGCCTCTCGCGGCGCACTGGTGACACCGCTCCCGTCGCCGGATCACGTTTCGTCGATGGTAAATGCAAATGATCCACAGCGTTTTATGATAACTCCGGACCCAGTCTGTAAGGAGTGGCGTCGGGTAATGGACCAATTCAAGTCCGATACGACTGCCTGGGTACAGACCGACCCAAATATCCCAGGGACGGAATGGTCGGCTGACCAGCGCGCGATCAACGACGCAGTAGCTCCAGTGATGCGACGGTTTTCGAATCAACTACTGACCCTTGCAGAGCGGACGGCCAACCCAACTCTGCGAGATTTTGCAGAAATATTTGTGCAGTACCGAAATGCGTATGTGGGAGCCCTATCGAGTTACTTACCTGCCGATCAGTACTTGGCTCTAGCTTCAATAAGAGCTGCAGGGGTAGTGAATTCTGCATGTGAAGCGGCTGTCCAATAATTCCTATCGAAGTTACTACTGTATTCGGCGCGAGGGATGACAGGGACTTCACCGGAGGTGGTGTTGTGAGGAGAAGCGGCCATTTTGGACGCCGTGGTGCGGAGGATCGTTAATGAGCATGCGGCCCACACCACCTGGATCTGAGCCTCCGTCTCATACGTTTTCACCACCGAGTGGGGGGCCAAGCGGATATCCCGCCTCGGCATACCCGTCGCAGTCTTGGCAACAGCCTAAAAGTCCAAAGCGGGGCAATGGTTGGAAGTGGGCTTTAGGCACAGTGGCCTTAGTCGCTGTAATCGGAGTGACCGCGGCGGTGACTTCGATCGTGGTGCATAAAGAAGGTGGAGGTGGATCGCAATCAGCGCAAGCGCCCACGCCAGCCGACCGCGGTACGAGCGCAGATATCGCCAGTGCTGACGACACTCGGCCGGTGGGGGTGATCATTGAAGACCCATCGTGTGCTGCAGCGACCCCGATATTGGAGACCCGCGCGGCGGCACAGCGCAACGGTTGGGACAGGCGCGACCCTTCCGTACCCGTTACCGCCTGGTCACCAGAGACCCGCGCGCAGTATGAGGCAGTGGCGCAGTCGATGCTCCTGTCGGCAGATCAGTTGATTCCGGTTGCAAAGTTAACTCCCCATCGTGTCATGCGTGAGCTATACGAGCAAATTATCGCCTACTCGCGGGCATACGCTGAAAGCGTTTCGGCTTATCAGCCCGAAGAAAACGCTGCGTTGGTAAGTACTAATGCGTCAACCGCGGTATCGCTGATATGCGCCGCTATTAAGAATGGGTCCGCAGCCGCAAGAGGCCCACTCACCGTTCAAGCGCCTGCAAGGTCAGATTTGCAAGAAGCGGGTGATGGCGCCAATCCGGCCCGGTTTCTGACAGAGCCGAATCCAGAGTGCGCAGCATGGGAAAAGGCGCTGAATGAGTTTGACAACAATACGGTGCAATGGCGCGCTATTCCCGCAGATATCCCGGCAGGTGATTGGACGCCCGAACAGAAATCCATCACTAAAGCGGTGATTCCCGTCATGCGACGGTTGGCCAGTCAGCAAGTAGGGTCTGGAGAACAAAGTGGGAATGCTCTTTGGCAGGACTTTGCCGATTTATCTGCACAATACCGCCTGGCGTACGCGGAAGCGCTTCCGACGTATGTGGCTTCCGACGACGCCTTATCCGCAGTGTCTCTACGTTTAGGGTCGATGGTAAATGCGGCGTGTCGCCTAGTCGAGAGATAGAAAGCCCACCGGCGGTCCGAAGAGTGGCATTCCAATACCATCGGATGGATGTACGCCTAAATTGCGACTTAACCCAACGAAGCTACTACGGTCCGACCGCCGTCGATGGGGGTATGGTTCCCGACGGCGCGCGTCTCACCGACCTTGAGACCGGGAGGTCGGTGGCCATCAACGATGCTCGGAACTTGGAATCTCGTGTCACGCCCAAGGTTTCGAAGAACCGCTTTATGCGGCAGTGGACGTCCAACCGGGAGCTGGGTGCCTCCACCGATGTCGGCGCACCGCACGACGTGGTTGCGCCGCTCGCGCATCTCGTCTGGAAATGCTCGTGTACCTATCTTTGGGGATGGACATATCGATCGCGCGCACGCGTGAAAATTCAAGATGCCAACAACCCTTACGGCCGATGGACCTCTCATCGCTGCGGCTGGGAAGCTGGCCGGAAAATGGGTACGGCGCCCACACGGTATGGATGTACGTCGGGAGCAATTCTGCAAGTCCGGCCTCGCCTCCGAGTTGATCAGCCACCGTCTGCTCGGTGTGTCGATACGGTTGGGTGAGGTGTTCATCGCTGCGTTCTTTCCATTGGCTTCTGCAGGGTGATCAACGACTTCCCGATCATCATCCCTACCGGCTACGACAACCCACCAGGGCTAACGGCCGTGAATCACTTCCCCGAGAGCAACTGTTCGACCATTACCGGACCGGCAAATCTCGCTGCCAGCGACGGCGAAATAGGCGCATACGATCCCGGGAAGTGGCCGTTAAGCTGACTGTGGCTGGCGTTGCCCGTGTGGCCGGTGCAACCCGCACCTGCGGCGGGGCGTGTCTGTGCGAGGGGATGACTGATGGGATACCGAGGTGGTGAAGGTCTCGCGTACCGAGTGATCGCGGGCATTGGGTGCCTGTCGGTCGACCACTGCAGTGCGAGGCGAAGGACGTCGAGATCGTGTGTGCGTGCATCCGTGTGCCGAGGGAATGGGGGTACCGGTGGGTGGTGAGCTGAGGGTCAATCCCGCCGAGGTGCGCACTCATGGGGCGAGTATGGAAGCCAGTGCGCGTGCGATTCCGGAGCCGCCCGAGCCATTTAAGACGAAGGGCACCGATCCCTTGTCGCAGGCGCTGGCTGACAAGACCCGGCAGGTCGAGGCACCGTTCATCGAGGGAATAGGAAAAACCAAATCAGAGTCCCAAGAGACCGCCCGTCGCATACAGGAGGCGGCCGACAGGTACGAACAATCCGACCAAAATATTGCAGGAAATCTGCAGTCGTCGGCGGGCGCGTTCGCCGAGTCGACGGATACAGGGGGCACGATTCCCGGTGGCTTGCAAGGTCTAGAACAGTTGCAGCAAATGATGCAAATGCCGATGCAGGCAGTTCAGATGGCGGCACAGATTCCAACGCAGGTGGCACAGATGGCTGCGCAAGTTCCACAGGCAGTGATGCAGGGTGCGCAGCAGATCGGCCAAATGAGCCAAATGACAGGCGGGGCCGGCCAGAACACGCCCGCGTCGGGGACACCTCAGACTGACTCGCAAATTGGGAAGACTACGGACAGCCACGAGCAGGATGGTGGGCAAGAACGGCCTGAGGGCGCGGCTGCCCGCCCCGCGTCGCCGCAAAACGCTCCGGTAACTTCACAAACCCCGGACGACGCTGCATCGAGACCAGAAGCCGCACAATCTGAGGAAAGGCCGCGTGCCAACGGCACCGCGCCTCGTTCGGCTCCCAATGATCCTGCGAGCATGTTGTGACCAAATCCGCGACGAATTCGAAGGTGTGCAGATGACTTTGCCTCCCCCGCCAGGCTCGTTCGGGCAGCAACCGCCTCACGGTGGACACGCAGGGGGCGGTTCACCCGAATCTTGGCCGCAGTACCCCGGTGGCCCTATGCCGGCACCGCCGGTCGGCCCACCGCCGTGGGGCCCTCAACAACAATGGGGGGCGAATGGGCCGACACCGCCCAACAGGGGCGGCAAGGCTAAGTGGGTTCTTGGCGGCTTGGCGGTCGTGTTGGCTATCGCACTTGCTGTTGTGGTGACGGTGCTCGTGACGAGGCCCAACGACGGGAAAGATACTGCCGGCAGAACGCCATTAGGCCCTGATGCCCAGCTCGCGAGTGCCGGTGATACAGGGCCGGTCAGCATCATCACCGACGATCCGACGTGCGACGCTTGGAATACCGTCGCCGGCGAATCGGCGTCGGTCACGAACTCAGTCAAGTGGGACGATCGGGACACCAGTATCCCTGCAAGTGCATGGACAGATGACCAACGGGCCATGTACGACAGGGTAGCGACAGCAATGACACGCGCGGCTGATCAAGCTGAAGGTCTTGTAACTCAAACGCCGCACAGGGTGATACGGGAGTTGTATGAGCAATTCATCGCCTACACACGCGCCTTCGTAGAGACTGTACCGTCGTACGTACCTGCTGATAACAATCTGACGGTTGCAGCGAGTGGTGCAGGAAACGGTCTCGCAAATCTCTGCGGAGCCATAAGGTATCGTTCTGCCCAGGCAGTGGCGCCACTTGTGCCTGGTGCGTCAAATCCTTCTTATCAGTCGCGTGACGATGAGAGGACAACCACGCTCCTGCTTACTGATAACAATCCTATTTGTGGCCCATGGAATTCGCTGGTCTCAAAGTTCAGTGAGGATACTAGAGCGTGGCGGGAAATAGACAAAAACATTTCTGCGGCAGATTGGACGCCGGAGCAGAAGGCGATGAACGATCAGGTCGCACCAGTTATGCTGGCAAGCGCTGACGAAATGGAGCGCTTAGGTCGAGAAAGTGGCAGCCCTGCGCTTGAGGACATAGCTATTCTTGCCGCTCAGTATCGGCGCGGCTTCGTAGCTTCCCTTCCCACGTATACGAGTGCCGACAGTTATCTAGAGTTGACTACCACGAATTTGGTACGTCTAATCAATTGGGCCTGCAAGGCAGTTTCATGATTGGCTCGCAAAATCTCGAAAAACCATCGGGCGGACATCGCGATGAAATGGTGGGTCCTGGAGCGTGGCCGGAGACGGACGAGTCGGTTTTCAACAATCGCACAGCTGAGTTGGACTCCATCCGTGCGAAACTTACAGACGCCAAGGAGCGATGGCAGTCTGCTCAATCATATCTGAAAAGTGACGTCACTTGGGCTGGTGGTTCTGCAAACGCGGCTAACGCTCGGGCAGATACCCATACAAAGGCCATAGAAGAGCATGAGCGCCAGCTGGACAAAGCTAAAGCCTGGTGCGGAGAAGCGGCGACGCTCATCGGCAGGGTTAAGGAAGCTGTGATTGGAACAGTGAATACGGCAGTTGCCGTCATTGAAGACATTGTTTCCTCCGCGGACGGCGCTGACACCGGTGCAGTAGTCGGTAAGGTTAAAGGACAAGCGTACGAGTTTAATAGGTCAATCGTTCAATGGGGTGCCGACACCGCGTTGGGAAAGGAAGACGTCGCCGCTGAACCGCCCCGATACCGTAAGGAAGATTTTCGGCGAGAGGAAAGCAAAGGCGAAGATTTCGATTCCGACGACATAACGGAGACAAATGGCGGCGCCGTTCAGCTTTTCAGTAATACCTCATTCGATGGCGCAGACGAGGGAAACGCAACCGCTCCCGCTACAGGAGAAGCACCTTCCGATCTGGTTCCAGTAGCAGCGGGGTTCGACAGCGCAAACGAGGGTAAGACGAATGCGCCCGTGGTGGACGAAACCAAAGGTCCTGTCGATGCTCCAGAGACATCGAACTTTGATGGCGCCTTCCACGGCGGCGGGGTCGAATCTGTACCAGTCGTAACCCAACCGTCCGTGCCGTCAAGTCCCGCTAAGCCGCCGCTTACATCGCCTCCACCCTCCTACTCTTCTCCATCGACCCCATCGGCGACGTCTCCAGCCTCTCCGCCAACTCTGCCCACCGGCGGTGGAGGCGGTAGCTCTAGCACCTCCAGCAGCCCGCTCAGTAGCGGTTCTTTGCTAGGCGGGAGTGGCGCCGAGCCCGCCGCCGACGCGTCCGCAGCAGCATTGAGTCAGGCCCAGGCGGGCCAAGCTCCGGTGAATCCGTTGCAACAGTTCACGCAGGCGTTTGCAGATTCGGCTGGAACACCGGTTCACGCGGCGTCGTCTAGTGGTGGGACGCCGCCGCCGCTTGCACCTCCGCCTGCAGTCCCGGCCGGGGATTCGATGGGCCCGGCGACTGCTCATTCGGCCGCGACCTCCCTCAACAGCGCACAGGCTCCCGCGGCTCCTGTCCAAGCTCCAGCGGCAGGCGCGCCGATGGGCGCCGGTGGCGGAATGTCGGGGATGCCCATGGCGCCACCGCCTCTTGGGCCCCCGCCCACACCGCCGCCTGCAGCTCCAGCTCCTGCGGCTCCCGCCGCGGCGGGTCCACCTGTAGCGCCTGCCGGTGCGGCAGGTGGTGGCGGTGCGCAGGTCGCGCCGATTCCGGTGTCCGCCGCGCGTGCTGAGAAGGACGCTGCCCAGCGAGCGGTGCGACGATCGGGTGTGGACCCGATGGAGACCGCCCGACGGATCGCTGCGGCGCTCAATGCCCCAGGCATGACCAATGCCGAGGACTTCAAGTTCTTCTGGGTCACGGGCCTGACCGTCGACGGAAAAGTCGTCGTGGCCAATAACTACGGGATCGCCTACATACCGCAGCAGGTGCACCTGCCCGACCAGGTGCATATGGCGTCTGCCGACGAATCGATTTCGCCTGCCGAGCGTGCCAGCTGGGTGAACGAACCGATCGTGGCAGTGCAACGGTGGGCGCAGCATCACCACAAGGACTTGCGCGCGATCGTCGCAATGGAAGATCAGCTGAGGAACTCGGATGCCGGCGTGCACCACGAGATTTTGAGGCCTGAGGACATCCCGATGAGCGGCAAGATGGCTGGTCGCGACCGCCTGCAGGTGATCGCCCCGGATGTGAGCTCCCAGTTGGCGAGGATCAGCGATTCCGATTTGGTGAAGGTTCTGCCGCCGGCCCCGGCTGATGCGAACCCGCCCGAGGACCGCCGAAAGGCGTTGTGGGACAACGTGTGGAAGCCGTTGGCAAGTCGATCCACGAAGAGGGGGGAGCGGCATCTGGCTGCGTTTGTGGCTTACGCGGCACATGCCCAGGAGCATGCGCTCCACGCCGCTCATACCGCAGCGCTGCCTGAGGATCAGCGGCAGGCCATCCGCGAGTTCATTTACTGGCAGCACGTAGGTCAGTTGACTGCTGATGCCCTCGCTCCTGAGTGACGCTGCCATTGATCTGATAGCGGGAGCTTGCGCGGCATCCGTGCCGAAATTAACGCAAATCGCGCCGCTGCCTCGACCTTATGATTGCCTACGGAACACCGACCGGACGAGTTGGGGAGAAACTAGCCGTTTGCGGGGGTGGCTTTGGATTCGCCAAATGGCGCGTCAATTGCCTCAACCGGTGCGACTGGCGCAGGGAGGGTGATCGGTTATGAGCGAGGAGTTGCAGTATGAGCTCCCGGGGCTGGAACGAAAAGCCCATGAATGCGAGTCGACTCGTCCCGAGGGCCCCGGCGAGGCGACGAAGCCGGACGAACTCGCCACTACCGCGGGTGTGTACAACAAGCTCATGGCGTCTGCCGCCAAACTGAAAGCGACGTTTGCGGCCGGGGACCGCGAAGGCGAACGTATTGCGGCGGCCATCCGCGCCGCGGCCGGTGCCTACCAGAAGATCGACGAGCAGAAGGCCTCCGAACTCAACCGTCAGATGAATGGCAGCGACGCCCCGCCGCCGACGGCAGAGGCGGTGGTCCCTGACATGTCCGGTATCCCTGGTCCGCTGACCATCCCGTCCATGGAATACCCATCTGCCGCGGTCGCCGCGGACGAAATGGATTGGGATGCAGCCGCGAGGATCATCCACGGTGGTGATACGCAAGCCCTGTCGATGAAGTACTTCCGAGATCAGTGGCGGGACTACCAGTCCACGTTGGAGGGCCACGGGCGACATTTCGCGCAACCAGCCGAAGGTTGGGCGGGCGCAGCCGCCGAAACTTGTGCGGAGGCGCAGCGAAGACTGTCGACGTGGTGGGCTGATATGGGTGCGGAATGTGGGCGTCTGGCCCAAGAGGCCACGACGTTTGTCGATGCGCATGACAAGTTGGTGGCGAACCATCCCACCTTGGATGACGTCAAAGCATTTGAAGAAGCCGAATGGGCGTCCGAGTGGGATCGCCAGTATGCGTGGGCGCTGATGCAGGAGAAATCGGAGGACGCGCTTGAGGCGTACGCAAATGGCAGTCAAATCATGGAGATCCGTCCCGGAAAACCGCCGTCGATCGGCGGCCTTCCCGCAGTGAACGACGGTGACGTCCAGGCGACTCCGACTTCAGCACCGGGAGGTCCAGGAAGCCCAGGAGGGCCGGGCACCGGTGGTGGTGGCGGAGGTGGTGGCGGCGGGGGCGGCGCGCCTGAGATGCCGGGGATGCCGTCGGCCGATCCGTCGATGTCCCCGATGAGTGCGAATTCTCCAGGCGGAGAGCAGCCTTCGGGTTCACCTTCCGGCGGTGGCTCGCCGTCCGGCGGTTCACCCTCTGGTGGTTCGCCCTCCGGTGGTGCACCGTCCGGAGGTGGCATGCCGGGAGGTGGCCTTCCATCGGACATGCCCGGCGGCCCCGAAATTCCCGGGCTCGACGATCCGAGCCTCAAGCCCGCCAGCGCCGGCGGCGGCGGTGGAGGCGGCGTCGGTGGTGGTGGCGGCGGAATGCCTGCCGCGCCGCTCGGCCCGGCTGTCGGCGCCGACTCGGTGGCGCCCTCGCCGTCGAGTACCCGCGGTGGCGGCGTGGGAGTTCCGGGCGGTCCGGGTGGTGGCGCGGGCGGCATGATGGGCGGCGGCATGGGTGGCATGGGCGCCGGCCACGGTCAGGGCCAGGGCAAGGAGAAGAAGCGCGATCCGAAGCTGTCTCCCGACGAGGACCTCTACACGGAGGACCGCGCTCACACCGAAGCCGTCGTTGGTCATCGTCCGCGTCGGGAGAAGGACGGCGGAAAGCAGCAGTAGGAAGCCATGGTCAGCGCAGCGTGCCGCCAAACACCCTCTGGTGATGTCGATTTGGGCCGACGCGGCTGGCCGCGTGGACGTATGTCCGGTGAGTGCTAGGGTTCGATGTGCTTGCCGCCACACGTACTTATCTCCTGCTCGGATTCTTTGTTCTGTGCGGGGCATGGATTCTGCAGGCGACGTCACACGGCATTCTTGTCACCGTCGCAATCGTCGCGCTGTACGTGATCGGGATCGGCCTGATTGCGCGCGGCTGCCACTACTACCGAAAGCTCCCTTGGCCGGAACCCGAAAGGTACAAGAAGGTCGGGGAGCCGCTTGCGATTTTCGGTTTGATCGTGGTCGCGATCAACCTCGGTTTTGGCCTTGTGTACTGGATTTGGGAGGTGTTGCTGAAATGACGGGCCGCGGTTTTCAGCGCCCGTGCATCTCGCCGTTGAGGTCGCCCGCCTTGTCCTGATCCGTGCGGTCATAATCGGCAGCTGCGTGATCCAACTTCTCGCTGAGCGAGGTCGACATCTTTTGCATGGCAGCGGCCGCCGCATCACGCGAAAGGCCGGCGGCGCCGATTGCTGCGATTGTCGGTGCACAGACGGGACCGTGGGTGAGCCCGACTGCCGTGGTGGTTCCGTCCGTGACCTGAGCCGCCGCCGCGATGTTCTCGGCGATCTGCCGCTGCTGCTCGGACAAATGGCGAAGCGCTGTTGCCGTGACTTTCAGATCACCGCTCACCGGGTGTCCCTTTCCTGGATCCTCGGGTGGTTCACTACTGCGCCTGTGCCTCCGCAGCGATCCGGTCATAGGTGGCGCCGGCCCGCCGGATCACGGTGGCGTTCTCCGACGAATCAGCGATCATCCGATACATCCGCTGGGTGGCGATCGGAAGTGTCTTGGCGACGCCACCCCACTGGATGATCTGGGAGGCAATCTCGCCCGAACCCGGCGGAGCGTTCCAGAACTTGGCGGCGATGGCAGCCGGTATCAGCCAGGTGAGCTCTGTGACTTGATGATCGATCTGTCGCCGGGTGTCCTCGATCTCGCCGGCTTCCTTGTCGAGCACCTCTTTCACGATGCGATCGGTCTCGGCCATGAGCTCGGCGCGATCTTTCTGTTCGCGATTCCTGTCGGAGTAGGCCTGGGATCCGGTGCCTTCCCAACTGTCGGGAGAACCGGTCGCGTCATGATTGCCGCTGACTTCTGAAAAGGCTTCCGCGCCTCGCCCGTAACGATCCCCGCGTTCGGGCCCCTCAAATCCCGTCAGGTTGCTCATGATGGTCATTGCTCTCAGCCCATAAGCGATGATCGGTGTCGCGGCGGCCGCGGCCAGCCTGGTATCTCCCAACTTCTGTGCGCCTTCTCTGGCGATGGACTGCCCGGAACTGATGACGTCTGCTCCCAAGCCGGCAACGGTATAGCGGGTGTCCTCAGCCACCCCGACTGTGTGCGAGTAGCCGCTGTACCAGTTGTTGGCCATGTCGTAGAAATCTCCGAAGGCGCCCACGTGATGTCATCCCTCCATCGGTGCTCGTCCAGCCTAGCAATCAGCAGACCCTCTCCGGTGCACCAATTTTCGCGACTAGCTGCCGGAACCTTTTCGCCGATCAGCGGCGGACTGCACCTGAAGAAACCGCTCGGTTGCGCGCCCATCGGTGAGTTCGATGCGGCGCTCCGGGTGCAACCAGTAGAAGCGCACGAACTCGTACAGCGTCCGCCCCTCCCCGGTGTACATGGCGGAATTGTCGATCGAGTGCTGCTGACCGTCGTCGGTCGCGATCACCAGAGGGGAGATCGCCTGCGGTCGGTCAGGGGCGGTGTCGCTGACGTCGGTCACTTCGTCCCAGTGTCGCTTCGCTGTCTTCCGGAAGGCTTCGGCGCGTTCGAATCCCTCTGGACCCAACCGCAGATAACCGATGCCACCGAGCTTCACGATCAGCGCGAAGAACACCGCGAAAACCCCGGCCAGTCCACCGCAAATGATGGGGACCCAGGCGAAGAGTCCACCTTCGGAACCCGCGGAGGACATCGGAAGATCCAGTCGTCCCAGCGCGCTCAATACCGCGCAGAGGCCGAACAGCGGCGCACCGCCAAGGGTGGCGATGAGCATCATCCGATCCAGGCGCCGGTCGGGCCGGATCGTGGTTTCGCCGTTGTCGCACGTCACTCGCGGCACCAGCCCAGGCATGATGAACTGGACGACGGCGGGGATCGTCCACCAGGCGGCGCCGGCGACACACAGGATTGCCGTCACGTAGCTGCCGCGCAGAACGGTGACGACGGCCCACATCAGCAGGACCGCCTGGACAATGCCCAGGCAGATCAGCAGGAGAGTTCGTTGTGCTTGCGTGGCCGTCTCCTGTCAGAACTCTTCGCGCGCATACCGTCTGTTGTACGCGGCCTCGGCCTCGGTGGCCTCCTCCGGTGTCGGCAGTCCCAAGGTGCTCCGCAGCATCTCCCGTACGTCGGGTCTGTCGCCGACCTGCTGCACCGTGGCGTACAGCAGGTAGACGTACTGCCCGGCACCGGCTTTCATGGTCGCGATCGCCGCCAGCTCGGAAATCTCCTTCGCCACCTGAGCTTCGGTCATACCCACCACGGATGGTGACAGGTCGATGCGCTGCAGCGATCCGTTCATGTAGGCATGCACGCCGATGGTTCCGGGCGGATTGGTCGCCGAGAAGATCGGCCCCTCGTCGACTTCATCGATGTCGGAGGCCAGGGCGTACCCGCCCAGCCCGTCGAAGCCCGACCCGGCTTCCTCCTCGACAGGCGCAGGATCACCGAAGACATCGAGATCCGAGTGCTCGTGCTCAGCCGGCGCGGAGAATTCGGCGTGCTCATCGCCCCAGTCGTCGTCCGGCGACGCGTTGGAGTTGTTCGGATCCATCAACCGCTCAGATGTCCTCGGCGGTGATGTCGGCGACGAGGGCGTCGAGCCGTTCGCGGTCGGCCTCGATCGATGCGGTCGCCGCCGCGGTCGCCTTCTGCAGCGCCTCGTTGAGGCGTTGTTCGACGGTCTCGGCGCCGAGTCGCAGGAGCCCGTCTTCGATGTACACCGACGTCAGATGGTGATGACCGTTGAGCGTCACCTCGACGGTGTCGGTTTCGTCGGCGGCGGTGAACGTTTCGGTGCTCATCTTGTGCAACTGGTCGTCCATGGCGGATTGCAGTCGCTGTGCCTGGCGCAGTACCGCCGCGACCTGCGGATGGATGTCGTCGTCGCTCAACGTGTTTCCCCCTACTGCTCCAAGGCCATCTGGTAGCGGCTTTCTTCGCGCGGGTTGATCAGCTGGATCGGCAGCTGCCGGTGCCGCGGTGTGTCGATGAAGTTGGGCCGCAGGATGACGCGGCCCACGCCCTGATGCGGGCCCAGATACGTCGTCGAATTCGGCCAGCCGATGCGCGGTGTCCGGCCGACGCGACCGTTGATCATGGTGGCGAACTCGCGGAACTGCGGGCCGAGGGTCACCACCGCGCCGGCCGCCGCCGACCGGATGACGAACTGCGTGAACAGCCGCGCGTCGCCGAGGTTGATGCTGACGTCGACGTTGTCGAACGGCATGTACACCGGGTAGCGGTCGGCCGTCTCGCCGACCAGCACGCCGGCCGAACCGATCGGCAGGTCGTAGTGCTTGTCCGAAACCGGGACGATGCCCTGCAATGCGGCACGCTGACCGCCGAACAGGCACGAAAACCCGCGCGGCGTCGCCGGATTCGCCAGCGTCGTCAGCAGGATCGCACTTGACGGCGCCGCGCCGGGGCGCAGGCGCACCCGGGTGATGGTGTGGTCGGCGCGCGCCGACCACCACATGTCCGGCCCGCCGGGCGCGGTGTAGGCCGCGGTGAAGGTGCTGCGGCCCTTGATCGACGACCACGTCTCGCGCTCGTAGCTGATCTCGGTGGCCTTGTCGTAGTCGTCGAAACTGCGGCAGCAGCGCGCATCGACCCCGTTGCTGGCCAACTGATCGGCGATGCGCGTCGCGGACGACACGAGGTACCGGGCCAGGCCGGACACCCCGGAGTCGCGGCGGTGCGCCGAGCGCTGCGTCTTCTCGGGATCGGCCCGCAGCACGATCCAGGTGCGCCGGTTCGCCGGCGCGGGGTAGGGCCCCACCACCTGCTCGTAGAGCGCGATCAGGCTGGCCGGCGCGGTCTTGCCGACGCGGTAGCCGGCCGACACCACATCGGCCTCCAGGTCGGGGCAGTGCGCCTCCAGCAGGCGTTCGACCAACCTGGTGCTGACCACGTCGTCGGTCATCGCGCTGCCGTTGACGATCACGGTCGGCGTGAACGGCCTTGGCACAAGCTCGATCACCGCGATCAGGTAATCGCCCTGCCAGCGCACCGCGACGTGGTCGCCGGGCATGACGGTGGAACCGACGGCGGGCTCCGAGGCGACGTCGGGCGTGCTGCGGTGGCGTCGGCGCCACGAGAAGATCGCCCGCACCCACCCGGTGATCCGCAGACCGCGGATCGTGAGCACCGAGAACAACGCGATCAGCACGGCCAGCGTGATGCCCAACCACAGCAGGTCGAAGTGCATGCAGATCGCGATGCACGCCGGGATCAATGTGGCGGCCCAGATGCCGTGCCCGGTGGTGAACCGGAAACCGAACTGCCGCAGGAAGTTCACTGCTTCCGCCTCAACGCACGCCGTGCCAGCGCGCCGACACCCAGCGCGAAGGCCAGGACGGCTCCGGCGATCACGACGGCCGTGATCGGGCCGCGGTCTGGCGGCGGGATGTACACCGGCGGCGGCACTTCCTTGACCCGGAACGGCGCCTTCTCCGGTCCATCGGGAATCTCCCAGGTGAGCGCGGCCACCGGGTCGATCACGCCCGCGCCGACGTAGTTGTCGACCCCACCGCCGGGATGGCGGGCCGTGGCGGTGATGCGGTTGATGACCTGCGCCGGCGTCAGATCGGGGAAGCGCTGCTTGACCAGTGCCGCCAGACCGGACACGTACGCCGCGGAGAAGGAGGTGCCATTGAGCGGCACGGGACCATCCTCACCGGGGGTGGCGTTGACGGGCTGGCCGTCGTAGCCCAGCGACGTGAGATTCTCACCCGGCGCGGCCGCGCCGACCCACGGACCCGACATCGAGAAATTACTGGGCTGGCCGTTCTGGCCGATGCTGCCGACCGTGAGGACCAGCGGGTCGTACCAGGCCGGGCTGACGATGGTCTGCACTTCACGCCATCCGCGCGGATCGGACGGGACCGCCGGGTCCGGTGGCGGGTTCTGCGAGCAGTCCTGGCCGGTGTTGCCCGCGGCGACCACGATCACTGCGCCCTTGACGTTGACGGCGTAGTTGATCGCGGCACCGAGGCTGGTCTCGTCGATGCGGCGGGTCACCTTGTAGCAGGCGGCCTCGCTGATGTTGATCACCTGCGCGCCGAGATTCGCCGCGTGCACCACGGCCCTGGCCAGGCTGCGGATCGAGCCGGCGGTCTGGGTGGTGTTCGGATCGTTGGGATCCTGACGGGCGCCCTTGGGCTGGAAGGCGACCGAGGTCTGCCGCAGCGACAGCAGTCGCGCATCGGGGGCCACACCGATGAAACCGTCGGTCGGGGCGGGGCGGCCGCCGATGATTGCTGCGGTCATGGTGCCGTGCGCGTCGCAGTCGGACATGCCGTTGCCCGCGGCGTCGACGAAATCGCCGCCCGGTTCGGCCGGAACCCGGGGTGAACCATTGACGCCGGTGTCAATCACCGCGACGGTGACGCCGGCGCCGGTGGCAAACTTCTGCGCCTCCTCGATGCGGAGATAGTCGTTCGCCCACGGGCGGTCCGCGAAGTTCGAGTTCGGCATCACCGTCGGTGTCGCGCAGATCTTGCGCTGCTCGGTGGGCTGGTCCGGACCGGTTTCGTCAGGTGGGACGGCCGCCGCGTCGATCACCGGAGGATCGATGGCCCACGCCGGAGGCGCACTGAACAAAGCCAGCAGAACTGCCAGCACCATGACGGCTACGCGCTGCACGCCTCACACTCCCCCAACAACGTCGGATCCGCCTGCCGACCGCCGAAGCGCTTCAGCAAACAGATCGATGTCTGCGCAGGGAAGCATCTTCTCATGCCGATGAGGCGGGCACATCGCACGCTCGAAGTCTAAGGGCGGGTTGCTGAGCCCAATGACGCTTTTTCTGGACCGACATGGAGTGTCAACGGCATGACATTGGCGACGGCCGTCGGACCGTCGGCAGTAGTCGAACGAACACGCTGAACACCACTGGCCCCACGCGGAGCAAAAGGCGGAAAAAGTGTCCAGTGGGGTTTCTGTTGCCCATTAGGCTCATTCGAGACGAAGGTGCGGCAGCTGTCGCAGCAGCAAATCGGAGTGACAGATGGATCAATTGCGTGTGAACCCGGCCCTTGTACATGAGTCGGGCGTACAGGTCGGTGAACTCGCAGAGACACTACGGTCCGAGCTCAGTGCATCAAGCCAGCAGATCGCGGCGTCGCAGTCGGGATGGATCGGGAGATCGGCCGAAGCCTTGTCGGCACTGCTGGCGGAATGGGACAACGACACTGAGATCCATCACCGCAACATCGCCGGACACGGGGAGAGGTTCGTCCAGGCCGCGCGGATGTACGGCCACGTCGATGAAAACGAAGCCGACTCACTGAAGAATGCGAGCCACGCTTTCGGGACGGACGTTTAGCAGTGACGCTGAGCATTGCCGATATCGATCGGTGGGATGCTGCGGCGATCAGTTCGGTGAGCCAGCTGAGCGCACAACGAGCGGAAGCTGCTGCGCACGCCAGCGGCGCTTTAAGTCGACTGCGTGCCTTCGAGGGCTGGTCAGGCCAAGGCTCAACGGCTGCGTTGGAGCACACCCGGGCTCGGGCAGCTGACCTCGGGACGCACGTCACGGAAGCCCGTGCTGTCGCAGATGCCGCACGCGTGGCGGCGAACGAAGTGCAGCAGGTGAAGACCCAACTGACGGCGATCCGCTCTAGTGCCGCCAGTTATGGCATCGCCATCGACGCCGCCTCCAGTCGCGTGATTCCGCCGGCGTTGGCCGACAACCTTCCCGCTGCGTCTCGGCAGATGATCCAGACGTTGGCGACAAACACCCAGGCGGCCATTGACCAGCTGCTGAAAGCGGCGGACAAGGCTGACGAACTGTTGTCGAAGGCGGTCAAGCCGCTCGAGGGCAAAAAAGTCGAGCTCGTCGAGAAGTCGAAGGAATTCGACAAGACCAAGAAGAAGCAAAAGGATTGGGGCTCCCGCAAGGAGAACCCCAAGGGTGATGGCGCCGACGGCAAGGACAAGCCAAATAAGAAGCCCGTGATCACCGTCTTCAACAAGGATGTGAGCGGCAAGGCCTCTGTCTACTCAAAGGAAGTCAAAGGCGAGCACACTTTCGGTAACGGGGCCAAGGTCGAAGGATCCGCCGGGGTAGATGTGCTCAGCGCTGGTGCCGGCGCGAACGCAAAGGTGACGTCGAACGGTATCTCGGCCGGTGCAAATGCCAACGCCACGCTGGTAAGCGGTGAGGCAAAAGGCTCTGCAAACTGGGGAGGAGCGTCTGCGGAAGGAGAGGCAAGAGCCGCCGTCGAGGCAACCGCTGACGTGAACGCGAGTCTCGGGACGAATGGTCTCAAGGTGGAAGGCGAAGCGTTCGCAGGTGCCAAACTCACCGGTGATGCCAGCGTGGACGCTGGCGGCGTAGGTGTTGGCGCGCACGGCGAATTACACGCCGGCATAGGTATATCGGGTGATGTCGACGCCGGCATCGAGGACGGCAAGGTCAAGGTGGGCGGATCCTTCGGGGCGGCGCTTGGTCTCGGCGGCAAGATGGGCTTCGACGTGGAGATCGACCCGGGTAAGGTCACGAACACCGTCAGAGACGGCGTCAAGAAGGTGGGCAAGTGGCTGGGATTCTAGGGGGGCGATGTGGCTGATCAGGTTAGGCTGACGGCTACGGTTCCCGACGGCTGGATCTCGGTCGACCCTCAAGTCGTCAACGAGGACGCCGCTTCGATGGTCTTGTTGCGACGAGCCGACCTTGATTCGCCTTTCACGACGAATATCACTGTCTCCGAATTGGCGACTGACGCCGAAGGAGATATCGCGGCGTTCGCAGAGTCCTACCGACAGGACCTGGCCAGCCGGACCATCAACCTGACCGTCCTGCGAGAAGGTGCGTTGTCCGATACGCCGCCGAGGCAGTACGCCCAGGATCTTCAGTTCTCGGTTGAGATCAACGGCCGCGTAGTCGAGATCCGCCAGTCGCAGTTCCTGCTCGAAATCCCAACCGGCATCCCGGACTCGCTGCTTCTGCTGCAGTTGTTGTACAGCGCTCCGGCTGATGTTTATGACGTCGCCAAGGCGGCTGTCGTCGAGTTCATGGACACAATCGAGGCGCGACAGGCGTCCGACCAAAATCATTCTGCGGCAGCAGCTTCGAACGTGCCCGGTATTCGCAAGGAGCATCTCGAAGCCCGCGTCAAGGAACTGCTGGAACGCTCGGTTGGCCAGCAAGCCGACGCAGTGGTGTGCAACGGAGATCTTCGGGCTGAGGTCGGCGCAGTTCAGCGTTGTGCACTCGTCGTCGGGCAAGACAAGCTCGGGGTCACCGTTACCGTCTCTCACGTCGAGGGTGAGAACGTCAAGTTCGATATTCAGGTCGACAACAAGCCGATGGTTTGATCAACTTCAATCCAGAAGGGAAAGCTGACATATGGCGCCGAACGGGCGGATTGCATTTGTCGGAGCAGTCGCAGTAATGGCAGGTTTGCTCGGCGCATGCTCGGCCAGCATGGAGGCCGAGAAAAAGATCGGTGTTCCTAAGGACACGCTGTCGCAGACGGTGAAGGAGAGGCTCGAAGGCCAGGTTGGAGCCCAAGCGGACTCCGTGGAGTGCGAGGGCGACCTTCCCGCCGAGGTGGGGGCGACGCAGCGGTGCGTGTTGACCGACGGGTCAGCCAAATACGGCGTAACTGTGACAGCCAATTCAGTTGACGGTGACAACGTGAAGTTCGGCGTCGAGGTCGACGACGAGCCTATGAGTTAACGTCTGCGTCCATGGGCCTTTTCGATCGTTTCAGCGCCGCCAGGCAACCTGCGCCCGACGTCGTCACCGTTTCCTCGCAGGAGCTGTGGCAGCGTCTCATGAGGTTGAACGACCCGAGGGCACCGTGGCATGTCCGCGGCGGTGCACCCGAAGGCGTTGATCTGGTCGCAGAGTGGAAGAGCGCGGATCCGGTTTGGCGGCCGATTTTCGACGAGATCAACCTCAACGAGACGTTCCAGATCCACATGCGGTTCGATCACGAGAAGTCCGAACTTCGTGCCAAGGACAAGATGCTGGAGTGGCGCCAGAGCTCAGATGATCCACTCCGGCGAGTTCGGGCGGATGTCAGCGGAGACCTGCACGTGACGGCTTCTGGCACGGTGAATGGGCAACATTACGAATTCGATACCGACTACATGAAGAACCCCATCAGGGACACTGTGACAAGCTCAGGTTGGACATACCGCGCGCGGGTGTTCCGAAAGTTGTAAGTTCTGGCTGTCGAGTTCAGTACCGGTCGGCGTCGCCATACATGAGCGCTCGTTCAACGACGTTTGCTTCTTCTGGCGTAGAAAACGACATGTTCGTTTCGACGTAGGAACGTGCCTCTTTGGGGCTCATGCCGTGATCAACGAGCATGTCGACCGTTGACACAAAGGATTCGGCGCTGGCCTTCTTCGCTGCCACATCTGCGACCTTGCAAATCTCCTCTGCGAGCTCGTGTTCGGCCATCGAGACGACGCGCGGATCGAGTTCGACCCAGGCCACTGAGCCATTCAGGTACGCTGCGACGGTCACAACGGCCGAAGCATTGGTGGCGTGGACGAGAGGTAGTTGCGGCTCGACATCTCCTGAAGGTGAGGGCGCTTCGTCTTCTTGGGAGTGATCGGCCGACACCGTGTAGATGGTGTCGAGCGCGCCGGCGGCGTGGTTGTCTTGGTATTCCATGAGGACATCGAGACCCGACAGGTCATCGTCGGCTTCGGGTGTATGGATGTCACTGGCATCCAAATCATCGGACTCGGCCCAGTCGTCGAACTCGCTCCGCAGCATGTCACGTCCCCATCCAAACGCCCCGGCTCGCGCCGAACCAATGCTTCGACTGCCTCGGCAACGAGGATGCAGCGATAAGCTACATGTCCGCTGAGCAAATGCGCAGGAGGCACTCCATCGCTGATCCAGCTTCAAGAGTAACAAACCGATGAGGTGGACTGACGCTGGAAGTTTCGTTGTCTGAGAGCATGGCGAAACCACGCTCATGAGGCCACGAAGAGTGGACGCAGCAACGGGGGGTGGCTGAGCGTCCTACGCGTCCAGATCCTGCTCGACGAGTCCGGCAACCTTGTCGAGCACATCGGCGTCGTCCGAGGACACGGTGACCTGCGCACCCTTCTCCGCTCCGAGGGTCATGATCATCAGGGCCGAGCCGGCGTCGACGGGTTCTCCGCCGTCCATGGAAAGGGACACGGGTACACCGGCGTTCACGACGGCCTCGGCGATGATGGCCGCGGGGCGGGCGTGCAGGCCGACGGCGGATCCGACGGTGACGGTCTTGCTGGGCATGGAATCTCCTCTTAGGTGGTGGCCAGCGCCGGTGCCTCCGGCGCGGTGACGGGACGTTTGGCGAACTGTTTGGCGGTGATGACGGTCAGGGCGCTGACGACGGTGCCGAGCGCCACCGCGATCACGAACCACAGCAGGTTGCCGATCGCGAAGAACACGAAGATGCCGCCATGGGGCGCACGCAGGGTGACCGCCGCGGCCATCACGGTCGCCCCGGTGACCGCACCGCCCATCATCATCGACGGGATCACCCGCAGCGGGTCGGCCGCGGCGAACGGGATCGCGCCTTCGGTGATGAACGACGCCCCGAGCAGCCAGGCCGCGCGGCCGTTCTCGCGTTCGGGCTCACTGAACAACCCGGGCCGGATCACGGTGGCCAACGCCATGGCGAGCGGCGGCACCATGCCTGCGGCCATCACCGCGGCCATGATCTGCAGGTTGGCCTGGGTGGGAGCGACGAGACTGGCGGTGGCGAACGCGTACGCCGCCTTGTTGACCGGACCGCCCAGGTCGAAGCACATCATCAGGCCGAGGATCACCCCGAGCGCGATCGCGGATCCGCCCGACAGGCCGCCGAGCCAGTTGGTCAGGCCCGAGGTCAATGCCGCGAGCGGTCGGCCGAGCAGCAGGAACATCAACAGGCCGACGATCATCGAGGCGAACAGCGGGATCACGACGACCGGCATGAGCCCACGTGCCCACTGCGGCACCCCGATCCGGCTGATCCACAGCGCGGCGAACCCGGCGATCAGGCCGCCGACGATGCCGCCGATGAATCCGCCGCCCACGAACACCGCGACCGCACCCGCGGTGAAACCCGGTGCGATGCCGGGTCTGTCGGCGATCGCGAACGCGATGTAGCCGGCCAGCGCGGGCACGAGGAAGGAGAACGCCAGACCGCCGAGCGTGAACAACACCGCGCCGAGGTATTGCGTCAGCCCGCCGCTGGGCAGGTTGGTCAGTGAGTTGTGCGTGGCGATGATGTTGCCCAGGGACTGGCTCTCACCGTCGGGTGTGTTGCCGATCTCGTAGCCCGCCAACAGGAATCCGAGCGCGATCAGCAGTCCACCCGCGGCGACGAACGGGATCATGTAGCTCACGCCGGTGAGCAGGATCTGCCGGATGCGGGTGCCCCATCCGACGTCGCCTGCGGTGCTGGTCGTCGTCTCGGCGGCCTGGCCCGCGACCCGCGGCGCGTCGGGATCGCTTGCGGCGCCGACGGCTTCGGCCACCATCTTGTCGGGTTCGTTGATCGCGCGTTTGACCCCGGAGGCGATGACGGGTTTACCGGCGAAGCGCTGGCGGTCCTTGACGCCGACATCGGTGGCGAAGATGACCGCGTCGGCCGCGGCGATGGTCTCCGCCGACAGCGGGGTGCTGCCGGACGATCCCTGGGTTTCCACCGTGCAGGTGACCCCGGCCTTCTCGGCGGCCTGTTTGAGCGCGTCGGCGGCCATGTAGGTGTGGGCGATCCCGGTGGGGCACGATGTCACCGCGACGAGCGAAAGCGTCTTTTTCTCAACCGGTTTCGCGGCGGGCGCGGCTGCGGGCTGCACCGCTGCGTTCACCAGGTCCACGACCTCCTGGCTGCTCGCCGCCGACCGCAGGGATTCGACGAAGTCCTTGCGTACCAGGGCGCGTGCCAGGCTGGAGAGCAGTTTCATATGTTCGGATCCACCGGATTCCGGTGCGGCGATCAGGAATGCCAGATCGGCCGGACCGTCGGGCGCGCCGAAGTCGACCTTGGGGGAGAGCCGGGCGAACCCGATGGTCGCGGTGTCCACATAGGGGGAGCGGCAGTGCGGTATGGCGATGCCTCCGGGCAGGCCGGTCGCGGACTGTGCTTCCCGGGCCAGCGCGGCACCGACCAGCCCCGCGGTGTCGCCGGTGCGGCCGGCCCGCTCGAGCGCGTCGGCCAGCCGGGCGATGACCGCTTCCTTGTCGCTGCCGGCCTCGACATCGAGCAGGACGAGATCGTCGGTGATGATCGGTTGGGTCATTGCAGCACTTCCCGGTTGGTGGTGATGAGCGGAGTGACGCGGACCGCGTCGAGATCGAGTTGTGCGGGGGCGGGCAGGGCCGATCCCGGCAGTGCCGCGGCGGCGCTGCCGTAGCCGACCGCCATCTGCAGCCGCCGGGGCGGTGCGGCCCCGCCGACCGCGGCGCGCAGGTAGCCGGCCAGCGACGCGTCCCCGGCTCCGACGGTACTGCGCGCGGTGATCGGTGGTGGCGCCGCGAACCAGGCTCCGGTGTCGTTCACCAGCACCGCGCCCGCGGCGCCCAGCGTCGCCAGGACCGCCCCGACCCCCTGGTCGACGAGCTTGGCCGCCGCCGCGGCGACGACGGAGAGGTCACCTCGGGCGACGGAGGCTTCCAGTCCGGCGACGCCGGAGATGCTCGCGAGTTCCTCGGCGTTGGGTTTGACCAGATCGGGGCATGCGGTGCCGAACCCTTCGGCCAGCGCGGCCAGTGGCGCCTCGGAGGTGTCGACGGCGACGCGGCACGGCAGCGGTGCCAGCGCCGCGACGATCTCGGCGTACCAGTGCGCCGGCACTCCCGGGGGCAGCGAGCCGGACAGCACCACCCACGACGCGTGCTGTGCCACGTCCAGCACGCACCGGGTGAGCGCGTCGAGCGCCGCGGTGTCGAGGGTCGCGCCGCGCTCATTGAGTTTGGTTGTGGTGCCGTCGGTTTCGGTCACCGCGATGTTGGTGCGGACCGGTTCGGTGACCGCGACGGTGGTGCACGGCACGCCGGCCGTGCGCAGTGCGGCCAGCAGGGGATCATCGGCCGCCGCGGGCAGCAGCGCCAGGGCCTCGACGCCGGCCAGCGTGAGCGCCTTGGCCACGTTGATGCCTTTTCCGCCGGCCTCGACGGTCACGGAGTCGACGCGCTGCACGGCGCCGCGGGTGAGCGGGGCGCTGAGCGTGACCGTGCGGTCCAGGCTGGGGTTGAGGGTGACGGTGAGGATCATGCGATCACCACCTCGACGCCCTGTTCGGAGAGCCCGTCGTGGTCGGCGGGGGTGATCTCGTCGTCGGTGATCAGGGTGTCGACGCTGTCGATGGGTGCGAACCGGATCAGGTCTTCCTGGCCCATCTTCGACGAATCAGCGACGACGACAACGTAATTGGCGGCATTCACCATGGCCCGCTTGACCGCCGCCTCGTCGGTGTCGGGCGTGGACAGGCCGTGTCGCAGGCTGATGGCATTGGTGCCGATGAAGGCGATGTCGACGCGCAGCGCGTCGAGCACCCGCAGCGCCTGCTCGCCCACGGCGGCCTGGGTGAGGCCGCGGACGCGTCCGCCCAGCAGTTGCAGCGTGACGTTGGGCATCGCGGCGACCCGGCCTGCGATCGGCACCGAGTTGGTCACCACCGTGAGCTCCCGATCGGTGGGCAGGTGCGCGGCGACCCGCGCGGTCGTCGTCCCGGCATCCAGCAGCACGCTGGACCCGTTCGGTGGAAAGAAGTCGGCGGCGGCCGCGGCGATGGCATCCTTCTGTCCGGCGCGGGTGCTGTCGCGTTCGCCCACGCCGGACTCGACGAGATGCAGCGTCCGCACCGGCACGGCGCCGCCGTGCACGCGCCGCACCAGGCCTGCCTTGTCGAGGACCGCGAGGTCGCGGCGGACGGTTTCGGTGGTGACGTCGTAGGCCTGGGCCAGTTCCGCCACGGAGGCGCGGCCCCGGCTCAGCACCAGAGCGGCGATCGCCTGTTGGCGCTCTTCGGCGTACATGGGCCTCCGTTTGTGTGGCTTCAAGGCCATTTGGATGTTGATGTGTGTTGTTTTACGCTTGACTGTGTTGCTCTGTCAATGATTTCTTGTAACCTGTCTCACATGAGCGCCTTGTCCGTACCCGTCTTACACGGAGTTCCTGTGGTTCCGGGTGTGCAGTACGCCCCGGTGATCCGACCCGGACGGCCGCCGGTCGTCGAGCTCGCGGACACCGAGATCGCGGAGCCGGACCGGGCCGCCGAAGCGGGCCGGTTCCGGGCGGCGGCCACCGCCGTCGCCGATCGACTGCGGGCCCGCGCCGCCCATGCCACGGGGGCGGCCGCCGAGGTGCTCGCGGCGACCGCCACCCTCGCGCAGGACCGGGCCTGGATCGGTGCGGCAGAGAAACGCATCACCGCGGGCGCGCCCGCGGCCCGTGCGGTCACCGAAGCCGTCGACCAGTTCATCGACATGTTCACCAAGCTGGGCGGCCTGATGGCCGAGCGCGTGACCGATCTGCGCGACATCCGCGACCGCGTCGTCGCCGAACTGGCCGGACTCCCGGAACCCGGTGTCCCCCTTCCGGATACGCCGTCGATACTGTGCGCGCCGGATCTCGCGCCCGCCGACACCGCGGGACTCGACCCGGACCTGATCGTCGGGCTCGCCACCACGCTCGGCGGGCCCACCAGCCACACCGCGATCATCGCCCGCCAACTCGGCATACCGTGCGTCGTCGCGGTGTCCGGGTTGGACGCCATCGGATCCGGCCGCATGGTGCTGCTCGACGGAACCGCGGGCACCGTCACCGCCGACCCCGACCCGTCCGAGGCCGCGGCCGCCCTCGACGCCGCGCGGCGCTCCGCCGAGGCGGCCCGCCACTGGCACGGACCCGGCGCCACCGGCGACGGGCATGCGGTCGCGATTCTGGCCAACGTGGCCGACGGCGCGGCGGCCCGCGCCGCCCGCGAGACCCCGGCCGAGGGCATCGGCCTGTTCCGGACCGAACTGTGCTTCCTCAACCGCGACACCGAACCCACCGTCGAGGAGCAGGCCGCGATCTACGCCCAGGTGCTCGAAGCGTTCTCCGGCGGACCGAAGGTGGTGATCCGCACGCTGGACGCGGGTTCGGACAAGCCGCTGCGATTCGCCGGACATCCGCTCGACGAGGCCAACCCCGCATTGGGGGTGCGCGGCATCCGCATCGCGGCGGACAACCCGGGCCTGCTCGAACGCCAACTCGACGCCGTGGCCGCCGCCGCCGAGAAGACCAACACCGAGCCGTGGGTCATGGCACCTATGATCGCTACCGCCGACGAGGCGAAAAGGTTTGCCGCACAGGTGCGTTCGCGGGGACTGACCCCGGGAGTGATGATCGAGATCCCGGCGGCGGCGCTGCTGGCAGGCGCGATTCTGGACCACGTCGACTTCCTGTCGATCGGCACCAACGATCTCGCGCAGTACACGATGGCCGCCGACCGGATGTCGGCCGAACTCGCGACGTTGACCGATCCGTGGCAACCCGCCGTGCTGGCGCTGGTGGAGATTGCGGCCCGCGCCGGTGCGGCCGTTGGCAAGCCGGTGGGCGTGTGTGGTGAGGCGGCCGCCGATCCGCTGCTGGCCTGTGTGTTGGTGGGCCTCGGGGTGACGTCGTTGTCGGCGGCAGCCGCCGCGATCCCCGCCGTGGGCGCGAGGCTCTCGACGGTCACGCTGCAGCAGTGCCGCGACGCCGCCCAAGCCGTGCTCGCGACGGCCGGTCCGGGCGAGGCCCGTGCCGCCGCGCTCGGCGTTCTGGGCTGACGGAATAATCGGACCGTAGTCCGGTTATATGGGTATCACTTCAGATACCCCAGGGAGGTATTGATGCCAGCCATCACCGCAGACACGCTGACGCTGCCCCGCATCGCGGGACCGTCGGCCGCGGACACCGAACGTCCGGTCCGCTCCATCACCACCGGCCCGCGGGGCTACGAGGGCGAGGGCTTCCCCGTCGTACGGGCCTTCGCCGGCGTGAGCGCCGCCGACCTCGACCCGTTCGTGCACATGGATCAGATGGGCGAGATCGAATACCAGCCCGGCGAGCCGCGAGGCACCGACTGGCACCCGCACCGCGGGTTCGAGACCGTCACCTACATGATCGACGGCCGCTTCGCCCACCAGGATTCCCACGGCGGCGGCGGCCTGATCACCGACGGCGCGACCCAGTGGATGACCGCGGGCTCGGGCATCCTGCACATCGAGACGCCGCCCGCCGAACTCGTCGAGAGCGGCGGCACATTCCACGGCATCCAGTTGTGGGTGAACCTGCCCCGCAAGGACAAGTTCGCCAGCCCGCGCTACCAGGCGATCGAGGGCAACCACGTCAAGCTGCTGTCCTCCGCCGACGGCGGAGCGCTGGTGCGCATCATCGCGGGCGAGATCGACGGCGAGCCGGGCCCCGGCAGCACCTACACACCGATCACGATGGCGCACAGCACCATCGAGCCCGGTGCGCAGCTGAATCTGCCGTGGAACCGCGACTTCAACGCGCTGGTGTACGTGTTGTCGGGTCGCGGCAGCGTCGGCCCCGTGGCGCACCCGATTCGGCAGGGTCAGCTCGCGGTGTTCGGGCCGGGCGACCGGATCACGATCACCGCGGACGGCTCGCAGGACTCGAACCGGCCCGCGCTGGAGGTGCTGTTGTTGGGCGGCAGGCCGATCCGGGAACCGGTGTTCCACTACGGCCCGTTCGTGATGAACTCGAAGTCCGAGTTGATCCAGGCGCTGGAGGACTACCAGGCCGGAAAATTCGGGCAGATCCCGCCGAACGCGCTGATGCCGCACCGCCCGCTGGGCTGACCCATCAGCGCACCGACTCGACGGGTTGCGGGTAGAGCAACTCCAACTCGCCGATGTGCGCGGCGACGGTGACCAGCGGCAGTGCTGCCGACACTGCGAGGTCACCGTCGGTGGCCTCGTCGCGCAGCGCAAGGACGAACGTCTCGCCGATGGACACCAACACCGATGAGCTGTCCTCGCCGGTCAGGCGCGCGCAGATGGCGCGGGTGTGCTCCTCGATCGACCTGCGGGTCTCCCGATACGCCTCCAGGGGAGGTGGGACCACATCGGCGATCAGCTCGGCCGCGGCCCGCACCCGGATCGCCCGCGTCGCCGAGCGCACGATCGGGGCGCGTTCGTCTGTGGGTCCGCCGCTCTCCGAAAGATAGTGGCGCACAGTGTCATCCAGGGTGCGCGAGGCCTCGAGCGCGGCGTGGCTGAGGGTGATCACCTTGTCGGTGGCCTCTTCGGAGGCGCCGCGGGTGACCCGCAGGACGGCGGCGTTGAGCAGTTCCGCACCGGCCACCCGGGCGCCGTCGATCGCCTTCGTCACCGAGGCCCGCGCTCCGCGCGGCCACAACAGGATGGACACCACGATGCCCACGAGGGCGCCGACGACGACGTCCTCGATGCGGATCAAACCCACCTGCCACCCGGTGGGTGCGATGAGATTGAAGTTGATCAGCACCATCATCGTGAACGCGGCCTGCCCGGCGATGAACGACGCCACCTCGGGCACATAGGCCGATCCGAACGCCACGATCGGCAGCAGGATCCACAGCACGACCGGTTCCACGCCGACGAGTTCGATGAGCACCGCACCGATCACGAAACCCAGCGCGGTGCCCGCAACGGCACGCACCACGCGGGTCCCGGTGGTCAGCGCACTGCTGCGCAGCACCGACATCGCGCCGAGCACCACCCAGAAGCCGTGCTCCACCGGAAACACATGGGTGACCGCGACCGCCAACGCCAGGCCCAGACCCGTCCGCAGGCTGTTGCGCAGCACCACCGCGCGCGGTGACAGGAACCCCTTCGCGATCTCGGCGACGGCGGTGGTCTCGGGCATGATCCAGTCTGCCGCACCGGTTTCGGGGAGCCTGCGTCCGAGCACGCGCGCCCAGACCGGGCGCGCGTCGGCCAGCGCCGCGTTGCGGATCACCCGCCCGGTCACGCCGACCGTCGCGGCGATGGTGCGACGCACCAGCAGCGTCTTGCCGACCTCGACGGCGTCGCCGTCGTCCGGGGTGCCCAGGATCGCGGCGATGTCCTCGCGGTAGGTGCCCTGCGCGACCGTGCGCAGTTCGTCCAGCGCGGCGCGCAGATCGGCACTGCGTGCGGCGCGTCGGGCGGCGTCGTGGATCCGCAGCACCGCCGCGCAGTCGCGCAGCACCCGCACCGCGGACGCCCGCATCACCCCGAGGATCTCGCCCGTCGAGTCGGTGACCCGGTCGGACACCCAGCCGAGATCGTCGACGACGCGCACCAGCGCCCGGCTGCCCGCGGTCAACGCGACGGGACGGTAGTCGGCGCTGAGGAAGCTCGCGAACAGCTCGTTCATGGCGCGGTTGACGTCACGCGCCGAGGCACTGCCCTCGAGCCGGTCGGCCAGCAGCCGGCACACGCGCGCGGCGTTGCGGCGCAGCTCGTCGTGATGGCGCGGCGGGAACAGGAACAGCGCGGCCGGGACGCAGACCACCAGCGCGATCAGCCAGCCCAGCAGCCGGTCGGCGATCGGACCCACCGGCGTACACAGCGGCAGCACGAACAACAGCAGGGTCGCGCGCTGCCCGGCGGCGACGATCTCGGACAGCACGCCCGAGAACGTCACGACCACGCCGATCACGAACATCGACACCACGCTCAACCAGACGTGCGGTGCGATGACGGTGCCCAGCACGATCAGGACGGCGCCGTTGAACGCCAGGCCCGCGAAGGCCAGGGCCCGGGCCGGGCGGTTGCCCGGGAAGTCGGCGGTGATCAACAACGACACCGCGCCGAAGATGCTGAACAGCGGAGTCTGTGAGCCGCCGCCGACGGCGAAACCGATTGCCGCCGCGATCGGCAGGACCACCCCGGCTCGGGCGGCGCGGCGCAGCGCGTCGTACTCGGGGTCGCGCTCCTGCAGCCGTTCTGCCGTCCCCCGCCAGATCTTGAGCCAGATCTTGGCCGGGTTCAGCATGAGGTCAGTTAATCGTATTTCGACCGGTCGGATCGGATGTCGGGGCGAACCGGCCGGTCGTCAGCGCGTCGCGCAGTTGGAACGCGATCCAGCCCAGCGCCTCGGTGTCGCGGGGCAGGGTGCTCTGCTCGTAGCCGACGATCACATACACGCCCCATGCCGCGAAATACCCGGCGTTGCGGTCGTCGCCGATGATCTCGCGGGCCGCCTCGAAGAGGATGTCGTAGCGCAATCGGTCGACCACGGACTGCACCGTGTGGACGTCGGGGTCCAGTGAGCTCCACACCCGGATCGCGGCCTCGGCGCCGTGCGGCAGCGCCAGCGCCTCACCGATGAGGGTCTCCACCCGTCGGTGCGGATCGGGATCGGCCCGCACCGCCTCGACCACGCGCAGCGTACGGGCTTCCCGCCAGTGCTCGATGAGCTCCCTGGTGTAGGCCGACCAGTTGGGGAAGTAGTGGTAGAACGATCCGGTTGTGACGCCCAGCCGGTTGCATACCTCGGCCAATTTGAGACCGCCGTAGCCCAGATCGGACAACACGTCCATACCGGTGTCGAAGTACGACTCCCGCGAAACGACGCTCGCCATCAGGGTCACCCTAGTTCCTCCGTCAACTCGGAATGAACTCAATTTGCTGGGAAAATGCTGGCCTATCCAGTGCATTCATCTTCTGTCCTGGGCACCTGGTGACGTGTGGCACAATTTGACCGTGGCGCATATCGCTAGTCGAGGACCAGGGCGACCGCCGGCAGCTAAGGCCGCGGAGACGCGTGAACGCATACTGAGCGCAGCTCGTGAGGTGTTCAGCGAACTCGGCTATGACGCTGCAACCTTCCAGGCGATCGCCATCCGGGCCGATCTGACCAGGCCCGCGATCAATCACTATTTCGGCAGCAAGCGGGTGTTGTACCGCGAGGTTGTCGAGCAGACGAACTCCACCGTGATTGCCGCAGGAGTGGCCCGCGCGCGGGACGCGACCTCTTTGCTCGGGCGCCTGTCGGCGTTCTTTGCTGCGGCCATGGATGCCGAATCATCGGACCGCTCGGGTGCGGCTTTTTTGGTGACGTCGGTTCTGGAATCACAACGGCATCCGGATCTCGTATCCGAAGAGCATGATGCACTACTGAATTCGCGCAAATTCGTCGCATGGGCGGTCAATGACGCCATCGAACGCGGGGAACTGACGACGGATACCGACATCCCGGCCATCGTCGAGATGCTCGTCGCCGTGATGTGGGGGATGGGCTTCTACGCCGGCTATGTCGGACGTTCGGAGGAGCTGCCGGCAATCGTCGACAAGTTCGAAATGCTGATGGCGAACAAGCTCTGGCAACTTCGCGACTGACGGCGTGAGGTTCGGCACACACCGCCGGATCACGCACGCATTTAGCTAGAATGACTAGCTAATGACTGATGTGAGCGACGCCCCGACCGTGCGGTCCGCCGGCGATAGCTGGGGCATCACCGAAAGCGTTGGCGCCACCGCTCTGGGGGTGGCCGCGGCACGCGCCGCGGAGACCGCCCAACCCGATCCCCTGATCCGCGACGAGTTCGCCTTCCTGCTGGTCTCGGCGGCCGGTCCGGCGTGGGCTCAGATGGCCTGCAGCGAGCCGCACTGGCTCGGTGACGACGCCGAAACGCGTCGCATCCACGAGATGTCCCGCAACTATCAGGCGGTGCGCACGCACTACTTCGACGAATACTTCACCGACATCGCGCACGCAGGCATCCGGCAGGTCGTCATCCTGGCCGCCGGTCTGGATTCGCGTGCCTTCCGGCTCGACTGGCCGGCCGGGACCACGGTCTTCGAGATCGACCAACCCAACGTGCTGGAGTACAAGACCGCGACACTGCAGGCCCACGGCGCCGTCGCCAAGGCGCGTTACGTCCCGGTGCCCGCCGATCTGCGCGACGACTGGCCCGCGACCCTGATCCAGGCCGGGTTCGATCCGGCGCAGCCCACCGCCTGGCTGGCCGAGGGGCTGCTGCCGTACCTGCCCGCGGACGCCCAGGACCGGCTGTTCGAGTTGGTCGGCGAGCACAGCGCGCCGGGAAGCCGGATCGCGGTCGAGGCGTTCAACATGACACCCGAGCGCCACACCGAGGAACGCCGGGCACAGCGTCGGGCCCGCGGTGAGCGGATGCGCAAGCAGCTGGATCTGGACATCGACCTCGACTCGCTGATCTACACCGCCGACGACCGGGCCGATGCGGCCCAGTGGCTCGCCGAGCACGGCTGGCAGGTCGAGGCCGCGCCAAGCGCGCAGGAGATGGCCCGTCTCGGCCGACCCGCGGCCGAGGCCGACCTGGCCGAGTTCGGGATGGATGGCGTGCTGCTGCGCGCCCGACTGGACGGAGAGCACCGATGAGTTCGTTGCGTACCGACGACGACACCTGGGACATCGCCACGAGCGTGGGATCCACCGCGGTCATGGTCGCGGCCGCGCGCGCCGGCGAGACCGACCGCGACGACGCGCTGATCCAGGATCCCTACGCCAAGATCCTCGTCGCCGGGGCCGGGACCGGCGTGTGGGAGGCGCTGCTGGACACCGACTTTGCGGCCAAGATCGAGAACGTCGACGCCGAGGCGGCGGCCATCTTCGCCCACATGGGCAACTATCAGGCGGTGCGCACCCACTTCTTCGACGAGTACTACCGCCGGGCCGCACAGGCGGGCATCCGCCAGATCGTCATCCTGGCCTCCGGCCTCGACTCCCGCGCCTACCGGCTGGAGTGGCCCGCGGGCACCACGGTCTACGAGATCGACCAGCCCAAGGTGCTGGAGTACAAATCGGAGACGCTGCGTGAGCACGGCGTCGAACCCGTGGCGCAGCGCCGCGAGGTCCCGATGGATCTGCGGTTCGACTGGCCCGCGGCGTTGCGCGCGGCCGGATTCGACGACGGCCAACCGACCGCGTGGCTGGCCGAAGGTCTGCTGATGTACCTGCCCGCCGAGGCGCAGGACCGGCTGTTCGAGTTCGTCACCGAGCTTTCGGCACCGGGCAGCCGCATCGCCGCGGAGAGCGCCGGGACGACCGCGACCGATCGCCGCGAGGCGATGCGGGAACGGTTCAAGAAGTTCGCCGACCAGTTGAACCTCGGTTCGGCGCTGGACATCCAGGACCTCATCTACGACGACCCGAACCGCGCCGATGTCGTCGAGTGGCTCAACGCGCACGGCTGGAAGGCCGAGGGCGTGCACGCGCTCGACGAGATGGGCAGGCTCGGCCGGCTCGTGGAACTGTCCGACGATTACGACCGCGCCGCGTTCTCCACCTTCGTCACCGCGCAACGGCACTGAGCGGGACCGGGCCCGAAAGCCCGGGCAGGCAACGAAAAAGGCGCCCCGATGGGGCGCCCTTTTTCGTATGTGCGTCGTGCGCGGTCAGCGGCTCTGGTGCACCGTGGTGTCGACGTGCGGGACGTTGACCTGCTGGCCCATGTTGTTCACCCAGTAGTGGTGTGAGACGTCGGCCGAGGCCGGCGCCGCCAAACCCACGACCGCTGCGGCCAAACCGCTTGCCACCGCGGCGGTGATACCGGTGACGACTCCGAACTTCTTCATCTCTGATCCTCTTTCCATGTTCTTTTCTTGATCCGTTCAACTTAAAATCTGCGGTGCGCATTCCGTTGCGACGGCATGAACAGGTGTGATCTACGGCTCGTCGGCCGATATCGCCGACCCGGGTGACCGGCGGACGGCGGCCCGCCGTATACAGAAGGGGACGTCAGACCCCCTTCAAGAGAGGAACACCCATGCCAGGAGTGCAGGACCGAGTCGTCGTCGTCACCGGAGCGGGTGGAGGCCTGGGCCGCGAATACGCACTGACCCTCGCCCGCGAGGGCGCCAGCGTCGTCGTCAACGACCTCGGCGGCGCTCGTGACGGCACCGGGTCCGGGTCGGCCATGGCCGATCAGGTGGTCGCCGAGATCAAAGAGGCCGGCGGCCGCGCCGTCGCCAACTACGACAGCGTCGCCGAGCCCGAGGGCGCCGAGAACATCATCAAGACCGCGCTCGAAGAGTTCGGCAAGGTCGACGGCGTGGTGAGCAACGCGGGCATCCTGCGCGACGGCACGTTCCACAAGATGACCTACGAGAACTGGGACGCCGTGCTCAAGGTGCACCTCTACGGCGGCTACAACGTCATCCGCGCGGCATGGCCGCACTTCCGCGAGCAGAGCTTCGGCCGCGTGGTGGTGGCGACGTCCACCAGCGGTCTGTTCGGCAACTTCGGCCAGGCCAACTACGGCGCCGCCAAACTGGGTCTGGTGGGCCTGATCAACACGCTGGCCCAGGAAGGCGCCAAGTACAACATCAAGACCAACGCGATCGCGCCGATCGCCGCGACCCGCATGACCCAGGACATCCTGCCGCCCGAGGTGTTCGCCAAGCTCACGCCCGAGTATGTCGCCCCGGTGGTCGCGTACCTGATGACCGAGGAACTCGCCGACACCGATTCGGTGTTCATCGTCGGCGGCGGCAAAGTACAGAGGACAGCGCTCTTTCAGAACGAAGGTGTGGTGTTCCCAGACGTGCCGACGGTCGACGACATCGCCGCCAAGTGGAACGAGATCACCGACCTCTCGGCCGCCCAGCTGGCCAGCTTCAAGCTGGGATAGCAGTTGAAAGCGCTTGTAGCACAGGCACTTACCGGTACGTCCGGGCTGGCGTACGTCGACATCGACGATCCCGTGTCGGGCGATGCGGTGATCATCGACGTCGGCGCCGCCGGCGTCTGCTTCCCGGATCTGCTGCTGCTGCGCGGCGAGTACCAGCTGCGGCTGGAACCGCCGTTCATCCCGGGCATGGAGGTCGCAGGCACCGTCCGCTCCGCCCCGCACGGTTCGGGTTTCACACCGGGGCAACGGGTTTCGGCCTTCACCATGACCGGCGGCTACGCCGAGCAGGTGGCCGTGCTGCCCGACGACGTGATCCCCACACCCGAGAACCTCGACGACGCGGCGGCCGCGGCGCTGCTGGGCAACTACTACACGATGCAGTTCGCGCTGGCGCGTCGCGGCGGGCTGCTGCCCGGCGAGACCGTGCTGGTGCTCGGTTCGGCAGGCGGTATCGGCACCGCGTCCATCCAGCTGGCCAAGGCGCACGGCGCCACGGTGATCGCGATGGTGCACCGGGCGGGTGCCGAGGACTTCGTGTCCGGCCTTGGTGCCGATGTGGTGCTGCCGCTCACCGACGGGTGGCGCCAGGAGGTCCTCGACGCCACCGACGGTCGCGGTGTGGACCTGGTGGTCGACCCGGTCGGCGGGCCCGCGTTCGACGACGCCGTGCGGGTGCTCGCCCCCGAGGGGCGGCTGCTGGTGATCGGGTTCGCCGCGGGCGCGGGCATTCCCACCGTCAAGGTCAACCGGTTGCTGCTGCGCAACGTCAGCGTCGTCGGCGTCGGCTGGGGCGAGTTCGTGCGCCGCAACCCGGGCGCGCAGGCCGCGGTCGGTGCCGAACTGGGCAAGCTCGTGGCCGACGGGCTGCGCCCGCCCCCGCCCGTGCGGTACCCGCTGGCCGACGGCGCCGCGGCGCTCGACGCCATGGCCGCAGGCGAGGTTCGCGGAAAGCTTGTGCTTGAGCCTGGTGCGTGAGCGTCAGCCGCGTAGCGTGGAGCCGTGGACACGGCGCTGCGCAGGGCCACGGATCTGCTCATCGATCCGCCGGCCGAACCTGATGTCAGTAAGGGCTATCTCGATCTTGTCGGGCACGGCGGCGGCGCCGTGCCGAAGAACACCGGATTCATCCAGAAAGCCTGGGCGTCACCGCGGGGCTCGAAGCTCTACGACCGCGCCCAGCTGCTCAACCGCAGGCTCATCGCGTCGACGCGGCCGCCCATCGAGTGGCTGCGGATCCCGCCGGGCGGCACGGTTCTCGACGTCGGCTGCGGGCCCGGCAACATCACGGCCCAACTCGCCCGCGCCGCGGGTCTCGACGGCCTGGCGCTCGGCATCGACATCTCCGAGTCGATGCTGGCCCGCGCGGTGGCGGCCGAGGCGGGCCGCCAGGTCGGCTTCCTGCGCGCCGACGCGCAGCAACTGCCGTTCCGCGACCAGGTGTTCGACGCGGCGACGTCGCTGGCGGTGTTCCAGCTGATCCCCGATCCCGTCGCGGCCGTCTCGGAGATCGTGCGGGTACTCAAGCCCGGCGGTCGGGTCGCGATCATGGTGCCCACCGCGGGTCCGGCGAAGTCGCTGAAGTTCCTCGCGCGCGGCGGCGCCCGGTGGTTCGACGACGACGAACTCGGTGACATCTTCGAAAACGTCGGTCTGGTCGGGGTGCGCGTGCGTACCCAGGGCTTCATCCAGTGGGTGCGCGGAACCAAACTGTGAGCCCCAAACCATGAGCCCCAAACCGTGAGCACGGCCGGGATCGCCCTGGTCGCACTCGCGATCGCCGTCGGCCTCATCGGCATCGTGGTGCCGGTGCTGCCCGGCGGGCTGCTGGTGTTCGGTGCGATCGCGGTGTGGGCCATCATCGAGCGCACCGCGGCCGCGTGGGTGGTGCTCGGCGTCGCGGCCGCACTGTTCCTGGCCGCCGAGGTCATCAAATACCTGTGGCCGGTGCGGCGCATGCGCGCGGCCGAGGTCAGCACGATGAGCCTGGTGGCAGGCGGCGTGCTCGGCATCGTCGGGTTCTTCGTCATCCCGGTCGTCGGGCTGGTGCTCGGCTTCGTGGCCGGCGTCTATCTCGCCGAACTGGGGGCGCGCCGCGAGCACCGGCGGGCCTGGGCGTCCACCGTGCACGCGCTCAAGGGCGTCGCGCTGTCCATGGGCGTCGAACTCACGGGCGCGTTGTTGGCTACCATCGCGTGGGTAGTCGGGGTGGTGGTCACGAATTGAATGACAACGCGACATGGACGCTCTCGGCGTCCGATGGTGAACTGTTGCTGCACACCGGTGTCACCGGGACGGCGGCCCGCGTGGGGCATCGCCTGACGATCGCGATGCGGTCGTGGGAGGCGACGGTGTTCTGGCAGGGCGACGGCGACGGCGCCGAGCCCGTCAAGGCCGAGCTGACCATCGATGTCGAATCGCTCGAAGTGGTCGGCAGCGAGGGCGGTGTGACGCCGCTGTCGGGTGCGGAGAAGACCGTGGTGCGCAACAACGCGCTCAAACTGCTGCGCGCACGGCGCTTTCCGCAGGCCCGCTTCGTCAGCTCCGACATCGAACGCGTCGGCGACATCGTGCGCATGCACGGCGCCTTCGAGTTCTTCGGGAAGGTGCGCGACCACGTGCTCGAGGTGCGCATCGCCGACGGGGTGATCTGCGGAGAGACCGTGGTGCGCCACGGCGACTACGGCATCAAGCAGTACTCGATGCTGATCGGCGCCATGAAGGTCGCCGACGAGGTGCGGGTCACGTTCACCGCAACGCACCGCGCAGCGCATCGAGTTGGTCGGGGGCGACCCCGGCCGCCGTGATGAACCCCGACAGCGAGCCGTAGGCCTCTTCGAGCCTCTTCCACGCCGCGGCGAGGTACTCCTCGCGCACGCCGAGCACCTCGTCGGTCAACCGCGCCTCGGCGAATGTGATGATCTCGGGCTCGTCACCCGAGCGCGCCCGCACCGAATCCATGATGCGGGTACGCAACGACGGGATCGCCTCGTTGCTGCGCAGGAAGTCGGCGAGGATGTCGTCGCGGTCCACCCCGGCCGCGTCGAGCACCGTCGCGACCGTGAACCCGGTGCGGTCCTTACCCGCGAAGCAGTGCGCGATCACCGGCCTGCCCGATGCCAGCAGCGAGACGACCTGCCGCACCGCGTTGTGCGCGCCGGGCAGCGTCGGGAACTCCTCGTACACCTCGGTCATGTACCGCCGCGCCGACTCGGTGACGTCCTCGTCGTCGGGGGATTCGGACATCACCCGCGCAAATGTGGTCTCGTGCGGGGCATCCTGGCCCGACACGTCGTCCGGGTGGAACGGCAGCAGGTGCACCACGACACCGTCGGGCACCTGGCCCGGACCCCGGCGTTGCACCTCCTGGTGCGAGCGCAGGTCGGCGACGTCGGTGATGCCGAGTCGTTTGAACACCGCCCGGCCGTCGTCGGAGAGCTTGCTGAGCTCACTGGAGCGGTACAGCACGCCGGGCCGGATGCCGGTCTCCTGCGCGACATCTCGGAAGTTCCACGCCCCGCCCAGCTCGAGCGACGTGCCGTCGGGCGCGGTCATTTCGTGACCGCGAGTGCCAGGGCGGATTTCTCGCGGCCCAGCTCGGAGCGGGCGATGGTGCGCATGTGCACCTCGTCGGGCCCGTCGAACAGGCGCATCGCACGGTGCCAGGCGTACAGCCGCGCCAGCGGGAAGTCGTCGCTGACCCCGGCCGCTCCGTGCACCTGGATGGCGCGGTCCAGCACGTTGCACGCGACCTGCGGGGCCACCGACTTGATCTGCGACACCAGCACGTGCGCGGCCTTGTTGCCGTCGGCGTCGATGGTCCAGGCGGCCTTGTGGCACAGCAGCCGGGCCTGGTCGATCTCGTTGCGGGACTTGGCGATCGCCTCACGCACCACACCCTGCTCGGCCAGCGGCTTGCCGAACGCGACGCGCTTTTGCACCCGGTCGACCATGAGCGCCAACGCCCGCTCGGCCGCACCCAGTGCGCGCATGCAGTGGTGGATGCGGCCCGGGCCCAGGCGGGCCTGGGCGATCGCGAAGCCGCTGCCCTCTTCGTGCAGCAGGTTCTCCACCGGCACGCGCACGTTGTCGAACACGATCTCGCAGTGCCCGTGCTGGTCCTGCCACCCGAACACCGGCAGCGACCGCTGGATGTCCACTCCTGGGGTATCGGTGGGCACCAGGATCATCGACTGCTGCTGATGGCTGGCCGCATCCGGGTTGGTGCGGCCCATCACGATGAGGATCTTGCAGCGCGGATCGGCCGCGCCGGTGATCCACCATTTGCGGCCGTTGATGACGTAATCGGAGCCGTCGCGCAGCATCGTGGTCTCGATGTTGCGGGCATCGCTGGAGGCCACCGCGGGCTCGGTCATCGCGAACGCGCTGCGGATCTCGCCGTCCAGCAGCGGTTGCAGCCACTGCTTGCGCTGGGCCTCGTCGGCGAACAGGTGCAGCGTCTCCATGTTGCCGGTGTCGGGCGCCTGGCAGTTCAGCGCCTCCGGGGCGATCTCCATGCTCCAGCCGCTGATCTCGGCCAACGGCGCGTACTCCAGGTTGGTCAGCCCCGACACCGACGGCAGGAACAGGTTCCACAGGCCCCGCTCCCGGGCCTTGACCTTCAGTTCCTCCACGATCGGCGGCACCGTGTGGTCCTTGGGGCCCTTCTCCTCGCGGTAGGCGTGGTAATCCGCCTCGGCGGGAAACACGGATTCGACCATGAAGTCGGTGAGCCGCTTGTGGTAGTCGGCCGCCTTGGCAGACATCGCGAAGTCCATGCCCGCCACGATATGACACGCGTCAGATCGGACCTACCTGGCCAGACCGATGGCCACCAGCCCGGCCAGCGCGGCCAGGCCCATCACGGTGCCGGCCAGCGCGGCCCACCCCGCGGCGTCGAACGCCAGACCGCCTGCCCAGCCCACGGCGCTGGACCCGCCGTAGTAGAACAGGTTGTACAACGCCGAGGCCTGCGCCTTGCCGTCACCTGCCCCGCTGCCGACCCAGCCCGACGCGATGGCGTGCGCGCCGAAGAAGCCCGCGGTCGCGATCACCAGGCCCACCAGCACCACCACGACGTTGCCGCTCAGCGTGATCGCGACGCCGACGATCATCGTCGCGATGGAGGCCAGCAGCACCGGTTTGCGCCCGAAGCGGGTGGCCTCGGCGCCGGCGCGGGCCGAGGCCCAGGTGCCGGCCAGATAGGCCAGGAACACCAGGCTCACCACGGTCTGCGGCAGGCCGAACGGCGCCGCCGACAGGCGGAAACCCAGGAAGTTGTACACCGCGACGAAGCCGCCCATCAGCAGGAACCCCTGGGTGAACAGTGCCAGTTGTCGCGGCGAGCGCAGATTGGCCATGAGCCGTCGACCCAGCTCCCGGTGGGTGCGGGCCGGGGTGAAACCCTGTGCGGGCGGGGCGAGTTTGACGAACGCCAGCGCCGCCATGCCGCACAGCAGCGCGACCGTCAGCACGCCGACGCGCCAGCCCGCGAAGTCGGCGACCGGGCCGGTCACCAGCCTGCCGGTGAGGCCGCCGATCGTGGTGCCCGCGACGTACGTGCCCGCCGCACGTGCGGCGTGCCCGGAGTTGACCTCCTCGGTCAGGTACGCCACGGCCACGGCGGGGACGCCCGCCAGCACGAGACCTTCGACGAACCGCCCGGCCAGCAGCAGTTGGTAGGTGGGGGCGAACGGCACGAGCAGGCCCAGCAGCGTCGCGACGGTGACGCAGATGCTGATCACCTGTACGCGGCCGATGCGGTCGGCGAGGGCGGCCCACGGGATCACGCCGACGGCCAGACCGATGGTGGCGGCAGAGATGGCAAGGGCCGCGTCGGCGGCGCCGGTGCCGAGGTCACGCGCGATCAGCGGCAGGACCGCCTGCGGCGAGTACAGCTGCGCGAACGTCGCCACCCCGGCGCAGAACAGCGCGGCCAGCAGGCGGCGGTAGTCGCTGGACCCGCGTGCATGCCCCGGCCAGTCGACGGGTGCGGGTCGGGCAGTCACCCCGACGACGTTAAGCAGTCACCATAGATGTGTCCAATGCATGAAATCACTCAACTTCATGCGTCGTACGTATGACAAACTGCGCGAAGCGCTCCGCGGCCGGTGGCAGCGGCCGGTCCGCGGGCCAGGCCAGTCCCAGCTGCCGTTTCGCCGACGGCTGCGCGAGCGGGATGTACGCCGCACCCGGCTCGGCGCGTGCGGGGCGGGGCACCGGCACCACGGCCACGCCGAAACCCGCCGCCACCAGACCCTCCATCGTCGGGATCTCCATCGCCTCGAACACCACACGCGGTTCGATGCCCGCCTCGGCGCACAGCTCGTCGGTCAGCTGCCGCAGCCCGAAGCCGGGCGCCAGCGCCACGAACGGTTCCGCGCCGGCCTCGGCCAGCCGGATCCGGGACCGCGCCGCCAACCGGTGATCGCGCGGCACCGCCAGGCACAGCCGCTCCACGTAGAGGCCCCGCCACCGGAACCCCTCGGGCCGCGGCGAGGTGATCGCCAGATCGGCCTGCCCACCGGCCAGGCGTTCGATGAGGTCGTGTGCGGCGCCCTGGGCCAGGCTGAACCGCACATGCGGGGCCTGCGCGCGGAACCGCCGCAGCAGATCGGGCACGAACGAGCCGGCCTGCGAATGCAGGAACGCCAGCCGCACCAGCCCGGTGTCCGGATCCCGCATGGCCGCGATTCGCTCTGCGGCCGAACGCATTTCGGTGATGGTGCGGCGGGCATGCTCCAGCAGGATCTCGCCGTAGGCGTTGAGTTGCAGCCTGCGGTTGATCCGGTCGAACAACGCGACACCGAGTTCGTCCTCCAGCCGGGCCAGCGCGCGCGACAACGTGGGCTGGCTGATCCCGAGTTCGGCTGCCGCATCGGTCACATGCTCGGTCTCGGCGAGCACGACGAACCAGCTCAGCTCGTCCAGGTGCATACCGTGACGCTACCGCCCGCCGTGCGGCAATCACGGCATCGAGACGGGGTTGCTGTGGGATGCTGAGCCGCATGTCAGACAAGGTGCGGGTGGTGGTCGGCGACGACCACCCGATGTTCCGCGACGGCGTGGTGCGGGCACTGACCTCAAGCGGTGACATCGACGTCGTCGCCGAGGCCGACAACGGCGCAGACGCCCTGGAACTGATCAAGATGCACCGGCCCGCCGTCGCGTTGCTGGACTACCGGATGCCGCGACTCGACGGTGCCCAGGTCGCCGCCGCCGTCGTGCGCGACGAACTGCCCACCCGGGTGCTGCTGGTGTCCGCGCACGACGAGTCCGCGATCGTCTACTCGGCGCTGCAGCAGGGCGCGGCGGGCTTCTTGTCCAAGGAATCCACCCGCAGCGAGTTGGTCAACGCGGTGTTGTCCTGCGCCAAGGGCCAGGACGTGATCACGCCCAACCTGGCGGCCGGGCTCGCCGGCGAGATCCGCCGCCGCAACGAGCCCGACGCCCCCGTCCTCAGCCCGCGCGAGCGGGAGGTGCTCAACCTGATCGCGCAGGGCCGCAGCATTCCGGCGATGGCCAAGGAGCTGTACCTGGCGCCGTCGACGGTGAAGACCCATGTGCAGCGGCTCTACGAGAAGCTCGGCGTCAGCGACCGCGGGGCCGCGGTCGCCGAGGCGATGCGACGCCGGCTGCTGGACTGAGCTGCCGGGTAACTGACATGGTGTCTGGCCGTATCGTCGAATTCTTTGCCGCACAACCTGTTCGGGTCTCCGCGGTGCTTCGGCTGCCGCTCATCGGGCTGATCTTCGTACTGGTCATGGTGTGGGAGGTCGACCACTGGTTGCCGCTGTTGTACGCGTTGATCCTTGGCCTGTACGCCGCGGCGGCGGTGCTGTGGCTGGTGGTCGTGATGCGCGGCCCGATGCCGCGCTGGGCCGAGTGGGCCTCCACCGCGGTCGACGGCCTGGTGCTGCTCGCGCTGTGCGCGGTGTCCGGCGGGGCGACCGCGGCGCTGCTGCCGGTGTTCTTCCTGCTGCCGATATCCGTTGCGTTCCAGGACCGCCCACTGCTGACGGCGATCCTCGGCACGTCCACCGCGACGGGATACCTCGGCGCGTGGATCTTCTACTCGAAACGCGACGACAACGTGGGACTGCCCGACGTCGTCTACATGCAGGTGGGTTTCCTGCTGTGGCTGGCGGTGGCCACCACCGCGCTGTCGCTGGTGCTGGTGCGGCGTTCGGCCCGGGTGCGGTCGCTGCTCGACGTGCGCCGGCGCCTGGTGCAGGAGTCCACCCGCGCCGACGACCTGCGCGACGCCGAACTGGCCGAGGCGCTGCACGACGGTCCGCTGCAGACGCTGCTGGCCGCGCGCCTGGAACTCGATGAACTGCGCGAGCGCAACCCGGACCCGGCGCTTGACATCGTGCACGCCGCGCTGCAGGAGACCGCGAGCGGGCTGCGCTCGACGGTCACGGCGCTGCATCCGCAGGTGCTCGCCCAACTCGGGCTCGCGCCCGCGATCCGAGAACTGTTGAAGCAGTATGAGAATCGCGGCGATCTGGTCATCCGGGCCGACCTCGACGAGGTGGGGCATCCCGAGCTGCGGGCGCTGCTGTACCGCGCGGCCCGCGAGCTGCTCGCCAACGTGCACAAACACGCCGACGCCAAGACCGTGACGGTGCGCCTGCGCGGACAGGGCAACCGCACCATGCTGACCGTCGCCGACGACGGCGTCGGCTTCGACCCCAGCATCGTCGCGCACGCCGTCTCCGAGGGGCATATCGGTCTGGCGTCGCTGCAGGTGCGCATCGAGGCCATGGGCGGCACCATGACCATCAGTTCCGAGCCGGGTTTCGGCACTCAGGTGACGGTGATCCTGTGACGCGCAGCGGTCATTTCACGCACGGGATACCCGATGCGGTCATCTGGCTCAGGTCGGTGGGCGCGGGCGTGTAGGTGCCGGTGGCGGTCGCGGCCACGGTGGTGATCGGTGTGGACTCGGTGGTCTCGGTCCCGCCGGATTCCGACGATTCGGCGGTGCCGGACCCGGTCGACCCCGAGTTGGTGCTCGTGTACATGTCGGCACCGAGGTAGTCCGTACCGGGGAAGTCGGTGCCGATCGTCAGTCGCACGGTGTCGGCCAGCAACCACTCCGAAGGCGCTGCGGCCACGCCCAATTCGGTTGCCAACGACTGCGCGGCGGCCTCGGCGCCCGGGCCGTAGCCGATCGTGGTGGTGGGTTCCAGCGCCTCGGCGTCGCCGATCTGTCCCTGCGTGAAATTGTCCGCGGCGAACGTGGTCTGAAGTTTGGCGGCCAGCCCGGCGTAGGTGGATCCGTTGATGACGTCGAGCGTGGCGCCGCGTCCGTTGAGATCGGTTTTGTTCGCCTGCGGTGCGGTCGATTTCGGGTCGTCCTTGCCCACCAGGTCGCCAACGATCTTGCGGATCGTCGGCACGTCGACGATGTTGATGTCCTCACCGTAGGCGTTGCGGCCAAACTCCTTGATCGGCAGCGTGTACAGGGTCGGCGGCGCGTCGGTGAGTGCCGATGCCCGTTGGGCGAAGCTCGCCAGGTCGAATCCCGAGTCGAGGGCGACGTTCTGCTTGGTGACATCGAGCAGGTTGCGCAGCTTCGACGGGCTGCTCAACGCGCCGCTGTGGCTCAGCGCCGACACCAGCGCGGCGAGGAACGCCTGCTGTCGGCGGGTGCGGTCCAGGTCGGTGAAGTTCTCGTCGTGGATGTCGCGGCGCTGCCGCACGAACGCCATGGCCTGCGCGGCGTCGATCTGCTGGACACCCTTGCGGAAGTTCGCCCCCGAATACGGGTCCGAGGTGTCCTCGTTGAGGCACACGGTGATCGGCGCGACGGCCTTGGCGATCTCGAAGAAGGCGCCGAGGGTCACCTCGACGAAATGGTCGATCGGGATGCCGAGCAGGTTTCGCACCGTGGCGATCTCGGCCTTGCGCCCGGCCTCGCGGGCCTCCTGCTCGCGCGTCACCGGGTCGATTTCCTCGGACTCGGACTCCTCCATCGCGGCCTGATAGGCGAATCCGTAGGCCTGCTTGACCTTGCCCTTGCAGATTCCCGATGGGCATCCCGCGAGATCGACATAGTCGTCGCGGGGGATGGAGAACGCCGTCGCTGGACCGCCGTCGCCCGGCAGGTGCACGACGATGAGCACGTTGGCGTTGTAACCGCCGACGGTTTCATCCCCGGCGTGCAGTGCCTCGTAGACGTCCTGGGGCAGCGGGTTGCCGTGCTGGTCGAGGCGGCTGTCGAGACCCATGATCAGGATGTTCTCGGTGTCCCCGGCAGATCCGGATTCGCCGGCGAGCGCGTCCGACGTGGTGAACCCGTCGAGCGCACCGTGATAGGTGACCCAGCCCATGCCGGTGCCGGCCAGGACCGCCGCGGCGGTCAGCCCTACCAGGGCTCGTCGCGCGAGCCGCACCGCACGGCCGGGTGTGCGGTGTCTCGGCTTGGTCAGCGCATGGGCAGGAGCATTCATGGTTACCTGCCATTATGCTGCCGCCGCTGCGAAAGTGACTGGTCAGGTACCCAAACCGCGGGAGATCACAAGTCGCTGGATCTGGTTGGTGCCTTCGAAGATCTGGGTGATCTTTGCTTCGCGCATGTAGCGCTCGACGCGGAAGTCGCGGGTGTAGCCGACCCCGCCGAGAACCTGCACGGCGTCGGTGGTGACCTTCATCGCCGCATCGGTGGCGACGAGCTTGGCCACGCTGGCCTGGGAGGAGTACGGCAGACCCGCGTCGCGGCGGCGGGCGGCGTCGAGGTAGGTGGCCCGCGCGCTGACGACGGCGGCGGCCATGTCGGCCAGCAGGAAGCCCAGGCCCTGGTGGTCGATGATCCTGCGGCCGAACGTGGTGCGCTCGTTGGCGTAGCGCACCGCCTCGTCGAGCGCGGCCTGGGCGATCCCGACGGCCACCGCGGCGATGCCGAGGCGCCCGGAATCGAGCGCGGAGAACGCGATCGACAGGCCCTGGCCCTCGGTGCCGATGAGCCGGTCGGCGTCGATGCGGGCGTTGTCGTAGAACGCCGAGGTGGTGGGCACCGCGTGCAGGCCCATCTTCTCCTCGGGTTTGCCGAAGCTCAGCCCGGGCAGATCGCCGGGCACCAGGAAACACGAGATGCCCTTGGAGCCCTCGTCGGTGCGCGCGAACAGCGTGTAGAAGTCGGCGCGGCCGCCGTGGGTGATCCAGGCCTTGGAGCCGTTGAGCACGAAGCCGTCACCGTCGCGTCGGGCCGCGCAGCGCAGCGCGGCGGCGTCGGATCCGGCCTGGGGCTCGGAGAGGCTGTAGGCGCCGATCTGCTCGCCCGAGAGCATGCCGGGCAGCCACCGTTGCTTCTGCTCCTCGGTGCCGAACGTCAGCAGGGGATGCGACGAGAGGCTGTGCACGCTGACCGCGACCGCCACCGCGGCCCAGCGGGCGGCGATCTCCTCGAGCACCTGCAGGTACACCTCGTACCGTTGACCGCCGCCGCCCCACTGTTCGGGCTGCGGCAGGCTCAGCAGCCCGGCCGCACCGAGTTGGGCGAACACCCCTTCCGGGTAGGTCTCGGTGCGTTCGTGCTCGTCGACGATCGGGTCGAGCACCTTGTCGGCGACCTCACGGGTCAGCGCGATCAGGTCACGGGCTTCTGTCGAGGGCAGGAGGCGGTCAACCGACATACTTGGACATCCTAGTTTTCCGCTCGGCGGGAAACTAGACCCGCTCGGGCGCCGGGAGTGCGGCGAGGATGTCGTTGACGCGGTCGCGGGCGTCGCCGAACAGCATCTGGGTGTTCTCGCGGAAGAACAGCGGGTTCTGCACCCCGGCGTAACCCGAGGCCATGGACCGTTTGAACACGATGACGTTGTCGGCGTTCCACACCTGCAACACCGGCATACCCGCGATCGGGCTGCCCGGGTCCTCGGCGGCCGCCGGGTTGACGGTGTCGTTGGCGCCGATGACCAGGACGACGTCGGTGTCGCCGAAGTCGTCGTTGATCTCGTCCATCTCCAGCACGATGTCGTAGGGCACCTTGGCCTCGGCCAGCAGCACGTTCATGTGGCCGGGCAGGCGACCGGCGACGGGGTGGATGCCGAAGCGCACGTTGACCCCGCGGTCACGCAGTTTGCGGGTCAGATCGGCCACGCCATACTGGGCCTGCGCCACGGCCATGCCGTAGCCGGGGGTGATGACGACCGAGGAGGCATGGGCCAGCAGATCGGCGACCCCTTCGGCGTTGATCTCGCGGTGCTCGCCGTAGTCCTTGTCATCGGCCGGTCCCGCCTCGATCCCGAAACCGCCCGCGATCACCGAGATGAACGAGCGGTTCATCGCCTTGCACATGATGTAGGACAGGTAGGCACCCGACGAGCCGACCAGCGCGCCGGTGATGATCAGCAGGTCGTTGCCCAGCAGGAAGCCCGAAGCCGCTGCGGCCCAACCGGAGTAGCTGTTGAGCATGGACACCACCACGGGCATGTCGCCGCCGCCGATGGAGGCCACCAGGTGCCAGCCCAGAAGCAGCGCCAGCACGGTGACCACGATCAGCAGCCACAGCTGCGGTTCGATGACGAACCACACGGTGAGCGCGAAGAACACCACCAGCGCACCGATGTTGAGCACGTTCTTGCCGGGCAGCATCAGCGGTGCGGACTTGATCCGCGCCGACAGTTTGAGGTTGGCCACGATCGACCCGGTGAAGGTCACCGCGCCGATGAACACGCCGATGAACACCTCGGCGGAGTGGATGCCGCCCATGCCTTCCGCGGCGAGCTTGAGCGCCTCGTCGCTGCCGGGATCGGCCTCGACGTGCAGGTAGCCGTTCCAGCCCACCAGGACGGCCGCGAGGCCGACGAAGCTGTGCAGCAGGGCGATCAGTTCGGGCATGCCGGTCATCTCGACGACCTTCGCCCGCCACAGCCCGATCGCCGCACCGACGATCATGGCCCCGGCCAACAACCCCAGGCCGAGCGGTTCGATGCGGCCGCCGATGGCCAGCACGATCGTGGCGATCAGCGCGACCGCCATCCCGGCGATCCCGAAAGTGTTTCCCGCCCTTGACGTCTCGTGCCTGGACAGGCCGGCCAGGGCGAGGATGAACAACAGCGCCGCGACGACATAGGCGGCGGTGGCGACGTTTTCGAGTCTGAGCATCACAGGGACTTCCGTTCTAGCTGCGGGTGAACATCGCGAGCATGCGACGCGTCACCGCGAAGCCGCCGAAGACGTTGATACTGGCCAACAGGATGGCCACGAAGGCCAGCGCGGTGATGGCGGTGTGGTGGTGGCCGATCTGCAACAGCGCACCGACCACGATGATCCCCGAGATCGCATTCGTCACCGACATCAGCGGGGTGTGCAGCGCGTGGTGGACGTTGCCGATCACGTAGTAGCCGATCACGATCGCCAACGCGAACACCACCAGGTGCACCTGCAGCGCCGCCGGGGACAGCGCGATCAGCGCGAACAGCACCGCGGCGGCGGTGAACGCCAGGCCCAACCGGCGCCCGGTCGACATCGGCGGCTTGTCCTGCGTGACCGCCGGTGCCGCGGCGGCGGGCGCTTGCGCCGCGGGCGCCGCCGAGACCTGCACCGGTGGCGGCGGCCAGGTGATCTCGCCGTCGCGCACCACGGTGATCGACCGCTGCACCACGTCGTCGAAGTCCCAGACGATCTTGCCGTCCTTGTCCGGGCTGAGCAGTTTGAGCAGGTTCACCAGGTTCGTGCCGTACAACTGCGAGGACTGCGCGGGCAGCCGCCCCGCCAGATCGGTGTAGCCGATGATCGTCACACCGTTGTCGGTGACGACGGCTCGGTCCTTCACGGTGCCCTCGACATTGCCGCCGTTGGCCGCGGCCATGTCCACGATCACGCTGCCCGACTTCATCGACGCCACCATCTCGGCGGTGATGATGCGCGGCGCGGGCCGACCCGGGATCAGCGCCGTGGTGATGATGATGTCGACGTCCTTGCACTGCTCGGCGTACAGCGCGGCCTCGCGGGCCTTGTAGTCCTCGCCCATCTCCTTGGCGTAACCGGTCGCCGACACCTCGGCGGCCTCCGGATCCACCGCCAGGTACTCCCCACCCAGGGAGGCCACCTGATCGGCGACCTCCGGGCGCGGGTCGGTGGCCCGCACGATCGCCCCAAGGGAGCCCGCGGCGCCGATCGCCGCCAACCCGGCCACACCGGCACCGACCACCAGCACCTTGGCCGGCGGCACCTTGCCCGCCGCGGTCACCTGACCGGTGAAGAACCGGCCGAAGGTGTGGGCGGCCTCGACCACCGCGCGGTAGCCGGCGATGTTGGCCATCGACGACAACACGTCAAGCGACTGCGCACGCGAGATCCGCGGAACCGCATCCATCGCCAACACCGTGATGTTGCGCGCGCCGAGTTTCTCCACCAGATCCGGCCGCAACGCCGGGGAGATCAGCCCGATCAGCGTCGCACCGTCGCGCAGCGCGGCGATCTCGGCGTCCGAGGGCGCGTTGACCTTCATCACCACATCGGCCGACCACACCTGATCGGCCAAACCGATCTGCGCACCGGCATCGGCGTAGGCCGCGTCCGAGAAACTCGCGGCCGCACCGGCACCGGACTCGACGACTACCGCGAAACCCAGCTTGAGGATCTGGCCCACCGTCTGCGGTGTCGCAGCCACGCGCGTCTCCCCGGGCTGGGACTCACAAGGTATCCCAATGATCATCGGCAACGGTCCAATCTGTCGGTTGGCATGGATGAGTCTCGCATCTACGGGAATGTCCGCAGCGTGCACCTAGAGCCAATCGCGCCGCTTGAACATCACATATAACAGAACCACCAGAATCGCGATCACCGCAGTACTGGTGACAAATCCGGCCACGGTGTCCACCCCGGGGTAGGTGACGTTCTGTCCGTAGAACCCGGTGATGGCGGTCGGCACCGCGATGATCGCGGCCCAGCCGGTCAGCTTCTTCATCACGGTGTTGAGCCGGGCGTCCTGCAACGACAGATGGGTCTCGAACACCGTGGTCACCATGTCACGCAGCGACTCGGTCCACTCCGAGGCGCGCAGCACGTGGTCGTACAGGTCGGCGTAGAGCGGATCGAGCTCCGGCGCGGTGCGCGAATCCAACCGGCGGTGCTGGATGGTGCTGACCACCTCACGCGTCGGCAGCACCACGCGGCGCAGTTCGACGAGATCCTTGCGCAGCCGGAACGTCCGCCGCTGCAGGCCGCGGCGCGGCCCGCCGTCGTCGAACAGTTCGTCCTCGAGTCCTTCGATCGCGTCGTCGAGCGCCTCGACGGCCTCGAAGTGCCCGTCCACCACGACGTCGAGTAGACCGTGCACCAGGGAGCCGACGCCGTACTGCTGGCCGCCGAGGTCGTCGAAGCGACGGGACACCTCGCCGATGTCGAATGCGTGCGCCTCCCCGTTGAGGCCGGGCAGGCGCACCGTGATCAACCCACGCGGCAAAACGAACGCCGAGATGCGGTGCTTCACCAGAAGAGACGCGGTGTCCCCGTCGGGTGTCACGGTGTCCACGGCGTAGACGGTGAAGAAGGTGTGGGTGTGGTACACCGACGCCTTGGTGCGTTCCTTGGGGGCGACGGCATCTTCGACGGCCCACGTGTTGAGCCCGATCTCGGCGGCGAGGTCGAGGAGGGTCTGATGGTCGGGGTCGTAGATGTCGGCCCACACCAGTGCGTCGTCATCGGACAGATAGTCCGAGATGGCCGCGAATGTGAACCCCTCGACCGGCTGGCCGGACCGCCAGACCCGGCCCTGCACCTGAGCCATGGGGTGAGTCAACCACGGAACAAAAACTCACCGAGATTCAAGATCTTCCCCGCGACCGGTGCCGTCGGTACCAATGACCGGGTGAACACGACGCTGTCTGCCGACTGCTGCTGTTGCTGAACCAGCGCCGTCCGTCATTTCAGCAACAGAAAGTCCGCAGCCGTGTCTGTTTTCGTCGATATCGTGCCGGAGTCCGAGACGGACTCCCCGCGCCCCGTCGCGCCGCCCGATCGCAGGCGCGCCCTGCTCACCAAGGCCCTGCTGCCGCTGCTGTCGGTCGTGGTGTTCTTCGCGGTGTGGCAGGCCGTCGCGGTCGCCGGGATCTGGAACCAGACCTTCGTGCCGTACCCCAGCGCCGTCTGGCGCGCGTTCATCGACGTGTCCACCACCCATGACGGCGTCCGCGGCTACGGCGGCTACCTGCTGATCGAGCACCTCTACATGACGCTGCGCCGGGTCGTGGCCGGCGTCGTGATCGGTGTGGTCGCCGGTGTTCTGCTGGGCCTGCTGATGGGTTCGGTGGGCTGGGTGCGCAGCGTGCTGGAACCGTGGCTCACCTTCCTGCGGGCGCTTCCCCCGCTGGCCTATTTCTTCCTGTTGGTCATCTGGCTGGGCATCGACGAGGCCCCCAAGGTCACGCTGCTCGCGCTCGCGGCCCTGCCACCCGCAGCGGTGGCCACCACGGCCGCCGTCGCCGCCGCGCCGGTGGGGCTGCAGGAGGCCGCACGCGCCCTCGGCGCGACGCGTGGTCAGGTGATCCGCGATGTCGTGGTGCCGTCGGCGCTGCCGGAGACCTTCACCGGCATCCGGTTGGCGGTCGGCATGGCGTACTCGTCGGTCGTCGCCGCGGAGTTGTTCAACGGCATCCCCGGCGTCGGCGGACTGGTCAAGGACGCAAGCAATTACAACAACACTCCCGTCGTGCTGGTCGGCATCTTCGCCATCGGGTTCTCCGGTCTGGTGATCGACGGATTGCTGCGCGCCGCCCAGCGGCGCAGTGTCCCGTGGATTGGAAAGGTCTAGAAAGTCATGAAACTCAAACCGCTGCTGGCTGCTGCCGTCGCGACGCTGGCGCTGGCCGCCTGCGCGGTGGACAAATCCGGTGACGACTCCGACAAACCCACCATTCGCATCGGCTATCAGAGCTTTCCGAGTGGTGACCTGATCGTCAAGAACAACGGCTGGCTCGAAGAGGCCCTGCCGGACTACCACATCAAGTGGACCAAGTTCGACTCCGGCGCCGACGTCAACACCGCGTTCGTCGCAGGCGAACTCGATTTCGCCGCACTGGGTTCCAGCCCGGTGGCGCGCGGACTGTCGGCACCGCTGAACATCCCGTACAAGGTCGCGTTCGTGCTCGACGTGGCCGGTGACAACGAGGCGCTCGTCGCACGCGACGGCAGCGGCGTCAACAGCATCGCCGACCTGCGCGGCAAGCGGGTCGCGACACCGTTCGCGTCCACCGCGCACTACAGCCTGCTGGCCGCACTGGCGCAGAACGGCTTGTCGCCCAACGATGTTCAACTCATCGACCTGCAACCGCAGGCGATCCTGGCGGCCTGGGACCGCGGTGACATCGCGGCCGCCTACAGCTGGCTGCCGACGCTGGACGATCTCCGCAAGACCGGCAAGGACCTCATCACCAGCCGCCAGTTGGCCCGCGACGGCAAGCCCACCCTGGACCTGGGTGTGGTGTCGGACAAGTTCGCCGCCGATCATCCCGACGTCGTCGACACCTGGCGCGAGCAGGAGGCCCGTGCGCTCGAGGTGATCAAGGACGATCCCGATGCCGCGGCCAAGGCGATCGCCGCCGAGATCGGGCTGTCGCCGCAGGACGTTGCGGGCCAACTCCAACAGGGCGTATACCTCACCCCGGCCGAGGTCGCCTCCGAGCAGTGGCTCGGGTCGGACGGCAAGCCCGGCAACATCGCCACCAACCTGCAGAGTGCCTCGGAGTTCCTCGCCGAGCAGAAGCAGATCCCGCAAGCCGCACCGCTGCAGACGTTCCAGGACGCGATCTACACGAAAGGCCTGCCGGGTGCCATCAGCAAGTGACGGTGAGCTGCGCATCAAGAACGTCGCGCACCGCTACGGCCGCGGAGCCGACGAGGTCACCGCGCTCGGACCGGTCGACCTCGAGGTCGAACCGGGTGCGTTCCTGGTGCTGGTCGGCGCGTCCGGCTGCGGCAAGAGCACACTGCTGCGGCTGATCGCGGGCTTCGAGACCCCGTCGGAAGGCGAGGTCGTGGTGGCCGGCGCCCGCCCGACGCCCGGCGTCACCGCCGGCGTGGTGTTCCAGCAGCCCCGGCTGTTCCCGTGGCGCACCGTCGGCGGCAACATCGACCTCGCCCTCAAATACGCCAGGGTGCCGGGGGAGCGGCGGGCCGAGCGCCGCGCGCAGCTGCTGGAGCGGGTCGGCCTGGAGGGTACCGAGAAGCGCAAGATCTGGGAGATCAGCGGTGGTCAGCAGCAGCGGGTGGCGATCGCCCGTGCCCTGGCCGCCGAGACCCCGCTGTTCCTGCTCGACGAACCCTTCGCCGCCCTCGACGCGCTCACGCGGGAACGGTTGCAGGAGGACGTCCGTCAGGTCAGCGCCGATTCGGGCCGCACCACGGTGTTCGTGACGCACAGCGCCGACGAGGCCGCGTTCCTGGGATCCCGCATCGTGGTGTTGACCCGCAGGCCGGGCAAGGTGGCACTCGATCTTCCGGTCGACCTCCCGCGCACCGGGGTCGATCCGGTGGAACTGCGTCGTTCGCCGGAGTTCCACCGGTTGCGCACCGAGGTGGGTGAGGCCGTCAAGGCCGCCGCGGCGTGACGGCCGACCCGTCCTCAGTCGAGCACCACCACCATCTTGCCGCCGGCTTCCCCGGCTTCCATGACGCGGTGCGCTTCCCGGATCTCGTCGAACCCGAAGACCCGTGACGGGGCCGCCTCGAGACGGCCGTCCTCGACCTGGCGTGCGATGTCCTGCAACGGCACATCGGACAGCGGGAAACCGTCGCTGCCGAACACGAAGCTGCCGAAGAACGTAAGGTACACGCCGCTGGCCATGCGCAGCAACGGGTTGAAGTCGGGGATCGGATCCAGGCCGCCCAACCACCCTGCCAGACAGGCGGTTCCACCGCGGCGCAGCATGTCGAGGGAGTCCAGGATGGTGCTGTTGCCGACCAGGTCGAGTACCGCGTCGATCTCACCGCTCTCGGTGAGGTGGGCGCTCAGATCCGGCACCTCCCGTTCGGCGCGGGCCACGCCGAGATCCTCCAGCAGGCCGAACCGTTCGGGGCTGCGGGTGGTGGCGATGACCCGGGCGCCCGCGTTGACCGCGAGCTTGACGGCGGCCTGACCGAACGACGATGTGGCGCCGCGGATCACCAGGGTCTGACCGCTGCGCAGGCCGATGTTGCGGAACAGGCACGTCCAGGCGGTCGCATAGGTTTCCGGCAGCGCGGCCAATTGTGACCAGGGCAAATCGGATTCGATGAGCGCCACGTTGGCCGCGCGGACCCGGGTGTACTCGGCGTAGCTGCCGTTGATGGTGCGACCGAGGCCGCCCATGAGTGCGGCCACCTTCGCGCCCACCGGGAACTCGCCGCCCGGACAGGAGTCGACGACGCCGACGCACTCGATGCCGCTCACCGGCGCGGCCTCGGCCCATTCGCCGCGGCGCATGTGCATCTCGGCGTGGTTGATGCCGAAGCCCTTGATCGCGATGACCACCTCACCCGCCTTGGGTTCGGGCTTGTCGATGTCGGTGTAGACCAAGTGGTCGAGCCCGCCGAAGCCGTCGAGCACGATGGCGCGCATGCTGGTTGTCATGATTCCCTCTTCAGAAAGTCGTTGAGCTGCAGCAGGTCTGCAGCGATGAGATCGGGCTGGGGTATTCCGGGTGCTGGCAGCGCGGCGTTGCCGGGGCGGGTGATCAGCGCTCCGCGGTATCCGGCGGACTGCGCGCCGATCAGGTCCCACGTGTGCGAGGCGACCATGGTGCACTGGCCGGGTTCCACCCCGAGCGCGGATGCGACGTGGGTGTACAGCGTCGTCGACGGTTTGAACACCCGGTGCTCGCCCACGGTGAATTGCCGCTCGAAGTAGCCGGCCAGCCCGGCGTTCTCCAGCGGTGTCGCGCCTTCGGAGTGGGGTGAATTGGTCAGTGTGACAAGGCGATAGCCGTTGTCGCGCAGCCGCTGCAGGCCTTCTTCGACATCGGGGTAGGCCGGCATGGTGCGCATCCCTTCGGCAATCGCACGCACATCGTCGTCGGAGAGCGTCACGTCGTGGATGTCGGCGAGCATCCGCAGCACACCCTGTCCGAGTGCGAAGAAGTCGGTGTAGGTGCCCGAGAGCGTGACCGCCATCGAGTGCATGACCAACTGGCCGAACCACTCGCGCAGCACGTGCGGGTCGGAGAAGACGCGCTCGAAGTGCGGCCGCAGCGACTCGAGGTCGATGAGTGTCTCGTTGACGTCGAAGACCAGCACGCGTCCGGTCATGAGACGGTCCTCTTCAGGAACGCGTCGATCAGGCCTGCCACCTCGTCGACATGGGTTTCGAGCAGGAAGTGCCCGCCGTCGAGCAGGTGGATCTCGGCGTCGGCGGCGTCCTTCTCGAACGCCCTGGCCCCGTCGGGTCCGAAGATCGGATCGTTGCGGCCCCACACCGCGAGCACGGGAACCCCACTGCTGCGCAGATATTCGTGCAGCGCCGGGTACAGCGGGGGATTGGTCGCGTAGTCGGCGAACAGCTTGAGCTGGATGACGTCGTTGCCCGGACGCGCGAGCTGCGCCGCGTCGTGGGTCCAGGTGTCCGGGCTCACCAGGGTCTCGTCGGCGACGCCGGTGAGGTACTGCCACTTGATCGACTCGTGGTCCAGCGCCGCCCGGACGGCGGCCTCGGTCTGCGGTGTCTGCTCGCGGTGGAAATCCCACACCGTCGTCCAGAAGTCCTCCACGAAACCTTCGACGTATCCGTTGCCGTTCTGGGTCACGATCGCGCTGATGGCCTGCGGGTGCCGCAGCGCCAGGCGCCAGCCGATCGGCGCGCCGTAGTCCTGGACGTAGATCGCGTAGCGGGTGATCCCGAGGTGGGTGAGCAGGCCCTCGGTCAGGTCGGTGAGCGCATCGAAGGTGTAGTCGAATTCGTCGGCCGATGGTGCGTCGGAGAAGCCGAACCCCAGGTGGTCGGGCGCGATGACGTGATAGTTGCCTGCGAGCAGCCCGATGAGCTCGCGGAACATGAACGAGCTGGTGGGGAATCCGTGCAGCAGCACGATCGGCGGTGCGTCGGCCGGTCCGGCCTCGCGGTAGAAGAGCCGCTGCCCGTCGACGGTGGCGTAGCGGTGATGGACGTTCATGGCTAACCCCCTAGAAATCAATTGATGGTTAGGCCAGTCTGCGCGCGATGGTATAACCTGTCAATAGTTTTATGGAGGTTAGAAATGGACGTGGCCGTCACCGACCGGCAGGACGAGGAGTTCCTGCTCGATCTGCTCAACAGCGCACCGGTGGTGGAAGGGCAGGTGCGCGACGAATTCGCCGACGACGACCGGGCGCGCGCGTGGCTGCAGGCACACGGAGTCGACGACGCCACGGATCTGGTCGCGGTGCGCGACCTGCTTCAGGACGTGGTGCGGGGAACCCGGCCACCGACGGTGCTGGCCCCGTACCTTGCCGAGGTGACGATGCGCCCGACCATGACGCCGGACGGGGTGAGCTGGGAACTCGGGGCGTCGCCCGCCGCGCGGGCCGTGCTGGCGTGGGATGCCCTGCGCGTCAACAGCCCGGGACGGCTACGGGCGTGCGCCAACGACGAGTGCCGGCTGTTCCTGATCGACCGGAGCAAGCCCAACACCGCGCGGTGGTGTTCGATGGCGATCTGCGGTAACCGCATGAAGGCGCGCAGGCATTACCGGCGCGCCAAAGGGGTTCACACCGGGGGATAGGCCGGCGGCGGGTACACGCCACGCAGGCCCCAGGGGATCCAGTCGAAGAAGTACTCGCCTTCGTCGCTCAGATCGTAGTCAGGATTCGGATCCATTTCCGCAGTGTAGACCGAGTGGGCGCACTGATGACAGGGATTGCCTACACTGAATCAACCATCTAGTTGATTGAACACCCCGGGACCGCCCGGGCGATGCCATGAAGTGAGTATCCCATGACTTCCGCTGCCAACAACGGAACATCCCGTCGCGAAGAACTACTGAATGTCGCGGCGAAACTGTTCGCAGCCCGCGGTTACCACGGCACCCGGATGGACGACGTCGCAGAGGCCGTCGGCCTGAACAAGGCGACCGTCTACCACTATTACGCGAGCAAGTCGCTGATCCTCTACGACATCTACAAGAGCGCGGCGGACTTCACGGTCGAGGCGCTGCACGACGATCCGACCGCGTCGGCCCGCGAGACCATCTACCACTTCACCCGGCGCCTGCTGGTGGGCATCGCCAACGATCTGGAGCGCGCGGCGGTGTACTTCCAGGAGGGGCCCTACATCGCCGAGTGGTTCACCGAGGACCAGGTCGAGTACATCAGGCACGCCGAGGCGCAGGTGTACGAGCATGTGCGCGATGTGATCGACCGCGGCATCGCCAGCGGCGAGTTCTACGACTGCGACTCGCATGTGCTGGCGCTGGGCTACATCGGCATGGTGCTCGGCGCCTACCGCTGGCTGCGCCCGCACGGTAGGCGCACCGCCGAGGAGATCGCGGTCGAGTTCAGCACCGCACTGCTGCGCGGGCTCATCCGGGACGCGGACGTCCGCGCGCAGTCCCCGCTCGGCATCGACCTCGAGACCGGCGGTGAGGACCGGTCATGAGTGACCTGTTCGGCCTCGACGGCAAGGTCGCCGTGGTCACCGGTGGCGGCCGCGGCATCGGTCTGATGATGGCGCGCGGCCTGCTGCGGGCCGGCGCCGATGTGTACCTCGCGAGCCGCAAGGAGGCCGAACTCGAAGCGGCGGTGGCCGAACTGTCCCCGCTCGGCCGGGTCGAGGCGGTGCCCGCCGATCTCGGCACCGCAGAGGGTGTCACGGCGCTGACCGCAGCGCTCACCGGCCGCGAGAAGGCCATCCACGCGCTGTTCAACAACGCGGGTGCGGCCTGGGGCGCGCCCTACGAGGACTTCCCGGAGTCCGGCTTCGACAAGGTCTACAACGTCAACGTCAAGGGCGTCTTCCTGCTGACGCGGGCGCTCACGCCGCTGTTGCAGGCCGGCGCCACCGACGACGATCCGGCCCGGGTGATCAACACCGGCAGCATCGACGGCATCGTCGCGCCCGAGCGGGGCCGCAACAACTTCTCCTACAGTGCCAGCAAAGCGGCGGTGCACATGCTCACACGTCACCTCGCCGGTGAGCTCGCACCGCGCATCCTGGTGAACGCGATCGCGCCCGGGCTCTTCCCGTCGCGCATGACCAAGGAGCTGCTCGCGGCGGGCGAGGAGGCCGTCGGGTCGGCGTTGCCCCTCGGACGGGTCGGCCAGCCCGACGACATCGCCGGTATCTCGGTGTTTCTCGCGAGCCGGGCCAGCGCGTACATCACCGGAGCGGTGATTCCGGTGGACGGTGGTGTCAGCACGATCCGCTGACACATCACTGATCCAACAACGGTATTGACCCATACCAATTTGGCCTTGGACAGGTATTGCCACGCTCCCTAGTTTGTAGTGATAGCCGCCACAGCGGCTGCCCATAACCGGGTCAATTCACACAACAGGAGCAAAGTCATGGCGACACCCGCTCTTCGCCGCACCCGTCTCGTCGCGGCTGCCGCCGCCACCCTTACCGCGGGCCTGGTGCTCAGTGGTTGTGGCGGCGTCCAGAACACCACCGGCGGCGGGGGATCCGGCGGCACCTATCCGACCGGCACCGTGGAGATGTACGTCGGCGCCTCGGCGGGCGGCTCCAGCGACCTGATCAGCCGTGCCGTCTCGAAGGGGCTGAGCGACGCACTCGGCGCCTCGTTCCCGGTGATCAACCGCGAAGGCGCCAACGGGGCCCTCGCGGCCGCCGAGGTCGCCAAGGCCAAACCGGACGGTTCGGTCATCGCCATCCAGAACGCGTCGCTGTACACCATCACCCCGCTCGCCGTGTCACCCGACGAGGTCACCGACATCAACGACTTCGACGTCGTCTACGGCATCTCGCGCGACGACTACGTGCTGGTGACCAACCCGGCCAGCGGCTACAAGACCATGCCGGACCTCAAGGCCACCACCAAACCCGTGCGCTACGGCACCACCGGCGTCGGCACCGGCGCACAATTGGCCGCCGCGCTGCTGTTCAAGTCCGCCGACGTGCCGTCGCAGGCGGTACCGTTCGACGGCGGCGCCCCTGCCCTGACGGCTCTGCTGGGCAACCAGATCGACGTCGCGGTGCTGCAGGTCGGCGAGGCGATCGAGAACATCCAGTCCCACAAGCTGCTGCCGCTCGCGGTGTTCGGTCCCGAACGCATCGAGTACCTGCCCGACGTCCCCACCGCCAAGGAACAGGGCCTGGACGTCGAGGTCACCCAGTACCGCTTCATGACGGTGCCCAAGGGCACCCCGCAGGAGGTCCAGGACCGCATCATCGAGGGCCTCAAGGCCACCTTCGGCACCGACGAGTACAAGAAGTTCAACGAGCAGAACAGCCTGACGCCGCTGGAGAAGCCCGGCCCCGAGATCCTCGACCAGCTCAAGGCGGACACCCAGCGCTACGCCGATCTGACCAAGCAGTTCGGCATCGACCTACGGGCCAGCTGATGAGCGACACCCTGGCCGACGTGTCGGCAGAGCCCGAACCCTCACCCCCCGACGTTCCCGAGGAACAACAGCCACCGGCGGGCGGGCCGCTCTACCAGACCGTTTCGGCCGTGGTCGGGATCGTCGTCGGCGTCGGCGCCGCGCTGCTCGCCCACGGCTACGGGCTCGGTTCCCTGCACCAACCCGGCCCCGGGCTGTGGCCGTTCGTGGTCGGTGTCGTCATCACGGTGCTGTCGGTGCTGCTGCTCCTGCTGGGCCGCAGGCTCACCGACGCCGAGGCGTTCACCCGCAGCAGCGTGCTCGCGGTCGCGGGCGCGGTGACGTTCGTCGGCTTCGCGTTGTTGCTGCCGCTGATCGGGTTCGAGATCCCGGCGCTGCTGTTGAGCGTGATCTGGCTGCGGTTCCTCGGCGGCGAAAGCTGGCGCAGCACAGCGATCGTCAGCGTCCTCACCACCGCCGTGTTCTACTTCCTGTTCCTCTACGGGCTGCGGATCCCGCTGCCGCACCTGATCAGCTTCTGAGGACCGCCCATGGACGTGCACGCATTCCTGGACGGGTTCGCCCTGGTGGTCGAACCCCACAACCTGTTGTACTGCCTCATCGGCGTGCTCATCGGCATGGTGATCGGTGTGCTGCCCGGCCTGGGCCCGGCCGCCACCATCGCGATCCTGCTGCCCATCACCTACACCATCGATCCGATCTCGGCGATCATCATGCTCGCCGGGATCTATTACGGTGCCCAGTACGGCGGCACCATCACCTCGGTGCTGTTGCGACTGCCGGGCGAGGCGTCCTCGGTCGTCACGGTGTTCGACGGGTTCGCGCTCGCCAAGCAGGGCCGGGCCGGAACGGCACTCGGCATCGCCGCCATCGGATCCTTTGTGGGAGCGACGATCTCGATCGTCGGCCTGTCGTTGCTCGCCCCGGTGATCGCCGAGGTGGCGCTCGATTTCGGCCCGCCCGAGTACGCCGCGCTGGCCCTGCTCGGTGTCCTGCTGGTCGCCACGATCGGCAACGGCAACATGCTCAAGTCGTTGATCGCGGCGGCCGTCGGACTGCTGCTCGCGACGGTGGGCCGCGACAGTTTCAGCGGGGCGTCGCGGTTCACGTTCGACAGTCTGCAACTGGCCGACGGCATCGACTTCGTCGTCGTGGCGATGGGCCTGTTCGGTGTCGGCGAGATCCTCTACAACCTCGAACAGCGGCACGGGAAACCGCACGTACCCGCCAAGGTCGGCAACGCGTGGCCGTCGCGCAAGGACCTGCGTCAGTCCTCGGGGGCGATCGGCCGCGGGTCGGTGATCGGGTTCGTGCTCGGTGTGCTGCCCGGCGGCGGTGCGGTGCTGGCCTCGCTGGTCGCCTACGCGACCGAGAAGAAGCGGTCCAAGCATCCCGAGCGGTTCGGCAAGGGCGCCGTCGAGGGCGTCGCCGCGCCCGAGACGGCCAACAACGCCGCGGCCACATCGTCGTTCATCCCGCTGCTCACCATCGGCATCCCCGCGAACGCGTCGATGGCGATGCTGTTCGGCGCGCTGCTGATCCTTGGCATCTCGCCGGGCCCGCAGTTGGTCGACGAACACCCCGACCTGTTCTGGGGCGTCATCAACTCGATGTACATCGGCAACCTCGCCCTGCTGATCCTCAGCATCCCCCTGGTCGGGTTGTTCGTCCGGATCCTGCGGGTGCGCCCGGCGATCCTGGCCCCGATCACGGCGCTGATCACGCTGCTGGGCGTCTACACCATTAACAACTCGGTGTTCGACATCTTCGTGATGATCGCCTTCGGTGTGGTCGGCTACCTGATGAAGAAGACCGGGTTCGATCCCGGCCCGTTGGTGCTGGCGTTCGTGCTGGGCTCGCTCGTGGAGTCCAACGTGCGCCGGTCGATGCTGATCTTCGGTGGTGACCCGACCGGATTCGTCACGCGGCCGCTATCGGGCACGATCCTGGCGATACTCGTTGCGGTGGTGGCGATCCCGGTGATCCGGCACCTGCTGCGCTCGCGCGCCGGGTCACCGGCCCCCGGCGAGGCGCCGACGAGTGTTACCAAGGTGTAGGCGCATGGCGGCCCTGGCGAGATCCGGATCCCCGGCGATCACCGCGGCCGCCACCTGATCGTGCTCACGGCGGACCCGCTCGGCGTGCGCGGCATCGGTGATCGAATGCGCATCGCCGAGCCGGGTGCGCGGCAGCATGATCATCATGGGTCCCAGCGAGTTCATCAGGTCGAGGTAGAACCGGTTCCCGCTGACCTCGGCGATGGTGCGGTGGAACCGGAAGTCGGCCTCCACGGCGTCTTCCGGTGCGGCGCCGACGAATTCGTCGAGCGCGGTGCGGACGGCAGCCCGGCCGCGGTCGTCGGTGCGGGCCGCGGCCAGCGCGGCGGCCTCGCACTCGACGCCGAGGCGGAAGTCGATCATGTCGAGCACATCGCGGTGGGTCCGGATCGCCGCGGATTCGACGGTGAACGCGGTGGGCTCCGGGACCGCGAGCACGAATGAGCCACGGCCCTGGAAGGTTTCGACGAGCCCCTCGGCGCGCAGCCGGGTCACCGCCTCGCGGACGACGGTGCGCGACACCCCGAACTCGTCGATCAGCTCGGCCTCGGAGGGCAGTTTGTGCCCGGGTGGCAGGTCACCGGAGAAGATCTTGTCCTTCAGCCCTGCCACCACCCGCTGGGCCAGCGATGCGTTCACGCCTGGAATTCTGCCTGCTCCCTGGTGAGGGCCCGCATCTGCTCGCTCAACGTGAAGCCGAGCCCCGGGCGGTCGGGCAGCCACATGCGGCCGTCGCGGATCTCGATGCGTTCGTCGAACAGCGGGTTGAGCCATTCGAAGTGTTCGACCCACGGTTCGGTCGGATAGGCGGCCGCGAGGTGCAGGTGGATCTCCATCGCGTAGTGCGGCGCGAGCGCGAGGCCGGCGTGCGCGGCCAGCGTCGCGAACCGCAGAAACGGGGTGATGCCCCCGATGCGCGGCGCATCGGGTTGCACGATGCCGCGGTATCCGGCATCGATCAGGGCCATGTGCTCGGGGACCGAGGTGAGCATCTCGCCGGTCGCGATCGGGGTGTCGAAGGTGTGACTGAGATCGGCGTGGCCCACGGCATCCCACGCGTCGAGCGGTTCCTCGATCCACACCAGGTCGAACTGCTCGAGCTCACGGCACATCCGCCGTGCCCTGGCCCGGTCCCACTGCTGGTTGGCGTCCACCATCAGCGGGGTGTCCCCGAGGTGTGCCCGCAGCGCGGCCACCCGCTTGAGATCTTCCTTCCAGTCGGGCTGGCCCACTTTGATCTTGATGCCGCCGATGCCCGATTCCAGCGATGCGGTGGCGGCCTCCTTGATCTCGTCGACCGAGGCCTGCAGGAACCCGCCGGAGGTGTTGTACACCCGGCACGAATCCCGGTGCGCGCCGATCAGTTTGGCCAGCGGCAGGTTGGCACGCCTGGCCTTGAGGTCCCACAGCGCCACGTCGAGTGCGGCGATCGCCTGGGTGGCCACGCCGGACCGGCCCACCGATGCGCCCGCCCACAGCAGCGACTGGTAGATGCGGTCGATGTCGGAGGGGTCCTGGCCGATTGCGACGTCGGCGATCTCGCGCAGGTGGGTGTACTGGGCGGGCCCGCCCGCGCGCTTGGAGTAGCTGAACCCCATTCCCTGCAGGCCCGCCTCGGTGCTGACCTCGACGAACAGCAGAACGGTTTCGGTGAGCGGTTTCTGCCGTCCGGTGAGCACCTTGGCGTCGCTCACCGGCTTGGGCAGGGGCAGGACCACGTGGGACAACCGGAGGCTACGGATGCGATCAGTCATATGACAAGTCTACAACTTGTCATATAAGTAGGATAGTCCCTCAGTCGAAGTCGATCACCTGACGCACCGCCCGGCCCTCGGCCAGTTCGTCCATGCCGGCGTTTATCTCGTCAAGAGTGATCGTCGAGGACACCAGGGATTCCACCGGCAGCCGCCCGGCGCGCCACAACTCCACGAAGCGCGGAATGTCGCGCGAGGGCACCGCCGAGCCGAGGTAACTGCCGATCAGTGAGCGGCCCTCGGCGACAAAGCCCAACGGCGACACCGTGATCCGTGCATCCGGCCGCGGCAGCCCGACGGTGATGGTGCGGCCGCCCGGGCCGGTGAGCGCGATCGCGGTCTCCAGCGCGGCCGGGTGTCCCGCGGCCTCGATCACCACCTCGGCCTTCAAGTCGGCGGCCTGCTCTGGCGTGAAGGTCTCGTGCACACCGAGTTCGCGCGCGCGGGCCAACTTGTCGGACAACTGATCGACGCCGACCACACGCACGTCGTCGTGCGCGAGTGCGGTCAGTGCCGCGGCCATCCCGACGCCACCGAGGCCGACGATCACGACGGTCTGCCCGGGCTTGGGCCTGCCGACGTTGAGCACCGCTCCGCCGCCGGTCAGCACCGCGCAGCCCAACAGCGCGGCGACCGTGGCGGGCACGTCGGCGGGCACCGGGACGATCGAGCGGCGGTCCACCACGGCGTGCGTCGCGAACCCGGACACGCCCAGGTGGTGGAACACCTCCTCGCCGTCGCGACGCAACCGGATGTCGCCGTTCATCAACGTGCCCGCACCGTTGGCGACCGATCCCGGTCCGCACGGCGTCAGCCCGTCGGTGGCGCAGGCCGGGCACGATCCGCACCGGGGCAGGAACGTCATCACCACCCGCTGGCCCGCCTGCAGGTCCGCGGCGGGCGTCTCCACGACACCCGCGGCCTCGTGACCCAGCAGCATCGGCACCGGGCGCACCCGGTTGCCGTCGACGACCGACAGATCCGAGTGGCACAGCCCAGCCGACTCGATACGCACCAGCAACTCGTCCGGCCCGGGCTCGGCCAGGTCCAGTTCGGAGATGGTGAGCGGCCGGGATTCGGCGTAGGGACGGGGTGCACCGATGCGTTCGAGGACGGCTCCGCGGATCTTCATGGGATCCAGACTGCCCCCTACTGCAAGACTTCAGCCATGACCGGTCGTGACGAGCCCATCCCCACCAGCCGTGAATTCCCGGTGCACTGGCCGGTGGGCACCCGATGGACCGACAACGACATGTTCGGCCACCTCAACAACGCCGTGTACTACGAGTTGTTCGACACCGCGATCAACGCGTGGATCGACACCAGCTGCGACATCGATCCCGTCACCGCGCCGTGGCTCGGCGTGGTCGCCGAATCGGGCTGCCGCTACTTCGCGGAGCTGAAGTTCCCGAGCGCGCTCGCCGTGGGGTTGTCGGTCGCCCGGCTCGGCACCAGCAGCGTCACCTACCGGCTGGCGTTGTTCGAGGCCGGCCGGGCGGGCGAAGAGGGCGGGGAAGGCACGGCCGATGTCCCGGTCGCTGCCGTCGGGCGCTGGGTGCACGTGTACGTCGACCGGGACTCGCGCCGTCCGGTTCCCATCCCCGACCCCATCCGCGACCTGCTGGCTTCGGCGGTGCGCCGGTAGCTCGATATGCTCGGCGGATGCCGCTCGTGAGCAAGACTGTCGAGGTCGCGGCCTCCGCCGAGACGATCAGGTCGATCGTCTCGGATTTCGAGGCCTACCCGCACTGGAACCCCGAGATCAAGGGGTGTTGGATCCTCGCCCGGTACAACGACGGGCGGCCCAGCCAGCTGCGGCTCGACGTCGAGATCCAGGGGCAGTCGGGCGTGTTCATCACTGCCGTGTACTACCCGGCCGAGAACCAGATCTTCACGATGCTGCAGCAGGGCGACCACTTCACCAAACAGGAGCAGCGGTTCTCGATCGTCCCGCTCGGCCCCGACACCACGCTGCTGCAGGTCGATCTCGACGTCGAGGTCAAGCTGCCGGTCCCGGGTCCCATGGTCAAGAAGCTCGCGGGGGAGACCCTGGAGCATCTCGCCAAGGCCCTGCAGGGCCGCGTCGAGCAGCTCACCCAGAGCTAATCCCACATCCCGATCTGTTCCAGGCGTGCGATGAGTCGTCGTGCGCCGTCGGCGAACTGGGCGCCGTTGAGTTCGACGACCCGTCGCGCGTCGCGCCGCCGCAGCGCCTCGATGAGCTGTCGGTGACCGGTCACGGCCTCTTCGCCCCAGCTCAGGTCGGTCGAGTAGACCAGCGCGGGTAGGTACCGCGCAACGTGCAGCAGGAACCAGGCGAGCTTGATGCGTCCGCTCGCGTGGTTGAAGGCGCGGTGGAAGGCGAACTCGGCCGCCGAGATCCGATCGGGGTCGCCGTGCCCGATGGCGGTCGCGAGTTCGTCGTTGAGGCGTTCGAGTTCGTCGATCTGTTCGTCGGTGATCCGGGTGACGGTCGTGGCGGCGAGTTCGCGCGCGATGGTCTCCTGCAGCCAGAAGATGTCCTCGACGTCGGTGCGGGTCATCGGGACGACGACGTGGCCGCGGTGCGGTTCGAGCTGCACCATGCCTTCGCCGCGCAGCGTGCGCAGCGCCTCGCGCACCGGGGTGATGCTGACACCGAGTGCGGCCGCGGTCTCGTCGAGCCTGATGAACGTGCCGGGGCGCAGCGCCCCGGTCATGATCTCGGCCCGCAGGTGGGCCGCCACCTCGTCGGAGAGCTGCTCGCGACGCACACCGCGGCGCGCTCGCGCGGCGGTCTTGACGGGCGTGTTCACTGGTCTCTCCGGTCCTGTCTCGGGTCGGGCGTTCGGGGTTGTCCCGATCGCTTCGAGGCCATAATGTGACCGGGGCAACCCAATGTTTGATCAAATATCAACATCGCGCAACTACGGGTGAGTTGCACCGAACATGGAGTACAGAGCCGTTGACTTCAGTGCCGTCCCAGATCGAGCAGCCGTACCTGGCCCGTCGCCAGAACTGGGTCAACCAGCTGACCCGCCACGCGATGATGCAGCCCGACAAGACCGCCATGCGTTTCCTGGGGCACACCACCACCTGGCGTGAACTCGACGACCGCGTCACCCGGTTGGCCGGGGCGCTGAGCCGCCGCGGTGTGGGCTTCGGCGACCGGGTGCTGATCCTGATGCTCAACCGCACGGAGTTCATCGAGGCCATGCTCGCCGCGAACCGGCTCGGCGCCATCGCGGTCCCGGTGAACTTCCGGATGACCCCACCCGAGATCGCGTTCCTGGTCGGCGACTGCGAAGCGCACGTGGTGGTCACCGAGCAGGTGCTGGCGGGTGTCGCCACCGCGGTCCGCGATCTCGACGCGACGCTGCAGACGGTGATCGTGGCGGGCGGCGCCACCGAGGACGGTGTGCTGGGCTACGACGATCTGCTCGCCGAGCCGGGCGAACCGCCCGCCCCGGTCGACATCCCCAACGACTCACCGGCGCTGATCATGTACACCTCGGGCACCACCGGGCGCCCCAAGGGGGCGGTGCTCACCCACACCAACCTGACGGCCCAGGCGATGACGACGCTGTTCACCACGGGCGTGGAGCTCAACAGCGACGTGGGGTTCATCGGCGTGCCGCTGTTCCACATCGCCGGTATCGCGGGCAACGTGCTCAGCGGCCTGACGCTCGGCCTGCCGACGGTGCTCTACCCGCTCGGCGCGTTCGATCCCGACGGACTGCTGGATGTCCTTGAGGCCGAACAGGTCACGGGCATCTTCCTGGTGCCCGCCCAGTGGCAGGCGGTGTGCGCCGCGCAGCGCGCCCGGCCGCGCAACCTGAAACTGCGGGTGCTGTCGTGGGGTGCGGCGCCTGCATCGGACACGCTGCTGCGCGAGATGAACCAGGTGTTCCCCGACGCGCAGATCTTCGCGGCGTTCGGGCAGACCGAGATGTCACCGGTCACCTGCATGTTGTTGGGCGACGACGCCATTCGCAAGCTGGGTTCGGTGGGCCGGGTCATCCCGACGGTCTCGGCGCGCGTGGTCGACGACAACATGAACGACGTGCCGGTCGGCGAGGTCGGCGAGATCGTCTACCGCGGACCCAATCTGATGGTGGGTTACTGGAACAATTCGAGGGCCACCGCTGAGGCGTTCGCCGGCGGCTGGTTCCACTCGGGCGACCTGGTGCGCCAGGACCAGGACGGCTACGTCTGGGTGGTCGACCGCAAGAAGGACATGATCATCTCGGGCGGCGAGAACATCTACTGCGCGGAGGTCGAGAACGCGCTTGCGGCCCATCCGGCCATCGGCGAGGTCGCGGTGATCGGCAGGCCGCACGAGAAGTGGGGCGAGGTGCCGGTGGCCGTCGTCGCGCTCAATTCCGCGAGTGCCGAATCGCTCACGCTGGCCGAACTCGACGGCTTCCTCACCGAGCGGCTGGCCCGGTACAAGCACCCCAAGGCGATCGAGATCGTCGACGCGTTGCCCCGTAATCCGTCGGGCAAGGTGCTCAAGACCGAGCTGCGTGAACGCTTCGGGAGGTCGGGGTCGGTTGACGGTAACGAAAGCAGCTCTGCAACAACGGTTTCTGCCGGTTGAGGGGCAATATAGGCAATCAGAGGCACCTTTGCTAACAGTTCGGGGCATAATCCAGCCGATGCGGTGCAAGGCCCGGATCGGATCGGGTACAGTCCGGTGGTCTCACTTACTACCCGCGAGTAGGGAGACGCGGATCACTGGAACTGGCAGGCGGCAAGGAGGGGGCGTGGATCACGTCCAGGGAGGGCACCTGTGACGGCGTCGACCGATGGCCTCGTCGCTTACATGCGTGGTCAGGTGGAGAAGCCGCTGGCGATGGTCGGCGGCTTCTTCAAGATGTCGGTGATGACCGGAAAGGCTCTGTTCACCCGGCCTTTCCAGTGGAAGGAATTCGTCCTCCAGAGCTGGTTTCTGATTCGCGTCGCGTTCCTGCCGACCCTTGCGGTGTCGATCCCCCTGACCGTGCTCATCATCTTCACGCTCAACATCCTGTTGGCGGAGTTCGGTGCGGCCGACGTCTCGGGCGCCGGTGCCGCACTCGGCGCCGTGACCCAACTGGGGCCGCTGGTGACGGTGCTCGTCGTCGCAGGCGCGGGATCCACCGCCATCTGTGCTGATCTCGGTGCCCGCACCGTGCGTGAGGAGATCGACGCGCTCGAGGTGCTCGGCATCGATCCCATCGAGCGTCTCGTGGTGCCCCGCGTGGTCGCCTCGACGTTCGTGGCCTTCATGCTCAACGGCGCGGTGATCACCATCGGCCTGGTCGGCGGGTTCTTCTTCGGCGTGTACATCCAGAACGTCTCGGCGGGTGCGTACGTGTCCACCCTGACGCTGCTCACGGGCTTTCCCGAGGTGATGATCTCGGTCATCAAGGCGACGCTGTTCGGTCTGATCGCCGGTCTCGTCGGCTGCTACCGCGGCCTGACCGTCGCGGGCGGTTCGAAGGGTGTCGGAACCGCGGTGAACGAGACCCTCGTGCTCTGTGTGGTCGCGTTGTTCGCGGTCAACGTCGTGCTCACCACGATCGGTGTGCGGTTCGGGACAGGGCGCTGACATGAGTACTGTTCAGGTCCTGCGGTCGCGGTTCCCCCGGGCGTTCTCGCGTTCCGCCGAGATCGCCGCCACCCCGGCACGGTTGCTCGACAGCATGGGCCACGTCGCGTGGTTCGTCGTGCAGGCGATCGTGCATGTGCCGCACGCGTTCCGGCATTACCGGCGTGAATCGTTGCGCCTGGTCGCCGAAATCGGCATGGGTACCGGCGCGATGGCCGTCATCGGCGGCACCGTCGCGATCATCGGCTTCGTCACGTTGTCGGCGGGTTCGCTGATCGCCATCCAGGGCTTCGCCTCACTGGGCAACATCGGTGTCGAGGCGTTCACCGGATTCTTCGCGGCCCTGGCCAACATCCGCGTCGTCGCGCCCGTCGTCACCGGTCAGGCGCTCGCCGCGACGGTCGGGGCGGGCGCCACGGCCGAACTCGGCGCCATGCGCATCAGCGAAGAGGTCGACGCGCTCGAAGTCATGGGCATCAAGTCGATTTCGTACCTGGTGTCCACGCGCATCATGGCAGGCGCGATCGTCATCATCCCGCTGTACGCCATGGCGATCCTGCTGTCGTTCATGTCGGCGCAGCTGGTCACCACGATCTTCTACTCGCAGTCGGTCGGCACGTACGAGCACTATTTCCACACGTTCCTGCGTGTCGACGACGTGATGTGGTCATTCCTCGAAGTCATCATCATGTCGGTGGTGGTCATGCTCAACCATTGCTACTTCGGCTATTTCGCCAGCGGCGGTGCCGTCGGCGTGGGCGAGGCCGTCGGGAGGTCGATGCGTACTTCGTTGATCGCGATCGTTCTGGTGGTCCTGTTGGCATCGTTGGCGCTCTACGGCACCGACCCGAACTTCAACCTCACGGTGTAGCGCGATGACCGAGCCTCCAGCGCCACACGCTCCGCTCAACAAGCCGAAGACGCCGCCGTACAAGCTGGCCGGTCTGGTCCTCGGCCTGGTCGGCGCGCTGGTCCTCGCGCTCACCTGGATGCAGTTCCGCGGTTCGTTCGAGGACAAGGTCCAGCTCACGGTCATGTCCGGTCGTGCGGGCCTGTCGATGGACCCGGGTTCGAAGGTCACCTTCAACGGAGTCCCGATCGGGCGCCTTGCGGCGATCGACGTGGTCGAGGTCGACAACAACCCCGAGGCCCGGCTGACGCTGGACGTCGATCCGAGGTACCTCAGCCTGATCCCGTCCAACGCCGATGTCGAGTTGCGGGCCACCACGGTGTTCGGCAACAAGTACATCGCGTTCCTGTCGCCGAAGAACCCGTCCCGCGAACGGATCTCGCCGTCGACGGCGATCCGTGCGCAGGGTGTGACGACGGAGTTCAACACGCTGTTCGAGACCATCACCGCGATCTCCGAGCAGGTCGACCCGATCAAGCTCAACGAGACCCTGACCGCGGCCGCGCAGGCGCTCGACGGTCTGGGCGACAAGTTCGGCCGCTCGATCGTCGACGGCAACGCGATCCTCGCCGACGTCAATCCCCGTATGCCGCAGATCCGCCGCGACATCACGGGCCTGGCGAATCTCGGCGAGGTCTATGCCGACGCGGCCCCTGACCTGTTCGACGGCCTGGGCAACGCGGTCACCACCGCGCGCACCCTCAACGAGCAGCGCCACGACCTCGATCAGGCGCTGGTGGCCGCGGTCGGGTTCGGCAACACCGGCGGCGACATCTTCGAGCGCGGCGGCCCGTACCTGGTGCGCGGGAACCAGGACCTGCTGCCGGTCGCGGAGATGCTCGACCGCAACAGCCCGGCCCTGTTCTGCACGATCCACAACTTCCACGACGCGGCCCCCAGGTTCGCCGCTCAGACCAACAACGGCTACTCGTTCCAGTTGAACGACACGTTGGTCGGCGCGGGAAACCCCTATGTGTATCCCGACAACCTGCCGCGGGTGAACGCCAGGGGCGGGCCGGAGGGCAGGCCCGGCTGCTGGCAGCCGATCACCCACGATCTGTGGCCCGCGCCGTATCTGGTGCTCGACACCGGTGCGTCGATCGCGCCGTACAACCACTTCGAACTCGGCCAACCGATGTTCAACGAGTACGTGTGGGGCCGCCAAGTGGGGGAGAACACGATCAACCCATGAGTATCAAAGGCACGCTTTTCAAACTCGGCGTCTTCTCGCTGGTACTCCTGACGTTCACGGCGCTGATCTTCGTGGTGTTCGGCCAGATCCGGTTCAACCGCACCAACGAGTACTCGGCGATCTTCGAGAACGTCAGTGGTCTGCGCGACGGGCAGTTCGTGCGCGCGGCCGGTGTCGAGGTCGGCAAGGTCAAGAGCGTCGACCTGATCAACGGCGGCGAGCAGGCCGAGGTCAAGTTCACCGTGGAGCGGTCGCTGCCGCTGTTCCAGGAGACCACCGCGGCCATCCGCTACCAGGACCTGATCGGCAACCGCTACCTCGAGCTCAAACGCGGTGGGTCCGACCAGATTCTGCCGCCCGGCAGCACGATCCCGGTCGAACGCACCGAGCCGGCTCTGGATCTCGATGCGCTCGTCGGCGGTTTCCGTCCGCTGTTCCGGTCGCTGGAACCCGAGAAGGTCAACACGATCGCCACATCACTGATCACGATCTTCCAGGGCCAGGGCGGCACCATCAACGACATCCTGGATCAGACGGCGCAATTGACCGCGTCGATCGCCGACCGCGATCAGGCCATCGGTGAGGTCATCAAGAACCTCAACACCGTGCTGGACACCACGGTCAAGCACCAGAAGCAGTTCGACGAGACCCTGGTGAACTTCGAGACCCTGATCACCGGTCTGAAGAACCGCGCCGATCCGATCGCGACGAGCGTCGCGGACATCAGCGACGCGGCCGGGTCGCTGTCGGATCTGTTGTCCGACAACCGACCTCTGTTGAAGGACACCGTCGGCTACCTCGACGTCATCCAGGCGCCGCTGGTGGAGCAGAAACAGGAGGTCAACGACATCCTGGTGCAGATGCCCCAGGCGCTGAAGATCATCGGCCGCGCAGGCGGCATCTACGGCGACTTCTTCAACTTCTACGCCTGCGATCTGACCTTGAAGCTCAACGGTCTTCAGCCGGGCGGGCCGGTCCGAACCGTCAGACTGACCACGCAACCGTCGGGTAGGTGTACGCCGAAATGAGGACACTTCAGGGTTCCGACCGGTTCCGCAAGGGTCTGATGGGCGTCATCGTCGTGGCGCTCATCATCGGGGTCGGCTCGACGCTGACCAGCGTGCCGATGCTGTTCGCGGTGCCCACCTACTACGGGCAGTTCACCGACACCGGTGGTCTGAACCTCGGTGACAAGGTGCGCATCGCCGGTCTGGACGTCGGCACCGTCAAGAGCATGGACATCAGCGGCGACAAGGTCGTCATCGGCTACACCCTCGGTGGCCGCACCATCGGGACCGAGAGCCGCGCGGCGATCCGCACCGATACGATCCTGGGCCGCAAGAACATCGAGATCGAGCCGCGCGGCAGCCAGACACTCAAGCCGCGCGGGGTCCTGCCGGTGGGCCAGACCTCGACGCCGTACCAGATCTACGACGCGTTCCTCGACGTCACGCGTAACGCCGCGGGCTGGGACACCCAGGCCGTGCGCCAGTCGTTGAACGTGTTGTCCGAGACGGTCGATCAGACATCGCCGCACCTGAGCGCCGCGCTCGACGGCGTGGCACGGTTCTCCGAGACCATCGGCAAGCGCGACGAGGACGTCAAGAAGCTGCTCGCCAGCGCGAACAAGGTCGCGCAGGTGCTCGGCGACCGCAGCACCCAGGTCAATCAGCTGCTGGTCAACGCGCAGACGCTGCTGGCGGCGATCAACGAACGCGGTCAGGCCGTGAGCCTGCTGCTGGAGCGGGTGTCGTCGGTGTCGCGTCAAATCCAGGGTTTCGTCGACGAGAACCCGAACCTCAACCACGTGCTCGAGCAGTTGCGCACGGTCAGCGACCTGCTCAACGAGCGAAAGCAGGACCTCGCCGACGTCCTCACGGTCGCAGGCAAATTCATCACGTCGCTGGCCGAGGCGCTGGCGTCGGGCCCGTACTTCAAGGTCATGCTGGTGAACCTGCTCCCGCCGACGGTTCTGCAGCCGTTCGTCGACGCGGCGTTCAAGAAGCGCGGCATCGATCCGGAAGAGTTCTGGCGCAACGCGGGATTGCCGGCCTTCCGGTTCCCCGACCCGAACGGCGAGCGGCACGAGAACGGCGCACCGCCTGCCGCGCCGACCCCGCTCGAAGGCACTCCCGAGCATCCGGGACCGGCCGTCCCGCCCGGTTCGCCGTGCTCGTACACACCGCCTGCCGACGGCATCCCGTCACCGGGCAACCCGCTGCCGTGTGCGCATCTCAGCCAGGGGCCGTACGGACCCGTCCCCGGTGGTTATCCGCCGCCGGACGTGGCCACCTCGGCGCCGAATCCCGATGGCATCGCGCATTCCCCCGGCGTGCCGAGCGCGGCGATCCCCGGCCAGATGCCCCCGGATCAGCCGGGTGCTCCGGTCGAGATCGCGCCGGGTCCGCCCGGTGCCCGCACCGTCCCGGTGAGCCCACTGCCCGGGCCGCCCGACTTCACGCCGGGCATCGCACCGCCGCCGCCGGCGATCACCGGTCCGCCGCCGCCTCCCGGTCCCGGCCCGCAGTTGGCGCCGGCCGGTGAGGCACCGCTCCCAGGCAATCCGCCGTTCCTTCCGCCGGGTTCGCAGTCGGGATAGGCAGGGAGGCTTCGAGACATGTCAACGATTTTCAACATTCGAAACATCCAGTTGCCCAAGCTCTCCCGGGCAGCTGTGATCATCGGTGCCCTCGTCGTGGCCGCCGCGCTGGTGGTCGGCTACTTCGGGGTGAGCACCTACCGGAAGCTGACCAACACGACGGTCACCGCGTACTTCCCCCAGGTGCTCGCGCTGTATCCCGGCGACAAGGTCCTGATCATGGGTGTCCGCGTCGGCGCGATCGATTCGATCGAGACCGCGGGCGACAAGATGAAAGTGGTCTTCCACTTCAACAACAAATACAAAGTGCCGGAGAACGCGACGGCCTCGATCCTCAACCCGAGCCTGGTCGCCTCACGCGTGATCCAGCTGTCCCCGCCCTACACCGGTGGGCCCACCCTGCAGGACGGCGCGGTGCTCGACGTCGACCGCACGCAGGTCCCGATCGAGTACGACGAAGTGCGCAACCAGGTCACGCGCCTGCTGGCCGACCTGGGACCGACGCCAGAACAACCGAAAGGCCCGTTCGGCGACATCATCGAATCGTTCGCCGACGGATTCGCCGGTAAGGGTGAGCAACTCAACCGCACGCTGCGAGGGCTCTCGGATGCGCTGACCGCGCTCAACGAGGGCCGCGGCGACTTCTTCGCCGTGGTGAAGAGCCTGGCGCTGTTCGTCAACGCGCTGTACCGCAGCGATCAGCAGTTCGTGGCGCTCAACAACGATCTGGCGCAGTTCACCAACTCGTTCACCAACACCGATCAGGAACTCGCCAACGCGTTGCAGGACCTCAACCGGGTGCTCAAGACCACGCGGGAGTTCCTGGACCGCAACGGCGGTGTGCTGACCCACGACATCAACAACTTGGAGCAGGTCACCACGGCGATCCTGCAGCCCGAGCCGCGCGACGGGCTCGAGACGGGTCTGCACGCCTATCCGAACCTCGCGGCGAACGTGCTGAACATCAACTCGCCCAACCAGGGTGGCATCATCGGTCTGCCGGTGCTGCCGGGTGTCACGAACTTCTCGAACCCGCTGCAGTTCATCTGCAGCTCGATACAGGCCGGAAGCCGTTTGGGCTACCAGGAATCCGCGGAGCTGTGCGCGCAGTACCTGGCCCCGATCATGGACGCCATCAAGTTCAACTACCTGCCGTTCGGCATGAACCTGGCGAGCACGGCGATGACGCTGCCCAAGCAGATCGCCTACTCCGAGAAGCGGCTTCAGCCCCCGCCCGGCTACAAGGACACCACGGTGCCCGGTATCTGGTCGCGCGACACGTTGTTCTCGCACGGCAACCACGAGCCGGGATGGATCGTGGCGCCCGGCATGCAGGGCATCCAGGTGCAGCCCGGTACGGCCGCCATGCTGACCCCGGAGTCGCTCGGCGAACTGCTCGGTGGCCCCGACATCGTGCCGCCGCCCGCGCCGCCCGCCTTCGGCACGACGCGTGGCGGTAACCTGCCCGGCCCGCCGAATGCGTTCGACGAGAACAATCCGTTGCCCCCACCGTGGTATCCGCAGCCCGGACCGCCTCCGGCGCCGGCACCCGGTGTGATCCCCGGTGATCCGTTGTCGGCCGCCGCGCCCGCGGCTCCCGCCGCGCCCGCGGCTCCGGCACCCGCCGGGCCGCCGCTGCCCGCCGAAGCAGGAGCAGGCTGATGAGGCTGCTGAAGGGTTTCCCGAAGATGCGTAACTGGACCCGCGTCGGTCGCCGGACGGCGGCGCTGGCGGCGGTCGCGTTGGTGCTGACGTCGTGCGGTCAGTGGCGCGGCGTCGCCAACGTCCCGCTGCCCGGCGGGCCTGGCACCGAGTCCGGCAGCATGACGCTGTACGTGCAGATGCCGGAGACGTTGGCGCTCAACGCCAACAGCCGGGTGCGGGTGCGCGACGTGTTCGTCGGCCGCGTGCGCAAGATCGAGTTGATCAACTGGGTGCCGACGCTGACCGTCGACGTGGAACCGGGCATCAAGCTGCCCAAGAACACGCTGGCCAAGATCGGTCAGACCAGCCTGCTGGGTTCGCAGCACGTCGAACTGAACCCGCCGGAGAATCCGTCGCCGGAGCTGCTGCGCAACGGTGACACGATCCCGCTCGCGCAGTCGTCGGCGTATCCGACCATCGAGCGCACGCTGGCAGGCATCTCGGGCATCCTGACCGGAGGCGGCATCCCGAACATCGAGGTCATCCAGACCGAGGTGTTCAACATCCTCAACGGCCGTGCCGATCAGATCCGCGAATTCCTCAACCAGCTCGACACCTTCACCGACGAACTCAACCAGCAGCGCGAGGAGATCACGCGCGCAATCGATTCCACGAACCGGTTGCTCAACATCGTGTCGCAGCGCAACGACACGCTCGACCGCGTGCTCACCGAATTCCCGCCGCTGATCCAGCATTTCGCGGAAACCCGCGATCTGTTCGCCGACGCGGTGACCGCGCTGGGCAGGCTCTCGGCGGCGGCCGACGAGACGCTGTCGGGCAGCAACGCGAACCTGCACACCAACCTGCAGAACCTGCAGCGGCCGCTCAAGCAGCTCGGTCGGGCCGCGCCGTACCTGGTGGGCGCGCTGAAGCTGCTCCTGACGGTGCCGTTCAACATCGACAACATCCCCAAGGCGATCCGCGGCGACTACATCAACGTGTCGCTCAAGCTCGACCTCACGCTCAGCTCGGTCGACAACGCGTTCCTGTCCGGAACGGGTTTGTCGGGCATGCTGCGGGCGCTGGAACAGGCCTGGGGTCGCGACCCGGCGACGATGATCCCGGACGTGCGGTTCACGCCGAACCCGCACGACGCACCGGGCGGCCCGCTGGTCGAAAGGGGGGAGTGAGAGATGCTGCTGACTCGCTTCATCAAGATGCAGCTCGTCATCTTCCTCACGCTGACGCTGGTGGCGCTGGTGGTGTTGGCGCTGTTCTATCTGCGGTTGCCCACCTGGGCCGGCCTGGGCATGTACCAGCTCAAGGCCGATCTGCCCAGCTCAGGCGGCCTGTACGCGACCGCCAACGTCACCTATCGGGGCACCACGATCGGCAAGGTGACCTCGGTGGAGCCCATCGAGACCGGCGCGCGGGTCGAGATGGACATCTACGACCGCTACAAGATCCCGTCCGACGCGACCGCCAATGTGCACTCGGTGTCGGCGGTGGGTGAGCAGTACATCGATCTCACCTCGGACAGTGGCGGCGGCACGTTCTTCAAGCCCGGCGACACCATCACCAAGGGGACGGTGCCCTCCGAGGTGGGTCCCGCGCTCGACGCCGCGGAGCGGGGTCTGGCGGTGCTGCCGAAGGAGAAGATCGGCACGCTGCTCGACGAGGCGGCGACCGCGTTCGGCGGCCTTGGGCCGTCGCTGCAGCGGCTCGTCGACTCGACGCAGGCCATCGCGGGTGACTTCCGGGCCAACCTCGATCCGGTCAACGACATCATCGAGAACTCCGGGCCGATCATCGACAGCCAGGTGAACTCGGGTGACGCGATCTCGCGGTGGGCGGCCAATCTCAACACCCTGGCCGCCCAGAGCGCCCAGAACGACGCGGCGCTGCGCAGCGGTCTGCAGCAGGCCGCGCCGACGGCCGATCAGCTGAACGCGGTGTTCAGCGATGTCCGGGAGTCGTTGCCGCAGACGTTGGCGAACCTGGAGATCGTCATCGACATGCTCAAGCGCTACAACAAGAACGTCGAGCAGGTTCTGGTGGCGCTGCCGCAGGGTGCCGCGGTGGCCCAGACCGGCACGATTTTTGCGCCGGAAGGTCTGCTGCACTTCGGTCTGGGCATCAACGCCCCGCCGCCGTGCCTGACGGGCTTCCTGCCCGCCTCACAGTGGCGGTCGCCTGCCGATACCCGCACCGAGCCGCTGCCGTCGGGCCTGTACTGCAAGATCCCCAAGGACGCACCGAACGCGGTTCGCGGTGCCCGTAACTATCCGTGCGCCGACGTGCCGGGCAAGCGGGCCGCCACGCCGCGCGAATGCCGCAGCAATGAACCGTACACACCGCTCGGTACCAACCCGTGGTACGGCGACCCGGACCAGATCCGCAACTGCCCGGCTCCCGCCGCGCGTTGTGACCAGCCGGTCGATCCGGGGCGGGTGATCCCGGCCCCGTCGATCAACAACGGGCTCAACCCGTTGCCCGCGAGCCAGCTGCCGCCGCCCGAGGTGAGCTCGGGACCGAGCAGTGATCCGTTGACCGCACCGCGCGGCGGCACGGTGACGTGTAGTGGACAGCAACCCAACCCTTGCATCTACACTCCGGCTGCGGGCACGACCGCGACCTACAACCCGGCCAGCGGTGAGGTGGTCGGCCCAGGCGGTGTGAAGTACTCCGTCACCAACTCGAATACCCCAGGAGATGACGGATGGAAGGAGATGCTGGCGCCAGCCAGCTGAACCCCACCGATCAGCAGGAAGACACAGAACCTCAAACCGAGGAGACCGTAGAGGCTGACGCACGGCGGCCGTCCCGGCTGGGACGCGGCTGGATGGCAGGTGTCTGTGCTGCGCTGGTCCTGGTGGCCTCCGCGCTGGGCGTCGGGGGTTACCTGGCGCTGCGTTCGCATCTCGACAGCGAGACGATCGCCCGCAACGAGGCCGAGGCGATGCAGGCCGCCAAGGACTGTGTGACGGCGACGCAGGCACCCGACACCGCGGCGATGGCGGCCGCGCAGGCCAAGATCATCGAATGCGCGACCGGGGACTTCGGGGCGCAGGCCGTGCTCTACAGCGGCATCCTGCTCGACGCCTACCAGGCGGCGAACGTCAAGGTGCAGGTGTCGGACATGCGCGCGGCGGTGGAGAAGCACAATGACGACGGTTCGTTGGATCTGCTCGTCGCGGTGCGCGTGCTGGTGACCAACACCGAGAAGGCCGACGAGGAGCAGGGCTACCGGTTGCGGGTGAAGATGGCCCGCGACGAGGACGGCCTCTACAAAGTCGCGCGGCTCGACCAGGTCACGTCGTGAGTTCTGTGCTCGACACCCCGGCTGCGGCCGAAACCGCTGTGGTGGACCAGCCGCCACCGGCGTCGTGGCGGGCGCGGGCGGCCGCGTTCGCGATCGACATGCTTCCCGGCCTTGGCATCGTCATCACGCTGGCCCTGCTGGCGTGGGCGGCGCCGCTTCTGGGCTGGGCGTGGTGGGTGTACACCGTGGCGGCCGTGGTCGTGGTGGGCGCGGTGTTGGTCAACCGTGTGCTGTTGCCCACCAGCACAGGCTGGACGCTGGGCCGCGCCGTTGTCGGCATCCGCGTCGTGCGTCCCGTCGGTGCCGACGTCGGCCTGGTTCGTCTGTTGCTGCGCGACCTGGCCCACCTGCTCGACACCCTTGCGGTGTTCGTCGGCTGGTTGTGGCCGTTGTGGGACGCACGCAACCGGACCTTCGCCGACCTGCTGACCCGTACCGAGGTGCACCGGGTGCCCCCGCCCGAGGGCGACGCGCGGCGACGCGCAGGCAAGGTGATGCTCGCGGCGGTGGCGGTGTGCGCCGTCGCCGTGGCGTTCGGATATTTCGCGGTCTTCCGCCCGCAGGAGGCCGTGCACGAGGCCGGCGAACAGATCGCCAACGAGGGTCCACGCATCGTCGAACAGATGCTGAGCTACGGCGTCGACTCGTTCAATGAGGATCTGGACAAGGCCCAGACGCTGGTCACCGACAGGTACCGTCCCGAGTTGGTCAAGCAGCAGGACGTCGCCCGCAAGGCCGGCCCGACCACCAACGAGTACTGGGCCGTCACCAGCGCGGTGCTGTCCGCGACCAAGACCGACGCCTCGATGCTGTTGGCCCTGCAGGGGCAGCGCGGCACCAATCCGCAGGAGCTGAAGTTCCTCACCGCGACCGTGCGAGTGGAGTTCCGCAAGGCCGGTGACACCTGGCAGGTCGACAACCTCACGGTGCTCAAGAAGCCGAACCTCAACGGTGCGGGGCAATGAGCCCGCGGCGCAAGATCGATGCGGCCGAACGCGATTACTTCGCGGTCGAGGTCAAGCCGCCGCCGCGGTGGGGGCTGCCGCTGGTCGCGGTCGTGTCGGCGTTGTTGATCGCGGCGGCCATCGCGGGCAGCACGTTGATGTTGTTGCGGCACGAGACCGACCGCCGCACCGAGATCAAGAACGCCGCGGCGCTGAGCTATGTGCGCGAGTTCATGACCATGTACACGACGCTGGATCCGTTCCACGCCAACGAATACACCGACCGCATCCTCACGCAGGCGACCGGCGATTTCCACAGGATGTTCAAGGAGAAGCAGAACGAGATCAACATCCAGGTCGCCCGCGCCGAGCCCACCGCGGGCACCGTGCTGGAGGCCGGGGTGCAGCGGTGGAACGACAACGGCAGCGCCGATGTGCTCGTCGCCACCAAGACCACCACAAGGATGCCCGACGGTAAGACGATCGAAAGTGGAAGTCGTTGGGTGGCAACGACCATCCTGGAAGGACAGCAGTGGAAGATCAGCCAACTGATTCAGGTGATCTGACCACCGGCACGCCGGCCAGACGTCGTCGTTGGGGATTCCCGCTCCGGCGACGCCAGACCGAACCGGCCGAGCCGTCAGAGTGCACAGGTGAGGGCGGCGAACCGGCGCCCGAAGCTTCCGAGACCAAGCCGCGCCCGGTGGGTAAGCGCCAGCGGACTGCGCTGTCCGGAACGACTGCCGAAAAGACCGCCGCCACGGAAGAATCCGCGGAGCCGGAAGTGGCTGCGGACGAAGAGACCGCGGCGAACACCGACGAAGCCGAACCCACCGATGAGTCCGGACCGGCTGACGAGGCCCAGCCGACGCAGAACATCGTCTTCGTGCCGTTCCGCCCCGCGGGCAAGGCGTCGACGTACGCAGCGGTCGCCGCGGCGACGTTGTTCGTCGCCGCGGGTGCGTTCGCCGGTGCGACGGTGTGGCCGTATTTGTCGGACCGTGCTCTGGTGGACACCAAGGTGCAAGTGGCGCAGACGTCTGCCGATGCGATCACCACGCTGTGGACCTACACGCCCGACAACATCGACACGCTGCCGGACCGCGCGTCGCGCTACCTGTCGAACGATTTCGCCGACCAGTACCGCAAGTTCATCGACTCGATCGTGCCGTCCAACAAGCAGGCGCAGATCACCAACAACACGCAGGTGGTCGGCACCGCGGTCGAGAGCATCAACGCCAACGAGGCGACAGCCATCGTCTACACCAACTCGGTGTCGACCAGCCCGGTGACCAAGAATGTGCCGTCGCTGCGGTATCTGTCGTATCGCCTGACTTTGGTTCGCAGTGACGGGGATTGGCGGATCACCCAGATGCCGGCCTTGACGCAGTTGGACCTCTCCCCGCAGCTGTAGCGATGGCCATCGCGTCGCCGGTCTCGGAGCGGCTCACCGTCACTGCGCTCCTGCTGTTGACGGTCGCCACGGGGCTCGTCGACGCGATCAGTGTCCTGGTGCTCGGGCATGTGTTCGTCGCCAACATGACGGGCAACGTGATCTTCCTCGGCTTCTGGTTCGTACCGCATTCCGGGGTCGATCTCACCGCTGCCGTGGTTGCGTTTCCGGGGTTCATCCTTGGAACGGTGATCGGCGGTCGCCTGGCCCGGCATCTGGACGGCCGGGTCCGCACCTGGCTCACCTCTGCGCTGGGTGTGGAAGTCGTTCTGCTGACGGTGCTTTCGATTCTGGCCGGCACCGGTGTGCTGGACTATCGGGACAACAGCAAGCTGATTCTGATCGCGGGTCTGGCCATCACGTTCGGTATCCAGAACGCGACGGCGCGTCAGTTCGGGATCCAGGAGTTGAGCACCACGGTGCTGACTTCGACGATCGTCGGTTTGGGATTCGACAGCCGACTGGCCGGCGGGACGGGTGAGCGTGAGAAGTTGCGCTACGCCGTCGTCGCCACCATGTGCGGCGGCGCGGTGATCGGTGCGACGCTGTCGAGATTCACGGTGGCACCGGTGATTGCGCTGGCGGCGGTGGTGATCGCGATCAGCGCGTGCATCTTCAGGTTCGGCCGCTAGAAGGGTGGTGGTTTGTTGTGTTCGGCGACGAGGTCGTCGTTGAGTTTGCGTTCGGCGACGATGGTGCGGGCGAGGTTCTGGGCGCGGGTGCGGCGCCGTTTGGGCATCTTCAGCCCGCGCAGGTCGGGGTCGGCGGTGGGGACCGGGGTGGTGGGTAGGTTCAGCTCCCCGGTGGGTTTGGCCAATTCGGTGATCGACAGACGCCGGCTGCTTGCGGGCACGGTGGTGTACTCCCGCCCCGAAGGCGAGGTCCACACAATGGTGCCGTCTGGTTGTTGTCGGTCCGACCAGCCGCGCGGGCCGATCCAGAACGTTTTCAGAAGATGATGAAAACGACACAGACACTTCAGGTTTGAGGCATGCGTCGGCCCATGTGGGTAGGGCACGGTGTGGTCGATGTCGCAGCGGTCGGCGGGTTTGTCACATCCGGGGAACCGGCACGTCAGGTCGCGGCAGCGCACGAAGTCCGCCAGTGCCTGGGAGGGGATGTAGCGGTCTTCGGGTGCGGCGTCACCGGGGTGGATCACCGGCCGGATGGTTGCAGCGTTGATGATCTCGGCCAGCGCGTACGCCGGCAGCACCCCGCCGCCGAACATGACCGCCGGTGCCACCCGATCCAGCGGCTCCTCCTGCGGGGCGATAAACGCCGGCGGTGTCTCGCTGCTGGTTTCGGTGAACTCGGTGACGGTGAGGGGTTCAGCGTCGCAATCGGTTTCGGCGCCGGCGGGTTCGCCGGCGGGTTCGGCGGCGGGTTCGGCGTCGGGGGTGGGCGCGGCGTTGCCGGTGGTGGCGTGTTGGGCGGCGGTGACGGTGTCTTGGGTGGCGATGACGTGCACCATCAGATGCCCGCGGGGGGATTGTTGGCGGCCGCGGGCGCAGTCCGGGTCGTCGCACTCACACGCCAGGGTGGTGTTGTCGAGGATGGCGCCGATGGCGTCGTGACGCAACTGATTGATCGTGCGCGGATCTTGCGGGCACACCCCCTCGACCAGGTCGTTGATCCGGGCGTCGAGCGCGGCGCCGAGGTGGGCCTGCAGCCGGCCGTTGACCGACAGCACCCCGGGGGCATCCCCCGGGGAGCCGATGTCGAAGTAGCGACCGCGTCGCGAGGCGCGGCCGCGGCGGAAGGACCCCGGGTCGTGTTTGAGGATCAGATCGTCGATGGTGTTGTCAATCTCTTTGAGGGTCAGCCGGCCCCAGCCGGTGATCTGGGCGGCCAGCTCGGCGTCGATGACGACAAGTTTGTCCGGGTCGAGCATCAGCGCGGTGCTCCAGCAGATGTTGCGCACGATCAGCTCGCTGACCAGCCCGGCGGCGAACACCTCGTTGACCCGCGGCAGCCGGTCACGCAGCGCGACCCCGCGTTGGGCCTGGTGCAGCGCGGCCCAGGCGGTGATGCCCTGGGCGGCACCCAGTTGTGCGCCGACGGCGGCGTCGGGATCGACAAACCACCACCGGCGCTCATCGGCGGTCGGGGTGTCGGTGGCACGGGTGAACAGCTCCGCCATCGCGGCATGCTTGCGTGCCGAGGCCGCGGCTTCGGCCTGGGCCCAGCCGCGGGCCTGGTCTTCCAGGGCAGCGTCGGAGAGCGCGGCGAACTCCGCAATCTCCACCAGCGACCTGTCGTACATACGTTCGAATCTACCGACGCCGGAGCCGCTGCGAAACGTCGAAACGGCAGCCTGTGGATCAAAACGGAGCTGGGGATAACTTCGGCTCACCGGCCAAAAGTGTCACACCCATGGTGTATAGCGGGCCGGGCGCCGAGCTCGGGCCGTAACTGTCTAAGCCGGGCCGAACGCGTCGCCGACGCGGATCGTGCCCTCGTTGAGGACCTCGAGATACGCTCCGGCGCACGGCAACTCGCCCAGGCCAAAAGACTCGACGCGGTTCTCGGCGGCCGGCGTGCGCAGCGCGTGCTGTGCGCGATCGAGATCGCCGTGCTCGAGGGTGGGGATCACGCACCGCGGCGTCGGACCCATGGCCTTCACGCGCACCCCGCCGATCGTGAATTCCCGCCCGGTCCAGTCGTTTTCGGAATAGGGTGGGTAACCTGGCGGGGTCGCGATGACAACATTGGGCCGGTAACGCGCAGCCTCGGTGCCGATGCGTTCCAACGTCGCCGTGGTGATCACGTGTAGCGGCGCGAGGTCGACGAACGAATCCCCGGGCGTCGCCTCGGCGATCTCGAGCAGCGGAGCGTCCACCTCGGCGTCGAGTCCGGCCGTGAGCACCTGTTCGGGATCGGCGCGTTCCAGGGTCGCGCCCTCGGGGCGGCTGGTGGCCAGGCGCACGGGACGTGCGAGCAGCTTGGAGAACACGTCGTCGAAGTCGTCATCCGCAGGTGAGGACTCGGTGCCGTCGGGCAGCCGCACCTGTACGCGCCCGTCGTCGTCGATACGCGCCCGGCACTTCAGCAGGTTGCGCCACAGCCGCGCCTGCTTGGCGCTGGCGACCCGTCCGGTCTCCTGATCGAGGAACGCAAGGTGCCGGTCACGGTCGACGCCCTCCACACCGATCTCGAACGAGGTGACCGATTCACCGAGCACCGATTTGATGGGATAGCGGTGCAAGCTGTGCACGTGTAAAGGCTGGTCGGTCATATCCGCACTGTAGAGGGTCCGGGCTGCGCCGGCCCCGCGCTCAGAAAAACGGCTGGTAGTGCCGAGCTTCGCGACCGGCGAACGCCGCGTCGGGATCGGGGGATAGTGCGAGGCGGTCACGGCAGTGCACCTCGAAGCGTGCGCGTGAGGACGCGTCGTCGTGTTCATGGGCCTGCGGGTGGCCCTTGGCCAGATCGGCGCAATGAGCCGCGATCTTGTGCGCGATGACGGCGTCGCGCAGGCGGGCGGGTTCGGGCAGGCAGCTCAGCATTGCCGCGCCCGCCTGGGCCGCGATCGCCGCACCGATCACCGCAGCGGTGTGGTCGGAAGCGATGTCGGTGGTGAGCGGGCCGATGGTGTACGACGGCACGTTGCGGCACAGCTGTTGGTGCAACCGTAGGCTTTCGGCGATCTTGTGCATCGGCACCCGACCCGGACCTTCGACCATCACCTGCACGCCGTACAGGTGCGCGACCCTGGCCAGCTCGCCCAGCGTACGCATTTCGGCGATCTGCGCGGCGTCGTTGGCGTCGGCGATCGAGCCGGGCTGCAGGCCCGCGCCCAGGGCGAGGGTGACGTCGTAGCGCGCCAGGATCTCGCACAGCTGGTCGAAATTGGTGTAGAGGAAGGATTCCGCGCGGTGCAGCAGGCACCAGTCGGCCATGATGGCCCCGCCGCGGCCGACGATCCCGGTGGCCCGTCTCGCGGCGAGCGACAGGTGGTCGCGACGCAGCCCGGCGTGCACCGTCATGTGGTCGACGCCACGCTCGGCATGTTCGATCACGGTGTCGCAGAACGTCTCCCAGTCCAACGCGGCGACGTCGCCGGCCACCCGGTCCAGCGCCTGGTACAGCGGCACCGTGCCCACCGGCACCGGCATGCTGCGCACGACGCGGTCGATGTCGGTGCCCGACAGGTCCGTCACGGTGTCGGCGCCCCACCGGATGGCCCGCACCATGTCGCCGAGCGAGCCGTCAGGGGACGGTCCGATCCCGGTGTTGACCTTGATGCGGAACGCTTTGCCGATGATCATCGGCTCGCACTGCCGATGGCGGTGGTTCACCGGTATGACGGCGTGACCGGCCGCCACCGCGTCACGTACCACCTTGGGGCGCAATCCTTCCCGCGCCGCGACGAACGCCATCTCACTGGTGACGACGCCGTCGCGGGCCCGCTGCAACTGGGTGCCACGGTCGGTCACCACACCCGGCCGCGCCGGTAGACCGGTCGAGAGGTCTGGCAGCGTGTCGGTTTCGGTATAGGGCCCCGACGAATCGTAGAGATCCAGGTGCCGTCCGCCCGAGAGGTGTACCCGTCGGAACGGCACCCGCCCACCGGGTGCGCCGGTCGGGTCCCGGTAGCACTTGGAGCTACCGGGTATGGGGCCGGTCGGGACGCCCGGACAATGGGTGGCAGCGCTCACAGCGCCTTGAGTTCCTCGATGACTTCGCCGACGGATTTCTTCGCGTCCCCGAACAGCATCGAGGTGTGGTTGAGGAAGAACAACGGATTCTCGATCCCGGCATACCCCGAGGACATCGAGCGTTTGAGCACGATCACCGATTTGGACTCGTCGACGTTCAGGATGGGCATTCCGTGGATCGGGCTCGACGGGTCGTTACGCGCCGCGGGGTTGGTGACGTCGTTGGCGCCGATGACCAGGGTGACGTCGGTGCGCGCGAATTCGCCGTTCACGTCGTCCATTTCCTTCATCGCGTCGTAGGCGACGTCGGCCTCGGCCAGCAGCACGTTCATGTGCCCTGGCATGCGGCCCGCCACCGGGTGGATCGCGTACTTCACCTCGACGCCCTTGGATTCCAGGATCGAAGCCATGTCCTTGACGGCATGTTGCGCCTGCGCGACGGCCAGACCGTAACCGGGGACGACGATGACCTGGTTGGCGTAGGCCATCTGGATCGCGGCGTCGGCGGCCGAGGTCGCCTTGGCGGTGCCCTGTTCGCCTGCGGCCGCCGCTGAGGTGTCGGCGCCTGCGCCGAAGGACCCGAACACGATCGCCGGGATGGACCGGTTCATCGCGACGGCCATCAGGTTGGTCAGGATGGAGCCGGAGGCGCCGACGATCATGCCCGCCACGATCATCGCGGTGTTGTTCAACGCCAAACCTGCAGCGGCAGCGGACAACCCGGTCAACGCGTTGAGCAGCGAGATCACCACCGGCATGTCCGCGCCGCCGATCGGGAACACCACGAACAGGCCCATGACGCCGGCGAGCAGCAGCACTACCACGATCAGCCAACTCGGATTGCCGGTGCCCGCGTGCAGGCCGATGTACACCGCGGCGGCGATCGCGCCGAGCAGCAGCACCACATTGGAGGTCTGGAAAATCTTGGCCGAGCGGACCAGGGTCTTCTCGACGTTCTTCGGAATCGATTCCTGCAGTTTGAGATACGCCACCAGCGATCCCCAGAACGACACCGAGCCGATGATTGCCGCGAACAGCGAGCCGACCACGAGCGCGACGGTCGGTGACTGATCGGGCGTGAAGTGGCCGAATCCGTCGGTCTCGATGAACTCGGCCCAGGCGATCAGCGCGACGGTGCCGCCGCCGACACCGTTGAACAGTGCGACCAGCTGCGGCATCGCGGTCATCTTGGTTTTCTTGGCAGGCGGAACGCCGAGCGCGACGCCGAGGACCAGGCCGACGACGATCAGGATCCAGTTCACCGTGGCGGTGTCGCGGACCTTGATCAGCGTGGCGATGACCGCCAATCCCATACCGGCGGCGGCGATCAGGTTGCCGCGCACCGCGGTCTTGGGGCCGGTGAGCCCGGACAGACCGAGGATGAAGAGGGCGAACGCCGCGATGTAGAGCGCGGTGACGAGATGGTTCATTTGGCGGCCTCGGCTTCCCGGGTTCCGGGCTTGCGGGTCTTGAACATGCCCAGCATGCGGTCGGTCACCAGGAACCCGCCGATCACGTTGAGCGTGCCGAAGACGAGGGCGACGAACGCGATGATGCGCACGCCCCACCCCGCGTCGGCGGGCAGGTCCCCCAGCACGATCAGGGCGCCGAGCACGACGATGCCGTGGATGGCGTTGGTCCCCGACATCAGGGGCGTGTGCAAGGTGTTGGGCACCTTGGAGATGACGGCGAATCCGACGAACCCGGCCAGCACCAGGATCGCCAGATTGGCCAGCAGTTGGTCGTACATGGTTCAGATGTCCCCTTCGGTGCGGGTGATGCAGGAGGCCGAGACGATCTCGTCGGTGAAGTCGGGTGCGACGGCGCCGTCGGTGATCAGCAGGTCGAGCAGTGCGGTCACGTTCTTCGCGTACAACTCGCTGGCGTGTTCGGGCATGGTCGCGGGCAGGTTCAGCGGCGAGGCGATGGTGACGCCGTGGCGGACGATGGTTTGGCCGGGTTCGGTGAGCTCGCAGTTACCGCCGGTTTCGCCGGCAAGGTCCACCACGACGCTTCCCGGTTGCATGCCGGAGGCCGCGGCGGCGGTCACCAGGCGCGGTGCGGGGCGCCCCGGCACCAGCGCGGTCGTGACCACGATGTCGAAATTGGTGATCGAGGCTTCGAGGGCCTGTTGCTGCTGGGCGCGTTCGGCGTCGCTGAGCTCACGGGCGTACCCGCCTTCACCGGCGGCGTCGATACCCAGATCCAGCCACTGCGCACCGACCGAACGGACCTGCTCGGCGACCTCGGGACGCACATCGTACCCGGTTGTCTTGGCGCCCAGGCGTTTCGCGGTTGCCAGCGCCTGCAGGCCGGCGACGCCGACGCCGAGTACCAGCGCGCTGGCGGGTTTCACGGTGCCCGCCGCGGTGGTCAGCATCGGGACGAATCGCGTCGACAACGATGCCGCGAGCAGCACGGCCTTGTATCCGGCCACGTTGGCCTGTGAGGACAGCGCATCCATCGTCTGTGCCCGGGAGATGCGCGGGATCGATTCCATCGCAAAGGCGGTGATGTCGGCGAGGCGCAGCCGCGACGCGAGTTCGGGCTGCGTCCGTGGGGCCAGGAAGCCGATGAGTACCGAACCGGGCTTGAGCCGGCTGATCTCGTCCGGTGTCGGTGGGTTGACCTTGACCACCAGGTCGGCGGGCCATGGATCACCGATGGTGGCACCGGCGCGCTCGTAGTCCTCGTCGCTGAACAGCGCACCCGCGCCGGCCGAGTTCTCGACGACTACCTCGAGCCCGCGGGCGCTCAGCTTTTCGACGACTTTGGGGACCAGCGCGACGCGGCGCTCGCCCTCGGCGGATTCCCGCGGGACTCCGATCAACGTCATGATTTCTCCTCCTGGCGCTCACCGGCGGAAATGCTTCAGGCGGTGCAGGTTTCGTGAAAGTCCGACGGTTCTGCTGAACCGCGCAACAAACAGGCTATGCGAACGGCATATTGTATGCAAGGATTAGGTACATCTTGCCCCTGAATCGGCCTGACCGGGGGATATGAGCTCACACGGGTCGAATTCGCATACAGCATACAAACGAGGAGGGCGTGTGAAGATTGCAGTTGTCGGCGCCGGTGCGATCGGTGCCTACTGGGGTGCGGCCATGCACCGCGGTGGGGCGGAAGTTCACCTGATCGCCCGAAACGCCCATCTGGATGCGATGCGTGAGCACGGCGTGCGCGTGCTCAGCGAGCGCGGCGACTTCGTCGCGCACCCGCACGCCACCGACGATCCGAACGAGATCGGTCCGGTCGACTACATCTTTCTCGGGCTGAAGGCCCACAGTTACCCGTCCTGCGGGCCGCTGATCGAACCGCTGCTCGGCGCGGACACGGCGGTGCTGGCCGCGCAGAACGGCGTGCCGTGGTGGTACTTCCACGAACTGGCGGGGCCGTACCGCGGCCGCCGCATCGAAGCGGTGGACCCCGGCGGTGCGACGAGCGCGGTGCTCGCACCCGAACGCGCGATCGGCTGCGTCGTCTACCCCGCCACCACGATCGAGGCGCCGGGTGTGATCCGGCATCTGGAGGGCACCCGGTTCTCGATCGGCGAACCCAGCGGCGAGATCTCGCCGCGCTGTAAGGCGTTGAGCGAGGCCATGATCGCCGGTGGGCTCAAGGCCCCGGTCGAGGCGGACCTGCGCAGCGACATCTGGATCAAGCTCATGGGCAACGTCGCGTTCAACCCGCTGAGCGCACTGACCAGGGCGACGATGGTCGAGATCTGTCAGAACCCGCACACCCGCCAGGTCGTGGTCCAGCTGATGGAGGAGACGCTCGACATCGCGTCGCGGCTCGGCGCCAAGCCGGAGATCTCGATCGAGAAGCGCCTGCGTGGCGCGGAGAACGTCGGACATCACAAGACGTCGATGCTGCAGGACCTCGAAGCCGGCAAGCAGCTGGAACTCGACGCGATCGTGACCGCCGTCGTGGAGATGGCCGACCTCACCGATGCGCCTGCCCCCACGCTGCGCACCGTGCACGCCGCCACCGACCTGCTGGCCCGCACCGCCGTGCCCGCTGCTGCGGCACTGAGCCCGGCTCTTCGATGAGGAGAAGAAGATGACGAATCGCCGCGCAAAGATCGTCTGCACGTTGGGCCCGGCCACCGCCACGGCCGCGGTGCTGACCGACCTCGTCGACGCCGGAATGGATGTGGCCCGGCTGAACTTCAGCCACAGCACGCGCGCCGAGCATTCGGCGCTCTACGGCATGGTTCGGCAGGCCGCGGCCGAGCGTGGCCGGGTCGTCGGCGTACTCGCCGATCTGCAGGGCCCGAAGATCCGGCTGGGATCGTTCGAACACGGTCCGGTGGTATGGGCGACCGGCGAGCAGATCACGATCACCACCGCGCCGTGCCCTGGCGATCACGACCGGGTTTCCACGACCTACCCGGGCCTGTCGGGTGATGTGCAGCCCGGTGACCGGTTGCTGGTCGACGACGGCCGCGTCGATCTTCGCGTGGTCGAGGTCGACGGTCCCGACATCCGTTGCGATGTGGTCGACGGCGGGCCGGTGAGCGACCACAAGGGGATCTCGCTGCCGGACGTCCCGGTGAGCGTTCCGCCGTTGTCGGACAAGGACATCGACGACCTCAAGTTCGCCCTGGTGCTGGGCGCCGACATGATCGCGATGTCGTTCGTGCGTGCACCCGAGGAGGTCAAGCTCGCCCACGCGATCATGGACGAGGTCGGTCGCCGGGTGCCGGTGATCGCCAAACTGGAGAAACCCGAGGCGGTTTCGGACCTTCCTGCCATCGTCGAGGCGTTCGACGGCATCATGGTCGCCCGCGGCGACCTGGGTGTGGAGATGCCGCTGGAGCAGATCCCGCTCGTGCAGCGCCGCGCCATCGCCTTGTGCCGTCAGGCGGCCAAACCCGTGATCGTGGCGACGCAGATGCTCGACTCGATGGTGTCGGACCGGCGCCCGACGCGAGCGGAGGTGTCCGACGTCGCCAACGCGGTGTTCGACGGGGCCGATGCGGTGATGCTCTCGGCCGAGACCAGCGTCGGGGCCGATCCGGCGCACGCCGTCGCCACGATGTCGCGCATCGTCGTTGCCGCCGAGAGCGGTTCCGGCCGCGGCGAGAGCCCGGAGTCCCGTGCCGAGACGGTGCCAGGCACCGATGCGGTGTTCGGCGACGCGATCGCCGTGGCCGCGTGTGAGGTGGGACGACGCCTCGGCGCGGCGGCGCTGTGCTGCTTCACCCGCACGGGTGACACGGCGCTGCGCCTGGCCCGGCAGCGCTCGGCGCTGCCGCTGCTGGCCTTCGCCCACGACGAGGAGGTGCAAGCGCGTCTGGCGTTCACCTGGGGCGTGGAGTCGGCGGTACTGGCGCAGGCCGAACTGGCCGAATCCATGCCCGGTGAGGTGTCGCGGGCGTTGCTCAGCCGGGGAGCGTGCGAGCGGGGCGACGTCGTGGTGGTGGTGTCCGGCAGCCGAAGCGGTGTCGCGGGGTACACCGATTCGGTCCGGGTGCTGCGCGTCGAGTGAGATGAGGGAAAAGGCTGTGGCGCAGGGCTGTTCAGGACAGCCCTGCGCGCGCCTCGGTCAGCTCGTTCTGGAGTTCGGCGATCTTGGCGTGCAGCGCGCGTTCGGCGGCACGCCGCTCACTCACCTCGCGCATGATCGCCGAGATGCCCACGATCTCGCCCGCGTCGTCCCGCAGCAACGCCACGCTGAACTCGATCGACAACCGGCGCCCGTCCTGATGCGTGGCCGGTACGGCGAGCATGCTGTCGCCGTACTTGGTGATGCCCGTGGCCATGGTCTGGTGATAGCCCTTCCAGTGCCGGTCACGCAGCTTCTCCGGGATGATCAGGTCCAGGCTCTGGCCGAGTGCGTCGGCCGCCGAGAACCCGAAGATCCGGGTCGCCCCGTCGTTCCAGAGCACGATGTCGCCGGCCTTGTCGGTGACCACGATGGCCTCGGAGGATGCGGCCACGACCGCCTGGGCGAGCCAGGAGGGGCTGATGGCGGTGTCTGTCTCAGTCACGAGAAATCCCTTTCGACGGCGCTACCTTGCGTACCATGACAGGATACCGAATACTGCATACAAAAGGGAACGGCCGCACGGATCCGGGAACCTGGAGGGACGCTCATGCTGTTGCGCCAGTTGGAGTACTTCGTCGCCGTGGCCCGCGAACGTCATTTCGCCAGGGCCGCCGAGCTGTGCTACGTCTCGCAGCCCGCGCTGTCCACGGCGATCGCCAAGCTCGAGCGTGAACTCGACGTCACGCTGATCCACCGCGGCCAGAACTTCGAGGGCCTGACGCTCGAAGGGGAACGGCTCGTGGTGTGGGCCAAACGGTTGCTGGCCGAGCATGACGGCCTCAAGGCCGAGGCCGCCGCCCTACGCACCGGGATCTCGGGCACCCTACGGCTCGGCACCGGGCCCACGGTGTCGACCACCACCGCCATACCGGTTGCCGCGTTCTGCAATCTGCACCCGAAGGCCAAGGTGTCCATATCTTCTCGGCTGTCGTCGGCCGAACTGCTGCGTCAGCTCCGCGACTTCGAACTCGACGCCGCGATCGCCCACTTCGGCCCCGAGGACCGCGCCGGCCTGGAGATGGTGCCGCTGTACAAGGAGCGGTACGTGCTGCTGGTCTCCGGAGACCAGATCGCCCCCGGGGCCCGCACCATCACCTGGTCCGACGCCGCGCAGCTGCCGCTCGCACTGCTCGAGCCGCACATGCGGTTCCGGCAGTTCATCGACAAGGCGTTCGCCGAGAACGGCGTGACACCGTCACCCCAGGTGGAGACCGACTCGGTGGCGTCGCTCTATGCGCTTGTGGCCACCGGTGCCTGGGCGAGCGTGGTGCCGCACACCTGGCTGCGTGCCGTCCCCCACCTCGGATCGGCGCGGGCGGTGCGGTTGATCGAACCGGAGACCACCGCGCAGATCTCGCTGGCGATCCACGCCGGCCGCGGATCGGCCGCCGCGCGTGCATTCGTGAATGTCGCTGCGGGCGCTCGTCTGGACGACGAATTCGACCTGCAGGCCGAACACTGGCTGCTGAAGTGAGAAACCGCTGATCGACATCGGCGTCGTTCTCCGAGCACGTGATAACTGCCGTTTATCGACCGGTTGAAGACAGGTCTTGGACGGCCGGACGAACTAGGTGAAAAGTCAACCGTGGTAAGGGAATAACCCATCAGCTAGGAAGGCTCACACCATGACCGTCGCTCCCACGCGAGACACCGAGGCGGCGAGTACCGACGAGCCAGGCGGGCTCACCGATGGCATCCATCTGGTGGTCGATGCGCTGAAGCTCAACGACGTACAGACCATCTACGGGGTCGTCGGGATCCCGATCACCGATCTCGCCCGCCTCGCTCAGGCGTCCGGCGTGCGCTACATCGGATTCCGGCATGAGAGCGACGCCGGACACGCCGCGGCCGCCGCAGGCTTCCTCACCCAGAAGCCCGGCATCTGCCTGACCGTGTCGGCGCCTGGATTCCTCAACGGCCTTGTCGCACTTGCCAATGCCACCACCAACTGCTTCCCCATGGTCCAGATCTCGGGTTCGAGTGAACGTCATCTGGTCGATCTGCAGCGCGGCGACTACGAGGAGATGGATCAGCTGGCTGCCGCGCGGCTGTTCGCCAAGGCCGCCTACCGGGTATCGCGGGCCGAGGACATCGGACGCGGCATCGCCCGGGCGATCCGCACCGCCGCCTCCGGCCGTCCCGGCGGGGTCTATCTGGACATCCCGGCCGCGGTGCTCGGTGAGGTGATCGACGCCGAGAAGGCCAAGAAGACGTTGTGGCGCGTGGTGGATCCGGCCCCGAGGCAGATGCCGGAGATCAACGCGGTCGACAACGCGATCTCGCTGCTGGCCGGCGCCGAGCGCCCGTTGATCGTGCTGGGCAAGGGCGCCGCGTACGCACAGGCCGACGCCACGATCCGCGAGTTCGTCGAGAGCACCGGCATCCCCTATGTGCCCATGTCGATGGCCAAAGGCCTGCTGCCCGACGACCATCCGCAGTCCGCCGCGACCGCGCGCTCACTTGCGCTCAAGCGCGCCGACGTCGTCATGCTCATCGGCGCCCGGCTGAACTGGCTTCTCGGGCACGGTGATGCGCCGCAGTGGAACCCGGATGCCAAGTTCATCCAGGTCGACATCGCGGCCTCGGAGATGGACAGCAACCAGCCCATCGCGGCACCGCTGGTCGGCGACATCAGCTCGGTGGTGGAGACCCTGCTCGAGCGCAGCAAGCCCGGGCAGATCAGCGTCGCCCCCGAGTGGCGCCGCGAACTCGCCGAAAAGTCCGAGCAGAACGTGGCCAAGATGAGCAGGCGGCTGGAGGCGGCCCTCACCGCGCACCCGATGAAGTTCCTCGGCGCCCTGCAGGCCATCCGCGACGTGCTCGCCGACAACCCGCAGGTGTATGTGGTCAACGAGGGCGCCAACGCACTCGACCTGGCGCGCAACACCATCGGCATGCAGGTGCCGCGCCACCGCCTCGACAGCGGCACCTGGGGCGTGATGGGCATCGGCATGGGCTACGCGATCGCCGCGGCCGTCGAGACCGGTGACCCGGTCGTCGCCATCGAGGGCGACAGCGCGTTCGGGTTCAGCGGTATGGAGCTCGAGGCGATCTGCCGCTACAACCTGCCGATCGTCACCGTGATCCTCAACAACAGCGGTGTCTACCGCGGCGACGAGCAGTCGGGGTCGTCCGCCGATCCCGCGCCAACGGCACTGCGCGCGCAGCATGAGTACATGATCAAGGCGTTCGGCGGCAAGGGATATCAGGCCACCACGCCCGACGAGGTGGCGGCCGCACTGCGTGAGGCGCTCGCATCGGGGCGTCCCGCGCTGATCGACTGCGTCATCGATCCGGCCGACGGCACCGAGAGCGGCAACATCGCGCACCTCAACCCCAAGGGCATCAGCACCAAGTGAGTGCGAGGGACGGATCCCTCGAATCTGCACGACCACACCGAAACACCAACAATGAAAGGAACTGTCTCATGACAGAGTTACCCCTCTCAGGGATCAAGGTGATCGACTTCACCGGTGTCCAGGCGGGACCGGCCTGCACCCAGATGCTGGCCTGGTTCGGCGCCGACGTCCTCAAGGTCGAGCGGCCCGGGGGCGGCGACGTGACCCGCAAGCAACTGCGGGACATCCCCGACGTGGACGCCCTGTACTTCACCATGCTCAACAGCAACAAGCGGTCCCTGGCCATCGACACCAAGTCACCCGAGGGCCTCGAGGTCATGGAGAAGCTGATCCGTGACGCGGACGTACTCGTGGAGAACTTCGCACCCGGCGCGATGGACCGCATGGGGCTGTCGTGGGAGAACCTGCAGAAGTGGAACCCGCGGCTGATCTTCGGATCGGTCAAGGGCTTCAACGACGACTCGACGTGGAACGACCTGAAGGTCTACGAGAACGTCGCCCAGTGCGCCGGTGGCGCCGCGTCGACCACGGGTTTCTGGGACGGTCCGCCGACCGTCAGCGGTGCGGCCCTCGGCGACAGCAACACCGGTATGCACCTGCTGATCGGCATCCTGACCGCGCTGATCGCCCGCGACAAGACCGGTAAGGGCCAGAAGGTTTCGGCCTCGATGCAGGACGCCGTGCTGAACCTGTGCCGCGTCAAGTTGCGCGACCAGCAGCGCCTGGAGGCCGTGGGTTACCTCGAGGAGTACCCGCAGTACCCGCACGGCGAGTTCGGCGACACGGTTCCGCGCGGCGGCAACGCCGGCGGCGGCGGTCAGCCCGGCTGGGTGGTCAAGTGCAAGGGCTGGGAGACCGACCCCAACGCCTACATCTACTTCACCATCCAGGAGCAGAACTGGGCCCGCACCGCCGAGGCCATCGGTCACCCCGAGTGGGTCGACGACCCGGCGTACAACACCGCCAAAGCCCGTCAGGACAAGATCTTCGAGATCTTCGGCGAGATCGAGAAGTGGCTGGCCGACAAGACCAAGTACGAGGCCGTCGACATCCTGCGCAAGTGGGAGGTGCCGTGCGCCCCGGTGATGAGCATGAAGGAACTCGCCGTCGATCCGTCGCTGCGCAAGTCCGGAAGCATCGTCGAGGTGGACCAGAAGGGCCGCGGTTCGTTCCTCACCGTCGGCAGCCCGATCAAGTTCTCGGCCTTCAAGCCCGAGATCAAGGGGGCCCCGCTGCTCGGTGAGCACACCGACGAGGTGCTGGCCGGCCTTGGCTACGACGCCGACCAGATCGAAGAGTTCCACCGCAAGAAGATCGTCGTCGGATAGCCGTTGGACACCGCCCCATGTCGCCTACCCGGCATGGGGCGGTGTTCGACACCGGAAAAACTTCTGACCGGTTTCGCCCGCCTGCTGGAGGAAGCCCATGAAACGCACGACCACCGGGGAGACGAGCGTGGCGACCCTGGTCCGTGAGATCGCCGCCGACCACCGCGGGCACCGCGGGCCGCTGCTGCCGATCCTGCACGCGGTCCAGGAGAGGCTGGGATGCGTTCCGGCCGAAGCCGTCCCAGTGCTCGCCGACGAACTCAACCTGTCCCGTGCCGACGTACACGGGGTCATCACCTTCTACCACGACTTCCGGTCCGAACCGGCCGGGCGCACGACCGTGCGGGTGTGCCGGGCCGAAGCCTGCCAGGCGCTGGGGGCGAATCGGCTGGTGGCGCATCTGCGGAACCGATACGGGGTGCAACCGGGGGACACCACACCCGACGGGTCGCTGACCGCCGAACAGGTCTTCTGCCTCGGCAACTGCGCGCTCGGGCCGGCGGCGCAGGTCGACGGCAGACTGTACGGTCGCCTCGACGAAACCCGCCTGGATTCCCTCATCGATTCGGCGGTGCCGCGATGAGCACACCCGAGCCCGTCACCGTCTACGTCCCGTGCGACTCCGCGGCGAAATCGGTCGGCGCCGACGAGGTCGCGCACGCGCTGACCGCCGCGGCCGAGCGGATGGGCCGGCCGATCCGGGTAGTGCGCAACGGGTCTCGCGGCATGCTGTGGCTGGAACCGCTCGTCGAGGTGGCGACGCCCTGCGGCCGCGTCGGCTACGGGCCCGTCACGCCCGAGCAGGTCGATGCCCTGGTCGCCGCGGGACTGTTCGACGCGGGTGAGCATCCGCTGCGCGTCGGCCTCGTCGAGGATTTGCCGTGGATGGCGACCCAGGACCGCCTCACGTTCACCAGGGTCGGCGTCACCGACCCGGTGTCACCGCAGGACTATCTCGACCACGGCGGGCTCGCCGGCCTGCGCCGGGCACTGCAGATGTCACCGGCCGAGGTGGTCGCCGAGGTCACCGACTCCGGCCTGCGCGGCCGCGGCGGCGCGGGATTCCCCGCGGGCATCAAATGGAAGACCGTGCTCGACTGCGCCGACGCGCTGAAGTTCGTGTGCTGCAACGCCGATGAAGGCGACAGCGGCACGTTCGCCGACCGGATGGTGATGGAGGGCGACCCGTTCATGCTCATCGAGGGCATGACGATCGCGGCCCACGCGGTCGGCGCCACCGAGGGCTACATCTACATCCGCTCGGAGTATCCCGACGCGATCGCGACCATGCGCGCCGCGATCGACATCGCCCGCGGCCGCGGCTGGCTCGGGGACGACGTGCTGGGCTCAGGCCTGCGCTTCGACATGCATGTCCGCGTCGGCGGCGGCGCCTACATCTGTGGCGAGGAAACCTCGATGCTGGAAAGCCTTGAGGGCAAACGCGGTATGGTCCGCGCGAAACCGCCGATCCCCGCGATCCACGGGCTGTTCGGCAAGCCGACCGTGGTGAACAACGTCCTGACGCTGTCGAGCGTGCCGATGATCCTCGCCGAGGGCGCGCAGGCCTACGTCGACTTCGGGGTGGGACGCTCGCGCGGCACCCAACTGTTCCAGCTCGGCGGCAACATCCGCCGCGGCGGCATCGTCGAGCGGGCGTTCGGGGTGACCCTGCGCGAACTGGTGGAAGACTATGGTGGCGGGTCACTTTCGGGACGGCCGGTGCGTGCGGTCCAGGTCGGCGGACCCCTCGGGGCATATCTGCCGAGCGACAAGTTCGACCTGCCCATGGATTACGAGGCGTTCGCCGAGGCAGGCGCGATGGTCGGCCACGGCGGCATCGTCGTCTTCGACGACACCGTCGACATGGCGGCCCAGGCCCGGTTCGCCATGGAGTTCTGCGCCGCCGAGTCCTGCGGCAAGTGCACACCGTGCCGCGTCGGCTCGGTGCGCGGCATGGAGGTGATCGACCGGATCACCGCGGGTGACCACCGCGAGGAGAACCTCGCGCTGCTCGACGATCTGTGCGATGTGATGACCGAGGGGTCGCTGTGCGCGATGGGCGGGCTGACGCCCATGCCCGTGCGCAGCGCGCTCACCCATTTCCCCGACGATTTCGTCTCGCGCACTGCCGGCGCGGACGCCACGGCCGCGCCGCTCGGCGCGAGAACGGAGGGCCTGTGATGACGCTGCTCTCAGAACCCGATTTCGGCACGCCGGCCAAGCCGGGCCCGGCGACGGTCACCGTGGAGGTCGACGGGATCGAAGTCCGCGTCCCGGAGGGCACGTCGGTGATGCGTGCGGCCGCCGAGGCCGGCATCGACGTACCCAAGCTGTGCGCCACCGACCGGCTTGACGCGTTCGGGTCCTGCCGGCTGTGCCTGGTCGAGATCGACGGCCGCCGTGGCACACCCGCGTCGTGCACCACGCCGGTGGCCGAGGGCATGGTGGTGCACACCCAGACCCCGAAGGTGGCCAAGCTCCGCGAAAGCGTCATGGAGCTCTACATCTCCGACCATCCGCTGGACTGCCTGACCTGCCCGGCCAACGGTGACTGCGAGTTGCAGGACATGGCGGGCGTCGTCGGGTTGCGGCAGGTGCGTTACGGCTACGACGGCGCCAACCACTTCGACGCCGAACCCGACCACAGCAACCCGTATTTCGACTTCGACCCGTCCAAGTGCATCGCGTGCTCGCGGTGCGTGCGGGCGTGCGGTGAGATCCAGGGGACGTTCGCGCTGACCATCGAGGGACGCGGGTTCGACTCGAAGGTGTCGCCGGGTGCGGGTGAGCTGTTCATGGATTCCGAATGCGTGTCGTGTGGCGCCTGTGTGCAGGCCTGCCCCACGGCCACGCTGCAGGAACGCTCGGTCGTGGAACTCGGCATCCCGACCCGCTCGGTGACCACCACGTGCGCGTACTGCGGTGTCGGCTGCTCGTTCAAGGCCGAACTGCGTGGTGACGAACTGGTCCGCATGGTGCCGCAGAAGGCCGGTGGCGCCAACGAGGGACACTCGTGTGTCAAGGGCCGGTTCGCGTTCGGCTATGCGACACACCCGGACCGCATGCTGCGCCCCATGGTCCGCGACCGGATCACCGACCCCTGGCGCGAGGTCGAGTGGGACGAGGCGATCAACACGGTGGCCCGCCGCATGCTCGAGATCGCCCAGCGGCACGGATCCGGCGCGATCGGTGCGATCACGTCGTCACGCTGCACCAACGAAGAGGTGTACGTCGTGCAGAAGATGGTGCGCGCCGCGTTCGGCAACAACAACGTCGACACCTGCGCGCGGGTGTGCCACTCGCCCACGGGCTACGGGCTCAAGCAGACGTTCGGCGAATCCGCAGGCACGCAGGACTTCCGGTCGGTCGCCGAGGCCGACGTCATCATGGTCATCGGGGCCAACCCGACCGACGGGCACCCGGTGTTCGCGTCGCGGATGAAGCAGCGGATTCGCCAGGGTGCGCGGTTGATCGTCGTCGATCCGCGCCGCATCGACCTCGTCCGCTCACCGCACATCGAGGCCGACCATCACCTGCAGTTGCGTCCGGGCAGCAACGTCGCGGTGGTCAACGCCATGGCGCACGTCGTGGTGACCGAGGGGCTCGCCGACGCGTCGTTCGTGGCCGAGCGGTGCGAGGGCTTCGGCGAATGGGCCGAGTTCATCGCCCGCGAGGAGAACAGCCCGGAAGCGGTCGAACCGATCACCGGGGTGCCCGCCGAGGAGCTGCGCGCCGCGGCCCGCCTGTACGCGCTGGCGCCGAACGCCGCGATCTACTACGGCCTCGGGGTCACCGAGCACAGCCAGGGCTCGACCATGGTTATCGGTATGGCCAACCTTGCGATGGCGTGCGGCAACATCGGCCGCGACGGTGTCGGCGTGAACCCGCTGCGCGGCCAGAACAACGTGCAGGGGTCCTGCGACATGGGTTCGTTCCCGCACGAGTTGCCCGGCTACCGGCACGTGTCCGACGACGCGGTCCGGCAGGTGTTCGAGAAGCTCTGGGGCACCGAGCTGTTGGCCGAGCCGGGACTGCGCATCCCGAACATGTTCGACGCCGCGATCGAGGGCACCTTCCGCGGCCTGTTCGTGCATGGCGAGGATATCGCCCAGTCGGATCCGAACGTCAAGCATGTTCTCGCGGCTCTGGAGGCGATGGAACTCGTGGTCGTGCAGGACCTGTTCCTGAACGAGACGTCGAAGTACGCGCACGTGTTCCTGCCCGGCGCCTCGTTTTTGGAGAAGGACGGAACCTTCACCAACGCCGAACGGCGGATCAACCGTGTGCGTGCGGTGATGAAACCCAAGAGCGGCAGACACGAATGGGACATCGTCTGCCAGATCGCCACGGCCATGGGCTATCCCATGCACTACGACCACCCGAGCCAGATCATGGACGAGATCGCCGCGCTGACACCGACGTTCACCGGCGTCTCGTTCGACAAACTCGACGAGCTGGGCAGCATCCAGTGGCCGTGTGACGGGGACGCACCCGAGGGCACCCCGATCATGCACGTCGACGCGTTCACCAGGGGGCTCGGCCGGTTCGTGCCCACCCCGTTCGTGCCGACCGACGAGCGCAGCACCCGGCGGTTCCCGCTCATCCTCACCACCGGACGGATCCTCAGCCAGTACAACGTGGGAGCGCAGACCCGGCGGACGGCCAACATCGCCTGGCACGCCGAGGATGTGCTCGAGATCCATCCGCACGATGCCGAGGTGCGGGGGATCGCCGATGGCGATCTGGTGACGCTGGCCAGTCGCGTCGGCGAGACCAGGTTGCACGCGCAGATTTCCGACCGGATGCCCACCGGGGTCGTGTACACCACGTTCCACTATCCGGTCACCGGGGCGAATGTCGTGACCACGGACAACTCCGACTGGGCCACGAACTGTCCCGAGTACAAGGTGACCGCCGTCCAGGTCGCCTTGGCACACCCGACCGCACGGCAGGCCGAAGCACGGGTCACCGGGCTTCCCGAGACACAACTGGTGAGGTGAGATGCAGGTTCACGAAGCGCCCAAGAAGGCAGCCAACGAGATCAAGCTGATCAATCAGATCGCCGCGCACTTCGGCTATCTGCCCGACGACAAGGCGGCCGCGGCGGTGGCCGACCATGTCCGAAGGTTCTGGGAGCCACGGATGCAGCGCCGGTTGTTCGACCTGATCTACGCCGACGCCAGCGAACTCACGCCGGTGGCGATGGCCGCCGCGTCGCGGTTACGCTGACCCGCAAACTACTTTGGCCTGGGCCCCGGAGAGGGGCCCAGGCCAAAGCCGTTGTGCGTCAGGGGTGGCGCCGTACGGCGGCGAGGCTCTGCGCCCCGATCCCCTCGTGGTCGACATCCCGCCAGAAATCGATGCCGTAGTCCGCATCCGGGATCTGGATCTTCTCCGCCGGTGCGGACGAGGGGCGGGTGCTCGACGGTGCCAGATCGGCGAGGTCGATCTTGAGCCGTTCGATACCGTTGCGGATGCGCTCGACGTCGTTGACGACGCGGTGCACGGCCGGGACGCGGCCGTGGGTGGATTCCAGCGCACTCACCTGGTGCATGAGGTTGTCGATCAACCTGTGCAGGCTGTCGACGACTGGGTTCGCGGCGAAGCTGGTCATGGCACTCCTTGACGGGTAGGGGTTTTCAGGGGACAGCGATCAGCGCGGCAGTGCGACGATCGGGAAACCGGGGCGGTGCAGCATCCGCGTCATCGCGGCGGCACCGAGGCTGAGCAGGCCCGCGACCACGAACGGGTTCAGCAGGTGTGAGCTGATCAGCAGGGCGGGCACGCCGATGCCGATCAGGCCGCCGAACAGCTTGGCGCTGTAGACCAGGGCGAAGTTGCGTACCGCGTTGGGCTCACCGAAGTAGTCGGCGACCAGGCTGGCGATCAGCGGATAGAAGGCGCCGCCGGACAGTCCGCTGAGCCCGGCGAAGACGACGAACGTGATGGGTGCGACGGCAGATGCCGAGTAGACGAGGCCGAGTTGGGCGCAGCCCTGCACCAGCAGGGCCGCGCTGAGCACCTGACGCCGCCCGAGTCGGTCCGACGCCCACCCGGCGATGCTGCGGCCCGCACCGTTGACCACGGCGAGCAGGCCGACGGACAGCGCCGCAACGGTCAACGAGAAGCCTTGGTGGACAGCCATTATCGGGACGTAGACGACGGCGAGGAGCGCCGCGGCCGCCGCGATGACCATGATCAGGTACATCACCACGAACGCGGGCGTGCGGGCCGCTTCTCTCGGGGAGAACTGGCGGATCGCGGTGACGTTGTTGCGCAGGCTGTGGTTGAGGGTCTTGTCGATGGCCCAGCGGCGTGGGTCGATGTGGGCCGGCCACCATCCCTGCGGCGGGTCGCGCAGCAGAGCCCCGGACTGGGCCACCACGACGAGGAGGATGACCGCGACCGCCGTGAACAATCCGGTGCGCGTCTCGGAGGTGAGGGTGAGCGCGAACGCCACGATGAACGGCACCGCGCCGCATCCGATCGCGCCGGTGACGAGACCGATTCGGGCCGCGCGCTTTTCCGGATACCATTTGGCGACCGTGGCGGTGCATGTCGCGTAGACGATGCCGGCACCCGTTCCGGACAACACCGAGTACCCGAGTATGGCCAGCGCGATGTTGTCGGTGTGCGCGACGGTGAAAGGTCCTGCGGCGCACAGCAACGCACCGATCGGGACGGCGCGGGAAGGGGACAGGGCGAACCGGTGGCTCAACACCGCGGTGGGTGCGGCGGCGCCGGCCTGGAACACCACCCAGAGGGCCAGCACCCACAGCGCGCCGATGAGGCTGCGTCCCTCGGTGACGTGCAGTGCGGTGAGCGCGAGCCCATAGCCGTACTGCAGTACCCCGACGCCCGCCATGGCGATCCAGGCGAACGCCAGCATCCACGCCCGCGAGCAGCCGATGAGGTCCTGCGGATGTTCACCGACTCGGTAGGTGCGACCTCGCAGATCGCGTACCACGACGGGTGCCTTGGCTGCCATGTCGACTCCTAGATTGCATACCGTATGCACAAGACTAAGTGACATAGGTCACGCTGTCCACCGTGGTGGGTAATCGTCCGCTCGGCGGGTGGCCCATCCGAGCCCGTTCGCTGAGGCGACCGACCATTCGAGGGGAGAGCTAGAGTGAATACAACATACAAAAGGAGTGCTCGATGGGCCGCGTGACGAACAGATACCGGGTGGTGCGACTGGCCGAGGGCGGCGCGGATGAACGCCCGGACACCCTGGCGGCGGAAGAACCGCTGGAGATCCGGGTCGCCGGGCGTCCGCTCACGGTCACCATGCGCACTCCCGGAAACGATTTCGACCTCGCCAGGGGCTTCCTGGTCAGCGAGGGAGTGGTGGCCCGCGCAGGCGACGTCGTCGGGATCCAATACTGCGCGGGCGCGACGCGGGACGGTTCGAACACCTACAACGTGCTCGACGTCCTGCTCGCCGATGGCGTGACGGCACCGGATGCGTCGCTGGAACGCAACTTCTACACCACGTCGTCGTGTGGGGTGTGCGGCAAGGCCAGCCTGGAGGCCGTGCGCACGGTCAGTTCGTGGGCCGTGCGGGACGATCCGGTGCAGTTGTCCGCCGCGACCATCGTCACCATGCCGGACAAGCTCAGGGCCGCCCAGCGGGTGTTCGACCGCACCGGTGGGTTGCACGCCGCGGCGCTGTTCGACGCCGACGGCGAATTGCTCTGCGTGCGTGAGGACGTCGGACGCCACAACGCGGTCGACAAGGTGGTCGGCTGGGCGCAGGACGGCGGCCTGCTCCCGCTGCGTAGCGCCGTGTTGATGGTCAGCGGGCGCGCATCCTTCGAGCTCGTCCAGAAGGCGGTGATGGCCGGGATCCCGGCACTGGCCGCGGTTTCGGCGCCGTCGTCGCTCGCGGTGGACCTCGCGAGGGAGATGGGCCTGACCCTGGTCGGCTTCCTGCGGGGCGCGACGATGAACATCTACTCCGGCGCCGAACGCATCCGCGACGACCGGTACGCGACGGTCTGAGCCGGCTCAGACCTGAGCGGCCTTGGCCATCCGCTGCTCGTGATAGGTCTGCCGGGTCCGGTCGGTGTGCCTGCGCATGATGTCGGTGGCCAGCTCCACGTCGTGGGCCGCGATCGCCTTGATCAACTCGGCGTGCTCGGACCAGGCATCGTGTCCGCGTGGCCGCGCGATCGGCAGGTAGTACCAGCGCCATTTGCGCTCGACGAGGCTGATGTGGTCGGCGAGCACCTGATTCCCGGCGAGGTCGGTGATCGCGGCGTGCAGGGCCGCGTTGGCCTCGACGAGGCCTTCCGAGTCGTTGGTGGTGAGCGCGTCGAGGCCGTCCTGCTGCAGTTCCCACAGCCGGTTCACGTCCTCGGGAGTCGCCCGCTCGGCGGCCAGGCCGGCCGAGTAGGTCTCGAGCACCGTTCGCACGCCGAGCAGTTGGTCCACCTCTTCTTCGGAGGGGGTGTGCACGAAGGCGCCCTGGGCGGGCCGCAGTTCGATCCAGCCGTCGGCCTGCAGCCGCTGCAGCGCCTCACGGACGGGCTGGCGGCTGACCCCCAGGTACTCGGCGAGTTCCGCCTCCACCAGGTGCTGCCCGCGCTGCAGCGTGCCCTGGATGATCATCTCGATGATCGCGTCGTAGACGGCTTGGCGCAGCGGAGCGGGCCGTACGACGCGAGGTGCGGCGTCGCCCAGCATGTTGGCCGGCGATACCTTCTTGCGTTTGCCGGCGGGATACGGACGAGACATGGCTGGCGGCTCCTTAGCCTTCGAGGTTGTCCCCAGCTTACCGGTTTTTGGTATGCAATGAACCGTCTGGGGCCAGGGTATTCGGCCGAGTCGCGGCCGCGCCGAACCCAACCGTGCGCGCACACGAAACGACCCCGGGCGCGGGGTCTTGTCGACCTCACCCGCACCCGGGGCCGTATCTGACTCGTCGCGGACCGGATCAGTCGGCCGCCAGCGATGCCTCCTTCTCCTGGCTGGAGTGCCGTGCCGGGGTCGACCCGGACACCCGCTCGGACTTCGGCAGCTTGGGCTGCTTGAGCAGCAGGGTCAGGAAGGCACACACCACGCCAACGGTTCCGGCGATGGTGAACGCCGCGCCGTAGCCCCACGCGCTGACCACGACCGAGCCAAGGCCGGCACCCACCAGACCGGAGACCAGCTTCGAGCTGTACACCAGGCCGTAGTTGGTGGCGTTGTTGTTCTCCCCGAAGTAGTCGGCGGTCATCGCCGCGAACAGCGGGAAGATCGCGCCGCCACCGAAGCCCGACACCATCGAGGCCAACAGGAACAACGGCATGTTGCCGATGGACCCGGACAGGTACACCGCGTACTGCGCCAGGCCGAGCACCAGACAGACGAGGATCAGCGTGTCACGGCGGCCGAACCGGTCGGAGATCCAGCCGATCACGCCGCGGCCGGTGCCGTTGATGATGGCCTTGAGGCTCATCGCCAGGGCGACGATGCCGCCGGCGAAACCCATCTCCTTGCCGAACGGGACCTGCATGGCGATGCCGAAGATGTTGATGCCTGCCGTGCACAGCAGGACGAACCACATCAGCGGCAGGATGCCGGTCTTGATGGCCTCCATCGGCGTGAACTGCTTGACCGCGGGCGGGTTCTTGCGCAGCGACCGTGCGATGCGCGGGTCGGAGGCCGCGCCCAGCGGGTCGACGTGCGGCGGCCACCAGTTCTTCGGCGGGTCCTTGAAGAAGAAGCCGCTGACCGCCACCAGTCCGGCCAGGAAGACGCCGACTGCGAACAGGACGCCCTGGTAGTTGGACAGATCCATGTACGACGTGAAGATGAAGATGAAGGGAACCGATCCGTAGGCGAAACCGCCGTTGACGAAGCCGGTCTTGCCGCCTTTGCGTTCCGGATACCACTTGCCCACCATGTTCACGCAGGTGGCGTATACGAAGCCGGCCGCGCCTCCGCCGAAGAAGCTGAAGCCCAGGTAGGCGAAGAAGACGTTGGGCGAGTACGCCAGCGACAGGTAGCCAAGCAGCGAACCCACGGCGCCCAGCATCATGGCCGCGCGTGCCGAGAGCTTGCCGCTCTCGCGCAGCCGGCCGGCCGGGAAGGCCACCGCGGCCTGGAAGAGGACCCACACACCGAGCAGCCAGAAGATGTGGGCGCCGTGCCAGCCGTGCGCGTCGGCCAGGGTGTCCTCGGCCGAGGTGAAGGCGTACTCCGAAGAGCTGATCGCCATCATGGAAATCCACGGCAGCCAGACCATCCAGGCGCGGGAGCGTCCCATGATGTCGCGGTCGGTCTCGCCGATCCGGTACACCCTGCCGTTGTCGTCGACCACCTCGCGGTAGGTCGGCTGAGCTGTTGAGGTCATGCGCGCTGAACCTCTCGGTCAAGGGTCGGCCCGTTCGGGCCGGCCCTGTGGATTCTGAATATTGCATACAGATTCATGTCGGGTAACCAATCGATCAGGTGGGGCAACACGTGACGACGATCACAACGCAAGGTATACGACATACAAATCTGTGCGCAAGGGCAAATTCCGCTGTGAATCGACTGGACGTTCTCCACCGAGGGCTTGACGCCCGCCTGCAACGCCGTGACCTCTGTCGATGCGAACCTTGAAAAACGCTGTGAATGAGGAAAATTCATCGTAGCGCCGGATTTGGCCCGACAACCGCAGGGCTGCGACGGGCCGGTACGCACGATGTGCGCGTCCGATCGGGTCGTTGCGTCCGGTGGTTCCGCCGATCTGCCTGATCGAGATCTGCGCGAAGGCTGGACAAGGCAGTGTTACGTGGGACACACTTTCGAGGAACGCATACGGTATGCAATCGGGATTGCATCGGATCTGCCGGTCTGCAGGCAGTTCGCGGAGAACCCCAGCGACCTTTGGCGAGTAGAGGGATGGTGACATGGCCGAGACCCGACCTGTGAACGATGGCCCTGCGGTGCCGACAAACGTCGACGGAAAGGCGCTGTCAGGAGTCCGGGTTCTGGACATGACGCACGTGCAGTCCGGGCCGTCGGCGACGCAGCTGCTGGCGTGGCTGGGAGCCGACGTCATCAAGCTCGAGGCGCCCAAGACCGGCGACATCACCCGCAGCCAGCTGCGCGACGTGCCCGGCGTCGACAGCCTCTACTTCACGATGCTCAACTGCAACAAGCGCAGCATCACGGTGAACATGAAGACCGATGCGGGCAAGCAGATCTTCATCGACCTGGTGTCCCGGGTGGACATCCTGGTGGAGAACTTCGGTCCCGGCGTCGTCGACCGCTTCGGATTCCCGTGGGAGCGGCTGCACAACATCAACCCGAGGCTCATCTACGCCTCGATCAAGGGTTTCGGCCCGGGCCGGTACGCGAACTTCAAGGCCTACGAGGTCATCGCACAGGCCATGGGTGGTTCGATGGCCACCACCGGGTTCGAACATGCGCCACCCACGGTCACCGGTGCGCAGATCGGTGACTCGGGCACCGGTATCCACCTGGTCGCGGGAATCCTTGCCGCGCTGTACCAGCGCACCAACACCGGGCGCGGCCAACGCGTCGAGGTCGCGATGCAGGAGGCCGTGCTCAACCTGTGCCGCGTGAAACTGCGTGACCAGCAACGGCTCACACACGGCCCGCTGGCCGAATACCCCAACGAGAACTTCACCGACGAGGTGCCGAGGGCAGGCAACGCCTCCGGCGGCGGGCAGCCCGGCTGGGCGGTTCGCACCAAGGGCGGCGGACCCAACGACTACATCTACGTCATCGTCCAGCCCCAAATCTGGGCCCCGCTGGCGAAACTGATCGGCCACCCCGAGCTCGCCGATCACCCGGCCTGGGCACGGCCGGAGGATCGACTGGACAAGCTGGACAAGATGTTCGCGCTGATCGAGGACTGGTCCGAGCGGCACTCCAAGTGGGAGGCGTTGGAAGCGCTCAACGCGCTGAACGTCCCGTGCGGCCCGGTGCTCGGCACCAAGGAACTCATCGAGGACGAGACCCTGGCCGAACTCGGCGCGGTGGTCACCGTCGAACACCCGCAGCGGGGCTCGTTCAAGACCGTCGGATCGCCGCTGCGCCTGTCGGATTCCCCGGTCGAGATCGTCCGCTCACCGCTGCTCGGCGAGCACACCGACGCGATCTGCGCCGAACTGGGCTATTCGCCGGAACAACTCGAACTCTTCCGGGTCTCCGGAGCCATCTGAAAACTACGGGTCAGCAGCCCACGGACGAAAGGGCACGCGTATCGAGTCAAGCCGCAAGGCACTACCGCAAGTGCATTGAGTCGACGACGATCATCGGCGCGCCAGCGCGCCGCGATTACGGCGAGCGCTCGACATCGTGCACGGTGCCCACCACCGTGTGCGAATGGGGCAATCGAGCGCCGGCCGCGATCATTGCAAGAAAGAGAATGAACGATGTCATCAGCGCTCGCAAATTACCGCGAGATAACTGACGCGAACAACCGCGTCTACCGCGTCGGGGAATCCGACCGCGACATCCTGGGCCGCTCGAGGGCCTGGATGGTCTGGCTGCCGTGGCTCGCCATGATGGCCGTCAGTGTCTACGAGTACGGCTACGGCGCCGCCGAGGAGGCGATCCGGGACGCACACGGATGGAGCATGTCCGAGACGTTCTGGCTGCTCGCCATCTGGGCCCTGTTCCAGGCCGGCATCGCCTTCCCCGCCGGGAAACTCCGCGAGAAGGGCATCGTGTCGGCGCGTGCCGCGATGCTCATCGGCGCGGCGTTGTCAGCACTCGGTTTCGTCACCCTCACCCAGGGCAACCTCTTCATCGCATACCTCGGCTTCGCCGTCTGCGGTGGTATCGGGGCGGGCCTGGTGTACGCGACGTGTATCAACATGGTCGGCAAGTGGTACCCCGAACGGCGCGGCGGCAAGACCGGCTTCGTCAACGGCGGATTTGCTTACGGCGCCGTACCTTTCATCTTCATCTTCAGCTACGCGCTGCACCCGAGCACGTATGTGTGGGTACTCGACCTGGTCGGGGCCTACATGCTGGTCGTCCTCGTCATCTGCGGCCTGCTGTTCCGTGACCCGCCGAAGAACTGGTGGCCGGAGGCGGTCGACCCGCTGCAGTGGGCCAGCAGCAAGGCCGGGGCCAAGGGACTGGCCAAGAACCCGCCCGCCGTACGGCAGTTCACCCCGATGGAGGCGATCAGGACCGGCATGCTGCCGCTGATGTGGCTGTCGCTGGGCATCAGCGCGGGTGTGTCCCTGTTCGGCAGCAGCTACATGGTGCCGTTCGCCAAAGAACTCGGTTTCGGCCCGCTGATCGCCGCGTCTTCGGCGGGTGTGCTGTCGATCATCAACGGCACGGGCCGCGGCGCGACCGGCTGGGTGTCGGACCGGCTCGGGCGCAAGCTGACGCTCATCCTGGTGCTGTTGGTATCGGCGGTGGCACTGGTGGGCCTGCTCTACGCGGGCCAGGCACACAACGAGGTCCTGTTCCTGTTCTTCGCCTTCCTGGTGGGCTTCGGCGGCGGCGCGTTCTACCCGATGTTCGCGGCGCTGACGCCGGATTACTTCGGCGAGAACAACAACGCCAGCAACTACGGCCTGGTCTACAGCTCGAAGCTGCTCGGCTCGGTCGTCGGTATCGGTGTGGGTGCCAGCGTGATCGACAGCTGGGGTTACGCCGGTGCGTACTGGATCGCCGCGGCCAGCGCGCTGGTGTCGGCAGGTATCGCGGTGTTCCTGCGCCAGCCGGGCCGTCGCAGCGGCACGGCGGTATCGCCCAAGTCGACGCGGACGACCTCACTGGCGTCGGCGGACTGATGGGGCAAGCGGCCGAGGGGAACCGAGGGGGTCCCCTCGGCCGTGCTTCACCAGAGGTTTTTCCCAGAAGGTTTCACCACAGAAGGAGAGAGCCAGCGCCGTGCCGACCCTGCTGATCCACCACGAGATCTTCGCCGCCCACCGGACCGCGGCCGGGCACCCGGAACGCCCGGACCGCTACCGCGCGGTCGAGATGGCGTTGGCGCACAGCCGCTTCGACGCGTTGCTGCGAGTCGAGGCCGAACTCGCCGAACTCGACGTCACGCGGTATGTCCACAGCAACGCCTACGTCGACGCGCTCGAGGCAGCCCGCCCGACCGAGGGGTTCGTCTACCTCGACGGCGGCGACACCATGATGGAGCCCTCGACGTGGGAGGTCGTGCTTCGCGGCGTCGGCGGCACGCTGCAGGCGGTCGACAGCGTGCTCGACGGCACCGCGCAGAACGCGTTCGTGGCGTGCCGTCCACCCGGACATCACGCGGAAACCGAACGCGCGATGGGCTTCTGCCTGTTCAACAACATCAGCATCGGCGCGCGGCATGCGCAGCTCAAACACGGGCTGTCCCGTGTCGCGATCGTCGACTTCGACGTGCATCACGGCAACGGCACCCAGGAGATCTTCTACTCCGATGCCAGTGTGCTGTACGCCTCGACCCACCAGATGCCGTTGTTCCCGGGTACCGGCGCGGTCGACGAGACCGGCGTCGGCAACATCTTCAACACACCGTTGCGCCCCGGTGACGGCGGCGACCAACTACGGGAGGCGTTCCGGGACCGCATCATCGAAGCGGTCGACCGGTTCGAACCCGAGCTGATCATCGTCTCAGCGGGTTTCGACGCTCACGAGCGTGACCCGTTGGGGTCGCTTCGGATGACCGCCGATGATTTCGCCTGGGCGACCAGGCAACTGATGGCGGCATCAGAGCGGCACTGTGACGGCCGGCTGGTGTCGGTGCTGGAGGGCGGATACGACCTGCAGGGGCTGCGCGAGTCGGTCAGCGCTCACGTCGACGAGTTGATGCGGGGCTGATCAGTGGACCAGTTCGCGCAGGCCTTGATCCCACTCGCGGTTGCGCCGCCGGGTGAGCGCCACGTGGACCGCGGCGTAGCCGCCGCCGATCAGCACCACCATCGCCAGCCAGGCGAACACGAACGCCCCGATGCCCGCGATGCGCGCGTCGGAATCGGTCTTCGGCGCGCTGGTGACGGCGCCCTTGTCGTCGAGCCAGATGCGGACCTTGTCACCGGCCTTCACCGGATGGTCGACGGCGCTCAGGGCTTGGCGCACACCGCTCTGGGTGTTCCACTGCACCCGCACATGGAACGACGCAGGCGTCGTCGCCTCGGCCAGCGTGGGGTCGATGGTGCTGCCCGCGAGCGCGGTCGCCTCGATGGGGTGACGGGCCGCGGCCTCGGCAGCTATGGCCTGTGCACGCCCGGCGTAGCCGGCGTGGCCGAGGTGTGCGGCCGGGTAGATCGCCGCGATCGTCAGTAGCACGGCGGTGACGAGCGTCCATGCCTGAAGGCGGTCGGCACGGCGCACGAGCGGTGTGCGGACGAATGCACAGGCCGCCCACCAGCGGACGGGGGTCGCCGTGGTAGACGGAACCCGTGCGCGGGTTTTTGATACATGCATTGATGGTGGCTCATCCACCTGCTCGCGTGCCACCCAGCTGCCCGCGATATCGGTCACACCCTTTCCTGTGAACCGTGAAACCCCAGCAAAACACCCCGACGAAACGTCATTCCGTCAGGAAAAGTGCGAGAAGTCACCTGACGGCGTGACGTTTCGGCGGGGGTGGGGTGAGCCGGCCCTGCTCTCCGCGTCAATCGCGCCCGAGGTGCCGCGGATCACCCAGCCGTGAGGTCACCGCGTCGGTGTTGGTCTCACCGATGGCGTGGGGTCGGCCTTGGTCCAGACCGGTGGCCGCCCTGAGGAACGGACCGAACAGGCGCCAGCCCAGCTGCAGGGCCAGGGCGTCCGCGGTGGCGACACGAGCGGTGTAATCGTCTCGATGTTGCTCTCGCGCGGCCTCGACGAGTTGTTCGACGACGGGGAACCGGTGTTGGAGCCGTCCGACGTCATAGCCGTCCAGCAGCGCCCGGGCGATGACCTTCCAACTTCGTTCGGCGCGTGCCTCGATCACCTCGTCGGGAGCATCGCTGTCGCGCGCGGACGCAAGGTCCTCGGCGAGGTGGTCGAGCACCGCGCCCACGACTGCCTCCTTGTTGCCGATGTGGCGAAAGATCAGACCGGCGTTGACGCCTGAGCGCTCGGCGATGTCGCGCAAGGAGGTCGCGGCGGGGCCGCGTTCGGCGAACAGGTCCGCGGCATGGGTCAGCACGACGGGGCGGATCCGTGCGCCCGCGTCACCGCCACTTGCTGTAGTCACTCGACTACATTAGCGTGTAGTCATTCGACTACGACGAAAAGGAGCACGGATGACCGACATGCGCCATGCCCCACGGCCGGCACCACGGCGGATCCCCGGATTCCCCGTGCTGGCAGGACCGTTCAGCCACCTCGCAGCCGAGCGTGACCGGCTGGCTGCCCTGCGGTGGCGGCACTTCGACGCCGAGCAGACGGGTGTGACGCTGGGGGCGCAGATCTCGGGTGTGGATCTCACAGCGCCCCTGGCCGACGAGGTGTTCGCAGAACTGCGCGCAGCGCTGCACGAGTACAAGGTGCTGTTTATCCGTGACCAGCCGATGTCCGCGCAAGCGCACGCCGCGCTGGCCCGTCGGTTCGGCCCCGTGGAGGTGCATCCGCTGTTGCCGTCCAACACTGCGGATTCGGCGTTGGCCCGCTTCCAGAAGGACGCGACCGTCTCCGGATTCGAGAACGCCTGGCATCACGACGTCACGTGGCGGCGCGAGCCGTCCATCGTGGCGATACTGCACGCCATCGAGGTACCTCCGATCGGAGGTGACACGTTGTTCACCGACATGTACGCCGCGTACGACTCGCTCGACGACGACACCCGACGCGAGATCGACGACCTCGACGCCGTGCACGACTTCACGCACTACATCCGGGAGTTGCTGCCGGAGGAGAAGATCGCCGAGTTGCGGGCCGCGCACCCGCCGGTCACCCATCCCGTGGTGTGCACGCATCCGGTGACCGGTCGTCGCCACCTCTACGTCAATCGCATGTTCGTCAGCCACATCGCCGGATACTCCGAGCAGGCGAGCCTCGACCTGCTGGATCGCTTGTGCCGCACGGCCGACGCGCCTGAGCACCAGTGCCGGTTCCGGTGGGCGCCCGACTCGGTGGCGATCTGGGACAACCGAGCGGTGCAACACTACGCGGCCAGTGACTACTGGCCCCACACCCGGATCGTGGAGCGAGCGTCGGTGACCGGACCGGTGCCCTCGCGCTGAGGTCAGAGTCGACGGATGCGGCGTGCGCCGTCTACAACGGAGTGATGCGACCACTCGTCGACAGCGCCGACGCGCCCAGCGGTGTCCGATGACCGGCTTCACCACCCGTCCGACCCTGACAGGGTGGCACGGCATGGCCGCGTCGACGCATTGGCTGGCGTCCGGCACCGCGCTGTCGGTGCTGGAACGTGGCGGCAACGCGTTCGACGCCGCCGCGGCCGCGGGTTTCGTCCTGCATGTCGCCGAACCGCATCTCAACGGCCCAGGTGGGGACATGGTGGCCCTGGTGTCCACCGCCGATGCGCCTGCGCCCGTGGTGTTGGTGGGACAGGGTCCTGCACCGGCGGGGGCGACGATCGGCGCTTTCCGTGAGCGCGGGCTGACGCATGTGCCCGGGGCGGGCGCGCTCGCAGCGGCGGTGCCCGCGGCGGTGGAGTCGTGGCTGCACCTGCTGGAGCGATACGGCACCTGGCGGCTGGGCGACGTGCTCGGCTATGCGATCGACCACGCCGAGCGCGGCATCGAATGCAGTGACCAACTCTCGGCGGTGCTCACCACGATGGCCGGCCACTTCGAGCGGCACTGGCCCACATCGCGCGACGTGTGGCTGCCGCAGGACACCGCACCCGCGCCAGGTGAGCTGGTCCGGAATCCGGCCTACGCGGCGGTGCTGCGCCGGCTGTCTAGGGCAGGTGAGACCGGTACCCGCACTGACGGCATCGTCCGGGCGCGAACGCTGTGGCGAGGTGAGATCGCCGCCACCATAGCCGATTTCGTGAGAACACCACACCGGCACTCCGACGGCCGTGACCACGCCGGGGTGCTCACCCGCGCAGATTTCCAGACCCTGCGCATCCGCACGGAGACCCCGTTGCGCTTGCGGTTCAAAGACGTCGACGTCGTCAAGGCCGGGTTCTGGTCCTCGGGCCCGGTGTTGTTGCAGGCGTTGGGAATTCTCGCCCATGCCGCGGGCACCCGCAGCATCGACCCCGGCACCGCCGAGGGAATCCATACGATCGTCGAGACCATCAAGCTCGCGATGGCCGACCGCGAGGCGTACTACGGCGACGCCCGACCCGGCAACGGGATACTCACCCAACTGCTCGCCACCGGGTACTGTGCGCAGCGCGCCGAGCAGATCACCGATCGGGCGATGACCGCCGTCGAACCCGGTGAACTCCCGGGACTCCGGCCCTATCGTCCGCAGCCTGCGTTCGCTCCGCGGGCCGACGTGGGAACCGGTGAGCCGACGGTGTCACGAACCGGTGAGATGCGGGGCGACACCTGTCATCTCGATGTTGTGGACCGATTCGGCAACATGATCTCGGCGACGCCGTCCGGCGGCTGGCTGCAATCGTCACCAGCCGTCCCCGGGCTGGGTTTGTGCCTGGGCACGCGCCTGCAGATGACCTGGCTCGACGAGGACAGCCCGTCGGCGTTGGTGCCGGGGACCCGCCCGCGGACCACGCTGAGCCCGACGATGGTGCTCGATGCGGATGTGCCGGTCGTGTCCCTGGGCACCCCGGGGGGTGACCAGCAGGACCAGTGGCAGCTGCTCTATCTGTTGCGCACCATCGTCGGAGGTTTCACGCCGCAACAGGCCATCGACGCCCCGATGTTCCACACCACCGCGTTCCGGAGTTCGTTCGTTCCGCGTACCGCGTCGGAATGCGGTGTCGTCGTGGAGGATCGGGCCGGTGCCGAGGTGATCGACGGGTTGCGCAGGCGCGGGCACGATGTGACCGTCGCGACCGGATGGTCACTCGGCAGACTGTCGATGGTGGGACGTGACCGCGTGACCGGCCGGTTGTCCGCCGCCGCCAACCCGCGCGGGGGCACCGGCTACGCCGTCGGACGGTGAATCCGACTTGAGACCCCGAACCCGTCGCTTCAGTCGGACGCTGCGCAAGACCTGGACGGTCATGTTCGTCGACGTGATGATCGGGATGACGCCGAGAAATGTGCGCTCCGATGGGGTGCGGCCGTGCAGTTGTTCGAGACTGCCGAACACGTAGAAGCAACCGAGAAAGAACAGCGTGGCCGGAATGGCAAGTGCCAGTGCGCTGCCGCGGTCGTCGAGGACCTGACGGGCCAGTGTCAACTCGTCGTCGGAAAGCGTTTCGCGCCTGCCGACCTTGCGCACCGCGGCGGTCACCACGCCGATACCGAGCCGCGCGGTGACGTGTGGGCGCTTCATGATCCGCCTGGTGAAGAAAAACGCGATGGTCGCGCACACCCAGATCAGGGTGAACGAGATGATCGCCAAAATCCCGTACAGGGTGGAGGTCGTCATGCCACCGTCTCCTTGTCACGTTGCCGCAGTGGTTGTCTGAGCGGGCGTTGACGGATGAGGGTGGGCCACCAGAACCACGGGCCGAGCAGGCGCAGCAAGCAGGGCACCACCAGTGACCGGACGATCATGGTGTCGAGGAGCAATCCGATGCACACCGTGGAGCCCAGTTGGCCGATGGTGCGCAGATCGCTGATGAGCATCGCCAACATGGTGAACGCGAACACCAGACCTGCCGATGTCACCACGGCGCCGGTGCTTCCCAACGCGCGGATCAGTCCGGTGTTGAGTCCGGCCCCGGTCTCCTCCTTGACGCGCGAGATCAACAGCAGGTTGTAGTCGGATCCGACGGCGACGAGGATGATGAAGCTCAACGGCAGGATCAGCCAATGCAGGTGCAGGCCGATCAGATGCTGCCACACCATCACCGACAACCCGAAGGCGCCGGCGAAGGAGAACGCGACGGTGCCGGGAATGACCATGGCCGCCACCAGGCTTCGGGTCAGATACAACATGATGAGGAAGATCAACACGAACGCCGCGATCGCCACGATGAGCAGGTCCGACGCGGCGTAGGTCTTGATGTCCTTGTTGTTGGACGCCGATCCGCCGAGGTAGATCTTGGCGCCGGCCAGCGAGGTTTCCTTGAGCGCCATCTTGATGGCGTCCGGGAACTGCTCGACGTGCTCGATGCCCTCCGGGGCCATGGCATTGCCCTCGTGGGTGATGATGAACCGGGCGGCCTTGCCGTCCGGTGACATCAGCAGTTTCATGCCGGTCTTGACGTCGTCGTTGTCGAACGCCTCGTGGGGGATGTAGAAGAAGTCGTCACTGCGCGCCCGGTCGAAGTCGTTGCCGACGTTGATCTGGTCGTAGTACGTCTGATCGGTCTGGGTGGACTGCAGATGCCCCGGACCGTAGTTGTTGGTGAGGATGCCCAGCACGGCCTGGCTGTCGGCGATCATCCGTTCCAGTTGCGTGATCATCTGCGGCAGCAGCCGATCCAGCGCCTCGAATGACACAACGGCGTCACCGATCTGCTCGTCGAGGCTGTCGATGCCGTCGAGCGAGTCGAACAGCGAGCGCATCGCGAAGCACACCGGGATGTCGAAACAGTGCGGCTCCCAGTAGAAGTAGTTCTTCAGCGGGCGCAGGAAGTCGTCGAGGTTCGAGATACCTTCGTTCACGTCGTCGGTCACCTGTTCGAGGTTTTCGAATGTCAATACGGTCGAATGCAATTCGTCTGACATCTGCCGAGTGATGGTGATGACCTGCTGCAGTACCGCGACCGAACGTGCCTGGATCTCGGCCTGCCGGTCGGTGTTCTCGTTCTGTTTCTCGCTGAACGGCAACTGCTGACCACTCACGCTGCCCTGCGTGGTGAACAGGTAGGGAATCGTCGCATGCTCCAACGGCCGGCCCAGCGGCCTGGTGATGCTCTGGACCATGGCGACGCCGGGAAGCCGGATGAGGCTCTTGGCCACCCGGTCCAGGGAGATGAAGTCCGCCGAGTTGCGCATGTCGTGATCGGATTCGATCATCAGCATCTCGCTGAACAACTTGCTCTGGTTGAAGTGCCGGTCCGCGGCCTCGAAGCCGAGATTGGCCGGTGCATCGGCGGGTTGGTAGGCCCGGTCGTCGTAGTTGACCTGATAGGTCGGGACGAACACCGCGCCGATCATGACGACCGCGGTGCTGGCCACGAAGACGGGTTTTGGCCATCTCACCACGCTGGTGGCGATGCGCCGGTACAGCCGCCCCCGCGCGGGACGGGTCGGGTCGAACAGGCCGAGCAGGCTGCCCAGTGTCAGTAGTGCCGGGGCGAGCGTGAGTGCCGCGGCGATGGTGAACAGCATGCTGATCGCCACGGCAGGCCCCATGGTGTGGAAGTAGTCGAGGCGGGCCAGGCTCAGGCAGTAACAGGCGCCCGCGATGGTCAGGCCCGATCCGATGATGATAGGGGCGACGCTGCGGTATGCGGTGAAGTACGCGTCTTCGCGGGACTCGCCGGCCTGGCGGGCCTCGTGATAGCGGCCGAGCAGGAAGATGCCGTAGTCCGTCCCCGCACCCAACGTCAGTGCCACCACCACGTTCACCGCGAACGACGACAGCGGGATGATCCCGAAGTGCCCGAGGGTGGCGATGACGCCCTTGGCGACGAGCATCTCGATGAGCACACTGGGCAGCGGGACGAGCAGGCTCGACACCGACCGGTAGACGAGCAGCAGCATCACGACGATGAGGATGATGGTGAGGATGGTGATGTTGTTGAGGCTGGAGTTCGCGATGGCGAGCGTGTCCGAGGCCAGCGGTGCGGCCCCACTGACGTAAACCTTGAGGCCCGGTGGTGGGGCGTCGTCGGCGACGATGTCGCGGACCGCCTCGACGGACTCGTTGGCCTCCAGTTGGCCGATGTTGCCCGCGAGCCGAAGCAGGACGAACGACGCTTTGCCGTCCAGACTTTGGGCGCCCGCGGCGGTGATGGGCTTGCCCCACAGGTCCATCACGTACTGCACGTGCGCGGTGTCCTGCTGCAATCGGCGGATCAGGTCGTCGTAGTACCGGTGGTCGCCGTCGTCGAGTGGCCGGTCGGCCTCCAAGACCAGCATGGTCAGGTTGGTCGAGTCGGACTCCTGGAACTTCTCGCCGATGTGCAGCAGAGCAACCTGGGAGGGGGCGTAACTCGGGATCATCGGACCTGCGAGTTCGTCGGCGACCCGCTCGACCTGCGGGATGAAGGTGTTGGTGCTGACTGCCAGCAGCGCCCAGAACACGATGATGGGGACGGCCAGGACGCGTACGGTGCGCGCGAAGAATGGCCGGCCCGCCCGGTGCGCGCTCATGCGGACTTGACTCTGCAGGTGACGTCGGCGTTGGCGTGGGTGGACGAACTCTCGTCACGCACAACGTCGTTCACGAGTATGCGGCAGCCAACCTCGCCGCCCTCGACCTGTGCGGAGATGCTTCCGGAGACGACGGTGAGGGTTGTGGTCTCGGTATGTGACCACGGCAGTTCGGTGATGTCGACCCGGTGGGGGTTGCCTTCGATGTCGATGTAGGTCAACAGGCCGCCCCGGCCGACCGCACCGAACAATTCGTACGTCATGCGTTTGGGGGTGAACTGCTCGGGTGCCTGCGCGGTGAGTACGGACGGGACGGGTCCGGGTGCGGACATCTGGTGGACCTTCCAGACCGCTACCGATCCGATACCGAGTGCGATGACGGTGACGGCGGGCAACCATGCCGTCTGCAGGGTTTTCGGCACGACAGAGCGTCGCGCCGTCGTGCCGGCAGCAGTGTTCGGTGCTGCCTGCTCGGGGGCAACGGAAGTCATATGTATATCACCTATGTGATTCGATGCTGCAGAGATCGATTTGTACCGAGAGGCTAAACTTGCACATGGCCGGCAATTATTCCCGTCGGTTGGAGAGTCCGGTGAGTTTTGTATCGCGTAGATGATATAAATGCCATGTGAGCGCAGTGGTGGGCACCAGCAGTGTGGAGGCCATCTCGGAGATGATCGTCACCAGTGCCGACCTGCTGTGGCGACATCTCGTCGACCGCACCGCATTGAGCGCGAGCGCAACGCTTGTGCTCAACCGGCTCCAACGTCAGGGGCCGATGCGGCTGACCGCACTCGCCGAGGCCGAAGGGGCGAGCCAGTCGGGTATGACGCAACTCGTGCAGCGACTGGAGCACCAGGGACTGCTGGAACGTTGCACTGACCCCGAAGACGGACGCGTCCGGCTGGTGGCGATCAGTGACGCGGGCAAGAAGCAGTGGGAAACTCGCGCCGAGATTCGCAGGCAGCGCATCACCGAACTTCTTGCCGGGGTGCCCGAAGACGACCAGACGGCGTTGGCGCTCGCGGCTCAAATCGGGGCGCGGGTGCTCACTCAGATGCGCGAAATCGCCGACGCGGCGGTCAGTGAGTGATCCGCTTGGCGTAGAACACGCGGGAGTAGCCGTCCTGTTCGCCGCGGGCGGTCTCGACGTAACCGTGCCGGGGATAGAAGGTCTGGTTCTCGGTCATCTTCGCGTTGGTGTACAGGCGGACCTCGGGTAGCCCGAGTTCGCGCGCATCCTCCTCGGCGCGTGCGAGCAGGCGGGCACCATAGCCACGGCCCTGGGTGCCGGGTGCGACCGCGACCGTGTCCAGCAGCAGATGGTCGTCGTGCACTTCGTTGACCAACGCCCCCACCAGCCGGCCTTGCGCCTCCAGTACCCACACCCGCGAATTCTCGATCGCCGCAGCGTAATCCGCGGCCATCGGGGCGGGTTCCCTACCGATGCGGGGAACGTAGATCGCAAACGCATCCTGCACCAGCCGCCGGATGGCGGGCACGTCCGTGGGTTCGGCTCGGCGCATCACGGTGTCGTTCACCCGTCAACCGTAGGACAGGTGACGCGGAGAATGCGAGGTGCGGTGGCCACCGGGTCCGGCAGCCGCCGGGCAGGCCCGTGAACCGTGAGGAAACCGAGAACAGCGAAGGCCAGCGCTTCCTTCGCCTCCGAGGGAAGGCCGAGTTCGTCGCTGTGACGCAACGGCACGCCCGGCAGTTCCCGCCGGATCATGGCCATCAGCACGGGATTTCGTGTCCCGCCGCCCGAGACGAAAAGTTCTGTGACTTGGTGGGTGTGGCACGCATCGGCGACCGTGACGGCCGTCAGCCGGGTCAGCGTCGCCAGCAGATCCTCGGCTCGTAGCGGCGGCAACCCGTCGAGGGCGTTGCGCAGATAGGGCAGGTGGAAATGTTCCTTGCCGGTGGTCTTCGGGGCAGACCTGCGGTAGTAGGCGTCATCGGGCAGCGCATGTAGCGGTGCGGTGTCCACGTGGCCCGCGGCAGCACTTGAAAAAACCCGTGCGGCGGTTCAACCTCATCGGCGTTCACCCCGACACGCATCCAACAGCGAATGACATCAAGGGATTTCATGAACCTCAGCACACTGGAGACCGAGCGCCGCAACGCGCGGACCGCCGACCTGGACCGGTTGTCCGTCCTCGAACTGCTGTCCGTCATGAACGCCGAGTACCAAACCGTCGCGGTGGGTGGAGACATCCGCACGGCCATCGGCGCAGACTGATCCGGTGGTTTCGGGTCAGTCGGGCGCCACGTCAGGCGGCGTTGACGCGCTCAGCGGCGAAGACCGCGCCCTGGTTGGTCAGATCACCGTCGTAACTGCTCGGATTGTGCACGGCGAAGTTCAAACCGTCGGAGCACACCGGGTCCTCGGTGGCGCAGAACGTGCGGGTCTTCGTCTCATAGAGCGGACCGATCACCACCCGGGGCTCCCCGAGGAAGTTCATGGCCCGCTCGTTCGGCAGTCCGAAAAGCACGACGGCGGCGACGTGTTCGGCAACATCGGGTTGCAGTGGTTTGGGCACCGTGGCGGGGTCGACGCCATCGGGTACGGCAGCCGAGGTCACAAAACCCGCGACCGCCGCACCTTGTGAGTAGCCGCCGAGGACCATCTTGGTTTGCGGGCACGTCTCGGCCGTGGAAAGGATGCGGGTGCTGGCGTCTCTCACTCCGTCGACGCCGGTTGCCCATTGATCGCTGGCGGGGTAGTTGACGGGATACACGCCGAGTGACTGCTGGCCCACCTGGCCACGGAGCGCATCGATGAACGCCTGGCCGGTCGGACCAACGCCCGGCGCTTCGTTGGTCCCGCGAGCGAAGACGACCTCGACGTCAGGACATGACGCGGGCGCTGCGAAGGATGGCGGCGCGGTCAGCACTGCAAGCAGCGGCAGTGCCGATACGCAGCACCCTCCCAGGCTTCGACCAAAACCCAATTCGACGTCCCCTTCTCCTCGCAGATTCACGGGCTAGACGTTATCCTCCCCGGAAAAACGTCGAGATGCAGCATTGCGTTCCGAACGGACAGGCCTGCATGGTCCTCATCACAATGGCCCTGCGGAGAACCCTGGTCACCAGTCGTAGGTGATCGGCCGACGATCAGTAGTCTCGCGGGCATGTCGTCTGTTGTTGTCACCGGGATACCGCAACGGCAATGAGCGACGAATTCGTCAAGAGCAATCCGGCCGCGCCGCAGGGGTTCTTCGCCGCCGAGGCAACGGGGTTGGCCTGGCTGCGCGTCGACGGCGGTGTGCGCAGCGTGCGTGTTCTGAATTGCGACGGAACGGCTTTGACGTTGGAAAGACTCGAATCGGCACCGCCGACTGCCGCTGCCGCCCGCGAATTCGGCATGCGCTTGGCCATCACCCACAACGCCGGGGCCCGCGGTTTCGGTGCGGGGCCGGACGGTTACCAGGGGCCGGGGTTCTTCGGGCCGATGTCGCACCCGTTACCGATGTCATTGGTCGGCCACGATTCGTGGGGTGAGTTCTATGCCGGCGAGCGTCTGCGCCCCATGGCGGAGTTGGCGGCGCCGAAGTTGAGTAGGCCTGCTCGTCACGCAGTAGACGATGTCATCGAACTATGTGCCGCAGGCACTTTCGACGACGAGGATTTCGCGTGTCGACTGCACGGTGACCTGTGGAGTGGCAATGTGATGTGGACGCCGGCGGGTGCGGTGCTGATCGACCCGGCCGCGCACGGCGGTCACCGCGAAACCGATCTCGCCATGCTGGCACTGTTCGGCTGTCCGTTCTACGCACACGTGCTCGATGGCTATCAGTCGGTGCAGCCCTTGCGGGTCGGATGGCAGGACCGCGTCGGCCTGCACCAGTTGTACCCGCTGCCGGCGCACGTCGTGCTGTTCGGCGGTGGGTACGCGACGCAGACGCACCGGGCCGCCGCGAGCGTGCTGGCGGCATTTGGCTGACGAGCGCGCCACCAGCTAACGGCGGATACCGCAGCGCCGTGGTCCTCTGAGGAATCGGCGTGAATTGCAGCGGCGATGCCACCGCTACGTGGCCAAGCGACCCGATTCTTGCGGCCGGAATGTTCTGGCAACATTGCCACGTTTCGCTGTGCAGTGCTTGCACTCGTCGACTGTGGGGTGTGATCGCAGGTCGGCGCGTGATACGACTGGACGCGGCCGTCAATAAAAATTCGCTTGAATTGTTCGTAATCAACTAGTGACAAGCATCACGGAGGTGCTAGTTTTCCTGAGAGCAACCTGAGAAGGTCGACTGAAAGGACCGCCCAGTGGCCGGAAACAACAGCAATCGAAACAAGCGCGCAAAGAAGATCGCGACGCTTGGTGCCGCCACTGTCACGGCCACGGCGTTGACGGCAGGTATCGCTCCCATCAGCGAAGCAAACGCGGCCGTGGTGGCACGGGAGGCGGCGCTTCAGGCGGACTTCCGGCCCTTCCCGCCGCCCGATCAGATCCCGGACCTCACCGGAGGGTCGGGGAGCGCGGGCTACGACCTGGCGCAGGAAATCGGGGCACAGTTCCTGACCGCGCTGGTGCAGAGCATCAGCCTCGAAGCGCTCGCGCAGGCGGCCGGCCTCGACCCGCAGTCCATCGCCACCGGCCTGGTGAACAACACGTTGGGCGACGCACTCGGTGGCGTCCTGGGGCAGGTGCCGATCGACCTCTCCGGCGTGCTGCAACCGTTGGTGGCGCAGGCGTTGACGCCGCTGTTGACCGCGATTGTGGGGGATCTGCCGATCCTCGACGGCCTCCCGCAAAACCTGGTGGACGCGGTCGTAGGCCTGGTTGTCTCCGACCTGGCCGGAAGCCTCCTCGACCCCGACGCGATCGACTCGATCGACTCGATCGACAATCTCGGTGCGCTACTGGATGCGCTCGGTCTCGATCTGTCCAACCCACTCGACGCGTCCGGCGATCCGATCCCCGGACTGAACATCGTCACGACCGGATCACCGTTCACCTTGCTCAAACTCTTCGGCGTGGATCTCGGGTGGGCGCCACCCTTCCCCAACTCGGTCGCCCAGGACATCAACAACACCGAGTACCTGAAGGTCGGGCTGACGGGCCTGCTGGACAACCTGGACGTCGAGCTCGACCCGATCAATCTGAGCGGCATCGGGGATCTGGGAATCCTCGACCCCAAACACATTCTGGGGAAGCTGCCCGACCTCGTCGCGCTCCGAATCCCCGTCGTCGTCGGCTTCCAACTGGGCGCGTTCGCGGCGGGCGCGGCGTACCAGCAGGTCGTGGACGACCTGCCGAATCAGCCGGGCGGCGCGAACTACACCGGCACGAATCCGCTTCTGGGAAGTTTCACGGTCCTGCCGATGGTGTTGATCGACAACCCCGGTCGCGCCAACGGAGGCCTGTTCGCCCGCGCCTACCCGCTGTTCCGCCTCATGGGTATCGACACCGTCACCCCGGACACGCAGGTGCAAAGCAGCACGAATGGCGATTCGGCGCTGAGCAACATCCAGCTCCTCGGCCTCACGGTGGGCGGCGCGAACCTGATCCCGATCAAAGTCGACGCCACGGCGGAGTATCTGCCGATGTCCGACTTCGCCGCCTGGCCGAATCCGTTCACGATGACGAACAACGTTGCGGCGGCGATGTTCCCGACGTACATCCTGCGCAACCAGAGCATTCCCGGCATCGTCACGGATCTGACCGGGGAAGTCGTCGGCCAGCTGCTGGAAGACGTCACCGATTACGTGGCGGACCCCGACGACGACGAGACGAAGGGCCCCAAGCTCAACATCTACTACACGTTGGATGCCAAGAGCCTGCCGTTGCTCGAGCCGACGTACCTCGCCGTCGACCTGATCAATCTGTTCACCGGCCTGAACCTCAACAATCCGATCGGCACGGCCCTCTCGCCGGCGCTGACCACGCTGGTGAATCTCGGCTACACCGACGTGCGCCGGGTCGAGACCGCCGACGGCGTCGAATATGTGCGCGACTTCGATGATTCCGATGTCCCGACCGCCTTCGGATCATTCCCCGAGGTCGACTGGGCGAAGGTGCCCGGCGATGTGGTCACCCAACTGGTGCGCGGGGTCCGGACGGCGATCGGCGACGGACTGGTCGATCAGGATCCGGTACCGAGCCCGCTCACCACACTTCTCGGCCTGCTCGGTCTGGATGACGCACTACCGTCGGGTGGCGAGATCCTCGATGTCGCCGCGCGGCAGCTCGAGCCGACCACGCAGTTCCAACCGCAGCAGGCCGCGGATGCGAAGGTCACCGGCCCGGACGCGACCGTCGTGAATCTGGCGTCGCCGCAAGAGGAAACGTCTTCGCAATCGACCGATCCCGTTGAGGCCGAGCCTGGTGAGAAGGCCGGTGGCGGGGTCAAGAAGGCCGCCGCGGACATCGATGGTGTGCGTGCCGAGATCGAGGCCACGGTGAAGAAGGCCAACGAGCGCGCCGAGGCGTCGGCGCAGAAGGCGCGGGAGCGTACGCAGAAGGCCGTCCAGGATGCTCAGGACCGGGTGAACAAGATCGCCGAGAACGGTCGCAAGCAGATCAAGGCCGTCGCCGATGGCATCGAGAAGGCCGTGAAGAAGGCGACCACCAAGCCGGCCAAGAAGGCCGGGAGCGACGACAACGAGAAGGACGACAAGAAAGCCAAGGACGCCGCGTAGCCGCCGACACCTTCGGATCTCAGGCGTGGTGCACGGACTCGACGGTGTACAGGTGCGGCTCGAAGCTCACCGCGATCTGCGCGCACTTGCCCATGTGTTCACCCGCGGTGGGATCGGCGAGCATCGCCTGGTAGGCCTCGACACTTTCCCACTGGGCGTAGTTGGTGACGCGCGTCCCGTCGACGCTCAGATGGATATTGGCCGAGATGAAACCCGGTACATGGCGCATCACGTCCTCGGTCGCTCGGCTCAACAACTCGACGAGTTCTCGTGAGCGTTCCGGTTCGACCGTGAACACGTTGATCAGTGTCGCGATCGGTGCGTGCACTCATGTTGCAGGGGCTTTCGTCGCCGGCGCAGAAGCAACTCGCACAGTCGCTGTTGCGTTGTGCCGAGAACCTCGAATCCTCGGCGGAGGGTTAGTTGCGGGCGAGGGCGCTGCGGGTGAGCTCACCGATGACCGGTGACATCAGCTGCGCGTACTCGGCGGTGATGTGGTTGTCGTCGCGGAACACCAGGGTGTTGCCGATGATGACCGGGCAGCGCTGATCGGTGCAGAAATACTCGCCGAGATCGGCGTACTGGCCACCACCCGCGCGTACAGCCGCGGCCTCGGCGGCAATACCGCTGTCGTTCAATGCGATCGACCGCTGTGGTGCGCAGGCCAGGGCGTCGTCCACGTGCGCGGAGACGCACGTCGGGACCGTGCCGAGCGGATCGGGGACCGGGCCGAGCACCAGCACCCGCGCGCCGGTGCCGCGCAGTTGCGCGACGAGTCGCGTCAAGCCGTCGAGCCAGGCCCCGTCGTAGCTGACGAAGCCGAAATCGGCGCCGTAGCGGCGCACCATGTCGAGCACGATCAACCCGGGGTGTTCCCGCTCGATGCGCTCGAGCACCGCGGCGCGCCATTGCTTGCACTCGGTGAACTCGCGGCCCAGATAGGGGCTGACGATCGGCAGCCTCATCAACGGGCAGGTCACCTTGGCCATGGTCTCCAGACGCCAACCCTGCTGCTGGGCCACCGGTTCGAGCGCGGGCTGCCACATCGCCGCGTGGGAATCCCCGATGAGCGCCACCTTCACCGTCGAATCCGGCACCCCAGAGGCACATTCGGGTTGTGCGATGTCCTCCCACGACAACACGCACCCGTTGACGAACACCTCCGGCTTGCCGATCGCGTCCAGGCGCGGGTTCAGATTCGACGGCACCGCATGCGGGTACACCGACTGCGCGACCGCGTCGCGCAACTGCTCGGACGGGGTGGGGGCCCGCGGTGAGGGCGGGTCGACGATCGCGGCGGCGGGCACCGCCTCACCGGATCCGGTGGGCACCGGCCGCAGGGCCAGCAGCGCCAACCCGGCGCACACCGCGACGCCGGTCGCGGTCGCGCCGACGGCCAGGCTGCGCCAGGCCGACGAGCGCAGCGCCGCGGCGAACCGGGCGGGATTCTCGACCAGGTGCAAGGTCAGGATCGCCAAGCCGAGCGACATCAGGACCATCGCCAACCGCCCGGCCAGTCCCAGGTCCGCACCGATCAGCGCGGGCGCCAACAGCAGCGCCGGCCAGTGCCACAGGTACCACGAGTACGACACGCGACCGAGGGCCCGCAGCACCGGCTTCGACAGCAGCCGCCCGACACCCAGATCCGGTGTCGCGCAGCCGGCCCCGATCACCAGAGCGGTGCCCAGCACCGGCAGCAGCGCCGCGGTGCCGGGATAGGGCGTCGCCGCACCGATCTGGTTGCACGTGGCGAGGATCAACACCAGGCCGCCCCAGCCGACGACCGCGGCGCACACCGGGGGAAGCCTGCGCCACCGGGTGGCGGTCAAGGCGATCAGACCGCCGATCGCCAACTCCCAGGCGCGCGTCGGCAGGGAGAAGAACGCCCACGCCGGCAGCGTCCTGGTCCACACCAGCGACAGCGCCAGCGAGCCGGCCGCCAGGGCCGCGAGCACCAGGAAATAGGGGAGCGGCGAGGCGGTGCTGCGGCCGCCGCCTGCCGATCGGTGGCGCAACCACCAGGCGACACCGAGGATGAGCGCAGGCCACACCAGATAGAACTGCTCTTCGACACCCAGCGACCAGTAGTGCTGCAGCGGTGACGGTGGTGTGTCGGCGGCCAGGTAGTCGGTGCCCTCGACCGCGAACCGGAAGTTGCCCAGGTAGAGCGCGCCGGCAATGGCGTCACCCAGGACGTTTCGGGCCTGCAGCGGCGGAAGCAGCACGGCCGCGGCGACCGACGTCGCCACCAGCACCACCGCGGCGGCGGGCAGTAGTCGTCGGGCCCGCGCCGCGTAGAAGGACGCCAGACCGACCGTGCCGGTGCGGGCGGTTTCGCCGACGAGCAGACCGGTGATCAGGAAGCCCGACACCACGAAGAACACGTCGACGCCGACGAAGCCGCCGCGTAATCCGGGCAGGCCCGCGTGGTAGAGCACCACCGCAAGCACGGCGACCGCGCGCAGACCCTCGATGTCCGGGCGGAACTGCGTGTTGGACAGACTCTTTCGTCCGCTCGCGGACGGTACGCGTCGGGTCGGGCCTTTCGAAGCTGCGGTCACTCTGTTCACTCGGGTAACGATCGTCCCACGAGAACCCGCGCTAACCCGGGATTTGTTGCTAGCGTCGTGCCGATGCGACGCAGGTGGTGGACGCGCGCTCCGATGGCGCTGGTGTTCGCGCTCCTGGTGGGGTGCACGTCCACCGCGCCTCCGCAGGCGGGCGACGGTACGTGCAGCCTGCAGAGCCTGCCGCCCGAGGTCGCCGACACCGTCGACCTCATCGAGTCCGGCGGGCCGTTTCCGTATCCACGCAACGACGGCGTCGTCTTCGGGAACTTCGAGGGACTGTTGCCCGAGCACGAGCGCGGGTATTACCACGAGTACACGGTCCCGACGCCCGGGCTCGCTCACCGCGGCGCCCGACGGATCGTGACGGGTGGGACGCCGCTCGACGACCCGCCCGAGATGTACTACACCGACGACCACTACGAGTCGTTCTGTCTGATCGGAGGCATGTGAAGACGTATCGGATCGACGGATCGGCAGTGCACTCGAAAGCGGACTTCTTCACCGAGATCGGCCGTGCGGTCAACGGCGACGGCGGCTACTTCGGTTCGAACCTCGACGCGCTCGCGGACTGCCTGCGCGGAGGGTTCGGCACCCCAGAGGACGGCAAGTTCCGGTTCGTGATGACCTCGTACAAACAGGTGAAAGACGCAGTGGGGGAAGATGTTTGGAGAACCCTGCTGACGATCTTCACCAGCGGGGGCGTCGATCTCTGGTTGCGTGCCTGAGCTCAGTTGAACGCGAGCCAGCTGGGCAGCGCACGCTCGCGTGAATCGCACAGCACCTGACGCGTATCGCAGTTGCCGCGCGGAGAGCCTGCGCCGCTCCACATTCCGCCGGTGTCGCGGCGCAGCACGATCGCCGACGAGCCGCCGCCGTCGAGCAGCACGGCGTGCTCGGCGCCCAGACCGCGGAAGAGGTCCTGCATGTTGTCGGGGGTGTAGCTGCCGCCCTGGAAGACGAAGAGCTGGTCGGCGGCGCGGTTGTACCCCAGCGCGGTGCGGGCGGCGCTCGGTCCGCCGTCGTTGAGTTGGCCGGTGTCACCCGGTGCGAGCAGTCCGATCCCGGCGACCGCGACGAACCGCGTGCCGCTGTCGACCAGCCGTTGGATCTCCGGCGACGCGGCGTCATAGTCGTTGGGGCCCTTGGGCATGATGACGTACGGGGCGCCACCGACCGGAAGGATCATCGTGGCCAGTGCCGACCAGTGCTCGTTGCCGCCGGACAGGCCCTGCTTACCCGCGTAGGCCAGGGTCCCGGTGACGGCCTGGTTGGCGCGGCCCCCACCGCGCGTGTTGTCGACGTAGGCACCCAGCGGTGAACTGCACTTGGTGTCGCGCCATGAACCGCCCTTCTGCGGCCGGACGTCGAAGAAGTTCGCGTTGACCGCAATGGTGGGCTGCCCCAGCACATACCATGCGTTCAGCGGCGCATAGGTTTCCGATGCCTGCCACAGACCTTCGTTGGTGCGCGCGCCGGGGGTCCGCTCACACCGCGACTGATAACCCTGATGGGTGTCGACCAGCAGGCGCGGGCTCAGCCGCGTCGACGCGTTCTTGATGATCATCAGGTGACCACCGTTGTTCAGCGTGTAGGCGCGGCCGTCGGCGGCGAGGAACGGTGCGGCGAACTGACCGCCGAAGTTGTACACCAGGTACGAGCCCTTGGTGTTGGCGATCGCACCGATCAGCAGCGCTCTGGGGTCCTCGGCCGTGGCGGTCGGGGACCCACCCGCACCCAGCACAGCACACAACGCGAACGTTGCGGCACCCGCCGTGACGCGTCGGAGCAGTTTTGCCAGTCGAGGCACGAAACAACAATAGCCACACTGGTCACGCTGTCAACATGCGTAACGACCAGGTCACGGTTCGGTCGCGGGTCGGTGCAGGCTTCGCCGAAAACCCGAAATCGAGTTAGCTGGCGACGTACTCAGCCAGGTGCTGACCCGTCAGCGTCTCGCGTGCGGCCACCAGATCCGCAGGCGGCCCCTCGAAGACGATCCGGCCACCGTCGTGGCCGGCACCGGGACCCAGGTCGATGATCCAGTCGGCGTGCGCCATGACGGCCTGATGGTGCTCGATGACGACCACCGACTTACCCGAGTCGACCAACCGGTCCAGCAGCGCCAAAAGCTGCTCGACGTCGGCGAGGTGCAGACCCGTCGTCGGCTCGTCGAGGATGTAGACATCCGCCTTGTCGGCCATCTGCGCGGCGAGCTTGAGCCGCTGACGCTCACCGCCCGACAGTGTCGTGAGCGGCTGGCCGAGGGGCAGGTACCCCAGCCCGACGTCGATCATGCGCTCCAGGATCTTCTGCGCGGCAGGAACTTTCGCCTCACCGCTACCGAAGAACTCCACGGCCTCGGCCACCGGCATCGCCAGCACCTCGGCGATGTTGCGCTGTGCCAGGGTGTATTCCAGCACCGAGGCCCCGAACCGCCTGCCCTCGCACTCCTCGCACGTCGACTCCACGGTCGCCATCACCCCCAGATCGGTGTAGATGACGCCTGCGCCGTTGCACACCGGGCAGGCACCCTCCGAGTTCGAGCTGAACAGCGCGGGTTTCACGCCGTTCGCCTTGGCGAACGCCTTGCGGATGGGCTCCAGCAGCCCGGTGTACGTCGCGGGATTGCTGCGACGCGACCCGCGGATCGGGCTCTGGTCGACCGCCACCACGCCGTCGCGACCCGCCACCGAACCGTCGATCAGTGAACTCTTGCCCGACCCGGCGACACCGGTGATCACCACCAGCGCGCCCAGCGGGATGTCGACGTCGACGTTCTGCAGGTTGTTGGTGTCGGCGCCGCGAACCTCCAACGCTCCCTTGGGCTTGCGCACCGAATCCCTCAGCGCCGCGCGGTAGCCCAGGTGCCGTCCGGTCACGGTGTCGCCCGCGCGCAGACCCTCGACCGTGCCCTGGAACACCACCTCGCCGCCCGCGGTACCGGCGCCGGGACCGAGGTCGACGACATGGTCGGCGATCGCGATGGTCTCGGGTTTGTGCTCGACCACCAGCACGGTGTTGCCCTTGTCGCGCAACTGCAGCAGCAGGGCGTTCATCCGCGCGATGTCATGCGGATGCAGCCCGATCGTCGGTTCGTCGAACACGTAGGTGACGTCGGTGAGCGCCGACCCCAGATGACGGATCATCTTGACGCGCTGCGCCTCTCCGCCCGAGAGCGTGCCCGCGGGGCGTGCGAGCGACAGGTAACCCAGGCCGATCTCGACGAACGAGTCGAGGGTCTGCCGCAGTGCGGTCAGCAGTGGCGCCACCGGCTTCGCGCCGGACTTCTTCTCCAGCCCGGCCAGCCACGCGGCGAGGTCGGTGATCTGCATGGCCGACGCGTCGGCGATGTTGACCCCGTCGATCTTCGACGACCTCGCGGTCTCCGACAGCCGGGTCCCGTCACATTGCGGACATGTGGTGAACGTGACGGCGCGCTCCACGAACGCGCGGATGTGCGGCTGCATGGCCTCGACATCCTTTGCCAAAAACGACTTCTGGATCTGCGGGATCAGACCCATGTAGGTCAGGTTGACGCCGTCGATCTTGAGCCTGGTGGCCTCCTTGTAGAGCAGCGCGTCGAGTTCTTTCTTCGTGAACTTCTTGACGGGCTTGTCCGGGTCGAAGAATCCGCAGCCCCGGAAGATCCGGCCGTACCAGCCGTCCATGCTGAAACCGGGGATGGTGAGCGCGCCTTCGTTGAGTGACTTGCTGTCGTCGTACAGCGCGGTCAGGTCGATGTCGTTGACCGAACCGCGGCCCTCGCATCGCGGGCACATGCCGCCCACGATGTCGAACTCGCGGCGCTCCTTGACCGTGCGTCCGCCCTTCTGGAACTCGACCGCACCCGCGCCGCTGATCGACGCCACGTTGAACGAGAAGGCCTGCGCAGATCCGATGTGCGGTTTCCCCATGCGACTGAACAGGATTCGCAGCATCGCACCCGCGTCGGTGACCGTACCCACCGTGGACCGCGGATCCGAACCCATCCGCTGCTGGTCGACGATGATCGCGGTGGTGAGCCCTTCGAGCAGGTCGACCTCGGGCCGCGCGAGGTTCGGCATGAACCCCTGGATGAACGCGCTGTAGGTCTCGTTGATGAGCCGTTGCGACTCCGCGGCGATCGTGTCGAACACCAGTGAGCTCTTGCCGGAGCCCGACACCCCGGTGAACACCGTCAACCGCCGCTTCGGCAGCTCGATGCTGATGTCCTTGAGGTTGTTCTCGCGGGCCCCGGTGACCCGGATGCGGTCGTGGCCGTCTGCGGGATGCATCAGTGTGCGCGCTCCTGGATACGGATCATCGTGCCCGCGGGATCGCGTACCGCGCAGTCGCGGACACCATAGGGTTGGTCGGTCGGTTCCTGCACGATCTCGGCCGTGGTGGCCTGAATTCTCTCGAATGCGGCGTCGACATCGGCGGTGGCCAGGACGATGCTGGCGAACGTGCCCTTCGCCATCATCTCGGCGATCATCTTCCCCTCCTTCTGCGTGATCGCCGGATCGGCCGCGGGGGGATACAGCACGATCGAGGTGCCCGGCTGATCCGGCGGACCGACGGTGATCCACCGCATGGTGCCGTGGCCGACATCGAGGCGGACCTCGAAGCCAAGGACGTCGCGGTAGAACCGCAGCGACGCCTCCGGGTCCTCATGCGGCACGAACGTGTTGTAGATGGTGAGGTCGTTGGTCATGGATCTCACGCTAGGTGCAGCCGTACGGCGGGCGCTTCTCGATTCCTGACCGGTCGGGTGACGTACTTCTCCAGACAGGTCGGCAGCCCCGCCGCGGTGGCGGCCGCGCGGTCCCGATATGTGCTCGGCGGCATGCCGACCAGCTCGGTGAAGCGGGTGCTGAACGTGCCCAGCGACGAGCACCCGACGGCGAAACACACCTCGGTGACCGACAGGTCGCCGCGGCGCAGCAGCGCCATCGCCCGCTCGATGCGCCGGGTCATCAGGTACGAATACGGCGATTCGCCGAACGCGGCCTTGAACTGCCGGGACAGATGACCCGCCGACATGTTGACCCCACGGGCCAGCGCTTCGACGTTGAGCGGCTGTGCGTACTCGCGGTCGATGCGATCCCGCACGCGGCGCAGCAGCTTCAGGTCGCGCAGGCGTTGCTCCTCCCCAGGTATGGTCACGGAGCCGATGTTACGGCGGCGGGGCAAGCCGGTACACGGCTCCGGCGAAGTCGTCGGTGATGTACACCGCGTTGTCAGAGCCCCCGTCGGGTCCCGCGACCGCGGCCACCGGCCGGCCCCAGCGCTGCCCGTCGTCGTCCTGGAATCCGCCGACGAGGGTCTGCTGCGGGCCCAAAGTGCCGTCGCGCCAAGCGAAGAACGACACCTCGGGGGCACGCGGCGCGTCGCGGTTCCACGACCCGTGCACACCGACCAGCGCACCCGACCCGAACGGTTGCGGGAGCTCGGCGAAACTCATCCCCAGTGGCGCGGAGTGTGCACCGAGGGTTTGCTCGATGGGAGGCAATGCGGCACAGTCCATCTCGGCACCGTCGCGGTTGGTCTGCATGTCCCGGATCAGCTTCGCCGGCGGCGGGCCGTCGGGATTGCAGTACGGCCAACCCAGTTCGCGGCCTGGTGTCAGGCGCGCGACCGACTCGGGCGGATGGTCGTCGACGTAGGACTGGACCACGCGTCCGTCGGGATCGGCGACGTTGTCCCGGTTGTTGACCGCGGTCCACAACGACCCGTCCGGTGCGAACGCCAACCCGGTCCCGTTGCGCACACCGGTCGCGAAGGGTTCGGCAGGTCCACCGCCTGGCGGCACCCGCATGATGGTCGCGCGCGGCGGGTCGGCCGTGCGGTCCTCGGCCGAGATGTTGCCCGTCGAGCCGATCGAGAAGTACACGGCGCCATCGTCTCCGGCCACAACACTCTTGAGCGCGTGCGCATAGGCGCCGCGCAGGTCGGGGCTCTTGGCGTCGGGGAGGTTGTCGGCGATCGTCCGGCGGTTCACCGCCGCGCCGTCGGCGTAGTCGTAGGCATCGATCTGATCGCTCTCGGCCACATACAGCGTCGACCCGGCGAAGAACAGCCCGTGCGGTTGGTCGAGCCCGTCGAGCAGGGTGCTCTGTGCGGGAAGCACTTTGAGCACCTGCCCGGTGCTGGGGACCGAGATCAGCAGGGCGCCGTCGGGCGCCCATGCGGCCATCCGGGCCTTCGGTACCCGGGCCACGACACTCAACGTCCACCCGGCGGGCACCAGGGCCTGCCGCGGCCGGTCGAGCGGTGCGGCGTCGAGGCCCGCGGGCACCTCGAGCGTCACCGGGGTCAGCGCCGCCGCGTCGGGCGGGCGTTGCGCGGTGGTTTCCGGCGACGGGGCAGGTGGCGCGGGATCCTGCGGTTCGGTACCGCATCCGGCCGCTACGACGGATGCGGTGAGAACGAGCGCGCTAATCCCCCGCCAGGCTCGCATGCATCTCCCAGACCAGGATCTCGGCATCTTCGGCGGCTTGGTCGGCGGCCGGGTCGGCGGCTTGGTCGGCGGCCACGCGTTGCCCGGCGGAACCGGTGATCCGTGCGGCGTCGCCCTCACCCAGCGCGCCGGAACCCTCGAGCGTGACGCGTCCCCGCGCGACGAACAGATGTACATAGCGGGCCTCGGGCAGCTCGACAGCGTCACCGGGCCGCAACCGGGCACCGTGCAGCGTGGCGTTGCGGTTGTGCAGCGTCACCGCGGCGTCACCGGAACCCGACGCGATCGCGGTGAGCGAGCTGGTCAGCGCGACCTCCCGCTGCTCGTAGCCCGGCGTCAAGCCGGTCCGGTCCGGGATCACCCACATCTGCACGAAGTGCACCGGGTTCTGCGTCGATGCGTTGCGCTCCGAGTGCTGCACCCCGGTGCCCGCCGACATGCGTTGCGCCAACCCCGGGTAGATCACCCCGGAGTTGCCCATCGAGTCGGCGTGCGCCAGTTCGCCCTGCAGCACCCACGTGACGATCTCCATGTCGCGGTGGGGGTGGGTGTCGAACCCCGCGGCCGGCGCCACCACGTCGTCGTTGTTGACCAGCAGCAGGCCGTGGTGGGTGTTGGCGGGGTCGTAGTAGTCGCCGAATGAGAACGAATGCCGTGACTGCAGCCAGTCCGTGGTGGAGACGCCACGGTCGTCGGCGCGCCGGATGTCGACGGTCGGAGGCATGGCACCAGCCTAGAGACCCGCCGACGCACAGGCTCCCAACCGACCGGTGGATCGGGTGCGTGTCCTACGCTGTGGACGTGGATATCAACGGAGCTAGCGCAATCGTCACCGGTGGCGCATCAGGTATCGGCGCGGCAACTGCCCGCCAGCTGGCAGCCAAGGGAGCCAAGGTCGTCATCGCCGACCTCCAGGCAGACAAGGGCGAGGCCCTCGCCAAGGAACTCGGCGGCGCGTTCGTCAGCGTCGATGTCACCGACACCGACCAGATCATCGCTGCGGTCGACAAGGCCACCGAGCTCGGGCCGCTGCGCGCCCTGGTGAACTCGGCAGGCATCGGCTGGGCCCAACGCACCATCGGCAAGGACGGCGAGTACGCGTCGGCGCACAACCTCGACGCCTACAAGAAGGTGCTCGCGATCAACCTGGTCGGCACCTTCGACTGCATCCGCCTGGCCGCGACCGCAATGAGCCGCAACGAGCCCACCGAAACCGGTGAGCGCGGCGCGATCGTCAACATGACCAGCGTCGCGGCTTTCGACGGCCAGATCGGCCAGGCCGCCTACTCGTCGTCCAAGGGTGGTGTCGTCGGCCTGACCCTGCCGGTGGCGCGGGACCTCGCCGCGGTGGGCGTCCGCGTCAACACCGTGGCCCCGGGTCTCATCGACACCCCGATCTACGGCGAAGGCGAAGCTTCCGAGGCGTTCAAGGCCAAGCTCGGCGAGTCGGTGCTGTTCCCGCACCGCCTCGGCAAGCCCGAGGAACTGGCCTCGATGGTCATCGAGCTGATCACCAACTCCTACATGAACGCCGAGGTCGTCCGCGTCGACGGCGGCATCCGGATGCCTCCGAAGTAAATCGCTTTCTTCGCGAGCAGTAGCTCCTATGTCAAGCCGCTGCTGATTGTGGCGGCTGACTGGGGGTTTGGTGTGCGGTGTCGTGGCGTAGGGCGTGGTAGACGCGGCGGGCGATGCGGCGTTTGACGCAGCGTAGGGCGGCGGCTTTGGTTTTCCCGGCTTCTCGGAGGCGTTGGTAGTACTGGTGTCCGGGGCTGTTGGGCATACGGATCTGGGTCAACGCGATGCGGTGAAAAGCCGCGTTGAGTTGACGGTTACCAGCCCGGCTGAGGCGCATTTGTCCGGCGCTGGCTCCCGACCATGCCGGGATCGGGGCCACCCCGCAGTGAGCGGCGAACGCCGGTTCGCTGCGAAACCGGTCGATCCCGGCGGCTTCGGCGACGATCTTGGCCGCGGTTAACTCCGCGCACCCTTCAATCGCCAGCAGCGCCAGGGCGATCTGCTGGACCCGGGCGCTCAGGCGTTTGGCCAGGGCGTTGATCTCGGTGGTTAGCCGGATGATGTCGACCAGCTCGGCTCGAGCGATTTCGGCGAGCACCCCGGTCGGCTCGGCCAGCCAGGCCTGCAGGGCCTGCTGATGCTTGAGGGTGTCAAGCGCACCTACCGTGGCAGCCTGCTCGGGATCGAGGTCGTGGATATGCCAGCGCAGCCGGTTGATCGCCGCGGTGCGTTGGGCGACAAGCACATCGCGGCGATCGGTGAGCAGCTTGAGCTCCAGGGAGGTCTGGTCATGGCTGGCGACGGGCAGGTCCGGTTCGCGCAGCACCGCCCGGGCCACCGCCAGCGCATCGATCGGATCGGACTTGCCGCGGCTACGTGCGGACTTGCGCACCGCGGCCATCAGTTTGGTGGGTACCCGCACCACCTGCTGGCCTGCGCTGAGCAGATCACGTTCCAGGCGGGCGGACATGTTGCGGCAGTCCTCGATGCCCCAGACCAGCTCGCCGCCGAACTCCTCGCGTGCCCACGCAATCGCGGCGCGGTGCCCGGCGGTGGTCGCCCGCACGGTCTTGCTGCCCAGTTTGCGTCCGACCTCGTCGACAGCGACAAAGGTGTGGCTGGACTTGTGCACATCGGCTCCAACAACAACCATGGTGGTTGCCTCCTTCACCAGTGAACAGAGGTGTGTTGAGGTCGGGCCGGCCGGCGGACACTTCTCAGTCGGGGCGATGCCACGCTCCTATCAAGTCACGCCGGTCGGTCCTTCACACCTGGTGCCGGCACTACTGCTCAGCGCCAACCCCCCCCGGGGCGGCAGACGCAAAACGAGCCAGACACCAGATGATCCAGACCCAACCACCGCAACGCGGCAAAATCCAGACTGACACTGAGACGTAAAACTGCGCTTTTTCATGCGAAATTGGGCAGTTTTATGTCTGTTCGGCAAGTTATCCACAGGGCAGATGCGGTGGTCGTGGCGGTTTCGCCGCGATGCCGCAAACAATCGACGCCATGGCAGTCGAGGGTCCCTTCCGTGATGGCGTAGCGACCACGCAACAATTGCTCGCGACCATGAGCTATCGAGGGCTCGCCAGGCGGGTTCGCGACGGCGAACTGTTCCGCGTGTGCCATGGCGTGTACTCGATGGAACCGCCCGATACCGCGTGCCGGCTGCGCGCGCTCGATCTGCTGTCGAGCACACCGATCGTCGCGTGCATGAACACCGCCGCGCAGGTCTACGGCTTCGACACCGACCCCGACTTCCGACTCCACATCCTGGACCCGGGTGTACGTGTGCGGCCGTCACCGGATCTGGTGGTGCATCAGCGGATCGGTGCACCGCTGAAGAAGGTCGACGGCCGGTTGTTGACGGCGCCGGCGTGGACGGCGATCGAATTGGCGCGCACCCTCCGGCGTCCACGAGCACTGGCGACCCTGGACGCCGCCCTGCGGAGCGCGACCTGCACGAAAGCCGAACTCGAGAGCACGCTGGCCGAACATCGCGGCAGACGCGGGGTCGTCAAGGTCCGTGAACTGCTGCCGCTCGCCGACGCGCGGGCCGAGTCGCCGATGGAGTCCGAGATGCGGCTGGTGTTCATTGATTGGGCCCTGCCCGTCCCGGAGTTGCAGTACGAGATGTGCGATCTGCACGGTCAGCTGTGGCGGGTGGATTTCGCCTGGCCGGAGTATCGGGTGGCCGCGGAGTACGACAGCGTTGATTGGCACGCCAACACCGCTGCGTTCAAGCACGACCGGATGAAGGTCGCACGCCTGCAGGAAATGGGATGGGTCAGCGTGCCCGCCGTCAGCGACGACATTCGGAAGTTTCCGGCCGAACTGTGCGCGCGGATCCGTCGGGAGCTCCTTCGCGCCGCCTGATTCCCTTGCCGAGCAGACGCAAAACTGCCTGTTTTCGCGGTAAAAACGGCAGTTTTGCGTCTGCTCGCGGGAGATGGTTACCAGTCGGGAGATGGTTACCAGTCGGACTCGTCGTACTTGATGACGCCGCGGATGTTGTTGCCGTCCAACATGTCCTGGTACCCGGAGTTGATGTCCTCGAGCCTGTAGGTCCGGGTGATCATGTCGTCGATGTTGAGCAGGCCGGACTTGTACAGCGCCGCCAGTCGCGGGGTCTCGACGTGGCTGCTGCCGCCGCCGAAGATGTTGCCCTTCAACGTCTTCTGCAACATCGTGAACAGAAAGAGGTTGAGCTTGACGTCGACGTCGGTCATCGCGCCCATACCCGTCACGACGCATGTGCCGGTCTTGGCGGTCAGGATCAACGCCTCTTCGATGTACTCGCCCTTCATCTCGCCGACGGCGATGATGACCTTGTCCGCCATCAGACCGCGGGTGACGTCGATGACGGGGGCGATGGCCTCGGCCATCGTGGGGTAGACGTGGGTGGCGCCGAACTTGGTGGCCTGCTCACGCTTCCACTCGTTCGGGTCGATCGCGATGACCTGTTTGGCGCCCGAGATCACCGCACCCTGAAGTGCGCTCATGCCGATGCCGCCGACGCCGACGATGATCACGGTCTCACCGGGTTGGACCTGTGCGACATTGGTGGCCGAACCGAACCCGGTGGGCACCGCGCAACCCATGATGGCCGCGGTCTCGAACGGGATGTCCTTGTCGATCTTGACGACCGAGTCCTTGTGCACCGTCATGTACGGCGCGAAGGTGCCGAGCAGGTTCATCGGCGACACCTCGTGACTGCCGGCGTGGATGCGGCTGGTGCCGTCGGCAATCGCCTTGCCGCCCAGGAGAACCGCGCCGCGGTCACACAGTGAGCGGAAGCCCTTGAGACACGGCGGGCACTCGCCGCAGGCCGGGATGAACGCCAGGATGACATGGTCGCCCTCCTGCAGCCCGGTGACGTTGCTGCCGACCTTGGTGATCACGCCTGCGCCCTCGTGGCCACCGAGGGCGGGCAGGCCGATCGGCGTCGCGCCCGTGGTGATGTGGTAGTCGGAATGGCACATGCCGGCGGCGTGCAGCCGGATCTGCACCTCATCGGCGACGGGGTCGCCCAGATCGATCTCGTCGACCTTGAACGGCGAATTCAGTTCCCAGAGCAGAGCGCCTTTGGTCTTCATGGATTGCGATAATAGAACAGGTTGCAGAATAGTCCACTACCTAGTTTCTGGCCTGCAGGTTTGCTGGCTTCACTGCGTCGTTTGCGGACCTCATGGGCGGGTGCGGCGATGACTTCTCGGTGCACGACGGGTCCAACCGGGGGAGACCAGAAGCCCGCAGAGTCAGAAAGGTGCACCGATGAGCAACCCCACGATCAACGCCAGCATCGTCCCCAACCTGTGGTTCGACCGGGAAGCCGAAGAGGCCGCCAAGCACTACATCGCGGCCTTCGGGGGCAACGGCCGGATCCTCAACACCATCGCCGCGCACCCCGAATCACCCTCGCCGCAGGACGTTCCGGTGGTCGTCGAGTTCGAGCTCGCCGGACAGCGCCTGGTGGGCATCAACGGAGGCCCACAGTTCACGTTCACCGAGGCCATCTCGCTGGAGGTGCGGGTGACCGGCCAGGACCAGATGGACCGACTGTGGGCCGCGTTGAGCGAAGACGGCGAGGAGCTGCCGTGCGGATGGCTCAAGGACAAGTACGGGCTGGCATGGCAGATCACCCCGACCGAGTACTACGACATGGTCACCACAGGAGACGACGCGGCCAAGGCCCGGCTGATGTCCGCCGTGCTCGGCACGCAGGGCAAGTTCGACCTGGCCAAGCTGCAGGCGGCGTTCGCCGACTCCTAGAGCGCTGCGGGCAGCCCGAACTTCTCGAACAGACCCTCGCCCATGAACGCCACGACATGGGAGATGCCGCCCGCGGTGATGTCCAGGACGTGCAGCTGGAAGGCCTCGTGCCGACCGGTGTCGGGGTTGCGCATGTACATCGCCGCGGCGGGCTGACCGTTCGCGGTGGTCCGGATGAAGCGCATGTCGCCCGGCTTCTCGGCCGGGCACTTGTGGCGCGACAGATCGCCGATGGCCTGCGGGCCGCGGTACCAGGTGTCGAACGGCGGCATCTCCCAGATGGCCTCTTCGGTGAACAACTCGACCAGCTTGTCGATGTCGTAGGCCTCGAACGCCGCCATGTACTTGTCCAGCGTGGCCTGAGCCTGCGGGGACTCCGGCGGTTCGATCCTGTCGTCCGCGCTGGGGGCGACGGTCTCGAGCTGGGCCCGGGCCCGCTGCAGCAGGCTGTTGACGGCGGCCGTGGAAGCCCCGATCGCATCGCCCACCTCGGACGCCTTCCACTGCAGGACCTCCCGCATCACCAGCACCGCGCGTTGCCGCGGGGACAGGTGCTGCAGGGCGGCGACGAACGCCAGCCGCACGGATTCCCGGTTGCCGACGATCTCCGACGGGTCGGCCGGATCGTCACCGTCGGGCAGCGGCTCCAGCCAGGGCACCTCGTGGTGCTCGGTGATGTCGTCGGTCGGCGCGGAACTCGGGGTGCCCAACCCGGACGGCAGCGGACGGCGCGCACGGCCCTCCAGCGACGTCAGGCAGGTGTTGGTGGCGATGCGGTACAGCCATGTGCGCACCGAGGACCTGCCCTGGAAACCCTCATAGGACTTCCACGCCCGCAGGTACGTCTCCTGCACCAGGTCCTCGGCGTCGTGCAGCGAGCCGGTCATCCGGTAGCAGTGTGCGAGCAGCTCCCGCCGGTAGGTCTGGGCTTCCGCCAGGAAGGCGTCGGCGGGGCTGTCATCGCCGAGTCGGTGTGCGAGGACCGTCACATCCGTGAGCTTACGCAGCACCACCGACACCGAAGAAGGTGAATTTTTCGAAGAGCAGGCAGCTGTGCCGATACCGTGCCACTCCCGTCGGCCACTCCCGTCGGCCACTACGCTCGCCATGGTGAGCAGCACCCGCAGTGAACACAGCTTTGCCGGCGTCGGAGGCGCGGGAGGCGTCCGCATCGTCTACGACGTGTGGACCCCCGACACCGATCCGCGCGGTGTCGTCGTGCTGTCGCACGGTTATGCCGAACACGCGGGCCGCTACCACCACGTCGCGCAACGCTTCGGGGCCGCAGGCCTGCTGGTGTACGCGCTCGACCACCGCGGTCACGGCCGGTCCGGCGGCAAGCGGGTGTACCTGCGCGACCTGTCGGAGTACGTCGAGGACTTTCGCACGCTCGTCGGCATCGCCGCGACCGAGCACCCCGCGCTGCCCCGGATCGTGCTCGGGCACAGCATGGGCGGCGGCATCGTCTTCGCCTACGGCGCCGAGTACCCGGGCGAGTACTCGGCCATGGTGCTGTCCGGGCCTGCCGTCCAGGCGCAGGCCGGCGTCTCGCCAGTGCTCGTCGCGGTGGCCAAGATGCTGGGGAAGATCGCGCCGGGCACGCCGGTCGAGAACCTCGACGCCGATGCGGTGTCCCGCGACCCCGAGGTGGTCGCGGCGTACAAGGCCGACCCGCTGGTGCACCACGGCAAGCTGCCCGCAGGAATCGCCCGTGCGTTGATCGGCCTCGGGCAGACCATGCCGCAGCGCGCCTCGGCACTGACCGCGCCGCTGCTGGTGGTGCACGGCGAGCAGGACCGCCTGATCCCGGTTCAGGGCAGCCGCCTGCTCATCGAACGCGTGGCCTCCGAGGATGTCCACCTCAAGGTGTACCCCGAGCTGTACCACGAGGTGTTCAACGAACCCGAACAGAAACTCGTCCTCGACGACGTCACCTCATGGATCGTGAGTCATCTGTGAAAAAGACTGTCGCAGTGCTGATGTCACTGCTCGTCCTGGCCGGCTGCGGTAACGGCGAGAACCGGGCCGAGCCCGGCTGGACCGACACCGACGTGAGCTTTCAGGCCGACGGGCTGACCATCCACGGCTCGTACCGCCACGACGGCAAGCCGGGCCCGGCCGCCCTGCTGATCTCCGAGAGCGGACCCACCGACCGCAACGGCGACAACAAGGTCGTCGGGCCCGTGGGCAACATGCGCCAGCTCTCCGAAACCCTCTCCGACAAAGGGGTTTCCAGCCTGCGCTTCGACAAGATCGGAACCGGCGCCACCGGACTGGGCCCGTACCAGGACAAACCGACCCAGGTGGTCAGCGGCGTCTACACCGCCGGCGCAGGCGCGGCACTGCGGTACCTGGCCGACCAGCCCGACACCGACGCCGACAAGATCTCCATCTACGCGGTGGGTGAAGGTGCCGTCCACGCGATGTCGCTCGCGGGGCGCCAGGACCCGAAGGTCCACTCGCTGGCCCTGTTCCAACCGCTGGCCGGGCGGTACCTGGACATCATCACCAACCGCGTGCGCGCCGGCGGCACGCCCGAGGTGCTCGACGCGTGGCTCGCGACGGTCGAGCAGATCCGGACGCAGGGCACCATGCCCGCCGACCTGCCCGAGGGGCTGGGCGCGATCGTCAACCCCGGCAACCTCAACGCCATCATCGAGGCCGACAAGATCGATCCGCTGGCGCTCGCCGCGCAGCTGCCCGACGACATGCCGGTGCTGCTCACCTGCTCGGATTCGGACGCGCAGGCCAGCTGCGAGGCCGAGAAGCCGCTGATCGACGCGCTGCACCACACCGCGCTGACCGTCGTCGAACTCAAGGGTGTCAACCACGTGCTGCGCGACGATCCCACCGACAGCATCGCCAACTACAGCACGTCCGCTCCGCTGTCCCCGCAGGTCACCGACGCGATCGCGGAGTTCACCACGAAATGATGTCGGACGCCGTGACTAGGTTTCGCACATGAGCGACGACAAGATGCTCGCCCGCATCGCAGCCCTGCTGCGACAGGCCGAGGGCACCGACAATCCACACGAGGCGGAGGCCTTCATGGCCGCCGCGCAGCGGCTGGCCACCGCGACGTCCATCGACCTGGCCCTGGCGCGTGCGCACTCCGACAAACGCACCAGGGCGCAGATGCCGGTTCAGCGCACGATCACCATCGGCCAGGCCGGCACCAAGGGGCTGCGCACCTACGTGCACCTGTTCGTGCTGATCGCCCAGGCCAACGACGTGAAATGCGACGTGGCCTCCAACTCGACGTTCGTCTATGCGTACGGGTTTGCCGAGGACATCGACACCACGCACGCGCTCTACACGAGCCTGGTGATGCAGATGGTCCGCGCGTCGGAGGCCTATATCGCCTCGGGGGCGCACCGGCCGACACCGACGATCACCGCTCGGCTGAACTTCCAGCTCGCGTTCGGCGCCCGCGTCGGTCAACGACTCGCGGCGGCCCGCGACGAGGCCAGGCAGGAGGCCGACGAGTCCGATCGGCCCGGCACCGCACTCGCGTTGCGCGACAAGGACATCGAGCTGAAGAGCTTCTACCGGCAGGCGTCGCAGGCGCGTGGTACGTGGCGGGCCACGAGCGCGTCGGCGGGCTACTCGTCGGCGGCACGCCGGGCCGGGGACCGGGCCGGCCGACGCGCGCGACTCGGCCCGACCGAGGAACTGTCCGGCGCGCGCGGCGCTCTGGAGAAGTGACCGCGCGCGATACCCAGCGGGCCCGTGTCTACGCCGCTGAGGAATTCGTACGGACGATGTTCGACCGTGCGGCACAACACAGTTCGCGTGCCATCGATTTCTTCGGGACGCAGCTCACGTTGCCGCCCGAGGGGAAGTTCGGATCCGTTGCGGCAGTACAGCGTTACGTCGACGACGTGATCGCGCGGGTCGGGGCCACCCCCGTACAGGTGCGGGCCCGACGCGGGACGAAAGCCGCGCACTACGAAACCGACGGTGCGGTCATCGCGGTCCCCGAACAGGACACCACCTGGGCGCTGCGTGAGCTGGTGGTTCTCCACGAGCTCGCCCACCATCTGTGTGCCTGCGGTCCCGATGCCCCGGCCCATGGCCCCGAATTCGTGGCGACGTATTGCCAACTGTGCGAGACCATCATGGGACCGGAGGTGGGGCTGGTGCTGCGCATGGTGTACGCCAGGGAGGGCGTCGGCTGACTGCGCTAACCTACGCACGTGGCAGACCCCACCGATGTAGACGTCCTGTACGACCAACTGCTGCTGACCGAGGATGAGGCGCTGGCCGCGGCGCGCCGGTCCACGCAGGCCGCGGACATGCCCGCGATCGAGGTGTCGGCGCAGTACGGCAAGTTCCTGTCGCTACTGGTGAGGATGTCCGGGGCCCGGCGCGTGCTGGAGATCGGCACCCTCGGCGGCTACAGCACCATCAACCTCGCGCGCGGGGCAGGCGACGACGGCAGCGTCGTCACCCTGGAATACCAACCCCGCCACGCCGAGGTGGCGCGCGCCAACCTGCAGCGCGCCGGTGTCGCCGACCGGGTCGAGGTCATCGTCGGCGCCGCGCTCGAGAGCCTGCCGCAACTGGCCGAGCGCGGCGACGCCTTCGACTTCGTGTTCATCGACGCCGACAAGGAGAACAACGTCTCCTACGTCGAATGGGCGATCAAACTCGGCCACCCCGGCACGGTTGTCGTGGTGGACAACGTGACCCGGTCCGGGCGGGTACTCGATCCTGCCGCCGACGACCCGCAGGCACGCGGCGTGCACGACATGCTGACGATGATGGGCGAGAACCCGCGCCTCGAGGCCGCCGCCATCCAGACGGTCGGCGCCAAGGGCTGGGATGGCTTCGCCGTCGCTCTGATCAAGTGACCTGACTGGTCGCGTCCGCAGGTTCGCGCTGCACCGGCTCCGGCCACGGCGACGGCTTCGGGCGTTGGCGCACCATCTGCGGCCACCAGAACCACTTGCCCAGCAGGGCCGCGATCGACGGTGTCATGAACGAGCGGATCACCAGGGTGTCGAACAGCAGGCCCAGGCCGATCGTGGTGCCGACCTGACCGATGATCGCCAACTCGCTGACGGCCATCGACATCATGGTGAACGCGAACACCAGGCCGGCGGCCGTGACCACCGAGCCGCTGCCGCCCATGGCGCGGATCATGCCGGTGTTGAGGCCGGCGTGGATCTCCTCCTTGATGCGCGACACCAGCAGCAGGTTGTAGTCGGCACCCACGGCCAGCAGCACGATCACCGACATCGCCAGCACCATCCAGTGCAGCTCGAGCCCGATCAGGTGCTGCCAGATGAGCACAGAAAGACCGAAGGCGCTGCCGAGCGAGATCACCACGGTGCCGACGATCACCGCCGAGGCCACCACCGCGCGGGTGATGATCAGCATGATGATGAAGATCAGGCACAGCGAGGCGATACCGGCGATGATCAGGTCGTAGTTGGCGCCTTCCTGCATGTCCTTGAACGTCGCCGCGGTGCCGCCGAGGTAGATCTTCGAACCCTCCAGCGGCGTGCCCTTGATGGCTTCCTTGGCCGCCAGTTTCACGTCGTCGATCTTCTTGATGCCCTCGGGGCTCATCGGATCGCCCTCGTGGCTGATGATGAAGCGCACCGCGTGCCCGTCGGGCGACAGGAACATCTTCATCCCGCGTTTGAAGTCGGGGTTCTCGAAGGCCTCCGGCGGCAGATAGAACGAGTCGTCGTTCTTGGCCTTGTCGAACGCCTCGCCCATGGCGGTCGAATTGTCCTGCATCGCGGCCATCTGATCCTGAAGACCGGCGTTGGTGGCCTGCATGGTCAGCATCATGGTCTTCATCGTCTTCATGGTCGCGATCATCGGTTCCATGTTCGCGATCATCAGCGGGATGAGTGCGTTCATCCGGTCCATGTCAGGGATGACCTGCTCGAAATCCGCTGTCATGGTGTCGATTCCGTCCAAGGTGTCGAACACCGACCGCAGGGAGTAGCACATCGGGATGTCGTAGCAGTGCGGTTCCCAGTACAGGTAGTTGCGGATCGGCCGGAAGAAGTCGTCGAAGTCGGCGATGTTGTCGCGCAACTGCTTGATGTCGTCGACCATGCCGTGCATCTTGCCGACCATGCTGTTCATGGTGGTCCGCATCTGCTCCATGAGCTCGATCATCTTGGTCATCGTGTCGACGGTGACCTGCATCTGATCGGCCTGAACCAGCATGTCCGCCATGCGATCCTGCATGTACTTCTGGTTCATGGTCTGCGTGGTGCCCTGCATGCTGATGGTGAACGGGATCGAGGTGTGCTCGATCGGCGTGCCCTGCGGGCGCGTGATGGCCTGCACGCGGGAGATACCGGGAACCCCCACAACACGTTTGGCGATCCGCTCGATCACCAGGAAGTCTGCGCTGTTGCGCAGGTCATGGTCGGATTCGATCATCAGCAGTTCCGGGTTCATCCGGGCCTGCGAGAAGTGCCGGTCGGCCGCGGCGTAGCCGCTGTTGGCGGGCAGATCGGCCGGCTGGTAGTCGCGGTCGTTGTAGTTGGTGCGGTACCCCGGCAGCGTCAGCAGGCCGATCATCGACAAGCCGATCGTCGCGATCAGGATCGGTCCGGGCCAACGCACCACGGCCGCGCCGACCTTGCGCCAGCCGCGGGTGCGCATGGCACGCCTGGGCTCGAGGGTCTTGCCGAACCGGCTGGCCACCGTGATGATCGCCGGCCCGACGGCCAGGGCGGTGAGTACCACGACGGTCATGCCGATCGCCAGCGGGATGCCCAGCGACTGGAAGTACGGCATGCGGGTGAAGTGCAGGCACAGCGTGGCGCCCGCGATGGTCATACCCGAGCCCAGCACCACGTGGGCGGTGCTGTGGAACATGGTGTAGTAGGCCTGTTCTCGGCTTTCGCCGATACTTCTGGCCTCTTGATACCGGCCGATCAGGAAGATCGCGTAGTCGGTGGCCGCGGCGATCGCCAGCGTCACCAGCAGGTTGGTGGCGAACGTCGACAGGCCGATGATCTCGTAGTAGCCCAGGAAGGCGATCACGCCGCGCGCCGCCGCGAGCGAGAAGACCACCATCACCAGCGACAGGATCACCGTGATGATCGACCGGTAGACCATCAGCAGCATGATGATGATGACCGTGAAGGTCAGCATCTCGATCATCCGCATCGAGCGGTCACCGGCGAGCTGCTGATCGGCCGACATGGCGGCCGGGCCGGTGACATAGGCCTTGACCCCCGGCGGGGCGGGCACGCTGTTGACGATGTCCTGGACGGCCTTCACCGATTCGTTGGCGAGCGCCTCACCCTGATTGCCGGCGGTGTAGACCTGCACGTACGACGCCAGGCCGTCCGAGCTCTGGGCGCCCGACGCGGTGAGCGGGTCACCCCAGAAGTCCTGGACGTGCTCGACGTGCTTCTTGTCCGCCTCGAGCTTGTCGACGATCTCGTCGTAGTACTTGTGCGCCTCGTCGCCCAGTGGCTGCTCGCCCTCCAGCACGATCATCACCGAGCTGTTGGACTTGAACTCCTCGAACACCTGGCCGACGCGCTTCATGGCGATCATCGACGGCGCGTCGTCGGGGCTCATCGACACCGACCGCATCTCCCCGACCTCTTCGAGCTGGGGGACGACGGTGTTCAGGATGGCGATGAGGACGATCCAGACCAGGATGACCGGAATCGCCAAGGTGCGGATGACCTTGGCGATTCCACCGTGGTCGGTGTACTTGCTCTGCGCCGACGGGATGGCGTCGGTCGGGGCGTCGTGGGTGCTCATGCAGATTTCACCAGGCAGAAGGTTTGGGCGTTCACGCCGTTGGAGGTGCGCTCGTCTTTCAGTTCGTCGTCGACGGTGATCCGGCAGGTGATGGAGCTGCCGTTGCCCTGCGCCACGATATTGGGGAACACCGAGGGCGCCGTGGATTCCAGGCGCAGGGTCCAGGGCAGGGTGGCACCGTCGACGCGTTGCGGCTGGGCATCGAGATCCAGGTAGTTCACATCCGCGGTCGCGCCGGGCTCGCCGTAGATCTCGTAGACGACGACCTTGGGATCGAACGGCTTGGTGTCGTCGACCTTGGCGCTGGCGAGGCTGGGGTCGTCACCGGAGCCGAAGAACGTACGGACGCGCATCACGGTGAAGGCACCGACGAGAACCACCGCGCCGATGAGCACGGGGATCCAGAACTGTCTCAACAGCTTCATGGTCGCTGGTCGGCCTTTCGCGTATTGGGTGCGCGGCGTCCGACGAGGGTGGTGGCCGCGACCGGGCACGTGGTGAACGTGCTTGGCATCACTGGCTCCTCCCCGCAGAATCCTTGCCGGACGACAAGAGAAACCTATACAGTCGGCTAACCGGGATCAAGTCCGAAGACTGACTAAAGAGTGTGATCTGGCCCGCGCCGCAGTACTCTCGGCGCGACGAAGGGACGGGGTGTGGCGAAGTCGGTTGCACCGCGCGGATTCGCGCGCGAGCGGGTGCTCGAAGCGGCGCTGAACCTGTTCGCAGAGCACGGGGTCAACGGCACGTCCTTGCAGATGATCGCCGATCGTCTCGGTGTCAGCAAAGCTGCCGTCTACTACCAGTTCCACTCCAAGGACGACATCGTCTTCGCGGTCGTGGAGCCGATCTTCGACGATATGCGCCGCATGCTGAGAATCGCCGAGGCGATGTCGTCGCCCGACGCCCGCCGCGAGGCCGCCGTCGGCGGGATGTTGGAACTGGCGGTGCGGCACCGGCGGGTCTCGGCGGTGTTCCATGGCGATCCGGCGATGAAAGACCTCATGCACAGCCGCGCGGATCTCAACGAGGTCATCGAGCGACTGACCGCGATTTTGCTCGGGCCGGATCCCGACACATCGTGCCGCGTGATGATGTCGATGCTGGCGTCCGGAATCTTCAGCAGCGCAATGGATCCCGATCTTGCCGACATCGATGACGAGGAACTGCACCGGGTGCTGCTCGACTGTACGCAGCGACTGTTGCGCGCACCGGTTTCCAGTTAGTGCCGTTACGGCTGCGTCAAAACCCTCTCTGGGCGAGGTCTCGGATCCTATCCTGACCGCAGGTGGTTTGGCATGGCGGCCTGCGGCAGGTGTGGCACCGAACTTCGTCCTGGTGCGAGGTTCTGTGACTCGTGCGGCACCGCAGCTGTCGGCGGCTCCGAACATGCTGAGTACAAACAGGTTACGGTGCTGTTCGCCGACGTCGTCGACTCGATGCGGTTGGCGGCCGCGGTCGGTGCGGAGCGGTTGCGCGACATCCTCTCGGCCCTGGTGAGCAGATGCTCGGGTGTCGTCGACCGCTACGGTGGCACCGTCGACAAATTCACCGGCGACGGCATCATGGCCCTGTTCGGCGCCCCACTGGCGCTGGAGGACCACGCCCTGCGGGCCTGCCTCGCGGCGTTGGAGCTGCAGCGCGAGAGCCACCGACTCGCCGATGAACTCGACCTGCCCTCCGGGGTCCGCCTGCAGATCCGGGTTGGTCTCAATTCGGGCCAGGTCGTCGCCGGTGAGATGAGCGCGGGTGGAGTCGGCTACACCGCGATCGGCGAGCAGGTGGGCATGGCCCAACGCATGGAGTCGGTGGCACCGCACGGCGGCATCATGTGCAGCGACACCACCGCGCGGCTGGTCGAGGATTCGGTGACGCTCGACGCGCCGGAGATGGTGCACATCAAGGGTTTTGAGCGTCCCGTCGTGGCACACAGGCTGCTCTCCGCGACGGCCGCGGCCCAGCACGCGGGCCGCAGCGATCCGAGGCTGGTGGGGCGGACCTGGGAGCTCAACGCGATCGCCGGCCTGCTCGACGAGGCCGTCGGGGGCCGAGGATGTATCGTCAACATCGTCGGCCCGCCCGGCATCGGCAAGAGCCGCATGGTGCGCGAATCGATCGAGTTGGCGCGCCGCCGTGGGGTTTCGGTGTTCTACACCTACTGCGAGTCGCACGCCAGCGACATCCCGTTCCACGTCGTCGTGCCGTTGCTGCGGGAAGGTTTCGGCGTGTCGGGGATGCAACCCGCGCCCGCGCGCGCCTGGGTGCGCGCGCTGGTGCCCGACGCCGATCCGGAGGATCTGCTGCTACTCGACGACGTGCTCGGTATCGCCGACCCGGACGTGCCGATGCCCGACGTCGACCCCGACGCGCGTCGTCGCCGCCTGGCGGCAGTGATCAACGCGGCGTCGCTGGCCCGGCAGGAACCGGGGCTCTACGTGCTCGAAGACGTGCACTGGATCGATGAGGTGAGCGAATCGATGCTCGCCGAGTTCCTGACCGTCGTCACGCACACCCACTCCGTCATCCTGATCACCTACCGGCCCGAGTACACCGGTGTGCTGGCCCGTGTGAGCGGTGCACAGACAATTGCGTTGCGGCCGTTGACCGATGGACAGACCTCGACACTGCTCACCGAACTGCTCGGACCCGGCGCCGCCGCGCACGAACTCGCCGTCCGCATCGCCGAACGCGCCGCAGGCAACCCGTTCTTCACCCAGGAGATCGTGCGTGACCTCGCCGAGCGCGGTGTGCTGCGCGGCGAGCGCGGCGCGTACCGATTCCACGGCGCCGACGTCGACGTGGGCGTGCCCGCCACACTGCAGGCCACGATCGCCGCGCGCATCGACCGGCTCGACGTGGCGGTCAAGCGGACGCTGAGCGCCGCCGCCGTCATCGGCCAGCGGTTCGGGCCCGACATGCTCGCCGCGCTGGGCGCCGACGCATCGGTGCGGGCCCTCATCGACGCCGAACTCGTCGACCAGGTGATGTTCGCGCCCCGGCCCGAGTACGCGTTCCGGCATCCGCTGATCCGGGTGGTGGCCCTCGAGTCGCAGCTGAAATCCGATCGGGCCGAACTACATCGGCGTCTCGCCGCGGAGATCGTGCGCCGAGCGCCGCACGCCGCCGACGAGAACGCGGCCCTGATCGCCGAGCACCACGAAGAGGCCGGTGACCTGCCCGCCGCGTTCGACTGGCACATGCGGGCCGGGCGGTGGCTGACCAACCGGGACATCAACGCCGCGCGCCTGAGCTGGCAGCGGGCCCGCAACGTCGCCGACCGGCTACCGGAGGACATCGAGGACCGGGACGCCAGGACGATCGCGCCGCGCACCCTGCTGTGTCTGAGCACCTGGCGGGCCGGCGGCCATCTCGCCGACACCGGCTTCGACGAGTTGTGCAGACTGGCGGGCGCCGCCGACGACAAGGTGTCGCTGGCCACCGCGATGGCGGGCCAGGTGGCGGCCCTGCTGGTGCACGCGCACTACCGCGAATCCTCCCGTCTGGCTTCCGAACTCACCAGTCTGCTGGAGGCCATCGGGGATCGGACCCTGACCGTCTCGTTGCTATTCGCGGCGATCGGCGCGAAGTTCGAGACCGGTGAGGCCGCCGAGGCGGTGCGGTTGGCCGACCGGATCATCGAACTGGCCGACGGCGACCTCAGCCTGGGCAATCTGATCATCGGCTCGCCGCTGGTGACGGCGTGGACCGTGGGCGGCCTGGCGCGGGCGTGTCTCGGAGATCCGCGCTGGCGCAAGGACATCGAGCAGGCGACGAAGATGGTCGGGGATTTCGGCATCGCGACCCGGGCATTGATGCTCACCTACAAGTGCATCGGTCTGCCCACCGGCCTCCTCGCGCTCACCCCGGATCTGCTGGAGGAATCCCGCGAGGTGCTCGAGGCGGCCGAACGCTCCGCCGACGACCTGGCACTGGCCGGCGCTCGGGTCTCGCGGGGAATGGTGCTGATGTGGCAGGGCGGGCCGGGTCGGGACGAGGGCCTCGAGCTGCTGCGGTTGGGTCGCGAAGCGTCGGTGCGGGAGCAGTTCTCGATGGCCGCGGTGCCCGCGGTCGACAACGAGTTGGCCCGCGACATGGCCGCGCACGGCGACCTCGACGGCGCGATCGAACTGGCGCAGGCCGTCGTCGAGGTCGGTGTCGACACCGGTGAGGCGATCAACATGACTGCGAGCGTGACCGTGCTGGTGGAGTCGCTGCTCGCGCGGGGCGAACCGGCAGACCTCGACCGCGCGCACCGAGTGCTCGACCGGTTCGCGGCGTCACCGGTGGACCTGGGATTCGTGTTGTACGAGGTTCCGCTGCTGCGGTTGCGGGCCTTGCTCGCGCGGGCCCGAGGAGACGACGCCGGATACCGCGAGTTCGTTTCGCGCTACCGCGATCTGGCGACGGCGTGCGGTTTCGAGGGTCACATGGCGCTGGCGGCGCAAATGGCGTGACGCTCGATCACCGCGAGCGTGCGTGAACTGCTGGGGATCTACGGCGTGTCCAGGGGCAGACACGCACGCTCGCATGCAGGCAGCGGAACAAGCGGGTCAGGTGCAGACGGCGCCGACGGCGGCGGACTGGACCAGCTTGGTGTACTTGGCCAACACGCCGGTGCGGTACCGCGGCGGCAGGGGCTCGAAGCCGGCCTTGCGGGCCTCGAACTCCTCCTCGTCGACGAGCACGTCGAGCGTGCCCTTGGCGACGTCGAGGCGGATGCGGTCCCCGTCGCGCACGAACGCGATCGGCCCGCCGTCGACGGCCTCCGGCGCGATGTGCCCGACGCACAGCCCCGTGGTACCGCCGGAGAACCGGCCGTCGGTCATCAGCAGCACGTCCTTGCCCAGGCCCGCGCCCTTGATGGCGCCGGTGATCGCCAGCATCTCGCGCATACCGGGTCCGCCCTTGGGACCCTCGTAACGGATCACCACGACGTCGCCCGCCTGGATGGTGCCATCCTCGAGCGCATCCATCGCGGCGCGTTCGCGGTCGAAAACCCTTGCGGTGCCTTCGAACACGTCCGAGTCGAAGCCGGCCGACTTGACCACGGCGCCCTCCGGCGCGAGCGAGCCGTGCAGGATGGTGATGCCGCCGGTCGGGTGGATCGGGTTGTTCATCGCGCGCAGCACCTTGCCGTCGGGATCCGGTGGTGCGATGTGCGCGAGGTTCTCGGCCATGGTCTGACCCGTGACGGTGAGGCAATCACCGTGCAGCAGACCGGCATCCAGCAGGGCGCGCATCACCACGGGCACACCACCGATCTCGTCGACGTGCTTCATGACGTGGCGGCCGAACGGCTTCACATCCGCCAGGTGCGGCACCTTGTTGCCGACGCGGGTGAAATCGTCGAGGGTCAACTCGACCTCGGCCTCGCGGGCGATCGCCAGCAGGTGCAGCACCGCGTTGGTGGAACCGCCGAACGCCATGACCACGGCGATGGCGTTCTCGAAGGCCTCCTTGGTGAGGATGTCGCGCGCGGTGATGCCGCGGCGCAGCAGTTCGACGACCGCCTCGCCGGAGCGGCGGGCGAAGTCGTCGCGACGCTTGTCGATCGCGACCGGCGATGCGCTGCCCGGCAGCGAAAGGCCAAGGGCCTCGGCGGCGCTGGCCATGGTGTTGGCGGTGTACATGCCGCCGCACGCGCCTTCGCCAGGACAGATCGCGCGCTCGATGATGTCGACGTCCGCACGCGACATCAGGCCGCGCACACACGCGCCGACGGCCTCGAACGCGTCGATGATCGTGACTTCCTTCTCGGTGCCGTCGGTCAGCTTCGCGACACCCGGCATGATCGAGCCGTTGTACAGGAACACCGAGGCCAGGTTCAGCCGCGCGGCGGCCATCAGCATGCCGGGGATGGACTTGTCACAGCCGGCCAGCAGCACCGTGCCGTCGAGCCGTTCGGCCTGCACGACGGTCTCGACGCTGTCGGCGATCACCTCGCGGGACACCAGCGAGAAGTGCATGCCTTCGTGGCCCATAGAGATGCCGTCGGACACCGAGATGGTGCCGAACTCGAGCGGATATCCGCCTGCCTGGTGGATGCCGCCCTTGACCGACTGCGCGAGCCGCTGCAGCGACATGTTGCACGGCGTGATCTCGTTCCACGACGACCCGACGCCGATCTGGGGCTTCTCCCAGTCGTCGTCGCCCATACCTACCGCACGGAGCATCCCACGGGCGGCCGCTTTCTCGAGGCCGTCGGTGACGTCGCGACTGCGGGGCTTGATGTCAGGGGTCTCGTGGGACTTGTCGTTTGAGGGCATGGGTGTCAGTATGCTCGCTCGGTTTCTTCGCGGCCAAACCAGTATGCATACCCCCATGGGGTACCGGTATGCTGGTGTGATGGACACGACTGACGACTCGGCTGTGCACGGCTACTCGGCGCAGAAGGAGAACTACGCCAAGCGGCTACGCCGTATCGAGGGTCAGGTCCGGGGCATCGCGAAGATGATCGACGAGGACAAGTACTGCATCGACGTGCTCACCCAGATCAGCGCCGTCAACAGCGCGCTGCAGTCGGTTGCACTCGGACTGCTCGACGAACACCTCGGTCACTGTGTGAGCCAGGCCGTCGCCGAAGGCGGTGAACAGGCCGAGGCCAAACTCGCCGAGGCATCCGCCGCGATCGCGCGCCTGGTCCGATCCTGAGATGGCCGCGTTCAAGATCGCCCTGGTCGTCTTCATCGCGGCCGCCCTGATCTTCATCGTGGTCACCGGTGTTCGCCGGTGGCGGGCCGACCGCAGCCTCATCGACCTCAGCGAGCCGCTGCAGGCGCGCTACGGCACGACCATGTCGGGCTGGCCCGGCGCAATCGAAGGGCAGACCAACCAGACCGTCGCCGAGGAGACCATCGACCCGGACCCGCCGGGCCGGTTGCCCTAGCCGAGTTCGCGCTCGATCCGCTCGACCTTCGCGGTGAGCTGACCGGTGTAGCCGGGGCGGATATCGGCCTTGAGGACGAGGCTGACCCGCGGGGACACCGCGGCCACCGCGTCGACGGCGCGTTTCACCACGGCCATCACCTCGTCCCATTCACCCTCGATGTTGGTGAACATCGAGTTGGTCTCGTTGGGCAGGCCGGACTCACGGACCACCCGCACGGCCGCGGCGACCGCGGCGCTGACACCGCCGGACTCGTCACCGCCGGTCGGGCTGACACTGAAGGCAACAATCACCTCACCGATTCTGCGCGCCGCCGCAGCTTGCCGACACCTCAAGCCGTTAGCGTGGCCCCCACCATGACCGTGACGTCACCGAGGGTGAACCCGTGGACGCTGCGCGTCACCGTGCAACTGACGGTGCTCGCGGCGGCGGCGTTCGTCTACGTCACCGCCGAGATCCTCCCGGTGGGCGCACTGCCCGCGATCGCCACGGATCTCGGCGTCAGCGAGGGTCTCGTCGGGACCCTGATGGCCGGCTACGCGTTGGTCGCCGCGCTCACCACGGTAGCGCTGGTGCGGTTGACCGCACGCTGGCCGCGACGGCGCACGCTTCTCGCGACGATGGTGTGTCTGACCGTCTCCCAGATCATTTCGACCATGGCGCCGAATTTCGCGGTACTCGCGGGCGGGCGTGTGCTGTGCGCGCTGACCCACGGTCTGATGTGGTCGGTGATCGCACCGATCGGCGTGCGACTCGTGCCGCCCACCCACGCAGGCCGCGCGACCGCCGCGGTGTACGTGGGCACCGGACTGGCACTCGTGGTGGGCAACCCGCTGACCGCGGCGATGAGCGCACTGTGGGGCTGGCGGCAGGCCGTGCTGGCGGTGGCCGTCGCCGCCGCGGCGGTGACGCTGGCCGCCCGTGTGGTGCTGCCGCTCATGCCCGTCGAACCCGTCGAAGCCCGGACACCAGGCCTGCCCTCGCGCAACCGCGGTCTGCTCACCTTGTCGCTGCTGACGCTGATCGGCGTCACCGGGCATTTCGTGGCCTACACGTTCATCGTCGCGATCATCCGCGACGTCGTCGGCGTCGACGGACCCAACCTGGCCTGGCTGCTCGCCGGGTACGGCGTCGCCGGTCTGGCCGCGATGGCGGTGATGGCCCGGCCGCTGGATCTGTGGCCGCGGGCATCGGTGACCGGCTGCCTCGCGGTGCTGGCGGCGGCGTTGGTGACGCTGGCGGTCCTGGCCGCCGGGCACCAGGGCGGCCCGGCGGCGACGGTGATCGGAACCGTCGCGATCGTGCTGTGGGGCGCCTCCTCCACGGCGTTGCCGCCCATGCTGCAGACCTCGGCGATGCGCACCTCACCCGGCGATCCCGACGGTGCGTCCGGTCGGTACGTCGCGGCGTTCCAGGTCGGCATCATGGCGGGCGCGCTCGCCGGGGCGGGCCTCTACGAGGCCATCGGGCTCACGGTCATGATCGGCGCCGCCGCGGTCCTCATCGCCGTCGCGATGTGCGGCGCGCTGATCGCGCGCGACGTGTTCGGCCGCTCCCGGCTGCTGTGACCGTGCTAACGCGCGGCCGCATCCCGGCGATCAACAACCAGTTGGCGCAGGTGAGCGGCCCGGGCCGGGGGCGTTCGGCATCGAGCGGGGATTCGACCGACCCGGCCTCATCTGCGCACTGTGCGACACTGGAACCAGTTGTGCTCTGGAGGTACCGCATGCCGAAATCGGCAAAACGCAGACTGATCACCGCTTTCATGGCCGCGGGATTGGTCGGTGGACTGGTCATGAGCCCGTCCGCTCTGGCAGATCCCGAAGTACCGGCCCCGCCGGCTCCCGTCGATCCGGCCGCGCCACCGGCGCCGCCCGATCCGTTCGCGTTCCCGCCGCCGGCCGACCCGCTGGCGCCCCCGGTGGCCGCTCCCGCGGCACCCGGCGCGACCGCCACGGGTCCCGAGGCGGAGGTGATCACCAACTACGGCGCACCGGCCGTGCCGATCGAAGGCGTCCCCGAGGGACAGAACCCGGAACCGTTCACCGGCCAGCCGCCGTTCCTGCCGCCGTCGTTCAACCCGGTCAACGGCTCGATGGTGGGTGTCGCGAAACCGATCTACATCAACTTCCAGCGGCCCATCGCCAACCGGCAGATGGCCCAGGACGCCATCCGCATCACGTCGAACCCGCCGGTGCCCGGCCGGTTCTACTGGGTCAGTGACACCCAGCTGCGGTGGCGCCCGCAGGACTTCTGGCCGTCCAACACCGTGGTGAACATCGACGCCGCCGGCACCAAGTCCAGCTTCCGCGTCGGCGACTACCTGGTGGCCACCGTCGACGACAGCACCCACCAGATGGAGATCCGCCGCAACGGCGAGCTGGAGAAGACCTTCCCGGTGTCGATGGGCAAGAGCGACGGCAAGCACGAGACCAAGAACGGCACCTACTACGTGCTGGAGAAGTTCGCGGACATCGTGATGGACTCCTCGACCTACGGCGTGCCCGTGGACTCGGCCGAGGGATACAAGCTCAAGGTCAAGGACGCCGTCCGCATCGACAACAGCGGCATCTTCGTGCACAGCGCCCCGTGGTCGGTGGGCGACCAGGGCAAGCGCAACGTCAGCCACGGCTGCATCAACCTGAGCCCCGAGAACGCGCGCTGGTTCTACGAGCAGTTCGGCAGCGGCGATCCCGTGGTCATCAAGAACAGCAAGGGCGGCCTGTACAACCAGCCCGACGGGGCGTCGGACTGGCAGATGTTCTGACCGTCCCCCATACGAAGAACCCCCGCAGCCAGGCTGCGGGGGTTCTTCGTTGTCGGGGGTGTCAGTTCCAGATCCGGACCCGGCGCTCGGGCTCCAGGAACAGCTCGTCGTCCTCGGTGACGTCGAACGCCTGGTAGAACGAGTCGATGTTGCGCACGACGCCGTTGCACCGGAACTCCGGCGGCGAATGCGGGTCGACGGCGAGCCTGCGGATGGCCTCGGCCTCACGGGATTTGGTGCGCCACACCTGGGCCCACCCGAAGAACACCCGCTGCACACCGGTGAGCCCGTCGATCACCGGGGCCTGTTCGCCCTTGAGCGATAGCTGGTAGGCGAGCAGGGCGATGGACAGGCCGCCGAGATCGCCGATGTTCTCGCCGACGGTGAACGCCCCGTTGACATGATGCGACGGAGCGAGCCCACGCGGCGTGAACTGCTCGTACTGCTCGATCAACGCCTTTGTGCGGGTACCGAATTCGGCACGGTCGGCGTCGGTCCACCAGTCCACGAGATTGCCGTCGCCGTCGTACTTGGCGCCCTGATCGTCGAAACCGTGCCCGATCTCATGGCCGATCACCGCGCCGATCCCGCCGTAGTTGGCCGCGTCGTCGGCGTCGGCGTCGAAGAACGGCGGCTGCAGAATCGCTGCGGGGAACACGATCTCGTTCATGCCGGGGTTGTAGTAGGCGTTCACGGTCTGCGGCGTCATGAACCACTCGTCGCGGTCCACCGGTCCGCCCAGCTTGTTCAGCTCACGGTCGGAGTTGACGATGTAGCCGCGCCGGTAGTTGCCGTACAGGTCGTCCCGCTCGATGACGACCGCCGAGTAGTCCCGCCAACGCGGCGGATACCCGATCTTCGGGGTGAACTTGTCCAGCTTGGCCAGCGCCTTGGCCCGGGTCTCCGGGGTCATCCAGTCCAGCTGGTTGATGCTGACCCGGTAGGCCTCACGCAGGTTGGCCACCAGCTCGTCCATCCGCGCCTTGGCCTCCGGCGGGAAGTGCCGCTGCACGTAGAGCTTGCCCAGTGCATCGCCCATGAGGTTCTCCACCACCGACACCGCCCGCTTCCAGCGGTCACGGATCTGTTCGGTGCCCGACAGCGTGCGGCCGTAGAACGCGAAGTCCTCGGCGACCAGGTCATCGGTGAGCAGCCCGGCGCGGGCATGGATGACGCGCCAGCGCGCCCACGCCTTCCAGTCCTCAAGGTCCTCCGAGGCCCACAGCGCGGCGAACGCCGTCAGGTAATCGGGCTGGCGCACCACGAGCTCGGACACCGTCTCGGGCGTCGTGCCGAGCCCGGAGAGCCACCCGGCCCAGTCGAATCCCGGCGCCTGCTGGGGCAAATCGGCGAAGGTGCGCAGGTTGTAGGTGAGATCGGCGTCGCGGCGTTTGACCACGTCCCAGTGCGCGGCGGCGATTTTGGACTCTAGCGCCACGATGCGCGCGGCGGTGTCGGCCTGATCCCCGCCGTACACGAGCTCGAACATCCGCGCGATGTGCTTGGGGTAGCCGGCCAGGATCTCGGCGTGCTGCTCGTCGCGGAAGTACGACTCGTCGGGCAGTCCGATGCCGGACTGTCCCATGTGCAGCAGGTAGCGCGTCGAGTTCTTCGAATCGGTGTCGACGTACACGCCCGCGCCGCCGCCGACACCGGTGCGCTGCAGGGCGCCCAGCACGGCCGCCAGCGCGTCGGCGTCGGATGCCGCGTCGATGGCCGCGAGTTCGTCGAGCAACGGCTGCAGGCCGCGCTCGGCGATGGTCTGGGTGTCCATGAAGCTCGCGTACAGGTCACCGATGCGCTGTTCGTCGGTGCGCTCGGGGGCGCCCGACGCCGCGGCCTCGGTGATCAGATCGCGGATCTGCTCCTCGGCGCGGTCGTAGAGCAGGCGGAACGCGCCGTCGGTGGCCCGGTCCGCGGGAATCTCGTATTCGGTCAGCCAGCGCCCGTTGACGTGGCCGAACAGGTCGTCTTGTGGGCGGGTCTGCGGATCGACGTGGGTCAGGTCGATACCTGACTTGAGGGTCGGGTCCGCTGCGCCACGAGTTGCTTCTACCGTCACCCCGACATTCTTCCAGAAGGCCGCCGCGGCACCCGGCGGCGAAAGAACGCTACCCTCACGGCCATGCCTGACGCGCCCAGCAAGGACGGCCCCGAGACGGACACCGAGAAGGACAGCCCGGTCGGCTCGGGCGGGATCTTCACCGGTTACGGCGTCGCGTCGGCCGTGCTCGGCGTCATCGCGGTCGCCGCGGTGGTGCTCGGCACCATGATCTTCACCGCGCACCGGGAGCAGACGAGCGAGCGTGAGTATCAGACCCGGGTGCTGCAGACCGCGGCCGAGTGGGCGAGCGTGCTGATCAACATGACCGCCGACACCGTGCAGGCCGATATGCAGAAGCTGCACGACGGCACCGTCGGCCAACTCAACAACGACTTCGAGTCCGCGGTGCAGCCGTACCGCGAGCTGGTGCAGCGGCTCAAATCGCGCACGACCGGGCAGATCGACTCGGTGGCGATCGAATCGCTTTACCACCCGCAGCCGGGACCCGACGGTCGTGTGACGCCTCCGGAACGGGCCGAGCTGACCGGGATGGTGTCGCGCATCGACACGGTGTTGGTGGTGGCGACGTCGGTGACCGAGAGCGCGGGCACCGACCAGCCGAGAACCGTGCGGTGGAACCTGCGCCTGGACGTCGCCGATGTCGACGGTCAGCTGATGATCTCGCGGCTGGAGCCCATCCGATGAGGAACCGGTTGCGGGTCCTCGCCTTCGACGTCGCCGCACCGCTGGCGGCGATCGTCGCGCTGGTCTACCTCGGCGTCGCGCTCGGCTGGCCGCTGTGGTGGGTGTCGGTGTGCTCGATCCTGTGCCTGCTGATCGTCCAGGCGGTGGTGGTGAACGTGGTGCTGGCCCGCCGCGACGGCGTGACGGTGGGCACCGACGACGACGGACCCGGTCTGCGCCTGGCGGTGGTCGGCGTTGCCACGGCCGCGCTGGTCGCCGCGATGGTGGTGGGTTATCTGCGCTGGACGGCGCCCGATGACACGTTCAACCGCGACCGCGAGCAGGTGGTGCGCATCGCCAGCAGCGTCGCAGAGGCCACCGCGACGTTCACGCCGCAGAGCCCGACGGCGTCCATCGACCGGGCGACCGCCCAGATGTCACCCGAGCGCGCCGAGGCGTTCAAGAACGAATTCGCCAATGTGGCAAAGGATCTCACGAGCCGCAACGTCTCGGCGCAGGCCAGCACGATCTCGGCGGGTGTCGAGGCGCTCGGACCAGAGGCGGCCAGCGTCGCCGTGGTGTTGCGCGGCACCCAGAGCGTGCCGGGCAAACCGACCGACAACGCCGTGCTGGCACTGCGGGTGACGCTGACAAAGACCGACGGCCGCTGGCTGGTCGACGATGTGCGGCCGCTGCACTCCCGCTGAGTCAGTACGCCTTCTGCGGTCGGCGGGAGTCGATCACACCGGTGTTGAACCCGGCCAGGTGCAGGCCTCCGGCGAACCGGGCGTGCTCGATCTTCACGCAGCGGTCCTGCACCACCTGCAGCCCGGCGGCCTCGCCGTCACGGACCACGTCGTCATGGCGCAGCCCCAGCTGCAGCCACAGCGTCTTGGCGCCCACCGCGATGGTCTCCTGCAGCACCGCGGGCAGATCCTCGCGGCGCCGGAACACGTCGACCAGATCCGGCACGACGGGCAGGTCGGCCAGGCTCGGATACACCGGGGTGCCCTCGATGTCGCTGATCGTGGGGTTGACCAGATAGATGTCGTAGTCGCTGGTCGACTTCAGGTATGTCCACACGAAGTAGCTGGCCCGCGACGTGTTGGCCGAGGCGCCGACGATGGCCACCGAGCGGGTCTCGCGCAGGATGCGCTGGCGGGTCAGGGCGTCGGTCATTCGGCTTTCTCCGCTTGTGTCAGTGCCTGGTCGAGGTCCCAGATGATGTCATCGGCGTCCTCGATGCCCACGCTGATGCGGATGAGCTCGGGGCCGACGCCACCGGCGGTCAACTGCTCGTCGGTGAGCTGGCGGTGCGTCGTGCTGGCCGGGTGCACCACGAGCGTGCGCACGTCGCCGATGTTGGCCAGGTGGCTCGCCAACTGGACGGAGTTGATGAACTTCTCGCCTGCCGCGCGCCCGCCCTTGACGCCGAACGCGAACACCGCGCCGGGACCGTCGGGCAGGTACCGCTTGGCCCGGTCGTGGTGCGGGTGCGATGGCAGGCCCGCCCAGCGCACGTAGGTGACGCGCGGGTCGGCCTCCAGCCACTCGGCGACCGCGCGGGCGTTGGCCAGGTGGGCGGCCATGCGCTGCGGCAGTGTCTGCACACCCTGCAGCAGCTGGAAGGCCGACTGCGGGGCCAGGGTGGCGCCCAGATCGCGCAGCTGCTCGCTGCGCAGCTTGGTCAGAAACCCGAACTCACCGAAGTTGCCCCACCAGCTCAACCCGCCGTACGACGCGACCGGTTCGGTCATCTGCGGGAATTTGCCTGCGCCCCAATCGAATTTGCCGGCGTCGACCGCGACGCCACCGAGGGTGGTGCCGTGCCCGCCGATGAACTTGGTGGCCGAGTGCACGACGATGTCGGCGCCGTGTTCGATCGGCCTGCACAGCGCCGGCGTGGCCACCGTGCTGTCGACGACGAGCGGCACACCGGCGTCGCGGGCGACCTCGGCCAGACCCGTGAGGTCGGCGATCTCGCCGGACGGGTTGGCGATCACCTCGGCGTAGATCAGCCGGGTGCGGTCGGTGACGGCCGCGGCGTAGTCGGCCGGATCGGTGCCGCCGACGAACGTGGTGTCGATGCCGAACCGGCGCAGCGAGACGTCGAGCTGCGTGACGGTGCCGCCGTAGAGGCTCGCGGCCGACACGATGTGGTCGCCCGCGCCCGCGAGCGCGGCGAACACCGCGAACTGGGCCGACAGACCGCTGGCCGTGGCCACCGCACCCAATCCGTTCTCCAGGCTCGCGATGCACTCCTCGAAGGCCGCGACGGTGGGATTGCCGATCCGGCTGTAGATGTTGCCGTATTTCTGCAGCGCGAACAGGTTGGCCGCATCGTCGGTGTCGTTGAAGACGAAGCTGGCATTGGCGTAGATCGGCGTCACCCTGGCACCGGTGGCAGCATCCGGACGTTGTCCGGCGTGTATGGCGCGGGTGGCCAGGCCGAAGGTTCGGTCAGTCACGGGTAGTCATCAGTACCCGTGGTGTGGGTGGCAGTCAAGCCATCCGCGCAGCGTGAACCGAATCGCGCCCGCACGCCTCACTTGGTGCCGCGCTGGGCGGCGATCTTCGCGAACCGGTCGGACAGCCGCTGCATCCGCAGCAGCAGCGACGCGCGCGGGCTGACGCTGCCCTCCAGATAGGTCGCGAACTCTTCGTTGGACACCCCGATGCGCGAGGCGAATTCCTGTGGTGCGAGCTTGGACCGGCGCAGCATGGCCTGGACCTGTTTGGCCACCTCGGCGCGCTCGGAGGCCTCCAGATGATCGCGGGTGCGCACGAGCACTTCGGCGAGCGCCTTGGAGACCCCGTACGGCCGTGCGGTCTCCAGCACCTCCTCGACCTGGCGGGCGGTGCGGCCGTAGGGATCCCGTTTGATCGCGGCGACGATGCGCTGCCACACCATCAGGTCGTCGGTCTCGAGGGCGGCGCGGATCGCGGCAGTGGGCCAGTACTCGACCGGCCGGTCGTCGAACTGGCGTTGGGCTGCGCGCGGGCGGGCACCGGCCGGGCGCGGCCCCTGATTGTGTTGGCCCGTGGATCGGTCCGGGGACGGTTGTATCGGCGACATTCCTTTTCGACGCGCATCCCGCATGTCCCGAACGTCGGGGGCCAACGTCACTTCGCCTCCTCCAGCATTGCTACCGCGACCGACAGGCAGCGCTGCCTGACCTTTTCCCAGTCCTCAGCCGCGTCGGGACCCGACATTCGGACATCGTGTTCGTCGGACGGCTGCGGGTCGGCCAGCCGGCGCACCAGCTGCGTGGCCACCCATCGGTTTCTTGGGTCTTGCCCACAGTAATACCGGTCCATGCCCGCCAGCACCAGAGCTGCAGTATGAGAATCCATCAAATCCACCAGCTGGGCGAACTCTTCGAAGTCCCTGGTGGTGTTGCGGCACATGATCAGATAGCCCTTGAGCCGCAGGGTTTCGGCCCCGGTGGGGATCTGCAGCCGGTCGCCCGTGGGCAGCTGCACGTTGGTGGTCTCGACAGGCCCGCGGCGCTCCACCGGGGCCTGCTCGGTCTCGGCCTCGGTCTGCAGCGCGTCGACCGCCACCGACAACCTGCCGCGCCACATCGTCACGGGGTGCAGCCCCGGTGCGGCGTGCATCGGTTTGCGCTGCGCGGACAGCCGCGTCGTCGGACGCGTGCAGCCGCTGAAGGCCAGCGGATCGGCGACGCTGATCGTCTGGGGCGCAAGGGTTTTCATCCGAGCGGCGGTGCGCACCATCATGCGCAGATCGCTGCCGGTTGGCCCGAGCGCGGCGATGTTGTCGGGAATGATGACCAGATCGGTCACCTCGATCTTGGGCAACGGTTTCTCGAAGTCCACCTCGGGCAGCACCCGGTCGAGCCAGCGCGGCAGCCACCAGTTCCACTGGTCGAACATCGCCATCAGCGCGGGCACCAGCACCAGCCGCACCACCGTGGCGTCGACCGCGATGGCGACCGCGCACGCGACACCGAGCTGGGCGACCAGCGGCATGCCCGCGAACGCGAACCCGATGAACACCGCGATCATGATCAACGCCGCACTGGTGATGGTGCGGGCGCTGGTGCTCACGCCGTAGGCGACGGCGTCGCGGGTGTTGTTGGTCTGCAGGAACCGTTCCCGGATCCGGGTGAGCAGGAAGATCTCGTAGTCCATCGACAGGCCGAAGGTCATGGCGAGCACCAGCGGCGGGATCGTGCTGTCCAGCGAATCGATCTTGGCGAAGCCCAACTGCTCCAGCCACCCCCACTGGAAGACCGCCACCAGGCTGCCGTACGCCGCGGCCACCGACAGCACGGTCATCAGCACGCCCTTGAACGCCAGCACCACCGAGCGGATCGACACCAGCAGCATCACGAACGCGATCAGCGCGACGAACACGAACACCAGCGGTTGCGTGGCCGACACCCGGTCGTCGAAGTCCTTGATGAGCGCCGTGGGTCCGCCCACGTCGATCGCGGCGTTGTCGCCCGCCGCGGCGGGCAGTTCGGCGCGCATCCAGTCGATGGCCTGGCGTGCGGCCATGTCCTCCGGATCCACCGAGAGCACCGCCGACAGCAGCGCGCTGTCCTTGTTGTCGGAGAGCACCGGCGGCTGCACCGAGATCACGTTGGGCGCCTTGGTCATCTGCTGGCGCACGGCCTCGACGGCCGCGGTCTCCGGCGGGCCGGACGCGTCGGCCTGGCCGGGGAACGTCACCAGCACGCGAACCGGGCCGAGCGCACCGGGGCCCAGCGCGTCGGCGGCCGCGTTGACGCCGCCGCGGATCTCGTGGGTGGGTTCGAACTGCCGCTGCATGCTGTTGCCCAACACCATGTCGAACGCAGGCGCGGCCAGCACCAGCAGCAGGATCGCCGCCGCGGTCGCCGAAGCCCACGGCCTGCGCATCACCGCACCGGTCCACCGGGTCCAGAACCGCGACTGCGTGGCCTCGGCCCGCCGCGACCAGTGCAGGTACGACGACCGCTTCGCGGCGGCCTTGCCGAACGTGGCGAGCACCGCCGGCGTCAGCGTCGTCGACGTCAGCACCGCGATCGCGACCGCGAGGATTGCGCCGGTGGCCATCGACACCAGCACCGGGGTGTTGATCAGGTAGATACCGGTGACCGAGGCGATCACCGTCAGGCCGGACAGCGCCACCGCGAGCCCGGAGGTGGCCATCGCGGAGTCGATCGCATCCTGATGATCGCGGCCGGCCCGCAGTTCCTCGCGGAACCGCATCAGGATGAACAGCGAGTAGTCGATGGCCAGCGCGATGCCGAACATCGACACCGTCGACGTCACGAACACGCTCATCGTGGTGAACATCGACAGCAGATAGACCAGGCCCATGGTCACCACGACCGTGCAGACACCGAGCACCAGCGGCAGGGCCGCGGCCGCCAGCGACCCGAACACCGCGAGCAGCACGATCAGCACGATCGGCATGTTCCACTTCTCGGCCGCCGCGATGTCGTGCTTGGTGGCCTGCGTCGCCGCGGCGCCGAGCGCGCCCTGGCCGATGACGTAGAACTTGACCTTGCCGTTCTCGCTCTGCCCCGGCTCCTCGCCCTGGATGCCGACCTTCTGGCGCAGTTGCTTGGCGACATCGACCGCGCCGGTGTTGTCGAACCCGAGCTGCAGCGTGATCACATACGGCCGGTCCGGCTGCGGCGCGGGTTGCTGGGGGTTGGGCACGATCGTGACGCTCGGCACCTCGGCGGCGATCCGCTCCAGGTGGGCGACGGCGGAGTTCATGTCCTGGTAGGACGCGTCGGCGCGGGGCGCGGCGACCAAAGCCAGCGGAGATGCGCCCTGGTCGGGGAAGTGCTCCTCGAGTTGGCGCTGGACGTGCAGCGACTGAGAACCCTCGACCTCGAACCCGCCGCCGGTGAGGTTCGACGACTGGTTGAGAGCGAGGTAGACAGAGGGCACCAGGAGCAGCAACCACGTCGCGAACACCGCCCAGCGGAACCTGCGCAGAGTGCTGCTCAAGCGCATCATGAACTGCTGGATACGAAATCCCCGCTTTCTCTCCGGCAGGCTCGATGTCCTGTTGTCCCTGGCGTGTCTGAGCGAGAGCGTACCTGCACGCGGGTATCGTGGCGGCCCACTCAATCGTTCTGATATCGCCCGCACGCGCACCGGCCGTTACCGCAGGCCGTTAACGAATCGGGCGGGCCCGGCGACATAGATGGCAAGATTGCCCCGACGACGGTGCGCACATGGCGATGCGTCGGGGCCCGAATGTCGCCGATCGCAGCGTATGCAGCGTTTGCGAGAGGGACTCGATCGCAAACGAAGGAGCTTGTTGTATGAAGCCGGCCATCACCTGGGCGAAGCACGACCTGCGGCGCACGCTAGGAACGGTGTTCGTGGCGACCGCCGTCGGCGGTGGCGCGGCCGCCGCGCTGCTGGGCCCGTCGGCCACCGCCGCAACCGACCCGTGCGCGGCCAGTGAGGTCGCCCGCACGGTCGGCAAGGTGGCCACCGACACCGGCGACTACCTCGACGAGCATCCGCAGACCAACCAGGCGCTGACGACCATCAGCCAGCAGCAGGCCGGGCCCGCGACCCTCGCGTCGGTCAAGACCTACCTGGATGCCAACCCTCAGGTCGCCAAGGATCTGCAGAAGTTGCAGCAGCCGCTCACCACGCTGGGCACCCGGTGTCAGTTGCCGGTGACCCTGCCTCAGCTCCTGAGCCTGCTGCAAGCCGCCCAACAGCAGGGCGCAGCCGCCGCCGGAAGTTTGCCAGGCGGCCTTCCGTCGACCGCGACGGGTGCCGCGCAGGGGACGCTCGGCGCCGTGCAACGCGCGCCCATCTCGCCGGTCTCGCAGGGCTCCGGACCGCTTCCCGGGCCCATCACGACCCCCAGCCGTTGACCGCAGAGGCTTCGCGTCGCCCTTCCGAAGCCTCCTGAGCTGCAATTTCGTCGGGTTCCGATATTGGTTTGCGTGCAAGGCAAGAAACTCGTCACAGATTCTGCTTAGCTTTTTACGCCGATAACCGTTTGGCGTTACGGCCATCCACTTCCGATGAAGGAGCTTGATCATGTTGCTCTCGGCCAAGAATGCGCGGCGAGTGGTTGCTGGCGCGGCCGGCGCCGGCGCTGTAGCCGGTGCGATGCTGTTCGGTGCGATCCCCTCGGCGCTGGCCGACGAAGACCCGGCCCAGAACCCGCCCAACTGCACGGCCGCAGACCTGGCCGGCGTGGCGTCCGGCGTCTCGGCAGCGACCTCTGCCTACCTGTTCACCCATCCGGACGTGAACTGGTTCTTCACCAGCCTGGAAGGCCTGCCGCGCGAAGAGGTGAAGCCCAAGGTCGCCGACTACCTCAACAAGAACCCGCAGATCAAGGCCGAACTGACGGGTGTGCGCCAGCCGCTTGTGGACCTGAAGAATCGCTGCGGTTCCGCGCCGGCACCTGACCTGCCGTAGTTCGCGTGCGGGTGGACATGACCCCCGCCAGCGGTGAAGGACCGCGCGCGCCGGAGAGCGTCAACCGCACGGTCCTCATGGTCGACGACGACCCGGATGTCCGAACCTCGGTGGCTCGCGGCTTGCGGCACTCGGGGTTCGACGTCCGGGTCGCGGCGTCCGGCAAGGAAGCATTGCGGCTGCTGTCCACAGAGTCGCACGATGCCCTCGTGCTGGATGTGCAGATGCCCGAACTCGACGGCGTCGCCGTGGTCACCGCCTTGCGTGCGCTGGGCAACGAGATTCCGATCTGCGTGCTGTCGGCACGCGACACCGTCAACGACCGGATCGCCGGGTTGGAGGCAGGTGCCGACGACTACCTGACCAAACCCTTCGACCTCGGCGAACTGGTCGCCCGGCTGCATGCGCTGCTGCGCCGGGCGAGCCACACCGACCAACCGTCCGACACCATGACCGTCGGGCCGGTCACCATCGACACCGCGCGCAGGCTGGTGTTCGTCAACGGTGAACGTGTCGATCTGACCAAGCGCGAGTTCGACCTGCTGGCGGTGCTCGCCGAGAACGCCGGCGTGGTGCTGTCCCGCCAGCGCCTCCTCGAACTGGTGTGGGGCTACGACTTCGACGTCGACACCAACGTGGCCGACGTCTTCATCTCCTATCTGCGGCGCAAGCTCGAACGCGACGGTGTGCCCCGTGTCATCCACACCGTGCGCGGCATCGGGTACGTGTTGCGGGAAGAGCCGTGAGCATCAGGGTCGGGAGCTGAGTGCGGCGCCTGCGTTTCCCCGCGTTCATCCGGTCGGCTTCGCTGCGCACCAGGGTGGCGGTCGCGGCTGCCGCCGCGGCGTCGGCCGTCGTCGCCGCGTTCACCATCCTGACCTCGGTGGTGCTCGCGAGCAACGATGCGGCACAACTGGATCGGCGTCTGGATGCGATCGTCGACGCCAGCATCAACCCCGAACAACTGCAGGACCCACAGCGCGGTGTGCTCACCACGGGGCGCACCCGAACCGGCGGCCAGGTGGTGTTCCAGCGCGGTTTCCAGCTCCCGGCGCTGCCGCCGGGCACCGCGACCGTCGACGTGAACGGCGTTGACTACCGGGTACGCACCGTCGAGGTTCCCCAGCAGGGCGGCATCCTGATGTCGATCGGCATCCGTGCCGACAGCATCCTGTTGAGCGCCAACCGAATTCCGTTGTACGTCGCGGTCGGGGTGCTGACCGTCCTGGTGGCTGCCGGTCTGGGCTGGCTGCTCGCCGGCCCGGCGATCCGGCCGCTGCGCAAGCTGACCGAGCACACCTCCAAGTTGGGCAGCGGCACCGAAACCCTGCCCGAGGTGCGCGGTGTGCGGGAGGCCGAGGATCTCTCGGAGGCGATGTCGGGCATGCTGACCCGGCTCGCGGCCGCACAGCGCGCGACGACGAATTCGCTTCAGGCCGCCCAGGATTTCGCCGCCAACGCGGCCCACGAACTGCGCACCCCGTTGACCGCCATGCGGGCCGACCTCGACACGCTGCGCATCCACAATCTGCCCGAGGACGAACGCGCCGAGGTGGTCGCCGACCTGTCGCGCGCACAACGCCGCGTCGAGGCGATCATCACCGCACTGGGCCAACTCGCGTCCGGCCAACTGGCACAGGCCGAGGACCGCGAACTCATCGACATCACCGACATGCTCGACCGGGTGGCGCGCGAGAACACCAGGGCCGACGCCGATGTGCGCATCGAGGTGCACGCCGACGACGACGTCGGGCTGATCCTCGGCTGGCCGGGCGGGCTGCGGATCGCCGTGGACAACCTGGTGCGCAACGCGATCACCCACGGTGAGGCGGGCCGGGTCGTGGTGTCCGCGCACCGTACCGGTCAGATGCTGACCATCGTCGTCGACGACAACGGCCGAGGGCTACCGGTCGAGGAGCACGAGACCGTGCTGGGCCGGTTCCGCCGCGGCAGCACGGCCGCAGCGGGCGGTTCGGGTCTGGGGTTGGCGCTCGTGGCCCAGCAGGCCGAGTTGCACGGCGGGCAGATCAAGCTGTCCGACGGCCCGCTCGGTGGTCTGCGCGCGACCCTGACGCTGTCGATCGCACCGACCGGCCCGGCCGATCAGCCGGCCTGAGCCTTGCGACGCGCGGCGGTCAGCGCGCCGCGCCAGCCCAGCAGCAGTACCCCGGTCACCAGCGAGGCGACCACGATGAAGCTGACGGCGACGCCCGCCGAGGTGAGCTTGCGCAGCAGCATGCCGACCGCCACGGTGCACAACCACACCGCGATCCCGGTGGGCGCCAACGACGTCGGGCGCTGCCAGCCGCGCGACACCACCCAGCCGACGAGCGTGCCGACCAGGAACGGCCAGGCCGTCTCGGCGACCCCGGATATCGTGATCCCCTCGGCGTGGCTGCGTCTGCCGATCGTGCAGAACACCACCACGCAGACCAGATCGGCCAGCAGGGCACGGGCGCTAGTCGCTCGCATACGTCATCACATCCAGTATCAGTGGGCTCACCTCGGACTGTTCCCGTGTCGCGAAACCCGGTTGCAGCGCAGCGGGTTTGCCGTCCAGTAGGGCGTCGCCGGCAGCGCTTGAGGTCAATCGGGAATCCAGTCGGAACGAGTCGAACACAAACGGTAGCCCATTGGCCGCGAGCGGATCCGGGCCGTCCATCAGATGGAAGTGCAGATGCGGTGCATCGGAGTTCCCGCTGTTGCCCAATGACGCGATCGCCTGCCCGGTGCTGAGCTGATCGCCCGGTTTGACCTTGAGGCTGCCCGGTTGGAGGTGCGCGTAGAACGCGTACACGCCGTCGCCGATGTCCTGCACGATGTGGTTGCCGCCGTACTGCTCGAGCGTCAGCCCGCTCGGTGTCACCCCTGGCGTCTGCTCGGGTTGTCCGTCGAGTACCGACACCACCGGACCGTCAGCCACCGCGCGGATGTCGGCGCCGAAGTACGGGTAGCTCTCGACCGCGGCCTTGTTACCGGTGAAGATCCGGCCGTCGGGACCCAGCTGCACGTAGTCGATCGCGAAACGCTCGGCACCCCAGAGCTTTCCGTTGATCGGGTTGAGTGCCATCCGGTGCGGGGACATGTCGCAGCAGCTGTTGATGTCCAGCCAGCGGTCCCCGCTCAGCGGTGGCGAGATCGACGGCGGCTTGCGCGTCTGCACCGCCACCGCGGCGATCGTCTCGGTGAGTTTCGCCGGGATGAGAGGCGGCATCGGCTTGGCGACGGTGATGTCGATGGCGTGGGTCAGTTCGGTGGGCACCTGCGCGGGATCGTCGGCCACGACGTCGAGCCACACCGTCGCGCTCTGGCCCGGGCCAAGGACGGTGGCGGGCGCGGCCGGGTTGCCCAGCGCCCTGGTCCAGTACTTCAGGCTGTCCCCGGACAGGGTCAGCAGCTTGCGGTCCCCGTCCGTGACGCTCAGCGAGTTCAGCGTGACGTTGCCCGACATCGGGTTGGTCAACATCAGCTCATAGGCCAGGTGGGTGCGTCCGTCGGTGGTGGGCACCGGGATCGGGTCGGCCAGCACCGAGCCGATCACCGGGGTCGGCTCGGCGGGCGGCGTGGTGGACGTGGTGGCCTCCGACTCGGTGGTCTCGGCCGACGAACACCCGCTCAGCACCGTCAGCGCGGCCGCGGTGCCGAGGGAGACCGCAAAGCGCAGATACCGCATCAGGTGGGCTCCTGCCGTTCGGGTTCGGCCTCGGCGACGGGTTCGGGACGGTCGACGTCCAGGTCGGCCTCGGTGCGGAACATGAAGAAGAAGATCACCCAACCGATCACGGAGATGAAGATCCAGCTGATCAGCCGGTAGATGAGCATCGCGGAGATGGCCGATGCCAGGGTCATTCCCGACGACACCAGACCCGGCACCAGCACGGCCTCGACGACCAGCAGACCGCCCGGCATCAACGGGATCGAGCCGACCGCGCGGGCCGCCGCATACGCCACCGTGACACCGGCCAGCGACGGATGCCCGCCCGCGGCGTAACACGCGAAGGCCAGGCATGCGACGTCGGCGATCCAGTTGAACATCGACCAGCTGAACGACACCGTGAGGTCGCGACGCCCCAGCTTGACCGACTCCAGTTGTTTGAGGATCTCCCGCCACTTGCTCAAGCCGGTGTCGGATGGCTTGCCGCGCAACGAGTTCACCCATGACAGCACCTTGGCGCCGATGCTGTCGATCAACTCCGGCCGGGAGGCGACCGCCTGCCCGAGCAGCACCAGCGCCAGCAGGCCGCCGAGCGAAAAGATAAGCGAGAGAGGGTTTTTGCTCGCACCCAGCATGAGCGCGCCGCCGAGACCCAGCAATCCGAGCCCGAGGATTTGCAGCACGCCCGACATCACCAACTGCCACGACGCCACCAACGGCGAAGCGCCCCAGATGCGTTGCTGACGGTAGATGAACGTCGTCGACAACACCGGGCCACCCGGCATCGTCGTCGACAACGCGTTGCCCGCGTAGTACGCGGCCTCCGAACGCCACTGCCGCACCTGCACCCCCGCGGACAGCAGCAGCGTCCGCTGGATCTGCGCAAAGCTGTGGATCGACGCCATCGCGGCGCCGACCGCCGCCAGCACCCACCACACATTCGCCGACGCCAGGCTCTTCCACGCCTTGGCCAGCTGATCCCACACCAGGGTCAGCTCGACGCTGAGCACCGCGACCGCGACGCCGATGAGCACCCAGCGCAGCCACCAGTACCTGCCGCGCGCAGAGCCCGCTCGGCCGCGGGCGGCGTCCGCCTGCGCGTCGTGTGACACGCCCTACAGGGTAACCGCGCGGTTTGCGGCTTCAAGACGGTTTGCGCGGGCGTGCCGCGGTTAGGCTACCGGCATGGCATTGGACCCCGTTGCCGACGAGGCGGTATCGCCACTCGTCCGCAAGGCTGCCGCCTGGTCATGGCGGTTACTGCTCATCGGCGGCGCGATCGTGGCGTTGCTGTGGCTGATCAAACGGCTCGAGATCCTGTTCGTCCCGGTGGCATTGGCGACCATGGTCGCCGCGCTGCTGCTGCCGGCCGTCGACTACATGGACCGCCGCGGCGCACCGCGCGGATCGGCGGTGGCGCTGGTGCTGCTGGGCGGGATCGCCGTGGTCGGCGGCATCCTCACCTTCGTCGTCACGCAGTTCATCCAAGGCGCGCCCGATCTCGTCGAGCAGGTCACCCGCAGCATCGACGGGGCGCGCAACTGGCTGATCGACGGCCCGCTGCACCTGAGCAAGGAGCAGATCGACCAGGCGGGCAACACCGCGATCGAGGCGCTGCAACGCAATCAGGAGAAGGTGACCACCGGCGCGCTGTCCACCGCGGGCACGCTCACCGAGTTGCTCACCGGCGCGCTGCTGACCCTGTTCACGCTGATCTTCCTGCTGCAGGGCGGACGCAACATCTTCTCGTTCGTCACCAAGGCGTTCCCGGGGCACGTGCGCGAGCGTGTGCGTGACGCCGGACGCGCCGGCTTCCACTCGCTGATCGGCTATGTGCGTGCGACGTTCCTGGTGGCGCTCGTCGACGCCATCGGCATCGGCACCGGCCTGGCCATCATGGGCATACCGCTCGCGCTGCCGTTGGCGTCGTTGGTGTTCCTCGGCGCCTTCGTGCCGCTCGTGGGTGCCGTGGTGGCCGGTTTCCTCGCGGTCGTCGTGGCGCTGCTCGCCAAGGGCCTGGTCTACGCGCTGATCACGCTCGGGCTGATCATCGCCGTGCAGCAGTTGGAGGGCCACGTGCTGCAGCCACTGGTGATGGGCCGTGCGGTGTCGATCCACCCGCTGGGGGTGGTGCTCGCGATCGCCGGGGGCGGCGTGCTCGCCGGCATCGTCGGCGCCCTGCTCGCCGTGCCCGCGGTGGCGTTCCTCAACAGCGCGGCGCGGGTCCTGCTGGCCCGGGATCCGCGCGCCGAGGAGGAGGCGCTGGTCGCCGAGAGCTCGACGATCATCGAGGCCGAGCCCGACGATCTGCCGCAACGGGAGTGACCGGGCTTCAGAGCCTGCCTTCGCGGCGCAGCAGATCCTGCGCGCTCATGCCGCCGCCGCGACGCTTGGTCTCCGGATCCTGCGGGGCGTCCTCACGCGTGTTGAGCTTCTCGGTCGAGGGCTCCTGCTCGCGCTGCGGCGGCGTCGGGATCGCCGTCGTGGCATCGGCAGGCGCGGCGGCCGGCGGACGCTGTGCGCTGAACGCGGTGGTCGGCGCGTTGTCGTCGTTGCGGTCGGCGGGCGCGGGACCGCCACGACCCTGCGGCGGCATGGCGCGGGTGGCATCCGTCGACGGCCTGGGCGGCTGAGGCGGCTGGGGTGGCTGAGCCGGCGGGGGCACGTTCTTGGCCGTCGCCGGGCCACGCAGGGCACCCAGCCAGGACTCGATCTCACGTTCCTCGCGCTGCGGCGGGGCGGGCGGCTGCGCCGGGGCGCCCTGGCGCGGCGCACGCTCGGTCGGCGCCGCCGGGCCTGCATTCCCACCGCCGTGCACCGCGTTGTTGACGTTGTTGACCGCGTTACGAACGGCGTTGCGCGCCATCGCGAATCGTGTCGTGGCCGGCTCCTCGGCCTGCTGCTGCGGTGGCGGCGGCGGGGTGGAGATGCGGGCGGTGCCCGCGGCCGAGGGCGCGTTGCTGCGCATCGGCGGCATCGGGCGGACCGGTTCCGGCGCGGGATGCGTCGGATCGTGCGGACGCTGCGGCGGTGGCGGCGGTGCGCCGACCCCCACCAGGGCGCGCTGGTCCACCTCGGACTCACGCACGACGGGACGCTTGCGCTCGTCGGGCAGTTCGGTCTCGCCGAGCCCCAGCTTCTCCTGCACCCGCTTCATCCAGCGCGGGGCCCACCAGCAGTCGTCGCCGAGCAACTTCATCACGGCGGGCACCAGGAACATACGAATGATGGTGGCGTCCAACAGAAGTGCGATGAGCAGACCGAAGGCCAGGTACTTCATCATCACCAGGTCGGAGAACACGAACGCACCCGCGACCACCGCGAGGATCAACGCAGCGCCGGTGATCAGGCGGCCCGTGGTGGCGGTGCCGATGCGGATCGCCTCGGCGGTCGACATGCCGCGTTCGCGGGCCTCGACCATGCGGGACACCAGGAACACCTCGTAGTCGGTCGACAGACCCCAGATCACCGCGATGATCAGGCCGATCATGGGTGCCATCAGCGGCTGCGGCGTGTAGTTCATCAGACCGGATCCGTGGCCGTCGACGAACATCCAGGTCAGGATGCCCATGGTCGACCCGAGCGTCAGCGCGCTCATCAACGCGGCCTTGATCGGCAACACCACCGATCCGAACGCCAGGAACATCAGGATCGTCGTCGTGACGATCAGGATCAACGCCATCAGCGGCAGCTTGTCGAACAGGCTGTGGATCGAGTCCTGCTCAAGTGCCGGGGTGCCGCCGACGAAAATTTCGACGCCGTGCGGCGGTTGCAGCTCACGCAGTTCGTCGATCTTCTTGGCCGCGTCGTTGCGGTTCTCCAGACCGTTCTGGATCACCCGCACCGACGGGTCCTTGGACCCGCTGTCGTTGGCCGGGCGTTCCTTCCACATCTTCTCCGGATCGTTGTCCGGGTCGGTGAAACCGGACACCGTCAGCGCCTTGGCACGCATGTCGGCGATCTGCGCGTCGGTGATCGGCTCACCGTCCTCGCGCTTCATCACGATCGTGAGCGGTTCGGTGCGGAAACCGGGGAACAGCTTGTCGAACTGTTCCTGGGACTGGCGCACGGTGTTGTCCGGCGGCAGGTACTTCTCGCTGATGCCGCCGAGCGACAGCTGTCCCAGCGGGATGATCAGCAGCACCATCACCACCAGGATCGGTGCGGCGAACGCGATCGGGCGTTTCATCACCACGTTGACCAGCCGGCCCCAGAAGCCGCGCTCGACCTCCTCGCGGGTCTTGGTCTTCTGGGTCTTCTCGGCGAACCAGTCGATGATGCGGCGGGAGAACGACCAGTTGGCCAGGAACGGGATCTTCAGCAGCGTCGTCACGCCGAGCGCGTCGACGCGCGGGCCGAGGATCGCCAGGGCGGCCGCCAGCACGGTGATCGACAGGATCGCCGCGAGCATGACCGACGCGATGATCGCGTAGGTGATCGATTTCAGGAAGCCCTGCGGGAACAGCAGCAGCGGCACCGACGACGCCACGATGATCACCGCGGAGAACACCACGGTGCGGCCCGAGGTCATCACCGTGCGGCGCACCGCGGCCTCGGTGTCGTAACCCTCGGCGATCTCCTCACGGAACCGGCTCACGATGAACAGGCCGTAGTCGATCGCGATACCGAGGCCGATCAGCGTGACCACCGGCTGGGCGAAGAAGTGCACGGGGGTGAACTCGGCAACCAGACGCATGATGCCCAGGGCGCCCGCGATGGCGAGGCCGCCGATGATCGCGGGCAGGGCCGCGGCGATCACGGTGCCGAACACGAAGAACAGCACCACCGCGACCAGCGGGATGGCCGCCACCTCGGCGCGCTTCTGGTCCTCGCCGATGGTTCCGGTCAACTCGCTGGCCAACGGGTTGAGGCCGGCCAGGCGGATGTCGCCGCCGTTGATCTGCTGCAGCTCGGGCTCGACGGCCTGATAGTTCTTCAGGATCGCGTCGTCGTCGTCGCCCTGCAGCGGGATGCTGACGAACGTGTGCCGCAGATCCTGGGTCTTCATGGCGCTGACGGTCGGATCGGTGGTGTCGGGGGCCTTCAGCCAGCCCACCCAGCCGACGATCTGATCCTCGTGGTCCTTAACGACCTGATCGAGTTCTCCGGTGACCTCTTTCTGCCACGCCTTGTCGGTGACCTTCTTGTCGTCCGGAGGCGTCAGGATGGCCACCACGTGGCTGGTCCGGTCGCGGCCGTACACCTCGTCGCCGAGCAGCGACGCGGCGACCGACTGGCTGCCCTCGTCGTAGAACCCGCTCTGCGTGACGTGGCTGCCCAGGCTGATCCCGTAGACGCCGCCGCCGAGACACAGGGCCACCATCACACCGATGACGATGTACCTGAACTGGTACACGGTCCGACCCCACCAGGCGAACACTTAGGCTCCTAACGCTTCGATCAAATGTCTCTAGTGACCCGCGCCTGCGCTGTGCGAGGCCGTCTGTCTGGGTCCGTCATGGTCTTCTGCAGTTGTCACACACGCGAGGTCAGTAGCGACGACAACGGCCGGAACGGCTGCAGCCACGCCCCCTGCTCGGGTAGCGAGTCCAGGCCGATCCGTGGCAGCGGTTCCCGGAAAACACCAGGAATATCCTCCAGATCGACAAACTCCAAGGTATCCGACGCTAGCGCCCAGCTGGCATGTTCGCGAAATCCGAGAACCTGCACAGGTGTGCCCTCACGGGCGATTTCTTCCAGCGGTTGCCGGAACGCCTGCCCGTCCGCCGAGGCGACCAGCACCGCCGCCAGCCCCTCGCGTCTGCGCAGTGCGATGTGGTCGAGCATGTCGCTGTCCACATCGCTGTTCTCATCGATCTTCGGCTTGGCGAAGACGGCGAAGCCCACGTTACGCAACGCCTCGACCCACGGCCGGACAACATCGGCGCTACCTGGGGCGATGTTGGTGAAGACGGTGGCCTCGGGCTCGTGGGAGATCGCGGTCTCGTGCGCGCCCACACCGTCGGCGAGCTCGGCGGTGTAGGCCAGCAGCCACCGTCCCAGCGCGTCGAAACGCGGGCGGTGCGCGGCCGTGGGCCTGCCGCCGAGAATCGAGCCGAGACCCATGTCCAAGTTCGGTGCGTCCCAGACCAACAGGACCCGGCGGGCACCCGGAACCGGCTCCGGTTCGGGTGAGGATTCTTGCTGGAGGTCCTGCTCGATGTCCGGGGTCACACTCATAGGCGTTTCTCCCACACCAGTTCGGCCACCTCGGTGCCTGCCAGGGCCTTGCGTTGGTACTTCGTCACGGGCCGGTCCAGCGAGATCGGCAGGTCATCGGTCCTGCCTGCGCGGCGCAGCAGCGGTTCGGCGTCGCCGACCTCGGCGATCTGTTCGGCATAACCCATGTGATCGGTCGCGGCATGCAGGACGCCGCCCTCGCGCAGCCGGTCGGCGATGAGCGCGACCGTGGCCGGCTGCAGCAGCCGACGCTTGTGGTGGCGGGCCTTGGGCCACGGATCCGGGAAGAACACCCGAACCCCGGTCAGCGTGTTGCTGCCGATCATGTGCTCGAGGACGTCGACGCCGTCGCCGCGGATCATCCGGATGTTCGTGACGCCTTCGCGCTCGATCGCCGTGAGCAACTGGGCGAGGCCCTTGCGGTACACCTCGACCGCGATCACGTCGATGTCCGGTTCGGCCTTGGCCATCGCGAGCGTCGACGTGCCGGTGCCCGAGCCGATCTCCAGGACCAGCGGTGCCGACCGGCCGAACCACGCCTCGGTGTCGAGGTCGGTGATGGGTTGGCCGTCGTCGTCCCTGGCCTGCATGCCGAGCTTCGGCCAGAGCCGGTCCCAGGTGTCCTGCTGGCCGCCGGACAGCGTCGAGCGCCGGGTGCGGAAGCTGGTCACGCGGGGCAGGCGGTGCGGCCGGCCTGCCGAAGCGTCCACCGTGGCCTCTTCCGCGGCGTCTTCCGTGGCGTCGGGCACAGGCGCATGCATCCGTCCATGGTCTCTTATCGGCAGGTGCGTACCCGCATCGTGGTACAGATTGATACCCAACAGTTGCCTTCGACTGTTATGGCCCAAACATCCGTTCGCGAGCCCGTCCGGGGCGTGCCACCATTTTTGGCAGGGATGACCAGGGAGTTCACTGTGGAGGGCGGGCAGATGTTCGCAGCCGAGCTGACGCGGTTTGCCGGCAGGCGCGGCGACGCGGGCCGGGACCCACGGCTGGCGAAGATCAGCGCCCGGGTGTCGGCACCCATCGGGGTCTCGGTGCAGGGCCGGCGCGGTGTCGGGGTCACCACGGTGGCCGAGGCGCTGGCCGCGAACGGCCTCGCGGTGCGCGCCGGGCAGCCCGCGGAGCTGGCCGTGCTGGTCACGGCCGAGGTGCTCAAACCGGAGGACCTCGCGGTCGCCGACGAGCTGCGTGGGCACGGTGCCGAGGTGCTCGTGGTGCTGAACAAGGCGGATCTGGCGGGTTCCTGCCCGGCCGGCCCGGTCGCCACAGCGCACAACCGCGCTCAACGGCTCCGGGACCGCACCGGGTTGCCGGTGGTGCCCATGGTGGGTCTGCTCGCCCGGCAGGCGTTGTCGCCGCACCTCGTCGCGGCGCTGCGCGAGCTGGTGGCGACACCGCCCGACCTGACATCGACCGACGCTTTCCTCTCCGGCGTGCATCCGGTTGCCCCTGCGGTGCGCGCCGAGCTGCTGGCGACGCTTGACCGTTTCGGCATCGCCCACGCATGCCTGGAACTGAGCCGCGACCGGCATTGCGATGCCGATCACCTGTCGGCCGCCCTGCGTCGGCTCAGCGGGGTCGACGGGGTGCTCGCGGCGCTCGACGCGCTGGCCGCGCCGCTGCGCTACCGCCGAATCGAGCGGGCCCTGGTCGACCTGCAGGCCGTCGGCGGGGAGAGCGTCGGTCGCTTCCTTGCCGCCGACGCCACGGTGCTCGCGGTGATGGCCGCCGCGATCGACGTCGTCGAGGCCGATGGGCTCACGGTGCGGCCGCCCACGACCGCGCGCGGATGCGATGGGCATCTGCGTCGGGCGCGGTACTGGTGGCGGTACAGCCGCGGACCGGTCGACGCGCTGCACCGCAGTTGCGGTGCCGCCATCGCGCGCGGATCCCTGCGGCTGGCCGGTTCGGGCACCGAGGAGGCGGTCCGGGGGTGAGTGCCGCGACCGAAGAACCCACGCCGGATCCGATCGCCGATGCCGACGCGTTGGTCGCCGCGGTGGCCCCTGGGCTGAACGCCCCTGGGGTGCAGGCCGACGACGTCATCCTGGTGACCGGCCCCTGGCTCGCGGGCACGTCGAGTGTACTTGCGGCACTGCGGGAACGGATGCCGCAACATTCGTTCGTCGAATCCGACGGCCTGCCCGCGGGTGCGGCGCCCAAGGCGGTGGTGTTCGTGGTCTCCGCCGCCGCGGCGGTCACCGAATCCGATTGTGCGCTACTCGATCTGGCGTCGCAGTACACCGATCTGGTGGTGGGTGCGGTGGCCAAGGTCGACGCGCACCGAAACTGGCGCGATGTGCGCGAGATGAACGCCAAGACCCTCGCCGCGCGGTCGCGCCGTTACGAGCGGATGCCGTGGGCCGGGGTGGCCGCAGCGCCCGATCTGGGCGAACCCCGACTCGATGAGCTCGTGGAAGTGCTCGAGGCCCGGCTGGCCGACCGGGACATGTTGCGGCGCAACCGGTTACGGGCGTGGGAGGCCAGGCTGGAGGCGGTCATCGGCCGGTACGACGCCGACGCGGCGGGCGCCGACCGCAAGGCCAGGATGCAGGCACTGCGCGAGCGGCGCACCGAGATCAACCGCGAACGCAGGCTCGCCAAGACCGAGCGCAGCATCGCGCTGCGCAGCCAGCTGCAGCAGGCGCGCGTGCAGCTCGGCTATTTCGCGCGCAACCGGTGCAACTCGGTGCGCACCGAGCTGCAGGAGGACGTCGCCGCACTCGGCAGGCGCCGGATCGGGGATTTCGAGTCCTACGTGCGTCAGCGCTGGGATGACGTGGTGGGGGAGGTGGACGAGGGCGTCGCGGTGCACCTCGGTGACGTCGCGTCGGAACTGGACCTCCTCGCGCCGGAGGCACCGGAGCGTCCCGCGGCACCCGACATCGCATCGCCGCCACTGAAGACCCGCACCGTGGAGACCCGGCTGATGGCGGTGCTCGCGGTCGGCTTCGGGCTCGGGGTCGCGCTCGCGGTGAGCCGCCTGCTGGCCGGGGCGGCGCCCCGGCTCGCGGTCACCGGCCTCGCGGTCGGGGCGCTGGTGGGTCTGCTGCTGGCGGTGTGGGTGGTGAGCATCCGCGGTCTGCTGCACGACCGCGCGGTGCTCGACCGGTGGGCCAACGACACCACCGGCACCGTTCGCTGCGCGCTGGAGGAAATCGTGGCGACCCGGGTGCTGCACGCCGAGGCCGACCTCACCAGGCAGCTGGCGCAGCGCGACGAGGCCGAGGCCGCGGCGGCCGCGGAACAGATCGCGGCGATCGACTCCGAGCTGCGCGAACACGCCGTCGCGACCGCGCGGGCGGCCGCCATGCGGGACCGCCGGATACCCCCGCTGCGGCGCGCGCTCGAGGTCGTCCGGGCCGATTTGTACGGGAATTCCTCGTCTACTGACCAGTAACCCGTCGTTGGCCTGAACTGAATCGTTCCTGTGAGTGATTGGACACCACAACTGGCTCACGGCTCATATGTGACGCGCGTTAACCTCTACCCAAGGGGCAGCCGTAACCGCGTTGTGACGTGGCTTGGGTTCCAAAAAACCTACGCAGGAGAATGCAATGACCTCAGCGACCATTCCGGGTTTGGACACCGCACCGACGAAACATCAGGGACTGCTGGCGTGGGTCCAGGAGGTTGCGGAGCTGACGCAGCCGGATCGCGTGGTGTTCGCCGACGGTTCCGACGAGGAGTACGAGCGACTGTGCACCCACCTCGTCGAGGTCGGCACGTTCCAGAAGCTCAACCCCGAGAAGCAGCCCAATTCCTACCTTGCGCTCTCCGACCCGTCCGACGTTGCGCGTGTCGAATCCCGCACCTTCATCTGCACCGAACGCGAGATCGACGCCGGTCCGACGAACAACTGGATGGATCCGGCCGAGATGCGCCGCGTCATGACCGATCTGTACCGGGGCTCGATGCGCGGCCGCACCCTCTACGTCGTCCCCTTCTGCATGGGTCCGCTGGACGCCGAGGACCCCAAGCTGGGCGTGGAGATCACCGACTCCGAGTACGTCGTCGTCTCGATGCGCACGATGACCCGGATGGGACAGGCCGCGCTGGAAAAGCTCGGCGACGACGGCTTCTTCGTCAAGGCGCTGCACTCGATCGGTGCGCCGCTCGAACCCGGCCAGGCCGACGTGCCGTGGCCGTGCAACGACACCAAGTACATCACCCACTTCCCCGAGAGCCGCGAGATCTGGAGCTACGGTTCGGGTTACGGCGGCAACGCGCTACTGGGCAAGAAGTGCTATTCGCTGCGCATCGCGTCGGCCATGGCCCACGACGAGGGCTGGCTGGCCGAGCACATGCTGATCCTCAAGCTGATCTCACCGGAGAACAAGGCGTACTTCATCGCCGCGGCGTTCCCGTCGGCGTGCGGTAAGACCAACCTCGCGATGCTGCAGCCCACGATCCCGGGTTGGCGCGCCGAGACCGTCGGCGACGACATCGCGTGGATGCGGTTCGGCAAGGACGGCCGGCTGTACGCGACCAATCCCGAATTCGGTTTCTTCGGCGTCGCGCCGGGCACCAACTGGTCGTCGAACCCCAACGCCATGAAGACCATCGCCGCGGGCAACACCGTGTTCACCAACGTCGCGAGGACCGACGACGGTGATGTGTGGTGGGAGGGCCTGGAGGGCGACCCCGACCACCTGATCGACTGGAAGGGCAACGACTGGTACCGCGAGTCGGAAGACAAAGCGGCGCACCCGAACTCGCGCTACTGCACCCCGATCTCGCAGTGCCCGACGCTGGCGCCGGAGTGGGACGACCCGCAGGGTGTGCCGATCTCGGCGATCCTGTTCGGCGGCCGCCGCAAGACCACGGTTCCGCTGATCACCGAGGCCCGCGACTGGCAGCACGGCGTGTTCATCGGCGCGACCTTAGGTTCCGAGCAGACCGCGGCCGCCGAGGGCAAGGTCGGCACCGTGCGCCGCGACCCGATGGCGATGCTGCCGTTCCTCGGCTACAACGTGGGCGACTACTTCGCGCACTGGATCAACGTTGGCAAGAACGCCGACGAGTCCAAGCTGCCGAAGGTGTTCTTCGTCAACTGGTTCCGCCGCGGCGAAGACGGCCGGTTCCTGTGGCCGGGCTTCGGTGAGAACAGCCGGGTGCTCAAGTGGGCCATCGAGCGCATCGAGCACAAGGCCGACGGCAAGAGCACCCCGATCGGCATCGTGCCGACCGCGGCCGATCTGGACCTCGAAGGCCTCGATGTCGACCCGGCCGATGTCGACGAGGCGCTGGCCGTCAAGGCCGAGGAGTGGCGGGCCGAGCTTCCGCTGATCGAGGAGTGGTTCGAGTTCGTCGGCGAGAAGCTGCCGACCGGCCTCAAGGACGAGTTCGACGCGCTCAAGCACCGGTTGTCCGAAGAGTCGTAGCGCTCCCGCTCGACGCATATCTGGTCGGCTTGTCGGGGGCCGCTGTGACGATGCGGGCATGCGACAGCTGATCGTCGGTAGCCAGGCCCTCGCGAACGGCACCGTCACCGAGCACGAGCTGCGCCGGCGGTACCGGCGGATGTACCGCGACATCTACATCCCGGCGGGATACACCCCGACGCTGATCGACCACATCGACGGCGCCTGGCTGCGGTCGGGCCGCCAGGGCGTCGTCGCGGGCGTCGCGGCGTCGGCGCTGTTCGGCGCCGATTGGGTGGACGACGGGATCGCGGTGGAGATGGTGTGGGACAACACCCGACCGCCGCCGGGGATCATCGCGCGGGCCGAGCGCATCGAGGACGACGAGATCACCACCGCGGAGTGCATCCGCGTCACCACGCCGGCCCGCACGGCGTTCGATCTGGGACGTCATCTCCGACGCGGCGAGGCGCTGGCCCGGATGGACGCGTTGATGCGCGCGACCGCGTTCTCGCCCGACGACGTCGCGGTGCTCGCCGAGCGCTACCGCGGCGCGCGGGGCATCCGCCGGCTTCGCGAGCTGCTACCGCTGGTGGACGGCGGCGCCGAATCTCCCCGGGAGACGCGGACCCGGTTGCTGCTCCTCGACGCGGGGTTTCCACGCCCGACGACGCAGATTCCCGCGGTTGACGACCGGGGCCGGCCGGTGCGCATGCTCGACATGGGCTGGGAGGAATTCATGGTCGCGGTCGAGTACGACGGGGATCAACACCGAACCGACCGCGCGCGGTACGTCAAGGACATCCGGGTGTGGCCGCGATTGCGCGATTTGGGGTGGGACGTGATCCGCGTGGTCAAAGAGGACCGCGACGTCGATGTCCTGCAGCGGGTGCATCGGGCGCTGGTCGCGCGGGGCTGGGACGGAAAACTGCTCACCCGATTCCGTCCGATGACGCGCATGCGCACGAGCCTGTAGTTACCGAGGGAAAGTGCGAGTAGCGCACTCGGTAACTACAGCGTCGACGCAAACCAGCGCCACTTGACACCCGTCAAGTGGCGCCGGTTACAGTCAGCTCATGCAGATCCGCGAGCACATCGGCACGAACAAGCCCGCCGTCATCCTCCACCCGTCCGGAACCGTCGTCACCTTCGATGAGCTCGAGGCGCGCGCCAACCGTCTGGCGCATCATTTCCGTGCTCAGGGCCTGCGTGAGGGCGATGTCGTCGCGATCCTGATGGAGAACAACGAGCACATCCACGCGGTGATGTGGGCCGCGCGCCGCAGCGGCCTGTACTACGTGCCCATCAGCACGCACCTGACCGCAGCCGAGGCCGCGTACATCGTCGACAACAGCGGCGCCAAGGCGATCGTCGGCTCGGCCGCGCTGCGCGAAACCCTCGCGGGTCTCGGCGCCGAGCTTCCCGGCGGCCTGCCAGACACATTGCTGATCGCCGACGGTGACCTCGACGGCTGGCTGCGTTACCCGCAGGCCGTGGCCGATCAGCCCGACACCCCGATCGACGACGAACTCGACGGCGATCTGCTGCAGTACTCGTCGGGCACCACGGGCAGGCCCAAGGGCATCAAGCGGGAACTGCCGCACGTGCATCCGTCGCAGAACCCGGGCATGATGGCGGCCCTGGTCGGTTTCTGGATGCACCCGAACGCGGTGTACCTGTCGCCCGCGCCGCTGTACCACACGGCACCGTCGGTGTGGTCCATGCAGGTTCAGGCCGCGGGCATCACCACCGTGGTGATGGAGAAGTTCGACGCCGAAGGCTGCCTCGACGCGATCCAGAAGCATCGCGTGACGCATGGGCAGTTCGTGCCTGCGATGTTCACCCGCATGCTGAAACTGCCTGAGTCCGTGCGCAAGTCGTACGATCTGACCAGCCTGGAGCGGATCATGCACGCCGCGGCGCCGTGCCCGATCGAGATCAAGAAGCAGATGATCGACTGGTGGGGCCCGATCGTCGACGAGTACTACGCGTCCTCGGAGGCCATCGGCGCCACGCTGATCACCGCCGAGGAGTGGTTGAAGCACCCCGGCTCGGTCGGCAGGGCGCTCACCAGCGTGGTGCATGTGCTCGACGAGGACGGCAACGAACAGCCGCCAGGCAGGCCCGGCGAGATCTACTTCGAGGGCGGCCAGGATTTCGAGTACCTCAACGACGCCGAGAAGACCGCGTCCTCACGCGACAAGCGCGGCTGGAAAACCGTGGGCGACATCGGATATCTCGACGAGGAGGGCTACCTCTACCTCACCGACCGCCGCCACCACATGATCATCTCCGGCGGGGTGAACATCTACCCGCAGGAGGCCGAGAACCTGCTCGTCACGCACCCGTTGGTGATGGACGCCGCGGTGTTCGGCATCCCGGACGACGAGATGGGCCAGAGCGTGAAGGGTGTCGTGCAGACGGTCGACCCCGCCGACGCCACACCGGAATTCGCCGAGGAACTGCTCGGCTGGCTGCGGGACCGGCTCGCGCACTACAAATGCCCGCGGTCGATCTCGTTCGAGCCGCAGCTGCCGCGCACCGACACCGGCAAGTTGTACAAGCAGGAGCTCATCGCGAAGTATTCGTGATGTGATCGAACTGCCTGGCGGCATCCGGATCGGGCTGGACACCGACGATCTCGACGATGCGACGTTCACGCTGAGCGAGTCCACCGGCGACGACCGCAGGGTCGTCGCGGTGGACTCGATCGCGGACACCCTCGCCCTGCTGACCGAGCGCTGCGGACACTGGCCGCAGACCGCGGCGGTGTGCGACGACGTGCTGCGCAGTGTCGACCCGGCAGCCTCGACGTTGCGCGGGGTGATCACCGAATCCCTGGCGTACTCCACCCTGCAGGCCGGTGCGGAGTTCGCGCGCTGGCTCGACGAACGCGGTCCGGCGACGGCGCCGCACCTGCCCGATCCGGTGCGGGCCCACCGCGACGGCAACACGCTGTACGTGCGGTTCAACCGCCCGCAGCGGCACAACGCGTTCTCCACCGATGCCAGGGCCGCCCTGTTGGAGGCGCTGGAGGTGGCGCGGCTGGATCCGTCGGTCGACGAGGTGATCCTCGGCGGCAACGGCCGAAGTTTCTGCAGCGGTGGTGATCTCGCCGAGTTCGGTTCGTTCGCCGATCCGGTCAGCGCGCATCTGGCCCGGACCAGACACTCTCCGGCGTTGGTGCTCGACGAGTTGACCGCCCGCCTCGGTAGACGGTGCCGCGCGCAGGTGCACGGGCAGGTGCTGGGCAGCGGACTGGAGATGGCGTGCTACTGCGGGTGGGTGAGCTGTGATCCGGACGCGACGCTGGGCCTGCCGGAGTTGACGCTCGGCCTGATTCCCGGCGCGGGTGGCACCGTGAGCATCACCCGCCGGATCGGCCGTTGGCGCATGGCGTATCTGGTGCTGACCGGCCGCACGATCGACCCCACGACGGCACTGTCGTGGGGTCTGGTCGACGAGATCGTCAGCGTTGCCGCGCCGGCCTGACGATCACCTCGTTGACGTCGACATCGGCGGGCTCGTTGACGGCGTAGGAGACCGCACGCGCGATCGCGTCGGGCGGGATCGACTCGGCCCGGTAGGTTTCCATCGCGGCCGCCGCGTCGGGGTCGGTGATCGTCTGCGCCAGTTCGGATTCCACCACGCCGGGGGAGATCGTGGTGACGCGGATGGACGGGTCGAGCTCGAGGCGCAGGCCCTCGGTGATCGCCCACGCGGCGTACTTCGTCGCGCAGTACACCGCGCCGGTGGGGACCACCTGGTGTGCGCCGATCGAGGCCATCGTCACGAAGTGGCCGTGGCCCTGCCGCTGGAAGTGCGGCAGCGCCGCGGCGATGCCGTTGAGCAGACCGCGGACGTTGACGTCGATCATGGTGTCCCACTCGTCGACCTTGAGCGCCTCCAGGCGCGACAGCGGCATCACACCCGCGTTGTTCACGATCGCGTCGATGCGTCCGTGCTCGCGCACCGCCTCGTCCACGAACGCGGTCATGTCGGCCCGGTCGGTGACGTCCACGCGGCGCACCTGCAGGTTCTCGCGTTCGAGGGTGGCCAACCGGTCGGCGCGCCTGGCGCCGCCGACCACGTGGTGTCCTTCGCCGGCCAGCCGGATCGCGACGGCTTCGCCGATGCCGCTCGTCACGCCGGTGACCAGGATGATCTTGTGTTCGCTCATGGCCTCAGCGTCCCGGCCGGGTGGGCCCCCCGCCAGGATGCGGTGTTCCTGGGTGTGCTGCACCCAGGACTGACGACGCAGCCACATCTAGGGTGATGCCATGACGGAACTCGGCGACTACCTGCGCAGTCGACGTGCCCTGGTCACCCCGGCCGACGTCGGGCTGCCGGAGACGGGGCGTCGCCGGGTGCCGGGATTGCGCCGTGAGGAGGTGGCGCTGCTGGCGGGGCTCAGCGTCGACTACTACATCCGCCTGGAACAGGGGCGGGAACGGTCGCCGTCGGCCCAGGTGCTGGAGGCCCTCGCCGCCGTGCTCAGGCTCGACGACGACGGGCGCAGGCACCTGTTCGCGGTCGCCGGGCTGACCCCGCGGACGCGGCTGACCCCGGTGCCGGACCGGGTGGACCCGGCGCTGTTGCGGCTCATGGCGGCCTGGCCCGACAACCCGGCCCTGGTGTACAACCGGGCCTACGACCTGCTGGCCACCAACACGCTGGCCGATGTCCTGTACGGCGACGTCATGCACGACAACATGCTGGTGATGGTGTTCACCGAACCGCGGGCCCGGGAACTGTATCCCGACTGGGCCGTGATCGCCGCCGACGCGGTGGCCGGATTCCGGATGAGCTACGGCATCGCGCCGCACGATCCGCGGATCAACGCGGTGCTGGCCGAGCTGCTCGACCGCAGCGCGGAGTTCACCGAGTTGTGGCGCAGGCACGACGCCCGAGGAAAATCGAGCACGGTCAAGCGCTTCCGGCATCCGCAGGTGGGTACCTTGACCCTGCAGATGCAGACCTTCGACGTGCGGTCCGCACCCGGCCAGGAACTGGTGGTCTACCAGGCCGAACCGGGGACCACCAGCGCCGACGCGCTGAAGCTGCTGGGCAGCCTGGCTGCCACGGCGGGTGCGTGAATAGCATGGGAAGCCGTGACTGCACACGTCAGGCCGTCCGGTGGCCCCTGGTTCGACGATCTCAAGGTCGGTCAGGTCTTCGACACCGCCCCGTCGATGACGCTCACCGAGGGGGCCGCCGCGGCGCATCAGGCCATCATCGGTGACCGACTGCGCCTGTCGCTGGACGCCGAACTGGCAGCCGCGGTCACCGCGGCGCCGGGACCGCTGGCACATCCGGCGCTGGTGTGCGATGTGGCGATCGGGCAGAGCACCCTGGTGACCCAGCGGGTGAAGGCCAACCTGTTCTACCGCGGCCTGGCGTTCCACCGGTACCCGGTGATCGGCGACACCCTGACGACCCGCACCGAAGTGGTTGGGCTCAAACAGAACTCGGACAAGCCGGGCCGCGCGCGCACCGGTCTGGCCGCGTTGCGGATGACAACCACGGACCAGAAGGACCGCCCGGTCCTCGACTTCTACCGCTGCGCGATGCTGCCGCTGTCGGAAAAAGCAGCCGACACCGGGCATTCCGACGATCTGTCGGCGATCGGCACCGACGCGTCGCCGACCCCGACCGCCGAGTGGGACGCCGACGCCTACCGCGCGAAGGTTCCTGGACCGCATCTCGACGATCTGCGCGACGGGCTGACCGGCGCGGTTCTGCACAGCACCGCCGACGTGGTCAGCAGCGCACCGGAACTCGCCCGGCTGACCCTGAACATCGCCGCCACACATCATGATCGGCGCTGCGGTGGGCAACGCCTGGTGTACGGCGGGCACACCATCGGGCTCGCGCTGGCACAGACCACGCGGCTGCTGCCGAACCTGGTGACGGTGCTCGGCTGGCAGTCCTGCGATCACACCGGTCCGGTTCACGAGGGCGACACGGTTTTCAGCGAGCTTCGGGTCGAGGCGATCGAGGGCAATGTGCTGCGCCTGCGGTCGATCGTGTTCGCCGCCGGCGGACCGGACGGCGAGGCCGACCGGCAGGTGCTGGACTGGCGGTTCAGTGCGCTGCTGTTCTGACCGGAACCCGTGGCCGCGGCGGCGATGACCGGCATCTCGGGGGCCGTGGCGGCCCGTGCGCAACAGGTGGCCGATGCGTTCACCGACGTTACCGGTGTCGCCCTCGATGTCCGAGTTCTGCTCACCGGTCGTGCCGCGATGCTCGGGTTGCGTCCGCCGGGCCGCATCTCGGCGGGCGGTGCGACGCACCTGTTTCGCTCGCTCGACGGCCGGTGGTGCGCGTTGACTTTGTCACGTCCCGACGACATCGCCGCGGTGCCCGCCCTGGTGCGGGCCGACTCGGTGGATGCCGATCCATGGCAGGCCGTCGAGACCTGGGCCGCGGGGACCGACGCGTCCGCGATCGCCGAACGGGCCCGGTGGCTCGGCCTGCCGGTGGCGGTGCTCGGGGAGGCACCCGCGGCGGGTCCACGTCGCGGCGCGCTGGGGCGCAAGGGAATTCCCAGGGCACTGGCCGGGGTCGTGGTCGCGGATCTGTCCTCGATGTGGGCGGGGCCGCTGTGCGGCCAGTTGCTGCGGCAGGCGGGTGCGACGGTGATCAAGGTGGAAAGTGCCGCGCGGCCGGACGGTACACGCAGCGGTCCGCCGCGGTTCTTCGACTGGATGAACCACGGAAAGCTCTCCTATGCAGTCGATTTCACCGACACCGACGCGTTGGCCGCACTGCTGGGCGTGGCCGACGTCGTGATCGAGGCCTCGCGTCCCGCCGCGCTGGCCCGACGCGGTCTCGGCCCCGACGCGCCGACCCCACGCACCGGCCGGGTGTGGGTGCGCATCACCGGACACGGCACCGTGGGCGAGCAGGCCCACCGGGTGGCCTTCGGCGACGACGCCGCGGTGTCCGGCGGTCTGGTCGTGAATCGTTCCGCCACACCGGCGTTCGTCGGCGACGCCATCGCCGATCCGCTCACCGGCCTGCACGCCGCGCACGCCGTCGCCGCGGCCGTCGGGCACGGGGGAGGGGAGTTGATCGAGTTCGCGATGTCGGCCGTCGCGGCGATGTACGCCCCGCTGGCCTCCGTGGGTGCGGAGGTCGACGCGGTGGCACCCGCGCCGACGCCACCGGGCCCGGCGCTCGGCGCCGACAACGACGCGGTGCTGCGACTGATCGCCGGGAGGCGGCCGTGCTGATCCGGCGAGCGACCCTGCTCGACGGCACGGTCGTCGACCTGCGCGTGGGCGACACCATCGAACAGATCGGCCCGGCGCTGCGGTCACAGCGCGGCGAGCACGTGCTCGACGCCGCCTTCGGTACCGTCATCCCCGGCCTGCACGACCACCATGTGCACGTGTACTCGGCTGCGGCCCAACTGGACTCGGTGCGGGTCGGACCCGAAGAGGCAGGCAGCGCCGACGAGTTGCGCAGGCTGCTGGCGCGCGCCGCGCCGGGCACCGACGGGTGGATCCGGGCCGTCGGCTACCACGAGCAGGTGGCCGGACCGCTCGACCGCGAGCGTCTCGACGAACTGACACCGCCCGTGCCGGTGCGGGTGCAGCACCGCAGTGGCGTGGTGTGGTTTCTCAACAGCGCCGGGCTCGCCGCGATCGGCCGCCCCGAACATCCCGACGGTGTACTGCGCAGCGCGGACCCGGACTGGACAGCGGCATTACCCCGCCGCGACACCGAGATCGGTTCCTACGCAGCGCGATTGGCCCGCTACGGCGTCACCGGCGTCACCGACGCCACCCCCGAGCTCACCGAGCCGCCGCGCGGTCTGCCCCAGCGTCTGCACGTGCTGGCGCCCGGCAAGCTGATCCTGCACGACGACGCGCTCGACCTCGACGGCCTGGTCACCTGGATCCGTGAGCGGCACGCCGAGGCGGTCCCCGTGGCCGTGCACTGTGTCACCGCAGCGCAACTGGTCGTCACCATCGCGGCGATGCGCATCACCGGCACCGTGCCCGGTGACCGCATCGAACATGCGGCGATGGTTCCCGACGACTGCATCGGCGATCTCGCGGACCTCGGCGTGACTGTGGTGACCCAGCCCAATTTCGTCGCCGAGCGCGGGGATGCCTATTTGGTCGACGTCGACACCGCGGACCGCCACCAACTGTGGCGTCTGGCAACCCTTCTCGACGGCGGCGTCCGTGTCGCCCTGTCGACCGACGCGCCGTTCGGGGACGCGGACCCGTGGGCGGCGATGCGGGCCGCGGTGCACCGCAGGACTCCGCGGGCAGTGGTGCTGAACCCGGCCGAGTGCATCCCGGCGCGCACCGCGCTCGAGCTGTTCTTCGGTGCCGCACGGCATCCGGCGCAACCCCGGCGGATACAACAGGGGCAGCCGGGGGATCTGTGTGTGCTGGCCGCATCCCCGCGGCAGGTGGTGCAGACCCTCGATGCCGATCTGGTCGCGGCCACCGTCATCGGTGGCGTGGCGGTTTTCCTCCGGTGAGTGTCTGGCGCAGGCGCGGCATGCCCGCGCTGCTCGCCTCGGCGGCGCTGGGGTTCTGCGGTCTGGCGTTGCTGATGCCGGTGGCGCCGATGTGGGCCGTGCACAACGGCGCCGACAACCTCGGCGCCGGTCTGGTCAACACCGTTCTGATGGCGTTCACGGTCGTCGGGCAGATGTCGGTGGCCCGGCTCATCGGCAGGGTGGGCGCGCCCGTCACGCTGGCGATCGGGCTGCTGCTGATGGGTGGCCCCGCGCTGGTGCACCTGTTCGCCGGGTCGCTGTGGGCGGTGCTCGGTCTGGCGGCGTTGCGGGGCCTGGGATTCGGGATACTCACCGTATCCGGCGTCGACGGTGTCGCGGGCCTGTTCGCGCAGGAGGAGCGTGGTCGGGCCGTCGGCGCCTACGGATTGGCCATCGCCGCACCGCAATTCGTCCTCACCCCGGTCGCGCCGTGGCTGGCCGAACAGGTCGGCTTCGAGCTGGTGTTCGTGCTGGCGGCCGCCCCGATGCTGGCGATCCCGTGCGCACTCGCGTTCACCCGCCCCGCGCCCACACCGCCGCCGCGCCGCGGCGACGGCGAGCGGTTCGTTCTCACCGCGGGATTGGTGAACCCGATCCTGGCGCTGGTCGTGATCACCGCGTCGGGCGGCGCCATCCTGACGTTCGCACCGCAACTCGGTGGTGCCGACGCGGCGTTCGCGTCGCTGCTGGCACTGACGGGCATGGCCGCACTGGCACGCTGGCTCGTCGGAGGTCCGGCCGACCGGTTCGGACCGGCCCGGTTCATCCAGCCGTTGCTGTACCTGGGTGCGACCGGGCTGCTGATCATCGCGGTGGGGGTCGCGCGCGGGGCGCCGGCGGGTGACGTCCTGGTCGTCGCCGGCGCGGCCCTGGTGGGGGTGGCCTACGGCGCGCTGCAGAACGTGACCCTGGTGCAGGCGTTCGCCGCGACCGCCGAACATGCCCGCGGCAAGGTCAGCGTGGCGTGGAACGTGGGTTTCGACGGCGGAACCGGCGTCGGTGCGCTGGCCGTCGGGGCGCTGGCCACCGCGGCTTCGTTCCCGACGGCCTTCGCGGTGCTGGCCGCGGCGTGCGCGGCCGCGGGTGTGACGTGGTGCTTCACTCACAGCAACCGGCGGTAGCCGGGCTTACCGGGCGGCGTTGACGGGTACTCCGCAGCGATGAACCAATCCGAGACGCCGTTGCTCGACGCATTGAGCGACTACCACGCGTCCAACCGTTACGGATACTCGCCGCCCGGGCACCGCCAGGGCCGCGGTGCCGACGACCGCGTGCTGCGCGTGCTGGGACGTGAACCGTTTCTCAGCGATGTGCTGGCAAACGGCGGGCTCGACGACCGTCGCAGCAGCAACGGCTACCTGCAGAAAGCCGAGGACCTGATGGCCGAGGCGGTCGGCGCCGACACCGCCTGGTTCTCCACCTGCGGCAGCTCGCTGTCGGTCAAGGCCGCGATGATGGCCGTCGCCGGCGGGGACGGCAGCCTGCTGCTGAGCCGGGACAGCCACAAGTCCGTGGTGGCAGGTTTGATCTTCGCCGGGCTGATGCCGCGCTGGATCACCCCACGCTGGGACGCCGAGCGGCACCTGTCGCACCCGCCGTCCCCGCAGCAGGTGGAGGAGACCTGGCAGCGCCATCCGGACGCCGCGGGCGCGCTGATCGTCAGCCCGAGCCCGTACGGCACATGCGCCGACCTCGCCGGTATCGCCGAGGTGTGCCATGCCAGGGGCAAACCGCTGATCGTGGACGAAGCCTGGGGTGCCCATCTGCCGTTTCACGAGCACCTGCCGACCTGGGCCATGAACGCAGGCGCCGACGTGTGCGTCGTCAGCGTGCACAAGATGGGCGCCGGGTTCGAACAGGGCTCGGTGTTCCACCTGCAGGGTGACCTCATCGACCAGGACCGGTTGTCGGCGTGCGCCGACCTGCTGATGACCACGAGTCCGAATGTGTTGGTGTACAGCGCAATCGACGGGTGGCGGCGCCAGATGGTCGAGCGCGGACACCGACTGCTCGGCGCGGCACTGGATCTGGCGGACGACACCCGTAGGCGCATCGAGGAGATCGACGACGTCGAGGTGCTCGACTCCGAACTGCTCGGTGCGCAGGCCTCACACGACCTGGACCGGCTGCAGATCCTGATCGACGTGTCGGCCACCGGAACCTCCGGCTATCAGGCGGCCGACTGGCTGCGCGAGAACTGCCAGGTCGACGTCGGCATGTCCGACCACCGCCGGATCCTGGCCACCATGTCGGTGGCCGACGGTTCCGACACCGCAGGCCGGCTGGTACATGCACTGACGTTGTGGCGCAAGGCCGCCATGGACTTCGCGCCGCCGCCGACGATCAACCTGCCGTCGCCTGCCGATCTGCAGCTGCCGACGGAGGTCGCACCGCGCGACGCGTTCTTCGCCGAGGTCGAACAGATCCCGGTCGAGCAGGCGGCGGGCCGCATCGCCGCCGAGCAGATCACGCCGTATCCGCCCGGCATCCCCGCGGTGGTGCCGGGGGAGCGGCTCAACGAGGCCGTGCTGGACTACCTGGTGACCGGTGTGCGGGCGGGCATGAACCTGCCCGATCCCGCCGATCCGCAGCTGCGCACCATCCGGGTCATGGCCTGAGCCCCACCGACCCGGCGACGCGCAGGTCGGCGACCAGTCCGGCGAACGCGGACTCGCGCTCCTCTTCCGGGCCGCGCAGCAGTGACGACGGGTGCACGGTGGCGACCATCGCCGGATCACCAGGGGCATCGGGACCGTGCAGCACCTCGCCGCGGTGCTGGGTGACGCGAAAGTCGTTGCCCAGCAACGCCTTGGCGGCGGTCGCCCCGAGCAGCACCACGACATCGGGCTGCACGGAGGTCATCTCGGCGATCAGCCATGGCCGGCACGCGACCACCTCGGTGCGGCTGGGGGTCTTGTGGATGCGGCGCTTGCCACCCGCGGCCCTGGAGAACTTGAAATGCTTGACGGCGTTGGTGACATAGATCTGCTCGCGGTCGATGTCCGCGGCATGCAGGGCGCGGTCGAGTAGCCGTCCCGCGGGCCCCACGAACGGCAGTCCGGCAAGGTCCTCCTTGTCGCCGGGCTGCTCGCCGATCATCATCATGCGGGCCGATCTGCCGCCTGCGCCGAACACCGCCTGTGTGGCATCGCGATACAGGCCACAGCCTCGGCACTCACCGACCGCGGCGGCCAGTTCGGACAGGTCCACCGTGCGGGGGACGAACTCCTCTGCACCCGCCATGCCAGGTGGGATACCCACTTTTCGCACCCTTTTCGCGCCGATTGCTGTTTCGAATTCCGCGGTACGGGTAGTCAACGCCAGCAACAGCGAGAGGACACCATGACTGCCGTCGTCAGCACCATCGATGCCAGACCGGATGTGTCGGTCGGCAAGCAGATTCTGCATCGCCGCCGCAGCGCGGAGTCGTTCGCTCTCGCAGCGGGATGTCGTGCGTTCGTACGCAACGCCGTTCGGGTGTGGGCCATACAACCGAACCTGGCGTGGCCACTGGGATCCATCGACCGCATGGTCGGCCGGCTTCCCCGCCGGGTCAACGCGAAGTTCGTGTCCGTCCAATTGCCCGACTGCACAGCCGAATTGGTCTGCGCCAACGGGGTGAACGCCGATCGTGCGGTGCTGTACCTGCACGGTAGCGCGTTCATGACGTGCGGCATCAACACCCACCGCGCGCTCGTGGCGAGGCTGTCGAAGGAGGCCGACGCCGCGGTGCTCAATGTGGGATACCGCATGCTGCCCAGATACGGTCTGCCCGAGGCGATCGACGACGCGGTGGCCGGGCTGCGCTGGTTACGGGAACAGGGTTACAGCTCAGACCGGATCGTGATCGCCGGGGATTCCGCCGGTGGATATCTCGCTTTGGCGACCGCACTTCAGCTTTCGGCCCGCGGTGAGACGCCCGCAGCGGGTATCGCGGTCATCTCCCCGCTCACCGATCTCGACCCGGCGAGCAAGCTCGCACACCGCAACGCGGGCAGGTGCGCGATGTTCACCGGTCCCGCGCTCGCGGCGTTCGCGAAATACCTGCACCGCTGTGAGCGGCGCCCGGCCGGCCGCCGAGAGGCGGAAGCCGTGGTGAACCCCGTGACCGCGGATCTGTCGCAGTTGCCGCCGGTGACGGTGCACGTGAGCGCCGACGAATCGCTGTTCGCCGATTCCGAACTGCTGGCCGCCCGGCTCGCCGAGGCCCGCGTGCCGTGCGAACTGCACGTATGGCATGGGCAGGTGCATGATTTCCCGCTGGCGGCCGACCTGCTGCCCGAGGGGCGCCGGGCGCTGCGCTACGTCGGGGACTTCGTCAAACAGGTGACCGACGTCCGGCTGGCCAACGTCTCGTAACCCTCAGCCGACCTGGCGGTGCAGGGTCACCGAGGCGGTGCGGTGGTCGGCGCCGTTGTTCGACGCCGCGGCGATACCGCGGCCCTTGGCGGTCACCGCGAGCGCGGTGCGGTCGCCGCGGAACAGATCCCGGGAGAACTCGTAGGGCATGCCGGTCTGGTCGTAGGTGACCCGGGTGATCAGCAGCAGGGCCGCCTTGGGCTTGATGCCGAGCAGTGTGGCCTCGTTGCTGGTGGCGTTGACGGCTTCGATGCGTTCGTCGGCCCGTTCGGGGGTCAGGCCGTACCGGGATTCCAGAATCTCGTAGAGCGATCCGCCCAGCTGCTGTTCGAGCAGGCCGGGGAACTTCTCGGCCGCAAATTGGGCCTGCTCAAGGGATATCGGGGATCCGTCCGCCAACCGCACACGCTGGATCTCGACGACGTAGTCGCCCGGCCCGAGACGCAGCGCGGTGCGGGTGGTCTGGTCCGGTGTCGTGATGCGGGTGGACAGAATACGGGTGCCCGCCACGTAACCCTGGTTGGCCAGGAAGGCGGGCACACCCACCACGTCGGACAGGTTGCGTTCCACCTGGCCGTGGCTGATGAAGATGCCGCCGGACCGTCCGATCACGCGGTGGACCAGGCCCGCCTCCTCCAGCGCGGCGAGTACCTGGCGCAGGCTCGAACGGCTGGTGCCGTACTTCTCGGCGAGGTCGCGTTCGCTGCCGAGCTTGGCACCCGGGGTTCCCGCGTTGATGTCGGCGACGAGACGTCGTCGTAACTCCTCGCTGTGAACTGGCACCAGACCCCCCTCACCCATGGATTGGTACACCCAATTCTAACCGGGGCGGGGCTACAGCTCGGCGATCGCGAGATGCGATTCGGGCAGCACCTGGCCACCGTCGACGACCAGCGCCTGACCGGTGATGTAGGCAGCCTCGTCGGTCGCGAAGAACAGCGCGGCGTTGCCGATGTCCGCGACCGATCCCAGCCGTCCGGCGGGGACCGCGGACGCCATTTGGTCGAGATAGTCCTGGCCCATTTCGTCGAGCCCCTCGGTCATGATGTTGCCGGGGAGCACCGCGTTGACCGTGATCTTCTTCGGTGCCAGTTCCATGGCCGCGGTGCGCAGGAAGCCGAGCTGGGCGGCCTTGCTCGCCCCGTAGTGCGACCAGCCGGGGTATCCGGTGATGGGGCCGGTGATCGAGGAGGTGATGACGACGCGACCATGGCCGCTGGTGGTCAGCGCCTCGAGCGCGGCCTGCACGATGTAGACGGTGCCCTTGAAGTTGACGCCGAGGACCTGCTCGAGGGCCTCGGGCGTGAGTTCCTCGATGCGGCCCGACGGGAAGATGCCGGCGTTGGCGCACACGATGTCGAGCCCGCCGTGGCGGGAGACGGCCTCGGCCACGGTGCGGCGGGCGTCCTCGGGGTCGGCGACGTCGGCGCGCACCGCGCTGACCTTGCCCGGCGCGCCGGACAGGTCGGCGACCGCGCGGTCCAGGTCGTCCTGGTTGCGGCCGGTGATGACGACGTCGACGCCGGCGTTGGCGAAGGTCTCGGCGATGCCGCGGCCGATGCCCTTGCTACCGCCGGTGACGATGGCCGATCGGCCCTGCAGAGAGGTGAACATGTTGTGTCCTTGGGTGATTGGGGAAATCAGGTGAGCCGCAGTCCGTCGGAGGACAGATAGCGTTCGGCGAGCTCGCAGCTGCCCGCGGCGTAGCTGATCGCCTTGGTGGCGGATTCCCGGGAGTGGGTGTGGCTGCCCATCCAGGCCAGCAGCAGCAGCCGGCGCAGGAACACGAACGACGGCAGCATCGCCTCGTCGGCCGCGGGGAGTTCCCGGCGGGAGCGGTATCCCCGCACCCAGGACTCCTGCCACTGCGGCAATCTCGGATCGTCCTCGATGAACGACACCGCGGTGCCGAAATCGTAGAAGAACCAACCGAATCCGCAGTCGTCGAAGTCGATCACGGTGATCTTGCGTTCCGGCGCCGAGGAATCCACGAGCAGGTTGGCCAGCCGCAGGTCGGCGTGGATCAACCCGTAGCGGTCGGCCCCGGTGCCGTAGTCCTCCAGTTTGCGACGCAGCAGATCCTGCGCGCGTCCCAGCAGTTCGGTCTCCGAAGGGCCGACGCCCTCGGCGTCCTGCCACCGCCCCCAGCGCGGTGTGTCGCCGAGGCAGCGTTCCCAGTCCCACGAGAACCTGCCGAAGCCGGCGGGCCGGGTCCACCGCTGCGAGTGCTCGTGTAAGGCCGCGGTGATGCGGCCCAGGGTCTGGAAGTCGTCGAGGGTCAACGACTCCTCGTCGGGTTCGGCGCCGCCGACCATCTCGAAGTGCACGACGTGACGCGGTGGCCCACCGGGCTCCTCGGGGCCGACGGTGACCACCCGGCGGCCGTCGCGCGCGGGCACCACCGTGGGCACCGTGATGTCGCTGTCGGCGCGGAGGGCCGCCAGCCAGTCGAGTTCCGATTCGATCTCGTGCGGCTGGTGGTAGTCCTGCCGGTGCACCCGCAGGATCGACCGCTGCTCGCCGTCGGTGACCAGGTACGTCGCGTTCTCGGACAGGTTGAGCAGTTGCAGCGTCGCGTCGGGGGAGACGTCGTAGGCGGCCAGGGCCCGCTGCGCGATGGTTACGTCATCGGTGATCACGCCCATCAGTGTTCCTGCCCTTCGATCGCCCCCAACACGGCGGTGATGCGATCGCGAGCCACCGTCACCTCGTCGGTGCTGCCACCGATGTAGAGGCGCCCGGCCGCGCCGATCATCTGCACGTCGACCACGGTGAGCCCGGGGGCGACGCGCTCGGCCTCGTTGGCCGCCACCGCCGCGAACAGCGCCGGGGTCATCTCGTACACCAGCAGCGACTGCCCCGGCAGGATCATCGACGCCTGCCGGTTGCGGTTGAGGATCACCGCGTGCTGATCGGTGATGTCGGTGATGATGTCGTGGAAGAGCACCCGCGGGCGCAGCTGGTCCTCGGCCTTGTTGCCGGTGCCCGCCAGGATCGCCTCGCCGGCCCGACGCACATCGTCGAGGCTGGCCGAGTGGATCTCCAGGACGCCGAATTGCCGCTCGACGTACAGGATTCCGGGCTGCACGCCGGGTACCGCGCGGAGCGCCAGGTCGATCACCCGCTCGATCGCGAGCGCGGGCGACACCTCGACGATGAGCGCGTGCTCCCCCTCGTACGGCGGATAGCCGCGGGCCCGGGTCGGGGTGCCGAGGTAGGCCGCGAACTGCCGCTGCAGGTCTTCGACGAGCAGGTAGACGCGGATCTGGGTACGGATCCCGGTGCCCTCCTCGACGCCGCGGACTGCCGTCTGGGCTTCCGGTGCGGCCATGGCTACTTGCTGGTGACCGAGAAGTGCGCGCCGAGTTCGCCGTGCGGGCGCGGGATCACGTGCACACTCACGAGTTCGCCGACCTGCGAGGCGGTTTCGGCGCCCGCTTCGGTCGCGGCCTTGACGGCGCCGACCTCGCCCGTGACGATCACCGCGACGAGCCCGTCGCCGACCTGCTGCCGGTCGGTGATGGTGACGTTGGCGGCCTTGACCATGGCGTCGGCGGCGGCCAGGGCGGCCACGTAACCCTTGGTTTCGATCAATCCGATTGCGTTGCTGGACATGGGTTTATCTCCTTACTCGGCGGGGTTGCCAGTTGATCCGGTGTCGATGGAGCCGATGACGAGGGCATCGATCGGCGGTGGCGTTCCGGTGAACCAACTCGACGCCACCGAGCCCTGGGCGATCAGGACGTGCTCGCCCACGCCGCTGCCGAGGACGTCGAAGGCGATCAGCCGGCTGCCGGTGCCCTCGACCTCGACCTCCAGGAACGCGCCGGCCGGTATGCCCTCGATCCGGCGCGTCGACCACACATTGCCGGTGACGGTCGCTCTCAACACGTTCGCTCCTTCGTCATGCTCACCTGCGTTCCTTCTGAATCACGATCCCCAGCGCGCGGGCCTTCTCGCGGGCCAGCGGGGTGAGCACCGCGCGCGGCCCGAGCACCAGGGTGCCGCCGGCCAGGTCGGCGATGTGCCGTTCGGTGACGGCGCCGCTGTCGACGCGGTGGGTGACGGGACCGCCGTTGGCGCCGGTGCGCGCTCCCGATCCGGGTGCCAGCCGGAACCGCAACCGGCCCGCCTTCAGATCGGCGCGGGTCTTCGGGCTCTCGAACAGCCGCAGCAACTTCCGCACGAACGTGTCGAGGTCGTCGTCGTTGTTCAGGCGGACGGTCTCGGCGCGGTTGCGTCCGTCGACGGCCCGCGGGCCGGTCGGCTCGACACCCATCTGGTCGGCGACGGTCGCCGGTCGCGGTGGCGGCGCCTGCGGCGGCTGGGCCGGTTTCGCGGGGGCGGGCTGGGCGGCGCCCAGGCTGCTCACCGCGTCGCGCACCACCTCGCGCACCAGCGCGCGCAACTCCTCACGGGTGATGCTCATGCTCACGCACCCTGCAGGACGGCGAGCGCGGCACGGGCGGCGTCGGCGGCGCCCCGGACGTCGGCCTCGGCGCCTGCGAGGTACACGCGCCCGGTGGCGCCGATCATCCGGAAGTCCACGACCTTGATGTCGGCGGCCTTCTCGGCCTCGTTGGTGGCCAGGATGGCGTACGACGCGGGCGCGACCTCCAGCACGAACAGCGACTCGCCCGGCAGCACCATCGACCCGATCTTGTTGCGGTTGATCAGGAATGCGTGCTGGTGGTCGATGCTGGAGATGATGCGCGAGGCCAGGATCTGCGGTCGCAACGCGGCGTCGGGATCACCACCGAGGTAGTCCAGCGCGGCGTCGGCGGCGGCCTTGACCGCGCCGGTCTCGCCGTGGAACTCCAGGTAGCCGAACTGCCGCTCGACCACCAGGATGCCCGCCTTCACCTCGGCGTGCTTGAGCGCCACGTCGGTCACGCCCTCGATGTCGAGTCCCGGTGCCACCTCGATGATCTGGGCGGCCATGTTGGCCCGGGGCAGCGCACCTTTGATCCAGGTGCCCAGGTACGACATGGTCTGCGGCTGCAGCCGGTCGATGAAGATGAACGAACGTAGTTCTGCCACTCTCGGGTCACCTCTTGATCAGTTGGGCGAGTTCTTCGACGACCAGCGCGCGCAGTTCGGCGCGCAGCGCTTCCAAGTTGAGATCCGTTGTACGGGAGCCATTGTGGTGAGCGGTGCGCGGTCGGGCCGGTTGCATGACGGCGCCGTCGCGGTCGTTGGAGGCGCGCGGATAGGCAGGCACGGCCCCGGTGGGTGCGCGCCACGGGTCGATGCCCGCGAAGTTGCCCATGACGACGCCCGGATCGCTGTTGTAGGCGATGCGGGTCCAGTTCACCAGGTTGTGCGGCTGCAGGTTCTCGCCGATCGAGCTGCGACCGACGAAGCCGGTGCCGATCGTCATCGACGGTGCGAGGTTGGTCTCCAGACCCGCGCTGCCGGTGCTGTTGCCGACGTTCACCGCAACCCGTAGCACCGGCACCTGGGCCGCGAAATCGGTGATCACAACCGGGTTCTCGCTGTGGATGGCGGCCGAGTGCCCGGCCCCGCCGATGCGCACCACCGCGCGGGCCGCGCGGATGCCACGCGCCGCATCGGCCACCGTGGTCATGCCGAGCACTGGGGACAGCTTCTCGTGGGCCAGCATCTCCTCGGCGATCACGTGGCCGAACGGCGCGACGAGCACACGTGTCTTGGGGGTGACCCGCAACCCGGCCTGACCGGCGATCCATGCGGCGTCGCGTCCGACCACGTCGGTGTTGAGGTGACCGTCGGGGAACATGTACGCGCGCAGCCGCCGAGCCCCGTCCTCGTCGAGGAGGTGCGCACCCGCGCGGGTGAGCGCGGCGCCGAGCTTGTCGGCGATGGCGTCCTCGGCGATCAGCACCGATTCGTTGGTGCACAGCACCGAGTTGTCGAAGGCCTTGCTGTCGACGATGCGCCGTGCCGCGGCGGTGATGTCGGCGCTGGCGTCGACGAGCACCGGGACATTGCCGGGACCCACGCCGAGTGCCGGGTTGCCCGAGGAGTACGCCGCACGCACCACGGCCGTGCCGCCGGTGGCGACGATGACGTCGGTGCGTTCATCGGACATGAGGGCCTGCACCAGCGGGATCGACGGCTCGTCGACCACCTGCACCACACCGTCGGGCGCCCCGGCCGCCACCGCGGCGTCGGCCAGCACCCGTGCGGCGTCGGCCGAGCACCGCGCGGCCCGCGGGTGGGGTGCGACGACGACGGCGTTGCGGGTCATCAGCGCCAGGATGGTCTTGAAGTACACCGTGGCAACGGGATTCGTGGTGGGGGTCAGGGCCAGCACCACACCCGCCGGGCGGGGGAGTTCGACGATCTTGCGGTCGGGATCGATCCGGGGCGATACGTACTCCCCGCCGTCGATGCCCGCCCGGTAGTACTCGACGATGCCCTGCGAACAGGCCTGGTTCTTGCGGATCTTGTCGGCCACCACGCCCATGCCGGTCTCGGCCACCGCCTCGGCGGCGAACCGCTCGGCCTGCGCATGGGCTGCCTGGGCCACGGCGGTGACGATGCGCTGCACCGTCGCCGCGTCGTAGTCGGCGTAGGCCGCGGCGGCCCAACGCGCGCGTTCGAGCATGTGGCCGGCCCGCGCGATGCCTGCCGCGCCGCGGTGGTCTTTTGTCGCTTCGCTCACCCGTTCCTCCGTCCGGTGACAGTCGCCCGCGCCCGGCCCACCGCAACCTCGAGGCGGTCCAGTACGTCCTCGCACAATTCGCGGGACAGCAACAGGCCCGGTTTGAACTGCAGCACACGGGGATCGAGCGTCGAGAAGATCGCCCACACCCCGTTCTCGTAGAGTTCGCGCATCACGAACTTGGCGCCTTCGGGGTGGTCGAACTCGAGTCCGATCACCACACCGTTCTGTCTGATGCCGACGAACCAGTCGGGATTGTCGGCCTGGATGCGGCGCAACCCGACGTCGAAGATGTCGGCGATGTAGTGCACCATCGAGCGCACCTCGGGCCTGGTGCAGATTTCCAGGGTCTTGATCGCCGCGACGCATCCCAGTTCGGCGCCGCCGAAGGTCGAGATGTGACCGAACCCGTCCTGGTCGAGCCACTGCGCGGCGCGCTCGCCGAGCAGCACCGCCGAGATCGGGTACATGCCGCCCGAGAGGCCCTTGCCGGTCACGATGATGTCCGGGTCGATGCCGTGCTTGGTGATGCCCCACAGTTCGCCCGTGCGCATCAGGCCGGTCTGCACCTCGTCGGCGATGTAGAGCGTGCCGTGCTTCTCGGTGAGGGCCTTGACCGCTTCGAGATAGCCCGGCGGGGGGAGCGGGAATCCGTACGTCGCCGGGATGGTCTCCATGATCACCGCGGCCACGTCGCCGCCGGCGAGCGCGGCTTCCATGGCGCCGATGTCGCCGAACGGCACCTGGATGAACTCGTCGGGCCGGTCGGCGAGGAACAGTTTGGCGAACCGGTCGTCACCGGTGGCGACCGCGAGGCCGGTGTGCCCGTGGTAGGCCTTGATGACCGAGACGATCTTGCGTCGCTGGGTGCCGTGCCGCGCGCTCTTGAGCGCGATGTCGATGGCCTCGCCACCGCCGGAGCCGAACGCGACCTTCTTGATCGACGCCGGTGCGGTCTCGACGAGTCGCTGCGCGAGCGCGGTCCTCGCCACCGAGGGGAAGTGGTGGTTGCCGACGTCGAAGTGCGCCATCCCCTCCGAGATCGCCTGTATCACTTCGGGATTGCGGTGACCGACGTTGTAGGTTCCGCCGTTGAGGTGCAGGTCGATCAGGCGGCGGCCGCTCATGTCCCACAGGAAGTACCCCTCGCGACGGTCGATCACCAGGTCGACGCCCGAGTCGGTCCAGAACTGGGTCTTGTCCGGATTCCAGAACGTCTTGGCCTGGTCCAGCACATCGGCTTTGGTTGCGAACGCAAACGTGCCGTAGTCGTACATGCGGCTCCCTCTTGAGCTACCGGGTAGCTGTGATGGCACTCACCGTAAAAGGTTGAAACCATTTCTGTCAATGGTCTTGAAGACCCCTTGCGTACGGCATTTGGTAGTGCCAATATACGTAAGGTTCGCGATGTGGTCCACGCCACACCGAGCCTCCACTGTAACCCGGAAGGTAAGCCGCTAGATGACCGAACAATCCGTCGCTGGTAGCGAAAACGCAGCTCACGACATACAACGACTCAAGCGAAACGCAGTCGGTACGGTCGGGGTGATCTTCATGGCGGTCGCCACCGCCGCCCCCATCACCGCAATGGTCGGCAACGTTCCGATTGCCGTCGGTTTCGGAAATGGTTCACACGCGCCGGCCGGCTACTTCGTCGCCACGGTGGTCCTCGGTCTGTTCGCGATCGGCTACGCGACGATGGCCAAGCACATCACCGCCACCGGCGCGTTCTACGGGTACATCTCCCACGGTCTCGGACGCATCATGGGCATGGCCGCCGGTGCTCTCATCACGATGGCCTACATCGTGTTCGAGGCCTCGCTGATCGGGATCTTCTCGTTCTTCTTCCAGAACTTCCTGGACTCCCAACTCGGCATCCACATCCACTGGATCATCCCGGCGCTGCTGATGCTGGTCACCAATGCGATCCTCACCTACTTCGACGTCAACCTGACGGCCAAGGTGCTCGGCGTGTTCCTGGTGACCGAGATCGTCATGCTCGCCCTCGGCGCACTCGCGGTGCTGTTCCGCGGCGGCGGACCCGACGGGTTGGCGATCAGCGAAACCCTAAATCCCGCAGGAGCTTTCACTCCCGCGGCCGGAATCGCAGGCGCGAGCGCCGGACTCGGCCTGTTCTTCGCGTTCTGGTCATGGGTCGGATTCGAGTCGACCGCGATGTACGGCGAGGAATCCCGCAACCCCAAGCGGATCATCCCCCGCGCCACCATGATCGCGGTGCTCGGCGTCGGCGTGTTCTACGTGTTCATCTCCTGGATGGCCATCGCAGGAACCGGCCCGCAGCAGGCGATCGAGCTCGCCCAGGACCCCAACACGGCATCGGAGATCTTCTTCGCCCCGGTTCGCAACACCTACGGCGAGTGGGCCATCACGGTGTTCAACATCCTGCTGGTCACGGGATCGTTCGCCTGCGGCATGGCGTTCCACAACTGCGCGTCGCGCTACCTGTACGCGCTCGGCCGGGAGGGCCTGTCGCGCGGCCTGCAGAAGACCCTCGGCGCCACCCATCCCACCCACGGGTCGCCGCACATCGCGTCGTTCGTGCAGTCCGCGATCGCGCTGGTGATCGTGCTGGCGTTCCTGTTCGCGGGCATGGATCCGTACGTGCACATGTACACGCTGCTGGCGATCCTCGGGACCATGGCGATCCTGATCGTGCAGTCGATGTGCGCGTTCTCGGTGATCGCCTACTTCCACTTCCACAAGAATCATCCGCAGTCCAAGCACTGGTTCAAGACACTGGTGGCCCCCGGACTCGGCGGCATCGGCATGCTCTACGTCGTGTACCTGCTGTGGGAGCACAAGGACGCGGCGGCCGGAACCGCCTCGGGCACACTGCTGTTCCAGCTGACACCGTGGATCGTGGTGGGCCTGTTCGTGCTCGGCGCCGCCCTGGCCACGTACTTCAAGCTGCGGGATCCCCGCCGCTACGAGTTGATCGGCCGGATCGTCTACGAAGACGCCGTCGAACGCGACTAGTCGGATGTGACCGACGGTGGATTCCTACGACCGTGACGTCATGCGGTTCGTCCTCGCGTGGGCTCCCTACGGGGGTCCACGCGAGGACGAGGTGTGGGTGTCGTTCGGTATCTCGGTCGAGCAACTCGGTGAGCGTTTCGCCGATGCGGTCACCCGCTGCCGGTTACGCGCCGCGGTGCTGCCGGAATCGGATCGCCAGCTGCTCGCCCGCGCCTGGGCGCACCTGCACCCCGTGCGACGGGATGGTCACTCAGCCGAGCGCGCGCTGCAGGAACGCGCACTGCGCGCTCCGAAAGGCGCGTGACACCGGGGCTTTCGGTGCCACCCCGTCGAAACCGTGGAACGCGCCGGATATCACCTCGATCTCACAGGGCACACCGGCGGCGTGCAACCGCCCGGCGTAGGCGAGGTCCTCGTCGTGGAACAGGTCGAAGGTGCCCACCCCGACCCATGCGGGCGGCAGGCCTGCGAGGTCCTCCCGCCGGCCGGGCACCGCGGCGTCGGGATCCGCGTCACCCAGGTACGCCTTCCACCCGAACCGGTTGCTGCCCTGGTTCCACAGCCGGTGCCCGGGATGGTCGAGGCTCGGCACGAAGCTGCTGCGGTCGTCGAGCATCGGGTACACCAGCAGCTGAGCGGCGACGCCGACTCCGCGGTCCCGGGCCAGCAGCGCGAGGGCGGCCGCCAGACCGCCGCCGGCGCTCGCGCCGCCGATCGCCACCCGCGCCGGATCGACCGACGGCAGGGTCCTCAGCCACCGCAGCGCCGCGAAACAGTCCTCGAGCGCGGCCGGATACGGATTCTGTGGGGCCAGGCGGTACTCGACCGATGCCACGGTGAGCCCCACCTGCCTGGCGAACTGCAGGCACTGGGCATCGTCCTGGGCGGCGCTGCCCAGAACATAGCCACCGCCGTGGATCCACACCAACGCCGGACCGGGCAGCGACGTAGCCGCGGGCGGACGGAACAATCGGATGCCCACCCCCGACGGCAACGTCAGCACCTCACAGCCGGGAGGGACCCGACGGTTCATCAGCCTGGTCAGACGCTGGAAGACCGGCAGCGTCGCGCGGTTCACCATATGCCTGGGTATGTAGCGCGCGACGCGCTCGAGGTCGGGGTGGAACCGGGTCGGGGTGGTTGCCGTCACAGGAGTAGTTGTACCCAACCTCGCTGTGACCCACCACGCGAACAGGTGATTCCCGAGGCAACGAAGCGCTGAAGGTAAGAGGTGGCGCGCTGCGGACACCCATGGACGTGGACATCAAGCAGCGTTACGACTTCATCGTGTGTGGCTCGGGTTCGTCGGGGTCGGTGGTGGCCCGGCGTCTCGCCGAGGACCCGGACATCAGCGTGTTGTTGTTGGAGGCCGGCGGCGGCGACGACGTGGCCGCGGTCCGGCAGGCCGGCCGGTGGCCGGAGAACCTCGGCAGCGCGCGCGACTGGGGCTTCTCCGCACAGGCCAGCCCGCACCTCAACGGGCGCGCGATACCCATGAACATGGGCAAGGTGGTCGGCGGCGGGTCGAGCATCAACGTGATGATGTGGTCGCGCGGGCACAAGACCGACTGGGACTTCTTCGCCGCGCAGGCCGGGGATGAAGACTGGGGTTACGACCGCGTCCTGGACATCTACCGGCGTATCGAGGACTGGCACGGCAGCCCCGACCCGGCATACCGGGGGACCGGAGGCGAGGTGTACGTGCAGCCGGCCCCCGACCCGAACCCCATCGCGCCCGCCGCCCTCGCCGCGGCGGCGTCGGTGGGCATCCCGGTGTTCGACCACCCCAACGGCGCCATGATGGAAGGCGCGGGTGGTGCCGCCCTGAGCGACGTGCGGGTGCGCGACGGAATCCGCCAATCCGTCTTCCGCTCCTACGTTTTCCCGTATCTGGACCGGCCCAACCTCACGGTGCTCACCGATGCGATGGTGACCCGGGTGACCTTCGACGGGCGCCGCGCCGCCGGGGTCGAGTTCCTCCGCGACGGTGTCACGGTCCCGGTGGCCGCCGTCGGCGAGGTGATCCTCAGCCTCGGCGCGATCAACACACCGAAAGTGTTGATGCTCTCGGGTGTCGGCGACGCCGACGAACTGGCCCGGCACGGCATCCGGGCCGTCGCGCACCTGCCCGGGGTGGGGCAGAACCTGCAGGACCATCCCGGCTTCGGGTGTGTGTGGGAGTACGAGGTCGCACTCGCACCGCGCAACACCGCATCCGAGGCCACGTACTTCACGAAAAGCGATGCCCGCCTGGACACTCCGGATCTGCAGACCTGCCAGATCGAGGCGCCCTTCGCCAGCGTCGAGACCGCCGCACGGTTCGGCCTGCCCCAGTTTGGGTGGACGCTGTTCGCCGGCATCGTGCGGCCCGCGAGCCGCGGCAGCGTCCGGCTCACCGGCGCGCGGGTCGACGACCCGGTGTGCATCGACGCCAACATGCTGGCCGAGGCGGCCGATGTGCGCGCCGCGGTGGCCGCGGTCGAACTGTGCCGCGAGATCGGCAATGCCGCACCGCTGTGCGAGCATGCCAAGCGGGAAGTCATGCCGGGAAACCTCAAGGGCCGCGATCTGGTCCGGTTCATCCGCGACGCCGCCTGCACCTACTGGCACCAGAGCGGCACCGCGAAGATGGGCCGCGACGAGATGTCGGTGGTCGACGGGAATCTGCGGGTGTACGGAATCGAGGGTCTGCGCATCGCCGACGCATCCATCATGCCCCGCATCACCACGGGCAATACGATGGCGCCGTGCGTCGTCATCGGAGAACGCGCCGCGCAACTGATCCGGGACACCCACGCCGCGCGAGCTTGAGCTTCCCCCTGGGGGAAGGCGCAGGCTGCCCGCATGAACATACAACGACCGCTGGAGGGTAAACGCGCGCTGGTCACCGGCGGTACCAAGGGTGCCGGTGCGGCGATCGTCGGCAGACTGCGCGCATCGGGGGCGCACGTCACCGCCGTGGCCCGCAATCCCGGCGGTGACGCCGACGAGTTCCTCGCCGCGGACCTGATGTCCCCCGATGGCGCGGCCCGTGCCGCTGCGCACGCCCGCGCCACCGGCGGCGTTCACCTCCTGGTGCACGTGGCGGGCGGATCCTCCTCTCCGGCGGGCGGATTCGCCGCACTCACCGATCAGGACTGGACCGATGAGATCAACCTCAACCTGTTGTCCGCGGTACGCCTGGACCGGGCCGTCGCGCCCATGATGATCGAAGCCGGTGGCGGGGCGATCGTGCACATCGCGTCGATCCAGGCGCGGATGCCGCTGTTCGACGGGACCCTCGGCTACGCGGCCGCCAAGGCCGCGCTGCGGACGTACAGCAAGGGCCTCGCCAATGAGCTCGCCCCGAAGGGGATCCGGGTCAACACGGTCTCACCTGGTTTCATCAGCACGACCGCGGCCGATGCCCTGATCGCGCGGATCGCCGAATCCAGCGGTGGGACAAGGGAAGAGGCGCTCGACTCGGTGATGGCGACGCTCGGCGGGATCCCGCTCGGCAGGCCCGCAACACCCGAGGAGATCGCCGCGGTGGTGGATTTCCTGGTTTCGGATGCGGCGGCTTCGGTGGTCGGTGCCGACATCGTGGTCGACGGCGGCACCGTCGCGACGATCTGAGCCGCTATCCGGCGGCCTCGCTGAGGTGGATGTCCAGGTCGGTGCGGCCGGGATGGATGTCGTCCCGCAGGGCGCGGGTCCCGTGGTAGTCACCGTCGGCCAGCCGGCGGAACCGTCTGGCCGGCTCGGTGTCGATGGTCTTGAGCCGGTCGCGGAGCCGCTCGGTCTCCTGTTGCAGGCCATCGGATCCCAGGCCGTCGGCATCGTAGATCACGTGCAGGTCCACGCTTTCGATGCCGACGTACCACAGGGTGCCGTGGGTGAGGGGGAACAGCAGTGAGTCGATGTCGCCGCTGATGCCGCGCCGGCCGAGCGAACGTGCGTCTTCGCCGACGGTCACGATGACCAGTGCCCGGCGGCCGACGAGATGCCCGTCACCGTAACGCCGCGGGACCGCGAGTTCGGAATCGACGTCGCCGTAGGCGAATCCGTTGGTCAGCACCCGGTCGAACCATCCCTTGAGGATCGCGGGCGGGCCGTACCACCACAGCGGGAACTGCACCACGAGCAGTTCGGCGGCGGCGAGCTTGGCCTGTTCCGCGCGCACGTCGGCGGGAAGCTCTCCACGCTGATAGGCATCACCGGTGATCTCGACGATGTTGCCGGACCGGCCGCCGAGGTCGCCGGCGCCGAGCACCGGGTCGAACCGTTGGGCGTGCAGGTCCGAGGTCAGCACGGTGTACCGCTCGGACAGCGCTGCCGTCCCGCTCTGGAACAGCTGGTCGTTGAGCGAGCCGCGCAGCGGATGGGCGTAGAGCCACAGGGCGGTGCCCGGCTGTGGTGTGTGGGTGGTGGTCATCTCCGATCCTCCTGGTTCGCGGGGTTTTTCGCGGGGTCGTTCGCCGGATATGTGGCCACGGCGGCGACCACTCGGGCGAGCGTTTCGTGTGCGTCGGTGGTGGTGATCCGGTCGGCGAGCACATCGCGCACCAGTGCGTCGCCCGCGCCGATGATGGCGCGCAGCCCCGCGGTGTTCACCGGGCCGCAGAACCGCGACAGCGCTTCGCGGCACACCTCGAGGTAGGCGTCCTCGGCTTCACAGCGCAGCCGGCTCAAGGTGGGCGATCCCTCCAATGCGGCCACCACGTCGGCCATTTCGCGGCCTTCGGCAACGCAGCAGTCGATATAGGCCGCGGCGACCACGTGTGCCACGGCGGAGAGGTCGTCGGCGGCATCCTGCAGTGCCGCGGCGAGGGTTTCCCGCTGGTGTACATCGAATTCGCGGTACAGTTCGGCGAGCGCGCCACTCTTGTCACCGAAGTGGTCGTACACCACGGGCTTGGTGACCCCGGCCCGTTCGGCGAGCCTGCCCAGGGTGAACTCCTCGGTGCCCGCCGCCCGGATGAGTTCCCTGGCCACCTCGAGGAGCTGTACCCGCCGCTGCTGCCGGGACATCCGGCGTTTGGGGCCTGGCTGTCCGTGCACATCGCCTCCGATCGCTACCTACCACCAGTAGCCTACCAATAGTAACCTACCGTTGGTAGCCCCCCGCGCCGATGCACCGCGAGACCATGCACCGCGAGCGAGCGTGGCTGCCGTGCGACACGCCGGATATCCTCAGCAGTCGGCGCACGCTCGCGGGCTACGAGGTGTCGGCCAACCTTGTCGACTCAGGTCGGCGACAGATGCAGTTACCGCGATCCAGATGCCGGAGGGCCCGTGCGTGCACCTGCAGGCGAGGTCAGCACGGTTTCGAACGCGACGCGGTCACCGCGGTACAGGGCCCGCACCAGCTCGATCGCGACGCCCGCGGTGTCGACCGACCGTCGGTTGAGCAGGAGCATGGGCGTCGCGGTCGTGCACTCCAGCAGCGCGGCCTCCCTCGGCGTGGGAAGCGCGGTCTCGATCTGTTCGGTCGCCGAACCGAACTCGACCCCCGAGGCGCGGATGGCCGCGTACAACGACGTCGTCGGATCGAAGTCGTGCTCGAAATGACCGAAGCGCTCGGCCGCGAGGTAGGTGCTCTCCAGGCCGATGCGCTGATCGTCGGCCAGCAGCACCCGCTCCAGGTGCAGTACCGGTGCGCCCGCGGCGATGCCGAGGCCGTCGGCGAAATCCTGTGTGGCATCGATGATCTCGCGGGTCACCAGCAACCGGCCGGGGGTACGCCCCACGGTCTGCGCGCCCTCGGTGTAGGACTGCAGGCTCAACGGCTGCACCAACTTGGGGCGCGCCACCACGGTGCCCCGGCCCCGGCGTTCGATGCGTCCGGCGACCAGCAGTTCGTGCAACGCCTGACGCACGGTTTCGCGCGCCACCCCGAACCGCGCGGCGAGTTCACGCTCCGCGGGTACCGGATCGCCTTCCTGCAGATCTGCCAGCGTGGTGTCGAGCGCGGTGCGGATGGCGTGTGCGCGCGTCATCGCGCCGGTCCGGCACCGTGTTCGGCGCACCGGTGCTCGACGCAAAGACGGTTCGCGACAACGCGTTCGGCGATGGTGAGCACCTCGTCGACCGACAGTCCGCGGCCCTGCGGGTCCTTGGCGGCGTCGTCGTAGCGACGCAGCCGCAGTGCGTCGGCGAACCAGGGATGGGCCACGGTCTCGGGGTCGATCCCGGCGCCACCCTGGTGGTGCAGCGACGTCATCGAGGTGTCGGAGAGTCGGTAGTCGGGATCGGTGGCCGCCAGGTAGCGCTTGGCCGCGACATGTGCCCCGGCCAGCCAGCCGACGCGCTCGCCGAACCGCTCGGTGAGCCAATCCTTGGCGATCCGCTCGTGGGCGGCGATGTGCGGCCCGCCGAGCAGGGGGCTGTGGCCGAGGTCGTGCAGTGCCGCGGCGAGCACGAGTTCGTCGTCGGCGCCGTCCTCCTGCGCGCGGGCCGCCGCCTGCAGCGCGTGGTCGAGTTCGTCGACGGCTTCCTCGTCCCAAATCCCCTGCAACGAACCGAGTATCCGACCGACTTCGGTGAGAGCGTCCATGCGCCCAGCGTAATACAAATTGGTCTATACCAATTCTTAACCTGCTGTTCGGGCGCCCAACACCTGTGCGTGGGGGTCCGGACGGCAAAAGGCAACAGGGTCTTGTGTCATGCGGGTGACGATCATCGGTGGCGGCATTCTCGGTACCTCCCACGCCGTCGAGGCGATACGACGTGGGCATCACGTGGTGCACCTCGAGCGGGAAGCCGAGGCACGCGGCGCGACCGTGCGCAATTTCGGGCTCATCTGGATCTCCGGCCGTTCGACAGGAGAACTGGAGACGACGCTGCGCTCGCGGGAACTGTGGGAGAAACTCGCCGCCGACGTTCCCGGTATCGGCTTCCGGCCCGCCGGGTCGATCACCCTGGCGCGCACCCCGGCGGAACTGGCCGTCGCCGAGGAGGCCGTGAACCGCTCCGACGCCGGGCACCGCGGATTCACGCTGCTCGATCCGGACGGGGTGCGCGCGCTCAACCCGGCGCTGCGCGGACGCTTCCTCGGTGGACTGCACTGCGCGCTCGACGCGGCCGTGGAATCCCGCCAGGCGCTACCGGCCATCCGTGAACATCTCAGCGCCAGTGGGCGATACGAGTTCATCGCCGGCGTGGAGGCGCGCAGCATCGACAACCGCACGGTCGGCGACGACCGCGGCAACCGCCACGAATCCGACGTCGTCCTGGTGTGCGCCGGGGCCGCCCACGGCGGTCTGGTCCGCGACCTCGCCGGTGAACTGCCGGTGCGGCGGGTGCGGCTCCAGATGATGCAGACCGAACCGCTCGGGGAACGGCTCACCACCGCGATCGCCGACGCCGACAGCTTCCGCTACTACCCGGGATTCGCCGGTCCCGCACTGAACACGCTGCGCGACAACGAACCTCAGCACCCGGTGGCCGAGGAGCAGCACATGCAACTGCTGTGTGTGCAACGCCTGCACGGCGGGCTGACCATCGGGGACACCCACGAGTACACCGAACCGTTCGGATTCGACGTGCACGAGGCCCCGTACGCCTACCTTGTCGACGTCGTCGAGGAGTTCCTCGGTCGCAAGCTGCCGCCGATCCGCCGGCGCTGGGCCGGGGTCTACAGCCAGTGCCTCGATCCCAACCAACTCGTGTGCCGCACCACGCCCGACGACGACGTCTGGGTGGTCACCGGGCCGGGCGGGCGCGGTATGACGCTGGGCCCGGCGATCGCCGAGGACACCGCCGATCTGATCGGTTTGTGAACTCTTCGACGAAGTTGTCATCAGGCGGTGGTCAACCCGTGCCATCCGCAGGCTGAGGTCCAGTACAGACTGCCCGGCACGGTTTGTGTTCACAGACAGATGCCGATCGTCGTGCCGGCGATAGACTCGCGGAATGTCCGGCACCGCGTCCCACGGGTTGCAGAGCCCGCGGCGGCCCGGTGGGCGCGACCGGGAATCTGCCGAGTACACCGCGACAGTGCGGTCATGACCAACAGCGCGCCCGGCAGCGTCCGAATCCGCGACATCGTCGAACTGCGGCATCTTCAAGCGACGTTGCTGGCCGGCGAGGCGGGGCTCGACAACAGGGTGTCATGGGCGCACGTCAGCGACGCCCTCGATCCGTGGAACTGGCTTGAGCCCGGCGACCTGGTGCTGACCTGCGGGTACATAGTCCCGGAAGAGCCGCGGGCGCAGGTGCGATTCGTCGAGAGCATGGCCGGGGCCGGTCTGAGTGGCATCGTGATCGGCGAAGACGACCGCTGTCCGCACTTGTCGAACGAGATGCTCGCGGCCGCCGACCGTCTTGGGTTCCCGCTGATTCACGGTGCCCACGCCGTCGGGTTCGCGCAGTACGTGCGGTTCGTCGCTGCGGCGAATGCGCGCGGAGAGGACCAGTCGTTCACACAGATCGCCCGGGTCAACGGCGAGGTGATGGCGAGCCTGCGTGAGACGCTGGCCGGCACCGAATTCATCGAGCGCCTGAGCCGGGTGGTGGACTGCCGACTGCACGTCCTCGACCCGGAATCCTGGGAGTCGCTGATCAGGGGCGGAGAGACTCCGGACATCGCGTGGAAGAACGCCTACGACGACGAGGTCCGCCGATCCTCCGGTCGCGCCCCGTTCGTGATGAATCTGGTTGTCGGCGAGCGGTCGGCACTCACCATGCCGATCGTCGGCGAACGCTCGGCGTGCCTTGTCGCCTTCCCGGAAGGCGATACGCGGCCACGACTTGCAGTTCTGCAACAAATCGCCGCCGCGTGCGCGCTTGAGATCGGCCGCGTGGACGCCGCGGTGGAACGTGCGCGCCGGGCGGGTGCGGGCCTGTTGAACGACGCGCTCAATGCACGACTCGAGCCTGCGGTCCTGACCGCGCTCTTCGGCGAGCGTCGGCTGCAAGGGGATCTTCGGGTATTGGCCGTCGACGGAAGACCGGCCGCGATCGAGAGGCTGGCGCGCAGGTGGCTGGTCCGTGGAGTTCCGTTCTTGCTCGGTGAAATCGGGCAGGTGGCAGTGGCGGTGGTCCGAGCCGTCGACGTTTCGCAGGCGGATCTTGCGGAACGCACCACGCTCGAGTGTTGGCGGGCCGGACTGAGCGACCCGTTCGCCGGGCCGGGAAACCTCGCAGATGCCGTTCGCCAAGCCAGGTGGGCTCTGGAGACCGTCAGTCCGGACGGCTCGGCGCTCGCCCTCTACGGCGATCGCGGTCCGTCTTTCCTGCCGCGCACGATCGCCGAGTCGAAGCTGGCGGCCGATCGCGTGTTGGGTCCGGTGATCGAGTACGACCGCGAGCAGGGCACCGAGCTGATCAAGACACTCCAGGTGTACCTGGAGTGTGACCGGTCGCCGAGCCGGGCCGGCGAACTGCTCTTCATCCACACTCAGACGGTCAATTACCGGATCACCCGAATTCAGGAGCTGACGGGCCGCTCGATGCGATCCACCGGAGATGTCAGTGAGCTCTGGTTCGCGCTGCGGGCGCTCGCCCTCGCACAAGTCACCTGACGCTTTCGGCTCGGTCACTTGTCTGTCGGTACAACTGCCTGGCTCGGACTTGTTTCGCGGCACGGTGGGCAGCGCCGGATCCGATTGGCAGACTGCGGCGGGACGACGAAGAGGAGATCAGGAAATGGGCATGTTCGACGGACGGGGTGTGATCGTCACCGGGGTCGCCTCCGGTCTGGGCAGCGTACTGGCGCGAGAGTTCGCAGCGGAGGGAGCGCGAGTGCTCGGCTGCGACGTCCACGACGAGGCGGGCACGGCCACGATGGACGGTATCGGACGCTACCGCCACACCGACGTCTCCAAGGAAGCTGAGGTCGAGGCGCTCGTCGATGAGGCGGTGGCGTGGTTCGGCCGACTCAGCGTGATGGTCAACAATGCCGCGATCCAGGTCGAGCAGGAATTGGCCGACACCACCGAGGAACAACTCGACCGTGTCCTCGGCGTCAACCTCAAGGGCCCGTTCTTCGGTTGCAAGCACGCGATCCGCGTCATGCGCGGTGCGGGCGGCGGCGCGATCGTCAACGTTTCCTCGGTCCTCGCCGTGACCGGCGACCCCATGCTCGCCGCCTACGGTGCCGCCAAGGGCGGAGTCCTCGCCCTGACGAAGTCGGCGGCAGTCAGGTACGGGCGCGACGGGATCCGGTGCAACACCGTCCTGCCCGGCGACATGCAGACCGAGATGGTGGAGGCGTACTTCGCCGCGGCCGAGGATCCGGCCGCGTTGCGCGCCCAGGCCGAGGGGGAGTACCCACTCGGCCGGATCGGCGAGCCGCGCGAGGTCGCCCGCGCGGTGCTGTTCCTGGCTTCTGACGATGCGAGCTTCGTGACAGGTGAGGCTCTCGTCGTCGACGGCGGACTTCTCGCGCAATGTTATTGAGAGTTTGGTGATCACATGCAAAGGCTCGGCATCGTCCATACCGTTTCGCAGCTCGCACCGACGTTTGCCGAACTCGCCGGTGAACTACTGCCCGGGGTGGAGTTGGCCGTCATTGCCGATGAACTCCTGCTCAAGCGAACGGTCTGCGACGGCGCAATCGACGTTGTGACGCGTACCCGCCTGCACGGCCACGTTGCCGCACTCGCCGAATTCGGTGTCGACGCGGTACTGGTCACCTGTTCGTCGGTGGGTGGTGTGGCTGACGAAATCGCTTTGCGGACAGCAATTCCCGTCGTACGAGTGGACCGCCCCATGGCCGAACGCGCCATCACGCTCGGACAGCGGATCGGCGTGCTGGCCACACTGCCGACCACGCTCGCGCCGACCACCGAACTCGTCGGAACCGCCGCCCGCGGGGCGGGCAGGGACGTCGAAGTCGTCTCGCGGCTGTGCGACGGCGCGTTCGCCGCGCTCGAGCGCGGCGAACGGCAACGACACGACGAGATCATCGCCGAGGAACTCGATCGGCTGGCCGGCGAGGTCGACGTGGTCGTGCTCGCCCAAGCCTCGATGGCGCGGATCGCCGCGGCGCGGGCCGGGGGTGGCACGCCGGTGTTGTCGAGCCCGCGGCTCGCCATGGAACACCTCGCGAACGTGCGGGCGGCCTGCTGACACCGCTTCGTCACCGCATATACGCGGCGACAAGATCTCGGCGGAGGTTGCGGCGCTGCGCCAATGGTGCAGAGCGACGCAGGGTTCCACGATGATTGCTGTGGAACGTGAATGGAAACCTCGAATCCTCGGTCTGGGCGGTACCACCCGTCCCGCGTCAACATCCGAACGCGCGCTGCGCGCCGCGCTGGATTTCGCCGAGCGTGCGGGCGCCCAGACCGACCTCCTGTTGGCCGACGACCTCGCATTCCCGGCGTATGCGCCCGAACGCGGTGCGCCCGAACCGCGCGTCGAGCGCCTGGTGGATCTCGCCCGCCGGGCCGACGGCGTGATCGTCGCCAGCCCAGGCTTCCACGGCGGACCGTCCGGACTCATCAAGAACGCACTGGACCATCTGGAGGAGTTGCGCGGAGACGAACGTCCCTACCTGGATGGACGCGCGATCGGCTGCATCGTCTGCGCCGCGGGTTGGCAGGCAACGGCGACCACGCTCGCGGCGCTGCGATCGACCGCGCATGCGTTGCGGGCCTGGCCTACACCGCTGGGTGTCACGATCAACTCCACCCCTGCAGGCGACGTCGATCCGGTGACGGCCGCGGCGCCGCAGCTTGGTCTGCTCGTCGAACAGGTGGTCGGACTTGCCCGGTGGCGCCACGCGGCCGCCGAAGTCGAGGTGGGGGCGTGACCGGAGGTCACCGGTGCGCGTCGGGTACGGCTTGTCCCGCGAGATGAAAGCCCCGCGGCACGCTATACGCGCAAGCAATTGCGGCGCGCGGGACGAGGCTGGAAGGTGGCGGACAACCCCAGATGAGGAAGTGACTGTGACATCACCGAACCCCGGCACAACAGCGGGCACGGCGCAAACCACCACCGGCGTGCCGGAGTCTGTGGTCGGACCCGGGCTGCACACCGTGATCGAGGGTCTGCAACACCCCGAGGCAGTGTGCTGGTCGGCTGCCGAGCAGATGCTCTATGCGGGCGGTGAGGGCGGCCAGTTGTACCGCTTCGGGCTTGACGGCGCAGCGCTCGAGACGGTGTGCACAGTGCCCGGCGGCTCGATGCTCGGCCTTGCGCTCGACGGCGCGGGCGCAGCGTACGTCTGCGACGTAGGTAACGGGTGTGTCCAGAAGGTCACGCCGGACGGCCGCGTGCGGCGGTACGGCGCCGCGATCGACTACCCGAACTACCCGGTTTTCGACGGCGACGGCAGGCTTTGGGTGTCGGACTCCGGCGCCTGGGGCGAAGCCGCCGGCGGGATCGTGCGGATCGACCCCGATGGCGCGACCGAACGTGTACTCGAAGGTCTGCATTTCGCGAATGGCCTTGCACTACAGGATGACTGGCTGTACATAGTGGAGTCGACCTGGCCTCGGATAGTGCGCGTTCCGCTGTCCGGTGGCGAGCCGGAGCCGGTCGTCGTCCTCGATCGGGTGGTGCCGGACGGCATCGCGTTCGACGCCGACGGTGGGCTGTGGATCGGCTGCTGGCAGCCCAACCGGGTGTACCGACTCGACCCGGACGGCACGCTCGATGTAGTCGTCGACGACTGGTCGGGGGTGTACGCGCCGACGCCGACGAACCTCGCATTCGCCGGGCCCGAGCTCGACGTCCTCGTGCTCGCGTCGCTTGGCACCCTGGTGGTGACCGCCTGTGACCCAGGGTTCCGCGGGGCGCCGCTGCACCTGCCCGTCGGCCTGAACTGACCGCGACCCTGTGTGAGAACGAGAGGATCTGATAAATGAGCGGTGATATCTACGACGCGGTGGTGGTCGGCGCGGGGTTCGCGGGGTTGACGGCCGCACGCGATCTCGCGAAGGACGGCAAGCGGATCCTGATCGTCGAGGCACGCGACCGCATCGGAGGCCGCACCTGGTATCGGCCCTTCGCCGATACCGACTTCGATATCGAGATGGGAGGCAACTGGCTCGACCCCGAGGGCAATGCGGCACTGATGGCCGAGGTCCGGCGCTACGGCGTAGAGCTCACGACTAGCCCGCAGGCCGAGCACCATGTCTCCTTGCTCGACGGCGTCTTGAGCCACGCCGCGTGCCCGATCAGCCGCGAGGACGAAGTCGACCTGCAGCGGTTCGTCGAGGAGGTCAGTGCTCAAGTCAAGCGGATCGACCCGGCGCTGCCGCTGGACACGCAGGACGTCGCCGACCTCGACGTCGCGCTCGATGCCTACCTCGACGGATTCGGATTGTCCGTGACCCTCAAAGAGCTCATGGGCGCATGGATACGCCAGGAAACGGGCTGCCACCTGTCTCAGATCTCGGCCCTGCACCTGATGTCGTGGATTCCGTTGCTCGACAACGACGTTCTGGCGATCGGGCACACTCCGACGCATCGCTTCGCGGCGGGCACGATCGACCTGCTGCAGCGCATGCTGGACGACTCGGCCGCCGAACTACGGCTTTCCACGCCTGTGGTGGCGGTGACGCAGTCGGCCGATCATGTCGAGGTGCGAACGCAGAGCGGGGACGTGCTGCGCGCCCGCGGCGCGGTGATCGCCCTGCCGCTGAACTGTCTGCCCGATGTCACGTTCACCCCGGCGCTGTCCCTCGACAAGGCGGCCGGTGTGGCGATCGGGCAGTCCGGTGCCGCCAAGAAGCTGTGGGCCCTTGTCACCGGCCTGCCGCCGAAGCTGCTGGGAATCGGTGCACACGACGAGCCGATCGATGTGTTCTTCACGGATTTCCCGGCCGACGAGACCGGCCTGGGCGCCGACCTCGTCGTCGGCTTCTCAACCCAGGAACGTCCGCTGGACATTCTCGACCGTGACGATATGGAGGCCGCGTTCCGGCGCTACGTCCCGGAGGCGCGCGTGCTGAAAGTCGATGGCCACGACTGGCTCGCCGACCCATACTCCAAGGGCACGTGGTGTGCGGCGCCTGCCGGTCTGCTGTCGAAGTACGCGTCCGCGCTCGGGGCCTCCGAGGGCCGCCTCGTGTTCGCCGGATCCGACATCGCTCACGCGTTCCGCGGCTGGATGGAGGGCGCCGTGCTGACCGGTGCCACCGCTGCGGAACAGCTCTCGACGATCCTGGCGAGATCCTGAAAATCTGTACACCAACAATCTACGAACATGACAGGAGACCCATGAGTTCTGTACGCGCCCTCCAGGAGTCCGCGTGGGATGCCGAGTGCCGGCACGACGTCGACCGCCTGCTGGACCACTTCCGGCCCGACGCGACGTTCTATGCCTACGGTCAGCCCCCGCAGCAGGGCCATGACGCCATCCGCCGCCTGACTGAGGACTTCTACCGGTCGTATCCCGAACTCGAGATCGATGTCCTGGGCGAGTGGACAAACGGTGACTCGTCAGCCGCCTTCGAATTCCTTGCGCGGCTGAAGGATACCGACGGTGAGCGGTTCACCCTGCGGGGGGTGACCCTGGTCGAGGTCGAGGACGGCAAGTTCAAGACGGTGCGGTACTACGAGGAGACGCCGGTCCCGGTGACGGACTGAGCGTCAACAAGGAGGTGGATCCTGGGCCTGTCGAGGCGTCGGGACTGTGCATGCTGATTCTCGCCACGGATTTCAGCCAGCTGATGAACGGTGTGGTCGGCGTCATCCGACGTGCCGAGTACGTTTCGTAGTTTCGAGGACAATCTATGCACACCGCACTGCAACTGTTTGCCACCGACTTCGAGATCCAGATTGACGGCGTGCCAGTCGATCTGGCATCACTGCTTCCCGGCTGGCATCCGTACGACAGGTTCGGGATCGTCGTGCACGAACCCTATGGCGCTATCGGTGCCAGCTACCTAATTCAGGCGGCTATCGTCGCGTTCTACGACGTGCGCCCTGAGCGCCGCGCTGGACGCGGACCGGGCATAGTCGAACCCAACGAGCTGGCGATCTATCCCGAGATCTACGTATTCCATGTCGGCGGCCGCCACGGTGACTACAGCATGTTCGACTTCTGGCCAGCCCGCAAAGAGGTGTTCGTCGACGCCGACGCCCGGTTGGTCCTCGACGCCATCAACGATCGTGCCATCACCCGCCTGGCCGTCCCGGACGGCCCCTCTGCGCCGGTCGAGCACGAATACAAGGAGCCCGCTGCTGCCCGCGACCGGATCCGGAGTGTGTTCGCCTACTCGGCGACCGGTCGGGTTGATCCGGCTGATATTGAGATCCGGGGCGTCGGGTCTGCGGTGGAAAGTAATCCGCGTGACGTCTTGGATCCCGTGAGGATGTGCACCGAGGTGTCGGCTCCGGGGTTCGGACGGCTCGATTCCACCGATCCTGTTCTGCTGCAACGCGAGTGGGCTCGGCTGGTGTTGGAACGCGCCGACGAGGCGTCGCACGGCCTCGAAGTCGCGCGGGCACGTCGAGATGCGCTGCGAGAGGTGTCCGGCCTGTGTGAGACGTACCGACGGATCAGCGTCGACGATGCGTTGACTCGCCTGGTGCAGGCAATATAAAGGGCGGCACCCGTTTTCGGGTGCCGCCCTCGTAGCAGTTCGGCTGCTAGCTAGTCGGTGTTCCAGATGGTGTAGACCTTGCGCACGGTTTCGCGGATGTCCCAGGTGCCGCGCCAGCCGTCGGGCGCGACGAGCACGACACCCGGGCGGATCTCGTGGACGGTGCCGTCGGCGGTGGTGATGGTCCCCGCACCGGTCAGGAAGTGCATCAACTCGGTGTCGCCGTTGCGGGCGGAGTCGAAGCTTCCCGGGGTGCATTCCCAGATACCGCTGCGCCCGCCTGCGTCGCTGTGCAGCACGAGGACAGACTCGACCGGTGCGCCGGACCGAGCGGGTGTGCGTAAGCCGCGGACGGTCAGTTCCACGGTCGCGGGATCGGCGTTGTAGACGATCGCCGGGCTTTCGGCGCCGGTCATGCGTTCGTCACCGCGGGTGGGTTGACCGTCGAGGGCCGCGGACCGAGGGTGGCGATCCTCGGGCCGACCTCGCGTCCGAGGAGCTCGAGATGGCGCCGGTAGGGTTCGGGGTCCCGGCTGAAATCGAAGGTGAACGACAGCAGGGCGCCGATGCCGCCGAGGTCCTCGTTGAACCTCTCGATCTTGTCGACAACCGTGTCGGGGGAGCCGACGATGAAGAAGTTGTCGACCATCCATTCGAGGGTGAGTTCGTCGACACTCATGCCGGGGTCCACAAGTAGCTCGCCCAACGCGTATGGCTTGCCGCCGCGGTCGCGGACGACGCGGAAGGTCGGGAGCACCAGCTCATCCCAGGTGCGGCCGGCCGGCCCGGTGAGGAACAACCTGCGGGCCTCCTCGTCGGTCTCGGCGACGAAGACATCGCGCATGACGCGCCAGTTCGCGCGGTCGGGGGTGTGGCCGGCCTCGATCGCCGTCTGCGAGTAGGTTTCCCACTGCCGGCGCAGTGCGCAGATCCCGACCTGCTGACTCATCGGAGAGAAGCCGCGCCGCGCGGCGTCGGCGAAGGTCGGTGACGTGGGCTGGACGCCGGTCATCACCACCTCGGGTCGTGGCCGTTGGAAGGGTTTGAGGTGCGGGCCGTTCCACTGCTCGGAATGCGCCGGCATGTCGACGGTCCAGAACTGGCCCTCGATGCGGAACGGGCCACGACGGGTCCAGATGGCCTCGATGATGTCGATGGCCTCGTCCATCATCTTCGCGTTGCCCTGCCCGACGCCGAACAGCTGGCCGTCGGTGGGGAAAGAGCCGGGCGCGAAGCCCGCGATGTACCGCCCACCGGTCATGTGGTCGAGGTACATGAGCCGGCTCGCCAGTGCGACGGGGTTGTGGTAGGGCAGCAGGTGGGCAGCCGCACCGAGCCGCAGGCGCTGGGTCTCGCGACCGGCCGCCGCGATCATCAGATCCGGAGCCGGGTTGGGCTCGTGACCGATGGTGTGGTGTTCGGCGAAGAACAGCTCCGCCAGGCCGTATTCATCTGCCCACCTCGCGATCTGGAGATCCCATTCGATCACCTCCTGCAACGTCCGCCGTCCGGCGACGTACTCCTGCGCGTACGGCGGGCTGAAAAGTCCGAGTTCCATGGCTTCGTTCGATTCCTTAGTCGTGTGTCGATCGATACCTTTTCAAGGTCGGGGAGCGAAGGCGTCCCCACAATTGATGCCGACCTCAAAAAGTCGGGTTCCGGCTGTCGACGGGTACAACTTCTTAGATCGCGGGCCAAGGTGATGTCCCCGGTTCATGTCCGCACACAGTGGCGTGCCGCAGGAGCGGCCGGAAAGCTTTCCGCCATGGTTAATCGGCTGGAAGGCAAGGTTGCGCTGGTCACCGGCGCGGCACAGGGACAGGGTGCTGCACACGCGGATCTGCTTGCGCGTCAGGGGGCGCGGGTGATCGCGACCGACGTGCTCGACGAGCAGGGCGAGGCGCTCGCCGAACAGCTCGATGCCGAAGGCCTGCAGGTTGTCTACCGCCACCTCGACGTGGCGTCCGAGAAAGACTGGGCCGCGGTCGTCGCGGCAGTTGATCCCGGCTGGGGCCCGATCAACGTTCTGGTCAACAACGCGGGTATCAGCTCACCTGCCGCCGTCTCGGACGTCAGACTCGACGAATGGAATCGCGTCGTCGCGATCAACCAAACCGGCATTCTCCTGGGTATGCAGGCCGTCATCCCGGGCATGATGGAACTCGGCTCCGGGTCCATCATCAACATCGCATCCTCCTGGGCGCACCGGGGTGGCACCGAGAACGGGTTCATCGCTTATGTCGCGACGAAGGCCGCCGTCCTCGGGATCACCCGCAATGCCGCGATGAACCTCGGCAGACACGGAATCCGGGTGAACTCCGTGTCGCCGGGATATGTACGGACACCGCAGGTCGAGTACGCGGAGAAGACCGAGCCCGAGCGGGTCGCCAACGACGTGGCGAAGATCCCTATGCGGCGTATGGCCCGCCCCGCCGAGATCGCCAAGACGATCGCCTTCCTCGCGTCCGACGACTCCTCGTACACCACTGGTGTCGACATGCTCGTCGACGGCGGCCTGAACCTCACCTGACCACCCTGTCAAGGGTGTTCCAACAACCAATGAACATGGAGTGTCGCGCATGTCGATCGGCGGTCGAATGAACCCGGGCGTGAGACCGGTCGGCTTCATCGCCGACGACATCACCGGGGCGACGGACCTGGCCAGCGCGCTCGCGAAACGCGGGCTCGACACCCGGTTCGCCTTCGGCACCACCGCGGTGCCGGACGACGGAGGGGATGCGATCGTCGTCGCCCTGAAGATCCGCGCCGTGCCTGCGGCCGAGGCGCGTGCAGCCGCGACGGAGGCCGCGAAGGCACTGCTCGCCGTCGGCGCCGAGCAGCTGTTCTCCAAGTACTGCAGCACATTTGATTCGACCGCGGACGGCAACATCGGACCCGTCGCCGATGCGCTCATCGACATGACGGGCGCTCGGCGAGTCGTGCACTGCCCGTCCTACCCGGCGAACGGGCGAACGGTCTATCTGGGCCATTTGTTCGTCGGTGACCAGTTGCTCAGCGAGTCACCGATGCGCGACCATCCGCTCAATCCGATGCGGGATTCGTATCTGCCGCGCCTGCTCGCCGCGCAGACACAGCGCGGTGTCGCGTCGATGAGACTGTCCGTCCTCGACGCCGGATCGGAGGCAATTGCGTCGTGCCTGAACGAGATTACCGAACAGAGCGTCGGCGCCCACCATGTCGTCGCCGACGCCGTCCGGGATGCCGACCTCGACGCGATTGCCTACGCCACGACGGGTGACGGGCTCGCGGCGGGCGGTGCCGGGTACGGAGCTGCCTTCGCCGCGGCGGCGCATGCTCGCGCCGGTCACCGGACTGCGGATACCGGGCAGCGGCCCGTACCACCGCCCGGGCCGACCGCGATGCTGGCGGGCAGCCTCTCCGGTGCGACGCGCGAACAGGTGCAGACGTTCGACGGGCCGACACTGACCCTCGGTGTCATCGACCTCGTCGACGGGGACCATGCGGTGCAACGCTCGCTCGAATTCGCCGAACACCGCCTGGCCGAAGGACCGATTCTGATCACCACCGACCACGATTCCGTCGGGATACGAGCGGGCGCGACCGGGCTGAGCCGGGCACAGGCCGCCCGCAGAATCGAAACGGCCATGGGCCGCATCGCGGTTGGGCTCACGAAGCTCGGCGTCCGCCGGCTGATCGTCGCCGGTGGGGAGACCTCGGGTGCGGTGGCCGAGGCGCTCGCCCTGCGGTCGGCGCGGATAGGACCTGACATCACCGTCGGCGTCCCATGGCTGGTGGTCGATGACCGCAAACTGGCGGTCGCCTTCAAGTCGGGCAACTTCGGCGGGCCGTCGTTCTTTCGCGATGCGGTAAAGGTGGCGGGACCGTGAGCTTCGAGGACGCACAGCGGACCCAGATGGTGCGACTCGGCGCCGCCCTGTACGAACGGGGACTGACTCCGGGCCGCACCGGAAACCTCAGCGTCCGGGCGGGGGACCGGATCATGGTCACACCGACCAATGCGTGTCTGGGCCGGCTCGACCCCGAGCGACTCGCCGTGACATCGCTCGACGGGCAGCACCTCTCGGGAGACCTGCCGTCCAAAGAGCTCGTCCTGCACCGCGCCCTCTATCGGCACCACCCCGCGTGTACCGCGGTGGCACACCTGCACTCCACCTGCGCAGTCGCCGTCTCGTGTCTACCGAACCTGTGTCCCGACGACGTACTGCCGCCGATCACCCCGTATTTCGTCATGCGCGTCGGACGCCTGCCGCTGATCGACTATGCGCCGCCTGGAAGCCCTGAGCTCGCCCAGTTGGTATCGAGGGCGGCAGAGCGCTCCCGCTCGGTGTTGCTGCGCAACCACGGGTCACTCGTCGCGGCGCAGTCGCTCGAGGGCGCGGTCGATGCCGCGGAGGAAATCGAGGAGACCGCGCGCCTGCACCTGCTCTTGGAAAACCGTTCGCCGACGTTGCTGACAGCCCAAGCGGTGGCAGAGCTGCACCGCCGTTTCCCCGCGACCGCCTGACACCCGTTGACCCACAATACGATCCCGTCCCACATTGCCGACCATTGGAGCAACATGAGGCCATTTCAGGAGCTTTCGCCGACCGTGGCGCCGAAACCGACCCAGCCTCGGCTCGGCGGCAACATGGGCGTCATCAGTTTGATCTTCACCGTCATGGCCTTCAGCGCACCGGCTGTGGCTTTCCTCGGGTTCATCCCCGTGGCCATCGCTTTGGGTAACGGTGTCGGCACGCCGGTGGCCTTTCTGGCCTGCGGGGTCGTGGTAGCGCTCGTGGCCGTGGGGCTCACCAGAATGGCTCGGAGCCTGCCGAACCCCGGTGGCTTCTACGCGTTCATCAGTGCCGGCCTGGGCAAGACCGTCGGCCTCGGTGCCGGATTCGCCGCGATCATCATCTATTACGTCGCGTGCATGAGCACCTACGCACTGGGCGGTATCGCCATGAGGACGATCGTCGCCGACGTCTTCCACGGGCCCGCCCTGCCGTGGTGGATCTTCGCCGCGGCACTCTGGGGGATCGTCGGAGTGCTCGGCTACTTCAGAGTCGATTTCTCCGCCCGGGTATTGACGGTTTTCCTCGGGCTCGAGTTACTGCTCCTGGCCGCCTACGACGTTTCGGTGTTGATCCGCGGCGGAGCCGACGGTCTGTCCCTGGATTCGTTCCATCCGGAGAACATCTTCTCGGGTTCGGTGGCCATCGCGTTCATGTTCGGCGTCGGGTTGTACGGCGGGTTCGAGGCGACGGTGATCTTTCGTGATGAGGTGCGTACCCCGGAGCGGACGATTCCGCGGGCGACCTACGCGGTTGTGGCGTTGCTGGCCGTGATGTATTCGCTGACGGCGTGGCTGTTCATCAACGCGTACGGCCCCGTGGCGGTTCTCGATGTCGTCACGGCCGATCCCACCGCCGCAGCGACCGCGAGCATCAAGGAATTCACCGGCGAGTTCGCCTACACCATGGCAACCGTGCTGTTGCTGACGAGCGCGTTCGCCTCCAGCCTGGCCGCGCACTCTTTCACCACGCGATACGCCTTCAACCTCAGCGCCGACAAGATCCTGCACCATTCGCTCAGCCGGGTGCACAACACCCAGCTCTCCCCGCACCGCGCGTCGATCGCCATCAGCGTGGCGACGTTCGTCGGACTTGTCCCGCTGGTGCTGGCCCGGATCCCCGACTCCACCGTCTACGGTCGATTGAGCGGCGTCTACACCTACACTTTCCTGCTGTTGCTGATCCTCGTCGCGTTCGCAATCCCGGCCTATCTGATACGACATCGAAAGACCGAAGAATCGATTGTCAAGCCCGCCGCCGCGTCCGGGCTTGCGGCCGTCATCCTCTGCATCGCTCTCTACCTCGCGACGGTCAACTTCGAACTGATCACCGGTGCCACTGGAGCTTTGACAGTCGTTCTGCTGCTGCTCATCTATGGGATCGTCGCCGCGGGCATCGTGATGGCATCGATCTATCGGCGAAAGCGGCCCGAGGTCTACGCGCGGATCGGCCGTGACGACACCAATCTCACGCGTGTCGACGGTTGACTCGGCATCAGCGGATCGGTTCGTCGCCGAGCACCGTGGTGCGCAGCAGGTGGCGCGGCGAGTCGGGGTCGTACGGGGCCGCGCGGTGCAGCACCCCCTGGTTGTCCCAGATGACCGTGTCGCCGACGGACCACCTGTGGCTGTACACCTTGTCGGGTGTGGTGGTGCGGGCCAGCAGCTCGTCGAGCAGCGCGCGGCCCTCATCGCGGTCCATACCGACGATGTAGTCCGCAGAAGCCCCGAGCACCAACGACTTGCGGCCGTTGCGGTGGGTCCACACCATCGGGTTCTCGTGGGTCGGTCGGGCGGCCCACCGCTGTCGCTGCTCGGGTGTCGGGTCGGGGTAGACCCGCCGCTGTGACGCTTCGAGGGAATGGACGACGCGCAGTGTCCCGTAGCGTTCCTTCTCGTCGTCGTCGAGGGATTCGTAGGCCGCGTAGGCGTTGGCGAACTCGGTCTCCCCGCCGCGGGCGGCCACCTCGATCGCGGACAGCACGGTGGCCTTCTGCGGGCACTCGTCACCCAGCGGTGTGCAGCCGTCGATATGCCAGTCGAATGTGGCCTTCAGATACTCCGCCGCCCCGTTCTTGGTCCGGTCGAGCGTGATCGGGTAGATACCCGACACCGGGTGGTGGCCGTCGGCCGACCGGTCGACCTCACCGAGGCGCTGCGAAAACGCCACCTGGGCATCGGGTTCCAGATGCAGACCGCGGAACACCAGGACACCGTTGTCCTCAAGGGCGTCGAGCACTGCCGCGGCGATGACGTCGTCGGTGGCCAGTCGCTCGGGGTCGATGCCCACCACCTCGACACCCACCGACGCGGTCAGCTTGTTGATGGTCAGCACACTCATCGGCGTGTCTCCTCGGTTTCGGTACGGGTCACGGCGCGGCTCACGGTGCTGGCTCGCCGGTGCGCACCATGACGGCATCGGCCGAGTCGACCGGGGCGGGTTGGTGCATGATCTCGACCGACATGGCGACCATGATCAGCGAATAGATGAGGTGCAACAGGTTGACGGCATCCTCGGGCATGTCGTCGAGGGGATACTTGTCGCAGTACTCGATCGCCTCATCCAGGCGCGGGAAGAACGCGTCGTAGAACTCGTGCAACGCGGGCATGGTGCTGCTCACCCGTTGCTCCCACCGCTCGGTTTCGGTTGCCAAGCACCATGTTTCGGCGTAGGGATCGAGCTCGGCGAAGGCACTGGGTAGGCGCGCCATGTCACACCCCCGCCGTGGCGTGCGCACGCTGATAGGCCTCGACCCAGTCGACGGCGACCCTGTGCAGGTGGCGCACCAGGATCTCCTGATCGTTGAGCGGATAGTCGTCGATGACGTCGTACTCCAGCGCGGCCTGGGTACCGCCGAGCATGCCCGCGTCCTGCAGCGCGAACTCCTTGAGCACCACCGCGGCGACCTCGTGTTCTATGCGCTCCCGCACGGTGCGCGCCGGATGGAAGTAGGTGAACGCCTCGAAGCGGTGCGTGTTGTGCGATGTGGGCCAGTACCGGTACAGCAGGTACCAACCCCCGTAGATCAGGATCTCGAGGTTGGGGAAGATCTGGAAATTGCTTATGCCCCATGGCTCGATGCCGCCCGGGTTGAGCCCCGCGGGCAGGTCACCGATGTCGGGGGTGCGCCACGGCCCCACCAGACCGCTCCCGGTGACCCGCTCGATCGGGTACATGTACTCCGGTGCCAGCAGCCAGCGCCGGGTGCCTGCCGTGGACACCAGGCGGTGCGGCCCGTCGATCTGGAAATGTCCACAGGTGAAACCCGCGTTGGGATCTCGGACCTCGGGCGGCACCTGCTGGGTGTGCAGCGACGGCACGTGGTAGTACTCCTGGAACGCGTCGGCGAAGATCTTCCAGTTGCTGTTGTTGTGCGCAACCCAGTCGTAGCGTTCGGTGAGCAGCCCGAACGGGTAGTCGTCGAGGCCGGTCACCATGGGGCCCAGAAACTCCCGCAGGCTCTGGCGCGGTTCACGGTCGAAGTTGACGAACACGAACCCGGCCCAGACATCGCAGTGCACCTCGACCAGACCGAATTCGCCGGCATCGAAGCCGGCGAACCGGCCTGCGTCGGGAGCGGCAACCAGTGCGCCGTCGAGGCCGTACCGCCATCCGCAGTGCCTGCATGCGAATTCTGTTCCGGTGCTGCGCAATTCGGTGGCACGGAAGTCCGGGACCGCGACGCTGTGGCCGCGTCGGCGACACACGTTGTGGAACGCGCGGATCCGTTCGTCGTGCCCCTTGACCAGCAGCAGCGACGCGTCGGCGGCCTCGATCCGGCGGGTGATGTAACTGCCGACGTCGGGGGTCTCTTCGACGCGGCTGACGTTGAGCCACGCGCGTCTGAAGATCGCCTCACGTTCTGCGGCGTAGAACTCCGGGGAGATGGAGTCGCGGAACGGGATCGGCCCGGTACCGAGCTCTGGATAGTGTGCGGTCCATGACCCTTCGGCCGGCTTGGGCCACCTGGTCGCCATGTGAACCTCCGTGTGGGTGGTGGATGGGGATGTCTGCCGCGGTCACCTGCCCGGTCACATCACCGCGCCGCCGTTGACGCCGAGGGTCTGTCCGGTGATGAACCCGGCTTCATCGGAGCACAGGAAGCCGACCGCGGCGGCGATGTCGGCCGGTGCGCCGAGCCTACCGAGCGGGATGTTGGCGGCGATGGTCTCGTTCGGCGGCAGGTGGCCCGCGGCCTGCGACGCGTGCTGCATCGGGGTCTCGATGCCCGACGGGGGAATGTTGTTGACCGTGATGCCGTGCGGTGCGTATTCGCGGGCAAGGGATTTCGTCAATGTCAGCAGCGCGCCTTTGGAGGACGCGTAGTGCGCCGCGAACGGTGTGCCGCGTTGTGCGCTGGATGAGGAGATCAGCACGATGCGGCCCCACCCGGCGTCGACCATGTCGGGCAGCGCCACCTGGCAGCAGCGGAAGGTGCCGCTGAGGTTCACGTCGATCATCTGCGCCCACGACTGCTCGGTGATGTCCGCGAACGACGCGTAGCCGAACATGCCCGCGCAGGTGACCAGGATGGCGACGGCACCGAGCTCACTGCGGACCTTGGCGAAGGCCTCCTCGACCGCGGCACGGTCGGTGACATCGGTGCCGACCGCGAACGCGGTCACCCCCTCGGCCCGCAGGTCGTCGCTGACGCGTTGCGCGGCATCGACATTCACGTCCAGCACGGCGACCTGGTGGCCGCGCCTGCCCAGTTCGTGGCAGGTCGCCTCGCCCATGCCCGACGCGCCGCCGGTCACCACCGCCACTCGGCTCATTCGTACACCACCTTCACCGTGCGACTCGTGGGCAGCGCCTGGCAGGTCACCACCCATCCCTCGGCGACCTCGTCGTCGTCGAGGGCGTCGTTGTTCAACAGCCGCGCACTGCCTTCCACCACCTGACCGATGCATGTTCCACAGGTGCCGACCTCGCACGAGGACGGGGCCCGCAATCCGGCCAGGCGTGCGGTCTGCAGCAGCGTGGTACCGGCCCGGTAGGGCTGGGTGACCGTGGTCCGCCCCAGCACGATGGTCACCTCTTCGGTGCCGGCCGATTGCGCGGCGGCCTGCGCTGTGACCGGAGCGAGGCTGAAGCGCTCCAGATGCACCCGCTCGGCGGGAGTCCCCGCGTCGAGCAGGACGCGTTCGACGGTGTCCATGAACGGGGCCGGTCCGCACACGTAGTAGTCGGCATCTTCGGTACCGACACCGCCACCGGCGCAGAGGAATTCGGCGACGTGCCGCGCGGACACCACCCCGTCGTCGGCGTCGAGATGATGATGCAGCTGCAGGCGGTCGCGGTGGGTGTCGGTCAGCCGGGCCAGCGCGTCGCCGAAGATCACCGACTCGGCGTCGCGGTTGGCGTAGAACATCCGGGTGCGTCGCGTGGTCGCGGCGAGTGTGGTGTTCACCAAGGAGAACACCGGTGTGACGCCGCTGCCCCCGGCGAACGTGACGACGTCGCGGTCGGCCGCGGTGAGCACGAAGCGTCCGTCGGGTGCGGCGGTGAGCAGCACGTCGCCCGCGGCGACGGTGTCGTTGAGCCAGTTCGACACCACACCGTCGCGGTCGCGTTTGACGGTGATCCGCAGATCGGGGTCGACCTCGGGCGACGACGACATCGAATAGCAGCGCCGGTGTTCGGTGCCGCCGACGGTCACCTTGATCGTGACGAATTGTCCTGCCGCGTAACGGAATCGATCCGAGAAGTGCTCGGGGACATCGAGGATCAGCGATACCGCGTCGGCGGTCTCGCGGATGACGTCCTTGACCCGCAGCGGCGTGAAACCGTCGGCGTCGGTGCGGCCGGCGGAACGGTCGAGGGGTGCTGTCGATGTCTCCATCGCTTGCAACAGTATCAAGTACTTGTCATTCATCTCAAGGGTCGGCCGCACGTCGGATGGAGGACGGATCAGGCCGGGCCGACGTGGTCGTCGTGCACGGTGTGGCCGGTGCCCTGCTCGATCACGCGGCGCAGCAGCCCCCGCAGCTGCTCCTGCTCGTCGCGGGAGAGCACGCCGAACACCTTCTCGTGCGCCGCGACCGCGTCGGCGACCACGGCCGAGGCGACCGCGCGTCCCTCGTCGGTGAGGAACACCTGCAGGATGCGTCCGTGCTGCGGATCCTGCTTGCGCTCGACGAGTCCGCGTTTCTCCAGTGCGGTCAGGGCGAGTTGCACACCCTGCGGCGTGATCAGCAGGCGCCTTGCCAGTTGGGCCGCCGACAGGCCGGGTTCGTTGCTGAGCTGGCGCAGCACGCCGATCTGGGCGGTGCTGACGCCGTGGTCCTTGACGGCGTCGTTGACCGCGGTGAGCGAGAAATAGAACGCCTGCTTGAGCCACCACAAGGTGTTGTCGGTGAGTTCCATGCTCGTCTCCTGCCGTGCGTCAACTCGACGCTAGCGCACCGCGGTGTTCGACGACCCGCAGTGTTTGATGACCGAGCCGTCCTTCATCACGAACCGGACGTCGAGCGTCGCGGCGATGTCGCTGGTCGGATCACCGGGCACGGCGACGACGTCGGCCAGGTAGCCCGGCGCGAGCCGGCCCAGCTCGTCTCCGGCGTCCACCAACTCGGCGGCCACCACGGTGGCGGCCTGCAGCGCCTGCATCGGGGTCATGCCGCGCTCGACCAGCGCACCGAGCTCCTTGGCGTTCTGCCCGTGCGGTATCGCCGGGGCGTCGGTGCCGCACGCGATGCGCACCCCGGCGGCGATCGCCCTTGGCAACATGGCTTTTGCTTTCGGGAAGACGTCGAGCGCCTTCTTGCGCAGCTCGGGGGCGATGCGGTCGATCGCCATGGCGTCGGTGAGATACGTGGTCGACACCAGGAACGTGCCGTGGTCGGCCATCATCTGGATGGTCTCGTCGGTGGCCAGGAACCCGTGCTCGATGCAGTCGATACCGGCCCGGATGCAGGCCCGGATCGCGGTGTCGCCGACCGCGTGCGCGGCCACCTTGACCCCGGCGCGGTGCGCCTCGTCGGCGATCGCGGCCAGTTCGGCGTCCCCGTACTGCTGGGCGCCCGGTGCGGTGCTGTGCGACATCACCCCACCGGAGGCCGAGACCTTGATCAGCTTGGCGCCGTGGCGGATCTGGTAGCGCACACATGCGATGACGTCGGGCACCCCGTTGGCGATGCCCTCGGCCACCGACAGCGGCATGATGCCCGGCGCCAGACGCTGGAACACCGTGGGATCGAGGTGCCCGCCGTAGGGCGTGACGGCGTGCCCGGCCGGGTAGATGCGGGGGCCGGAGTGCCAGCCCTGGTCGATCGCGCGCTGCAGCGCCACGTCGAGCAGATAGCCACCGGTCTTGACCATCAATCCGAGGTTGCGCACGGTCGTGAACCCGGCTGCCACGGTGGTCCGCGCGTTCACCGCGCCCCGCAGCGTGCGGTATGCCGGATCGTCCTGCACGCCGTGCATCGGCGACGGCAATCCCTCCGGGCCACCCGGACCGCCGATGAGCAGGTTGAGCTCCATGTCCATCAGACCGGGCAGCAGGGTCGCGTCACCGAGGTCGATGACGGTCGCGTCCGGTGGCCGTGGCGCCTCGGGGTCGACGCTGGTGATGCGGTTGCCCTCGATGACCAGGACGGCCGGCGAGCGGATGACCCCGGCGGCGACGTCGACCCAGCGCGCCGCGCGCACCACCGTGTGCGTCACGGAACGGGCTCGGCGACGCAATCCAACCAGGTCGCACCGGAATCGGGTACCCGCGGCTGTTTCCAGCACTCCACCGGGAAGGACACCGTCACCATCGAATACAGCAGGCGCAGCAGGTTGAGCACGTCCTCGGGCAGATCGTCGAGGGGGAACTTGTCGCAGTAGGCGATCGCCTCCTCGGCCCTAGGCGTGATGGCGTCGTAGAAGGCCTGGATCTCGGTCATGGTGCTGGCCAACCGTTTTGCGTAACGGTCCGGTTCACTGGCCAGGCACCAGTCGGAAAACGGTTCCAGGTCGGCGAATTCGGCGGGCAATTTGTCGGTCATTTTGTCGGGCACGAAGTTCACACTCCTGCGGTTCTGCGCCGGTAGTCCTCGATCCAGGTTGCGGTCTCCTTGTGCAGGTGCCGCAGCAGGATCTCCTGGTCGCACAGCAGGAACTCGTCGACGACACGGGTCTCGATCATGCTCTGAGTGGCCTCGAGGGTGTTGGCGTCCTGCAGGCCGTACTCCTTGAACGACGCCGCCGCGAGTTCCTGGGCCAGCCGTTCGCGCGGTGTGCGGGCCTGCGGGAAATACAGCGTGCACTCGAAGGTGTGGGTGTTGTACGACGTCGGCCAGTAGTGGTACGTCAGGTACCAGCCCTGCCCCCAGAACAGCATCACGAAGTTCGGAAACAGTTGGAAGCTGTCGAGCCCCCACGGATCACACCTGGCCGGGTTCAGCCCCGCCGGCATCTCGCCGAGGTCGGGTTTGTCCCACGGCCCGAAAAGCCCACTGCGGCAGATGTCCTCGATCGGCTTGCGCATCTCGTCGGGCATCTCCCAGGCGCGCACGCCGGAGGTGCTCACCAGGCGGTGCGGTCCCTCGATGCGGTAGTGCGGCGCCTCGAACCCGGCCTCGGCGGCGGCCTTCGAGTAGGCGGTGGGTGACTGGTTCGCATGCAGCACCGGTGCGTGGTAGAACTCCTGGAACGCATCCATGTAGAGCTTCCAATTCGCCTTGACCTCTGAGCGATACGTGAATCGCGAGGTCATCTTGTCGAACGGATAGCCCTGCAGGTTCGTGATCATGGGACCGAGGAATTCGCGCAGCGACTGTTCGGGTTCCTTCGCGAAGTTCACGAAGATGAAGCCCTCCCACACCTCGCAGTGCACCGGCACCAGACCGTAGCGGCTCTTGTCGAGGTCGAAGAACTCGTCCTCCTGCTGCACGAAAGTCAGTTCACCGTCCAGGTCGTACCGCCAGGCGTGGTACTTGCAGGTGAACTGCCTGCACACCCCGCTGGTGTCCTGCTGCGGCATGTCGTCCCACACCAGCTTGTTGCCGCGGTGCCTGCACACGTTGTGGAAGGCGTTGATCTCACCGGATTTGTTGCGCACCACGATGATCGAGGTGTTGGCGGCCTTCATCTCCTTGGTGAAGTAGCTGCCCTTGCGGGCGAGCAGCTCGACGCGGCCGACATTCAGCCACGCCCGTTTGAAGATCGCCTTGCGTTCCAGTTCGTAGATCTCGGGGCTGATCGAGTCCTCGTAGGACACCGGACCGGTGCCCAGTTCCGGATAGTGCTGAGTCCAACTGCCCTCAGCCGGTTTGGGAAACCGAGCCATACCCGCTCCTTCGCGATGCGATCCGACCGATGACGCCGACGCGTGGCTGACACGCCGGTGCGCGATTCGAAGTCGACGGTAGACCGCGGTTCCGTCAATGACAAGTAGTTGATACTCTCGAATGGCGAAGGCAGGAGGATGCAGTGGACCAGCATCTCGGGGAGCACCTCGGTGTCGAAGCCGACTGGTCGTTCGACAACGATCCGGCCGGCGATCCGGCCGCCACCATCGAGGTGATCTCCCCGCACACCGAGCAGCCCATCGCCCGCGTGGCCGCGGCTGACGCCGCCGGGATTGACCGAGCGGTGGCCGCGGCGCGCGCCGCCGTCGACGACGGGCCGTGGCCGCGTATGGCACCCGGCGACCGCATCGCCGCGGTACGCCGCCTCGCCGAGATCTACACCGCCCGCCGCGACAACATGGCCCGGCTGATCTCGGCCGAGATCGGGGCGCCCATCAGCTTTGCGCAGCGGGCCCAGGTCGGGCTTGCGACGATGATGATGTCGGCGTTCTGCGACATCGCCGAGAACCATCCGTGGAACGAGGAGCGCACCGGATTCTTCGGGTCGCCGATCCGCATCCAGAAGAACCCCGTCGGCGTCGTCGCGGCGATCGTGCCGTGGAACATGCCGCAGTTCCTGACCATCACGAAGCTGATCCCTGCGCTGCTTGCCGGATGTGCGGTGGTGCTCAAACCCGCGCCGGAGTCACCGCTGGACGCGCTGCTGCTGGCCGACATGATCGGCGAGGTCGGCCTGCCCGACGGCGTGGTCAGCGTGGTGGCCGGGGACGCAGGTGTCGGCGCGCATCTGGTCGGCCATCCTGGCGTCGACAAGGTGTCGTTCACCGGGTCGAGCGCGGCCGGGCGCGCGGTCGCGGCTGCCTGCGCCGCCAACCTCACCAGGGTCAGCCTCGAACTCGGCGGCAAATCGGCCGCGATCGTGCTCGACGACGCCGATCCACAGCTCGTCGCCGCAGGCATCCGCTCGGCGAGCCTGTCGAACAGCGGCCAGATCTGTAATGCGTTGACCCGCATCGTCGTTCCCGCGGCGCGGCAGCAGGAGTTCGTCGACGCCCTGGCCGACCGGATGAGCAGCATCGTCGTCGGCGACCCGGCCGACCCGGCCACCGAACTCGGCCCGCTGGTGTCGCGGCGCCAACAGCAACGCGTGCGCGACTACATCGACCTTGGCGTGCGCGAGGGCGCACGCCTGGTGTGCGGCGGCACCGGCCTGCCCGACGGCATCGAGCGCGGGTGGTACGTGCGCCCGACGCTGTTCGCCGATGCGGACAACTCGATGCGCATCGCGCGCGAAGAGATCTTCGGACCGGTGCTCACCGTGATCCCCTACGCAAATGAGGACGAGGCCGTCGCGATCGCCGACGACTCCGACTACGGCCTGGCCGGATCGGTGTGGACCGCCGACACCGACCGCGGCATCCGCATCGCCGAACGCGTCCGAACCGGCACCTTCGGGGTCAATCAGGGGTACACAATGGACCCGTTCGCACCATTCGGCGGCGTCAAGGACAGCGGCTACGGCCGAGAACTGGGCACCGAAGGGCTCGACAATTACCTCGACACCAAATCCATCGCCGTCGCGGCCCGGCGGTGACCGGAAGGAAGACATGACCGGATCGCCTGCGAAAGCCACGCCGAGAATCCCCGCCACCGAGCGCACCGCGGTGCGTTGCGTCGACTCCGACGTCCACCCGGTACCGCGTCGCGGCGTCCTGGGGGAGTACATCCCCGAGCCGTGGCGCAGCAGCTATTTCGGCACGCACGACGTCGGTGAACTGATCTACTACGACGCCCCCGACTACGCCCACGCCTACGCGATGCGCGTCGACACGTTCCCGGGCGACGGCGAATTCGCGGGCAGCGACCCCGATCTCGCGTTCCGCCAGCTCATCATCGAGGCCGGCGCCGACATCGCGATCCTGGAACCCGCGGCGTACTCGGCGCACATCCCCGAGGCCAACCACGCCATGAACTGCGCACTCAACGACTGGCAGGCCAACCACTGGCTGGACCGCCACAACAACTGGCACGAGCGGTGGCGCGGATCGATCTGCCTGGCGGTCGAGGCGCCCGAACTCGCGGCGCGGGAGATCGAACGGTGGGCCGGGCATCCCTACTTCGCGCAGTGTCTGATCAAGGCCGAGCCGCGGCCGTCCTGGGGTGACCCGAAATACGACCCGCTGTGGGCCGCGGCGACCAAGCATGACATCGTGGTGAGCTGCCACCTGTCCCGCGGCGAGTACGACGAACTCCCGGCACCGCCCGTGGGCCTGCCGAGCTACAACCACGATTTCATGGTCACCTACTCGCTGCTGGCGGCCAATCAGGTGATGAGCCTGATCTTCGACGGCGTGTTCGACCGGTTCCCGACGCTGCGCATCGTGTTCGTCGAGCACGCGTTCACCTGGATCCTGCCGCTGATGTGGCGCATGGACGCGATCTACCAGCGCCGCAAATCCTGGCTGGACATCAAGCGCAAACCCAGCGACTACGTCAAGGAACACATCAAGTTCACCACCCAGCCGCTGGACTACCCCGAGGACAAGACCGAACTGTCACGGGCGCTGGAGTGGATGGAATGCGAGAAGATCCTGCTGTTCTCCTCGGACTACCCGCACTGGACCTTCGACGACCCCCGTTGGCTCGTCAAGCATCTGCCCGAGCATGCGCGTGAGGCCGTGATGTTCCGCAACGGCATCGAGACCTACAAACTCCCCGACACCGTGCCGGTGCTCGAGGGACAGGTCCGGGTGTTCTGAAATCCTGCGCGAGCAGACACAAAATTGCCCATTTTTGCTCCGAAACCGGGAGTTTTGCGTCTGCTCGCGCAGCAGAAATCACGGGCGCAGAACCGCGCCCGGGTTGAGGATGCCGAGCGGATCCAGGGCATCCTTGACGCGACGCGTCAGCGCCATCACGTCCTCGCCGAGTTGTCTGGGCAGCCAATCCCGTTTGAGCCTGCCGACGCCGTGTTCACCGGTGATGGTGCCGCCCATCGCGATCGCGAGGTCCATCACCTCGCTGAAGGCGCGTTCGGCCCGCGCGCACGCCGCGGCGTCGTCGGGATCGAAAACCACCACCGGGTGGGTGTTTCCGTCGCCGGCGTGCGCGACGACGCAGATCAACACCTCGCATTCGGCCGCGATGCGGTTGATACCGCCCAGCAACGCGGGCAGGCTCGGGATCGGCACGGTGACGTCTTCGAGCAGCAACGCGCCCAGTCGCATGAGCGCAAGGGCGACCATACGCCGGGCCGCCGTGAAACCGGCACCTTCCTCGGGGTCGTCGGTGGCGAAAACCTCCGTGGCCCCGCAGGACTGGCACGCATCGACGATGTGGGCGACCTCGACGGCGGCATCACCCGAGGAGTCGGACTGGATGAGCAGCAGCGCCTGCGCCGACCGGTCGAGGCCCATGCGGCCGTAATCCTCGACGGCGTTGATGCTGGCATGGTCCATCAGCTCGAGCATCGCGGGCCGCACCCGCGCGGTGATCGCCACCACCGCGTTCGCCGCGTCCTGCACGGACGAGAATACCGCCACCACCGTCGAGGGCTGTGACTGCGCAGGAATCAACCGCAGGGTGACCTCGGTGATCACCCCGAGGATGCCCTCCGAACCCACGAACAGTTTCGTCAACGACAGGCCCGCAACGTCTTTGAGCCGCGGACCACCGAGTGTCACGGCGGTGCCGTCGGCCAGCACCACCTCCATGCCCAGCACGTAGTCGCTGGTGACGCCGTACTTCACGCAGCACAGACCGCCGGCGTTGGTTGCGGCGTTACCGCCGATCGAGGAGATGTCGAACGAGGAGGGATCCGGCGGATACCACAGGCCGTGCTGCGCCGCCGCCCGTTTGACATCGGAGTTCAGCGCTCCCGGTTGCACCACGGCGACGCGGTTGTCGGGATCGATACGGATGTCGCGCATCTTCTCGGTGCTCAGGACGATGCACCCGTCGACGGCGTCCGCCCCACCGGAGAGCCCCGATCCGGCGCCTCTCGGCACCACGGCGACGCGGTGCCTGCTGGCCCAGCGCAGGACGCTCTGCACATCCGCGGTGCAGGTGGCCCGGACGACGGCCAGGGGCAGACCGGCCCGCGGGTCGGCCGCGGCGTCGCGGCGGTATCCCTCGATCTGGTCGGCGTCGGTGAGCAGCGCGTGGGTCGGCAGGTCGGCGGCCAACTCGGCCAGGGCGGAATCCACCTGGCCAGTGTAGGAGCGCCGCATCGGGTCACGACGATTTTTCGTCCACCGGGCGTTTTGCGCATCCGGCGTCCGGTAGCGCCGGTCATGTAGGGATGATCAACGGTTCTGCGCCACACCGCGTTTGGCGAGCACCCAGTTGAGGAACTTCTCGACCGCGTCGGCGGTGAAGTGCCCGTGCGGCGAGCCGAAGAAGTCGAACGCGTGCTGGGCGTGCGGGATCTCGGCGTACACCGTGGGTGACTTCGACACCGTGCGCAGCGCCGCGACGAAGTCGCGGCCCTCGACCACCGGGATCAACGAGTCGTTGGTGCCGTGCAGCACGAAGAACGGCGGCGCATCGGGATGCACCAGCGTGATCGGCGATGCATCGCGGTACAACTCGGCGTTGCCGTCGAGTGGGCGTTTGACGATGAGCCGCTCCAGGATCTCCATGAACTCGGTGCGACCGGGTCCGGTGGTGCTGTACCAGTCGTAGCGGCCGTAGACCGGCACCGCGGCCACCACCGATGTGTCGGCGTCCTCGAAACCGGGCTGCCACTTCGGGTCGTTGGGGGTCAGCGCGGCCAGTGCGGTGAGGTGCCCACCCGCCGAACCTCCGGTGATACAGACGGATTCGGGATCACCGCCGTACTCGGCGATGTGCGCCTTGACCCATGCCAGCGCCCGTTTCACGTCGACGATGTGATCGGGCCAGCTGTGTCTTGGGCTGATCCGGTAGCCGATCGACACGCAGATCCAACCCTGCTCGGCCAGGTGGCTCATCAGCGGATACGACTGCGGTCGGCGCATCCCGATCATCCATGCCCCACCGGGCACCTGCAGCAGCACCGGCGCCCTGCCGTCGCGGGGAAGGTCCGGACGCATCCAGATGTCGGCCAGGTTGGAGCGGTGCGGGCCGTACCGCACGGTCTGGTTGGCGTAGCGGCGGCGTGACCAGGATGTGCGGATCACGCCGCCCGGACGCTTCGCCCGACGGGCCACCGCATAGTCGGCGCCGAGCGCCGAGCGCAGCGGTTCCTCGAAGAACCGGCGCGACGTGCGGTTGCGCCGATGCACGACGTACAACAGAGCCCAGGTGACGGCCTTGAGCACCAACGAGATCCGGCCCGATGTGGTCCGGTAGTCGCCCCGGACGGCGCGGCGCAGCACGTCGAGCGCCGAGACGGTGGTGAGCAGCGGACCGTTCTCCGAGGTGGGCCAGCCGAACGCGAACGCCACCACCGTCGAATAACCTTTGCGGCCGAAGGGCTTGACGGCGTTGACGGCGTTGAGCAGCTCCGCCGACGCGGTGAGCAACGGCTCAGCCATTCACCCACTCCTGCAGTTCGCGGCGTGCGATCTTGCCGGTGCCGTTTCGGCGAAGTCTGATCTCACCTGGGTCGGTATCGGTTGCGGCCACGGGTTCCCTAGCAGTGAATCTGAACAGGCATGAATTGGAACGTGTTCTGATTCGTCATCCTACCCAGGCGGCTGTCGGGGCTTCGCCGTCTTCGGATGCCGGTGCCGAAACTTGACCTGAACCACTGTCGAGGTTGGACGATGGCGGGTATGGCGATGGACCTGAGCGGTTACCTCACGCGGATCGGCTTCGACCGCCCCCTGCATCCCGATCTCGACACACTTCGTGCGATCGTCGCGGCCCACAACCGGTCGATCCCGTTCGAGAACCTCGACCCGCTGCTCGGCATCCCGGTGGCCGACCTCAGCGCCGAGGCGCTGGCCGCCAAGCTGGTGGACCGCCGCCGCGGCGGCTACTGCTACGAGCACAACGGCCTGCTCGGGTACGTGCTGGAGGGCCTGGGCTTCACAGTGGACCGGCTGTCCGGGCGGGTGGTGTGGATGCAGGAGGCCGACGCGCCGCTGCCCGCCCAGACCCACAATGTGCTCTCGGTCGCGGTGCCGGGTGTCGACGGCCGGTATCTGGTCGACGTGGGTTTCGGCGGCCAGACCCTGACCTCGCCGATCCGGCTGCAGGCAGGCCCGGTGCAACAGACCCGCCACGAGCCCTACCGGTTGACCCGAACCGGCGATGACGATCACGTGCTGGCAGCCCAGATCCGCGGCGACTGGCAACCGCTGTACATGTTCACCACCGAGCCGCGGCCCCGCATCGACCTGGAGGTCGGAAGCTGGTATGTCTCAACGTATCCGGCGTCGCACTTCGTCACCGGCCTCAACGTCGCCGTGGTCGCCGACGACGCACGCTACAACCTGAGGGGACGCAACCTGGCGATCCACCGCCCCGGCGGCACCGAACGGATCCGGTTCGACACCGCAGCGCAGGTGCTCGGCGCGCTGCACGACATCTTCGGCATCAACCTGGCCGATCTGGCCGATCATGACGTCGAGGCACGCGTCGCCGAGGTGCTCGACACCTGAGCCGGGGGAGCACAGCAAGAAAAGTCATGTCGCGGTCGGAGCTGACCGACCATACTCGGTGAACGTGAGTGTGGAATCCACCGGGCGCGACCGGTTGCGCGAACTGCTCGACGCCGTCGTCGACGCCGAGAACGCGGGAGTTGGTGACATGGCCCGCAACAGCTACGCCTCGGAGTTCCACTTCTCCCGGCAGGTGCGCCGGCTCACCGGCGAGCCGCCCGCCGCGCTGCGGCGGCGCATCATGCTCGAACGCGCGGCGTGGCGGCTGCGCCGAGGTGCCGGTGTCGCGGAAGTCGCTGCGGCGGAGGGATGGTCGTCGCCGGAGGTGTTCTCCCGCGCGTTCCGCCGTGCCTTCGGGGTGCCGCCGTCGCGGGCCGGGGACATCGGATTCCGGCTGCCCGCACCCAACGGTGTGCACTTCCATCCGCCGCAGGCGCTGTGGTGCGACGGCGGGGCGACCGAAGGCGGGCCCGACATTGCGCAGTTCATGCTCGTGCACGACATCGCCGACACGGCCTACCTGATCGAGCAGGCGAGTCAGCTGACCGAAACCCAGTGGCGCGACGAGATTTCGCCCGGACAGATCGTGCTGGAGTGGGACGGGCCCGAGCCCAGCGTGGCGGCGGTTCTCGCGGCGATCGTGTGGTCCAAACAGGTCTGGCTGGCCACGATCGAGGGGCGCGACTTCCCGTCCCGCGACACCACGGCGAAGGCCGCGCCGCACGAGTTGGCCGCGCATCACGATGTGATCGGAAACCGTTGGACGACAGTGGTATCGGAGTACTCCGCGGCCGGCCGCCTCGGCGACACCGTGATCGACGCACTGTGCGACCCGCCGGAGTCGTTCCAGCTCTACGGCATCGTCGCGCACGTGCTCACCTACTCGGCGCACCGGCGTGGTCTTGCCCGCGCGATGCTTTCACGTCACGGAATCGACACCGACCATGGTGACCCACTGGAATGGATGAGAAGGGACTGAACTGTGAAGACCGTCTACTACACCGCTTCGAGCCTCGACGGCTACATCGTCGACGAGCACGAAAGCCTCGACTGGCTCATCACGCGTGACATCGCACCCGACGGGCCGTTCGGCTACGAGACATTCATCGAGACCATCGGCGCGCTCGTCATGGGCGCGAGCACCTACGAATGGGTGGTCAGGCACGGCGACTGGTCCTACGATCAGCCCGCCTGGGTTCTGACCCACCGTCCGGAGATCGCCGCCGAGAGCCACCCGATCCAGGTGTTCACCGGCGAGGTCACCGACCTGCACCCGAAACTCGTTGCGGCAGCGGGCGGTAAGGATGTCTGGGTGGTCGGCGGCGGCGATGTGGCCGCGCAGTTCGCGGCGGCCGACCTGATCGACGAGATCATCGTCAGCTACGCGCCGTGCACCCTCGGCGCCGGCTCTCCGGTGCTGCCGATGCGTTCGGAGTGGGTGCTCGCCGAGTGTGCCCGCAACGGGGAATTCGTGTGCGCCCAGTTCAAGCGCCCGGTTGTGCACACCTAGATCCCCCTCGCGAGCAGACGCAAAATTGCCTGATTTCCTTGGAAAAAGGGCAGTTTTGCGTCTGCTCGGCAAAGGTTATGCAGGGGTGTAGCCGAACGGCAGCAGCACGCTCTTGGACTCGCAGTAGCCCGCGATGCCCTCGGGTCCGCATTCGCGGCCGATGCCGGAGTTCTTGTACCCGCCGAACGGGGCGCCCGGATCGAATGCGTACATGTTGATGCCGTAGGTGCCGGTGCGGACCTTCGACGCGATCTCGACACCCTTGGCGTAGTCGGTGGTGTACACCGAACCGGCCAGGCCGTACACCGAGTCGTTGGCGATGCGCACCGCGTCGTCCTCGTCCTCGAACGGGATCACCACGAGCACCGGCCCGAAGATCTCCTCCTGCGCGATCGTCATCGAGTTGTCGACGTCGGCGAACACCGTGGGCTGCACGAACCAGCCGGAGTCCAGGCCCTCGGGGCGGCCGCCGCCGGTGACCAGGCGCGCACCCTCCTCGAGGCCCTTCTTGATGTAGCCCTCGACGCGGTCCCGCTGCTTCTCGCTGATCAGCGGACCCACCATCGCCGCCGCATCGTCGGGCAGCCCGACCTGCATCGCGGCCACGCCCGCGGCGATCTTCTCCACCACCTCGTCGTAGCGCGAGCGCGGCGCCAGGATGCGGGTCTGGCCGACACAGGCCTGACCGGAGTTCATCAGGCCCGAGAACAGCAGCATCGGCAGCGTCGAGTCCAGGTCGGCGTCCTCGAGGATGATCGCCGCGGACTTGCCGCCCAGTTCCAGCGTGCAGGGCTTGAGTTTCTCGGCGGCGATGCGGCCGATCTCGCGGCCCACCGCGCTGGAACCGGTGAACGTGAACTTGTCGAGCGCCGGGTTGTCGGTCAGCGCCCGGCCGGTCTCCGGGCCACCGGGTACCACCGACAGCACCCCCTCGGGCAGGCCGGCCTCGAGGAACTTCTGGGCCATCAGGTTGGTGGTCAGCGGTGTCTCGGCGGCCGGCTTGAGCACGATCGTGCAGCCCGCGAGCAGCGCCGGCCCCAGCTTGTTGGCCGCGAGGAAGAACGGGACGTTCCATGCGACCACGGCGCCGACGACGCCGACGGGCTCCTTGAGCACAAGGGTCTGGCCGTAGATGCCGTCGCGGATGTCCTTCCAGGCGAACTTGTCGGCCGCCGATGAGTAGAACTGCAGCGTCGACATGGCCGCCCCGTACTGCATCATGTCGACGATGGTCTGGGGCTGACCGGTCTCGAGCTTGAGCAGCCGTTTGAACTCGTCGGCGCTCTCCTCGATCAGCGCGGTCGCCCTGGCCAGCACGGCCTGACGTTCCTGCGGCGTCATCCGGGGCCACGGCCCCTCGTCGAACGCCTTGCGCGCGGCGGCGCAGGCCGCGTCGACGTCGGCCTTGGTCGCCAGCGGCGCCTGACCGACCTTCTCGCCGCTCGCGGGTGAGAACACCTCGATGATCTCCGACGACGAAGGCTCGACCCACTGGCCGCCGATGAACAGTTTGTCCCAGTTCGTCGTGGCCGCCGGCGCGGCCGATGCAGTCTGTGTCATGGCGGTCACACTACCCACTTCCGGATGAAACGAGAACCTGTTCCAATTGTGCAAATCACCGGGGTTGCAGGACCAGCACCAGATTGCTCACCGCGAATTCCCGAAAACCCGGGACCGACGTCATCCACCACGCCCATCGCGGGTGGTAGCGGGGAAAAGCGGCGACCAGCGCGCCGGTGTGGCGGGCCCACTGCAAGCCGTCGGCGGCCGACACCGCGAACAACGACGAACCGTAGTCATTTTTCGCCCGGTGCCCGTGCTTGCGCGCGTACCGCTCGGCGGCCCGCGCCCCGCCCAGGTAGTGGGTGAGCCCCATCTCGTGCCCGCCGAACGGGCCGAGCCACACCGTGTACGACAACACCGCCAGACCACCCGGACGCGTCACCCGCAGCATCTCGTTGCCCAGCCGCCACGGGTGCCGGACGTGCTCGGCGACGTTCGACGACAGGCAGATGTCGACGCTGGAATCGGCGAACGGCAGCGCCGTGCCGGAGGCCCGGACGAACACCCCGGCACCCGGCTCACCGGCCGGACCTGCGTGCATCTCGCGGGGATCGGGTTCGACGCCCAGGTAGCGCATTCCGGCTCCGGCGAATGCCGACGCGAAGTATCCCGGTCCGCCGCCAACGTCGAGCACCGTGCGATCGGCGGGTGAGGTACCGGTCACGCCGGTCCACAGATCGGCCACCATCGCGACGGTGTCGGCCGCGAGCGCGCCGTAGAACCGGGCCGGCTCGGACTGCTCGAAGCGGAACTGTGACAGCAGGCGCACCGACCGGCCAAGCGTCGCCCGGCCGGCGAAGCGGTCGGTGGGATCCACCCGCTCAACCTACTCACCGGTACTCTCGATTCGATGTCTGCCCGGTCCGAGTCCGCCCCGCACGTGCGGAGCGTGCTGCTGCTCTGCTGGCGCGACACCGGCCACCCGCAGGGTGGCGGCAGCGAGGCGTACGTGCAGCGCATCGGCGCCCATCTCGCGAACCGCGGGGTGAACGTCACACTGCGGACCGCGCGGTACCCCGGCTCGGCGCGCACCGAGGTGATCGACGGTGTGCGCATCAGCCGCGGCGGCGGGCCTTACACCGTCTACATCTGGGCGGGGCTGGCGATGGTGCTCGCCCGGATCGGGCTGGGACCGCTGCGCCGGGCGCGGCCGGACGTGGTGGTCGACACCCAGAACGGGCTGCCGTTCCTGGCCCGTCTGGCGTTCGGCAGGCGCGTCGCGGTGCTCGTCCACCACTGTCACCGCGAGCTGTGGCCGGTGGCCGGTCCGGTGATGGGCCGGATCGGGTGGTTCGTCGAGTCGTGGCTGTCGCCGCGGCTGCACCGCCGCAACCAGTACGTCACGGTGTCGCTGCCCTCGGCCCGCGACCTCAACGAGCTCGGCGTCGACTCGCGGCGTATCGCGGTGGTACGCAACGGCCTCGACGAGGCGCCCGCGGCCACCCTTGAGCTGCCGCGGTCGAAGACACCGCGGCTGGTGGTGCTGTCACGGTTGGTGCCGCACAAGCAGATCGAGGACGCGCTGGAAGCCGTCGCGCGGCTGCGTGCCGACGTGCCCGAGGTGCATCTGGACATCCTCGGCGACGGCTGGTGGCGGCAACGGCTGGTCGAGCACGCCGAACTGCTCGGCATCACCGATGCGGTCACGTTCCACGGCCACGTCGACGAGGACACCAAACACCGCATCCTGCAACGCAGTTGGGTGCATGTACTGCCGTCGCGCAAGGAGGGCTGGGGTCTGGCGGTGACCGAGGCCGCGCAGCACGCCGTTCCCACGATCGGGTACCGCTCGTCGGGCGGGCTGACCGATTCCGTCGTCGACGGGGTCACCGGTGTGCTGGTCGACGACCGCGACGGTCTGGTCGCCGGGCTGCGCAGGCTGGTGTCCGATCCGGTGCTGCGCATGCAACTGGGCACCAAGGCGCAGACCCGCAGCGACGAGTTCTCCTGGGCGCAGAGCGCCGACGCGATGCGCACCGTGCTCGAATCGGTGCGCGCGGGCCGCTACCTCAGCGGGCTGGTCTGACCGCCCTGAACAGCCGCTGACCGGGCGGTCCTGGCGAGCTCGGCCACGGCGGCCCAGTCCTGCCGTGCGACCACATCGGCGGGTGTCAACCAACTGCCGCCCACGCACCCGACGTTCGGGCTCGCCAGATAGTCGCCCATGTTGGCGGGCGTGATCCCACCGGTGGGGCAGAACCGCGCCGCGGGCACGGGCGAGTGGATGGCGCGCAGATAGGCTGCGCCGCCTGCCGGTTCGGCCGGGAAGAACTTCAGCTCGGTGTACCCCTCCTCCAGCAGGGTGAGCACCTCCGACACCGTGGACACCCCGGGCAGGTGCGGTAACCCGCTGTCGCGCATGGCCGTTCGCAGCGCGGGGGTGCTGCCCGGCGATACCAGGAACTGGGCGCCGTTGGCCGCGGCCTGCTGCGGTTGCGCCGTGTCGACGACGGTGCCCGCGCCGACCAGGATTTCGGGCACCTCATCGGCGATCCGCTTGATGGCTTCCAGCGCCGCCGGGGTGCGCAGCGTCAGTTCGATGACCGGCAGCCCACCGTCGACGAGCGCCTTGGCGATCGGCACCGCGTCCGCGGCGTCGTGCACCACGACGACCGGGATGACGGGAACGAGGTCGAGCAGAGAATCCGAACTCATACGGCACTCCTGAAGATCGTGGCGCCCTCGTCGGCCGGGCCGACGCTGGCACGCAAGCTGGCGAAAAGTTCCCGGCCGGTCCCGGTCCACTCGTCGGCGGTGGGGGCCTGCCCGGTGCTGGGGCGGGCGGCCAGGTCCCCGGCCGCCACGTCGACCGACAACGTACCGGTGACGGCGTCGACGGTGATCATGTCACCGTCGCACACCCGCGCCAGCGGCCCGCCCGCGGCGGCCTCGGGCGTGACGTGGATGGCCGCGGGCACCTTGCCGGAGGCGCCCGACATCCGCCCGTCGGTCACCAGCGCCACGCGGAACCCGCGGTCCTGCAACACCCCCAGCGCGGGAGTCAGCTTGTGCAGTTCGGGCATGCCGAGTGCCTGGGGTCCCTGGTAGCGGAGCACGCCGACGAAATCCCGGTCGAGTTCGCCGTTCCCGAACGCCTCAAGGAACGACTCCTGGCTGTCGAACACGGCCGCGGGTGCGGTGACCGTGCGGTGTTCGGGGTCGACGGCCGAGGTCTTCATGACACTGGTGCCGAGATTGCCGGTCAGTGTCTTGAGCCCGCCGTCGGGGGCGAACGGGTCGTCGACGCCGCGCAGCACGGAGGGGTCCAGGCTGGCCGCCACACCCTCGCGCCAGCGCAGCGACCCGTCGTCGAGGACCGGTTCGGTGGTGTAGCGGCGCAGTCCGGGACCGGCGACGGTGGCGACGTCCTCGTGCATCAGACCGGCGTCGAGAAGGGACCGGATCAGGTAGGCCATTCCGCCCGCGGCCTGGAAGTGGTTGACGTCGGCCTTGCCGTTGGGATAGATCCGCGCCAGCAGCGGCACGACGGCCGAGAGATCGGCAATGTCGTTCCAGGTCAAGATGATTCCGGCGGCGCGGGCGATCGCGACCAGGTGCATGGTGTGGTTGGTCGACCCTCCGGTGGCCAGCAGCGCGACCGCGCCGTTGACGACGGCGCGTTCGTCGACCACCGCGCCGACGGGGGTGTAGGCCTCGCCCAGGGCCGTCACCTGCGCGGCCCTGGCACCGGCCGCGGCGGTCAGCGCGTCGCGCAGCGGGGTGTCCGGGGTCACCAGGCTGGACCCGGGCAGATGCAGGCCCATCGCCTCCATCAGCAGTTGGTTGGAGTTCGCGGTGCCGTAGAAGGTGCAGGTGCCGCGGCCGTGATAGGACGCGGCCTCGGCGTCGAGGAGGGCCTCCCGGTCCACCTTGCCCTCGGCGTACATCTGCCGGATGCGGGCCTTCTCACCGTTGGGCAGCCCCGAGGTCATCGGGCCCGCGGGAACGAAGATGGCCGGCAGGTGGCCGAAGCTCAGCGCCCCGATCAGCATGCCCGGCACGATCTTGTCGCACACCCCGAGCAGCAGCGCGGCGTCGAACATGTCGTGGGACAGGGCGATTGCCGTCGACATGGCGATCACGTCGCGGGAGAACAACGACAACTGCATCCCGGCGCGGCCCTGCGTGATGCCGTCGCACATCGCCGGAACGCCACCGGCCACCTGGGCGATGGCGCCTGCGTGCAGCGCCGCGGCCTTGAGTTGGGCCGGATAGTCCTCGAACGGTTTGTGTGCCGAGAGCATGTCGTTGTACGACGACACGATCGCCAGGTTGGGTTTGACGATGCGGCGCAACGCCTCCTTGTCGGCCGGTTCGGTCGCGGCGAATCCATGGGCCAGATTGGCGCACGCCAACCGGCCGCGGGCCGGACCGCGGTGCGACTGTGCGGCCATGCGCTCGAGGTAGGCGCCGCGGGTTGCGGCGCTGCGCTCGACGATGCGCCGCGTGACCTCGATGAGGACGGGATCGAGAACGGGATCGAGGGGGCTCATGCTGTTCCTCCATGCCAGCGCCTGCCGTCGCGTTCGATGAGCGTGGCGGCGTCTACGGGTCCATCGGTGCCTGCCGGGTAGGTCCGCGGCACCCGGTCGCAGTCCTGCCAGTGACGCAGGATGGGTTCGGCCCACGCCCAGGCCGCCTCGACCTCGTCGCGGCGCATGAACAACGTCGGGTCGCCGCGCACGACGTCCATCAGCAGCCGTTCGTAGGCGTCGGGGGAGCGCTCCGCGAACGCCTCGGTGTAGTTGAGCGCCAACGACACCGGGCGTAGGCGTCCGCCGGAACCGGGCTCCTTTGCGGTCATCTCCAACCGGATCGCCTCGTCGGGCTGCAGCGAGATGATCAGCCGGTTCGGTTCGGAGGAGCCTTCGATTCCCGGGAACATCGGCAGTGGAACGGGTTTGAACTGCACGACGATCTCGGAGAAGCGCTGCGACATCCGTTTGCCGGTGCGCAGGTAGAACGGCACTCCGGCCCAGCGCCAGTTCCTGATGTGCGCCTTGACCGCGACGAAGGTCTCGGTGTGGCTGTCCGGGTTGGCGACGTCCTCGCGGTAACTTCCGACCACCTCACCGTCGACGAGGCCGGGACCGTATTGTCCGGTGACGGTGTCGCGCCGGGTTTCCTCGGCCGACAACGGTGCGAGGGCTTCGAGAACCTTGCGCTTCTCGTCACGCACGGATTCCCGGTTGACGTGGGTCGGCGGTTCCATCGCCACCAGGCACAGCACCTGCAACAGGTGGTTCTGCAGCATGTCCCGCAGCGCACCGGAATGGTCGTAGTAGTCGCCGCGGGCGCCGACGCCCAGCGATTCGGACGCGGTGATCTGCACGTGGTCGATCCGGCTGGAATTCCACAACGGCTCCAGCCAGGTGTTGCCGAAGCGCGTGACCAGCAGCTGCTGCACGCTCTCCTTGCCCAGGTAGTGGTCGATGCGGAAGATCTGGTGCTCGGCGAACACGGCGCCGACGGCCTCGTTGATCTGCCGGGCCGAGGCCAGGTCCCGTCCGATCGGCTTCTCCAGGACGACCCGGGAGGACTCGGTGACCAGGCCCTGGGTGCCGAGGGCGGCGCAGATGGGCCCGAACAGGGCGGGCGCGCAGGCCAGGTAGAACACCCGGATGTCATGCCCGGATGGCCCGTCGGGTGATGTCAGGGCGGCGCCGATGGCCGGGTAGTCCGATGGTTCGGTGAAGTCGACGCTGACGAATCGCAGCCGGCTCAGGAACCGGTCGACGACCTCGTCGTCGAGGAGTTCTGGGTCGACGAAGCGGGAGAGTCCGGCGCGGACCGTGTTGCGGTATCCGGCGTCGTCGAGGCCGGCCTTGGCGACACCGATGATCCTGGTCGCGCCGGTGATCTGGCCGTCTCGGTCCCGCAGGTACAGGGCGGGCAGGAGCTTTCGCGCGGCGAGGTCGCCGGTGCCTCCGAAGATCACGAAGTCGCAGGGGTCGACCGGACTGGGGGTTCGAATCACGAAGCCTCCTCAGGAGCTGGATCGATTCAGCCCTTGACGGTAGTCGGGTCTTAGGGCTTTCGCAAACGCACTTATGTACTTCAAATACCTAAATGGCGGGTAGTTTGTTTGCTCCCGCCGCGACAATGCTGTTCCATGGAAGCCATGCCGCCTCCGACGACACTGGTGTCGCCCACCGCGGGCGAGGTCTTCGCCCTGATCAGAGATCGCGGCGCGATCACCCGCGGGGAGCTGGGGCGGCTCACCGGCCTGTCCCGCACCGCGGTCACGGCCCGCGTTGCGGCGCTGGAGGCCCGGGGCCTGGTGACCGAGCGCGATCAGGCGTCGACCGGCGGGCGGCCCGCGGCCCAACTGACGTTCAACCTCGACGCCGGGGTGGTGTTCTCGGCGGCGATCGGACGCAGCCGCACCCAGCTCGCGGTCTGCAACCTCGCGGGCAGCATCCTGGCGGCCACCGACATCGACCAGGAGCCGGGGATCGCGCCCGACGACCTGATGCCCGATCTCGTCAAACGGCTCGACACGCTGCTCGACGAGTCGGGGCGGCGCGGCGTGCGCATCTTCGGCGTCGGGCTCAGCCTGCCCGGCACGGTCGATCAGGCCAGCGGCGCCAGCCTGGACTCACCGAACATGAGCGGCTGGGACGGCGTGCCGCTCGCCCCGTACTTCGCCGGCCTCACCGACGCACCGATCGTCATCGACAACGACGCCAACGCCATCGCCGTGGCCGAACGGCGCGGCGGCTACGGCGAATTCGACGACATGCTGGTGGTCAAGGCCTCCACCGGCCTGGCCGCCGGGCTCATCATGGGCGGGCAACTGCAGCGGGGAGCCGTGCAGGCGGCGGGGGAGTTCGGGCACAACAAGACCGCTGCCGCGGCCGGTGTGCACTGCCGGTGCGGCGACACGGGCTGTCTGGAGGCCATCGCGGGCGGCTGGGCGCTGGTGCGCGCGCTGCAGCGCGACGGCCGCGCCGTCAGTCACCTGCGCGACGTCGTCGCCCTCGCCCATGCGGGAGACGCCGAGGCGCGGCGGATGATCCGGGAGAGCGGACGCCACATCGGCGAGGTGCTCGCCGCCGCGGTCAACCTGCTCAACCCGGCCGTGCTGGTGATCGCAGGGGACATGGTGGGCGCGTATGACCTGTTCGTCGCGGGACTGCGAGAAACCTTGTACGGCAACGCCACCGCGCTGGCCACCCGCACACTGCAGATCGTGCCGTCGATCCACCGGGAACGCTCGAGCATGGTCGGCTGTGCCGCCAACGTGCTCGACCTGGTGCTCAGCCCCAGTGCCATCGACGAAGCCATCGACGCCATCGACGGCGCCTGAGCACCGCTGCGACCATCCCGACCGCGCCGCCGGCCAGCACCGTCAGCCACACCAGATGCGCGGCGATCAGCAGGCCGCGATGCGGGGAGGCCGGCGCGTCCCCGCCGATGCGTTGCACCGTGATCCCGGTGTCGGACTCCCGGACCACCCAGCCCACCCCCAGATTCGCCAGCTGCTGGGGCGACGCACCGGCGAGCAGCAGGCCCTGCACCTCGCGTGCCCGCGCGCCCTCGCCGGGCACGACGCGACCCCCGATCAGCAGATCGCCCGTGGTCAGCACATCGGCCCGCAGCCAGCGCGGTAGCGGATCGAGAACCGTTCCCGCCCAAGAGAACTCGCGGATGCTGTCGGCCGGGAGTGCCACGACCGGGCGCGGGTCGGCGTTGATAGTCGCGGCCGCGGCGGCCCAGCTCGGCGGATACTGCACGGCGCGCATCTGATTGCCGACGCCCCACGCCAGATCGGGCAGCACGGCGATCAGCGCGACACAGCACATCGCCGGGGCCGCGGGGACCTGCAGTCGTCGCAGCATCATCGGTGCGGCGCCCGCGGCGAGCGCGTAGCCCGGCATCGCCAATGCCACCCACTTCTGACCGTCCCGCACGATCCCGAGCCCCGGCACGGCGTCGACCACCGTCTCCACGACGGCCAGCCCCGGGCCGGTGGCGATCAGCGCGGGCCCGACCACGGCCACCGCGGCGAGCACGAGCAGCGGCACCGCCGCGGGCCGACGGGCCACCAGCGGCAGCCCCGCGACCACCACCCCCACCAGCACCACGGTCGCGAGCACCGCGAACAGCGACGTGCGGGAGGCGGGCACGGCGTCGCCGTTCCAGATGCCGCCGAGACCGGCCAGGCTGCCCAGCGTGGCGAGTCCGGGCTCGGCGCGCGCGGCGAACGCGCGCACCCCGGCCGACGGATCCGGGGATGACGCTACCGCTTCGCCCACGAACGCGGCCACCAGCCACGGGCACGCCGCCAGCACCGCGACCCCGAGCCCGAGGCCCGCGACCCGCTCGGCCGCCCAGCCATCCCCAGGGGCGGCGACACAGACCAGCGCCACGGTCGCGGCAAGCACCAGACCCGTCGGCGTCAGCCCCGCAAGCGCGATCCAGAACAGCACCCCCGCCGCCGCGTCGAACGACCCGCGCTCACGCAACCGCAGCACCGAGACCGCCACCCACGGCAGGCAGCCGTAGCCGACCAGCAGACTCCAGTGGCCCTGCAACAGCCGTTCGGCGACATACGGATTCCAGACGGCCAGCGTCGCGGCCGTGAAACGTCCACCCGGACCGGCGTCGGGAATCACCAGCGCCACCAGACGTGCCGCCCCCCACCCGGCCGCCCACAGACCGGCGATCAGCAGCGCCTTGACCACGACACCGCCGTCGAGCACCGACGAGGCCAGTGCGACCGCGAAATCCTGCGGCAGCGCGCGCGGCGCGGCCTCGGTGAGGCCCAGAGCCGCATCGGTCAGGTACGACCGCGGGGTCGAGACCGCGTCGCGCAGCAACAGGTAACCGGGTGCCAGCAGCGGGGCCGTCACCAACAACGAAAGGGCCAGCGCGTACGCAGGCACCGAACCGGACCGCAGCAGAACCGCAGTTCTCAGATCGGTCGGTCCGGCGGCAGATCGGTCGGGCGCTGCGCGGGCAGCTTCTCGGTCTTGGCCTCCGCGCCCGGCACCTGGATGCCCTGCGTATCGAAGAAGCCGTGGTCGGCGGTGTCCAGGCCCGGATCGATCAGCGTGGACTCCGCACGCAGCGCGAACGAGCCGACGACCGCGCCACCGACCAGCGACACCAGGCCGAGGGCGGTGAACGTGATCGGCAGGATCCGGGTCCACAGCGCGATGCGGTCACGCTCGTCGGACGCCGTGGCGACCTGCGATTCCACGCTTTCTTCGGTGGTGGTGACCTTGAAGTCGACGTAGGTCACCTCGGGCTTGAGGGCCTCGCGTGCGTAGTACTGGTAGCCGTGCTCTTCGCTCTTGACGATGGTGCCCGACACCGGGTCCACCCAGAATGTGCGCTGGGCGGCGTAGTACCGGTCCATCGTGATCGACTCGTCCGGCTCACCCGGCACGCCCCACACCTCGGCGCGCGCGGTCACCGACGCGTCCGCGTCGTCCTCGTACAGCGACGAGTACTTGACCGGATCGGCCAGCTTGCCGTCGGCGTCGTAACCCACGTTCTGGACGAACCGGTAGGTCGTCAGCCCGTTGACGTCCTCCTCACCGTCGTAGTTGGCGTCGAACGCCTTCTGCGCGATCGGGTCGAAGAACGGATAGGTCTTCTTCTCGGTGTCGAACGGGAAGCGGTAGGTCAGGCCCTCGTGCGGCAGCGCGATGTTGGTCGGCGGTTTCTCGTCCTCGATGGCGCGCGGCTTCTGCACGGCGCCACCCGGGTTGTTCTCGCTCGACACGGCCTCGGCGGTGTTGCGGTTCATGGTGACGGTGTCCACCATGGCCAGCAGCAGGCCGGTGTCCTGCTGGCGGTCGGTGCGGCGCAACGTCGTGCCCACCTGGAACGTCACCACCTCGGCGTTGGACGGCGCCTCGACGCTCATCTGCTGCTGCAGCGCCACCGGCACATCGCGGTCGATCTTGAACCGTTCGGCGACCAACGACTCCGGGTCGAAGGCCGTTGCGGTCCCGTCGCTGACCAGCGTCGTGTCGATGTCCAGCGGGATCTTGGCGATTTTGCCCTTGGTGTAGGTGGTCAGCAGCAACGCGGCGATGAGCAGGGCAGCACCGAGCCCCAGAAGTGCACATGCCGCGATACGCAGCGCCACAGCGCGGTTCAAACCGGGCCTCCTTCTATGTGGGCCGACTCGTCCTGAGGCAAACCCGTTCGACCCTAACAGCACTATTTAAGGCCATCACTTACTCCGAGTGCATATGGCGTGCATGTGCCCGGACCCGGCAACCCGCTGTTTGGCGTGGTCGCGACCGGGCGGCACACTGGTCGCCGTGACCACCGAGCAATCCGCACCGGCTCCCGCGGCCGAGCGCGAGGTGGGCGGCACCCGCAGCTTCCTGCCCGCGGTCGAAGGGATGCGTGCGTGCGCGGCCATGGGTGTGGTGCTCACCCACGTGGCGTTCCAGACCGGCCACACCGGCGGGATGAGTGGTCGCATCTTCGGCCGGTTCGACCTGGCCGTCGCGGTGTTCTTCGCGCTCTCGGGCTTCCTGCTGTGGCGCGGGCACGCCGCCGCGGCCCGCGGACTGCGGCCCCGCCCGCGCACCGGGCACTACCTGCGTTCCCGGATCGTGCGCATCATGCCCGGCTATGTCGTGGCGGTGGTGGTGATCCTGCTGCTGCTGCCTGAGGCCAAGGCCGATCTCACGGTGTGGCTGGCGAACCTCACCCTCACCCAGATCTACGTGCCGCTGACGCTGACGGCCGGGCTGACCCAGATGTGGAGCCTGTCGGTGGAGGTCAGCTTCTACCTGGCCCTGCCGCTGCTGGCGCTGCTGGCGCGGCGACTTCCGGTGCGCGCCCGGATCGGCGTGATCATCGCCGTCGCCGCGCTGAGCCTGCTGTGGGTGCGCATCCCGTTCGCGAGCGACACCGGGCTCAACCCGTGGAACTGGCCGCCCGCGTTCTTCTCGTGGTTCGCCGCGGGCATGGTGCTCGCCGAGCTGACCGTGAGCCCCTACGGCCGGGTGCACCGCCTGGCGCGCCGCCGCGTGCTGATGGCCGTCATCGCCGTCGTCGCGTTCGCGATCGCGGCGTCGCCGCTGGCGGGCCTGGAAGGTCTGCATCCCGGCTCGGTCGGCCAGGTCACGCTCAAGACCGCGATGGGCGCGGTGGTCGCCGGGGCGCTGCTGGCGCCGTTGGTGCTCGACCACCCCGATACCCGGCACCGCATCCTCGGCAGCACCGTCATGGTGACGCTGGGCCGGTGGTCCTACGGGCTGTTCATATGGCATCTGGCGGCGCTGGCGATGGTGTTCCCGATGCTGGGCGAGTTTTTGTTCAACGGCCGCATGCTGGTGGTGTTGATCCTCACCCTGGTGTTCGGGTTCGCGCTGGCAGCCGTCAGCTACGCCCTGGTGGAGTCGCCGTGCCGCGAGGCGTTGCGCCGGTGGGAATACCGCCACAGCCGCCCGGTGCCGCCGCTGGACAGCTCGATCACCGCGGAGCCGGAGCCTGCCCCATCCTCGCGATGACCGCGTCGCGCACCGCCGAGCGGCGCGCCTTGCCCGCATCGTCGCGCAGCGGCTCGTCGACGAACTCGATGGTGTGCGGCACCTTGTACGACGAGATCGCCTCCCGCAGAAAGCCCTGCAGCGCGGCCTCGTCCAGTGCGGAGCCGGGAGCAATCTGCACGAGTGCGTGCGGCACCTGACCGAGGTCGCCCCGGCCGCCGTGCGGCACACCGACGACCAGACACGACAACACGTCCGGGTGCGCCGACAGCGCGGCCTCGATCTCGGCCGGGTAGACGTTGCGGCCGCCGACGGTGAACATGTCGACGCGGCGGTCGTTGAGGTACAGGAACCCGTCCTCGTCGAAATAGCCCAGATCCCCCAACGAGTCCCAGCCGTCGCGGCTTTTCGCCGTCGTGCCGACGTACCGGTAGGTCGGGGCGCTGCCCGGGGTCGGACGCAGGTACACCTCGCCGGTGACCCCGGGTGGGCATTCGTTGCCGTCGTCGTCGAGCACCTTCATCTGCCCGGCCACCACGACCCCGACCGAGCCCGGGTGGGTCAGCCACTGCTCACCCGAGATGAAGGTCAGGGCCTGAAGTTCGGTGCCGCCGTAGAGTTCCCACACCACCTGCGGGCCGAGCAGCTCGATCCAGGCCTGTTTGACCGCAGGCGGACACGGCGCACCGACGTGCCAGAACCTGCGGATGGACGACAGGTCGTAGGCATCCGGATCGGCCCGGTACACCGGCAGCAGACGCTGCATGATGGTCGGCACCGTGGTGAGGAACGTGACGCGGTGCTCGGTGACCAGGCGCAGGAACTCGGCGGGTTCGAAGCGCGGCATCAGCACCAGGTGCTGACCCATCAACAACGCGATCGCGAACGTCGTGAAACCCGTGTTGTGGCTCATCGGCACCGACATCAGCGTGACGTCGTCGGGTTCGGCGCCCAGTGGCGCGCCGATCAGCGCCGGGACACGGCCGTCGCCTCCCGCCTCGATCAGTTTTGGGCGGCCCGTGCTGCCGCCGGAGGCGATCGACTTCCACGTGGGCGACACCATCTCGGGCAGCGGATCGCCCGAGAGGTTCGGATCCGGTACGAAATCACCTGATATCCAGGGAATTTCGCCATTCGGATGGCGGCCCACCACCAGGGCGCGCCGTTTCAACCCGAGGATCGCCTCGAACTCGGCGTCGGGCATGCGGGGCGACAGCGGTTGAGGGACCGCGCCCAGCTTCCAGGTGGCCAGCGTCGCCTGCACCCACTCGATCGAGTTGGGCAGGCTGATCGTCACGTAATCACCTTGTCCGACACCGAGTTCGGCGTAGGCACGGGCCAACTGGTTGGTGCTGCGGTCGAGTTCGCCTCTGGTCAGGGTGCGTCCCTGGCACGACACCGCGGGACGGTCCGGGTCGGCGGCGGCCAGCTGTGCGACCTGGGTGCCGATCGGCGGCACGTCGAAACCCGGGCCGGCCATGTCAGTAGCCCCCTTTTGCGGTGGAAGATCCGGCGTGGATTGTCCACCAGCATCGTGGTGATCTGTTCGTCGGTGACACCGCGCTGCTTGAGTGCCGGTATGACGTCGTTGTGGATGTGCAGGTAGTGGCAGTTCGGCAGCGCCGCGGTGGTCAGCTCGTCGGGCAGCGCGTCGAAGTAGCACCAGGTGTCGTGCGACAGCACCATGCGATCGGCGTGCCCACGTTCACACATGGTCGCCACGGTCGCCACCCGCTGCTCGAACGGCAGGAACACGTCGATGCCGAACCGGTCCATGCCGATGTAGGAGCCGCCCGCGATGAGTTCCTCGAGATAGCCGATGTCGGTGGTGTCGCCGCAGTGCCCGATGATCACCCGGGTCAGGTCGACGCCCTCGTCGGCGAAGGCGGCCTGCTGCTCGAGCCCGCGGCGCGTCGCGGCGTGGGTGTGCGTGGAGATCGGCACGCCGGTCTGGCGGTGCGCCGCCGCGACCGCGCGCAGCACGCGCTCGACACCTGGCGTGACGCCGGGTTCGTCGGTGGCGCACTTGAGGATTGCCGCTTTGATGCCGGTGTCGGCGATGCCCTTCTCGATGTCGCGGACGAACATCTCGGTCATGGGTTCGTCACCGTCCATGGCGGTACCCGGCCCGCGGAAGTGAAACGTCATCGGGATGTCGTTGTAGGTGTACAACCCGGTCGCGACCACGATGTTGAGTTCGGTGGCCGCGGCGATCCGGGCGATGCGCGGAATGTACCGGCCGAGCCCGATCACCGTGAGGTCGACGATGGTGTCGACCCCGCGCGCCTTGAGTTCGTCGAGCCGCGCGATCGCGTCGGCCTCCCGCCTGGCCTCGTCGCCCCACGATTCGGGATGGTTGAGCATCACCTCGGTCGTCATGACGAAGACGTGCTCGTGCATGAGCGTGACGCCCAGCCCGGCCGTGTCGATGGCCCCGGCGGCGGTGTTGACTGTCGGCATCCCGCCGATGCTAAATCGCCGGACCGCGGGTCGGGGTCGGAATCGGCCGGTCCGCCGCTCAGTCCGCCCATTCGATCGTGCGCAACTGGCGGCGTGAGCCGATGCCCAGCTTCACGAACACCTTTCGCAGATGCCACTCCACCGTGTGGGTGCTGATGAAAAGCTGTGACCCGATCTCCTGGTTGGTCAGGCCGTCGGCGGCGAGGCGTGCGATCTGGGCCTCCTGCGCGGTCAGCTCGTCACCCGAACTCACCGGTTGTTTGCGGACCTTCTCACCCGTGGCGGTCAGTTCCCGGCGGGCGCGTTCGGCGAAACCGGCCGCGCCCATGCGGGTGAACATGTCGAACGCGACACCGAGGTGACGGCGGGCATCGGACCGCCGGTTCGTCCGGCGCAGCCACTCGCCGTAGCGCAGATGCGTGCGCGCGAGTTCGACGACGATGCGCGTGCGCTGCAGGCGCCCAATCGCTTCGGTGAACAACGTGTCGGCCGTGTCGCGATCGGCCAGCATCGCCTGGGCCGCCGCCAGCACGCCGCATCCCCAGTCGGTGCCGCTGCTGCCCACCAGCGCGGCCAGCTTGTCCGCGGCCTGCTCGGCGGCGTCGCGCCGGCCGGTGTGCACCGCGGCCTCGACCAGTTCCGTCAGGCACCAGCCGCCGAACCCGAGGTTCTCGGTGTCGCACGCCGGCCGGATCGCGGCGAACGCCTCCTCGTAGCGGCCCGCGCCGTTGTAGATGAGCGCCGTGAAATAGCCGAGCACCGCCAGCAACCTGCCCTCGCCGTTGCGTTGGGCCGTCGCGGTGGCGGACTCGAGCAACGCGACGGTGTCCGCGGTCGGTCCGCGCCAGGCGGCCAGGTGCAGCCGGTGGTACCGCAACGGTTGGTCGTTGATCGCGACCGAGATCGCATTGGCTTCCGCCAGAAGTGTTTCCGCCGTGGCGAATTCACCGCTGAGCAGGTGCGCACCGGCTCGGCACGACAGCGCAGATGGCAGGATGGCCAGGGCCCCGGCATCCCGGGTGTATCGCACCATGGCATCGGCGAGGTGCTCCATGAGGGTGTCGTCCCACAACTCGCCCACGGCGGATTCCTGCACGATCGGGAACCCCACGAAGATCCACGGCAACACTTGGCCGTCACCCTGCTGGGCTGAAGAACACCACAGCCGCAACGCTTTTCGCAGCGGTTCGACGGCGTCGCCGACACGTCCGGTAAGGCGTTTGGAGATGCCGTCGAGCAGCAGGGCGGTGGCATCGTCGCGGGACGAGCGCCGGTCGACGGCGGCCTGTGCGGCCTGCGCGGTGGTGACCAGCGCATCCGGGGCGCCGAGGTGACCGGCGTACATGGCCGCCGCGACCGCCTCCAGGTAGGTCTTGCGGGCCAGGCCGTCGTCCAGACCGTCCAGCCGGCCTGCGGCGTCGAGCAGCATGGCCGCGGCGTCCCGCAGTTGCGCGGGTCCGGAATCCTCGCGGCGGCTCTTACTGAACTCCATTTGGGCGCGCAACCGGGCGATCTGCGCCCGTTGCAGGTCCGACAGCGGGCTCAGTTCGGCGATGGCGAGCAATTCGTAGGCCGCCTCGGGATCGGCGGCATCGCGTTTGGCCTGGGCGGCCGCGATGGCCCGGGTGCCGCGCAGGGCGAGATCCGAACTCAGTACCGTGGCCCGCTCGAGAAATGTTGCCGCAGCGGCGATCCCGCCGCGCAGCTGGGCCCGGCCCGCCGACGCCTCCAGCTCGCCTGCGACCGCATCGGACGGTGCCGCCGCCGCGTTGGCGGCATGCCAGGCCCGCCGGTCGGGGTCCTGAACCGCGTCCGTCGCCGCCGCGAGCGCGCGGTGGGCGGTCCTGCGGTCATCCACGCTCGCGGCCCGGTATGCGGCCGAGCGGACCAGGGGATGGTGGAAGCGGATCCGCGTGCCGAACTCGATCAGACCGGCCGACTCGGCGGGCGCCAACGACGGCACCGGGATGCCGCGGTGGGCCGCGGCGCGTACGAACAGCGCCGCGTCCCCCACGGGTTCGGCCGCCGCGAGCAGCAGCAGCTGCCGGGCATCGTCGGGCAGCGACCGGATCCGTTGCGTGAAGCCGTCCTCGACCTGTCCCGCGGACCGGCGACCGCCGATCGTTCCGAATCCGCCCGCGAGTTCGGCGGCCGGGATGGTGCGCGGTACCTCCAGCAGCGCAAGGGGAATCCCGCGGGTCTCGGCCACCACCCGGTCACGCACCCGTTCGTCGAGGCGGCCCAGAACCACGGCGTCGAGCAGCTCACGGGCGTCGGCGTCGTTGAGGCCGTCGACGAACATCTCGGGCAGTCCGGCCAGCGGGCGGGCACCGTTGTCCCGCGCGGCGAATATCAGGCCGATCGGTTCGGCCAGCAGCCGACGCGCGACGAATGCCAAGGTCTGCACCGACACCTGATCGAGCCACTGCGCGTCGTCGACGATGCACAGCAGGGGTTTCTCGTCGGCCGCGGCGGCGATCAGGCTCAGCACCGCGAGCCCGACCAGGAAGCGGTCCGGGGTCTCGCCCCGTCCCGAGACCGAAGGCCACCGCGAGCGCGTCGCGTTGCGGTTCGGGCAGATCGTCGAGGTTGTTCATCAGGGGTGCGCACAGCTGCTGCAGACCCGCATAGGCGAGTTCCATGTCGGATTCGACACCTGCGACGTGCGTGACCCGGAATCCCTTCGCCTGTTGTGCCACGAAGTCCAGTAGCGCGGTCTTTCCGACGCCCGCCTCGCCGCGCAACACCAACACCTGACTCTGCGCCGACTGAACGTCGGCGATCAGCCGACGCAGCGCGTCGCACTCAGCGGTACGCCCGCGCAGGCGTCGCCCGCGGCCCGTAGCTTTCACAGCGTCCGTCCTCACGTCCGCCGTCGGCGGTCCGGCCTCCCCCGAGGAGATAGTAGTGATCACCGGCCGCATCCGGCATATCGCAACTGCGCCGGCGCATGAAAACGCCCCGGCGGAGGAGATCCGCCGGGGCGCCGGACCCTGATACAGGCAGTGTGGGGCCTTGGGGCCGTTGCAGTCCTACTTGGCCGCGGCCTGTTCGAGGAGGAACTGGCCGACGTAGGTTCGCGTCTGATCCGCATTGAGCGGCTGGAACATCGAGGCGGCCGAATCTCGATACAGCCGCTCGAAGATGGTGCCCTTACGGAAGGACGAGCCACCGATCATGCTCATCGCGTGCCGTGACATGTGCAGGACGTTGTCCGCGATGAAGGTCTTGGCCAAGCCGAGGTAGGGGAAGCGGAGCTCGGCCGGCCACTCCTTGTCCTTACCCTCGAGCAGATCCTCGCATGTCCGGTGCAGCACCCTTCGCGACCACTCCACCCGCGAGGCGAAGTCACCGATCCCGTCGACGATGTGCCCGACGTCCTTGACCGCGGTGTCGGCGGCCACGATCGCGCCGAAGGTGGCGCCGAGGTGCTTTTTGGCCAGCGTGTTGGTGGCCTCTTCGAGGATGCGCTGCTGCATGCCCAGATAGATGCTGGCGAACATCAGCGATGCCCACTCCAGGGTGCCGAACGCGCCGGTTCGCCAGTGCGAGATGAAGCCGTCCTCGGGCACGAAGTAGCCATCGAAGACGATCGTCTGGGTTCCCGTGGCATGCATACCGAGTGCGTCCCAGGTTTTTTCGATGCGGATACCGTCACCCACACCGTTCTCGTCGACATCGAAGTTGCCGATGAACAGCTTCTCCGCGGCCACCCGCTCCTCGAAGGTCTCGGGGAGGTTGCCGTCGGCGTCGGTCTCGGTGGCGTTCGTCGTGATGATGCTGGCGGCCTCGCACAGTGTGCCCCAGGTCTTTTTGCCGTAGAGCTTCCAGCCGCCGTCCGGCTGGGGCACGGCCTTCATGTCGGCCAGACCGGAGAAGCCTGCGCGCTGCTCGGAGAACGGACCGAAGATCAGTTCGCCGTCGACGACGCGGCCCATCCAGTACTTGTTCTGCTCCTCCGACATCAGATTCCCGGCGATACCCAACATGATGTAGTGCATGTTGTAGGCCAGCGTGATCGCTGAATCGCCCCGAGAGAGTTCGGTGACCACTTTGGAGACGTGGAGGATGTTGCCGCCGGGCCCACCGAATGCCCTGGGAACCGGTAGTGCGCCGAGCCCGGATTTCCTGAACACATCGATCGACGGGTAGGCGAAAGTGTTCTCCGCGTCGTACTTGGGGCCGATTTCGCGGAAGAACTGCGACACTTCCTGCGCCTTGGCGAAGTACGGTTCGAATTCCTCGTCGGTCATGTCCTGTTCGAGCATGGTCACTCCTGATCGCTATTGGTGTCCGGTCGTCCCCATGGTTTCTGAGCCCCACTGACCGCACACCTCTCCCCAGGGGGAACTAGCTCCGGCATCGGGGGAGATCACCCCCGGCGGCAGCGCTACAGGACCGGTGGGAGGTCGGGCCATGTCCCCCCTACGGGCAGGTGCTTTCCTCCCCCCGATAGTCGCCGGTACGGGGGCGTCATCCATAGCCTCGACAGCGTCCGACTTGCATTCCGACGCGAGGAGTTGAATTTCCGATGAGCCATTCGTTCGCGGTCAAATGGTTGAAAGCGTTTCGTACCAGCGCGGAGGCTGTGGTCGCCCTCTACGCCGACGACTTCCTTTTCGAAGACCCGATTCTTGCGCAGCGGATCACCTCGAAAGAGGAATTGCTGCGGGTATTCGCCCCGTACGCCAACAAAGACACCGAAAACGGGATAGGAATCAACAACTTCCGTATCGACGAGGTGGTCGGTGACGAGAATGCCGCCATTTATCGGTGGACCTGGAATGCGCCCACCGCGACGGCCTTCGTCGGTGTCCCCACCAACGGCAGGGTCCCGGGCGCGCGTGGCCTGACCTTCCACATCTACGACACCGACGGCCGCATCAAACGGGAGGCGAGCTTCTGGGACGTCTCGACTGCCGTCCGCGACCTCGGTCTCCCCGTCGATCCCACCGCCGTGGCCAAGAAGTCGCCGGCACTGGTCTGAAAGGACTCTCAATGAAGCTCGACACCTCGCAAGCCAAACAGCACGCCCAGCGGTGGGTGGATGCGCTGACCAGTGACACGGCAGCCGCAGTGGCGCTCTATGCCGACGACCTGGTGTACGACGATCACGGCGACTCCGATCACATGATCGACACTGCCATCACCAAGGCCGAGCTGGAACCGCGATTGGCGCCCTTTGCCAACAAGGATCCCGACACCGGCGAGGGTGTACATGATTTCGTGGCCACCGAGGCATTCCAGCTCGCCGGGGTGAACGGACAGCCGGCAGTCGTGATCCTGTGGGAGTGGACCGGGCGTGGGCTGGAAACGTTCCGCGGCGTGCCGACCGAGGGCAAAAACCTCACCACCAGGGGCATCACCTGGCACCAGTTGGACGCCGACGGCAAGATCGCGCGCGAGACCACGTACTGGAATGACACGCCGGTGTTGCAGGAACTCGGGCTGCCGATCGTCACCCCGCCGTACTGGGTCGAGGGCTTCGACCCGGCTTCGCTGACGGGATAGTCTCGCGTGGCCAACGATGGTATGTGGGGCGTGTTGCCTGATGTCCTCGATCGTGCGTGCGCCTATTACGGTGAGCGCACCGCGATCCTGGACGCGGCGACCGGCGTCGGTATCACCTATCGCGAACTGGGCCGGTGGCGCAACCAAATTGCTCACGCGTTGATTGCCAGCGGGGTGCAGAAGGGCGAACGGGTGGGGCTGCTGATGCCCAACTGCCTGGAATTCATCCCGATCCAGCAGGCGATCTGGACCGCCGGCGCGGTGCTGGTACAGATGCCGACTCGGGCCGCGGCCGACGGTTTCCGGTCCAACCTCGCCCAGACCGACGCGACCACGCTGCTCTATCACGCGAAGTTCGAAGATGCCGTCGCCGCGATCCGCGGGGAACTGCCCAAGCTACAGACCCTGATCCGGGTCGGAACCGTCGACGGCGACGAAAAGGTCGAGGCGCTGGACTTCTCGGCTCTGGTGGCCGGGCGATCCACGGAGCGGCCACAGGTCGACATCGACGAGCACGACGAGGCGTACGTGCTGTTCACATCGGGAAGCACGGGTGAACCCAAAGGCGTTGTGAACTCCCACTTCACGTGGAGTTACTACAGCATCTCGGCGGGCCTGGAGATCGCTGACATCCGGTTCGGCGAGGTGTTCGCACATGGTGCACCGCTGACCCATTTCACCCAGATCTTCGTGATGCCGACGTTCGTCCGCGGCGGCACCAACGTGATGCTTCCGGGCCTGGAACCGGAATCGTTGCTCACCTTCATCGAGCGACACGGCGTCACCGCGGTCGCGCTGGTGCCCACCATCGTCTATCTGCTGCTCGATCACCCTCGTCGCGGCGAGTTCGACCTGAGCACGTTGCAGACCGTGGTCTACGCGGGATCCCCGATCACTCCAGAGCGGCTGCGCCAGGCGCTCGAAGCGTTCGGTCCGATCTTCATCCAGACCTACGCGGGCACCGAACCCGGTTACGTGGCCTGCTTACGCAAGCACGAGCACCTCCAACGCGACGGTGAATCCGTCGAGGACTGGACGGCGCGCCTTGCCGCCGCGGGCCGGCCGATGTTCCAGGTCCGGGTGAGCATCCAAGACGAAAACGACCGGATTCTGCCGGTCGGGGAGGTCGGCGAGATCTGTTCGCGTCAACTGGGGCAGATGCTGGGTTACCTCGATCCGTCCCGCAACGCCGAGACCCTGCGGGACGGCTGGGTGCACACGGGCGACATCGGCCACCTCGACGACGAGGGATACCTCTACATCGTCGACCGTAAGAAAGACATGGTGGTCAGCGGCGGATTCAACGTGTTCCCGCGGCAGGTCGAGGATGTGCTGGCCACGCACACCGCGGTGGCTCAGGCTGCGGTGATCGGCGTTCCGCACGAGAAGTGGGGCGAGGCGGTGATGGCCGTCGTGGTGCCCCGCAGCGGTGAGATCACCGGGCCGGCGCTGGAATCCGAACTCATAGGGCATGTCAAGGCCGCACTGGGCAGTGTCGCCGCCCCCAAGACCGTCCTGTTCGTCGACAGCCTCCCGCTGAACCCGGCAGGCAAGGTCGACAAGAAAGCCATCCGTAAACCGCACTGGCGCAATCGAACACGTCAGGTCGGCTGAAGAAAGGACGCTCGGGATGACTGAGCACTACTCGATGTACATCGACGGCAAGTGGGTCGACACGGACGAGGTGTACGAGATCCGCAGCCCGGCAACCGAAGAACTGGTCGCCACGGTCGCCAAGGGCAACACCGAACTGGTCGACGCCGCCGTGGAGGCAGCCAAGGGGGCGTTCGCGGAGGGGACGTGGCGCCGGACACCGCCGGCCCAGCGGGCCGCGATCATCAACACCGTCGCCGAGCGGCTCGGTGCCCGGGCCGAGGAGCTCGCGGCCCTGCAGACACGGGAGAACGGGGCGACGATACGGATCACCAGCGCTCTGCACGTGGGACTGTCGGTCGCCCAGATGCAGTACCTGGCGGCCATCGCACAGACCTACCAGTGGGAGACGCTCGGGCCGGCCATCGAACCCGTCGCGGCAGACGGTCTCGTCGTACGGGAACCGCTCGGTGTGGTCGCGGCGATCGTGCCGTGGAACATCCCGCTGCTCACCACGGTGTGGAAAATCGGTCCCGCCCTGGTGGCCGGCAACTCGGTGGTGCTCAAGCCCGACGAGCATGCGCCCCTGCTGGCACTGGAACTGGCGCGCGAATTCGACGCAGTCGGGCTGCCTCCCGGGGTGCTCAACGTGGTGACCGGCGACGGTGAACCGGTGGGTGCGCATCTGTCCGGGCATCCGGATGTGCGGAAGGTTGCGTTCACCGGATCGACCGCGGTGGGCAAGAGCATCCTGCGTCAGTCGGCGGACACGGTGCGGCGGGTGACCCTGGAACTCGGCGGCAAGGGCGCGAACATCATCCTGGACGATGCCGACATCGACATGGCGATCGACGGTGCCCTGTTCGCGTGCATGGCCAACAACGGCGAGGCGTGTGAGGCGGGCACCCGTCTGCTCATCCCGGCCTCGCGGCGAGGCGAGATCGTGGACAAGCTACTGGCGCGGGCCTCGACGCTACGGGTCGGAGACCCACTGGACCCGGCCACCCATATCGGGCCGATCATCTCGGCGACCCAGCGCGACCGGATCCTGAACTACTTCCGGATCGCGGCCGAGGAGGGCGCCACCGCCGCCCTCGGCGGAAAAGCCCCCTCGGGAGCGGAGTTCGACAAGGGCTACTGGATCGAGCCGACGATCTATCTCGATGTCACCAGCAACATGAGGATCGCCACGGAAGAGGTGTTCGGACCGGTGCTGGTTGTGATGACCTACGGCACCGACGAGGAGGCGCTCGCAATCGCCAACGACACGAATTACGGGCTCTCGGCTGGTGTCTGGGGCAGCGAAGAGCGCGCGACGGCGCTGGCGCGGCGACTGGAGGCCGGCATGGTGTGGGTGAACAACTGGCACGTCATCCATCCGGCCTATCCCTTCGGTGGTTACAAGGAGAGCGGTCTGGGCCGTGAAGGAGGCCCGAACGCGATCGACGAGTACGTCGAGGAGAAGTTCATCTCCGTCGATCGGTCCGGCGGTATCGAGAACAAGGCGTTCGCCATCGTGATCGATCCTGCCCGGCACTGAGAGCGGCAACGAGGAGAAGTCGATGACGACGGCGACTGCAGCGTCCGACACATCGGGATCCGGGAACACACCGAGGCCGCGACTGCGCTTCGGTGTGGAATCCGGCAATACGTTGTGGACCAACGGATCCGATGACGTGCTCCGGATCAGGGCGGCGGACCTCCGGGATCTCGCGCACAAGGCGGCCGCGGCCCGCGAGGATGCGCCACATGCTGTGGTCGTCGTCGACATCGACGTACTGATCGCCCAGGACATCCGGACGGCCCGGGCGGCATTGAGCGATTCGGGTTACGAGTGCGGCGACCGGATGGTGTACGTCGGTACCCCGGCCGGACTGGCCGGATTGGTCGCCGACATCCACGCCCTGGGCATCGCCGACGGCGCGGTTCTGGTGCCGTTGGGCGGCGACGGCGTTCTGCAGTTGATCCGCGACGTCGTGGTACCCGAATTGCACACGCTGGCGGGGGCGTGATGGTCAGCGCTGAGCAGTATCGCGCGGCACTTCGGCGTCATCCCGCCGGTGTGGCCATCGTGACCTTGATGTCGACAGATGGGCCCGTGGGTTTCACCGCAACCTCGTTCGTCTCGTTGTCCCTGAATCCTCCGTTGATCTCGTTCAACATCACAGAGACCTCGTCGAGCATCGAGGCGATGCGTGCGGCCACATCGGTTGTCGTTCACCTACCAGGTGTCGAGCAATTCGAACTGGCACAACGATTTTCACGCTCCGCTGAGCACCGGTTCGCGGATCCCTCACTATGGGACCTGCTACCCACGGGTGAACCGGTGCTCCACGGGGTGCCGACGTGGTTGCGGGCCGGCGTCGAGCGTCTCATCGACGCCGGTGACTCCACGTTGGTCATCGGCGCGGTTGCGCAGATCCATTGTGCGGATCCAGTCGTGTGCCCTGAACCGTTGCTGTACCACAACGGTGCCTACCTGCGTACGCAATCGCTCGGTTGATCACCCGCCCTGCAGGGCCCATGCGATCGCCTGGGCGCGGTTGACCGCGCCGTACTTGCGGAGGATGTGCTTGACGTGTGATTTGACGGTGCCCTCGGTGATCACCAGCTGCTCGGCGATCTCATGGTTGCTCGCCCCGGTCACCATGAGCCGCAACACCTCCGACTCGCGTTCGGTCAGCTCGACCCGATGTGGTGGGCGCGCGCCGGCGGGGGCGTCCTGGTCATCTTCGGTCGGCCGGTTGTCATCGGCCCAGGTGGCCAACGCGACACTCGTATCGCACAGGTCGTCGATCTGGTCGACGGTGCCGGCGAGCAGGTCTCTGATGTGGTCGCGCTGTCGGCGCAGGTTCTCCATGAGAGCGGCGCGTTGGTAGATGTGGCTGAACCCATCGGCGAACGCCCACAACACATCCCGGTCGGCTTCGTCCACCCGGGTGTTCTCCGGGTAGTGGTCGGTGTGCAGGAACCCTATGACGTCGCTGCCCTGCACGAGTGGTGCGACCACATACGAGCGGGACTGGCCCGCCTGCACGATCAATGGGCGATACACCGGCGCGTCGGTGGTGTCCTGGATCAGGCAGGGTTGGCGCCGCGACAGTGACAACGCTTCGGGGGTGGCATGCATCAGAGGCACCGTCTGGTTCTGCCAGTTGCTGAACCAGGACCGCTCGGCGGGTTCGGTCCGATCCATCAGGATCATCGGTTTCCACCCGCCGGCATCCACCGTTGAAAGGACGGCACGGCGGAAACCGAGCCGGAAAACCAACTCGTGACAGGCGTTGTCGATGAGAGCCGCCGTGGTCGGCATGGCGCGCAGCCTGTTGAGGCTGATCGCGCAGTCGGCCAGGCGCTGGCTGCGCACACCGGTCTCGAACAGGTACCAATCCAGGGCCAGCTGCTGCAGTTGTAGCAGCAGGGTGCTCAGGCGGTGTTCGGCTTCGCGATCCGAACTGCGCACGGCCTGCAGTCGGCGAACGCACAGCCGAGAGAAGTCCGATATGACCTCGCCTATCCGGATCGGCGATGAGGGTTCGAGTTCGGCCGGTTGCTCGGTTCCGAGGACTGCGGCGGCCCGCACGCGCAGTGCCGCGAAGCGTTCGTCGAACTCCGCTTGTTTCGACATCCAGTCCGAGCGGGCCTTTCCGGTGCCGGTGGCGCGGGAGGACTCGGCGCCGATGAGGACGCTCATCGGCGGGACCTGTTCTCGCCGCGGGTTTCGCGTAGATAGTAGGAGATGGCTGCAGCCCGGTTGCCGGCGTTGAGTTTGTGCAAGATGTGCTTCACGTGCGATTTCACGGTGCTCTCTGCCACGGTCAGTTGATCGGCGAGCTGAGCGTTGGTCGCTCCGCTGGCCAGGAGCGCAAGGACTTCACGCTCGCGGCTGGTCAACGTGGTCAGCCGAGACGAGTCCCGGCGTTCGGAGGACGGGTTGGAGCTCGTGCGACAGATCTTCGGTGGCGCCGCGGACTCAGGCGCCTCGGGTTGCGGCAGAGCAACGGTGTTGACGCGGAGAGGTTTCGGGGCGGTCACGTCGGCGGAGGTGACAGACCGTGCCGCGGCGTCACAGGCGTCGAGGACGTACTTGCGCTGACGGTCGATGCGTTCGATGAGCAGAGTCTGTTCGTAAGACAGCCCGACGCCGTCTGCGAACATGCGGAGCAGATCACGGTGCGCTACGGTCAACGGCCGGCCGTCGCTCGGGCGGTCGGCGTGTAGCAGACCGATCACCGTAGAACCTGCCGTTATGGGGGCGACAACGTACTCGCTGGTCTGCATGCGCTCGAGCAGCTGCCGGTGCACGCGGGCCTCGTGTTCGGCGTCGAGAACCAGAGCAGGTAACCGGCGCCTCACCACCTCGGCCTCCACCAACGGTGAGGCAAGAGGAATCTGCAGATCCTCGATCCGTCCGCCGGGGCGGCCGTCGAACACCACGCTGGGCTGCCGCTGCCCGTCGGCCTCGTAGACGACGTCCGGAAACCAGGTGGACCCACTGACCCGGGACAGCATCACACGGTGGAACACCCCTGAGGCGGCCAGTGCCTTGGGTGCATATTCCAGCACTGCCGTGGGCGAGGTGGTACGTCGCACCTCTGCGAGTGCGGCGAGCAGCGCATCGAGGGCCGCTGATATCTGCTCACCCGGTGATGCGAGGTCGCGGTTGGGCCTGCGATCGGCCCCAGATGCGGGCTCGCTCAGCAACATTGTCGCGGTCGATGATGACCGGATCAGAAGCTCGGTGCCGATGGGATGCTCCTCGATGGTCACAACGCGAATGCGCTTCGCGATTTACTAACGTGTGCACATCATTCGTGATGCGCATCACTTTGTCAAACCCCTTGTGATCTGCGTTTTTCTCTTGAAGCGGTATCGGCCCGGCTCTTGGCGGCGGTTGTGTTGACAACGACGATCCGGCACTAGTAAATCTCAATTCACTAACTTCAGAAGTGAGGGACGAGATGAACCCGTTGCCTGCCGCATGGTCCGGCCGTTTGGTGCTGCCGGTGATCGCAGCGCCGATGACGAACGTGTCCGGGCCGGAGCTGGTGATTGCGGCGTGCCGGGCCGGGGTGATCGGTTCCTTTCCCACCCACAATGCGACCTCGCCGGACGATCTCGACGTCTGGCTGCGCGAGATCACCTCGCAGACCTCGGGGGCCCGGTGTGCACCGGTGGCGCCGAACTTGGTGGTGCACCGCAGCAACGCGCGACTGCAGGCCGACCTGGACTGCCTGATACGCCACCGGGTCGAATTGGTCATCACCAGCGTGGGATCCCCGGCCACGGTGGTGGACCGGTTGCACGACATCGGGGCCCAGGTGTACGCCGATGTGGCGAGCCTGCGGCACGCCTGGGCGGCACTCGACTCCGGGGCCGACGGCCTGGTGCTGTTGACCGCGGGAGCCGGTGGACAGACCGGCTGGGCCAACCCGCTGGCCTTCCTGAGCGCCGTCCGCCGGCGGTTCGACGGTCCCCTTGTGCTCGCGGGAGGGATCGCCGACGGTCGGTCGGTTCTTGCCGCGCAGGTGGCAGGCGCCGATCTGGCCTACGTCGGCACGCGGTTCATCGCCACATCGCAGAGCCGGGCGAGCGACGAGTACCGCCGCGCCGTGGTGGATTCGACGCTCGACGATGTCCGGTTGTCAGACCGGGTGGGAGGCATCCCGGCCAGCCTGCTGTCGGAGTGGCTGGATCAACATGAGGTCAAAACATCCGGTGGCGACAGCGATTGCGGCCGTAGAGGATTCGCCCAGGACCGGTTGCTGTCGAACGGCGCCGCATGGAGTGCGGGGCACAGCGTCTCCGGCGTGCACGGCGTCACCACGGTCGACGAACTGGTGGCCGAGTTGGCCGTCCAGTACGAGGCGGCCCGTGCCGAACTCGCCGCGCTGTGTGCGCTGGGTGGGCGGGTGCGGTAGTGCCCCGTTCGAACGGGCTTCGTCACCTGTTGGGGGTGTTTCCTTCTGGCCCCCCTTGTGATCTGCGCCGACGCGCTTAGTTTATTCGCATTCACTAACGACATAAGGACATCGATGCCAGCCCTGTCATCGGAGATCGATCCCCACTCCGAAACCTTCATCAGCAACTACGAAGTGCAGTCCGCGGCCGTTGCGGCGCTCAACGAGCAGCTGGCGATCGTCGCCGCCGGCGGTGGTGAGCGCTACGTCAAACGCCACCACGACCGCGGCCGCCTGCTGGCGCGTGAGCGCATCGAGCTGCTCCTCGACCGCGACGCTCCGTTCCTGGAGCTCTCGTCCCTGGCCGCGTGGGGAACGGAGTTCAACGTCGGTGCCGCAATCGTCACCGGCGTCGGCGTGGTCAGCGGCACGGAATGCATGATCATCGCCCACGACCCCACTGTGCGGGGTGGCACGATGAACCCGTACACGCTGCGCAAGAACCTGCGCGCGCTGGAGATCGCGCGGGTCAACCGGCTACCGGTGCTGTACCTGGTGGAGTCCGGCGGTGCCGATCTGCCCACACAGTCAGAGCTGTTCGTGCACGCCGGCCGCATCTTCCGGGACCTCACCGAACTGTCCTCGATGGGTATCCCCAGCGTGGCGATGGTCTTCGGCAACTCCACCGCGGGCGGCGCCTACGTGCCCGGCATGTGCGACTACGCCGTGCTGGTCGACAAGCAGGCCAAGGTCTTCCTCGGCGGCCCGCCGCTGGTCAAGATGGCGACCGGGGAGGACGCCGACGACGAGTCCCTCGGTGGGGCGGACATGCACACCAGGGTCTCCGGTCTCGGTGACTACTTCGCGGTCGACGAGGTCGACGCCATCCGCATCGGCCGCGACATCGTGGCGCACCTGAACTGGCGCAAACTCGGGCCGGGACCGAGCCAACCCGCCGACGATCCGCTCTACGACAGCGAACAGCTGCTGGGGATCGCCTCGGGCGATTCCCGCGTACCGTTCGATCCCCGCGAGGTGATAGCGCGCATCGTCGACGGGAGCCGGTTTTCCGAGTACAAGCCGCGGTGGGGGACCAGCCTGGCCACCGGATGGGCCTCGATACACGGATTCCCCGTCGGCATCCTGGCCAACACCCGAGGTGTGCTGTTCAGTGAAGAGTCCAAGAAGGCAACGGAATTCATCCTGCTGGCGAACCAGACCGACACGCCGCTGATCTTTCTGCAGAACGTCACCGGCTTCATGGTCGGCACCGAGTACGAGCAGGGCGGCATCATCAAGGACGGCGCCAAGATGATCAATGCCGTCACCAACAGCATGGTCCCGCACATCACCATCAACATGGGCGGATCTTTCGGCGCGGGCAACTACGGGATGTCCGGACGGGCCTATGACCCGAGATTCATGTTCAGCTGGGTCAACGCCAAGCTGGCGGTCATGGGTGCCCAGCAGCTCGCCGGCGTGCTGTCGATCGTGGGCAAGGCCGCGGCCGAGGCCGCGGGCCGGGAATTCGATCACGAGGCCGACGCCAAGCGCACCAAGGAGATCGAGGAACAGATCGAGCGCGAATCGCACGCGTTCTTCAACTCCGCCCGCATCTATGACGATGGGGTGATCGACCCACGCGACACCCGGTCGGTGCTCGGAATCGCGCTTTCCGCAGCACATTCCAACGTGGTCTCCGGACGCCGCGGCTTCGGCGTGTTCAGGATGTGAGGAACGTGATCAGCACTCATCAACCCATCGGCAAACTGCTCATCGCCAACCGCGGTGAGATCGCCTCGCGGATCATCCGCACCGCACGCGAGATGGACATCGCCACAGTCGCGATCTACTCCGACGCCGACCGGTTCGCACCCTACGTCAGCTTGGCCGACGAGGCGGTGCACCTGCCCGGCACCGCGCCTGCAGATACCTACCTGCGGGCCGACCTGGTGTTGGCCGCAGCCGTGAACACCGGGGCCGACGCCGTCCACCCTGGGTACGGCTTCCTCTCGGAGAATGCCGATTTCGCCAGAGCGTGCGCCGATGCGGGCGTGATCTTCGTCGGACCGAGCCCCGAGGCCATCGCATCCATGGGCTCGAAGATCGCCGCCAAGGAGCTGATGGCGGAAGCGGGTGTACCGGTATTGCCCGGCGTCACCGTGGGCGCCGATCAGGGCGCCGACCCGGACGGTCTGCGCAAGGCCGCCGCCGACATCGGATTCCCGATCCTGGTCAAGGCGGCGTTCGGCGGCGGTGGACGAGGAATGCGGATCGTCTCCGACGAAGACGAGCTGCTCGATGCGGTTGCCGGTGCGCGGCGGGAGGCAGCTTCGGCGTTCGGCGACGGAACGGTGTTCCTGGAGAAGTTCGTGGAGTCACCTCGACACATCGAGGTCCAGATCTTCGGCGACAGCCACGGGACGGTGGTGCACCTGGGCGAGCGGGAATGTTCCGTCCAGCGTCGCTACCAGAAGATCATCGAGGAAGCGCCTTCGACGGCCGTGGACCCGGCACTGCGTGAGGAGCTGGGACGGGCTGCCGTGACCGCGGGCAAGGCGCTGGCGTATGAGGGGGCAGGCACCGTCGAGTTCGTGATGGCGCCGGACGGCTCGTTCTACTTCCTCGAGGTCAACACCCGACTGCAGGTCGAACACCCGGTGACCGAGCTTGTCACCGGAATCGACCTGGTACGCGCACAGTTGCTGGTCGCCGCAGGCGAGCCGCTGCCGGACGAGATGCTGCACACCGAACCGAACGGACATGCGGTCGAGGTTCGGCTGTACGCAGAAGATGTCGCGGGCGGTTTCGTTCCCGTGTCGGGAACGCTGCACACGCTGGAGTTCCCCGATCTTCCCGGCGTGCGTATCGACGCCGGATTCACCTCCGGATCGACCGTCAGCACGTTCTACGACCCCATGCTCGCCAAGGTGATCGGTTACGGCCGGACCAGAGACGAGGCCTGCAGCCGTGTGGCACGGGCACTGCGCGAGAGCCGGATCCACGGCGTCGTCACGAATCGTGATCTGCTGGTGGGGATCCTGCGCGAGAACGACTTCCGTTCCGGGGCCATCGACACCGGCTACCTGCAGCGCCATGATCCCGCACAGCTGGGCGTGGCGGATCCGGCCGCGGTGCGCACCCATGCGGTGGCTGCGGCACTGGCGTCGATGGCCCAGCGACGCAGGCAGGCCACAATTCTGCCGGGACTTCCCTCGGGGTGGCGCAACCTGGCGAGTCAGGACCAGGTGGTGCGGTACCGCGTCGGCGACGACACCGTCGAAGTGCGCTATCGGGTGCAGCGAGAGGGAATCACTGTCGCGATCGGGGACTGGCAACCGCAGGTACGGATCGTCCGTGCCGCCGCCGACCTCGTCGACGCCGAGATCGACGGCGTGCGGCGGCGCTACCGGGTGGCAAGGTTCGCAGATGTCGACTATGTCGACAGCACGTTGGGATCAACTGCGCTGCAGGAGATTCCGCGATTCCCCGACCCCAGCACCATCCAGGAGGCCGGGTCGTTGCTGGCCCCCATGCCCGGAGCGGTGGTGCGTGTGGAGGTCAGCGAGGACGACGAGGTGCGCCTGGGAGACACCATCGTCGTGCTGGAGGCCATGAAGATGGAACACACCGTGCGCGCCCCGTCGGATGGTGTCGTCGTGTCGATCGCGGTCAGGCCAGGTGATCAGGTGGATTCGGGCCAGGTGCTGGCTGTGGTCTCCGGCCTCGACGAGGAGACGGTGTCATGAGCGTCGACTACGAGGTGCGCGGCGGTGTCGCCTGGCTGACCATCAATCGTCCCCAAGCGCGTAACAGCCTGAACAAGGCGGTCCGCGACGGGTTGTTCGACGGGGTCCGCAGGTTCAACGACGACACTGCGGCCAAGGTGCTGGTGCTCACCGGCGCCGGGGACAAGGCGTTCTGCGCCGGCGGTGATCTCAAAGAGATGTCCGAGGAGCAGCTGACCGTTCCGCCCATCGATTTCGTGCCGCAGTTCGGGCGCAACATCATGGTGCACAAGCCCACCATCGCCGCGGTCAACGGTGTCGCGTTCGCTGGGGGCTTTTTGCTCGCGCAGACGTGCGACCTGTGTGTGGCCTCGACCACAGCCAGGTTCGCCATCACCGAGGCCAAAGTGGGCCGGGGATCACCGTGGGCGGCGCCGCTCCCGCTGATGATCCCGCGGCGCATCGCGATGGAGCTGGTGCTCACCGGAGCGCCGATCTCGGCGGCGCGCGCCCACGAGATCGGCTTCGTCAACCGGCTGGCCGAGCCCGCCGATCTGCATGCGGTGACGCAGGAACTGGCCGAGCAGATCGCGGCGAATGCACCGCTGTCGGTGGCGGCGGGTAAGCGGACCGCGACACTGACCGCCGAGCATCCGCTGAGCGAGGCGTTCGATATTGCCGAATCGATCTGGGAGCCGGTCTATCTGAGCGGAGACGCCCAGGAGGGGATGGCGGCCTTCAAGGAGAAGCGCTCCCCGGTATGGAAGGGATGTTGATGGCGCTGGACTACGGCAGGCTCCTCGGCGAGCTGCGTTTCGAGTCTGAGCTGCTGACCGGTCATCTGCAGGAACTGCCGTTCGAGCAGTGGGGCCGCGCGACACCGGCGGTGGGGTGGGGGATCCAGGACCAGGTCTCGCATCTGGCGTTCTTCGACGATGCCGCGAGACTGGCCCTGACCGACCCGGACGAGTTCAGGGCGATGGCGGACGAGCTGATGGCCGGCGGCATGGACTTCCCGGATCGGATCGCCGAACAACACCGCATCTTGGCGCCCGACGAGCTGACGCGGTGGTATGTGACCGCACGCCGGGATCTCCTCGCGGCGTTGGCCGATGACGATCCCAAGCGCCGCATCCCATGGTTCGGCCCCGACATGAGCGTGGCATCTTCGGCCACCGCGCGACTCATGGAGACGTGGGCACACGGACGCGACATCTACGAGACCCTTGGTGTGCAGCCGCCGGTGAGCCCCGGCTTGCGCAGCATCGCACATCTCGGTGTGTCGACCTTCGCCTTCTCCCACCGCCTCAACGGGTTGGACGTGCCCAGCGAGGCCGTTGCGGTGCAATTGAAGTCACCGGACGGCGAGACCTGGGCCTGGGGCCCCGATGACGCCGCGAACAGGATCGTTGGTAGCGCCGAGGATTTCGTCCTCGTCGTCACGCAACGCCGACACTGGACGGACACGGGGCTCACCGTCGAAGGGCCGGTGGCCACGGGGTGGATGGAGGTGGCCCAGGCCTTCGCCGGGGCGGCCACGAAGACTGAGCCGAAGGTGCGGCCGTGACGAGGCGTGCGGTCCGGATCGGCAACGTGTCCGGTTTCTACGGAGACCGGCACTCGGCGATGCGGGACCTGGTCTCCGCGGCCGAGATCGATGTCATCACCGGCGACTACCTCGCCGAGCTCACCATGCTCATCCTGTGGAAGGCGCGCAAGAAGAATCCCGAAACCGGGTATGCGCACACGTTCCTCACCCAGTTCCGCGAGGTGGCCGAGGAGTGCGCGCGCCGGCGGATCAAGGTCGTGGTGAACGCGGGCGGGCTCAACCCCGCAGGGATGGCACAGCGGGTTCGGGAGTTGGTCGCCGAGCTCGGTGTCGACCTCAGGGTGGCCCACGTCGAAGGAGACGACCTGATGGCCCGGCTGCCGCAGCTCATGGCGCAGGGCATCGACTTCATCAATATCGACACGGGAATTCCGCTGCGCGCCATAGATTTCGAACCGGTGTCGGCCAACGCCTATCTGGGCGGCTGGGGGATCGCATCGGCGCTGGCTCGGGGTGCGGACGTGGTGGTGACCGGCAGGGTGACCGACGCCGCGCTTGTGGTGGGTGCCGGTGCCTGGTGGCACGGGTGGGCGCGCGACGACCACGACGCGCTGGCCGGCGCCGTCGCCGCCGGTCACATCATCGAATGCGGTCCGCAGGCCACAGGTGGAAACTATTCGCAGATCAAAGAAGTCACCGACCGGCGCTATCCGGGTTCGCCGATCGCCGAACTGGCGCACGACGGCAGCTTCGTGATAACCAAGCCGACCGGCAGCGGAGGCGTGGTGACGCCGGGCACCGTGACCGCCCAGCTGCTGTACGAGGTCGGTGCGCCCGCCTACGTGAACCCCGATGTGGTGGCACATTTCGACACATGCAGCATCGCGCAGGTCGGTGAGAACCGCGTGCAGGTCAGCGGAACGGTCGGCACCCCACCACCGGAGTCGCTCAAGGTCGCGATGAACTACATCGGCGGCTTCCGCAACACCATGACCATGGCGTTGACCGGGCTCGACATCGATGAGAAGGCCAAGTGGGCTGTCGAGGAGCTCATGACGATCCTGGGCGGGCATGAGCAGTTCGACAGCGTGGACATCCAGCTGCTGCGCTACGACACACCGGATCCGACGCGCATGGAGCAGGCCACCGCCCATCTCCGGGTCACCGTCAAGGATCGTGACCGCGCCAAGGTCGATCGTGCGTTCTCCAATGCGGTCATCGAGCTGTACGTCGCCGGGTACGCCGGCTTCTACACAACGACACCGCCCACCTCTGCCAGCGAATTCGGTGTCTACTGGCCGACATTGATCCCGGCGTCCGAAGTGCAGCACACGGTGGTGCACGCCGACGGAACGCGGGAGCTGATCGAGCACGCGGCCGTGACGGCGGAGGTGACTGCGGCGCAGGCGCCGCAACCACCGGCTCCGCGAGATCTCGGGCCCACCTCGCGCAGGCCCCTGGGCACGATTGTGGCGACCCGCTCTGGAGACAAGGGCGGAAACGCCAACGTCGGGGTGTGGACCGACACCGACGAGCGCTGGGAATGGCTGCGCGCGCACCTCACCGAGCGAAGGTTCGGCGAACTGGTGCCAGAGGCCCACGGACTGACCATCCGGCGGTTCGAGTTCCCGAACCTCAAGGCGCTCAACTTCGTCGTCGTCGGATTCCTCGGAGACGGCGTGGCGTCATGCACGCGACCCGATGCCCAGGCCAAGAGCCTCGGTGAGTACCTGCGGGCCGTCAACACCGACATACCCGACGCATTGATCTGAGGAGAACTGACCGACATGGACTTCCGCGAACCCGACGAGCTCCGCGACCTGCGCGCCGCGGTCGCCGCGATCGCCGACAAGTACGGGCCTGTGTACTTCGCGGAACGGGCGACGGCCCACGAACCCACCGACGAACTCTGGAAGGATCTTGCGGAGCACGGGTTCATCGGCATCAATTTCCCCGAGGAGTTCGGCGGCGGGGGAGGGGGAATGGTCGAACTCGCCATCGTCTGTGAGGAGACCGCCGCTCGCGGGTGCCCGCTGCTGCTCATGCTGGTCTCCAGCGCGATATCGGGTGAACTGCTCTCCCGCTACGGCAGCATCGAGCAGCAGAAGGACTGGCTGCCGCGCATGGCCTCCGGAGAAACCAAGGTGGTCTTCGCCATCACCGAGCCCGACGCCGGGTCCAACACGCGCCAGATCGCCACGACGGCGGTACGCGACGGCGGCGACTACGTGATCAACGGCACCAAGTACTACATCTCCGGCGTGGACGAGGCCGGGGCGCTCATCGTCGTCACACGGACTGCGCCGGAACGTCTTTCGCTCTTCCTGGTGCCCACCGATGCGCCGGGCCTGGTCAAGCATCGGCTCCCGGTGGGCATCAACCTACCCGAGAAGCAGTTCACACTGCACTTCGACGATGTCCGGGTTCCGGCCTCGAATCTCGTGGGCGCGCAGCACGAGGGCTTCAAGCAGGTGTTCGACGGACTCAATCCCGAACGCATCACGGGGGCCGCGGTGTGCGTGGGTATCGGCAGGCATGTGGTCGAGAAGGCCGCCGACTACGCGCGTCAGCGGTCGGTGTGGGGTCCACCCATCGGCACGTATCAGGCCATGGCGCACCCGCTGGCCAAGGCGAAGATCGAGGTGGACATGGCGGCGATCGCCACCAGCAGGGCTGCCTGGCTGTTCGACAACCGGTTGCCGGCCGGCGAGGCGTCGAACATCGCGAAGTACCTGGCGGCCGAGGCGGCCGTCGCTGCAGCGGATCATGCCATCCAACTCCACGGCGGTAACGGCATCTCCGCCGAGTACGGTCTGCTGCCGCAGTGGGGCCTGGCCAGACTGCTGCAGATCGCACCGGTCAGCCGGGAGATGATCCTGAACTACGTTGCGCAGCACAGTCTCAACTTGCCGCGGTCGTACTGACGTGAAGTTCGGTCTGCAGCTCGGATACTGGGCCACGCAGCCGCCGACCAACCATGCGGAGTTGGTGGCCGCGGCCGAGGAGGCCGGTTTCGACACGGTGTTCACCGCCGAGGCGTGGGGTTCGGATGCGTTCACGCCGTTGGCGTGGTGGGGGCGTGAGACGACGCGGCTGCGGCTGGGCACGTCGGTGGTGCAACTGTCGGCGCGTACCCCCACGGCGTGCGCGATGGCGTCGCTGACCCTGGACCACCTCTCGGGTGGCCGGCACATCCTGGGGCTGGGGGTGTCCGGGCCGCAGGTGGTGGAGGGCTGGTACGGGCAGCGTTTCCCCAAGCCGCTGGCCCGCACCCGCGAGTACATCGACGTGATCCGGCAGGTGTGGGCCCGCCAGGCGCCGGTGAGCAGCGGCGGGCCGCACTACCCGCTGCCGCTGACCGGTGCGGGCACCACCGGGCTGGGCAAGGCGCTCAAGCCCATCACCCATCCGCTGCGCGCGGACATCCCGATCATGCTGGGTGCCGAGGGGCCCAAGAACGTGGCGTTGGCCGCGGAGATCTGCGACGGCTGGCTGCCGATCTTCTACACACCGCGCATGGCCGACACCTACAACGCGTGGCTCGACGAGGGTTTCGCGCGGCCCGGTGCGCGTCGCACCCGCGAGACCTTCGAGATCTGCGCGACCGCCAACATCGTCATCACCGAGGACCGGGCCGCGGCGTTCGCGGCGATGAAGCCCTATCTGGCGCTGTACATGGGCGGTATGGGCGCCGAGGACACCAACTTCCACGCCGATGTCTACCGCCGCATGGGCTATGGCGAGGTCGTCGACGACGTCACCAGGCTGCTGCGCGGCCATGGGAGAGAGGAAGCGGCACAGGCGATTCCCGATGAGGTGGTCGACGACGCGGCGATCGTGGGCGACGTCTCCTACGTGCGCGAGCAGATCAAGGTGTGGGAGGCCGCAGGCGTCACCACCATGGTCGTCAATGCCCGCAGTCCCCAACACATCCACCAACTGGCTTTTCTGTGAAGGACGAACATGCTGGAGATCTCCGACCGCAACCGGGTCCGCACCATCACCCTGGCGCGCCACGATGCGCTCAACGCGTTCGACGAGTCGCTCTACGACGCCACCGCGATCGCCCTGAGGGACGCCGCCACCGACAGCGATGTCGCGGTGGTGGTGCTCACCGGGTCCGGCCGGGCCTTCTGTGCCGGAACCGATCTCAAGGAACTGCACGCCAGGGCGACGAAGAACGGCTTCGTTCCGGGGGAGTACGGCTTCAACGGGCTGATGGATGTTCTCGCCGAGTTCCCCAAACCGTTGATCTGCGCGGTCAACGGTGTCGGGCTGGGCATCGGCACGACCATCCTGGGGTTCGCCGACCTGGCGTTCATGTCCACCACAGCCCGGTTGAAGTGTCCGTTCACCAGCCTGGGGCTGGCACCGGAGGCTGCATCGTCGTATCTGCTGCCGGCCCTGGTGGGCCGGCCGAACGCGGCCTGGATCCTGATGTCCTCGGAGTGGATCGACGCCCAGCAGGCACTCGACATGGGCCTGGTGTGGCGGCTGTGTGAGCCCGACCAGCTCGACGACGAAGTGCGGCGGCACGCGGAACTGGTTGCCAAGCACCCGATCTCGAGCTTGGTCGCCGTGAAACGGACCCTCACGGCACCGCACATCGAGGCGGTGCGCGCCGCGTTGGCCCGAGAGGACGCCTATCTCGATGAGCTGCTGGGGGCACCGGCGAGCATGGCGGCACTGGCGCGGTTCGTCGGCAAGCGCGACTAGCGCTAAGAGTCTGGGTTAAGACGACTTAAGACGACTTAAGACGACTTAGGAAGCTAACGGCCATCGGGTAGAGCTGTGAATCGAACTAAGGGCTTAGGTTCAGAGAGCTAACGCGCTTAAGGAGCAAGTCAAGGGCGTAAGCGAGCTCAGTGGCCGATCGCTAAAGACCTTAGTAGTCACGGTAATTCGGCCCTTGACGGCATACCGGGGAGCTGTGTACCGTCTGGCTCCAACCCAGCCGGCGGGGCTGGATCAGCAAAAGGAGAAGCACGTGAGCGAACCGAACAAGTTCTACGAGTTCATCTTCGGTACCGACGACCCGAACATCCGTTATGTGGATCCGGACGGGTACGCACCGAGCATTGCTTTCCGTGTCGACGGGAAGCCGGGTACACGGGCGGCGAAGGTGTTGGTCGACGCCAACGCAGACTTCAGTAACGAGCTCGTCGAAGCCTACCTTTATATGGATTCTGCTCAGTTGCGGACGCTCGCAGAGGACGCTCTCCGCGCCGCCGAGCTTCTGGACGCCTAGACATGCCCTAGCCCCGTGCGGCGGCGGCGCGCGCACCGGCGACGATCGCCGCCGCCGTATCGTCGCTCAGCGGATACGGCGTGAGCAATGTGAAACGGTCGACCAGTCCGCCGAATCGGATGGCCACCTCGGCCCCGGCCTCGGTCGGATCTCCCACGACGGCAAAGGTGTTGAGCACCTCGTCGTCGATCAGGGCGCTCATCGTCGCCCACTCCCCGGCCTTGGACAGCCGGTGTAGTTCGGTGTGCAGGTCGTGCCATCCGTGTAGTTCGAGGACGTGACGGTAGGCCGGTGTGGACCCGTAGAACGCGATCTGGCGCCGGACGGCGTGGACGGCCCGGGCCATCTCCTCATCGGTGCTCCCGGAGGCGATCAGGCCCGGATAGGAGACGGTGAACTCGGCACGGCTGCGGCCGGCCTGCCGCAACTCGACGGCGATGACCGGTTGGGTGACTTCACTGAGGTAACGCTGCGTGGTGAAACCGTGCACCAGCAGGCCGTCGGCTACACGGGCCGCGACGCGGGTCATCTTGGGCCCGACCGCCGAGATCACGATCTTGGGTTCGCCGTGAGGATGCGGAGCCGGGGTGAACATCGGGGTCATGAGCGTGTGCTGGTAGTAGTCTCCCCGGAAATCGAGACGCTCACCGGTCCGCCACGACCTCCAGATCGCCCGGACGGCATCGACATACTCCGACATCCGTTCGGCGGGGGCCGACCACGGCATCGAGAACCGGCGCTCGATGTGTGCCTGTATCTGGGTGCCGAGCCCGAGCACGAACCGCCCGCCGCTCATCTCCTGAAGATCGTTGGCCGCCATGGCTGTCGTCATGGGGCTGCGGGCGAATGCCACGGCGATGCCGGTGCCCAGCTGGACAGTGGTGGTGGTCATCGCCGCCACCGCCAGCGGCAGAAACGGATCCCTGTCCACATCGGTGGACCAGATGCCGTCGAAGCCGATGTCCTGGGCGCGTGCAGCCTGGCCGACGACGGCGGTGATGCCGGTGTCGTCGGCGCCCGAGACCGCGCCCCCGATGTTGCAGTCGATGTGCACGGTGCTGACTCAGCCGGCGAGCTGAGCCTCTGGCGGCGCGGTGCGCTCGGATGCCGGAGTGCCGTTGTCCGGCAGCCTCTTCGGAAGAAAGAAGGCGGCGAGCCCGCAGATGGTAACCGCGCACAGGGCGATCGAAGCGAGTGTCGAGGCGAAGATCAGTGGTGTGGACGCCAGCCCGTTGTCGAGATGCATCCCGATGATGACGGGGTAGCCCAGACCGAAATTGGCACCGAAGAACGTCACCGGGAAGAGCACGAACAGGCCCAGCAACTCCCACCACCGGGATGCGCGGCGCCAGACGAGTACCGCGGTCACGGTGAAGAGCACCACCTGCGTGCCCTCCAGGACTCCGATGACAAGCGGATAGTTCCAGACCCGGAGAACGTGCGGGCCGTAGTAGGTGTAGACATCCGTTCCGGTGCCGATGACCTCGAAGATGCACGACGTGACGATCTCCAGTCCCCACAGGGCGAACAGGCCCTTTCGGTTGAACCGTCCTTCGTAGATGGGCCGTCCGGCGTACAGGCATGCGCCGGCATACAGGATGATGTAGCCGCTGTGGGTCCAGTTCGGTTGGGGAATCCCGAAGGCGGAGAAGTGCATCAGTCCGGCGCCGGGTTGACCGTTTTGTGCGTCGTAGAACCACAGATCGAACGCGACGTCGTACAGGGGTTCGGCGTAGGCGCCGACACCGGCGGCCGCCACCGCGAAGAGATAGAACGGTGTGCGTTGCCTGCGGCCGAGGCGAATCGCGATGACGACCAACACCAGCGTGATGGCCCAGCTCGCGACGGTGAAGATGTTCTGCCACATGAGGCTGACGTCGTGCGTCATCACCTCGGAGGTCATCCGGCCCATGCGTGCTCCTTCCTCAACGCCGCGACAGTGAAATGTGAAGTGCCCGTGTGGCTCACGTGAAAGGGACGCTAGCTGCGGTGAGGCGCGATCAAATCCCCCGCTGGGAGGTGTTGCGCTCTCCTTATGGGGTGCGACGGCGTGCGGTGAGAATGCTGCGTGCGGAATCGGCGAGAAGTACCCTGAGCCGGTCGTCGGCGAGACCGGTGTTGTGGAACAGGGGTGACTGAATGGCGCCGATGGCGGCATGCACGATGACCCGAGCCTCGGTGTCGTCCAGGTCCTCGCGCAGTTCGTTCACGAGATGGACCCATTCCTCGAGGTACAGCCGCTGTTTGCGGCGGAGCCTCCGGCGGTCCTCCTCCGGGAGGTTGTTGATCTCGTTGTGGTAGACCTGCGCAAGCTGACGGTCACCGACCACGAACTCGACCTGGCCCTCGATCAACTCCTCCAGTGCTTTTGACAGTTCGTCGGTCTCGTCGAGGATGCGCGCTTCCTCGACGATGAGATCGTCGATCACCTGGTCGAACAAAGCGACCAGGATGGCGGACTTGCTGTCGAAATGGCGGTAGACGCCGGACCCGGTGATGCCGGCGGCGTTTCCGATGTCAGCTATCGAAACCGCGTGAAAACCCTTGCGGCCGATCAGTTCAGAGGCCGCCTGCAGAATCCGGTTTTTGCGGTCGGGATCGCGGGTTCTGGTCTTGGCGGTGTCTGGGGGCAGGTCGACGGGGATGAGCAGACCTCCTAAGTGTATGTCCACTTATTATTCAGCGCGGTCGGGCTGGGTGTATCTCGCAGTGTAAGTGAATCTTAAATTACTAACTCGATAATTACGCGTTTCGCCGCCGCGCGCATCCGGAGGCGAGGTTGTGCCCCTGGAGGGGGACCCATCTCCCCCCGCGAGGAGGGGAAACGGCCGTGATCTGTGCCATACATTTTCGGCGTGTTCTTCAACGAGGGGTTCCTGCCGATGCGGTTCGCGTACGCCGGACGGCAAAGCGGTGGCGTGGCCGGTGGCCGAGAGCACACCATGCCGACGTATCGGGGTGCACCGTGATCGCGCTGGGACCGGCGGCCAAGCCGGTGGGTGCACTCGGCGGTTTCTTCGCGATGACGCTCGATGTCTTCGTGACGATCGCCCGACCGCCGTTCGCGTGGCGCGAGTATCTGGACCAGACCTGGTTTGTCGCCCGGGTGTCGCTCGTACCGGCCCTGATGTTGACGGTTCCCTATACCGTGCTGCTGGTCTTCACCTTCAACATCCTCCTGATCGAGTTCGGCGCCGCCGACTTCTCCGGCACCGGCGCGGCGATCGGCACGGTGAGCCAGATCGGACCGATCGTGACGGTGCTGGTCGTGGCCGGTGCCGGCTCGACAGCGATGTGTGCTGACCTGGGCGCCAGGACGATTCGTGAGGAACTCGACGCCATGCGGGTGATGGGTATCGATCCCATCCAGGCGCTCGTGGTGCCGCGGGTGCTGGCGGCGACGACCGTTGCACTCGCATTGTCGGCGACGGTCATCATGGTCGGGTTGGCCGGTGGCTTCACGTTCGCGGTCTTCATCCAGCACGTGCCTCCGGGCTCGTTCGTGGCCGGTCTGACCGTCCTGACGCATGGGGCCGACGTCGCAGTGGCATTGGCCAAAGCCGCGTTGTTCGGCCTGTCGGCCGGGCTGATCGCCTGTTATAAGGGCATTTCGGTTGGGGGCGGCCCGGCCGGTGTCGGCAACGCGGTCAACGAGACGGTCGTGTTCACCTTCATGGCACTGTTCGCGATCAACGTCATCGCCACGGCGGTCGGTGTGAAGATCACGGTGGTGTGACGTGGTCGCGATGAGTTCTGTCGTGCAGCAGCGATTCCCAAGGTTGAGCAACCGTCTCGATCGAATTCGAGCGGCCTGGAACGGAATCGGCGTCCAGACCCAATTCTATGCGCGGGCCATCGGATCGATCGGCGACGCCGCGATGAACTACCGCACCGAACTCATCCGACTGATCGCGACGATGGGGCTCGGTGCCGGAGCGCTGGCGGTCGTCGGCGGTACGGTCGCCATCGTCGGGTTTCTGACCATGACCACCGGAGCCCTGGTCGCGGTCCAGGGCTACAACCAGTTCGCCTCCGTCGGTGTTGAGGCGCTCACCGGTTTCGCCTCGGCGTTCTTCAACGTCCGGCTCATCGCGCCGGGAACCACCGCGGTCGCGCTGTCGGCGACCATCGGCGCCGGTGCGACCGCTCAGTTGGGAGCCATGCGCATCAACGAGGAGATCGACGCATTGGAGGTCATCGGTATCCGCAGCGTCAGCTATCTGGCATCGACCAGGGTCGCCGCGGGGGTGATCGTCGTGATCCCGTTGTACTGCGTCGCGGTGATCATGTCCTTCATCTCATCGCGCCTGGGTACCACGGTGATATACGGGCAAGGGTCCGGTGTGTACGACCACTACTTCAACACGTTCCTCAACACCGACGACCTGTTGTGGTCGTTCGGCCAGTCCGTGGCTATCACCGTCGTGATCATGCTGGTCCACACCTACTACGGGTACACCGCCTCGGGCGGTCCCGCGGGCGTGGGTGAGGCGGTCGGACGCGCCGTGCGGACCTCGTTGATCGTGGCCGCCATCGTCGTGGTGATGATCTCGCTCGCGTTGTACGGCCAGTCCGGCAATTTCCACCTGGCGGGGTGAGTCGTGCAACCAAAATTCAGGGAAAGTCGGATCAAGCCGGCGTGGTGGACTTTGATCCTCATCGCGGCTCTCGGTGTTTTCTTCCTCACGACGGGTTCGCTGTTCGCGGGAACCTTCCGCGAGTTCGTGCCGGTGACACTGGTGGCCGATCGCTCGGGCCTGGTGATGGAGACCGGAGCGAAGGTGAAACTCAACGGCGTCGAGGTGGGCCGCGTCAGCGAGATCCGCGGCGGTGCCTCGGGGGCGAGCATGCAATTGGAGATAGAACCCGATCAAGTCCGGTACATCCCGGCCAACGTCGAGGCGAGGATCACTGCGACAACGGCATTCGGCGCGAAGTACGTCGACCTGAGCTACCCGGACAAGCCGGCAGGTGAGCGGCTGGCCGCCGGTGCGGTGCTGCATTCACGCAACGTCAGCACCGAGGTGAACACGGTGTTCGAGAACCTCACCGACGTCCTGAGGATGGTCGACCCCGCCAAGCTCAACGCCGTCATCTCGGCCCTTGCCGAGGGATTGCGCGGCCAGGGGGAGAGCATGGGGCAGGCCATCACCGACGCGAATCAGGTTCTGGCGGAAATCAATCCGCGACAAGACGTCATCCGGGAGGACTGGCGTGCCATGGGCGACGTCAGTGCCGCATACGACCGCGCGGCCGACGACATCGTGAAGATTCTCGACGCAGGCACCACCGCGGCTGAGACGATCACCTCCCACCGGTCCGAACTCGACACGCTGCTGCTCAACGTGATCGGCTTCGGCAGGGCAGGTGTCGATCTGCTGGCCCCCAACTCTGCGAACCTCGTGAATGCGGTCAATGGCTTCGCGCCCACCTCGGATCTGCTGATGAAGTACCAGCCTGAGTACACCTGTCTGCTCGACGGATCGGTCTCCCTGCTGCAGAACGGTCACGTCGACGCGTTCGGCGCCAACGGCCGCACGGCGATCTTCGACATCGGGCTTCTGCTCGGCAACGATCCGTACCACTACCCGGACAACCTGCCGATCGTCGGCGCCAAGGGCGGTCCCGGTGGACAACCCGGATGTGGTTCGCTGCCGGATGTCGCGAAGAACTTCCCGGTCCGGCAGCTGGTGACCGACACCGGCTGGGGAACCGGCCTGGACATCCGTCCGAACCCCGGCATCGGATTTCCCGGTTGGGCCAATTACTTCCCGGTCACCCGCGCAGTCCCGCAGCCACCGGTCGTCCGCAACCTCGACGGCGGGCCCGCTCCCGGACCCATCCCGTACCCGGGTGCCCCGCCCTACGGCGCGGATCTCTACGGCGACGACGGGACCCCACTGTGGCCGGGCCTCCCGCCTGCACCGCCACCATCGGATCAACCCCCGCCGAGCGAGCCGGCACCGGGCGCCGAGCCCTTCGTTCCGCCCGCACCCGCCGCAATGACCCCGACCCGATGATGGCCCACCGGGCCTGACAGGAGCCGATCGGTGAACAAAGAAGTTCTTGCCACCCTGATACGCGTCGGCGCGTTCTTGACCGTCTGCGCCGTGGGTGTGTTCGCACTGTTCTCGATCTTCGCCGATCTGCGGTTCGGTGACCGCAGGCAGTACTTTGCCCAGTTCACCGATATCAGCGGGTTGAAGGAGGGGGATTTCGTGCGGATCGCCGGCGTGGAAGTCGGCCAGGTACAGGATGTTTCGATCGACAGCAACGCCAAGGTGCTCGTCGACTTCTCCATTGAGGACTCGGTGGCCCTGACCACCGCGAGCACCGCGGTGATCCGCTACGACAACCTGATCGGCGGTCGGTATCTGGAGCTGCAAGAGGGCAATGGCCAAGGTACGGCGTTGGCGGCCGGCGCGACGATCCCGCTTGAGCGCACCAGACCTGCCCTCGATCTCGACGAGTTGATCGGCGGGTTCCGGCCGTTGTTCAAGGCCCTCGACCCGGATCAGGTCAACGCGCTGAGCACTCAACTCGTCGGTGTGTTCCAAGGACAGGGCGTCACCATCGGCTCATTCCTGGATCAGACCGCGGCGATGACCTCCACCCTGGCCGACCGTGACCAGCTGATCGGCGAGGTGATCGGAAACCTCAACGTCCTCCTGGGTTCGCTCGGTGAGCAGAGCGACCAGTTCGACAAGGCGGTGAATTCGCTGTCGGAGTTGGTGGCGGGGCTGGCAGCTCGCCGGACCGACATCAGCGGTGCCCTTGCGAACAGCGACAATGCGGCCACCGAGATCGCCGATCTTTTGGTTCAGGCCCGGCCGCCGCTGCAGAACGTCGTCACCCAGACCGACCGGGCCGCCGCCATCGCGGTCGCCGATCACGAATACCTCGACAACATCATCAACACCCTTCCCGACAAGTACCGGGTGCTGGGCCGGCAGGCGATGTACGGAGACTATTTCAGCTTCTACCTCTGTGACCTCATCCTGAAGCTGAACGGCAAAGGGGGACAACCAGTCTACGTCAAGGTTGCCGAGCAGGTGACAGGGCGGTGCGCGCCGAGATGAAAGCCTTCTCAGAGCGCGATCCGCGCACCATCGGGCTGGTCGGCATCGCGATCACGGTGGTGATCGCGATGGCAGCGCTGAACTTCGACAAACTGCCCCTGCTCAGCAGCACGAAGGACTACTCGGCGTACTTCGCCGACGCCGGCGGCCTGAACACCGGTGCCACCGTGCGAGTTTCAGGATTCGCCGTGGGGAAGGTGGAGCGCATCAGATTGGACGGCAGAAAGGTGCTGGTCGATTTCACCGTCGACAGCGCGATACATCTCGGCGAGCGCAGCGAAGCCGCGATCAAAGTGAAGAGTCTCCTGGGAACGAAGGTGATCGATGTCATGCCGCGAGGGGGTGGTCAACTCGACCATCCGATTCCACTGGAACGCACCACGTCGCCGTACCAGTTGCCCGATGCGCTGGGCGATCTGGCTTCCACTGTCGAGAAGCTGAACACCGATGGTGTTTCGGCTGCGCTCGACACCATGGCACAGACCTTCGCGGGTACGCCGCCTGATGTGAAGATCGCCGTGGCCGGAGTGGCGAGGCTTTCCGACACCATCAACAAGCGCGACACCGAGCTCCGCAACCTGTTGGCCAACGCGCGTAAGGCGACTGCTGTGCTCGCCACGCGCACCGACCAGGTCGTCGGGCTGGTGCGGGACAGCAATGCGTTGTTGGCCGAGCTTCGGACCCAGAGCGATGCGCTCGACCGGGTATCGCAGGACATCAGCAGGGCGGCAACGCAACTGAGAGGGTTCATCGCGGACAACCGTCAGCAGCTGCGACCCATGCTCGACAAGCTCAACGGCGTTCTCACGATCATCGACAACCGCAAGGACCGGCTGCAGGAAGCCGTCAAACTACTCAACAAGTACGCCTTGTCGCTGGGTGAGTCGGTGGGATCCGGCCCCTTCTTCAAGGCCTACATCCCCAACCTGATTCCCGGCCAGTTTGCGCAGCCGTTCATCGACGCCGCATTCTCCGATCTCGGCCTTGACCCCGCGACACTGCTGCCGTCGGAACGCGTCGACCCGCCGGTGGGGCAGCCGGGCACACCGGCGCTGCCGGTTCCGTACCCGCGGACCGGCCAGGGTGGAGAGCCCCGGCTCAACCTGCCCGACGCGATCACCGGCAACCCTGGGGATCCGCGGTACCCGTACCGGGAGCCACCGCCTGCACCCGCACCCGGGGGGCCGCCGCCAGGCCCGCCCGCACCGCCCATCCCGGGACTGGAATCGACACCCGAGCCGACACCGAGCCCGGTTTACGTTCCCGCTCCCGGTGAGTCCACCAACCCGACACCGACAGGTGAAGGACAATGAGAATCAGCAAGAAACAGCTGACGCTGGCGGCCGTACTGGTGGTCGTCATGGTGGCCAATGTGCTCGTCGGGTTCCGGATGACCGGCCCCGCGGCGCGCACCACCATCACCGCCTATTTCTCGAACAGCAACGGTTTGTTCGTCGGCGACGACGTGCTGATACTCGGTGTGCCGGTCGGCAAGGTCAAGCAGATCGAACCGCAGCCCGAGCGCGCCAAGGTGACGTTCTGGGTGGACAGGGAATTCCCGGTGCCGGCAGATGTCACCGCCGCGATCCTGTCGCCACAGCTCGTGACGGGACGTGCGATCCAACTGACTCCGCCATATGAATCCGGGCCGCAGCTGCCCGATGGGGCCGTCCTCCCGATCGAGCGGACCGCGGTGCCCGTGAGCTGGGACGATTTTCGGGTCCAGCTCGAGAAACTCACGCGCACATTGCAACCCGAGTCACCCGGAGGGACCAGCGCTCTCGGCAACTTCATCAACACCGCGGCGGACAACCTGCGTGGTGAGGGCAACAACATCAGGGACGCACTGGTGAAGCTGTCCAGGACCGTGACCACCCTCAGTGATCACAAGGACGACGTCTTCTCCACCCTGAACAACCTGGCGATCCTGGTATCGGCACTGCACGACAGCACCGACGTGCTCTCTGCGCTCAACCGCAACATGGCCGCGGTGACCGCGTTGCTTGCCGACAGCCCGGACGAGGTGGGGCAGGCGATCGCCGATCTGAATGCCTTGGCTGTCGATGTGAAAAGCTTCGTGACAGAGAATCGCGACGCCGTGGGAACGACTTCCGACGTGCTCGCCTCGATCAGCACCGCGCTGGTGCAGAGTCTCGACGACATCAAACAGTCGCTTCACATATTTCCCACCACACTGGCCAATTTCGGCAACATCTACGAGCCGGCGAACGGTTCGCTCACCGGTGCGCTGGCAATCAACAACTTCTCCGACCCGATCTCCTTCATCTGCGGTGCGATCGAAGCGGCGTCGAGGATGGGGGCCGAACGATCGGCGAAACTGTGTGTGCAGTACCTGGCACCCATCGTGAAGAACCGCCAGTTCAACTTTCCGCCGTTCGGAGAGAACGTGTTCGTAGGGGCGCAGGCACGGCCCAATGAGATCACCTACAGCGAGGACAGGCTGCGCCCCGACTACATCCCGCCGGCCCAACCCGTGGTCCAGGACCCCGATCCGGAGGTGCTTCCCACGGACGGCGGCACCGATCCGTCCGCCGGGCTGCCGGGCCTGATGATTCCGGCGGGGGCAGGATCATGACCCGCAGCGTCCTGTCGATGGCGATGCGGAGAGTCGTGGCGGGCGCGGCGACTACCGCGGCGCTACTGGTCGGCGTCACCGGTTGCAGCGACTGGCGCGGTCTGAACTCGGTGTCCCTGCCGGGAACCGAAGGCGGTGGGCCGGATGCCTTCGACATCCAGGTCCAGATGCCCGACATCACCAATCTGCAGCCGAATTCCCGCGTTCGGGTCGCAGATGTCACGGTGGGCACGGTCACCAAGGTCGAACGCCAAGGGTGGCACGCGCTGTTGACGTTGCGTCTCAACGGCGATGTGAACCTGCCTGCCAACTCCACCGCGACGATCGGCCAGACCAGCCTGCTCGGATCGCTGCACGTGGAACTGGCCCCTCCCGCGACTGCACCACAGGGAAGGCTGCACCAGGGGTCTTTGATCCCACTGGCGGACTCTTCTGCCCACCCCACGACCGAGCAGACTCTGGCAGCGGTTTCGATGTTGCTCAACGGCGGCGGGCTCGGCCAGATGCAAGACATCACAAAGGCGTTGAGCACAGCACTGCGTGGACGCGAGGCCGAACTGAGGGATCTCATCGGGCAACTCGAGACCTTCGTCGCGAGAACCAATGAGCAGACCGGTGACATCATCGCGGCCACCGAGAACCTGAACCGGCTGACCGGCAAGTTCGCGGCCCAGCAGCCGGTGGTCGACAAGGCCGTTCGCACGATCCCGGACGCACTCGAGGTGCTCAAGGACCAGCGGGACAACCTGATCGAGGCACTCGACCAGCTGGGCAGATTCAGTGCACTGGCTGCGGATTCGACAAGGCAGACCAAGGATTCGCTGGTGCGCGAGTTCAGCAACATCGGCCCGGTGCTGGAATCGCTGGCCAACGCGGGCCCCAACATGACTCGCGCGCTGTCGATCCTCACCACCTACCCGTTCCCCAACGAGACCCTGGAGAAGTGGATGCGTGGTGACTACGCGAACATGACCGCGATCGTGGACCTCACGTTGAGCCGGATCGACGCGGGGTTCTTCACCGGGACGCGATGGGAAGGCGATCTCACCGAACTCGAAATGCAGTGGGGGAGAACGATCGGACAACTTCCCAGCCCGTACACCGCGGTCAACCCGCTGGTGGCGCCCTACCGCTGGGATCAGGGGCGGTGACATGATCCACCGCAGAACCAAGATTCAGCTGGCCATCTTCGTCGTGATCGCCGTGGTGTTCGGCACCGTCATGATCTTCGGCTACATGAGGCTGCCCGCTCACCTCTTCGGGGTCGGGCTGTACACGGTCAACCTCGACCTCGACAGAACCGGCGGCCTCTACCCCACCGGAAACGTCACCTACCGGGGCACCGAGGTCGGCCGCGTCGAAGCGGTCGGGCTCACCGACAACGGCGGTGTACGAGCGGTTTTGAAACTGAGATCCGGCATCGACATCCCGTCGGACCTGCGTGCCGAGGTGCACAGCCAGTCTGCGATCGGAGAGCAGTACGTCGAATTGTTGCCGCGCAGTGCCGCAGCTCCGCCCCTCAAGGACGGTGACGTCATCGCGGCGAAGGACGTCTTCATCCCGCCGGACATCAACAGTCTTCTCGACGCCGCCAATACCGGACTGCAGGCGATACCGCAGGAGAACCTCAAGACGGCGATCGACGAATCTTACGCCGCTGTAGGAGGTCTCGGACCGGAGATCGCGCGGTTGATCAGGGGATCGACGGCCTTGGCCTCCGACGCGAGGAAGAACCTCGGGTCACTCACCACTTTGATCGATCTGTGGCAGCCGGTTGCCGGGTCGCAGACCAGCACCGCCGACTCTATCGAGGCATGGGCGGAAAATCTTTCCGTCGTCACCGGCCAGCTCGAACGACACAATGCAGATGCTGTCGGCCTCATCGAGCACGGAGCACCTGCCGCCGAGGAGGCGCGTCAGTTGTTGGAACGGGTACAGCCCACATTGCCGATCCTGCTGGCCAATCTGGTGAGCATCAACCAGGTGGCTGTGGCGTATCAGCCGGGTATCGAGCAACTTCTCGTGCTGCTGCCTCAGGGCATCGCTCAACTCCAGGCGCCGAACCTGGCCAACCGCGACAACAAGGACAAGGCGCACAAGGGCCTGTTCCTGGCCTTCAACACCAACATCAACCTGCCGCCGCCCTGCACCACGGGATTCCTTCCCGCGCAGCAGCGTCGACCCCCGTCATTCGAGGACTACCCGGATCGGCCGGCAGGCGATCTGTACTGCCGTACCCCGCAGGACTCACCGTTCAACGTTCGCGGCGCCCGCAACCTGCCATGCGAGACGGTGCCGGGTAAGCGTGCGCCGACGGTGAAACTCTGTGAGAGCGACGAGAATTTCGTCCCGCTCAATGACGGTTACAACTGGAAGGGCGACCCGAACGCGACGCTGTCGGGACAGTCCATCCCTGATCTGGGGCCAGGGCAGGATCCGCAGGCCCTACCGGTCGAACCACCGCAGGCCCCGCCTGTGGAAGGCGATCCCGTGCCGATGGCGATAGCCCGTTACGACCCTGCCACCGGCACTTATCTGGGTCCGGACGGCCAGGTGTACACCCAGGCCGATTTGGCTGACAACGGATCGAAGGAGCAGACATGGCAGTCGATGCTGACGCCACACGGGACGAACTGACCGAGGAACATCCCGGCGGCACAGAACCTGGGACGGGGCGTGATTCGCGGAAGCAGAGCACGCCCGAGGCCAAGGGCGTCCGCGGGGCCCTGCTGATCGGAGTTCTCATGCTCGCGGTCGTGGGCGCATTGACCGGGTGGCTTTCTTGGCGCACCCAGCAGGCCGAACAGAACCAACGATTGAACGAGATGCTCCTGCAGGCCGGTCGGCAAGCCGCGGTGAACTTGACGACCATGAACTTCGAGCACATCCAACAGGACATCCAGCGGGTACTGGACGGCTCGGCCGGAAGCTTCTACGACGACTTCGAGCAGCGGGCACCGGCTTTCGAAGAGGTGGTGACCAAGACCCAGTCGAAGACCGAGGGGACGGTGACCGAAGCCGGGATCGAGTCGGTGGACGGCGATACCGGGAGGGTCCTGGTCGCGGTGTCGGTGAAGACGTCGAATAGTGCTGCGCCCGAACAGCAGCCGAGATTGTGGCGGATGCGTATCGACGTTCAGCGATTCGGTGACGTCGCGAAGGTGACGAATGTGGGGTTTGTGGCATGACCACTCAACTGACAACCGAGAACGCGTCCGAGGTGGATCTGCGCACCACGGACGATCACCTGCGGGACTCTCATCTCGACTTCGACACAGACCCCCTCGGTGAGGCCGATGAACTCGAGGTCGATACGCCCTCGGAGCGGGATTCTGTGCATCCGCCTTCTTCTGTCAGGTCGCGGGTTTGGCTGCGCCTGCTGGCGTATGTGGTGATCCCTCTGCTCGTGGTGGGCCTTGCCGCGTGCGCGGGCTATCTGCAATGGCGGGGTAGCTCATTGCGAGCCGCGCAGGCGGCGAGTGCCGGCGTTCTGCCCGCTGCCACCGACAGCACGATAAAGATGTTGTCGTACAAGCCGGATACCGTGCAGAAGGATCTCGAGTCCGCTGGCGAAGGGCTCACCGGCCCATTCCGCGATTCGTACGACTCGTTGATCCACGACGTCGTGATACCGGGGGCCCGGGAGAAACAGATCTCAGCGGTGGCGACGGTACCTGCAGCCGCGGTGGTCTCGGCAACACCGAGGCGTGCTGTCGTCATGGTCTTCGTCAACCAGACCACGATTGTCGGTGCCGATCCGCCGACCTCGACAGCGTCGACGGTCAGGGTCACGATGGAGAGAATCGGTCAGCGATGGTTGGTTTCCGATTTCACCCCGATCTGATCCGGCGTGCGGCATACGCGCTGGTTGCGGCGGCGGTCGGCTACGTGGCGGCCGCCGTTGCCGCTCCGGATGCCCGTGCCGACGAATTCGTCTACCTGGTCAACGTGACCGTGCGTCCGGGCTACAACTTCGCGAGCCCGGACGCGGCGCTGGCCTACGGGCGGGGTATCTGCTCGAAGGTGGCGGCCGGAACTGCCTACGGTCGACTCGTCGGTGACGTGCGAGGAGACTTCCACACCTCCGACGAATTCCATGCCTCGTACCTGGTTTCGCAGGCAGTGAACGAGCTGTGTCCCGAAATGATCTGGCAGCTGCGGAACTCCGCAGCCGGTTATCGATCTGGTGAGGTGTGATGAGCCCGGTTCCCCGACCATCAGCCATCTTGATTGCGTGCGGAGCGCTCGCCGTCGGCGCAATGTCGTATGCACCGGATGCCGCGGCGGACAACCGCAGGCTCAACAGCAGTGTGGTGTCCAATGTGTACACGGTCCAGCGTCAAGCCGGGTGCACCGACAACATCACGGTGGATCCGCGTCTGCTGGAGGCTGCCCGCCGGCATACCCTCGACGTCCTCAACAACCGTTCCCTCGACGGTGACATCGGGTCGGACGGATCGACGCCTCAGGTTCGGGCGATCAATGCGGGTTTCCGCGGACGAGTCGCCGAGACCGTGGCGATCAACCGGGCATTGGCCATCAACAATCTCGACGTCATCAACCAGTGGTATCACCGGCCTGACTATCTGGCGATCATGCAGGATTGCGGCTTCACCCGCATGGGGGTGTGGTCGGAGAACAGCCTGGACCGCTCCGTACTGGTCGCCGTGTACGGAAGCCCAGAGGTGTGAATGCGTCGTCCCCGGGATCAGGGGCGCCGGTCCCGAAGAGATGGTAGTGACCGAACCCGGCGTGGTTCTCGAACCGGTACAGCACCGGCAGGCCGAGAATCTCGGCGTCGAACCGCTGCACCTCTGCGAGCCGGTCGGTGGGGCGGGCGACGCGCACCTGCGCCACGCGCAGATCGGCAGGCCACCCCCCGCCCGGGGCCGTGTCGGTAAGCGTCATCGCCATGTCTTCTCCATCCCGTGATCGTCGAGGCCACGGTAGAAGCTCAACGGCGGTTGAGGTCAAGGCGACCCGAATGCTCAGTCCTCGGCGTTCTCGACCGCCTCGAGTACCTGCGGGGTGACCGGATCGAGGACGTCGTCGAAATCGTGATGGCGTGACACGTACTTCGCGACGTAGGGGCACACCGCCACGACGCGCTTGCCTGCGGCCCTGGCATCACCGAGTCCGGCCGAGACGAGCTCACCCGCGAGACCCCGGCCACTGAACCTGTCGTCGACCTCGGTGTGGTGGAAGACCCGCTGATCTCCGATGTCGACATAGAGCAGCTTGCCTGCGGGTTCACCGTCGACGGTGAGTTCGTAGTGGTGGGCATCGGGGACATCGTGGATTTCGGCCATGTTCTCACTATGCCTGGGATGACGACCCGTCACCGGGTCGATCAAGCCGCCGTTTCGGGCGGCTCGAGCCTGGCAATGTTGTTGCGGTGGGCCGACGAGGGAACGCATGACGACCGCGACACCGGCGATGGGCGCCACATCGACGTGGGCACCGCTGGCGTCGCCCATCTACCGCGCCCTGTGGATCGCCCGGTTCGTGTCGAACCTGGGCACCTGGATGCAGACCGTGGGAGCGCAGTGGATGCTCGTCAGCGCCGCGCTGATGGGGGGCGCCCTGTCGGCGATCTGGTGGCCCCTGCACGCGCGCACCGGGAACCTCGACGTGACACTGTCGGCGCACTGGCCGGAACCGGCCCTGGATCTTCGAACCCGAACCCGTGGACGGTCCGGTGGTGATCCTGGTGTCCTACTGCGTCGAGCCCGCACAGGAGACCGGGTTCTTCGACGCGATGGTCGCCCTCGGTCGGTCCCGGCAGCGCACCGGGGCCTCGCAGTGGCAGCTGTTCCGCAGCGGCGAGAAGGCGGGCACGTTCGTCGAGGCCTTCGTCGTCCGGTCGTGGGACGAGCATCCGCGTCAGCACCACACCCGTCTGACCGGCCACGATCTGCTCGTGGAGCAGAACGTCAGACGGTTCACGACGAGTGAACCGACCTCACAGCACCTCGTCGCGGTCAAAAGGAACTAATGTGAGCTGTGTCACCTCGGTACCGTCGGGAGGTCGTCGATGACGCGGACACATTTCGATTCGATCAGGGCAGGGGGCCTCAACTGGAACAGCCTGCCCCTGAAACTCTTCGCGGGCGGCAACGCGAAGTTCTGGGACCCGGCCGACATCGACTTCTCCCGCGACCGGGCCGACTGGGAGGCGCTGACCGAGCGGGAACGCGAATACGCGACGCGGCTGTGCGCGGAGTTCATCGCCGGCGAGGAGGCCGTCACCAAGGACATCCAGCCGTTCATGGCGGCGATGCGCGCCGAGGGACGGCTCGGCGACGAGATGTATCTGACGCAGTTCGCGTTCGAGGAGGCCAAGCACACCCAGGTGTTCCGCCTGTGGCTGGACGCCGTCGGGGTCACCGGCGATCTGCACACCTACATCCAGGAGGTGCCCGCCTACGTCCAGATCTTCTGCGAAGAGTTGCCCGCCGCGCTCGAAGCGCTCACCGACGATCCGTCACCGGCCGCGCAGGTGCGCGCCTCGGTGGTGTACAACCACGTGGTCGAGGGCATGTTGGCGTTGACGGGATACTATGCGTGGCATCGTATTTGCGTCGACCGGGGCATCCTTCCCGGCATGCAGGAACTGGTGCGGCGCATCGGTGACGACGAGCGCAGGCACATGGCATGGGGCACGTTCACGTGCCGTCGCCACGTCGCGGCCGACGACGCCAACTGGACGGTGTTCGAGGCCCGCATGAACGAACTCATCCCGGTCGCACTGCGACTGACGCAGGAGGGGTTCGCGCTGTACGGCGACGACATCCCGTTCGGCCTTGAGGAGTCCGAGTTCCTGCAGTACTCCAGCGATCGCGGGATGCGCCGGTTCGGGACGATCAGCAGTGCGCGTGGGCGCCCACTGGCCGAGATCGACGTCGACTACACACCGTTGCAATTGGAGGACACCTTCGCCGACGAGGACGAGCAGGCGCTGACGGCGGTCAAACAGGCCGCGGCCGCCGCGCACTGACGACCTCGACGGCACCGGTTTCACGCTCGCTGTGGTGTCGGCGAACCCCTCCGTCGCCGACACCACAGCCCCCGTACACGCCGTGCGCGTCTGGGTTTGCCGACAGCTCGCCGAATTTGCTGCACCAATGACGGACCACCGTGGAACCCGGTTGCGCGCCCATCGCAGACCGACGTCTGTTCTCCCTCGGTCAGCAAACCTCAATGCCGCCGAAACAGCGCGTACAAGTACCGTAGGTACTGCACCTGCCTGCTGTCAACCAGTTGAGTTGGCAAGTACGGCTAACCGGTTTGAGCAGATGTCTCGGTGCGCCGAGGCTTAGCTGACTCGCCGCCGCCGGGTGGACCGGTTCGATTCACCAGCCGCACCGCGGATGCCGCCAGCAACGCCACCGAGAGCAGCGCAAGGAATTGCACACCCGCGGTGTGGCCGATGTAGCCGTCCACCGATCGCCACGGGTACTGGCTCAGCACCGAACCCGCGAGCAAAAGCCCGCCCGCGGCCCCGGCCACCGCGAGGTTATCCCAGATTTTCTCGCCGCGAGGTCCGCGGCGGCGCAACAGCATTCGAACACCGATCGCGGCGCCGACGACGAGCAGTCCAATGAACCCCGAGATCGCCGTTGCCGCCGCCATCGCGGCTGCGCCGGTCACCACCGGCCCGGGGTTCCACGGGCGCGCAGGTGCGGTGGTCGGCACCGGCCTGCGTGCGCCGAACAGCGCCAGCAGCGCCAACAGGGGTAGCAGCGCCAACCCGCCGATCAGGCCGGCGCGGTACGGGGCGTTGGAGGCGAAGGACAACGTCACCGTGCCCTCGGTGCCTGCCGGGATCACCCAGCCCTGCTGCCATCCGTTGACCGTCACCGGTTTCAGTTCGGTGCCTGCGGCGTCGTGTGCGGACCAGCCCCGGTTGATGCTTTCCGGCACCACCAGGATGCGCTGCTGTGCAGCGGCGTTCACCTGAACCTCGCGGCGGTCAGCGGTCCAGGTGCCGGTGTCGACGGAAGTCGTTGGGGCCGTGTGGATCTCATCGGCGTCCGGGGTCGCCAGCTCGACCCCGTCGACGATGAACGCGGCGCCGGGGCTGACCACCAGCTCCTGCTGCCCGGCGGGGAGTCTGACCGGTTCGGGTCGGCACGGCCGCGCCGGGACCGGGTCACCGTCGAGCAACGCCCCGACGGTGGTCCGCACCGACGTCTGGATGAACTCGCCGGCCACCGCGATGATCGGGCCCTGCCCGCACGGAAGTGTCACCGCACGCGAACGGTTCTTCGCCGCATCGGCGGCACCGATCGGGGCGCCACGGCCGTCGAGCACCGTGAGCTCGGCGAGCCCCGGCGGTTTGAGCTGGTCGAAGCCCAGCGAGGTGCGGTCGATGATGTCGTTCCACGCCAGCAGCGACACCGTCACGGTATCGGTGACGCGGGGTTTGAGCGTCACGGTCCGGGGTTCACCATCGCCGGACAGGCGGTGCATCTGCGGGCCGTCGCCGAGATCGATCGCGACCAACGTGGGATGGGCGGGCGGTTCGGTGTCGCCCGGCACGATCCGCAGGCCCGCGACCTCGGTGGGCCGGGGCAGTTTGAGCGTGAGAGTGGTCGGTGTCTGGAACTGCACGACCCGCTGCGGCGCGGTCCAGGAGGTCCGCGGATCACCGTCGGTCGCGGCATACGCCGAGCCGAGCACGTCGATCGGATCGGCGTCGCCGAACGCTCTCGTGGTGCCCGGTTGCGCCACCAGATCGGCGAGCTTGGGGCCCTGTCGTCCCCGGATCCACACCGTGGGCGCCACCTCGGTGTCCTGCGGCACCGTCAGGGTGCGGCTCAGGTTCACCGGCTCCTCCGATGCCAGCGCCATCGCGGCCGCGCAACGCACACCGACGGGACTGTCCGCACAGCCCGGCCTGCCGAGCAGCTCGGTTCCCAGATCCCATTGCTGCACAACCGAACCCGGCGGCGGTGCGGGCACCTCGACGGTGTGCCGCAGCGACACCGGGTGGGCGAAACCGGATGCGTCGTACTGTGTGACGGCCAGATCGGTGACGCCGAACTGCACACCGGCAGAGCCGTCGTCGGTCGCCACCGCGGTGATCCGCACCCACGGCGTCTCACCCACCGGAAGCGGGATCGTCAGTGGCTTGCCCGCGGTGTCGAAGCGCAGGCTGCTGGTGCCGGTCGCGGTCGCGATCTCGATGCGGCGCACCTGGGCGCCGACCGCGGTGGCGCTGGGCGTGATGGTCAATGTGGCGTTGGTGATCGGATGGTCGAAATCCACCTGCAGCCACTGCCCGACGGCGGCCTGCAACGCGTTGGACACCCACGCCGTGGAACTGTCGCCGTCGATCGCCGCCGCGGGCCCGGTCGCGGGTGCGACGTACGGCAGCGCAGTGGAGTCGGCCGCCGAACTCGACACCGACAACCGTCCGCCGGTCCACTTGCCGTACACCAGATCCGCGCCCTGCGACGGATAGTCGGGCACACGGTTGTAGGTGTGCCGCGCGTCGTCGGGAGTGCGGACCGCAGACGCGTGATCGTCGACGCGGCCGTAGTCGATCTCGCGGGCCGCGGGGGTGTCGGTGACGATCACGCCGTCGACCGGAAGACCGGCGCGGCGGGCATCGGCCGCGAGCAGCATCGGTCCCAGCGGGGGTCGTCCGGCGAGCCTGCGCCGTTCGTCGAGGCGCAGCAGCGCCTCGGGGGCGCCGGCGACCCGGGTCATCTGGTCGGTGTCCACCAGATAGGGGTGCATGGGTGACCGTGCGCGGGTGTCGTCGGTGCCATCGGTGTCGAGGGGGGCGACGCGGAAGATCTCGACGGCCGGATACCGGGGCCGCAGACCGCTGTCGGCCACGAAGCCCTCGAGAGTGCCCGGCCCGACCGGGTCACCGAACTCGGCCACCTTGGTCAGCCCCGGTGACCCCTCCACGGCCCGGTGCACGAGGATCGGCCGGGCCGACCGCGACGTGTCCGGATCCAGATCGTTGCGCACCACCACGTAGGAGATTCCCTGTCGCGCAAGGGTGTCGGCCAGGCCGGGGGAGGGGCGGCCGGAGGCGAACAGGCGCTGCACAGAGTCCAGTGCGCGGATCGTCTCGGGCGGGGTCAGCGGGATGGAATCGCGTACGCCCCAAGGGTTGTCGCCGAGCACCTGCAGCGGCTCGTCGTGGCTGTTGCCCCACACCTGCGTCGCGAACGGGGCGCCGGGGGCCACCAGCACCCGGCCGCGGTCGGTGTTGTGCTCGTCGAGCCACGCCGCGGCGTCGTGCCAGTGCTGGGGGATCGCCGTGAACGCCCCGGGCGGGGTGAGTCGCGCGGTCCACGCCAGCGACGTCCCGGCGGCGAGCGCGGAGAGCACGACGATCGCGACCGCGACCCTCTTGTCGCGTTCCGGGTGCGCGAACGCGGCGAGCCAGACGGGGCGGGCCGCGCTGCCGGGCAGCGGGATCCGCCCGAGCAGGTGCACCAGCCCCAGCGCCACCGGCAGCCGCACCACCGGCTCCAGCTTGGCGAGGTTGCGCAGTGGGGTGCCGGTGCCGTCCAGGAACGCCTGCACCTGCAGCGCGATCGGCGAGCCGAGCCCGCCGGAGTAACCGAGGCCGAGCAGCACGACGCCGATCAGCAGCATGGTGATCAACCGGCCGCGGGCGGGCATGGTCCGCAGCGCCAGGCCGGCCAGGCCCGCCGCGGCCACGACCGTGGTGGCCAGCACCGCGGTCGTGCTGGTCACCAGCGAGGCGCCCGCGGTCGCCGATGGCGCGACGAACGGCGTCCAGCTCATGGTGCCGCGCAGCATCTCGGTGAGCGACATCCACTGCGTCGTGACGCCGGACGATTCGATGAAGTCAAGGAACGGCGGGCTGATCCGGCCCAGCATCAGCAGCGCCACCACCCACCACGTGACGGCCAGCGCCCCGCACAGCAGCCACCACGCGGTGAACCGCCACCACAGCCGGTTCGGCCGGTGGCAGGCCCACCAGATCACCGCGGCCAGGCAGCCGGTGAGGGTTGCCACGGCGTTCACCGCGCCCATGAGTGCGACGGCGCCCGCCGAGCGCGCCGCCATCAACCGGACCGGGTGTTGCCCCCGCAGGGCGAGGATGACCGGCAACAACACCCACGGCGCCAACATCATCGGCAGCGTCTCCGAGGAGATCGCGCCCAGTGTCGTCAGCACCCGCGGGGACAGCACGAACGCCGCCGCACCGATCACCCGTGAGCTGGTGCTGCCGACCCCGAGCGCCTCGGCGACCCGCAGCACTCCCCAGAACCCGACGATCAGCAGCAGCGCCCACCACAGGCGCTGGGTGACCCAGCCGGGAACCCCGAGCACATCGCCGAGCAGGAAGAACGTGCCGTGCGGAAACAGATAGCCGTAGGCCTGGTTCTGCGCCTGCCCGAACGGCAGGTCGCTGTTCCACAGATTGAACGCGCGGGCCAGGAAGCGCAGCGGGTTCGCCGTGAGATCGAGTTTCGTGTCGGGTGAGATCTGTCCCGGTGACTGGGCGAAGGTCAGGACGAGCGTCGCCGCGGCGACCACCCACAACCAGCGCCGCCGAAGCGGCGGGGCCGGACTAAGAACGGTCGCCGTACTCGACCCGGTTGAGGACGGATGACGCCGGATCGCCCGCTTGCAGCGGAGGCTTTGTGTCCTGCTGCACCATCAGCGTCACTCCGAAGACGGCGGCCGCGCCCAGCAACAGGCCGACCACAATGCTGGCCGCAGAGGGTACGACGAACCGGTTCACCCGGCCAACCTAGCACGGCCGCAGCAATGCCCTGCCGCCTCACGAGGGGTGTCAGGTCCCCGGAGAATCGATTCCCGCCCGGTCAGCGGCTAGGGTCGAGGCCCATGGCTTCACCGCGTCTGCTCGCGACGTTCGTAGCGCTGTCCGGCCTGCTGCTGGCCTGCTCACCGTCAGAGAGCCCGTCAACTGGGCCTTCCGGGTCGCCCGACACGCAACCGATGGGGACCAGCGGACCGCTTCCCGCGGCCCCGGCAAGCTGTGACCTGGCGGCGCTGCCCGCCCGCGACAAGCTGGCCCAATTGCTCACCGTCGGTGTGACCGACGCCGCCGACGCCCGCGCGGTCGTCGCCGATCACCACGTCGGCGGCATCATGATCGGCAGCTGGACCGATCTGTCGATGCTCGATGACGGGTCGCTGGCCGACATCGCCGGCTCCGCGGCGCCGGTGCCGCTCGCGGTCAGCGTCGACGAGGAGGGCGGCCGGGTGTCCCGCCTGGCGCCGCTGATCGGCAACCAGCCGCCGGCACGTGAGCTGGCGGCGACCAAAACTCCCGACGAGGTGTACGGCATCGCGCTGGACCGCGGCCGCAAGATGCACGGTTTGGGAATCACCGTCGACTTCGCGCCCGTCGTCGACGTCACCGACGCCCCGGCCGACACGGTGATCGGCGACCGGTCGTTCGGGGCCGATCCCGCGGTCGTCGCCGATTACGCCGGCGCCTACGCACGCGGTCTGCGCGACGCGGGCGTGCTGCCGGTGCTCAAGCACTTCCCTGGCCACGGCCATGCGTCGGGCGACTCGCACACCGGCGGCGTGACCACGCCGCCCATCGACTCGCTGCAGAACGACGATCTGGTGCCGTACCGCACGCTGACCGGCCAGCCGCCGGTCGCCGTCATGGTCGGGCACATGCAGGTGCCCGGCCTGACCGGCTCGGATCCGGCGAGCCTGAGCCGCGCGGCGTATGCGTTGCTGCGCTCGGGCGGCTACGGCGGTCCGGGCTTCGGCGGTCTGATCTACACCGACGACCTGTCCAGCATGGGGGCGATCAACCAGCGCTACAGCGTCCCGGACGCCGTGCTGCGCGCGCTGCAGGCCGGCGCCGACAATGCGTTGTGGATCACCACCGACGAGGTTCCCGCCGTGCTGGACCGCCTCGAGCAGGCGTTGGCCTCCGGTGAGCTGAGCCAGACCGCGGTGGACGCGTCGTTACAGCGCAACGTCGCGGTCAAGGGCCCGCTGCGCTGCGGCTGATCTCACCGGCCCGGTGCGTCGAGGGCGTACACCCGCGCGGCGTTGTGCGCGCCGATCATGTCGACGATTCTGATGGCGTCGGCTTCCGTGCAGTCCCCGGCCCGGACCCACCCGCCGAGCACCAGTCCCATCGCGCGGCGCCACAGCACCGAGCCCAACAGGTGAAGCTCCGGCGGACCGTAGGCGTCCGACGAGTACAGCTGCTTGGCGAACGGCGCCGTCTCCAGCGCCTCGGCGATCAGCCCGACCGACCGCGTACCCAGGTGGTTGACGGCCAGGCCCACGTCGAAGTGCACGTGGTCGAACGCCTGCGCCAGATATCCGGCCTGGCGGTGGAACGGATAGCAGTGCAACAACAGCACCGGCGCAGGCGCCATGGTGCGCAGCAACGGCAACAGCAGCAACGGGTCGGTGCGGTGCAGGTCGAGGTCGCGGTCCCCGAAGCCGACGTGCACCTGCAGCGCAAGGCCGCGTTCGGCGGCCTCGTGCACCCCGAACGCGATGAGCACCGGGTCCTGTAGCCGCGGCGTCCGGCCCGCGAGCGCGCGGGCGCGGGCCGTGACGTCGGCGTCGCCGGGCCGGGACCAGTCGATGTCGAACCCGGTGCGGTAGGCCGCGATGGTCTTGGTGCCCACGATGTCGGACGACCGTGCCGCCGCGTCCAGGGCGTCGCGAAAGCCTTCGACGAAATCGTCTGCGCGCGTGTCGGTTTCGAGCAGCTGCTCGGCAAGTCGCTCGAGTCGCAGGATCTGCGAGGTCGGCCTGCCGGCGAGTTCGGCGAGCCGTTCGGGTGTGGTGACGAGATCCCCGCCGAAGCCCGTGTCGACGATCCAGCGGTCGACACCCGCATGCGCCAGCAGCGTCGAGGCCAGCTCGTCGGGCGTGAGCGCGCTGCGCCGGGCGAAGTACTCGTCGGGCTCCGCATGGGCGGGCAGGCCCACCAGCGGCGCGCACCAACGCCGGATCGACAGGCCCAGCGGCGAATCGAACTGCGTCATGAAATCCGGCACCGGATCGGTCGAGGCCTCGTTGAGCGAGGCCTCGAAGGTGGCGCGGTCGGCGGCCACGGCGCTCGCACCGTGGACGTGGTGGTCGATCAGGCGGACCGTGCGCAGGTGGTCGGCCAGGTCGCCGGGCACCTCGGCCGCCACACCGTCGAAGACGTCCATGGCCCCAGTATCGGGGCCGGGCGGGTCCCGCGGGCGGGTTACCCTGTGGGGATGGCAGGTGGAACGAAGCGGCTGCCGCGGGCCGTGCGTGAGCAGCAGATGCTCGATGCGGCCGTGCAGATGTTCTCGGTGAACGGCTACCACGAGACATCCATGGACGCGATCGCCGCGGCGGCCGAGATCTCCAAGCCGATGCTGTACCTGTACTACGGCTCCAAGGAAGAACTGTTCGGGGCGTGCCTCGACCGTGAGCTGAGCCGATTCGTCGACACCGTGCGCAGCCAGATCGACTTCACCCAGAGCCCCAAGGAGCTGCTGCGCACCGCGGTGCTGGCGTTCCTCACCTACATCGACCGCAACCGGGCGTCGTGGATGGTGCTCTACACCCAGGCGACGAGTTCGCAGGCGTTCGCGCACACCGTGCGAGAAGGACGCGAACGCATCATCGACCTGGTCGCCCGCCTGCTCAGCACCGGTACACGTAATCCCCAGCCGGACAGCGACTTCGAGATGATGGCGGTCGCGCTGGTCGGCGCGGGCGAGGCCATCGCCACCCGGGTGAGCACGGGTGACGCCGACGTCGACGAGGCCGCCGAGCTGATGATCAACCTGTTCTGGCGCGGCCTGAAGGGCACCCCGTCCGACGCCGCGACACCGCCGGTCTCGGCGGGCAGCTCCGGGAGCTGACCGGCTCTCCACGGTTCTCCAGGGTTGTTCACGGTTGTTCACAACCTGCGGAATTTGGCGCTCAGCCGACCCCGTGAGCGGCATTACGCTGCTCATGTGGGTTCACCGCTGAAAGTCGCTCCGGGTCAACTGCGCTCGGCCGCCGCACAGGAGACCGAGATCGGCGCGGCCATCGGTGGGCTCGGCGTCGGGGACCTGTTGAGCGCTGCGGCACCGGCGGTGCCGGGTCTGCACAGCGGCCGGGCCTGCGCCCATGCCGCACCGATCGTCGACACCGCCGTCAGAGCGGCCGCCGACGAGGTCGCCGCCCACGCGGACGGGCTGTCGCGGGCCGCGGCGGCATACCAGCGCACCGACGGCGACGAGGCGCACCGGCTGATCGCAGCGATGGACTGACCATGCCGGGTTCCATCTCCGAGGTTCGGTCGTCGCACCCCGAGGTACTCGCCCAGACCGGCGCCGACATCGGCGGTCGCGCGGCGATCCTGCAGGCACAGATGGACCGGCAGCGGGCCGTCATCGATGATCTCCGGCGCGGCTGGAACGGCACGTCCGCGGACTCCGCCGTCGACAGCGCCGAGCGGTCCCTGCGGCGCATGCAGAGGTTGCACGAGTCCCTGACCGCGCTGCAGGCGGCGCTGCAGACCGGCGGCGCCGACCTGGCGCAGCAACGCGGCCGGATCGTCGCCGACGTCGACCGGTTGTCCGCGCAGGGCTGGCAGGTCGCCGACGACGGCACCGTGTCGATCCGCCCGGGCAGTGTGCTCGACGTCTTCGCCAGGGTCAGTCCGGTGCAGCGGGTGCTCCTGCAGGCGCTCGCCGCGCAGGCGTGGGCCGAGCTCAAGTCGATGCTGGCGCAGTTCGATGCCACCGATGCGGCTGTCGGGCAGCGGATCCGCGACGCGGTCGCGGGGCTGAGCGCGCAGGGTCCGGTACCGGCGTCGCCCCCGTCGAGCAACCCGAAGTCGTTGGTGGACCGCCTCGCCGGGATGACGCCGGACGAGCGCCGCGAGTTCATCGACGGGTTGAGCCCGCAGACCGTGCACGACATGGTGCTCGCCGACCCGGAGGTGATGGGCAACACCGACGGTGTCCCGTTCGAGACGCGGATCGAGGCCAACGACATCAACATCCGCAACGCTCTCGACGAGGAGTTGGCCAAGCCGTCGCCCGACGAGGCCCGGGTGCAGCAGTTGCAGGCCATGCTCACCCCGATCAAGGATCCGGCCGGCAGCGGAAACCTGGTGCCGCGCAAGTTCGTTGCCTTCTCGCCCGACGGCAACGGGCGGATGATCGAGATGATCGGACAGATCAAGCCCGGCATCAAAGGGGTCGGCGTCGTGGTCCCCGGCACCAACACGAACCTCAACGGCAGCGCCTCGAATTCCGCGTCGGCCGTGGAACTGTCGAAACAGTCCGGGTCACCGGTGTTCCTCTACATGGACGGTGACTTCCCGCAGGGGTTGGACAAGGCCGCCGATCCGTCCTACGCGGCGTCGATGGCGCCGAAACTGGTGTCGTTCGGGCACGAGATCGACCGCGAGGTGGGCAGCGGCGCGCCCGACACGCCCGTCACCTACATCGGCCACTCCTACGGCGGGGCCATCGTGGGGACCGCCGAACAGATGGGCCTGCGCGCCGACCGGGTCCTGCACGCGTCGTCGGCGGGTACCGGGATCCTCAGCGGCGAGTACACCAACCCCAACCCGAACGTGCAGCGCTATTCGATGACCGCGCCGGGAGATCCGATCGGCCTGGTGCAGTCGTTGCCGCGCGATGTGGCGATTTCCGACATCCCCGGCGTCGATGCCATACCGGGCATCCCGCACAACACCGACGGGCGGATCGGCAACCCGCTGGGCGGCCTGCCGTCGGGCACCGATCCGGACCACATCCCCGGCGTCACACGGTTGGACACCGGGTACTACGGCGCAGAAGGCGCGCATCCCAACCAGGTCATCGTTGGTCCGGACGGGCACGGAAAGTATTGGGACGACTACGATTCGGATGCGTTCAAGAACATGGTCGCCGTCATCGGCGGCGGCGAGGCGACCGGTTACGTGGAGCGCGGCATCCAAACCAACTACGTCGACATCGATCTCGGCGACGACGGTGATTTCGGTGACGAGGCCGCCGATCAGGCGCGAGCGGGCGTCGCACCCAAAGCCCCCCGACTTCCGTGGGATGACAACGGATCGTACGAAAGACGGCAGCATCCGTGGGATAATCCGCGCGTGACGGACAATCCCGAACTCGGGCCACGGGTGCCGGTGAAATGAGGCTTCGCGCGGCAGTTCTCATGACCATGCTCATCGCCACCGCATGCGGGCCTTCGAGCGAGGGCTCCACCGACGATCAGAAGGCGCAGACATCCGCGATGACACCACCGACCGAGTTGACCGTCACCGAGGCCGCGCGGACCGCGGCGGGGTACGTGTCGATGATCCTCGGCAAACCTGTGAATCCCGATCCGGCGATGGCGCGCAAGATCGGTTGCCGCACCGATGACGCGCTGATGTCGGTCGGCCCGCCGTGGAAGGTGCAGGTCTACGAATGGCTCGTCGACCCCGCGCCCGAACTCGTCGACGGCGCGCTGGCGCGCATCGACGACCTGCTCGCCGAAGGGTTCGGACCCATCCCGTCGGATCGGCCCGACCAGGAACAGAACTCGCCCACCCACAAGACCTATCGCGACGCGCGCGGCTACGTGGTCTCGGTGAAGGCCGAGACCACCGCCGGCGGGGTCTACGGGCTCGACGTGCACGCGACCTCCCCGTGCGCGAACGAGGGATAGCGTCGCGGGTTCGGAAGTTGCCGGCGATGCGCGACGAGAACGACCGCAAGTTGAAGAGCGTCGGCGGGTTACGCTCTCAGTCCCGCCACGGCGGTCCTCTGCGGCCGGAAAAGGTTTCTCATACGTCGGTGGCACCATCTCGCAACACATCCCGTACCACTGGCCTGCCGTCCTGGTCATGCTCGACGCGCACCGCCGCGTCGACGGCGAAATGCGCGGTCAACAGGTAAAACTGCTCGGCGGCGCACCGCTGCAGAAATGCCTGGCGGGATTGCTGCGCCAATTCGGGATCAGCGTCGCCGGCTTGGCTGAGTTGCGGGTAGATGAGCTGAATGGGGTGGTGGACCGCATCACCGGTGAACAACGCGCCGCCATGCCCGGTGCGCAGTTCCAGCGCCAAGTGGCCACCGGTGTGTCCCGGCAGCGACCGCACGACAAGTGAGCTGTCACCATGGGCGGCAACCACGTCACCGTCGGTGACCGTGCACCACGATGCAGTGTCGACGATCGGTCGTACGCTGTCGGCGAAGGTCTGCGCCAGATCCGCGGCGATCCCATCCAGGCCCTCTGCAGCCGACAGGCTCTGCAGCCAGGTCAAATCGGCCGCGCTGAACAGATGGGTTGCCTTGGCGAAGGTCGGCACCCAGACTCCTTCGACTTCGGTCGTGGCGCCCCCGCAGTGGTCGGGATGCAGATGGGTGGGGATGACGATGTCGATGTCGTCAGGAGTGAAACCCGCTGCGGCAAGCCGGCGCAGGTAATCGGTTTCCAGCATGTGATGCGGTAAGAGGTTGGGCCGTTGCTTGCCGTTGCCATTGCCGGCATCGATCAATACGATGTGATCGCCGAGCTCGACGACATAGGTGTGGATCGCGAGAACCAGGTCGGCCGTGTCGCCGTCGACCAGCGGATCAACAAGAATTTGGGATGCGCGGCGCACCATCGAGTCAGATACCGCAGGAAACAGCGATGTGGGCGGGAACGTCCAGCGGTCGACCTCGGTGACCTGATGGATCCGAACGTCGCCGAGCTCTAGGACAAACGTCATCGGGGCAGACCCTCCTCCATCACCAGGCCGGTTTTGCGTCCGTCCGTGACACAAGTGTGGAACTCACGGTGCCTCACAGTGCCTTGGGGTCGGTGACCAGACCAACGTCGGCTTCCCGGTCATCGGGAATATCGGTCGATTCCCGATGATCGGGACCCGCGGGTTGGACTCGGCTGCCCGGACCTGTCCAATCAGCTGTGTTCGCAGTCACACTGAAGTCGCGACGAACGCAAGGAGAAGATCCGTTGACCAACCACACCGTTGCCGAGGCCGATCTGCAACGGCGCACTGTCCGCAAGGTCATGTGGCGCTTCATGCCGGTCATCGGCCTGTGTTACATCGTGCTCTACCTCGACCGCCAGAACATCGGCATCGCGGCCCTCACGATGAACGACGACCTGGGAATCTCGGCGTCGGCGTTCGGTTTTGCCGCAGGCGTGTACTTCTGGAGCTACACCATTCTGGAGCCGCCCAGCAACTTCATCCTGACCAAGGTCGGCGCCCGGCGGTGGATTTTTCGGATCATGGTCACCTGGGGGCTGGTAACCATCGCCACCGGTTTCGTCGAAGGCGCCACCAGTCTGACCATTGCTCGCATCCTGCTCGGAGTCGCCGAAGCCGGGTTCTCCCCGGGGATGCTCTATTTCGTCTCGCGATGGTTCCCCGCCGCTCAGCGCGGCATGGCCATGTCGTGGATCGTCACCTTCATCTGCCTGTCCTCCCTCGGCACCCCCATCAGTGCCCATCTGCTCGCCCTCGACGGACTCCTTGGCCTGGCCGGCTGGCGATGGGTGTTCATCGTGACCGGAATCCCGGCGATCATCATGGGATACGCGGTATTGCGGACCCTCCGCGAGAACCCGGCCGAGGCGGAGTTTCTCGATGACCAGGAGCGCTGCTGGCTCACCGCTCGCCTTACCGAGGACGCCGCCGCCCCGACCGACCCGCACAGCACCCGCGCATTCCTGCGCGGACTCTTGCACCCCCAAGTGCTCGTCCTCGTGGTGGTGTGGATTTGTTTCACATTCAGCCTCAACGGGTTCCAACTCTGGTTACCGCAGATCCTCAAACAGTTCGGGCTGTCGAACAATGAAGTCGGCTGGGTGGCCAGCCTCCCGGCGCTGGCGGCCATCGGTCCGATGTTGTGGTGGGTACGCCATTCCGACCGGACCGCTGAGCGCGGCATGCACTTCGCCGGAGCAGCTGCCTGCGCCGCAGTCGGATTCGGTATCGCCGCGGTCTGCTACAACACGCCGGCGCTGTCCGTTGCCGGGTTCTGCATCGCCGGGATCGGCCTGTACGCCGCGATGGCGGTGTTCATCACGATGCCGGCGTCCCTGTTGGCCGGCGCCACACTCGCGGCCGGCTTCGGCGTCATCAACGGTATGGGCAACTTGGGTGGGTACTTCGGGCCTCAGGTCACCGGCTGGATCAAAGACGCCACCGGTAGCTTCGTCCCGGCGATCGGCGTGTACGCGGCGGTCATGGTGGTCGCCGGCCTCATAGTCGTTCTGCTGAAACGCTCCGTGGACCACCACAGTCGAAACGATCTCGCATCAGCCGACACTCAGCACTGAGCGATCACGCCGATCAAGCGGCTGAGTCGTCGTCTTTTCCCGATGGTCGGGACCAGACGGTAGACCCTCACGCCTGCGCCGACAACCATTCAGTCCCCGCACCAACCTCCGAAAGGACAATGCGTGACCTCCGGATTCGGAACCATCCGTCAACTGGGCTTCGTCGTCCCCGATATCGACGCAGCAGTTCGGCATTGGGTCGAACGAGTCGGCGTTGGCCCGTTCTTCTACATCGAGGCGCAGCCGTTGAGCCAGTTCGTCTACCGCGGACAGACCAGCGAGCCGATCTTCAGCGTCGCCCTGGCCCAACACGGCCCCATCCAGATCGAGTTGATCCAGCAACGCAACGGTGCGCCGTCGGCGTTCAAGGAATTCACCGATGCGCGTCGGGAAGGGCTCCAGCACATCGCCTACTGGACAGAAGATTTCGAAGCGCTGTGCAGTCAGGTGACGAAGGCCGGCCATGTCGAGGTGCAAAGCGGCCGATCGGGTAGTGGCGGCCCCAACGAGCGATTCGCCTACTTCGACGGCAACGGCCCGCAGGGCACGATCATCGAAGTGTCCGAGGTCATGGGCGCCAAGGCAGCGCTGTTCACGGCAGTCGCCGACGCCGCGTCGAACTGGACCGGGGCAGATCCCATCCGGGACATGTCCGAACTGGTGTCGGCGTGAGGTGCGCAGTGGTCACCGGCGGTGCCTCAGGAATCGGGGCCGCCGCTGTGAGCCTGTTCAGCAGCCGCGGCTGGCATGTCATCGCCGCCGACCGCAACCTCGGCGGGGCCGACGGCCGTGACGATCGGGTGCAGTATGTGCAGGCCGACGTCACCGACGAGAATGATGTCGATCGGCTCCGCGACACCGCCCATCGAAGTTTCGGGCGTATCGACGCCGTGGTGACCTGTGCCGGGACGGCAGACAACGCGCCCGTGAGGGCGGTCGACGGGGCGCGGTTCGCCCAAACTCTGGCAGTCAACCTGGTCGGGACGTTCACCGTGTGCCGGGCATTCGTCGACGAACTCGCCGCCGCCGCAGGTGCGATCGTGACGATCGGTTCGGTATCGGGCGCACGGGGCAGCGAGCATCGGGCCGCCTATGCAGCCTCCAAGGGTGGCGTGGCCGCTTTGACCAGACAACTCGCGGTTGAGCTGGCCCCGGAGGGCATTCGGGTCAACTGTGTGGCGCCGGGATCGACCCTGACCGCCCTGGCGGCGCGCGCACAAGGCACAGCGGCCACCCAGCGAGCCATCCGGACGGCGATTCCACTGGCCCGCTACGCTCACCCGAGCGAGATCGCCGAGGCGATCGTGTTCCTTGCGAGCCCGTCGGCGAGCTTTGTCACCGGACAGGTCCTCGGGGTGGACGGTGGTCAGTTGGCCTACGGTGGCTGGCGTTCGGTGCCGGAGGCCGACGATGAGTGAGCACACACCCCTCATCATCGGGATCAACGTCAACGAAGGCACGGCCCGCGACCCGAATCCGCATGTGCCCTATACCCCGGAGGAGATCGCCGAGGTCGCGGCGCGGAGCGCACAGGCCGGCGCGTCGGTCATGCACTTCCACGCCCGGCATCGCGACGGCAGCATGGATCACACGGCGGCAGGCTATGCGGCAGTGGTCCGTGCGGTTCGGGCCCGGTGCGATCTCCTGCTGGCCCCCTCGATGGCCAACGTCGCGGGCTACGACGTCGAGCAGCGGTTGTCCAATATCGTTCCCAATCAGGCTGATCCCCGGACCCGGGTGGATCTGCTGCCGATCGACATGGGCTGCGCCAACATGGATCTGTTCGATCCGCAGACCAAGGAATACCGCAGTACGGACCGGGTTTTCGTCAACGACGTGGCAACCCAGACCACGCTGCTCGATCGGTGCCGAAGCCTGGGACTGACGCCCTATCTGGCGTCGTTCAACATCAGTTGGACCAGAGCGATCCTGGCTCACGCTGCCGCAGGGCGGGTGCCGCGACCCGCTGCCATCGTCTTCGTGCTCGGCGGCGACGAGTTCGTCGCCGCGCATCCGACGACACCAGAGGGGCTGAGAGCACAAGTCCGGATGCTGCCTGCCGACTTTCCCGCCCAATGGCTGGTGTCGAGTTACCGCGGCGACGTTCTGACCATTGCCGACGAAATCATCGGCGCGGGCGGCCACATCGTGGTTGGGGTCGGCGACTATGCCCATTCCGAGCGTAACCATCCGACCACTCCCGACCTCGTGGCCGAGGTGGCCGCGATCGGACGACGCCACCACAGGAATCCGGCGACCGTCGCCGAGGCACGAGAATTGTTAGGAGTAGCGCGTCATGCGCATCGTTGAGCGCACCGATGACCGTCCGAAGCCGGTGTATCGCCGTGGAAGCCGCACCATATGGGTGACGGACTCGGTGGCATTCGGCTCACCTGCCATGGCCGGTGACGTGATGGTCACCGGCTCACATGGCGGCCGAAGTGCGGGCGAGTATGCGGCCGGCTACGGCGTTGCCGTGCTGGTCTGCAATGACGCCGGGCGCGGTAAGAACGATGCGGGCATCGCAGGTTTGGCCGCCGTAGATGCCCACAACATCGCAGGCGTCGGAGTCAGCCACGACAGCGCCCGGATCGGCGACGGAGACGATGTGTGGGAGAACGGGCGCATCAGCTACGTCAACGACCGGGCGGCAGCACTGGGTCTGACAGTTGGCGCCCTCGTGAGCGACGCCCTGCTACGACTCGTCGACGAAGAAAGACTCTGATCATGCATCGAGACACCGTTTGGGAACATAAGGGAGTTCGAATCATTCTGCTGGACAGCATCTCCCAAATCGAAGACTCCGACAGAGGGGCCATTGTGGTGGCGGGATCGAACGGAGGTCGAGAATCAGGCCATGTCGGGGTGGCCGCAGGCTGTGCTCTGGTCATCCTCAACGACGCAGGCATCGGAAAAGACCGCGCCGGAGTGGCAGGTCTGGAACTTCTTGACCAGCAACATATTCCCGGAGCAACGGTCAGCCACATGTCGGCGGAGATATCGAGTGGGCACGACACCTGGATCAACGGGGTGGTGTCGGTGACGAACACGCGGGCTGCCCAACTCGGCATCAAGCCCGGCGACCGGGTGAAAGAAGCGGTGACCGCGCTCGCCGAACGATTTGCCGCCTCGGCGCCGACCCTGGAAGGCAACCGATGACAAGCTACTTGATGAACCAACCACACGGCATGGTGTCGGAGGCGGTCGAGGGCTTCGTCAGCAGCCATCCGGACATCGTTCGGGTCCACCGTGATCCGCTGTACGTCAGCAGAACGACGCGGCCGGCACCCGACAAGGTCACGCTGGTCTCCGGCGGCGGCTCGGGACATGAGCCGCTGCACACCGGATTCGTCGGCACCGGCATGCTCGACGCCGCGGTACCCGGGGCCGTGTTCTCCAGTCCCACAGCCATTCAGGTGCGCGCCGCGATCGAAGACGTCGGCTCCACGGCCGGCACTGTGCTGATCGTGAAGAACTACACCGGCGACGTGCTGAACTTCTCTGTCGCAGCGGAACTCCTCCAGGGCAGCCACGATATCGAGACGGTCCTGGTGGACGATGACCTGGCGACCAAGAACAGCGCCGAACACGACCTCGGCGGCCGAGGGACGGCGGCGGTCGTGGTGGTCGAAAAGGCCTGCGGCGCTGCGGCCGAAGCCGGCGCCACCCTGACGCAGGTCCGCGACCTCGGCCGCGACATCGTCGCCCGGTCGGCCACCCTGAGCGCAGCATTCGACGCCTGCACCAATCCGCTGACCGGAAGAAGATCCTTCGAGCTGCAACCCGGCGAGCTCGAGTTCGGTATCGGAATCCACGGCGAACGAGGAATCGAGACCCGAACCAAGGTTGCCGCCGACGAACTGGTGGACTCCCTGCTGGCGCCGATCGTGGACCACCTCTCGATGGGCCGGGGCGATCGTGCGCTACTCATCGTCAACGGCCTCGGCGCCACCCACCCCCTGGAACTGGCCGTGGCCGCCCGCGCCGCGCGCAGGCAACTGCAGGGATGCGGTATCGGCATCGCCCGGTCATTGGTCGGGAACTACGTCACCGCGCTGGATATGCATGGCGTGTCCCTGACCCTGACGGCGGTGGATGACACGCTCATCGACCTTTGGGACGCACCCGTTCGCACGGCCGCCTTGACCTGGGGACAGGCATGACGAGGAAACGAGAGGACGCTATGACCGCGACGGCCGAGGATATCCGCCGGTGGATCCTCACCTTCACCGACAAGGTGATCGACGCCGAGGACCAGCTCACTGAACTCGACCGGCTGGCCGGTGACGGGGACTTCGGATGGAACGTCTCGAGTGCGCTTCGCCGAGCCCGGCCACATGTCGAGGCAGCCACCGCCGGGCCCGCCGACATCCTCGCGCCGGTCACCGATGCATTTCTCGCCGCCGGCGGCACCAGCGGTGCGCTGTTCGGACTGTGGTTCGGCAGCCTCGCGGCCACGAACGCTCCGGTGTGGCCGGTCGGCGATCTCGCCGATGCGGTGCTGTCCGCAACCGACGCGGTACGCAGGCTGGGCGGCGCTGACGTGGGCGACAGGACGATGGTCGACGCCATGGTGCCCGCAGGTACGGCGCTCGAAGCTGCGGCTCCGCACGGCTGGGACGCAGCCCTTTCCGCCGCGGCAACGGCCGCCCACGATGGTGCCGAATCCACCAGAGGTCTCGTCGCCCGGCGCGGGCGAGCGAGCTACGTCGGGAAAAAGGCAAACGGGGTAACAGATCCCGGCGCGCTGACGATCGCCTGGTTCTTTGCGGCCGGGGAGCGCCGATGACCTTGCCGTCTGACCGGGTCATCATCACCGTCGCACCGACAGGCGGATATCACACCCGGCTCACTCATCCGTTTGTCCCGATCCATCCAGCCGAGATCGCCGCTGATGTGATCCGCTGCTGCGGCGCGGGCGCAGGCGTCGCGGCCCTCCATGCACGCCGCGCCGACGGCCAGGCAACGTGCTCGGCGCAGGTGTACCGCGAGATGAACACCAGGATCCGCGCACACAGCGATATCGTCCTCAACAACTCGACCGGCGGTGGCATCAACGGCGACCTACTGCGGGTGCGCGAGGACGGTTCCCGCTGCATCGACTGGGGCGCCCGTCTGGACGGGCTCGGCGGCGGCGCCGACATCTGCACCCTCGACGCGGTGACCGCATACATCGGCGCACCCGACGGCACCGAGGTGCTCATGGACACTCCCACCCACCGGGCCGTCGAACTGCTCCAGGCCATGACCGACCGCGGAATCAAACCGGAGTTCGAGGCATTCAGCACCGCGCATCTGACCACCGAAATCGCCCAACTACTCCAGCGTGGCCACGACCCGGCACCCCACATCGTCAATATCGTGCTCGGGCTGGACACCTCGTTCCAGAATGCGCTTCCCTACACGTCCCGCCACCTGCACGACATGATCGACGCCGTTCCCCCGGACAGCGTGGTCAGCGTCAGCGTGAACGGCGAGCACCAGCTGCCGGCGCTCACCCACGCACTCAGCCTGGGTGCCCACGTCCGGGTCGGCATCGAGGACCACGGCTATCTCGCAGGCGAGCCCGTCGAGAATGCCGCCTTGGTGGAACGGATCGTGAGCATCGCCGAGGCGCTGGGACGCACGCCCGCGTCACCGGCCGAAGCCCGTGGGCTCCTCGGTATCGGCGTCCGCGAAGGAGTTACAAGTGCCTGACCGCCGCGCGTTGCGCTCACAAGAATGGTTCGGTGGCAACGACCTCAACGGGTTCATCCATCGGTCGTGGATGAAAAACCAGGGCGCCCCCGACCGCATGTTCGATGGCAGGCCAGTGATCGGCATCTGCAACACGTTCTCCGATCTGACGCCATGTAACGGACATTTCCGCGATCTCGCCGACTGTGTCAAACAGGGCGTGCTGGAGGCCGGAGGGTTCCCCGTCGAGTTTCCGGTGACCTCTCTCGGCGAGACGATCGTGCGCCCCACCACGATGTTGTTGCGAAACCTGGTGTCGATGGATGTCGAAGAATCGTTGCGCGCCAATCCGATCGACGGTGTGGTGCTGTTGTGCGGATGTGACAAGACCACTCCCGCCCTGCTGATGGGGGCCGCCAGCTGCGACCTGCCGACCATCGTCGTGTCCGGCGGTCCGATGCTGTCAGGGCGGTATCGCGGTCAACCCGCCGGCAGTGGCACCACGATGTTCGCGATGAGTGAGGAAGTCCGCGCCGGACGGATGACCGAGTGCGAGTTCCGGTCCGCCGAAACTGCGCTGGCCCGATCGGCCGGTCACTGCAACACGATGGGAACTGCCTCGACGATGGCCGCCATGGTCGAGGCGCTCGGCCTCTCGCTCAGCGGCAACGCCGCCATTCCTGCCGTGGACGCCCGCCGCAAACTGTTGGCGCGAGAATCGGGTGTCCGTGCCGTCGGGCTCGTCGAGCAGAACGTCACGATGTCAGACATCGTGACCCGGCGGGCGTTTGAGAACGCAATCCGGGTCAACGCCGCGATCGGCGGTTCCACCAACGCGATTCTTCATCTGCTGGCGCTGGCGGGCCGCCTCGGTGTACCCCTGGACCTCGATGACTTCGACACCGTCGCCCGCGGGATCCCGCTCCTGGTGGATCTGATGCCCGCCGGCCGGCACCTCATGGAGGACTTCTTCTACGCGGGCGGACTGCCTGCGGTGATGCGTGAACTCGGCGACCTCCTGTACGACATCCCGACGGTCGGCGGTGCGACCCTGCACGCCGACGTCGCCGACGCAGACCGGTGGAACGACAGCGTCATTCGCGACCTGGACAACCCCTTGCTTACGGACGCAGGGATCACGGTCCTGCGGGGCAATCTCGCTCCACACGGCGCGGTGATCAAACCCGCCGCGGCGAGCCCCGAGTTGCTCCGGCATGTGGGTCCGGCACTGGTGTTCGACGGGATGGACGATCTACGGGCCCGAATCGACGACCCTGACCTCGCCGTCGGGCCTGACACCGTGCTGGTGCTGCGCAATGCAGGCCCGCGGGGGTATCCGGGAATGCCCGAGGTGGGCAACCTTCCACTCCCCAAAAAGCTGCTCCAGCAAGGAATCAAAGACATGGTTCGGATATCGGACGCCCGGATGAGTGGAACCGCCTTCGGCACAGTGGTGTTGCACGCGGCGCCCGAGGCCGCGGTGGGCGGTCCGCTGGCCGCGGTACGCGACGGTGACCTGATCGCCCTGGACGTCGCCCGCGGCACACTCGAACTGCGGCTACCGGCCGACGTCATCACCTCTCGCCTGGCGACACACCGGAGCCCCGAACCACCGGAGTCGGGCTACGCACGCCTGTATACCCAGCACGTGCTCCAGGCCGACCGCGGAGCCGACTTCGACTTTCTGATCGGCCGGCGCAGCGCCGCAGTAGCCGGAGACAACCACTGAGATGGGACAGGTCATCGTCGTCACCGGAGCCGGCAGCGGGATCGGGCTCGCAATCAGCCGCGAACTGCTGCGCCGCGGACATGACGTCGTGCTCGCCGGTAGGCGGGCGGACGCACTGACGGCCGCCGCCGACGGACATCCCCACGCACTGCCGCTGGCCGCCGACGTCACCTCACCGGATTCGGTCCGCGACCTCTTCCGGGTGGTGGCAGACACGTTCGGCCGTGTCGACGTATTGGTCAACAACGCAGGGGTTTTCGGCCCGGCCGCGCGAATCGACCAACTCGGCGACGCGGATTGGCGCCACGTCTGGGAAACCAACGTCAGCGGCGCCGTGTACTGCGCCAGGGAGGCGAGCACCCTGATGATCGGCCAGTCCCCGCCGGGCGGCCGGATCATCAACAACGGCTCGCTGTCCGCTCATCGGCCCAGACCACAGAGCCTGGCGTACACCGTCACCAAACACGCCGTGAGCGGGCTGACCGCGTCGATGGCTCTGGACCTGCGCGATCACAACATCGCGGTCACCCAGATCGACATCGGCAATGCCGCGACGGCGATGACCGCCGGCATCGGTCACGCCGCGCTTCAACCCGACGGCAGCAGGCGCGCCGAATCGACCATCGACGCTGGGCATGTCGCGACGACCGTGGCTCACATCGCCGAACTACCGTTGGACGTCGCGATACCGACGATCACGGTGATGGCCACCGCCATGCCCTACGCCGGGCGCGGGTGATTCACGAGCCTCGCAGAACGGGCCGGACGATCGACCGTGCGGCGGCCAATTCACGGCTGACCGCGATGGCCGTGGTCCGGACGGCGGCATCCATCTTGCCCATGTTGAAACGCCCGGCGCGACCCGACATCGACACCGCGGCAAGCACTTCCGACCCCGGACCCAGGATGGGTGCCGCAACGCCGACAACCCCGGTGACGGCTTCCTGCCGATCGAAGGCCACCCCGCGCCGCCTGATCATTTTCAGTTCGGCGTCGAGCGCGGTGCGACTGGTCACCGTGCACTCGGTGAAGCGCTTGAGCTCGGCTGGGAACTGCACGCAACCGTCGGCGGTGAAAGCCAGAATGGCCTTGCCCGATGCGCTCGCGTGCGCGGGCCAGCGACCTCCGGAATGCTGCGGGAGCCGAGGTCCTTCCACACCGCGCAGCATCTCCAGGTGCACGACGTCGAAGCCGTCCAGCAGGGCGATACCGACGTTGTGCTGGGTCGCTTCATGCAGCGCCGACAGGTGCCGCTTGGCGGCCTCGCGGAGGTCGCGCTGTCGGGGGACTGCCTCCCCGATCTCGAACAACAGCAGCCCGGGCCGGTAGTCGCGGCCGTCGCGCTCCAGCAGGCCGACCCGAACCAGGTCGCCCACCATTCGGTAGACCGTCGACTTGGGCAGACCGGTGCGGCGCGTGAGCGCAGCAGCGCTCAACGTGCCGCTACCGGTCCGAAACTGCTTGAGTATCTCGGTGGCCCGGCCGATAGCGGTGAACTCGCCGTCGTCGCGATGTGCCGGACTCATGGCCGTATTGTGCAGATCGGCCGCACCGATGTCGACGGTGACGTCACACGGACCGGATCGCTGTTCACCGGGCGGCGAGCAGGTCGAGCGCGATATCGGACAACATGTCCTCCTGACCACCCACCAGAGACCGTTTGCCCACCTCGACCAGGATCTCGCGGGCGGTGAGGCCGTAATGCTCAGCCGTCGCCTCGGCATGGCGCAAGAAGCTGGAATACACACCGGTGTGGCCGAGGGTGAGCGTCTCACGGTCCACCTGCACCGGCCGGTCGATCAGCGGCCGGACCAGGTCGTCGGCGGCATCCTGCACGGCGGCCAGGTCACAACCATGCTGCCAACCCGCAAGATCCGCCACCGCGATGAAGGCCTCGAGTGGGCAGTTGCCTGCGCCGGCACCGAGGCCGGCCGCGACGCGTCGACTCGCAGCGCACCGTGTTCCACCGCCACCACACTGTTGGCGACGGCCAATGACAGATTCTGATGTGCGTGGATCCCGATCTCGGTGTCGGGAGAAAGCACCTGCCGATAGGCGTCGACTCGTTGTGCCACACCGTCCATGGTCAGATGGCCGGCGGAATCGGTGATGTAGACACAATGGGCGCCATACGATTCCATCAAGCGGGCCTGCTCGGCCAGTGCACCGGGCGGCGCCATGTGACTCATCATCAGGAATCCGCTGACGTCCATACCGAGTTCACGGGCGAACGAGATGTGTTGAGCGGACACATCGGCCTCGGTGCAGTGCGTGGCGATCCGGACCGACCGTACGCCGAGGTCGAATGCTCTGCGCAGATCGGCGACGGTCCCGATGCCTGGCACCAACAATGACGTCAGCCGAGCTTGGGTGACAGTTTCACCTGCCACCCGCAGCCACTCCCAATCGGTGTGGCTGCCGGGGCCGTAGGTGAGCGAGCTGCCCGCAAGTCCGTCGCCATGCGTGACCTCGAGTGCCGCGACGCCGGCCGCGTCGAGGGCGGCGACCACCGCCCGCAGATCTGTGAGAGCTATGCGATGTCGCAGCGCGTGCATGCCGTCGCGCAAGGTGACATCTTGGACGTAAACCCTGGTCATGACGCCGCCCCCCGGGTCGCCGCCCGATCCGCGATACGTTCGGCGACCCGCAGCGCCGCCGACGTCATGATGTCCAAGTTTCCTGCGTAAGGCGGCAGATAGTGGCCCGCGCCCGCGACCTCCAGGAAGACTGAGACCTGTTGCGTGACAGCGATTTCGTCAGGAACCAACGTTGTCGGCGGTTCGCCCGGCGACACCGCGCGGAACTGCACCTCCTGTTTGAGGCGGTAGCCCGGGACATAGGTCGCCACCTCGTTGACCATCGCGGCAACCGATGAGCGAATCTCGTCGCGGTCGGCCTCGCCGACCAGAAGATGCACGGTGTCTCGCATGATCAGCGGCGGATCAGCCGGATTGAGCACGATGATCGCCCGTCCCCGGCCGGCACCACCCACCGTCTCCAGAGCGCGCGCAGTGGTCTCGGTGAACTCATCGATGTTCGCCCGGGTACCCGGGCCGGCCGACCGCGACGAGATGGACGCCACGATCTCGGCGTAGGCCACCGGTGTCACCCGGGCAACCGCGGCAACGATCGGCACGGTCGCCTGGCCGCCACACGTCACCATGTTCACGTTCGGCTCGTCGATGTGCTGTTCGAGGTTCACCGTCGGCACCACATAGGGACCCAACGCCGCGGGGGTGAGGTCGATGAGGGCCTTTCCGTACGGCGCCAGCGCGGCGGCGTTGCGCACATGGGCTTTCGCCGACGTCGCATCGAACACGATGCCGATATCTTCGAATACGGGAAGGTCGATCAGACCCGCGACCCCGGTGTCGACGGCCTGCACTCCGGACCTGCGGGCGCGTGCCAGACCGTCAGACTGCGGATCGATGCCGACCAGGGCCGCGATCTCCAGCGTTGACGAAGCCTGCTGAATCTTCATCATCAAGTCAGTACCGATATTTCCCGATCCCACGACCGCGACCTTGGTACATCTCATTGGCACTCCTCGTGTGCATGGTTCCTCATCGGAGCATGACCACAAGCGGACCCGACCACTACGCCAGGTTCCCGTTCAACGAGAACTCTGTAGCGACCCGGCGCGGACGGCGGCGCCCGCGGCCTCTCCGATCCCGACGCGTTTGGTCCGGGCGAGTCCGCGAAGTACGAAATCAAATCCGTCGTCGATGGATTGGTGAAGAAAAATGTCGGTACAACCTGACAAGCCGCCCACCAGCCAACTCCACCGCCGAGCAAGCAAAGAGTTACCGACTCAGCCAGGGAAGACTGCTCGGGCCCGTCGAAGCAAAGCTGGTCGATGGCCATGGAAACGAACTGCCCTGGAACAACGAAGCTATCGGTGAACTGCTCGTCAAAGGACCGTGGATCACCGCGGGCTACCACAACGATCCCGAGTCCAGTGCGGACAAATTCCCAGACGGTTGGCTGCGCACTGGAGACGTTGGGCGCCTCAGCAGTGACGGTTACCTCACCCTCACCGACCGAGCCAAAGACATCATCAAATCGGGCGGCGAGTGGATCTCCTCGGTCGAAATCGAGGGATTGCTCGCCGGACATCCCGCCGTCGCCGAAGCAGCCGTAATCGGCGTCGTGGACGACAAATGGGGCGAACGCCCGCTAGCCGCAGTAGTTCTCGCGCCGAACGCCTCGGTGACTGTGGAGCAACTCAGAGATTACCTGTCTGAACGTCTGCCCCGCTGGCAACTGCCCGAACGCTGGTCCTTCATCGCCGAAGTGCCGAAAACGTCGGTCGGAAAATTCGACAAAAAGGCACTACGCGAGCAGCACGCCGTTGGGCGGCTAACCGTCACACACCTCCAGTCGACGCCGGCATAGTCGTCCGCGCCCATGGTGAGCAAGGCCCGCAGCATCTATGCCAGATGCATCACGGACTCGCGGAAGCGTATCTCCCACAGGATCAGTCGGCTACGGCGACGGACGGCCGGCCGGTGAGATAGCGGTAGATCATCTCGACCAACTCCGACTCCAGCCGTGCCACCTCGACCGCATCAGGCGCGGCGAGGAGTTGATGAACCACCATGTCTACGGACGAGACGACGAGGCGCGCAGCGATCTCCGTGTCCTTTACGGTGGCTTCCGGAGATCTCTCGATCACCTCACGTAGGTGGGCCATCCGCGCAGCCTCGTGGAGTGCCACTTTGGCCATCAATTCACCAGAGCGCGGAGCCTGCTCGACCAGTATCCGGAGGAACTCAGGGTCGGCTTGGTGGTTTTCGATGTTGCTTCGAACCATCGCCCTGATGACGTCAATCAGGCTCGGAGATGGTCCTTTGGGGCGTAGTCGCAGGTCTGCCGCCGCTCCGGCATCGAGATGGCGGGTCGCCAGCTCGAGCAGGATTGCGTCCTTGTTCGGGTAGTACTGGTATAGCGAGCCAATCGAGAGCTCGGCCCACTCTGCGATCCGGTTCGTCGTCCCTCTGGCATATCCGTAGTGAGCAAAAACGCGAGTTGCGGCATCGAGGATTCGGCGGCGAGTCTCTTCCGACCGGTGTTGTCTCGGCTGTTTACGCGGGTTGAGCTCAGGTTTGCTACCAGCCATGCTGCTCCCGAGAGTCTCGAAGATCGTTGAGTGTCACCTGCTTTCTGGTTGTCGCTTGCCATGAGGATGGGACCAGTGTGACCTGATTTTTGCCAGGGTGATGGGACCACCTGGATTGCCAGTTATGGGACCACCGGCGCGTCGCGTCGGTGGTCTTTTCATCTGTCCGTTCGATCGCCGTGACGGCTCAAAGTCACGGAGGTCGCCGGCATGGCTTTTCGGGAGGTCAGTGTGAACGAGATCAGGGAAGTGCTGCGGGTGTGGCTGGGGGTGGCGGGACTCCCGGCGCCGGGGTACCGCACCATTGCCGCGCATTGCGGCTTGGACCGCAAGACGGTGCGCCGCTATGTCGAGGCCGCCCAGGCGGCGGGTTTGCGTCGTGACGACGACGTCAGCGCGGTCGATGACGTGTTGATCGGGATGGTTGCCGAGGCGGTGCGTCCGGTGCGCCCCGATGGCCACGGGGTGGCGTGGGAGCAGCTGGTGGGGTTCGAAGATCAGATCACCGCCTGGGTGGGCGGCACCGGTGAGCATCGGCCGTTGACGGTGACCAAGATCCACACCCTGTTGGCCCGGCAGGGGTGCGTGGTGCCGTATCGGACGTTGCACCGATTTGCCAGTGAGCGTTGCGGTTTCGGCCGCAAAGACCTCACGGTGCGGGTTGCCGATGGTGATCCCGGAGTGGAGTGCCAGGTCGACTTCGGCTATCTGGGGATGCTCACCGACGCTGCTGACGGGCGGCGCCGCAAGGTGCACGCGCTGATCTTCACCGCGGTGTACTCCCGGCACATGTTCGTGTGGTTGTCGTATTCGCAGACTCTGGCTGCGGTGATCGCCGGCTGCGAGGCGGCCTGGGAGTTCTTCGGCGGGGTGTTCGCCGTGCTGATTCCCGACAATCTCAAGCCGGTGATCGCCGACGCGGACGCGGTCAACCCGCAGTTCAGCCAGGGCTGGCTGGACTACGCCGGTCATAGCGGGTTTCTGACCGACCCCGCCAGGGTGGCCTCGCCGAAGGACAAGCCACGCGTGGAACGCGCCGTGCAGTACGTGCGGCGAAACTTCTGGGACGGAGAAACATTCACCAGTCTGCAGCAGGCGCAGGACGCCGCCGCAGCCTGGTGTCGTGACACCGCGGGCACCCGCACCCACGGCACCACCTGTGCACGCCCGCTGGAGGTGTTCACCGACGAAGAGCAGCCCCGGCTGTTGGCGGTGCCGGAGGTCTATGACGTGCCGGTGTTCAAGAGGGTCAAGGTCCACCGCGACTTCCACGCCGAGGTCGCCAAGGCCCTGTATTCGCTGCCCGAATGCTGGATCGGTCAGTACCTGGACGTGCGCGCCGACACCGAGCTGGTGAAGTTCTATCGCCGCGGCGTGCTGGTCAAGGTCCATCCCCGCCAACCGGCCGGTGGGCGCAGCACCGACCCCGCGGATCTGCCCGAACACAAGACCGGCTACGCGCTGCGTGATGTGGCGGCGTTGATCGCCACCTGCGCCGCGCACGGCCCCAACGTCGGGATCTACGCCGAACGCATCCTCGATGACCGGCTGCCCTGGACGAAGATGCGTACCGTCTACCGACTGCTGGGTCTGGTGCGCCGCTACGGCGCCGACCGGGTCGAACAGGCCTGCTCGCTGTCGCTGGATCTTGATGTCGTCTCGGTGAACAAGATCGCCTCCATGCTCGAACGTGCCACCGAGACCAGCTCCCCGGCCCTGCCGAAGGCGGTCGGTCACACCGCGACCCGCTTCGCCCGTGATCCTTCCGAATTCAGCTCCACCCCAACACCATTGACCATCGTTTCCGAGGAGAACCGCTGACATGACCACCACCGCCCGTGGCGCTACCGATCCGGTCGGCGCTGATCTGCTCCGACTGCTCAAAGCCCTCAAGCTCGGTGCAATGGCTGACACCCTGCCCGAACGCGCCGCCTTGGCCCGACAACACAAACTCAGCCACATCGGCTTTTTGGAAACACTGCTGGCCGACGAGGTCTCCCGACGCGAATCCCGCTCCGCCGCGTTGCGGGCGGCCAAAGCCGGACTCGACCCGAGCATGCGGTTTGACACCTGGACCGCCCACGACGACCTGCGCTATGACCGCACCCTGCTCGGTGATCTCACCTCGCTACGGTTCCTGGACGCCGGCCAGTCCGCGATCGTCCTCGGGCCCGTCGGCGTCGGCAAGACCCATCTGGCAACAGCATTGGGCCACATGGCTATTCGCCGCCGACACACCGTCGTTTTCGGCCGCGCCGACAAACTGTTCACCCGGCTGCGCGCTGCACGCCTGGACCACACCGTCGATGCCGAGATCCGCCGACTGGCCGCCGTCGACGTTCTGATCATCGACGACTTCGCGCTACGACCCCTCGACGCCACCGAAACCAGCGACTTCTACGAAATCGTCGTCGAGCGCCACCGCGCCAAGACCACCATCATGACCTCGAACCGGGAGCCCGCCGAATGGCTGACCATGACCGCCGACACCCTGCTGGCCCAATCAGCCATCGACCGGCTGACCTCCGCCGCGCACACCCTGGTCATCGAAGGACCGTCCTACCGCCAACGAACCCGGCCCCAGCTTGACCCAGACCCTGCCAACAAGCATCCTCAATAACGCGCCACGGTGGTCCCATCCCCCTGGCAATCAGGTGGTCCCATCACCCTGGCAAGCGACACTGGTTCTACGATATCGGGCGGATGACACCGCCAGAAGCTATCTCTCGCGAACGGGTCATGAGTAGTTTGGTCAGTTGCCGGCGCAGGCTGGTTTGCGTAGTCATGGCATGCGCCTCCGGCGAGCGGCCCAGGTCAACCTCACAGGAAAGCTTGCCGCTCCATCGAAGGCGAGTAGCTGCAGTCAGGTTCGGTCATTCGATCCCGTTCAGCCGGCCGCATCCGGAAGTTTGCGCCTGTTGAACCGCTGTTGAGAGTCATCGCTCGACGACCGCGAGCGGCGCCGAAAAGCGAGTAGAAAGTGGGACCTCAGCGCTGCAAAAATCGGTTCTTGTACAGGAGAAACAGGCGATCTCAAGGTGTCTTGGCCGGCGGCGTCACCCGCAGGAGAAGCCGTGCGGCAGTAGCCGGGTGAAGGTGAATCCGCCACCACCCCGGTACCGGAAAAACGTCGACCCAGACGGAGATGTCGCCCACCCCCGTACAACCCATCCCGTACTACGGAAGGCACGACACGGTGAGAACTGACGCTCATCCACCACATCGTCTGACGACCGTTGGCGAGGTCGAGGCCATCATTGGCAGCCCGCCGGCTGTCGTGCTCGCGAAGGAACTCGACCACCTCGACGAGGGCTGCCGGGAAATCCTGGCGCACTCGCCGATCGCCGGTGTCGGATACCTTGTGGGACCCGGCGACCGTCCGGTATCAACGTTTGTTGGCGGCGCTGCTGGTTTCGCTGACGTATTGGACCTCAACAGAATTGCGGTCCCTATTCCTGACGGAGAAGACTTGCCACGCCCCAATACGGGTATCTCCTTCGTGTTTCTTCTACCCGGCGTTGGTGAGGTCCTTCGGCTCAACGGACGGGTCCTGCGCTCAGTAGCGATGGTGGAAGTGTACGTAACTCAAGCATTTGTGCACTGTGCCAAAGCCATCCATCGATCTGCCTTGTGGGACAATCCCGAACCGGGCAAGGTTGGCCTCGGAGCGCCACCCAATGACGGCGAGCCGCGAACACTCGCTGATCCGGCGACGGCTCAATTCTTGGCTGCGTGCCCCTTTCTCGTAGTCTCGACATGGGCAGCCGACCAATCGGCCGATACGAGTCCACGCGGCGACGATTGCGGATTCGTCCAGATACTGGACGCCAACACGATCGCCATTCCGGACCGCAAAGGCAACAAACGCTCGGACACATTCCACAACCTCGTCGAGAACGATCTGATCTCCTTGGCGGCCATTGTGCCCGGCTGCGACATCGCCCTGCATCTTCATGGCACGGGATACATGTCCGACGATGCGGAGCTCCTGGCCACAATGGCAACCAGAGGTGCTAGCCCGCCGCACGCCGCGCTCATCGTGACGGTCACGGCAGTCGAATTACGGAGCAATGCTGCACTTCTCAAATCAAAGCTGTGGCAGATTGCGTCGCGCAGCGATGAGATGCCCGATATGATGGCCGTGGCTTCTCGGCACGTCGCGATCACGACGAGCCGCTCCAACGGCACATCACCACTCGGTGTGACCTTCTCCCTGCTGGCGAAGTACCCACGCCTGGCACGTGCCATTACCGACTTCGTCTACAAGTCCGAGTTGAAGACCGAAGGATTCGCCTTACCTCGCGAAAGTCCAGAACTGTTTGTGCCCAGAAGAATTGGTAGCTGTGGTGTCGCTGCCGGAGTGCTCCGTCGAGTCCTGGCGCGGTTGCCAGATGTGAGACATCGCGGCCGTGACGCAGCGGTCGGTCTGCGAGATGTCCGCGTGGTCGAGGTCATCCGGGAGACCAATACTGCCACCACGGTGGTGTTCGAGGATCCAGCAGGCGCTGCATTCGATTTCAAGCCCGGTCAGTTCTTCACGATCTCAGCACGAATTGGTGAGCGCACCGTACGTCGGGCATATTCAGCCTCGTCTGTCCCGGGCAGCCAGCGCTGCGCGATCACGGTCAAGCAGGTCGCTGACGGTGTGATGTCGACTTACCTCAACACGAAGGTCAACCCGGGCGCCCGTCTGCAGCTCCGGGGCCCGTCGGGCTCCTTCTGCATCCCGTCGCCGACTTCGGCGCCGAAGGATCTGGTTCTGCTTGCTGCCGGCAGCGGGATCACTCCCGTCATGAGCATCCTGCGCACCACGCTCGCCGAAACCTCGGACAGCCGCGTCACGCTGATCTATGGCAACCGAACAGAAGAGGACATCATCTTTGCCGACAGCCTCGCGGACTTGTGTTCTCGCCATCTGGGTCGTCTTGTTGTGCGGCACTTCCTGACCAGGCCGTCGGCGGGGTGGACGGGCGGGACGGGCCGGCTGAACCAGCAAGTGCTGCAACGAGAACTGGAGAGTCTGAACGTTGCCGAGGACGCTCACTATTACATGTGCGGCCCATACAACATGATGGATGATGCTCGCGCCGCACTGACAGAGGCCGGCATCGACGAGGGGCGTATCCATCAAGAGCGGTTCGTCCAGGCTATCGACACCATCGACGTCGGCGAAGTTGAGCCGCAGACGATGTCCGTCGAGTCCGACGGATTGCAGATGGCAACCATCACCGTTGAGCCGGGCAAGACCCTGCTTCAAGCCGGTCTTGATGCCAAGCTGCCGATGCCGTACTCGTGCACCGTGGGAAACTGCGGCGACTGCATGGTGAAACTGCTCGACGGTGAAGTATCGCTGGCGCAGCCGAATTGCCTGACGTCCCAACAACGTGCAGCTGGTTACACGTTGACGTGCATCGGTAGGCCTCGATCGTCAGTGCGCATCGAAATCATCGACGATTAGGTCGGTCCGGTGGTAACGGGCAACATCGGCGCCAGCGAACAGGTTGACATCGCCACGTCCGGCTTGGGCATCGTTTTTCCCCGCCGCACGAAATGAGTGCGACGCGCACATTAGATGGCATTCGGTGGTGCGCAACCTAATTGGTGGATGGTGGTGGTTGGGGTTGGAAAGGTTCGTACCACCACCAGTCGGCGCGTTCGCCGAGCGGGCCGGGGTATGGCGGGACTGTTTGTGGTGGTGTGCTGGGGGTTTTTGCGAGGGATTGGTTGGTCAGGGGCGGCCCATGTCGTCGGTGACTCTGAGTTGGTCGGCGGGGCCGGTGAGCGTGATCAGACCGCGGTGGTGCAGGCGGTGGTGGTGCGGGCACGCCAGGCACCTGGGCCGCGGCCCGCACATCCTCGGCATAGCCGAGCAGCTGCACCGTGTAGCGGGCCGTGGCCATCGCCGTCGCACCATCGGGCGAGTGCAGGTGGCTGTTCATCAAACCCAACTAGTCGTTGACGGTGCGGCGATCACCGGAACACAACGCATTGAGCACCCCTTTTTGCCACCGTGACGGTCGCACAGCAGGAACACGAAGCGGAAAAGGTGGAGTAAACATTCCACGACGGTAAGAGGACGGTACGACACCCAGTCGCACCCAGAATGTGCAGCACGAGGATGGAACCGATTCCCCGTTCAATGAGCTGGTCCACTTGCGGCTATGTGGGCGGCGTCAGGAGGTAGCAAACCCGGCAGCGTCAAGAACTGCCGCGTGGTCAGGTGGTACTGTGCAGGTTAGCTATCTGTGGTCGAGGGGGATGTGGTGACAGATCGGCTTTCAATCGATGCGGCAGGGCTGAACGCGGCTGCGGTCGCCAGCGCAGACGTCGTCCACGGGTTGGCAGGTGACGGTGACGTCGGCGGTGTGGCGGGTGAACAGCCCAGTCACGCCGCGGTCGCCGCGCTCGACGGTGCACTCGCCGCGGCGCGTGCTCGGCAGGTCCGGCGGGTTGAAGGGTGGGGCAGAGATCTGCACGCCGCGGCAGCGGTGTACACCCATGCCGACGAGGCGGCCGCCGGGGCTCTGACGAGAACGATATGAGCGCGGTGACAGCATCGGCGGGTGCGCCACCGACACGCTCACAGATCGAAACCTGGGACATCACCCACCTTGAGGACGCCGCGACTCGGTGGAGAATCGTGGCCGGTCAGTCTGATGAGCTGTTCGACCAGCACCGGCAGAGTATTGCCGCGCCGGGCGGCACCGATTGGGACGGTTCCGCCAAAGATGCAGCGCTGAACCTGGTGACACGGGACATCAGTGTCGTGCGCGCCACTAATGACATCGTGCGCGCCGCTGCCGATCTAGCAGAAGCCGGTGCCAGCGATCTGCGGGCCGCCCAAGGCGACGCCCTGGAGGCGATCAGCGAGGCCGAGGCCGATGGGTTCAGGGTCGGCGATGACTTGAGCGTGACCGATACCCGCCGCGTTGATATCGCGACTATGGCCGCTCGACACACCGCCGCCCGCGAGCATGCCGAGAATATCCGGTGGAACGCCGAGCAACTCCTGGCCACCGACACCCTCATCGGCCAGCGGATTACTGCCAAAGCGACCGAGTTGGATGCCATCACCTTCGACGGGGAAGACGGTGGCCGTGACGGTGCTATTCGCTTCGTCGACAACGAAACCGGCGACCGCGATGCCCGCCATCCCGACGGGCGCGAACGCGATCCCGACGGGGAGTACGGGCGGCGCGTGCGCGACGATGATTTGTTCCGGCGCCCCGAAGGCGGCGACAGCGGTGGCACCGACTGGCTTGACAGCGACTGGGCGGGCCGGGCCATCCTGGATCGCTACTTGGTCGGCGGGGGTCGGGACTGGACCATCCAGGACAACCCCGAATGGTCACAGTACATGATGAATCACAATGGGCTGGCTCGACAGCTCGACGGCCAGGTGCACGCCCAAGCCCACCAATCACTGACCGATTTCTTGCACGGAGCCAGCGCTGATCGGGATTACGCCGCGCAGTTTCATGCTGAGACCCAAAACGGTGAATCCATCACCGGATACCAGTACTTGAACGGCACCAACGCCCGGGCCGGAGACTTCCGCATCGACGGCACCACGCACGTCGAACCGCTTGGCGACGGCACCTATAAGGTCACCGTCGACGGAGGCTACCAATGGAACGACATCATCGACCCGAATTTCCAGTACGACACCGATTCATACAAGGACAGGATCGCTCAGATCATCACCCTCGGCCAAGCCGAGCCGTACCAGATTCACATCGGCTGGCACAGTCAAACCGAGTTCATCTTCGACCAGAGCGGAACTTTGGTGAGCGCGAAAGGCTACCCGTACCAATGACTTCCACGAAACGCACTCGGCGTTGCCTGGTAGCAGGCATGGTCGCGTTAACCACCCTCATCGCGGGGTGTTCGTTGTTTGGGCAGTCCAGGCCGGCTCTGGACGGCGATCGCTTCGTGCGCCCGGATCACCCGGTGGCCTCACCGTCGGGTGACTACACCGCATCCGTCGAGTACGGGCCGACCGAGAACAACGTCAAGACTTGGGTGCCCGTCATCCGGGACAAGAACGGCAACGAAGTGTTCCGCGACGTCCACGATTCCTACGCCCCGTACAGCACGCGCAGCACCTTGTACGTCACGTGGCTATCCACCAAACCCGCCGAATTATGGGTCTACTCAGGAGATGTCGGAGAATTCGCCATTTCCGCTCAACCTGACGGAACCTGGACCAAACGCACCGAACCTGCGCCGAAAGAAATCACCGACCTGCACCCGTGACTCTGTTCCACGTCGACCGCGTGTCTATAAATCCTGACGACGGTGCAATAGTCGATGACCATGTCGCTGCCGAACAACCTGGGTGTCGAGTCCATGCCGAGAGCGGCCCATCCGCGAATTGAGTATGTCCAGTCGACTGCTGACGCCCAGAGTCATAGATGTAGATCATGCGGTCAAAGTGCGCGGACACGCCGTGAATCTCTGCTGGTGCGCGACGAATGGCCGCGGCCGTGATGCTGTTCGTTGGATAGAGTGCGGACGGTCACTCTTTGTGAGCCTGTATCCAGTCTGCGGGAATGAGGGCGACACCGTTTCGCCAATTGTCAATGACTGCGTCTTGGAACCAGTGGTCGGCGGAGTTGGCATGGTCGCAGACAATCACTTGCTGTTCCCCGGCTAGCAGGCGCGTCCGGCGTGATCGTCGGTTGCGCCGTCGATGCGAAGCACTTGGGCATCGTTTTTCCCCGCCGCACGAAATGAGTGCGACGCGCACATTAGATGGCATTCGGTGGTGCGCAACCTAATTGGTGGATGGTGGTGGTTGGGGTTGGAAAGGTTCGTACCACCACCAGTCGGCGCGTTCGCCGAGCGGGCCGGGGTATGGCGGGACTGTTGGTGGTGGTGTGCTGGGGGTTTTTGCGAGGGATTGGTTGGTCAGGGGGCGGCCCATGTCGTCGGTGACTCTGAGTTGGTCGGCGGGGCCGGTGAGCGTGATCAGACCGCGGTGGTGCAGGCGGTGGTGGTGCGGGCACACCAGTACCAGGTTGTTCAATTCGGTCGGGCCGCCGTCTTCCCAGTGGATGAGGTGATGGGCGTGCAGACCGCGGGTGGCGCCGCAGCCGGGCACCACACAGCAGCGGTCGCGGTGCTCGAGCATCCGGCGTAGCCGGCGGTTGACCGTGCGGGTCGCCCGGCCGGTGCCGACGACGTGTCCGCGGCGTTCGAACCACACCTCACAGGTGGCATCACAGGTCAGGAACCGGCGTTCGTCATCAGACAGCAGTGGCCCCAGATGCAGGGCGGCCACCTTCTTGTCGAGGTCGAGGTGCACGGCCACGGCGGTGTGCTGACCGTGCGGGCGGCGCGCCACGTCGGTGTCCCATCCGGCCTCGACCAGGTTCATCAACGCATCGACGTGATCGGGCATCGGCACCGCCGGGTCGGCGGTGTCCTGCTCGCGGCGCCACGCGGTGATCAAGGCTTCGTGGCTGGCCTCCAGGGCGGTGTCGAAGGTCGCGGCTTCCAGCCGGGGCAGGGTGATGTGGTAGGTGATGTACCCGTCGCCGGGGTTCTTCTTGATCGAGCGGCGCGGTTCGGGTTTGGGATCGGGCTCGGGTTTGGGTTCGAGGTTGATCGCGGTGCGCAGCTGGCTGACCGTGGCCACTGCGGCCAGTTCGGCGTAATGCGCATCGGAGCCCTCGGCGGCGCCTTCGGCGATCACCCCGACCTGATCGAGCGACAACCGCCCGGCACGCAAACCCGCCACACACCGCGGAAACTCCTGCATGCGGTGCGCCACGGCGGCGATGGTTTTGGCGTTACGTTCCGACGCCCCGGTTTTCCAGGCCACCAGCGCCGCAATCGAGCGTGCACCGGTGGCGCCCCACAACCCGTCGCGGTCGATCTCGGCGACGATGTCCACGATCTTGGCGTCGATCGCGTTGCGCTGACCGGTCAACTCCGCCAACGTGTCGAACAACCGCTCCAACCGCTCCACCGGAATCGGTTGAGCGGCCAGCGAAGCAGCTGCCGAGGTCATAACCGGAGTATCACAGCACCCACCGACAAGTCCCGCATCACAAGTTTTGCGACGGGGAGGCGCAGCGAAACTAGACCGCGACACCCTCGATGAGGCTGTACGGCGACGCCGTCGGCACCACGCGGGTCAACCTGAAGCCGGCCTCGGTGTAGAGCCTGCGGTACTGCGCCTCGGTGCGTTCCCTGGCCGCGTTGCCGATCAGCATCTCCATGTCGACCCACTTCAGCGGGACCCCGCGGTCGTGGTCGGGGATGACGCCCTCGACCAGCACCAGCGTGGCGCCCGGCCGGGCTGCGGCCCGCACGTTGCGCAGGATCTGCGCGGCGGGCGCGTCGGCCCAGTCGTGGATGATGTTCTTCAACACGTACAGGTCGGCGCCCTGGGGCACGCCGTCGAAGAACGAGCCGGGCACCACCCGCACACGGTCGAGCACGCCGTGGCGGGTGAGCATCTCCGGGGCCCCCTCGACCACATGCGGCAGGTCGTAGAGCACGCCATCGGCCTGCGGGGCGGCGGCAAGGATGGCCGACAGCAGGCGGCCGTGGCCACCGCCCACATCGGCGATGGTGCCGAACCGGCTGAAGTCGTAGGCCGCGACCAGCGGTGTGATCGCCAGCTCGGACATGCTGGTCATGGCGTCGTTGAAGATCGCCCCGAGCCCGGGCTCGGCCGCGATGTACTCGAACGCCTCCATACCGCGCAGCGTGCGGACCGCGGATTCGCCGGTGCGCACCGCGTCGACCAGGTGGCTCCAGTGCTCCCGGTGCTGCGCGGCGCCGACGAACTTCGCCATCCCCGCCATCGACACCGGTGCATCCGTGCGCAGCGCGTCACCCAGCGGGTTGAGGGCATAGCAGCCGTCGCGGGTGCGCCGGAACACGCCCTCGCCCACGAGCGCGCGCATCAAGCGGTCCAGCGCGTCGGCGTCGGCATCGACCCGCCGGGCGAGCTCCTCGGCACGCAGCGGACCGCCGGAGAGGGCATCGGCCACGCCGAGCTGCGCGGCCGCGGTGATGCCTTGGGCCACCCAGGCGCCGAGGAGGAGCTCGAGCACCGCGGCCTCGGGCGGGACGCTGCGCAGCCACAGCCTGCGCAGGTGGTGGCGGATGCGTTCGACGACGCGGATCAGGCGGGTCGGCGGCACCTTTGCGGAAGTCACCGCAGAACTGTAAATCAGATGACTGAGGTGCACGTCACTTCCGCATCCGTGCGGCATCCGCAGGCATCGGGCCCACCACAGCGGGCGCCGGGACGCGTCCGCCGCGGCGCCTAGAGTAGGGCCGATGCACACGCTGCGGATCGGAGGGAGGCGACATGACCGACGCTGATGTCAGTCGTCCGTCGTTGCCGCGGCTCTACGAGCTCAACCGGGAGGTGGCCGAGTCGCGGTCGGTGCGGCTGCTCGTGGCCAACAACCTGGCCGGATACCTCACGCTGATGGAACGTCACCTCGATCGCGGCGCCAAGCTCACCGAGCCGGAACTCGTCGCCCGGCTCGAGCGGGATCTGGCCGACCTGGGCGCCGACGGCGAGCAGTCGGGACTGGCGCTCATCAAGTACTGGGCCGGCCAGGGCTGGCTGCACCGCATCACCGAACAGGCCGGCGACGGTGAGCGCAACGTCTGCTACCTGACCTATGAGGCCCGTGCGGTGCTCGACTTTGCCCGCCGGATGCGCCGCGAGGACACCATCGCCACCGGCGGCTCGATCGCGGGCATCGCGGCGGGCCTGCGCCGGATGGCCGGCCAGGTCAGCAACGACCCCGAGCGCATCCGCGCCGACATCGAAGCCGAGATCGAGCGGCTGCGCGCCGAACTCGACGCGCTCGACGAGGGCCGCCGCCCGGAACCGGATCCGCTCGACGTCGAGGACGAGGCGCGGGCGATCGCGCTGCAGATGGAGCAGATCATCTCCGACATCGGGCAGTACGGCGCCATGCTCAACCGCATCACCACGCGCCTGCTCGACGCGTCCGCCGACAGCGACGTGGGTTACCGGGAACGCCAGCGGCAGCTGTTCGACGACTACGAATCGCTGTTCGCGTCGCGCGAGAGCGCGTCGTACACCGCGTTCACCCGGATGATCCAGGATCCAGAACAGCGGGCCGCGCTGGTGGCCGACATCGAGCTGGTGACCAGCAGGCTGCCCCAGCTCGACCCGAGCCTGCGCGAGGTGATGTCCGGGTTCTTCACGCTGGTGGCGGCCCAGACCGCCGAGGTGGGCCGCACCCGCCAGCGCTGCGCCCGCCGCATCAAACGCTTCGTGGCGTCGGGCACGTTCGAGGAGAGCCGCGGCGTCACCCGCCAGCTCAACGACGCGCTCGCGGCCGCCAACGACCTGCTGAGCGTCTCCCTGGCCGACAGCCGCGTCGGGTTCGAGGTGCCGTTGGCCCGCGCCGACTTCAACTCGATCGGTGCGGTGGCGTTCAAGATCCGCGACGCGGTGCCGCCCACACCCGCCCAGCCGTCCGAGGGTGAGGTGAACCTGTCGGCGTTCGGTGCGCTGGCCGCGCAGGTCGACGCCACCGAACTCGCCGAACTCGTCAACGACACCGTCGCGTCGCGGCCGCTGCCGCTCGACGAGGCGATCGGCATGCTCGACTCGGCCTACCTGGGGCACGTCATCGTGCTGTGGTCCTGGGCGCTCAAGCAGCCGGCCACCGGCAACGGCGAGCCGGTGCGGGTGCGGTTCCGTTCGCTGCAGGGGCCCGACCGCGAAATCGAAGTGCCGAAACTGGTTTTCACCGAACCGATCCCGATCGTCAGCGAGAGTTTGTTATGAGCGACACCTCCATCGACTTCGACGCGCTACCGAGCATCGACGCGGTCGAACGTTCCGCGCCGGAACGCCGTGCCCCCCGCTTCGACGGTGACGTCTCGGAGCTGCCCGACCGGGCCTGCTGGGCCCTGCAGCACCTGCTGTCGCGGCGTTACATCAGCAAGCACAACCAGGCCGAACTGTGGTCATGGGTCACCCGGTACCGCACCGAGCTCACGGTTCGGCTGTCCGAACTCGATCTGCGGCTCGTCGTGTCCGACGACCACGAGATCGCCTACGTCGAGCAGGCCGAGTACGAATCACACTGGCGCCGTAAGCTGTTGCGTCGCGAGACGCTCAACACCTACGACTCGATCCTGGCGCTGCACCTCGCGAAGCTGATGCGCAGCGCGAGCCGCGACGAGAATGTGCTGATCACCCGCGAGGACATCCACGAGTTGTTCGCCGCGGTGAACAACGACACCGACCGTGACGTCGCATCGTTCGACCGGCGCATCGACAACGCGATCGAGCGGTTGACCGACATCGAGATCCTGGTCCGCAACCGCGAGGACGAGAACAGCTTCACCATCAGCCCGGTGATCAACGCGATCATGACCGCCTCGACGATCACCGAACTGACCCAGCAGTTCGAACAACTCAGACGCGCCGCGAGTGGCGACCCCGACCCCGAGCCCGACACCGCCGCAGCCAAGGATGAAGTGGACGCCGATGGCATCTGAACCGACCAACCAGTTCTATCTGTCCCGCCTGCAGGTCATCAACTGGGGCGTGTTCGACGGATACCACTCGATCCCGTTCAGCCCGGCGGGCACGCTGATCACCGGCTCCTCGGGAAGCGGCAAATCCTCACTGCTGGACGCGATCTCGCTGGCATTCCTGCCGTCACACCGGCGCAACTTCAACGCCTCGGGTGACACCACCGCGGCGGGTTCGGGCACCGGCAAGCGCACGGTCGACAAGTATGTGCGCGGCGCGTGGGGTGAACGCAGGGACGGCACCAGCCGCCAGATCATGTACCTGCGCGGCACCGGGCCTGCCTGGTCGGCCGTGGCGGTCACCTACTCCGACCGCGCCGGGCGTGCCGTCACCGGCCTGGTGCTCAAATGGCTTGCCGCCGAGAAGACCTCGGATCCCGGCAGCCGCTACTACCTCATCGACGACGACCGCGACATCTTCGACCTGTGCAACCGGTGGGCGGCGGGCGGGTACGACGCCGCGGTGTTCCGCGAGGCGGGCTGGAACGGCGGCCGCAGCGAGAGCCAGTACCTGGCGCAGCTGTACTCGATCATCGGTATCCGGGCCTCCGAGGCCGCGCAGCAGCTGCTCGGAAAGGCCAAGTCGCTCAAGAGCGTCGGCGGCCTCGAGCAGTTCGTCCGGGAGTTCATGCTCGACGAGCCGGCCAGCCTCGCCGGCGTCGAGGAGGCCCTCGAGCAGATCAACCCGCTCGTCGAGGCGCGGGGCATGCTCGACGTGGCGCGGCGCAAACGCAACACGCTGGGCAACATCGAGGCGGTGCAGGCGCGCTACGCCGACGAGGCCGCCAAGTTCGGTGTGATCGACACGATCGACAACGCCATGGTGCGCGACTACGTCGACCGGCTGCGGCTGCAGCAGGCCGGTCCGGAGATCGACAACCTCGACGACCAGATCAACCAGCTCGGTGCGCAGCGCGACGACTTCGGCGCACAACAGCGCCAGCTCAAGAACGAGCACAACGCGCTGATGGCGCAGATCAATTCGGCCTCGGTCGATCTGGTGCCGCTGCAGCAGCGGCTCAGCGAGGCGGAGAAGCTCAGCGACGAGGTGGCCCGCAGGCGCGGGGCCTACGAGGACAAGGTCACCGCACTGCAGCTCACGCCGCCCGACACCGCCGAGGAGTTCTGGTCGCTGCGCGAGACGCTCATGGAGGAGGCCGACCGGCTGCACCGCGAGCTGTTCACCGGCAACCAGGCCTATGTCGAGGCCTCGGCGAAAGAGGTGCGGGCCCGCGAGGCCCGCGACGCCGTCGAGGCTGAGCTGGAACGTGTGCGGCGCCTCGGTTCGTCGCTACCCAAGACCGAGTACGAGATGCGGGCCCGCATCGCGCGCGCAATCGGCATCCCCGAACGCGATCTGGTGTACGTCGCCGAGCTCATGGAGCTCAAGCCCGACGAGGGCCGGTGGCGCATGGCCGTCGAGAAGGTGTTGCGCGGCGCCGGTTTACGGCTGCTCGTGCCCGAGGCGCACCTGGATGCGGCCCTGCGGTTCGTCAACGAGAACGACATGCGCGGACGGATCCAGCTGCAGCACGTCAAGCACGATGCGCAGCTGCGCGCGCCCGCCGAGGCAACGCTGGCGGCCAAGTTGCAGGTGGTCGACCCCACCCACGACAGCGCCGTCGAGGCGCTCAACGTCATCGCGTCGGTCGGCGACTACCTGTGCGTGGACAGCCCCGACGAGTTCACCACGCACTCGCGCGCGGTCACCGATCAGGGGCTGCGCAAGGACAGCGGTCGGCTGTCGATCAAGGACGACCGGTCCAGGTTGCGTCCGTCGGACTACATCTTCGTCGGGGGTACGGAGGCCAAGGTGGCCGCGCTGCAGGCGGATCTGACCGCGGCAGAAGATGTCTACGCGGCCGCCCGCAAGGCGCGTGAGCGGCTCGACCAGCACCGCGCGGCGCTGCAGGCGCGGGAGCGGGCCTGCCGGGCGCTGTGCGACCAGTACATGCAGTGGACCGACATCGACACCGATTCCGCCGACGAGGCGCTGACCCGACTGCAGGACGAGCTCGATCTGCTGGTGTCCGACAATCCCGACGTCGAGAAGCTGCAGCAGCGCGCCGACGAATGCTGGGAGCGGGTCGAGAAGGTCATCCAGCAGATCGGCTCGCTCAACGAACGCGAGACCCTGCTCGACAACCGGCGCACCGCACTGCTCGAGCTGACCGAACGGCTCAAGCCCGGCGAGATCTCCCAGCATGCCCGCGACACCCTCGACAGCTACGCGGCCGACATCGCGCTGCCGCTCGACCTGCTCGACTCCGAGCCGTTCCGCAATGAACTGGTGCGCGTCATCAGCCGTGAACGCGACCGGTTGCGTGCCGACCGCAACCGCAGCCACGACGAGCTCGCGGGCATCATGGCGGCCTACGACAGCTCGTTCCCCGACGCGATCCCCAACGACAGCGACGATTTCGACGAGCGCGTGCACGATTACGTGGCGCTGTGCCGGCGCATCGACGAGCGTGAACTGCCCGACGCCTACGAGCGTATGCAGCGGCTCATCACCGAGCAGGCGCCCGGCGCGATCCTGAACCTGCACATGATCGCCGACAACGAGGCGCGGCGGATCACCGAGCAGATCGCGCGCGTGAACACCGGGCTCGGCGCGGTGGAGTTCAACCGCGGCACCAGGCTCACGCTGCACGCGGGCACGCGTCACCTGCCCGCCGTCGACGAGCTCAACGAGATGGCCCAGCGCATCTCGGCGCGGGTGTCACTGGTGAGCTTCGGTGACGAGACGGCGATGTTCGAGCAGTACACCGACATTCTGCAGCTGCGGAAACTGTTGGCGGGCAACACACCCGAGGATCGGCAGTGGACACGCGACGCCCTCGACGTGCGCAACCGGTTCGTGCTGTACTGCGAGGAGCGCGACGCCGAGACCGGCGAGGTGATCCGCACCTACAGCAACTCCGGGGACAATTCGGGCGGTGAGCAGGAGAAGCTCATGGCCTTCTGCCTGGCGGGCGCGCTGAGCTTCAACCTGGCCAGCCCGGGCAGCACCGACACCAGGCCGATGTTCGCGCAGTTGATGCTCGACGAGGCGTTCTCGAAATCCGATCCGCAGTTCGCCCAGCAGGCGCTGTCGGCGTTCCGCAAGTTCGGGTTCCAGCTCGTGATCGTGGCGACCGTGCAGAACACCACCACCATCCAGCCGTACATCGACAGCGTGGTGATGGTGTCGAAGTCCGACGCCTCGGCGCCCAACGCCAGGCCGGTGGCCTCGGTGACCGCGGCGTCGATCGCGGAGTTCGGCGAGATCCGCCGCGGGGCCGAACCCGAGGCCGTCCCGACCGCATGACCGCGCCGGGCTATCACAGCGGCGTCACCGTCGCGGTCAGGTGCGGGTGCCCCTTGGTCAGGTGCCGCAGCGTGAGCTCCCAGCCGTCGGCGTCCCGTTCGACGTAGAGCGCGGCGTTGGCGGGCAGCACGACCGGCTTGGCGAACCGCACCGAGTACTTCAGCGCGTCGGGCAGCTGTCCTTCGATGTTGGCCAGTACGGCTGCGGCACTGAACATCCCGTGGGCGATCACGGTGGGGAAGCCGAACAGCCTGGCCGCGACCGCGTTGGTGTGGATCGGGTTGTGATCCCCGCCGACCGCGGCGTAGCGGCGGATCTGCCCCGGCGTGATCCGCAGTATCGCGTTGGGCGGCGGCAGTTTCGGCTGCTTCTGCGGCGGCGGCTTCGGCTCGTCGGACAGGCTCGTGCGCTGCTGGTGCAGGAACGTCGTCACCTGGTGCCACGCGGGCACGTTGCCGACCCTGACGTCGGTGACGATGTCGACGAGCAGGCCGCGGCGGTGCTCACGCAGGTTCTCGGCGTGCACCGCGACGTCCACGCTGTCGGTCACCGCGATCGGCCGGTACTGCGTGATGTGGTTCTCGATGTGTACCGAACCCATTGCCGCGAACGGGAAGTCGAGTCCGGTCACCAGCGACATCACCGCCGGGAACGTCAGCGTGAACGGGTAGGTGAGCGGCACGGTGTCACCGAACCGCAGGCCGGTCACCTGCGCGTACTCGGCGACGTTGGCCGGGTCGATGGTCAGGTCCTCGACCGTGACGGTGCGCTTCGGCAGGCTCTCGCTGCGGGTGACGAACGGCAGGGCGCCGACGACGGCCCGCGCCATGTTCTGCAGGCCACTGGGTTGGGCGGGCCGGGTACGCTGCGTGTCGGCCACCTCAGGCTCCCAGCATGGCTTGGCCGCAGACGCGGATCGTGTTGCCGGTCACCGCGTTCGAGGCGGGGCTGGCGAAGTAGGCGATCAACTCGGCCACGTCGACGGGCTGGCCGCCCTGGAACAGCGAGTTGAGCCTGCGCCCCACCTCACGGGTGGCGAACGGGATGGCCTCGGTCATCTTGGTCTCGATGAAACCGGGTGCCACGGCGTTGATGGTGATGCCCTTGTCGGCCAGCACCGGCGCCAGCGCCTCGGCCAACCCGATCATCCCGGCCTTGGTGGTGGCGTAGTTGGTCTGGCCGCGGTTGCCCGCGATGCCCGCCATCGACGAAAGACCGATCACCCGACCGCCCTGTCCGATGGTCCCGTTGCCGACCAGGCCTTCGGTGAGGCGTTGCGGGGCAAGCAGGTTCACGGCGATGACCGAGTCCCAACGGCCCTCGTCCATGTTGGCCAGCAGCTTGTCGCGGGTGATGCCCGCGTTGTTGACGAGGATGTCGACCTTGCCGCCGTGGTGTGCGCCGACGTGCGCGCTGATCTTGTCGACGGCGTCGTCTGCGGTCACGTCGAGTGTGAGTGCGGTGCCGCCGACCTTGTCGGCGACCCGCTTGAGGTCCTCGGCGGCACCTTCGACGTCGACCGCGACCACGGTCGCGCCGTCCCGCGCGAACACCTCGGCGATCGTCGCGCCGATACCGCGGGCCGCGCCGGTGACGACGGCGACCTTGCCGTCGAGCGGTTTGTCCCAGTCGGCGGGCGGGGTCGAATCGGCGGCGCCGACGTGGAACACCTGTCCGTCGACGTAGGCCGACTTGGCCGACAGGATGAAGCGCATCGTCGACTCCAGGCCCGTGGCGCCGGGCTTGGCGTCGGCCGAGAGATAGACCAGCGCGATGGTGGCGCCGCGGCGCAGCTCCTTGCCCAGTGAGCGGGTGAACCCTTCCAGCGCCCGCTGCACCACCTGGGCGTGGACGCCGCCTGCCTCTTCGGGTGTGGTGCCGACGACGACCACGCGCGCGCACGGGGCGAGGTTGCGCAGCAGCGGCGTGAAGAAGGTGTAGAGCTCCTTGAGGTCGGTGACGTCGGTGAGGCCGGTGGCGTCGAACACCACGCCGCCGAACGAGTCGGCCCAGCGGCCGCCGATGTTGTTGGACACCAGGTTGTAGTCGTCGGCCAGCGCGGTGCGCAGGGGCTCGGCGACGCGGCCGGACCCGCCGATCAACAGCGAGCCCGCCAGCGGCGGGTCACCCGGGCGGTAGCGGCGCAACGTCTCCGGCTGCGGCACGCCCAGTTGCTTGGCCAGGAACGCGCCCGGCCCGGAATTGACCACTTGGGAAAACAGGTCCGAAGCCACTTCAGCTGCCTTTCGCTTCGCGGTACTACCTTGTCCATATCGAACTTACTCCAGAGTAAGAACAGTGGGTAATATGGCCCCATGGCCAATGACTCGAGACGCCGCGTCGCCGTTCTCGGCGGTAACCGGATTCCGTTCGCGCGATCCGACGGTGCGTACGCCAACGCCTCCAACCAGGACATGTTCACCGCGGCCCTCGGCGGGTTGATCGACCGGTTCAACCTGGCCGGCGAGCAGCTCGGCGCGGTGATCGGCGGGGCGGTGCTCAAACACAGCCGCGACTTCAACCTGATGCGCGAGTGTGTGCTGGGCAGCGCGCTGTCGCCGTACACCCCGGCTTTCGACATCCAGCAGGCCTGCGGCACCGGCCTGCAGGCCGCCATCGCCGCAGCCGACGGCATCGCCGCTGGACGCTACGAGGTGGCGGCGGCCGGCGGTGTCGACACCGCATCGGACGCGCCGATCGCGTTCGGCAACGACCTGCGCCGCGTGCTGCTGGGGCTGCGCCGGGCCAGGTCCAACGTCGACCGCCTCAAGCTGGTCGGCAAGCTGCCCGCATCGCTGGGCGTCGAGATCCCGGTCAACAGCGAACCGCGCACCGGCATGTCGATGGGCGAGCACGCGGCCGTGACCGCCAAGGCCATGGGCATCAAGCGCGTCGACCAGGACGAACTCGCGGCAGCCAGCCACCGCAACATGGCCGCGGCCTACGACGCGGGGTTCTTCGACGACCTGGTCACACCGTTCCTCGGCGTCTACCGCGACAACAACCTGAGGGCCGATTCCAGCGTCGAGAAGCTCGCGAAGCTCAAGCCGGTGTTCGGTGTGAAGGCCGGCGACGCGACGATGACGGCGGGTAACTCGACGCCGCTGACCGACGGCGCCTCGGTGACGCTGCTGGCCAGTGAGGACTGGGCGCAGGCCCACGGTCTGGAGCCGCTGGCCTATTTCGTCGACGCCGAGACCGCGGCCGTCGACTACGTCAACGGACCCGACGGCCTGCTGATGGCCCCGACCTACGCGGTTCCGCGCCTGCTCGCGCGCAACAACCTGACGCTGCAGGATTTCGACTTCTACGAGATCCACGAGGCGTTCGCGTCGGTCGTGCTGGCCCATTTGCAGGCGTGGGAGTCCGAGGAGTACTGCAAGGAACGGTTGGGCCTGGACAAGGCGCTCGGTTCGATCGACCGCGCCAAGCTCAACGTGAACGGCTCGTCGCTGGCGGCCGGGCACCCGTTCGCGGCGACAGGCGGACGCATCGTGGCCCAACTGGCCAAGCAGCTCGCGGAGAAGAAGAAGGCCACCGGCCAACCGGTGCGTGGTCTGATCTCGATCTGTGCGGCGGGTGGCCAGGGCGTCGCGGCGATCCTGGAGGCGTGAGCACCGACCGCGGGGCCGCCCCGAAAACATTCGAAAAGTTTGTTTTCGGGACGTGTAACGCCGGCGCCAGGGGGGTCGATAGACGAGTAGCTCCGTGTTGCCGTCTGACCCCCCGACCCGACGGCAACACGGGGCCACTTATCGCTTACGGACCTGCACGCCTTCCCGAGCCGGGCCGTGCGATTCGATCGAAATTTCCTCTGGTCTGAGGGGTACCAGAGGCGTACGATCGACCGTACGACGGGTTCGGGAGTGGCTGATCCAAATAGTCGGTTCAGGGGTGAAAAACCGACGGCGCGAGACGAGTAGTGACGCCCCCAAAGTGCCCTCCCGAACCCGCCCTTTTCTGTGCCGGGTCCCCAGCTGCGGACGCTAGCGTTGCCGTATGCAGATCAGCATCCTGGCTTCCCTGAACGAGTCCACCGGCAGTTCACCGGGCCGATCACCGGTTGACGCCACCGTGCGCCATCTCGCCCAGTTGCGCGACGAGGGTTTCGGCCGCGTCTGGATGAGCCAGATGCCCTCCGAGCCCGACCTGCTGACCGTGCTGGCCGTCGTGTTCGGTGAGGTCGACGGCATCGAGATCGGCACCGGCGTGCTCCCGATCCAGAACCAGCATCCGATGCTGATGGCGCAGCGGGCGCTGACGTTGAGCCTGATCAGCGGCGGGCGGTTCATCCTCGGGCTCGGCATGACGCACCAGGCCATCACGGAGGGCATGTGGGGCATTCCGTGGGACCGGCCGATCCGGCGGATGCGGGAGTATCTCGACGGTCTGCAGCCCCTGCTGGCCGGGCAACCGGTCGATGCGCCGGGGGAGACCGTCACGACGCGCGGCGCCCTGCAGATCCCGGGTGCCTCCGCGCCGGACGTCTACCTGGCTGCCCTCGGGCCGCAACTGCTGAAGCTGGCAGGACGACGCACCGCGGGCACGGTCACCTGGATGACCGGCCCGGCCACCCTCGCCGGACACATCTCGCCGGTGCTTCGCGAGGCGGCGGGCACCCGGCCGGTACAAGTGGTGGCCGCGCTGCCGGTGGCCGTGACCGACGACGTCGACGGCGCGCGGACGCAGGCCGCGCGACAGTTCGCCATGTACGGGCAGTTGCCGTCATACCGCGCCATGCTGGATCGCGAGGGCTACGCCGGGCCCGAGGACGCCGCGATCATCGGCTCGGAAAGCGTTGTCGCCGAACGTATCAGGTCCCTCGGCGCGATCGGTGTCGATGAGTACGTCGCCGTGGTCTTCGACGCGTCGCCGGAGAACCGCGCCCGCACCCGCGCGCTGTTGCGGTCGCTGTGACCGGAACCCACCGGTCGGTCAGCGGCGCACTCCGATCTTGAAGATCAGCGTCCGCAGGGCCCCGAAGGCGCCGTGCCCGCCGATGTAGAGGCGTTTGGCGTCATACCCCGCGACGTCCTTCATGGTTTCGGCGCCGAAGCGTGCGTCGATGCCGACCCCGGGCCGGTCGACGACGGTGACATCCGCGCCGAGCAGGGCGTGGCGTATGCCGATGCGCTCGTCGCCGGTCGCGGTCGCCACCACCTCGCCGATGCTGCGCTCCCCGCAGGCGGCGGGCACCGCGACGCAGAAGATGCCGTGCTCGTCGAGGTAGCGGTTGATCTGATCGACGGTCGCGTCGGCGCCGACGACGAGGCTGAGATTCCCGAGGTTGGCGGCGATGCCGGTGTCTGTGCCGGTTGTGAGTGCGGCACCCGGGTCGGTCACCAGTGTGCCTGCGACCGCGTCGCGCACCGCGTCACCGAACGCCGTGGTGGCGGGTTCGCCGGATGACGGCTCGGGCAGCATCACGCCGGGATTGAGCAGTCCGGCCGGATCGAAGGCCTGTTTGATCGCGCGCTGGGCCGCGATCTCCACGGGCGTGAACCGCTTGGTCATGAACTGGATCTTCTCGGTGCCGACGCCGTGCTCACCGGTGATGGTGCCGCCCAATCGCAGTGCGGCCTCGATGATCTCGTTGTTCGCCGCCTCCAGGGCCGAGGCCGCCAGCGGATTGTCCCTGTCGTAGAACGTGGTGGGGTGCAGGTCGCCGTCACCGGCGTGGCCGCACACCGCGATGAACAGCAATCCGTCCCTGTGCCGTTCGGCGGTGGCCTGAATGGCCTCCTGCATCTGCGGGATGCGGTCGCGGGGCACGGTGACGACCGATGAAGAAGCCTTTGCCGCTCTGCACCACCGAGTCCGGGGCGTGCAGGCGGCCGTACCACAGCGCCGCCCTGTCGGTTTCGTCCTCGGCGATGCGGACCTCGGTGGCCCGTTGTCGCAGCACGCGTTCCACGATCGCCTGATCCCGGGCCACCTCCTCGGCGGTGCCGTCAACGTCGATCAGCACGATCGATGCGGCGTCGAGTGGATATCCGGTGTCGTAGAACTGCTGCAGGCCGGTGATCCCGTCGTGGTCGAGCCATTCGACCGCCGCGGGCACGACGCCGGTCGCGATGATCGCGGCGATGGTGTCGGCGGCCTCGCGTGCCGTGGCGAACGCGCCCATCAGGCTGTGCGTCACCTCGGCGATCGGGCGCAGCGCCACGGTGGCCTCGGTGACGATGCCGAGGGTGCCCTCCGATCCGATGATCAGACCCAACAGGTCCGGGCCGTCGTCTTCGGCGTCGAGGCTGACGGTGGTGCCGTCCGGCAGCACCACCTCGACGGCGAGGATGTGGTTGTAGGTTACGCCGTACTTCAAAGCATGTGGGCCGCCTGCGCTTTCGATGATGTTGCCGCCGACGGTGGCCAGATGTGCCGACACCGGGTCGGGAGAGAAGCACAGGCCGTGCGGCGCGAGGTGCTCTTGCAGGTCGGAGTTGATCACGCCGGGTTCGACGCGGGCGCACCTGTTCGCCACGTCGACCTCGATGATCCGGTCGAGGTTCGACAGGTCCAGCAGCACCCGCCCGCCCGCGGGCATCATCCCGCCGGAGCAGTTCGATGCGCCGCCGCGGGGCACGTTCGCGACGTCGTACTGCGACGCGATCCGCATGATCGCGGCGATCTCGTCGCGGTTGTGCGGGTGCAGCAGCAATTCGGCGGTGCCGCCGACGCCCCAGAAGTCGTGGCCTCGTGCCTGTAGCACGGCGCCGTCGGTGACCACCTCGGCGTGGCCGCGGACGGCTTCGGCGAACCGCCGGATGAGCGAACTCTCGACGGCGACATCCTTTGCAGTGGGATTTGCGGTGGGATTCGCAGTGGGGATGGACATTTCAACCATTTCCTTTGCGGCAGGGGCCTGGCGGGGCCGGAGCTTTGGCGTCCCCTGTAGATTCCCTGTGCGTGCCGCCGAAGTCTGCGCCGTTGTCCCCCAAATCCGGGGCACGCTGGCGGTAGACCCCGATGGGTGCCAGCGGGTAGTCCGGTGCCGGACGGTCACCAGTAGCGGCGCAGCCGGTCGCGGTAGTTGCGGCCGTCGGGGTCGTAGACCGCCCGGTACACCGGTTCGGCCCACGCGCGGGTGAGCGGTCCGAGCCGCTCGGGGCGGTGCGGGCGCAGCCGTCCCGGCGGCCGGGGCCCGGTGCACCCGCGGTCATACCATTCCTGCAACGCGTTCGCCGACGCGTTGACCGCCGCGACCACCCCGGCCGGGTCGATCAGTGCCGCGTCGTCGCTGTCCTCGTCGAGGTCGAGATGCTCACGCAACAACGTCAAACGCAGGTTGCGCGCGAACACCCGGGCGCCGTCGCCCAGACCCGCCGGATCCCGCGGCGCACGTTCGTCGCGCGCGTCGTCGAGCACCGCACACGACAGTTCGCTGTCATGGGTCCACGACCGGCGGTTGAAGTTGTCACTGCCGACGCTGGCCCACACATCGTCGATCACACAAACCTTGGCATGGACGTAAACCGGTGTGCCTGCGTGGTTTTCGACGTCGAACACGTGCACACGGTCCGCCGCGGCCCGTCGGCACGTGGCGATGGCCTGCTGCCTGCCCACCTGGTTGGGCGGCAGGGAGAACCGGCCGTCCACATCGGGGTGCCGCGGTACCACCGCGATCAGGTGCAGATCGGGGTTCGCCCGCAGCGCCGCGGCGAACAACCGGGATACCTGCTTGGACCACAGATACTGGTCCTCCAGGTAGATCAGCCGTCGGGCACGCAGCACCGCCTTGGTGTAGCCGCGGGCGATGCTGCGTTCCCCGCGAGGTGCGAAGTCGTACTCGAAGTGCGCGTCGGGGTAGGTCCGCAGCACCTGAACCGCCTGGGTGCCGCACGGCGGCGGATCCGGTGGCTGCTCGGGCAGCCGGCCCGCGCTCAGGTCGCTGCGATTGAGTTTGTCGGTGATCCAGGCGATCGGCGAGAGCATGTCCAGCGGGGCCGGGTCGGTCCAGCGTTCACGGAACGTGAGATCGAGGGCGCCCACCGCGGGACCCCGGATCTGCAACTGCGCATCGTGCCATGGCGGGTGCTCGCCGTACTGCTTGCCCATCGGCATGGCCTGCGGGTCGCCGAGATGCTCGGCGTCATCCCGGCGGGAATAGCACAGATCGATACCGCCGGCGAAGGCGACGTCGCGCTCGGGTGCCGCCGGATGCCGTAGCACCACCAGTTTCTGGTGGTGCGAGCCACCGATACGCACCCGCTGGTCGAGCAGCACTTCGCCGCCTGCCCGCTCGATCGCCTCACCGAGGTGGCGGTTCTGCTCCTCGCTGTAGGCGAACTGGTCCAGATGCGAGCGCCACACGAGGCCCTTGACCACCACTCCGCGCTGCGCGGCCCGGCAGAACAGCTCGGCGATCGTCGGCCCGCCGTCACGCGTCTTCTCGTCCGGATCGCCGCGCCAATCGGTGAAGAACAGGTGGTCGCCGCGTTGCAGCGCCTCGACCTCGTGGGTGAGGCGCTCGAAGTAGGTGGCGCCGTGGATGAGCGCCTCGACGCGGTTGCCGGTGCACCAGTCCGGCACCGAGGTGTGCGGGTTCCCGCGCTCCTCGGCGGTCAGGAACCAGTCGGCAAGGCCAGCCATCACACCACCTCCAGTACCGCCGGCGAGTATTTTGACCGGTTGGGGATGGCATACCCGTTTCTTTGATCGTCTAGCCGGATCTGCCGTGGAACGAGGATGAGGGAAAAGCCGCCAGCCCCGCGGGACCCGAGAACCGTGGTCTTCGCGCTCTACGACAAGGTGACGTTGGCCGATGTCGCGGCCCCGTTGGAGATTTTTGCCCGCGCAAACGACTTCGGGGCGCGCTACACCGTACTGCTCGCCTCGCCGACGGGGGCCGCGGTCGGCACGACCGCGTTCGCGAAGCTGGATGCCGACGTCTCGCTCGACGACGTTCCCGATGCGATCGACACGCTGGTCGTGCCGGGTGGCGTGCCCGCCGGATTCGCGTTCACCCCTGGCCTGCACGACATTCCGGAAGAGCCGACACCCGATGCCATCCCGGACGCCCTGCACATGGTTCGGCATCTGGCGCCGCGGGCGCGCCGGGTCGCCTCGGTCTGCACCGGTGCCTTCGTCCTGGCGGCACTCGGTTTGTTGGATGGCCGTCGCGCGACGACACACTGGGCCCACTGCCAGACGCTCGCCCGCAATTACCCACGCGTGCACGTCGATCCGGATTCGCTGTTCGTGCAGGACGGCCGATTCATCACCGGCGCCGGGATATCGGCGGGTATCGACCTTGCCCTTGCGCTCGTGGAGAGCGACCACGGCCCGGGCCTCGCGCGCCGGGTCGCCCGTTGGATGGTCGTGTTCCTGCAACGCCCGGGCGGACAGGCCCAGTTCAGTGTGTGGTCCGGACTGCCTGCGGCGAACGGTCTCAGGGAGATCATGGATTTCGGTGATCGCCGATCCCGGCGCCGACCATTCGGTCGCCGCGCTGGCGGCCCGAGCAGCGGTCAGCGAACGGCATCTGGTCCGGATGTTCCGGGAACAGGCCGGGATGACGCCCGCGCGGTTCGTCGAACAGGCGCGCCTGGAGGCCGCCAAAGTGCTTCTCGCGACGGGTGATCACGCACAGGACACGGTCGCGCGACTCGTCGGGTTCGGCAGCCCGGACACCATGCGCCGAACGTTCCGCCGCAACCTCGGAATCTCTCCGGGCGTGTACCGCAACCGCTTCCGCACCACCGGCGTCGACCCGCAGTGACGGACACCTCGCGTGCAGATCCGGACATCGGCGCGCGACGGCCGTGAAAGGTGACCACGCTGGTGTCATGCGGCTTCAGCATTTCATCGGCGGGTTGGAGGGGCTGTCCGGGCCCCTCGACTTCGACAAACGGGTCTTCGTAGAAGACTGGGAGAAGCGGATATTCGGCATCCACGTGGCGATGATGGCGCTCAGCACACACCTGGCGGAGGCGCTGCCCGGGTACCCCATCGCCGATGTGCCGACCACCTTCCGGGAGAAGTGGACCTGGGCTCATCTGCGCACCGGCGCGGAGGGCATGGATCCGTTCGACTACTTCAGGTTTCGCTACTACGAGAAGTGGTTGGGTGGTATCAGCCAGTTCTTGTCTGACAAGGGATATCTGGCCGAGACCGAGATGGCTGCTGCGCCAGGTGGTTTGACGCCACGGGCCACCGCGCGCGAGGCGAGAGCGGCCATCGACGATCAGGTGCTCGACTACCTGCGTCGGGGTGACAGCCCTCGTCGCGGGCGGGCCAGGCCGAGGTTCGCACCGGGCGACAAGGTTTGTATCGCCGACGCCCCCGCAGGCGCGCACACGCGGTTGCCGGGCTACCTGCGCAACCGGATCGGGACCGTGCGCCGCTGTTACGAGGGCGAGTATTGCTACTTCGTCCACACCGGCGACGGAATCGGTGACCCCATGCCGATCTACATCGTCGGATTCACCCCTGGAGAACTGTGGGGTGACGGCGCCGAACCCGGCGCGAGCACGCTGTACGCAGACCTGTTCGAGGCCTATTTGAAACCCGTTGAGGAGAACCAGTGAGTGACCAGTTCGCCTACCCGACCGACCGTGAACAGGCCAGCGCCGAGCGGGTCGCGGCGCTTGAACGCCTGCTCATCGACAAGGGCGTCATCACCGAGCAGACCGTCGACAAGGTGCTGGGTTATTTCGAATCCGAGATGACGCCGCTGAACGGCAAGAAAATCGTCGTGAAAGCCTGGACCGACCCGGATTTCGCGGTGCGGGTGGTGAACGACACCCCCGCGGCGCTGGCCGAACTGGACCTCCCCGAGGGCATGGCAGGCGCCGAAGGCGAGCACATCCAGGCGGTCGCGAACACCCCCGGCGTCCACAACCTGGTGATCTGCACGCTGTGTTCGTGTTTCCCGTGGCCGGTGCTCGGGTTGCCGCCGTACTGGTACAAGGATCCGGTGTTCCGCGCCAGGGCCGCGCGCGAGCCCCGCAAGGTCCTTGCCGAGGTCGGCGTCGAACTGTCCGAGGACACCGAGATCAGGGTATGGGATTCCAGTGGGCACTCGCGGTGGTTCGTCATCCCCGAACGTCCCGCGGGCACTGAGTATTTCACCGACGAGCAACTCATGGCTCTGGTCACCACCGAGTCGATGATCGGCGTCGCGCTGGCGGGACAGCCGGAATGAAACTCCACCAGAGCTGCACCACCGACCAGGCGGCACCGTCCTTCGACCACGAGTGGCAACGCCGGGCCTTCGGCCTTGCCCTGGCACTGTCGGAGTTCGGCCACTACCCGTGGAGCGAGTTCCAGCAGAGCCTGATCGATGCGATCGGCGCCTGGGAGGCCACTGCGGTGTCGGAAACGGCGTCGGAAGGGTCCGATCGGCAGGCCGACTGGCAGTACTACGACCACTGGGTCACCGCGCTGGAGAACGTCGTCGCACAGCGGCGGCTTCTCGTCGACACTGCCGATCAGTGAACCGCTTGCAAACGAGAAGGGATTGCCGGTGAGGTCGGTATGACCGGCCGCGGTACGGCACGAACATGAGCACATTGCTGACGGGGCCGTTTGCTCGGTGATACCTCGTCGGCAAAGCGACGCTCTTACGTTTGCGCCGGGATTTCGGCAGGCTCCGACGTTCGTCGCGCCGAGGGCCATGTACGAGCGTCGCGGCAGATGGCCCGCTGCAGCCGCACCGGTTCGGTCCGGCCTGCCCCGGACGGCAGTTCACCGGGTGGTGGGCGGATCGTCACCGATTTGTCAGAGGTACGCTCACAGCTAACATTATTTTATCTTGCGTCAATTCGCCGTCGTTGCGGTGATTGATCATTAGTGGCAGTGAAACTGGTATCCGGCGCAATAATCGTCTGTTTGCTGGATGTGCGTAACTTTGGGTATTCGGACGCGCGAGTTATCGTGCGGCGCATACCGATTGCGTATCCCCTGGGCAACGGTCTGATACGGCAGTGCCAGTCATGGTTTACTCTTCTGGACCAGGCTGCGCCCCCCCGTGGTGCCGCGCGCTGCGATCTTGTCGCAGCATGATGTTGGGTGTGGATAGGGGAGGAGATCTACGATTTTTCGGCTCGTGAGGCGGCTGTGGATTCCGCTGTTGGTGATTGCAGTGGTCGCCGTTGGCGGCTTCACCGTTTCGCGGTTGCACAACGTCTTCGGCGCCGAGAAGCGAGTGGCGTATTCCGACACCAAAGCCACGGACTCCAAGCCCTTCAATCCCAAGCGTCTGGTCTACGAGGTATTCGGCCCGCCCGGTACCGTCGCGAGCATCAGTTACTTCGATGAGAATTCCGACCCGCAGTTCGTCGAGGGTGTCAGCCTGCCCTGGGTCCTGGAATTCGACATCAACAAGGCCACCGCCGTCGGCAGCCTCATGGCCCAGGGTGACAGCAGCAGTATCGGATGCCGCATCAAAGTCGACGACGAGGTCAAGGCCGAGAAGGTCTCCAACCAGACCAACGCCTTCACCTCCTGCCTCTTGAAGGCCGCATGAGCGACACGACAACGACTCAGGAGCAGCGCCGGCCGCGGATCGCCTCATTCATCCGCCGGTTCTCGATCTTGATCATCCTGGCGTGGATCGGCGTGGCGGTGGTGGCCACCGTCGTGATCCCGCCGCTCGAAGTCGTCGAGCGCGAGCACTCCGTCTCACTGAGCCCCGCGGATGCCCCATCGGTCAAGGCCATGAAGCAGATGGGCATCCTGTTCCAGGAGTCGAACTCCGAGAGCATCGCCGTCCTGGTCCTCGAGGGGCGGGACCGGTTGGGCGACGACGCCCACGCGTTCTACGACAAGATCATCGACCAGCTCGAAGCGGACAAAGAACACGTCCAGCACGTCCAGGACTTCTGGGGCGACCCGCTGACGGCGGGCGCCGCGGAGAGCGCCGACGGCAAGGCCGCCTACGTCCAGATCAACCTGCACGGCAGCTTCGGTCAGGCCGAGGGCACCGCATCGGTCCGTGCCGTCCAGGACATCGTCAAGAACACCCCCGCGCCGGAAGGCGTGACCGCCTACGTCACGGGTCCGGCCGCGATCGTCGCCGACATGGGACAGAGCGGTAACCGCACGGTCCTTCTCATCACCCTGGTCACCGTCGGCGTCATCTTCCTGATGCTGCTGCTGCTCTATCGCAGGCTGCTGATCGTCCTGATCCTGTTGGCGACCGTCGCGATCGAGTTGCAGGTGGCGCGCGGCCTGGTTGCGTTCCTGGCCCTGCACGGCATCGTCGGTCTCACCACCTACGTGGTGAACCTGCTGGTGTCCGTCGGCATCGCCGCGGGCACCGACTACGGCATCTTCTTCGCCGGCCGCTATCAGGAGGCTCGCCAGGCCGGCGAGGACCGGGAACAGGCCTACTACACGTCGTTCAGCGGCGTGGCGAAGGTCGTCCTGGCCTCAGGTGCGACGATCGCCGGAGCCATCGCGTGCCTGAGTTTCACCCGGTTGCCCTACTTCCAGCCGCTCGGTATCCCAGGCGCGGTGGGCATCGCCGTCGCGGTCGCGGTCGCACTCACACTGATGCCCGCCTGTATCGCGGCGACCAACCGCTTGGGCTGGTTCGACCCCAGACGCCTGGTGACAACCCGTCGGTGGCGGCGCATCGGTACCGCCGTCGTGCGGTGGCCCGCACCGATCCTCGTCGCGACCATCGCCGTGGCGGTGATCGGCCTGTTGACGCTGCCCGGCTACAACCCGAGCTACAGCGACCAGAAGTACATCCCGCAGGACATCCCGGCCAACCAGGGATACGCGGCAGCGGCGCGGCACTTCCCCGAGTCGAAGATGACGACGCCGGACATCCTGTTGGTCGAGTCCGATCACGACATGCGGAACTCGGCCGACCTGCTGGTCTTGAACAAGCTGGCCAAGGCCGTCTTCGCGGTTCCCGGCGTCGCGAACATCCAGTCGGTCACGCGGCCCGAGGGCAAGCCGATCGAACATACGTCGATTCCGTTCATGCTGAGCATGTCGAATGCCAGCCAGCGGCTGAGCCTGCCGTTCCAGCAGCAGCGCATGGAAGACATGCTCAAGCAGGCCGACGAGATGTCGAAGACCATCGCGCTGATGGAACGCATGTACTCCCTGATGCAGGAGATGGTCGGTATCACGCACCGCACGGTCGAGACGACCCATGAGGTGTACGCGACCATGAACGAATTGCGCGACAACGTCGCCGATTTCGACGATTTCTGGCGTCCGCTGCGCAACTACCTCTACTGGGAAAAGCACTGCTACGACATCCCGCTGTGCTGGTCGATCAGATCCATCTTCGAGGCGCTGGACGGCGTCAACCAGGTGACCGACAAGATGGGCGAGCTGGTCAGCAACCTCGATCGACTCGACGAGTTGATGCCGCAGATGCTGCTGCAGTTCCCGCCGATGATCGCGACGATGCAGAACACCCGCGCGATGATGCTGACGATGCACGCCACGATGTCCGGCATCTTCTCGCAGATGGACGACACCACCGAGAACGCGACGGCCATGGGCAAGGCCTTCGACCAGGCCAACAACGACGATTCGTTCTACCTGCCACCCGAGGTATTGGAGAACGAGGACTTCAAACGCGTCATGGAGATCTTCCTGTCTCCCGACGGCAAGGCCGCGCGCATGTTGATCACCCAGCGCAGTGATCCGGCGACGCCGGAGGGCATCGCGCTCGTCGAGCCGATCCGTATCGCGGCCGAGGAAGCCCTCAAGGGAACACCCCTTGAGAGCGCGAACATCTACCTCGCCGGAACGGCGGCGGGCGTGAAGGACCTGGTCGACGGATCGAAGATCGACCTCATGATCGCCGGTGTCGCCGCGCTCTGCCTGATCTTCATCATCATGCTGATCATGACCCGCAGCTTCGTCGCCGCGCTGGTCATCGTCGGCACGGTGGCGATGTCGCTGGGTGCGTCGTTCGGCTTGTCCGTCCTGGTCTGGCAACACCTCCTCGGCATCCAGATCAACTGGGTCGTGCTGGCGATGTCGGTCATCGTCCTGCTGGCGGTGGGATCGGACTACAACCTGCTGCTGGTCTCCCGCATGAAGGAGGAGATCGGCGCCGGACTCAACACCGGCATCATCCGAGCCATGGGTGGTACCGGAAAGGTCGTCACCGCAGCAGGTTTGGTGTTCGCGGCCACGATGGCGTCGATGATCGTCAGCGACCTGCTCACCATCGGACAGGTGGGCACCACGATCGGTCTCGGCCTGCTGTTCGACACCCTGGTCGTGCGTGCCTTCATGACACCGGCCACCGCCGCGCTGCTCGGTCGCTGGTTCTGGTGGCCGCAGCGCGTGCGCCAGCGTCCGGCCAGTGCGATGCTCCGCCCGATCGGGCCCCGTCCGCTGGTTCGTTCGCTGCTGCTGAGGGACTAGCGGCACCTGTATGAGCACTGAGCAGAACACCGAGCAGCCGAAACGCCCGTTCGTCGCGCGGGTGGTGCGCAAGCTGGCCCCGATCATCGTCGTGGGATGGCTCGCGATCATCCTCGTGTCGACCCTCGCGGCCGTCGGCGGCGACTGGTCGGCGGCGATCCCGGCGCTGGAGCGCGTCGGCGAGAAGAACTCCGTGTCCCTCATGCCCCAGGACGCACCGTCGGCGCAGTCCATCAAGCGGATGGGGCAGAAGTTCGAGGAGTCCGACTCCGACAGCTTCGCGATGATCGTCCTCGAGGGCCAGGAACCGCTCGGCGAGGATGCGCACAACTACTACGCAGACCTGGTCCGCGACCTGCGCGCCGACACCCGCCATGTCGAGCACGTCCAGGATCTCTGGGGCGATCGGCTCACGGCATCGAGCGCGCAGAGCGCCGACGGCAAGGCTTCTTACGTCCAGTTGAATCTGGCGGGCGATCAGGGAACCCCGCTCGGTGACGAGTCGGTCGCGGCGGTCCGTGACCTGGTCGACCGGAGCACACCACCCGAGGGTGTCTCGGTCTATGTCACCGGTGCGACACCGCTGGTCTCCGACCTGCAGCAGAGCGGTAACCGCTCGATCCTGAAAATCACCGCCGTGACCGTCGTGGTCATCTTCGCGGTGCTGCTCATGGTCTACCGGTCGGTGGTCACGGTGATTTTGCTGTTGATCATGGTGGGGTTCGAGGTGGCGGCCGCCCGAGGCATCGTGGCCCTCCTCGGCTCCCATGATGTGTTCGTCCTGTCGACCTTTGCCGTGAACATGCTGGTGTTCCTTGCGATCGCCGCGGGAACGGACTACGGCATCTTCTTCTTCGGTCGTTATCAGGAGGCGCGCCAACTCGGCGAGGACCGAGAAACCGCCTACTACAGCATGTATCGGGGTGTCGCGCCGGTCGTGATGGCGTCGGGCCTGACCATCGCGGGCGCGATCTTCTGCCTGACCTTCACCAGCCTGCCGTACTTCCACACCATGGGCGTCCCGTGTGCGATCGGCATGGGCGTCGCCGTGGCCGCTGCCGTCACCCTGGTGCCCGCAGGGGTCGCCATGGCGAGCCGGTTCGGTTTGCTGGACCCCAAGCGCAAGATGCGGGTGCGGCGCTGGCGCGGCATCGGTACGGCCATCGTGCGCTGGCCCGCGCCCATCCTGGTCGCGGCGCTGGCCGTCGCGCTGGTGGGCCTGCTGGCACTGCCCGGCTACGAAACGAGTTACAACGACCGCGACTACATCCCGCCGGACATCCCGGCGAATGCGGGTTTCGCCGCTGCCGATCGGCACTTCTCGCAGTCCCGGATGACGCCCGACATCGTCATGGTCGAGGCGGATCACGACCTGCGCAACCCTGCGGACTTCCTGGTTCTCAACAAGGTCGCCAAGGCGATCTTCAAGGTGCGTGGCATATCCCGGGTCCAGGGCATCACGCGTCCGGAGGGCACACCGATCGAGCGCACGTCGATCCCGTTCCTGCTGAGCCTGCAGAGCGCGGGACAGGTGCAGGCGACCAATTTCCAGAAGCAACGCATCGACGACATGCTCAAGCAGGCCGACGACATGGCGACGATGATCGCCGTGATGAAGCGGTCCTACGGTGTGCTGCTGGAGATTTCGCAGACCACCCACTCACTCGTCGACAGCACCAAGGACCTGCAGAACGTCGCCAAGGATCTGCGCGGGTACCTCTCGGTCTTCGACGACTTCCTACGCCCGATCCGCAGCTACTTCTACTGGGAAGACCACTGCTTCGACATCCCCATATGTTGGTCGCTGCGTTCGATTTTCGACGCCATGGACAAGGTCGACCGGCTCAACGACCAGATCGACATCCTCGTCGACAACATGGAGCAGCTGGACGCCCTGCTGCCGCAACTGCTTGCGCAGTTTCCCGAGATGATCTCCGTCATGGAGAACATGCGGACGATGACGCTGACGACCCACAGCACGTTCTCCGGAATGCTCAAGCAGCTCGACGAGCAGACCGAGGATGTCACCGCGATGGGGCAGGCCTTCGATGCCGCCAAGAACGACGACTCGTTCTTCTTGCCGCCGGAGGTCTTCGAGAACCCGGACTTCAAGCGCGCGATGACCTCGTTCCTGTCGCCCGACGGAAAAGCCGCGCGGTTCATCATCTCTCACAACGGTGATCCGGCCAGCCCCGAGGGGATCGCCAGGGTCGCCCAGATCCGGACGGCCGCCGAGGAGGCGCTCAAGGGCACTCCGTTGTCCGGGGCGCAGGTCTATCTGGCCGGCACCGCCCCGACCGCCAAGGACTGGCAGACGGGGTCGACCTACGACTTGCTGATCGCGGGTATCGCCGCGATCTGCCTGATCTTCATCATCATGCTGATCGTCACCCGCAGCTTCATCGCGGCCCTGGTGATCGTGGGCACGGTCGTGCTCTCGCTGGGCGCTTCGTTCGGTGTGTCGGTGCTGCTGTGGCAGTACATCCTCGGCATCCACCTGCACTGGATGGTGCTGGCGATGTCGGTGATCATCCTGCTGGCGGTGGGGTCGGACTACAACCTGCTGCTGGTCTCCCGGATGAAGGAGGAGATCGGCGCCGGTCTGAAGACCGGCATCATCCGGGCGATGGGTGGTACCGGCAAGGTGGTGACCACGGCAGGCCTGGTGTTCGCCGCGACGATGGCCGCGATGGTGGTCAGCGATCTGCGGATCATCGGCCAGATCGGTACCACCATCGGTCTCGGCCTGTTGTTCGACACCATGATCGTGCGGTCGTTCATGACGCCGGCGATCGCGGCCCTGCTCGGGCGGTGGTTCTGGTGGCCGCAGAGGGTGCGGCCCCGCCCCGCGAGCACGCTGCTGCGGCCGTACGGGCCGCGACCGCTGGTGCGTGCGTTGCTCGAAGGGTCGCCGGGTGGTGAGGCCGCGGGCGGTCCGGGAGGTCGACCGTCCGACGACGACACCCCGACCGGTCCGCTGCGCACCCAATGACGCAGAAACGGGTCGCGGCGCGCTGAGTGTTCGGCGCGCCGCGACCCGTTTCTATTTGTTCGAAATGTCCCTCAGTACTTGACGCAGCTGGTCAGCATCTGCTGGAACACCGGAAGCGCCACATTGGCACCGGGGTTGTTCTTGATCTGGTTGAGCAGGTTCACCCGCTGGTCACGCGGTGAGCCCAGGAACACCCGGATGAACTCGATGTTCGCCGGATACTTGTCGAGATACTGCGCGGCCATGGGGTTCTCCGTGCGCACCGCGGTCATGGCCTGGTCGAAGTTGCAGGGCGAGTCGACCAGTGGGGTGATATCCGGCTCGGCTGATGCCACACCTGCCGCGGCGCCCAGCGAAAGTGCCGCGGCACCCACCGCGACGCCGAGCCTGGTGAGCGATTTCTTGATCATGCGTTTCCCCTCCTCGAAAAACGATCCATCGGTTCCAAAACGTTCAACCAAAAAACGAGGTCCGGCGTTCCGCCGACGTTGCCTGAACTACCACTGACACGTCGGCCTCAAACCTCGCGCGGGCTACTACCCATATCTGTGGGCACATTCCCAGTGTTACAGCAGTATCCCCTTGCGGTTGGCACGCTACTCTCGATCGAGCAGTTGCAGCAGGTAGTGGCCGTAGCCGGACTTGAGCAATTCCTTGGCGCGGGTCGCGAGTTGTTCGTCATCGATGAAACCCGCGCGCCAGGCGATTTCCTCGGGAGCGCCGATCTTCAATCCCTGGCGGCGTTCGATGGTGCGGACGAAATCGCTCGCGTCCAGCAGAGAGTCGAACGTGCCGGTGTCCAGCCATGCGGTACCACGCGTGAGCACCTCGACCGACAACGCCCCGCGGTCGAGATAGGTCTGGTTGACCTCGGTGATCTCGTACTCACCACGCGCCGACTTCTTCAGTGAGCGGGCGATCTCGATGACATCGTTGTCGTAGAAATACAATCCCGGCACGGCATAATGAGATTTCGGCGACTTCGGCTTCTCCTCCAGCGACACCGCGGTGCCGTCAGGGTCGAACTCGACCACGCCGTAGGCCGAAGGGTTTGCCACCCAGTACGCGAAAATCGCTCCGCCGGTGACATTTTGGAATCGCTTGAGGCTGGTGCCGAGGCCGGGGCCGTAGAAGATGTTGTCGCCGAGCGCAAGTGCGACCGTATCGGCGCCGATGTGATCCGCGCCGATGACGAATGCCTGCGCGAGGCCCTCCGGTTCGGCCTGTACCGCGTACGTCAGGCTGACACCGAATGCGCAACCATCACCGAGCAGACGCTGAAATGCCGGTGCGTCGGCCGGTGTCGTGATGACGAGGATATCCCGTATCCCGGCCATGATCAGCGTGGACAGCGGATAGTAGATCAGGGGTTTGTCGTAGACCGGCAGCAACTGCTTGCTGACACCCATGGTGATCGGATGCAGCCGGGTGCCAGAGCCGCCGGCGAGGATGATCCCGCGCATACGTCGTTCCTACCCGACGGAAACTGCTGAGTCGACGAATTCGGCCTCGACGTGGGTGTTCTCGTGAGGATGAACCACGTAGCCACTGTAGGGCACGCGGTGGCCTCAGGCCCAGGTGCCCTTTCCCCGGTGCGTCAGTGCCGCGATGTCGAGGAGGGGCTTCATGAGAAGCGGTTTGAAGACCTTGTTGAGCAGCCCGTCCTGGAAGTGTCGATTTCCGTCGTACGCCAACCGGAAATCGTGTTCGGCGGCGCGGAACTGTTCGTACACGCGGTCGAGGGTGTCTGTGTCGATGGGCTCATCGCGCCCCGCAGCGCGCAGAACCTCGTACACGGTCGAAAGCCAGTCGGTGCCGAACCGGTCGATCACCGGCTTGTCGTTTCGCTGCCGCCGCAGGCTCGGCGCGAGGAATTCGTCGACGGCGTTTTCGTCGGGCGGGGTGAGGTCAACCGACAGTGCGGTGGACACGCGTTTGACCTCGCGGCGCCAGTCCTCGAGCATGTTCGGGTAGTCGACGACGACCCGGGGCAGGTCGCGGGTGTGCCGCTCGGACAGCAGGTTTCCTTTCAACCAGAGCGCCGACGTCAGCTCCGGCGACGCCCCCTTGACCGCCGCGGCGAGCGAACTGGCGACCTCCTCGGGGTGCCGTACCGGGATCACCACGGCGATGTCGTAGCCCGCGGCGCGGACGGCCTCGAACCACATGTCGTACAGGACGACGATCTGCAGGTCCTTGATGACGATGACGTCGGACTCGGGCAATTTGGCGACGAAGGACTCGATCTTGGCCATGCATTCAGCCCGTTCCTTGCCGACGTAGGACTCCTCCTCGGTGAGTCGAAGTGTCGGATCCCACCAGGCACTTCGGTGCCGGTCAAGGATCGATCGATTGAGCAGCAGGGACTCCCGCGGCTCCCAGAAGCCGCGCGGATTCGAGTCGTTGGCGCCCATCATCTTGCTGGGCAGCGCGGCACCGCACAGCGAGAGCACGCGGGTGAGTGCGGACGTGCCCGATCGGCCCATTCCCAGGACGAACAGGATGACCGGACGGGTACGGGTGCCGGTCATGAGGGATCTCCCTCGGTGGGTGCGGCAGATGCCTTCGGCGCTGCCCATGAACACCTCGTGTGGTGGGTTGTTCTGATCATCATCTCCCCGGTCGTAGAGGATCGTTCCCGGGCAGTGCGCCGTCGCCGCTGCCGTGCTGTCAGACGGTCCAACACTAGGCCAGATTTCCTGATGCCACAGTTTGTTTCGGGAATCGACGACGGTGGCGAACCCGGGTCGGATGGCCGTTCTTTTGCCATTTCAAGGGGACATGTGTGCTGAACCGGGGTACGCCGGAACAGCCGACGGACAAAAATGCGAGACGGTAGCGTGGCGGCCATGTGGAGCTCAGTGATGGGCCTGGCACTCATGGGGACGCTCAATCCGGTGCGTCTCGGTGTGCTGCTCCTGTTGATCTCCCGGGAAAAGCCCGCCCAGAACCTGGTCGCCTTCTGGGTCGGCTGCCTGACGGTGAGCCTGTTCCTCATCGTCGGGCCGCTGCTGCTTCTCCATTTCACGCCCCTGTTCGATTCGTTCTCCGACCGCCTGGCGGCCCCGTCGGACAATTCGCGGTTCGCACATCTGCAGATCGGTATCGGCCTGTTCGCGTTGTTCGTCGCCGCGGCGATCATGACCCGGGCCCGGCTGCGCCGAGGTGCCGCCGTGCCACAGGCGGGGGAACGTGTTGCGCCAGGGGCGGGTTCAGGCCCGGGTGCGATGGCTGCGTCGGCAGCGGTATCCGGCGCCGACCGATTCGGCGTGTTGAACGGGATGTCCCGTCGCCTGGTGACGCGGGCACGCGACGCCTGGGACAGCGGCGCCCTGTGGGTGGCCTTCGTGGTGGGTCTCGCGATGGGACCGGCACCGGAGATCATCCTCATCGTGCTGGCCGTGATCGTCACTTCGGGGGCGGTCGCATCGGTTCAGCTCGGTGCGGCCATCGCCTACATCGCCGGCGTCTTGGCGGTCGTCGAGATCGTGCTGATCAGCTATGTGGCCGCGCCTGCGCGGACCGAACCGGTGTTGCGCAAGCTGCGGGAGTGGGCGTTGGTGCATCGTCTGCACGTCTTGGTGGTCATCTTCACGGTGGTGGGCCTGTCCAGCCTGATCCGGGGGCTGAGCGTCGTGTGATGACCGCGAAGCAACTTGCTCAGGGCAATTTTCGCCCGATCCCGATGGACCGCGATGAGAGGAGGTTGTCGCCCGACCGGCATGCATCGTACATTTGCCAAAGGGGCCTTCGGATGCGGTCGATCCTCGTGGCCGCTGAGTTTGACGCCGTCGTCGAATTAGCCTCATTTGCAAGGGCTGTGCGAAAAACGAACAACGACTGCCGCGAGCGGTGCTCGGGCAGGTGTGCTGTGTGCTACCGAATTGCACTAACGTCCGCATACGCGGGTTAGGCTCATCTCCGATGTACCGCCATGGGAGATAAGGGGCAGTTTTTGACTGTGACTGACCGCGACAGCCGATCCGCGTATCTGGACCTGCTGCGGCGGGATCTGACCCGCTATGGGAGCGACGAGTTGGTTCCCGTGGGATGGGGTTTGCTCCACCGCCCATTGTTCAAGATCGGCAACCTTGTGCTCGTGCGGAAGCGGCCCTTCGATGCGCGTAAGCGCGAGTTGGGCCTGGACTGGCCCGCCGAGGCGCTGACCATGATCGGGATGAAGCGTCTGACGAGCCTGCAGGAATGTGTCGAAACCGTGCTTGCCGAGGACGTTCCCGGTGATCTCGTGGAATGCGGTGTGTGGCGCGGCGGAGCCTCCATTCTCATGCGTGCGGTTCTGAAGGCGTACGGCGACGAGACCCGGCGGGTGTGGCTTGCGGACTCCTTCGAGGGTGTGCCGCCGCCGGATGCCGAGAAGTACCAGGCGGACAAGGGCGATCGTCTGCACCTCGCGGCGCCGATTCTCGCCGTCAAGGAACAGGACGTCAGGGCCAATTTCAGGCGCTACGGGCTGCTCGACGACCAGGTTCGCTTCCTGCCCGGCTGGTTCAAGGACACCCTGCACGATGCCCCGATCGAGCAGATCGCGGTGCTGCGTCTCGACGGCGATCTCTACGAGTCCACCATCCAGGCGCTCGACGGTCTCTACGACCGCCTCTCGCCACGAGGCTTCTGCATCATCGACGACTACCACGCCATCGACGGCTGCAAGAAAGCGGTCACGGATTTCCGTGCCGCACACGGGATCTCCGCCGACATCGTCGAAATCGACGGAACGGGCGTGCTCTGGCGCAAGGAGTGAGTGCCGCGCTGAACCGCCGGACGCGGCAGCGGTGCACCCGGGTCCTCCTGAAAGGCTTTGACTCCAGATGAAATTCGTGATGGCCAGCTACGGGACCAGAGGCGATATCGAGCCGTCTCTGGTTGTCGGTCGAGAGCTGTTGCGCCGCGGGCATGACGTGCGACTGGCCGTCGCACCGGACTCGGTCGATTTCGTCGAGGCGGCCGGTGTGCCTGCCGTGGCCTTCGGGTTGGACACCCGCACGTGGCTCAATGTCTACCGCAATTTCTGGAATTCGGTTTTCAAGGAATTCTGGAAGATCAACGAATTGCGGACGTTGTGGAAGGAGCTGTGGGAGCGCAGCGACGAGAGCTGGACGCAGATGAGCGCCACGCTCACCGAGGTGGCCGCCGACGCCGATGTGCTCTTCGCGGGTCAGGCCTATCAGGAGACGGCCGCCAACGTCGCAGAACACTTCGACATTCCCTTGGTCACGCTGCATCATGTCCCGGTTCGGCCCAACGGGCGATTGGTGCCGATGCTGCCGCCGCCGCTCGGCCGCACGGCGATGCAGGGGTTCGACTGGTTCACCTGGTTGCTCAACAAGAAGGTCGAGGACACCCAGCGGCGTGAACTGGGCTTGCCGAAGGCGCGGGTCCCGTCCACCCAACGGATCGGCAACCGCAGATCCTTGGAGATCCAGGCCTATGACGAGGTGTGTTTCCCGGGCCTGGCCGCCGAATGGGCGAAGTGGGCAGAGCTGCGCCCCTTCGTCGGCGCGCTGACCATGGAGCTGTCGACGGAGGTCGACGACGAGGTGTCGAACTGGATCGCAGCCGGGACACCGCCGATCTGTTTCGGTTTCGGCAGCATGCCGGTGGAGTCGCCGGCCGATACCGTCGAGATGATCAGTACGGCCAGTGCGCTGTTGGGTGAGCGCGCGCTGATCTGTGCCGGCTACAGCGATTTCAGCGGGGTGCCGAGTTACGACCATGTGAAGGTCGTCGGCGCGGTGAACTATGCGGCGATCTTCCCGTCCTGTCGCGCGGTGGTGCACCATGGCGGATCGGGGACCACGGCAGCGAGCATGCGTGCGGGCGTACCGACGTTGATCCTCTCCATGGATGCAAACCAGACATTGTGGGGTTCACAGGTCAAGAAGCTCAAAGTCGGTACCACCCGCAGATTTTCCGCGACCACCAAGGACACGTTGCTCTCCGATCTGCGGCGTGTCCTCGAGCCGGAGTGCGCCGAGCGCGCGCGCAGCCTGGCCCTGCAGATGACCAAACCTTCTGACGGAGTCCGCCGCGCGGCGGACCTGGTCGAGAACTTCGCGCGAGTGAGAAGTGCTGCCTGATCGGCCCGCCGATGTCGTCGCAGCCATGCAGAATGTCGAGTCCTGAGCGGAAAAGGTAGATGGCCGAAATCAACAAAGAATGCCGGATGTGCGGAGCCGCCGGACCGCATCGGACGATCACCGTTCGAGAAATGTACTACGGCACCCGCGAACTCTTCGAGTACTACGTCTGCACCGACTGCGAGACCCTGCAGATCGTCGACGTGCTCGAGGGTGAGGAGCTCGCCCGCCATTACCCGCGGAAGTACTACTCGTACAACGCCGCACAGAAGCCCGGCCTGCTGCAGTGGCTGACCACGCAGCGGGATCGGCACGACCTGGGTGAGTCCGGCCGGCCCGTCGGTGCCCTCATCGCTGCCCTGCCGCCCGGCGTCCGCTCCCTGATCGGTACGAGCGACGCGAGCGGTGACGTGGTGGGGATGCTCGGGCGATTGAGCGTGGGACGGGACGCGCGGATCCTCGACGTCGGATGCGGCGGCGGCGCCCTGCTCGACCGGTTGGCCAGGTCGGGGTTCCGGAATCTCTTCGGCGCGGACCCCTTCGTCGATGCGGACACCACCACGTCCATGGGGGTTCCGATCGCCAAGCAGTTCATGGAGGATGTGTCCGGCGAGTTCGATGTGATCATGTTCAATCACTCGCTCGAACACGTCCCCGACCCGGTTGCGACGTTGAAGGCCGCGCGCGCCCGGCTCGCACCTGGCGGCATCTGCCTGGCGCGGGTGCCCACGACGTCGTCGGAAGCGTGGGACGTCTACGGTAAGAACTGGTGTCTGATCGACGCACCCAGGCACACCCTTGTCCCTTCCCGGCGCGGAATGGAGCGGGCGGCCGAAGCCGTCGGTATGAAGCTGGAGCGCACGATCGACGATTCGAACGCATCGCAGTTCTTCGGCAGCGAGATGTACCGCACCGACACCGCGCTCGCGGAGGTCAACGGTTTCGGTTATCTCTTCAAGACCTTCGGCGTCAGGCGGCTCATCGAGTGGGAACGGCGTTCGGTTGCGCTCAATCGCCAGGGGCGTGGCGATCAGACCGGATTCGTCCTGCGCGCGCCGTGAATTCGAAACGGCCCGAATAGGATCACGCCCGGTGTGCGCGGCCATGACGGACCGCGGCGGCGGCAAACTTGAGAATTTCGAAGAAAGGCCTCGGCTCGTGTCAAAGTCCGTGCTCATCACCGGTGGAGCGGGGTTCATCGGCTCGTTGCTCTCGCGTCGGCTCGTCGAGGCGGGTTACGAGGTCGCGGTGACCGACATCTTCCTTCCCCAGGTACACGGGGAGCGCCGGAAGGCCGATCTGCCCCCGTCGGTTCGGCTGTTCACCAGTGATGTCACCCATGCTGCCGACTGGGACGCCGTGCTGAGGCTGTTCCGCCCGGATCAGGTGGTCCACCTGGCCGCAGAAACGGGTACCGCACAGTCGCTTTCGCAGGCGACGCGGCACGGCTCGGTGAACGTCGTCGGCACCACCCAGCTCCTCGACGCGCTGAGCCGCGCCGACCTCGTTCCGGAACAGATCGTCGTCGCGTCGTCGCGGGCCGTCTACGGCGAGGGTGCGTGGCGAAGCGGCACCGAGGTCTTCTATCCGAAGCCGCGCAGCCACGCCCAGCTCGCGGCGGGCATCTGGGACCCCGTGGGACCCACGGACGCGCCCGCGGTGCATCTGCCCAGCCGTGCGGGGGAGACCCAGCCGCGGCCGACGAACATCTACGGGGCCACCAAGCTCGCTCAGGAACACCTCTTGGCGGCTTGGACATCCGCGCACGACAGCGCGCTCAGTGTGTTGCGGCTGCAGAATGCTTACGGCCCCGGCCAGTCACTGACCAATCCGTACACCGGTGTTGTTCCGTTCTTCGCGCGGGTGTCGCGTGAGGGACGCGCGTCGGAGGTGTACGAAGACGGGCTCATCATCCGCGACCTGGTGTACATCGACGACGTCATCGATGCGCTGTTCGCCGCGGTGGACAAACCCGCAGCCGAGGCGCGTTATCTGGACATCGGCTCCGGCGTCGGTGTCACGATCCATGACCTGGCACGCAAGATCGCGGAGGCGTTCGACGCTCCTGAGCCGGTCGTGGTCGGCAAGTTCCGCGACGGTGACATCCGGGCCGCGAGCGCCGACATCGAACCGGCGTGCCGGGAGCTGGACTGGGCGCCCAAGTGGGGGCTCGACGATGGTCTGCGGTCCCTGCTGGACTGGATCAACGAGCAACACGACTTGTCTGCTCGCGAGAGCTGATTTGTTGTCGATGCGGTGTTCGATGCGCTGATGCCGATGACATGGTTGATATCGGCTGATCAGCGCTTTGGTTAACTGCGCGCGACAAGTTGCCAGTTTCGACCCGCGCGTAGCGCTTGGCTGAACGGCAGCTGTGAGTACGATTTTTCCTGCGCGAGGCTGGGATTCGCCCTACTAGGATTCGTCCTGTTTGAGATTGCGGATTCAGCAGTGTTGGCTACCGTCGTACTCATCAGGTGGCGCGGGGAGAATCCGGTGCGGATGAAGGCGGGGACGATGAAGCTTGGGCAGGTTTTCGATCCGCGTAACAACGCGCTGAACGCCTTCCGTCTCGCATTGGCGGCGGAAGTCATTCTGTGGCACTCCTTCCCGATCACGGGTCGCATGCCACCCGAACCCATCCTGCAGGTGCTGTTCTCGGTCGGCGTTGACGGATTCTTCGCCATCTCAGGGTTTCTCATCACGAGAAGCTGGTTGACCAATCCGCAGATCCGTGACTACCTGCTCGCGCGTGCCCTGCGGATTCTGCCGGGCTTCTACGTATGCCTCATCGTGACCGCCTTCGTGTTCGCGCCGGTCTTTCTCGCGACACACGGTGAATCGGTCGCCAAGGTGTTCGGGACGTCGGCGCCGTTCGAGTTCATCCTCAAGAACAGCGGGTTGATCTACATCCAGCGTGACATCGCAGCTACGCCGTTCGACATCCCCGATCACATGGCCGGCTGGAACGCATCGCTGTGGTCGTTGGTCTGGGAAGTGCTGTGCTACATCATCGTTGCGATCCTGGGTCTGGTCGGTCTGGCCAAGCGGCGATGGACGTCGGTGGTGATACTGGGTCTCGCGCTGGTCGGCGCGATGATGTTCCCGCCGCTCACCTTCCCTGGCGTATGGACCATTCCGCAGCTCATGATGCGCTGCGCGATCATGTTCGCCGCGGGCGCGATGATGTATCAATGGCGTGACGTGATCCCGGCCCGATGGTCCCTGGTCGCGGTGTGTGTGGTGATCGTGTTCGCGGCCGGCCTGATGCCCGATTACCGCATTCTCGGCGGGGTCCCACTGGCGTATGCCGTCATCGTGGCGGGTTCGCTCCTCAAGGCCAAGCGGTTGAACCTCCGCACGGACCTGTCGTACGGCCTCTACATCTACGCCTTCCCGATCCAGCAGCTGCTCGCGGGCCTCGGGTTGGTGTTCCTTCCTCCGGTGGCATTCTTCGCCGTTGCCACCGCGGCCACACTGCCGTTTGCCGCGCTGAGTTGGTTCATCGTCGAGAAGCGTGCAATGACCCTCAAGCGCCGGGTCAGGCAGAAGCGGACCGCGGGCGCACCGCAGGTGGAACCCCAGCCGGATAGTGGAACGCACGTCACGTAGTCGGCCGACGCACATCAATTGTCCTGTCCGTCAAAGTGCTTGACGAGCGAAAGATGCAAGGCGGGCCCTGCGCTCACAGTAGGCTGGCTTGCGCCCCGTCGGCCGCTCGTGCGCAGCGGCCGGATCAGCCTGAGCAACAGAGGGAATCAATAGAATGCCAATGTTCCGGCCGGTGATTCTGCCCAGACCGCCGTTCCTCTTCCGTCGGTACGCGTTCAAGGGTCGCAAACGCATGCTCGCCGCACTCGGTTCGGACCTGGCCCGGCCGGTGACCATGCGGCGCGACGATTCCGTTCCCGAGGAGACGGCGATCGGGAAGATCTTCGACAAAAGCGAGAACATCCACAAGCTGCGTCACTATCTGCCGATCTACGAGCGGTTCCTTCCCGGAACCGAGCGGATGCTCGAAATCGGTGTCGATCGGGGCGGATCCCTCAAGATGTGGCGAGAGTTCCTGCCCGACACCACGATCGTCGGCCTCGACATCAACCCTAACTCTGCGCAGTTCGACGATCCTGAACGGAAGGTCCACGTTCGGATCGGTGACCAGACCGACAACAGCTTCCTCAGCAGCGTCGTCGACGAATTCGGTCCGTTCGATGCGATCCTCGACGACGGTGGTCACACACCGAACCAGATGATCTCGTCGTTCCAGTTCCTGTTTCCGCGGCTGAAGCCGGGTGGGGTGTACCTGGTGGAAGACGTGTGCGCGAACTACTGGATGGGATATCGCGATCGTCCCGATACGTTCATCGACTTCACCAAGATGCTCATGGACGCCGTGCATGCGCCATACATGGCGCTGCGTTCGCCATTCGACTTCATGGAGGGCCATCCGCACCGGGTCGATCAGGTGGAGGTGCCATTCGCGGCGACCATCATCGACAGCATCCAGGTGTTCGATTCCGTTGTGGTCGTCCACCGATCGAAGGAACCGAAGCCGTTGCCGCGGACGGTGTATCGGTAGTCCACGGCGAAGCGGTGTGCCGCGGTGTTATGGTTGCCGCCGTGCCGACTCGACTGTCGTTTCCCGCTCGCCTGAAGATGTTGGCCGTACGTGGCGAGTATTGGCTGGCGCGCACCATTTTGCCGGATGTTTACTCGAACGACGCATTGATCACGTTCAACACGCATGCGTTCATGGACGATCCGGACTTCCAGCGCGCATATGAACGCGGGGCCAAGGCGCTCGGCGACATGGACTGGTACCAGTGGCACTGGCGCGTGCACGTGGGGCTGTGGGCCGCGTCAAGTGCCAGCAAACTCGAGGGCGACTTCGTCGAATGCGGCGTCAGCTACGGGTTCCTGAGCAGCGCCATCATGGATTACCTGGATTGGAACAACGTCGGCAAGACCTTCTATCTGCTCGACACGTTCACCGGGTTGGACCCCCGGTACGTATCAGCCGAGGAACGCGAGTCCGGTGCTCTCGAGGTGAGCGAGGCGCACCTGCGGGACGGTCTCTACGTCGATTCCGTCGACAGCGTCCGCGCGAACTTCTCGGAGTGGAAGAACCACCGCATCATCGTCGGTGCGGTCCCGGACACGCTCGACCAGGTCGACGCCGAGAAGGTGGCGTACCTGCACATCGACATGAACTGCGCACCGCCCGAGGTCGCCGCACTGCGGTACTTCTGGCCCCGGCTGACGCCCGGTGCCTTCGTCCTGCTCGACGATTACGCGAACCGGGGCCGAGAAGAGCAGCGGATCGCCATGGACGAGGTGGCGAAGGAACTGGGTGTACTGGTCTGCACCCTGCCCACCGGGCAGGGGCTGATCATCAAGCCCGCGGTCTGAGCGCACCCACCGCGCACCAGGCGGCCGTCAGACGATGTGGACCTGCGGTACGTAGACGATCCAGCGGCCGCCGTTCTCCTGGAACAGACGCTCTTTGCCCATGATCTCCTCGGCGTGGTTCCACGCGAACAACAACGCGTAGTCCGGGTACGGGTCGGCGAAGGTATCGGGCGGGCAGACCGGAATCAGCGACCTCGGTGTCACCCGGCCTTGTTTCTCAGGTGTCGAGTCGCAGACCATCGGTAGCAGCTCGGGACCGATTCCGCAGTAATTGAGCACGGTGGCGCTCCTGGACGTCGCACCGTAGCCGACGACGCGTTTACGGTCGGAGCGGAGGCTTTCCAGCAGGGACACCAGGTCGGTTCTGATCCGGTCGACCTCGCCGGCGAACCGTTCGAACGCTTCCTGCCCGGCCAGTCCCTCGGCTTGTTCCTTCGCGAGGAGTTCGGCCACCGCGGCGGTCGGTATCTTCGTGCCGCGCCGCGCCACGGTGTAGCGGATCGAACCGCCGTGCAGGGGCAGGTGTTTGACGTCGACGAGTTCGAAGCCGAAATGTTCGGCCATGGCCTGTACGGAGGTCACCGAGAAGAGGTAGATGTGCTCGTCGTAGATCTGGTCGAAGTAGTTGTGCCGGAGAATGTCGGCCAGCGAACGGTCTTCGAATACGAAGGAACCGTCGGGGCACAGCAGGGTGTCGACGCCTTTGAAGATCGTCGCGAGATCCGAGATGTGACTGAATGTGTTCGCCGAGAAGATGATGTTCGCGGGGCCCTGCTCGGCGTAGATTTCCTCGGCGGTGGCTGCGTTGAAGAAATCGGTGTGGACATTGATGCCGTATGAGCGTGCGACCTCGCCCGCACTTGCTGCCGGGTCGACACCGAGGTGGCGCACGCCCGCGGCGCTCAGCGTCTTCAGCATGACGCCGTCGTTGCTGCCGATCTCGACGATGAAGGTGTTCTTGAGGTCCGAGCAGGTGTCGATGATCTGACGCGCGACCTCTTCGAAGTGCTTACGGATCATCATGGAGCCCGACGCGCGGTAGGGGTAGTCGGCCCGGTACATATCGTTCGGCGGAACGGTGTCGAGTTGCTGCACCATGGTGCACGTCTCGCAGGAACCGACGGCGAGACGGAAGACGGGGACCTTGTGCGCGTCCTCGCGCTTGACGAACGCGTTCGAAACAGGTTGTCGGCCGAGGTCGAGCACCTCACGAAGAACACCGCCGCAAATACGACACCGGTAGTCCGTCACGCTGCCCCCTGCTATTCGAATGTCCGGTTGATCCCGCGGCCTGCACCGCAGGTTCACTGTTGCCATGAAGCCTAGGGCTTTTCGGTACGACCTTCCTGTTTTTCGATCAGAGGAATCGAGCGCCGCGCCGTGCGCAGGCAATCACCGGGCGGGATTGGCGGCTGCGGCGGATTCGAAAAGGTTTGCCGCCGTTTGCACGCTCGCATCTGCCTGCGTCATCTGCCGGGCAATCTCGCGGGCGCGGGTCCGGCACTCCTCGGTGAGCACCGTCTGCAGGTCGGAGACCAACGACTTGGCGGTGGTACTCGAAAACCGCCGTGCGGTGCCGACCTTCAAGCGTTTGAGCTGATTGCCCCAGTAGGGCTGATCAGCCGAACTCCACAAGATCAACGTCGGCACCCCCGCCCGCAGGCTCGCCGCAGTGGTGCCGGATCCTCCGTGGTGGACCACCGCGCGGCACGCGGGGAAGATCTCCGCATAGTTGACCGCTCCGACCACCTTGACGTGGTCGGGGACCCGTACCCCGGTGAAATCGGTGCCGCCCGCGCAGAGCAGCGCCCGCTGACCCAGGTCGGCGCATGCGGAGCTGATCATCGCCACCGTTTCGGCCGGTGACGCCAACGGGATGCTGCCGGTCGCGAAGCAGATGGGCTCCGACCCGGCGTTGATCCACGCGGTGACATCGGAGTCCGCCGCGGTGGACAGACCCATGGTCAACGCCCCGGTGAAGGGACGCCGAGCGCCCCAGTGCGCCCATTCCGCGGCCAGGCCAGGGACGGACACCGCGTCGTAGGCCTGGATCTCCAGCCACCTGTGCTCGGCGATGCGTCGTGAAGCCGGGCCCGTCGCCTTCGGCAGACCGAGGTCGCGGCGCTGCGCATCCTCGACCTGCCTGGTCGACCGCCAGAGCAGCCAGTCGGTCAACGTGCCGCCTGACCGCACCACGGTCGCAGGCAGGGCGGGGATCAGCTTGCCGTTGGGGCGCATGGGGAAGTGGTGCAACCCGACCAGCGGAATTTTGTAGTACTCCGCGACGTTGGCGGCAGGCTGTTCGAAGTTCAGTCCCGTCGACAGCAGATCCATGCCGTCTGCAAGGGTGATCAGCGTTTTGCTCGTGTCCTGCCAGTACCGAGCGATCGGCGCCCACAGCTCCCGCAGTGTCCCGACCGGGTTGCGGACCACGAGGTTCCAAAAGTTTCGGAGAAAGTCTTCTCGGAGAAAGTCTTCCAGTGGGGGACCGTACGTGAGCGCTTCCAGCCCTGCTTCCTCGGCGAAACCGGTCAGCTCAGGTGGAACGGCGACGCGCACGTCATGACCGCGTTGCTGCAGCTCGCGTCCGACGGCGACGGACGGCTCGACATCGCCCCGGGTCCCGTAGCATGCCAGCGCAAACTTCATGTCGGACGAGCCTCTCGGTGTTGCCTGTGGGTGGGATTATTGCCTACGCGGTTGCGCCCGGTGCGATCACTCGTACCGCGGTCAGTGATCTCGGTGCGCTGCAGGAGTGAGAATATCTGCGCGGCAACCCGATTGCGGCGCAGTGGTTGCCGGCCACATTCGGTCGCGGGCGCGGATCTCGCCACGCGTATAGTCGTCGGCATGAACCTGGTTCGGTCGATCGAGCGCGGCATGGAGTGGCTCGCGACGCCCAAGCGGTTGCCGGGCCGGCTGGAGATGGAGACCCAGCGCGGAAAGCGGCTGGAGTTGGAGGTTGTGTCCTTCGCGGTGCGTATGCCGGTCGCGGGGGGAACGGTCGTGCGTGTGCCGCTGTTCTTCATGCTCATGCCGCGTGGCTCCTCTCCCATCGAAGGGACACAGGTCAACGCTGACGACGGTGACAGCGACGGTCAAGAGTCTTCCCGATGAGTCGTGGGATCGCGACAATTCGGCGTCCGTTCTTTTGATCGATTAGCACGGTCTTTCGTGGCGAAAATTTCGCGCGCGACATTTTTCGCGAAATTGGCTTTCGAATAATTTCCGCGGTCCCGACGCGCCTGCCGGATTCACCTCCGTGGTTGCCGAATCGCCCGCTCGATCCCTTCCGTCGGCTTTGCCGGCCTCGGTAAGGCTGCGTTCTCGGCGGCGATCACCGCAGCGTATGAGGTGTGATCCGGTGCCTCCGCCGAGTGCGGGTGATCGGCCTCACGTCGCTGTGGTTCGACAGGTCCGGGAGCCGTCCGCCGCCGTCGGCAGAGCTTGCTGAGAGGTTTGTCGGCTCTGTGGAAGCGCAGGTCGTGGAGCCACTCGGCCGGCTGTGCGCGCACCTTGCCGATGCGGTGTGCCGTGTCACCGCGAACCCCTTTGAGCTGGGGAAATGTCCAGATTCTCGAAGTCATGGCGGCATTGGTGCCACCGGTCGGTGGTTCTGATCGCGGGCGGGGGCCCCAACCATGTTGCCTGTGTCCGATGAGGTCGTTGCGTTGTGCGCAGTTATGTTAATGATCATTCTCGATTGACGAAATGTCTGCGAGAAGTGTCGCAACATGCGGACAGGCAAGATATAGGTATGTGACGTGGAAAGTTTGTGCGGATATCGCGAAATGGCAACTGATCATGTGTTCACCAGCTGGGCGATATATCCGCTTGAGTCCTATGTGGCAACCTGTGTTGTACTTGAGTTCGATAGTTTGCTGAAATCGGCGCACGGGGCAACTGTGCGCAAGCTCCTCACGAGCGGCTCACAGACGCCACACCACACTCACAGACATGCAGTTTTGGCAAGTAATAAGTTTCACTATCTACGTAGCTTGAACTGGCACGATCAAGATAAGAATCAATTTCGGCGAATAGCTGAATGTAATCGTCGATGGCTTGTCCCGAGGGTTGATGTACCCGTCTTCGAGAAAAGCGTGAACCCGGCGATGCGGCCTACCGTATGTTTGCGTTATGTTTGCGATGTCCGCTGAACAGCCTGGAGAAACGTGAGCATCAACCCGTTCGATGACGACAACGGCAGCTTTTTCGTCTTGATCAACGACGAAGAGCAGCACAGCCTGTGGCCCAGCTTTGCCGACGTGCCTGCTGGGTGGCAGGTGGTTTTCGGTGAGGCAAGCCGTGCTGACTGCCTGGAGTTTATTGAACAGAATTGGACCGATATTCGACCGAAGAGCCTGCGCGAGAGGTTGGCGCAGGGCGGGGCTCTTGACGGCTGAGTCAAATAGTCTGTTGGGAAGCTGAATAATGGAACCTGTCGACGGGGCTCTACCGCTGTCGCGCGGGCAGTTGGATATCTGGCTTTCGCAGGAAAGCGGACTTGCCGGCGCCGAGTGGCAGCTCGGCCTTCTGGGCAAGATCGACGGCATCGTCGATCACGGATTGCTGCAACAGGCGATCCGTCAAGCGCTCCAGGAGGCCGAACCGGCGCGCGCCACCTTCTTCGAAGCCGACGGCCAGGTCTTCCAGAAGCCGCTCGACTACTCGGATCTCGACGTACCGCTGTACGACGTCCGGGACGCCGACGATCCCGAGGCGAAGGCCAGGGAGATGGCGGCGGAGATCCAGCACACGCCTCTGCCGCTGACCGGTCGGCTGGTGAAGTTCGCGTTGTTCCAGACGCGCGCTGACCAGTTCTACCTGTTCGGCCTGGGGCACCACATATCTGTCGACGGGCTCGGCATGGCCCTGGTCAGCCGCCGTATCTGCACCATCTACTCGTCGCTGGTGACCGGTAAACCGGTGCCCGAGGCATACTTTGGTTCGCTGCGGGATCTCGTCGAATGCGAGACGGCCTACGAGGCCTCGGCGGACTACCAGGACGACCTGGCCTACTGGAGCGAAAACCTGCCTCCGGACACCGGTCTGGACCAGGGTCTGGCACCCACCTCGCACGGGAAGAACGCATATACGCCCTCGGCGTCGGTGCCCATCGATCCGGCTGTGGTCGGCAAGATCAAAGAGCTGTCGAAAACCCTTCGGATCAGGCGCTATTCCGTCACCACCGCGGCCTGCGCGCTGTTGGCGCAATCCTGGTCGGCGACGGGTGACCAGGTGGCGCTCGACTTCCCGGTCAGTCGGCGGGTGACATCGGAGTCGAAGACGCTGCCCGCCATGCTCGCCGGTGTTGCCCCGTTGGTGCTCGACGCGCCGCCGAACACCACCGTCGGCGAGTTCTGCAAGCACGTCGACGCCCGGATCAGGGAACTGCTTGCGCATCAGCGCTTCCCGGTACACCGACTGAGTGAGGGCGGCGCGCGCCAGACATCGAACCGGTTGGCGGTCAACTTCATTCCGTCCCGGCTCACCCTGGATTTCGCCGGTGCCGAAGCGACCGCGTCCTACACCAACCACGGCCCCATGGGCCATTTCGGGCTCTTCTTCATCGGTGCCGGTGACGAACTGTTCCTGAGTACCGCCGGTGCGGGCCGGCCGTTCGCGGACTTCGATGTGGCCGACCTCGCCGACCACATCCAGCAGGTCGTGCGGGCGATGGCGGCCGATCCGGACCGCCCGCTGTCCTCGATCGACACCGTCGCGGCGGTCGAGCACACCGAGGTCGAGGACTTCGGCCACCAGGCAATCCTCACCGAACACCCGGACCAGATCACCATCCTCGAGCTGTTCGACAAGCACTTGTCGAACGCACCCGACGCGCCTGCGCTGACCTATGAGGGCCGGACGATGACGTTCGGCGAACTCGACGAGGCCGCCAACCGGTTCGCGCATCTGCTCAGCGCCCACGGCGCCGGTCCCGGTGAGCGCGTGGCACTTCTGTCGCCGCGTACCGACCGCGCGGTGGTCGCGATCCTGGCCGTGCTCAAGACCGGTGCGGCCTACGTGCCGATCGACCCGGTGGTGCCTGACTCGCGCATCGACTTCATTCTCGGCGATTCCACCCCCGTCGCGGCGATCACCACGACGGATCTGCGGTCGCGGCTGCAGGATCACGACCTCACGGTCATCGACATCGACGATCCGGCCATCGAAGATCAGCCGGCCACACCGCCTGCGGGACCGGTGCCCCAGGACATGGCGTACATCATCTACACCTCGGGCACGACCGGAACGCCCAAGGGCGTGGCGGTGAGCCATCACAATGTGACCCGCCTGATGGCGGCACTGGAGTCCGGGCTTCCGCATCCGGGCACCTGGCCCCTGTGCCACTCGCTGGCCTTCGACGCGTCGGTGTGGGAGATCGGCAACGCCCTGCTTCGCGGCGGGCGACTCGTCGTGGTTCCCGAGTCGGTGACGGCCTCGCCAGAGGACTTCCACGATCTGCTGGTCCGCGAGAAGGTGGACGCGTTCACCCAGACCCCGTCCGCGGTGGCGATGCTGTCCCCCGAGGGGCTCGACGGCACCACCCTGGTCGTCGTCGGCGAGGCATGCCCGGCGTCCGTGGTGGACAAATGGGCCCCTGGACGCGCGATGGTCAACGGTTACGGCCCCACCGAAACCACGATCTGCGTGACCACCAGCGCACCCCTGCAGCCGGGCGCTGTCGTGCCGATCGGTTATCCGCTGCCGGGAGTCGGGTTGTTCGTCCTCGACGCCTGGATGCGCCCGGTGCCCAAGGGGGTCGCCGGCGAGCTGTACGTCGCAGGTGACGGCGTCACGTACGGGTACATCGGGCGCTCGGGCCTCACGGCGTCGCGCTTCGTCGCGTGCCCCTTCGGTGAGCCGGGTCAGCGCATGTACCGCACCGGTGACCTGGTGCGGTGGTGCGACGACGGTCAGCTGGAATACCTGGGCCGTGCCGACGAGCAGGTCAAGATCCGCGGCTTCCGCATCGAACTCGGCGAGGTGCAGGCCGCCCTTGCGGACCTCGACGGCGTCGAGAGCGCCGCGGTGATCGCGCGCGAGGACCGGCCGGGAGACAAACGCCTGGTCGGTTACATCACCGGGACCGCGGATCCCGCGGATCTGCGTTCCCAGCTGGGCGATCGCCTGCCGCCGTACATGGTGCCGGTCGCCGTCGTGGTGCTGGACGCCCTTCCGTTGACGCCGAACAACAAGCTCGACACGCGCGCTCTGCCCGCCCCCGAGTACGTGAACTCGGAAAAGAACTACCGTGCCCCGTCCAACCCGGTCGAGGAGGTCCTCGCCGACATCTACGCGCAGGTGCTCGGGGTCGAACGGGTCGGTGTGGACGACTCGTTCTTCGATCTCGGCGGCGACAGCATCCTGTCGATGCAGGTGGTGGCGCGGGCCCGCGCCGCGGGTGTCCAGTGCAGACCCCGGGACGTCTTCGTCGAGCAGACCGTCGCGCGGCTGGCTTCGGTGGCGCAGGTCGTCACCGGGGAGAGCGATGCCTCCGACGACGGAACCGGCTCCGCCGTGCCCACCCCGATCATCGGGTGGCTGCGCGAGGTCGACGGTGCGATCGACCAGTTCAACCAGACGCTCGTGGTGCAGGCCCCGGCCGGCGTCACCGATTCCGACGTGGTCGCGGTGCTGCAGGCGCTGCTCGATCGGCACGCCTCGCTGCGGCTGCGGGTGCAGGACCGCGACGGCGAATGGTCACTGCTGGTGCCCGATGCGGCGACGGTCGACGCGCGTGACTGCCTCAGCGTGGTCGACGCGCTCAGCGACGACGTGGTGCTGGCCGCGCGTGCGCAGCTGAACCCGGCCGCCGGGGCGATGGTCAGCGCGCTGTGGGTGCGCCGGACCAGCCAGCTGGTGCTCATCATCCACCACCTCGCGGTCGACGGCGTGTCATGGCGAATTCTGTTGGAGGACCTCAACATCGCCTGGGCGCAGCACCACAGCGGTCAGCAGGTCCAGCTCCCCGCCGGCGGCACGTCGTTCGTCCGGTGGTCCAGGCTGCTGGCCGATCACGCGCAGACCGCCGAGGTGATCGCGCAGGCCGACGCCTGGCGAGAGATCCTGGCCAAGCCCGCGACGCTGCCCGCGGTGCGACCGGAAACCGACACCCTCCTCAGCGCGGGACGTCTCTCGGTGACGTTGGATCCCGAGACCACGCGTCAGTTGCTCGGTGAGGTGCCCGCGGCGTTCCACGCCGGTGTCCAGGACATCCTGCTGGTCGCATTCGGCCTGGCCTGGTCGGAGTTCCTGAACCGCTCGGGCACCCCGATCACGGTCGACGTCGAGGGCCACGGGCGGCACGAGGAACTCGCCGCCGACGTCGACCTGTCCCGCACGGTCGGCTGGTTCACCACCAAGTACCCGGTGGCGTTGACCGTGGCCGAGGTGCCGTGGCCGCAGGTGGTCGCCGGTCACGCCGCGCTCGGCCCTGTGGTCAAGGACGTCAAGGAACAGCTCCGCGCGGTGCCGGACGGCCTGACCTACGGCCTGCTGCGCTACCTGAACACCGACATCGACCTCGCCGGCGCCGAGCCGACGATCGGTTTCAACTATCTGGGACGGCTGGGCGCCGGGGCCGGTGAACTCTCCGAGGAACTGTGGCGGCTCGATCAGGACAGCCTGGCCCTGACCGACGTGGTGTCGGCGGTGCCGATGCCGCTGGCCCACACCGTCGAGCTCAACGCGGGCACCATGGACACCGTCGACGGTCCGAGCATGCAGGCCAGTTGGACGTGGGCGCCGTCGGCGTTCGACGAGGACAAGGCGGCCCGGCTGAGCCGGCTGTGGTTCGAGGCGCTGGCCGGGATCTGCGCCCATGTGCAGGCAGGCGGCGGTGGCCTCACCCCGTCGGATATCGCGCCCGCGCGGCTGACCCAGCGCGAGATCGACCAGCTGACAGCGAAATTCGAGGTCGCCGACGTACTTCCTCTCACCCCGCTGCAGCAGGGCCTGTTGTTCCAGGCCGGCTTCGCCGAGGCCGCGAACGCCGAAGCCGCGGGCGTACCGAGCGACGACGTCTACGCGGTGCAACTGGGTATCACGCTGCGCGGCAACCTCGACCCGCAGCGGTTGCGTGACGCCGTGCACACCGTGATCCGCCGTCACCCAAACCTCGCCGCCCGGTTCGTCGAACAGTTCGGCGAGCCGGTGCAGGTGCTGTCGGTCGATCCCGAGATCGCCTGGCAGTACGTCGAATTCGGTTCCGCTGACGCCGCCGACGCCGGGGTGGACGAGCGCGTCGAACAGCTCTGTGCCGCAGAACGTTCGGCGGTGTGCAAGCTCGCCGAGCAGCCGGTGTTCCGCGCCGCGCTGATCCGGACCGCCGACAACCTGCACCGGTTCGTGCTGACGATCCACCACATCGTCATCGACGGGTGGTCCCTGCCGGTGCTCCTGCAGGAGATCTTCGCGGCCTACTTCGGTCAGTCGCTGCCCTCGCCCGCGCCGTACCGCAACTTCGTCACGTGGCTGGGCGCACAGGACCGCGAGGCCGCGCAGGCCGCGTGGGGAGCGGTCCTCGAAGACTTCGAGACACCCACCCTCGTCGCTCCGCCCGCACAGGCGGGGCCGCGCGGCGTCGAATCCTTCCGGCTGTCCGAGGACACCACCCGCACCCTCGGCGAGCTCGCCCGCTCCCAGCACACGACGGTCAACACCGTGCTGCAGGCCGCGTGGGCGCAGCTGCTGATGTGGCTCACCGGGCAGCGCGACGTCGTGTTCGGCACCGCGGTCTCGGGCAGGCCGGTGGATCTGCCCGGTGCCGATTCCATGGTCGGTCTGCTGATCAACACCGTGCCGGTGCGCGCGAGAAGCGGTGCGGCCACCACCGTTGCCGATCTGCTGGGCCGGCTGCAGCGCGACCACAACGACACGGTGGACCACGAGCACATGGCGCTCAACGAGATTCACCGTCTCACCGGCCACGACCGGCTGTTCGACACGCTGTTCGTCTACGAGAACTACCCGATCGATGCCAACGCGCTGCTGGGCGTGCAGGATCTCGCGGTCACCGACTTCGCGAGCCGCGAGTACAACCACTATCCGCTGTCGATGGTCGCCACCCCGGGCCACGAGGTGGTGCTGCGCGTCGAATTCGACACGGAGATCTTCGATGCGGCAAGCATCGAGGCACTCGTCGACCGGTTGCGGCGGGTCCTCGAGGCGATGGCCGCCGACCCGGGTCAGCGGTTGTCGGCGATCGACCTGCTCGACGCGCGGGAGCACGAGCGGCTCGACGAGTGGGGCAACCGGGCGGCGCTGCAGCGCCGGGCGCCTGCGCTCGAATCGATTCCGGCGTCGTTCGCCGAACAGGTGCGGCGCGTCCCCGACGCGGTGGCACTGAGCTGCGGCGACCGGTCGTGGACCTACCGCGAACTCGACGAGGCATCCAACCGGATGGCTCATCTGCTCGCGGGGCGTGGCGCCAAACCCGGTGAGCGGGTGGCGATGTTGCTGCCGCGCACCGGGGAGGCCGTCGTCACCATCCTGGCGATTCTCAAGACCGGGGCGGCCTACCTGCCGATCGATCCGGCGCATCCCGATGCCCGTATCGAGTTCGTGCTCAAGGATGCGGCGCCGGTCGCGGCCGTCTCGTCGGCCGATCTGCGCACCCGGCTCATCGCGTCCGGGGTGCCGGTGATCGAGGTCGACGATCCGGCCATCGGTTCCGAGGCGAGCACGCCGCTGCCGATCCCGGCCGTCGACAACATCGCCTACATCATCTACACCTCGGGCACCACGGGCACACCGAAAGGTGTTGCGGTCACGCACCGCAACGTCGCGCAGTTGCTCGACACGCTCGGTGCCCAGCTGGAGCTCGGGCAGACATGGACGCAGTGCCACTCGCTGGCCTTCGACTACTCGGTGTGGGAGATCTGGGGCCCGCTGCTCAACGGCGGTCGCCTGCTGATGGTGCCGGACGCGGTCGTCCGCTCGCCGGAGGACCTGCACGCGATGCTCGTCACCGAACAGGTGAGCATGCTCAGCCAGACCCCGTCGGCGTTCTACGCGCTGCAGACCGCCGATGCGCTGTATCCCGAGCGGGGTGAACAGCTCAAGCTGCAGACCGTGGTGTTCGGCGGTGAAGCGCTTGAGCCGCACCGGATTTCGGGGTGGATGCACGCTCATCCGGGCATGCCTCGAATGATCAACATGTACGGCATCACCGAAACCACGGTGCACGCCTCATTCCGCGAGATCGGCGAGGCGGACCTGGGGAACAGCACCAGCCCCATCGGCGTGCCGCTGGAACATCTGTCGTTCTTCGTGCTGGACGGCTGGTTGCGCCAGGTGCCGGTGGGCGTGGTCGGCGAGTTGTACGTGGCCGGAGAAGGTTTGGCGTGCGGGTACATCAGTCGGTCCGATCTGACGTCGACGCGGTTCGTCGCATGTCCGTTCGGCGCGCCGGGTGCGCGGATGTACCGCACCGGTGACCTGGTGCGGTGGGGTGCCGACGGCCAACTGCAGTACGTCGGACGCGCCGACGAGCAGGTCAAGATCCGTGGGTACCGCATCGAACTCGGTGAGGTGCACGCGGCGCTGGCCGGACTCGACGGTGTCGAGCAGGCCGCGGTGATCGCGCGCGAGGACCGCCCCGGCGACAAGCGGTTGGTGGGCTACGTGACCGGCGCCGTTGACCCGGTCAAGGCCAGGGCCGCGCTGGCCGAGCGGATCCCCGCGTACATGGTGCCCGCGGCCGTCGTGGTGATGGAGTCGCTGCCGTTGACGGTCAACGGCAAGCTCAACACGCGTGCCCTGCCTGCCCCCGAATACCAGGACGCCGACCAGTACCGAGCCCCGGCGAGCGCCGTGGAGGAACTGCTCACCGGCATCTACGCGCAGGTCCTCGGTGTCGAGCGGGTCGGTGTCGACGACTCGTTCTTCGATCTCGGCGGCGACAGCATCTCCTCGATGCAGGTGGTGGCGCGGGCCCGCGCCGCAGGTCTGGTGTGCCGCCCGCGGGACATCTTCGTCGAGCAGACCGTTGCCCGGCTGGCGCAGGTCGTCACCTTCGCCGAAGGTGAGTCCGGCGTGGTCGACACCGGCGTCGGACCTGTGGTGGCAACGCCGATCATGCGCTGGCTCTACGGCCTCGACGGTCCGATCGACCAGTTCAACCAGACCGTGGTGCTGCAGGCCCCGGCCGGGGTGACCGAGCCGGATGTCGTCGCGGTGCTCCAGGCGGTGCTGGACCACCACGCGATGCTGCGGCTGCGGGTCGCAGACGCCGCGAACTGGGATCTGGCGGTGCCGGACCCCGGTTCGGTCGATGCGCGGGACTGCCTGTGCACCGTCGGTGAATTGACCGCCGACACGCTGGCGGCCGTGCGCGAACAGCTCAACCCGGCGGCCGGGTCGATGCTCACCGCGGCCTGGGTTCCCCAGACGCGCCAGCTCGCACTGATGGTCCATCACCTCGCCGTCGATGCGGTGTCGTGGCGGATTCTGTTGGAAGACGTCAACATCGCCTGGGCGCAGCATCACGGCGGACAGCCCGTTTCGTTGCCCACCCCCGGCACGTCGTTCGCCAGGTGGTCGAAGTTGCTGGACCAGCACGCGCGTTCGGCCGACGTGCTCGCCACCGCCGAGACATGGCGCACGCTCGCCGCAGCCCCGGCCGCGCTGCCCGCGCCGCAACCGGAAACCGACGTCTACGCCGATGCCGGCCAGCTGTCGGCCTCACTCGACGTCGAGACCACGCGCCAACTGCTCGGTGATGTGCCCGCGGCGTTCCACGCCGGGGTGCAGGACATCCTGCTGATCGCGTTCGGGCTGGCCTGGAGTGAATACCTGGGCGCCGAGCGGGGATCGATCGGAATCGACGTGGAAGGCCACGGCCGTACCGAGGAACTGTTCGGTGACGCCGACCTGTCCCGCACCGTGGGCTGGTTCACCGCCAAGTACCCGGTGGCACTGAGAATCGACCGGAACACCGACGGGATCAGCTGGGAGCAGGTCGTTTCCGGTGACGCCGCACTCGGCGCGGTGATCAAGGACGCCAAGGAGCAGCTGCGCAGCGTTCCCGACGGCCTCACCTACGGGCTGTTGCGCTATCTGAATCCCGAAGTCGACCTTGCGGATTCGGATCCGACGATCGGGTTCAACTACCTGGGAAGGCTCGGGGCGGGCGCGGCGGATCTCTCCGATGACCTGTGGCGGCTCGACCAGGACGCGGTGTCGCTGACCGCCGCCGCCGGCCGGGTGAACACGCCGCTCGGACACACCGTCGAACTCAACGCGGGCACGATGGACACCGAGGCCGGACCGCAACTGCAGGCCACCTGGACCTGGGCCCGGTCGGCACTCGGCGAGGACCAGATTCACGAGGTCAGCAGGTTGTGGTCGGACGCGCTGGCCGGGATCTGCGCGCACGTACGCGCGGGCGGCGGCGGACTGACGCCGTCCGACGTCGCGCCCGCCCGGCTGAGCCAGCAGCAGATCGACGATCTCACAACGCAATTCGACATGGTCGACGTGCTGCCGCTCACCCCGCTGCAGCACGGCTTGTTGTTCCACACCGGACTGTCGCAGGACAGCGAGGATCTGTACGCGGTGCAGCTCGACATCTCGGTGTCCGGCCGACTCGACGTGGAACGGATGCGCGAGGCCGTGCAGACCGTGATCAGGCGACGCCCCAACGTGGTCGCCCACTTCTACGAGGACTTCGGCGAACCGGTGCAGATCCTGCCCGCGAACCCCGAGCTCGCGTGGCAGTACGTCGACCTGAGCGGTCGCCCCGACATCGACGCGCAGATCGAGCAGATCTCGGCGGCCGAGCGGTCCGCGGTGTGCCGGCTCGGTGACCAGCCGCCGTTCCGCGCCGCTGTGCTGCGGACCGGCGAAGACACCTACCGATTGGTGCTGACCAACCACCACATCGTGCTCGACGGCTGGTCGAAACCGATTCTGCTGCAAGAGATCTTTGTCAGCTACTTCGGTCAGCGGCTACCCGCGCCGGTGCCGTACCGGCGGTTCGTCTCATGGCTGGCCGAGCAGGACAACGACGCGGCGCGCGCGGCGTGGCGCGGCGTGTTCAACGGTTTCGAGACCCCGACGCTGGTTGGCACACCGGGTCTTGCCCTTGGACGCCGCGCGGTCGAGTCCTTCCAGGTCTCGGCCGAGACCACGCAGGCGCTCGGCGAACTGGCCCGGTCCTGCCACACGACCGTGAGCACGGTGTTGCAGGGGGCATGGGCCCAGGTGCTCATGTGGCTGACCGGACAACCCGATGTGGCCTTCGGTACCGCGGTCTCCGGCCGCCCGACGGATGTGCCTGGCGCGGATTCGATGGTGGGCCTGCTGATCAACACCGTCCCGGTGCGCGCCACGATCACACCGGAAACGACTGTCGCGAGCCTGATGAGTCAACTCCAGGGCGCCTACACCGACACGCTGGACCATCAGCACCTGGCGCTCAACGAGATTCACCGGGCCACGGGACATGATCAACTGTTCGACACAGTATTTGTCTACGAAAACTATCCGATCGACACAGCAGCGTTGCTGGGCGTTCAAGAGTTGTCCATCACGGATTTCACCAACCGCGAGTACAACCACTACCCACTTTCTGTGCAAGCCGTGCCCGGCCACGAGCTGGGTTTACGCGTCGAATACGACACGAACGTCTTCGATCGGCAACGCATCAAGAGGTTGGTGAACCGGTTGCAGCGGGTATTGGTGGCCATGACCGCGGATACGAGGGAGAAGTCATGACTGCCGAACCGACCACGCGGACTCTGCTGTCGTTCGACCTCCTCGACGAGGATGAGCACGACCAGATCGACGTGTGGGGTAACCGGGCGGTCCTGACCGACCCGGGGCCGACACCGGTCACGATCCCCGCGCTGTTCGCCGAGCAGGTCGTGCGCGCTCCCGATGCGGTCGCTCTCGTGTGCGGGGACCGGTCGTGGACCTACCGCGAACTCGACGAGGCATCCAATCGGCTCGCCCACCTGCTCGCCGAGCACGGCGCGCGGCCGGGTACCAGCGTGGCGTTCTTGATCCCGAGGTCCGGCGAGGCGATCCTGTCGATCCTGTCGGTGCTCAAGACCGGGGCGGCCTACCTGCCGGTCGACCCGGCACATCCCGACGCGCGCATCGGGTTCATGATGTCCGACGCGAAGCCGGTTGCGGCGCTCACCACCGCGGACCTGAGGTCGCGGCTCGACCAGTACGACCTCGCGGTCATCGACGTGGCGGACCCGGCGATCGACGGGCGGCCCAGTGACGCGCTCTCCGGTCCTGCGCCCGACGACCTCGCGTACATGACCTACACGTCCGGCACCACCGGCGTGCCGAAGGCCGTCGCCGTCACCCACCACAATGTGACCCAGTTGGTGAGCGCACTGCACGCCGACCTGCCGTCCGGACCGGGACAGGTCTGGTCGCAGTGGCACTCCCTGGTGTTCGACGTCTCGGTGTGGGAGATCTGGGGTGCCCTGCTGCACGGCGGCCGGCTGGTCGTGGTGCCCGAGTCCGTGGGCAGCTCGCCGGATGACCTGCACAACCTGCTGATCACCGAGAAGGTCAGCGTGCTGTGCCAGACCCCGTCCGCGGCGGGCATGCTCTCGCCGGAGGGCCTGGAGTCGACGACGCTGATCGTCGCGGGTGAGGCCTGCCCGACCGAGCTGGTGGATCGGTGGGCGCCGGGCCGCGTCATGATCAACGCGTACGGCCCGACCGAGGCCACGATCTACGCGGCGATGAGCCAGCCGCTGACGGCAGGCACCGGTGTGGCGCCGATCGGCGCACCGGTCCCCGGCGCGGCCCTGTTCGTGCTGGACAAGTGGCTCCGCCCGGCACCGGAAGGTGTCGTCGGTGAGCTGTACGTTGCCGGGCACGGCGTGGCGACCGGCTACATCGGGCGTCCGGACCTGACCGCGTCGCGGTTCGTGGCGTGCCCGTTCGGCGAGACCGGCGAGCGGATGTACCGCACCGGCGACCTGGTGCGGTGGGGTTCGGACGGTCAGCTGGAGTACCTCGGCCGCGCCGACGAGCAGGTCAAGATCCGCGGCTACCGCATCGAACTCGGCGAGATCCAGGCCGCGCTGGCCAAGCTGGACGGCGTCGACCAGGCGGTGGTGATCGCCCGCGAGGACCGCCCCGGCGACAAGCGCCTGGTGGGTTACATCACCGGCACCGCCGACCCGGCGCAGCTGCGTGCCGCGCTGGCCGAGAGCCTGCCCGCCTACATGGTTCCCACCGCGGTGGTGGTGCTGGACACCATCCCGCTCACCGTCAACGGCAAACTCGACCGCCGCGCCCTTCCTGCGCCCGAATACCGCAGTGCGGCAAACGATTACCGCGCGCCGTCGACACCGGCCGAGGAGATCCTGGCCGACGTCTACGCCCAGGTCCTCGGTGTCGAGCGGGTCGGTGTCGACGATTCGTTCTTCGACCTCGGCGGTGACAGCATCCTGTCGATGCAGGTGGTGGCCCGTGCGAGGGCCGCCGGTATCCAGTGCCGCCCGCGCGACATCTTCGTCGAGCAGACCGTCGCCGGGGTGGCCCGGGTGGCGGTGGCGGCCGGTGAATCCGACGTCGTCGACGAGGGAATCGGCCCCGTCGTCGCCACCCCGATCATGCGGTGGCTGCGTGAGGTCGACGGCCCCACCGACCAGTTCAACCAGACGGTGATCACCCAGGCGCCCGCCGGTGTCACCGAGGACGACGTGGTGGCGATCCTGCAGGCGCTGCTGGATCGGCACCCGACGCTGCGGCTGCGGGTCGAGGACGCCCCCGAGGGAACCGAGGAGTGGTCGCTGCTGGTGCCGCAGGCCGGCGCCGTCAACGCCCGCGACTGCCTGCGCACCGTCGATGCGTTGACCGACGACGTGCTGGTCGAGGCGCGCTCGCAGCTCGACCCCGCCGCCGGCGCCATGGTCAGCGCGGTCTGGGTGCGCGAGACGAGCCGGCTGGTGCTGATGATCCACCACCTCGCGGTCGACGGGGTGTCGTGGCGAATCCTGTTGGAAGACTTGAACATCGCCTGGGTGCAGCACAGCAGCGGGCAGCCCGTGGAGCTGCCGGCAGGCGGCACGTCGTTCGCCCGCTGGAGCACCCTGCTGGCCGAACACGCGAAGGCCGATTCGGTGCGCGAACTCGCCGACGCGTGGCGCGCGGTCACCGACATCGAACAGGCACTGCCGCCGGTGCAGGCCGACACCGACACCTACGTCACGGCCGGACAGCTCTCGGCCTCGCTGGACGTCGAGACCACGCGGCAGCTGTTGGGCGAGGTGCCCGCGGCGTTCCGCGCAGGCGTGCAGGACATCCTGCTGGTGGCGTTCGGCCTGGCGTGGGCCGAGTTCCTGAACCGCTCGGGCACCCCGATCGGCGTCGACGTCGAGGGCCACGGCCGATACGACGAACTCGCCTCCGACGTCGACCTGTCCCGCACCGTCGGCTGGTTCACCACCAAGTACCCGGTGGCGTTGACCGTGGCCGAGGTGCCGTGGGAACAGGTCGTCGCCGGTGATGCCGCGCTCGGCGGGATCGTCAAGGCCGTCAAGGAACAGTTGCGGTCGCTGCCCGATGGCCTCACCTACGGTCTGCTGCGGTACCTGAATACCGATGTGGAACTGGGTGGTTCGGAGCCGACCATCGGTTTCAACTATCTGGGACGGCTGGGCGCCGGTGCAGGCGAACTGTCCGAGGAGCTGTGGCGGATCGATCAGGACAGCCTCGCGCTCAGCGACGCGGCGTCCGCGGTGCCGATGCCGCTGATGCACACCGTCGAGCTCAACGCGGGCACGGTCGACACCGACAACGGGCCGAGCCTGCGGGCCAGTTGGACGTGGGCGCCGTCGGCGTTCGACGAGGCGCAGGCCAGCCGGTTGAGCCAGTTGTGGTTCGAGGCGCTGACCGGGATCTGCGCGCACGTCCGCGGTGGCGGCGGTGGTCTCACCCCGTCGGATCTCGCGCCCGCGCGGCTGACCCAGAACCAGATCGACGAACTGTCCCGGAAGTACGACATCACCGATGTCCTGCCGCTCACGCCGGTCCAGCAGGGTCTGCTGTTCCACTCGACCTTCGCCCGCGGCACCGGTGACGACGTCTACGCGGTCCAGCTGGACATCACCATCACCGGTGTCCTCGACCAGCACCGCCTACGCGACGCCGTGCACACCGTGGTGGCGCGGCACCCCAACCTCGCCGCGCGGTTCGTCGAACAGTTCGGCGAACCGGTGCAGGTGCTCACCGCCGATCCGACGATCGCGTGGCGGTACCTGGATCTGCGGGGAGACGATCTCACACCCGACCACGAGATCGAACAGCTGTGCGCCGCCGAGCGTTCGGCCGTGTGCGACCTCCTCGAGCGGCCGACCTTCCGCGCCGCGCTGATCCGCACCTCGGGCAACCAGCACCGGTTCGTGCTGACGTTCCACCACATCGTGATCGACGGCTGGTCGCTGCCGATCCTGCTGCAGGAGATCTTCGCCGGATACTTCGGCCATCGCCTGTCCGCCGCGGCCTCCTACCGCAACTTCGTCAATTGGCTTGCCGCACAGGACAGCACCGCCGCGAAGGTGGCGTGGCGGGAGGTGCTCGACGGTTTCGAGACACCCACCCTCGTCGCACCGCCCGGCCCGCCGGGGCCACGCGGCATCTCCTCCTACCGCGTGTCCGCCGAAACCACCCGTGCCCTGGGCGAACTCGCGCGGTCGCAGCACACCACCATCAACACCGTGCTGCAGGCGGCGTGGGCCCAACTGCTGATGCGGATGACCGGTCACCGCGACGTCGCGTTCGGCACCGCGGTGTCTGGGCGTCCTGCCGACCTGGCAGGCGCGGAATCGATGGTGGGCCTGTTGATCAACACCGTGCCGATCCGGGCGAAGATCTCGGCCGACACCACGGTGGGTGATCTGCTACGTCAGCTGCAGAGCCACCACAACGACACCCTCGAGCACGAGCACCTGGCGCTCAACGAGATCCACCACGTCTGCGGCCACGAGCAGCTGTTCGACACGCTGTTCCTCTACGAGAGCTACCCGATCGACACCAGCGCGTTCATGGGTGTGCAGGAACTCGCGGTCACCGAATTCAACAACCGCGAGTACAACCACTACCCGCTGTCGGTGATGGCGCTGCCCGGCCACGAGCTGGGCCTGCGCGTGGAATACGACACCTCGGTGTTCGACACCACCGACATCGAGACCCTCGTCGACCGGTTCCAGCGGCTGCTGGAGACCATGATCGACGACCCGGCCCGGCGCCTGTCGTCGATGGACGTGGTCGACGCCGACGAGCGCACCCGGCTCGACGAATGGGCCAACCGTGCGGTGCTCACCCAGCCGGTCGCCGCGCCGCAATCCATCCCGGAGGTGTTCGCCCGGCAGGTGGAACGCGATCCGGAGGCCCTTGCGGTCACCTTCGAAGGCGAATCGCTGAACTACGGCGAACTCGACGAGGCCGCCAACCAGCTGGCCAATCTGCTGGCGGTGTACGGCGCCGCACCGGGGAAGTCGGTGGCGCTGATGGTGCCGCGCTCGGCCGACGCCATCGTCGCGATCCTCGCGGTGCTCAAGACCGGAGCGGCGTACCTGCCGATCGACCCGTCGGTGCCCGCGGCGCGGCTGGAGTTCATGCTCGGTGATGCCGCACCCATCGCCGCCGTCACAACCGGCGATCTGCGTTCCCGCTTCGACGAATTCGATCTGGCGGTCGTCGAGGTCGACGACCCCGCCGTCGAGATCTACCCCAGCACAACGCTGCTCACGCCGTCGCCGGACGACATCGCGTACCTGATCTACACGTCGGGCACCACCGGTGTGCCCAAGGGCGTGGCGATCACCCACGGCAACGTGACGCAGGTGCTCGACACATTGCCCGCCGAACTGCCCAGCGGGCCCGGTTCGGTGTGGTCGCAATGGCATTCGCTGGTCTTCGACGTCTCGGTGTGGGAGACCTGGGGTGCGCTGCTGCACGGCGGCCGGTTGGTGATCGTGCCGGAGTCGATCGCCGGCTCGCCCGACGACCTGCACGCGCTGCTGGTGTCCGAACAGGTCAACGTGCTCTACCAGACCCCTTCGGCGGTGCGGATGATGTCACCGGAAGGGCTGGAAGGCACCGCGCTCGTGGTGGCGGGCGAGGCATGCCCCACCGAGGTCGTCGACCGCTGGGCCGCCGACCGGGTGATGATCAACGCCTACGGCCCGACGGAATCCACGATCTACGCGGCCATCAGCGCGCCGCTGGCACCGGGCGCGGATGTGGTCCCGATCGGCGCGCCGGTCCCCAAGGGCGCGACCTTCGTCCTCGACGAGTGGCTGCGACCGGTACCGCCGGGAGTGGTCGGCGAGCTGTACCTGGCGGGCCGTGGCGTCGGCGTCGGCTACGTGGGCCGCAGCGGCCTGACCGGATCCCGCTTCGTGGCCTGCCCCTTCGGGGAGCCGGGTGCGCGGATGTACCGCACCGGCGACCTGGTGCGCTGGGGTGACGACGGGCAGCTGCAGTATCTGGGCCGCGCCGACGAGCAGGTCAAGATCCGCGGCTACCGCATCGAACTCGGCGAGATCCAGGCCGCGCTGTCGGAGGTGGACGGCGTCGACCAGGCGGTGGTGATCGCCCGCGAGGACCGCCCCGGCGACAAGCGCCTGGTCGGCTACATCACCGGCACCGCCGACCCGGCGGCCGCCCGCGCCGAACTGACCAACCGGTTGCCTGCCTACATGGTCCCGGCCGCGGTGGTTCCGCTGGAGACGCTGCCGTTGACCGTGAACGGCAAGCTCGACCGGCGGGCGCTGCCCGCGCCCGAATACCAGAGCGCCGAGCGCTACCGGGCGCCGGAAACCGAGACGGAGCAGACCCTCTCCGGCATCTTCGCCCACGTTCTGGGTGTCGAGCGGATCGGCCTCGACGACTCGTTCTTCGACCTCGGCGGCGACTCGATCTCGGCGATGCGCGTCATCGCCGCGGTCAACACGGCGCTGGACGCCAACCTGTCGGTACGCGCCCTGTTCGAGGCGCCGACGGTGGGGAAGTTGAGCCTGCATGTCGAACGCGACGCGGGCGAGCGGACCGACGGGGTCAGCTTCGCATCGGTGCACGGCAGCGATGCCACCGAGGTGCATGCCCGCGATCTGACGCTGGACAAGTTCATCGACGCGCCGACGCTGCGCACCGCACCGACGCTGCCGCGTCCCGACGGCACCGTTCGGACGGTGCTGCTGACCGGGGCCACCGGCTTCCTCGGACGCTATCTGCTGCTGGAATGGCTCAAGCAGTTGCGGCGTGTCGACGACAAGGTGATCTGCCTGGTGCGCGGCAGGTCCGACGCGGACGCCCGCAGCCGGCTCGAGGCGACGTTCGACACAGATCCGTTGCTGCGCAAGCACTTCAACGAACTGGCCAGCGAGCGACTCCAGGTCGTCGCGGGCGACAAGGGACAGCCGAACCTCGGACTCGACGAGCAGACCTGGCAGCGCCTGGCCGAAAGTGTCGACCTGATCGTCGATTCGGCTGCCTTCGTCAACAGCGTGCTGCCCTACAGCGAGCTGTTCGGGCCGAATGTCGTGGGCACGGCCGAGCTGATCCGGTTCGCCCTCACCTCGAAACTCAAACCGGTCAACTTCGTGTCGACCTCAGACGTCGGCAGGCAGGTCGAGCCGTCGCGGTTCACCGAGCAGGCCGACATCCGGCTGGTCAGCGCGACCCGCAAGATCGAGATCGGCTACGCCAACGGCTACGGCAACAGCAAGTGGGCGGGCGAGGTGCTGCTGCGCGAGGCCCACGACCACTGCGGCCTGCCGGTTGCGGTGTTCCGGTCGGGCATGATCATGGTCGACCCGACCTACGCCGGGCAGTTGAACGTCGCGGACACGGTGTCGCGGATGGTGCTCAGCATCGTGGCCACCGGGGTGGCACCCGGGTCGTTCTATCAGCGCGGCGCCAACGGTGAGCGGCAGCGCGCACACTTCGACGGTCTGCCCGTCGACTTCGTCGCGCAGGCCATCACCAAGCTGGGCTGGCGGGTGGCGAGGTCGGTGACCGATTCCGCCGCAAGCGGATTCGAGACGTACCACGTGATGAACCCGCACGACGACGGCATCGGAATCGACACCTACATCGACTGGCTCATCGAGGCCGGGTACCCGATCAAACGCATCGAGGACTTCGGGGAGTGGCTGCGGCAGTTCGAAGCGGCGCTGCAGGCGCTGCCCGATCAGCAGCGGCAGAACTCCGTGCTGCAGATGCTGACGTTGCTCAAGCAGCAGGCGGGGGAGCTGCAGCCACCTGAGCCGACGCAGGGGTCCTATGCGCCGGCCGACCGGTTCCAGGCCGCGGTGCGCGAGGCGAACATCGGTGTGGAAGGTGAGATTCCGCATGTCACGCCGCAGGTCATCGTCAAGTACGTGACCGATCTGCAGCTCCTCGGGCTGCTGTAGGGTCCTGCGGGTTCGATATGTGGAGCAACGTCCTGGGCATGGGATTCGTCATGTCGCTGAATCCCATGCTTTTGGGCTTCGTCCCGCTTCTGCTGTCCCGGCCGAGGCCGGTGCCGAACCTGTTGGTGTTCTGGATCGGCGCGCTGATCGTCAACTTCCCGTTGATGCTGGTTCCGCTCGCCGCGATGCAACTGATCCCCAGTTTCGCCGACCTCGCCGAGACCCTGACCACCGCGGAGCCCGGTTCGTCGATCAAGCCGTTCCAACTCGGTACCGGCGTTGTCGCACTGCTGGTGGGTGCCTGGATTGCCGTGCGGATGCGACTGAAGAAGCGCGCCCGCACGCCTGAACCCGCCCGTGTCGGAGCGTCGTCGACGCTGCTGACAGACGAGAAGGCCGCAGAACAGCCGGACGCGGAGTCCTCGGTCGCCGGCGCATCGCCCGGCTGGATCAAAAGGTCGATCGACAAGGCCACCTCGATCGTCGCGCCGATCCTCAAACGTGCCCGCGACGCATGGGAGAACGGAGCCCTGTGGGTGTCGCTGCTGCTCGGGTTCGCGTACATGATGCCGCCGCCGATCGCACTGCTGGTCGACACCGTCATCGTGGGCGCCGATGTGCCGGTCGTGACGCAGGTGCTCGCCGTCAGCGCGTTCATTTTCGCGACACTGCTCGTCTTCGAGGTCACCCTTCTGAGCTATCTCATCGCCCCGGCCAGGACGAAGGCGGTGCTGGAGCCGCTGCACGACTGGTCACACAAGCACCGGATGACGATCCTGCTGATCCTGTTCATCGCGATCGGGCTCTGGCAGCTCATCACCGGCTTCGGTATCGCGTGAAACTTTCCGGCCGCGATTTCCGGCCGTGATGTCGAGAATGCGGTGACGGCTCCGTCCCAGCAGTGACGACCAACTAGGGTCGCGAACGGGAGGAGATTCTCATGGCCAAGTACCTGCTTCTCAAGCACTACCGGGGCGCTCCGGCCGCGGTCAACGACGTGCCGATGGACCAGTGGGCACCCGAGGAGATCGAGGCCCACCTGCAGTACATGAAAAGCCTCGCGACGCATCTGGAGAGCACGGGCGAGTTCGTCGACGCGCAGGCCCTCGCCCCGACCGGGGCGTGGGTGCGCTACGACGGTGAGGGCAGACCGCCGGTCACCGACGGTCCGTTCGCCGAGACCAAGGACCTCGTCGCCGGCTGGATGATCATCGACGTCGACTCCTACGAACGGGCCATCGAGGTTGCCGGCGAGTTGTCCGCGGCGCCAGGGGCCGGTGGCAAACCGATCCACGAATGGCTCGAGGTGCGGCCGTTCCTGGGTGATTCGGACGCCTGCCACGGCGAGTAGGGATCCGCTGATGGACCCGGCCGCACTGCGGGACCTCGTCCCGGGTGTCCTCGCGGCCCTCGTCGGCCGCGGCGCCGACTTCGCCACCGCCGAGGACGCGGTTCAGGAAGCCCTGATCAAGGCGCTCGAAACCTGGGGGCCGGGCGGCCAGCCGGACGACCCGAAGGCCTGGCTGATCACCACCGCGTGGCGCCGGTTTCTCGACCTCACCCGGGCCGACGCCGCGCGCCGCAACCGCGAGATGCGCACGGCGGTCGAGGTGCCGCCGGGACCCGGTGCGCCGGTGGACGACACGCTGCAGCTGTATTTCCTGTGCGCGCACCCTGCTCTGAGCCCGGCGTCGGCCGTGGCGTTGACCCTGCGGGCGGTCGGTGGCCTCACCACCCGCCAGATCGCGCGGGCCCACCTGGTGCCCGAATCGACCATGGCCCAACGGATCAGCCGCGCCAAGCGCACGCTCAACGAGGTCCGGCTGAACCGGCCCGGCGATCTCGGCACCGTGCTGAGGGTCCTGTATCTGGTGTTCAACGAGGGCTACACCGGCGACGTCGACCTCGCCGCGGAGGCGATCCGGCTGGCCCGGCAACTCGCGGCCATCACCGATGACCCGGAGGTCGCCGGACTGCTCGCACTGTTTCTGCTGCACGACGCCCGGCGTCCGGCCCGCACGCGCGCCGACGGGACCCTCGTACCGCTGGCCGAGCAGGACCGCAGGCTGTGGCGCCACGATCAGATCGCCGAGGGGGTGGCGGTACTGCAGGCCGCACTGGCGGCCGACCGGCTCGGCGAGTATCAGGCGCAGGCCGCGATCGCCGCGCTGCACGCGGACGCCAGGACCGCCGACGAGACCGACTGGGTGCAGATCGTCGAGTGGTACGACGAACTCGTGGCCCTCACCGACAGCCCCATCGCGCGGCTCAACCGCGCAGTGGCGGTGGGTGAGGCCGACGGACCGCGTGCGGGCCTGGCCGCGCTGGCCGAGCTCGACCCGGCGCTGCCGCGCCACCCGGCCGCGGCGGCGTATCTGCACGAACGTGCCGGTGACTTGTCCCGCGCCGCACAGCTGTACGTCGCAGCCGCCGATCGGGCGCATACCGTGCCGGAGCGAAATCACCTGCTGCTCAAGGCCGCCACGCTGCATCAGCGCCTGGACTCACAGCAAGATGCAAAGAGGCTCCCGGGGTGACCCGGGAGCCTCTTCGGTGAAGCGTTGTCTGAAGAGAACGCGATCAGAAGGCCGCCTCGTCCAACTCCATCACGTCGTTGTCGAGGTTCTCGACGATCTGACGGGTGCTGGTCAGCAGCGGCAGCATGTTCTTGGCGAAGAACGACGCGGCGGCGATCTTGCCCTCGTAGAAGGACTTGTCGGCACCGGTGGCACCGGCGTCGAGCTTCTCGATGGCCACCGCGGCCTGGCGGGTCAGCAGCCAGCCGGCCAGCAGGTCGCCGACGGCCATCAGGAACCGGACCGAGGCGAGGCCCACCTTGTAGATCGAGGCGGGTTCCTCCTGCGCGGCCATCAGGTAGCCGGTCATCGCCGCGGCCATGCCCTGGACGTCGGCCAACGCGGTGGCGAGCAGTTCCCGCTCGGCCTTCAGGCGACCGTTGCCGTTCTCGTTCTTGATGAACTGCTCGATCTCGCCTGCGACGTAGGCCAGCGCCTGACCCTTGTCGCGGATGATCTTGCGGAAGAAGAAGTCCTGCGCCTGGATGGCAGTGGTGCCCTCGTACAGCGAGTCGATCTTCGAGTCGCGGATGTACTGCTCGATCGGGTAGTCCTGCAGGAAGCCCGAGCCGCCGAGGGTCTGCAGGCTCTCGGTCAACTTCGCGTAGGCGGTCTCCGAACCGAAGCCCTTCACGATCGGCAGCAGCAGGTCGTTGACGCGCGCGGCCAGGTCGCCCTCGACGCCGTGCACGGCCTTGGCCACCTCGGCGTCCTGGAACGTCGCGGTGTACAGGTAGATGGCCCGCAGACCCTCGGCGTAGGCCTTCTGGGTCATCAGGCTGCGACGCACATCCGGGTGGTGCGTGATGGTCACGCGCGGTGCGGTCTTGTCGGTCATCTGGGTCATGTCGGCGCCCTGGACGCGCTCCTTGGCGTATTCGAGCGCATTGAGGTAACCGGTCGAAAGCGTGGCGATGGCCTTGGTGCCCACCATCATTCGCGCCTGCTCGATCACGTCGAACATCTGCGCGATGCCGTTGTGCACCTCGCCGACCAGCCAGCCGACGGCGGGGATGCCGTGCTGACCCAGCGACAGCTCACACGTGGCCGAGACCTTCAGGCCCATCTTGTGCTCGACGTTGGTGACGAAAACGCCGTTGCGCTCGCCGGGCTCACCGGTCTCGGGATCGAAGTGGAACTTCGGCACGAAGAACAGCGACAGACCCTTGGTGCCCGGGCCTGCGCCCTCGGGGCGGGCCAGCACCAGGTGCATGATGTTCTCGAACAGATCGTCGGAGTCGGCCGAGGTGATGAACCGCTTCACGCCCTCGATGTGCCAGGTGCCGTCGGGCTGCTGCACGGCCTTGGTGCGGCCCGCGCCGACGTCGGAGCCCGCGTCGGGCTCGGTCAGCACCATGGTGGCGCCCCAGCCGCGCTCGGCGGCGATCGTGGCCCACTTCTTCTGCTCGTCGGTGCCGTTGTTGTAGAAGATCTCGCTCATGCCCGGGCCCATGGCGTACATGTAGGCCGCAGGGTTGGCGCCGAGGATGTGCTCGATCAGGGCCCACTGCAGCGCGCGGGGCATCGGGATGCCGCCGAGGTGCTCGGCCAGGCCGACCTTGTCCCAACCACCGTCGAACAGCGCCCGCATCGACTTCTTGAAGCCCTCGGGCAGCGTGACGGTGTGGGTCTCGGGATCGAACACCGGGGGATTGCGGTCCCCCTCGACGAAGGACTCGGCGATCGGGCCCTCGGCCAGGCGGGCGATCTCGGTGAGCATCTCGCGGGCGGTGTCGGCGTCCAGATCGCTGAACTTGTCTGCGCCGAGCACCTTGTCCACGCCGAAAACCTCGAACAGGTTGAATACCTGGTCACGGACATTGCTCTTGTAGTGGCTCACTTTTCCTCCTCGACGAGAATGCCACCTGAGGTTGGGCACTTCGGATAAGTTACCCACCAGTAACTGCGGCCAACTATACCGTTCAGTAACTTCAACGCAAGCTCGCCGCTGGCAATTTCCGGCATCTAACCAACCCGGTGGTTGATCGACCTGGCGCTGCCGTGCCGGTCATCCTTCTGACGTGCGCTTTTGTCCGAATGTGAGGATCATCACGGCGCGGCTGGCTAGATTGGCCCAATGCGTCGGATCGCGGTGTGGGGCACGGGCAACATGGGGTCGACGGCCATCCGGTCTGCGGTGGCGTTCCCTGGGCTGGAACTCGCGGCGGTGATCACATCGTCGCAGAACAAGGTGGGTCGAGACGCCGCGACGTTCGCCGGCCTGCCCGAGGCGACGGGGGTCCGCGCGACCGATGACGTGGATGCCGCACTCGCGGTGTGCGATGCCGTCGCCTACATGGCCTCCGGCGACATCCGGCCCGAGGAAGCGATCGGCGACATCGAGCGGTGCCTACGCGCTGGCAAACATGTGGTGACCCCGGCGCTGTACTCGCTCTACGACCCGCGATCGGCACCCGAGCAGTGGGTGGCGCGCCTCACCGGAGCCGCCGAGGCAGGCAACGCGACGCTTCTCGTCAGCGGCGTCGACCCGGGCTGGGCCAACGACGCCCTCGCCGTGACGGCCGCCGGACTGTGCACGCGCATCCGCAGCATCCGCTGCCAGGAGATCTTCGACTACTCGACCTACGACCAGCCGCACGCGGTGCGGGTGCTGTGCGGCTTCGGAGCGCCGATGGGACCCGACGACCCGGTGCCGATGATGCTGTTGCCGACGATCCCGACCATGGTGTGGGGCGGCAACGTCCGGATGATCGGCCGCGGGTTGGGTCTGGAAATCGACGACATCACCGAGAAGGTCGAACGGCTCCCGCTGACCGCATCGTGCGAGAACGTGCTGGGCCGGTTCGAGGCGGGCACGCAGGGTGCGTTCCGGGTCCAGGTGATCGGATGGGCGAACGGCGTCGAGCGCGTCGTCGTCGACCACATCACGCGCATCGACCCGGCCTGCGCACCGGACTGGCCGCAACCGGATCAGGGCGCGGGAGATCACCGGGTGATCATCGACGGCGATCCTCAGCTGAGCATCGTCGTCCGCGCCGACGTGCCCGGCGGCACCCGTGCCGACGGCGGCAACACCACGGCCGCCAACCGGCTCCTCGGTGCGATCGGCTGGCTGGCCGAGCAGAAGCCCGGGATCTACGACGGCCTGGACGTGCCCTTGCATCCGCCGCTGTCCGCCGAGGTCGAGGCCACCCGCTGGGCGTGAGTCCTCCCGCGGGAGAACCTCACGCGTCGGGCAGCTGACCCACGAGGTACTCCGCGAGTCCGCCGATGGTCGGGTAGTCGAAGACCGCGGTGGCATTGATGGTGAACTTGCCGCCGAACTGGCTGTGCAGCCGGTTGCGCAGCTCGATCGCCATCAGCGAATCCGTGCCGAGGTCGAGGAACCGGCTCGACGCCGCGGGCGGCGACGCCAGGCGCAGGAAGTTCTGCACCTCCCGTTGCAGGAACTCGGTCACGAAGCCGGCGCGCTGCGGTACCGGGATCTCCATCAACTGCTTGAGCAGTTCGCTGTCTCCGGTGACCTCGCCTGCGGCGCTGGGCAGCACCAGGTCGAGGATCGGCGGGCGGGACGCTCCGAGCACCTTCGCCGCGCGCTGCCAGTTGGCCTTGAGCACCGTGGCCTGCCCGGAGCCGTTCGCGACGACCTCGGCCAGCGCGTTCAACGCGGCCGACGGATCCAGCGGGATCAGGCCCTGCGCACTGATGTTGGCGGTCGCGGCCTCCGACGATGCCATGCCGCCCTGCCCCCACGGTCCGAAGTTGATGCCCGTTGCCACCAGTCCCTGCGCGCGCCGCTGCGCGACGAGACCGTCGAGCATGGCATTGGCGGTCGCGTAGTTCGCCTGCCCCGGTGACCCGAACAGGCTCGACACCGACGAGGACACGATGAAGAAGTCCAGGTCGTGGTCCCTGGTCAGGCGGTCCAGATGGTGTGCACCATAGGCCTTGGGCGCCAACGTGGTTCGGAACCGCTCCAGGTCCTGCCCGGACAGCAGCGCGTCGTCGAGCACGCCGGCCAGGTGCGCGACCCCGGCCAGCGGCGGCAACTCGGCCCGGATCCGCGCGAGCAGATCCGCGACCTGTGCCTCATCGGCCACGTCGGCCGCATAGGTGTGGATGCGGCACTTGTGGCGCTCGGTGATCTCGTCGATGGTGCGCTGCGCGGACTCGTCCGGGGCGCGGCGACTGGTCAGCACGATGTCACCCGCACCGAGTTGCGCCAGGTATGCCGCGGTGTGCAAACCGATCGCCCCGAGCCCGCCGGTGATCAGATAGCTCCGATCGGGCTGTGGCTGAAGCGGTTTCGGGATCTGCAGCACGATCTTGCCGATGTGGCGTGCCTGTTGCATGCGGCGGAACGCCGAGCGCGCCTCGGTGATCGGGTAGATCTCGGCGGGCAGCGGCGTCCATGCGCCGTTGCCCAGCCCCTCGGACACCTCGGTGAGCAGATCACGGATGCGGTCGGGTTCGGTGAACATCACCGTGTCCAGCGCGACGATCTCGTAGTCGACGTCGGGACGGGCCTCGGCCATCTGCGCGTGCGACCAGATGTCGCGCTTGGCGATCTCGGCGAAGCGGCCGTTGTGGGCGGTGGCCTTCAGCGTCGCCTCGATGAAACCCGGACCGGTCAGGCTGTTGAGCACGACGTCCACGCCGGCACCGTGGGTGTCCGCCAGGATCTGATCGGCGAAATCCGTTGTCCGCGAGTCGTAGACGTATTTCACGCCCAGCCTGCGCAGGGTGGTGCGCTTGAACGTGCTCGCGGTCGCGAACACCTCGGCGCCGAACTGCTGGGCCATCTGGATGGCGGCAAGTCCGACACCACCGCTGGCGGCGTGGATGAGCACCTTGTCACCCGGCCGCAGCTGCGCCCAGTCGAACGCGAGCCGCACCGTCAGCGCCGCGGCGGGGATCGTGGCCGCCTCGACCGCGCTGATCCCGTCGGGTATCGGCGCCAGGAACTGGGCGGGCGCGTTGAACCGGCTGGCGAAGGCACCCTGCATCGAGCCGTAGACGCGTTGGCCCACCTCGAGCCCGGTGACACCGGCCCCGAGTTCGGTGACGGTGCCCGCGAAGTCGCCGCCGATCGGTCCGGGATCGCCCGGGTACAGCCCCAGCACGTTGAGCACGTCGCGGAAGTTCAGGCCCGCGGCCTCGACCCGCACCTGCACGTAGCCCTCGTCGGGCGGCGCCACGTCCACCTCGGTGAGCCGCAGGTTGTCGATCGCGCCCCGCTCGGTGGGGGCCAGGACGAAATCGCCGCCGCGCGGCACGGTCAGGTGACCGCTGCGGGCCCACGGCAGCAACCGCGAGGCCAGCAGTTTGCCCTGCCGCACCGCGATTTCCGGCTCCTTGAGCCCCGGCGTCGCCAGCAGGCCGGCCAGCGCGTCGACCGCCTCGGAAGATCCGTCGCAGTCGACCAGGCGGCAGTGCAATGCCGGCTCCTCGTTGATCGCCGTACGACCGAAGCCCCACAGCGCCGCCTGCACCGGGTCCACCGGCTCACCCGATTCGCACGCCACACCGCGTTCGGTGACGATCCACAGGCCGCCCGGCAGGGTCACGCTTGCGCCCTGCGCGGTGTGGACGGCATCGAGCAGGTTGGTGATCTCGGCCTCCAGACGCGCGGACTGGGCCTGCGGGGACTCCGACTCGGCCCGGCTCGGGGCCGCGCAGCGCCACACCACGCCGGAGAATCCCATGCCGCGTTCGTGCGCCTGGGAGAGCACCTCACCCAGCAGCTGCGAATCGGTGTTGCGGTCGAACGGGATACAGCCGGGCACCTTGGCGGCCAACTCGTCGAACCCGACGATCAGCCACGTGCCGTTCGACGTGACGTCACCCGCGGGCGGGGTCGGCACCTCGTGCCACCCGACGGTGTAGAGCAGCCGGGTCGCGTCGCCTCCGAGACCGCGCAGCAGCGCTTCGCGCGGTGCGCGTTTGACGGTGAACTCGCGGATACCGCCCAGGGAGCGGCCGCCGAGGTCGACGAAATCGAGGTCGAACACCTGGGTTTCGCTGTCCAGTGCGTTCCGATGCCACGTGGCGCGGCAGTAGAACCGCCGCGGCATCTTCTCCTTGAGTGTCACCTGCCCGTACCGCAGCGGCAGGAACAGGTCGCTGACGCCCTGTTCGGCGGCCAGCAGCGCGGGGAACGCCGGGAACGCGACACCGGTGCACAGATCCATGAGCACCGGGTGCATGGGTTCTGACCCGAGTTGTTCGGCCAGTTCGGCGCCGACGAGGATGTCGCCGACCGCCTCGCCGTCACCGAGCCACAGGGATTTCAGCGACCCCGACCATGTGGGTCCCCACGCCAGTTCCAGTTCGGCGAAGGTGTCGAACAGGTCCTGCGGGCGCATGCGCTCCAGGCGTTCGATCGCCTCGTCGACCGGCTCGGACTGCGGGTCCGCGGTGTCGGTGGCGGTGTCGGTGGTGACGGTGCCCTCGGCGTTCAACGACCACTCGGCGCCACGCTCGCCGTAGGGGCGGCTGTGGATCTGGAAACGCTGCGCGCCGTCACCGTCGGCCGGGTGCACCGTCAGCTGAACCTCGCGAGAAGCCTTCTCCGGCAGGATGATCGGCTCGTAGAAGAACACATCCCGCAACCGCCCCGGCGTACCGACCGCGGCGAGTGCCATCGCCGCGTAGGTGGCACCCGGCACGACGACCGTGCCGTAGATGACGTGGTCGGCCAGCCACGGCTGCGATTTCACCGACAACCGGCTGGTGTAGATGGTGTCGCCGGACGCGAGATCCTTACCGCTGCCGAGGAGTCCCGACGTCGCGGTGCCGCCGTCGACGGCGATGCTCGAGGTTCTCGGCCAGAACCGGCGGCGCTGGAACGGATAGGTGGGCAGCTCGAGCACGCGGCGCGGCGCACGATGCAGCGCCGCGAAGTCGGGACGGTGCCCGCCGACGTAGGCCGCGGCCAGCGCGTCGGCGATCTGGCGACGGTCGCCGACCCCCTTGCGCAGCGATGCGATGGCCCGCGGGCGAGCCATGTGCTCGGGCCACACCTGCACCGCGGCGCCGGTCAACACCGGCTGCGGGCCGATCTCCATCAGCACCGAGCAACCCAGCGCGGCGACCGTGCGCACGCTCTCCTCGAACTGAACGGGCTGACGGGAATGCCGCCGCCAGTACTGCGCGTCCAGCGGGGTCTGCGCGGTGAGCACGGCCCCGGTGCGGTTGCACACCAACGGCAGTGTGGGCGCGGCGAACCGCAACTGCGCCGCGTACGCCTCGAATTCGTCGAGCACGGGTTCGAGCAGTTCGGAGTGGAACGCGTGGCTGGTCGCCAGCCATGTGCAACGGATGCCCTCGTCCTCGAACGTCTCGACGATCTCTTCGAGGTCCTCACCCGGGCCCGAGAGCACGGTGTTGGGGCCGTTGTAGGCACCCACCGACACGTGCGGGAACTCGCCCGCCACCTGCTCGACATGCTTGGCGTCGGCGAACACCGCGACCATCCGGCCGCCTTCGGGCAGGCTGCCGAACATCCGCCCCGCTCGGCCATCAGCCGGGCGCCGTCTTCAAGGCTGAACACGCCCGCGACGCAGGCCGCGGCGTACTGGCCCACGCTGTGGCCCAGCACCACATCGGGTTCGATGCCCCACGACTGCCACAGCCGCGCCAGCCCCATCTCGACGGCGAACAGCGCGGGCTGCGCGAACGACGTGTGCCCCAACAGGTCCGCGGTTTCCCGGTCGGCGGCGAACATCACCTCCAGCAGCGGCCGCGGCAGGATGTCGGCGACCGCGTCGGCGCACTGCGTCACAGTCTCGGCGAAAACCGGTTGGGTGTCGAACAATTCGCGGGCCATGCCGGGGTACTGGCTGCCCTGCCCGGTGAACAGCCACGCCGTGGTCGGCCGGTGCGCGTGCTCGCCACGCACCACACCTGCCGGTGTGCGGCCTTCGGCGATGGCCCCGAGACCTTCCCTGGCCCGATCGACGGAGTCCACCACCAGGGCGGCGCGGTGCTCGAAGTGCGAACGGCCCACGCCTGCGGTGTGGCACAGATCGGCCAGGTCGACCTCGGGGGTGGCGTCCAACCACGCGTCGTAGCGTCGCGCCAGCTCGACGAGTGCCTCCGGTGACCGCGCCGAGAGCGCGAGCACATGTGTCTCGTCGTCCGAGGACACCACCGCCTCCGTGGCGCCCGTGGAATCGGATGGTGTCACCGCAGCGTCGACGGTGACCGGTGGCTCCTCGACGAGCACATGCGCGTTGGTGCCGGTGAAACCGAACGAACTGACACCGGCCCGCCGCACCCGGCCGTTGGTCTGCCACGGAACCGGTTGGTCCACGACCCGCACCGGCAGCGCGTCCCACGGGATGTGCGGCGACGGGTTCTCGAAGTGCAGGCTGCGCGGCAGCAACCCGTGCTGCAGCGACAGCACCACCTTGATCAGACCCGCTGCGCCCGAAGCCGATTCGGTGTGCCCGATATTGGTCTTCACCGATCCCATCAGCAGCGGCCGGTCGGCGTCACGTCCGGCGCCGTACGCGGCCGCGGCGGCCTGCACCTCGATCGGATCACCGAGCGGTGTGCCGGTGCCGTGCGCCTCGAGGTAGTCGACGTCGGAGCCGGTCAGTCCGGCGCGGGCCAGAGTCGCCTCGATGAGACGTTGCTGCGCACCGCCGTTGGGGACGGTCAGCCCGCTGGAGGCGCCGTCCTGGTTCACCGAGCTCGCGGGAATGACGGCGCATACGCGGTCACCGTCGCGCACGGCGTCGCTGAGCCGCTTGAGCACCAGCACACCGCAACCCTCGCTGCGCACATAGCCGTCGGCGGACGCGTCGAAGGTCTTGCACCGGCCCACCGGCGACAGCATCCGTGCCCGCGAGGCCGCCACCACCGTGACGGGGCTCAGCAGGACGTTCACCCCGCCGGCCAGCGCCAGGTCACAGTCACCGGACTGCAGGGCCTGGCAGGCCTGATGAACCGCGACCAACGCCGAACTGCACGCGGTGTCGACCGCGACCGCGGGACCCTCGAAACCCAGCGCGAACGCCACGCGGCCGGAGATCGCGTTGAGCGCATTGCCCGTGATGAAGTGCGGCTCGATCTTGTCGATCGACTCGGCGGACAACAGATGCGCGTACTCGTTGGCGGCCACGCCGGTGAAGACCCCGGTGCGGCTGCCGCGAAGATCGGCCGGTGCGTAGCCTGCCCGCTCCAGGCCCTCCCACACCGTCTCGAGCATGAGGCGCTGCTGCGGTTCGATCCACACCGCCTCACGCGGTGAGATGCCGAAGAACTCGGGATCGAATCCGTCGATGCCGTCGAGGAATCCGCCGAAGCGCGTGTAGGTCTTGCCCGGGGTGTCCGGGTCGGGGTCGAAGAACTCGTCGATGTCCCAGCGGTCCTCGGGGACTTCCCGGATGGCGTCGACACCGCCCGTGAGCAACTCCCAGAACGCTTCCGGGTCGGGTGCACCGGGGAAGCGGCAGGACACCGCGACGACGGCGATCGGGTCGTCGGTGCGCGCCGTCACCGCCGCCGCCTGCCGCGGGTTCGTCTGCTCGCCGAGGCCGAGCACCTCGACGAGCAGGTACTCGGCCGCGTCGGACAGCCGGGGATGGTCCATCACCAGCGTGACCGGGATGTCCTTGCCGACGCCCCGCTCGATGCGGCGCCGCAGTTCGACCGCCATCAAAGAATCCATGCCGAGGTCGAAGAACCCGGCGTCCTCCCGGATCTCGGCGGCGTCGACCCGGGTCACCTCGGCGACCGCGTTGCGCAGGTACTCGGTGATGAGCCGTTTGCGTTGCTGCACCGGGGCATTCGTCAACTGCTCGACCAGCGGCGGTCTGCCGGACGCGGTCGTGGGCGCGGCCGCCGCGGTCGCGGGCGCCTGGGGTTCCAGTTCCGACAGGAACGCGCGCCTGCCCGCCTGCTGGTACAGCGGCAGGAACTTCGACCAGTCGATCCGCGCGACGACGCCCTGCGCCGGGCCTGCCACCACATCGGCCAGGCCCGCGAGGGCCTCGGCGGGCGACAAGGTGTGCACGCCGCGTTGCTCGAGGCGGGCACGGGACTCGGCGTCGGCCATGCCCGCCGACCACGGCCCGAAGTTGACGCTGACACCGGCGATGCCGCGTTCGCGCAGTCGCCAGGCCAGACCGTCGAGGAACGCGTTCGCCGCGCCGTAGGCGGTCTGGCCGAATCCGCCCCACACCGACGCGATCGACGACGTGCCGACGAAGAAGTCGAGGTCGGCAGGAAGATCTTCCAGAGCCTCGGTCAAATGCCAGGCGCCCCAGACCTTTCCGGCGAAAACCCGATCGACCTCGGCGTCGTCGAGGCTGCTCAGCGGGGTGGTGCCGATCTCGCCCGCGGCGTGCACGATGCCGGCCAACGGCGGCAGTTCGGCAGCCACGGCGGCCATGAGGCGCGCGACGTCGTGCGCGTCGGCGACATCGGCGGTGAGCACCCGCACGTCGCAGCCGTACTGTTCGCGCAGCGCGTCGAGGCGCCCGCGCACGGTATCGCTGGGCGCACGGCGGCTGGTGAGCACCAGATGCCCGGCGCCCCGCGCGGCGAGGTAACCGGCGATCTCGAGGCCGATCGCACCCAGGCCGCCGGTCACCAGATATGTGCGGTCGCCGCGGACCGGCAGTGCGGTGTCGCCCGGCTCGTCGGTGCGACGGACCAGTCGCGGCGCGTACACCGTGTCGCCGCGCAGCGCGATCTGATCGTCCCCGTCGCGTGCCGCGGTGATCCGCCCGACGAGGCGCGACCATTCGGCGGCGGCGTCCCGGCCGGGCTGCCGGTCACCCGACAGGTCGGCCAGGCCACCCCACACGTGCGGAAGTTCCAGTGCCGCCGCGCGGCCGAATCCCCACAGGCAACTCTGTTCCGGCGCAACGCTGTCGGCGTCGGTGACCCGCTGCGCGCTGCGGGTCACCAGCCAGATGGGGCTGCGCAGTTGGGCATCGTTGGCGGCGCGGAACAGCCGTCGCACCCCGCCCAGCGTCCGGTGTTGCATGCGCAGCAGGTCCCGCATCGCCGACGAGGTGGTGTCGGGGGCCGCGACGTGCACCACGTACAGACCGTCCGCGGATGCCGCGGCGGATGCCGCGCGCAGCGTCTCGACGAGGTCGGACTCCTCGGCGTCGGAGCCGGGCAGCGGAACGATCCGATGGCGATGCCCCAGCGCGGTGAGCGCATCGGCGAGCTCGCCCACGGCACCGCCGTCGTCGCCGACCAGGATCCAGTCAGACCCGGCGCCGGCCGGTGCGGCGGTGGAAGTGAGCTTCTCCCAACGGATCTCGTACCGGTCGTCGGCACGCACCCGGGTGGCCCGCTGCTGGTTGTGGCGCGCGGCGAGTTTGTTCAGCACGCGCAGGGTCTGCTCGTCGACGGTTTCGCCGTCGATCAGGGTCGCGAGTTCTTCGATCTGTCCGTCTTCGAGCAGGCGCAGGGTCTGCGTGCGCGGCGACCGGTCGGCGCTCGGGGTGTCGTCCGCCGGTTCGATCGTGCGGTTGTCGGTGAACCAGAACTGGCGATGCTCGAACGGGTAGGTGGGAAGGTCGAGTTTGCGTGCGCCGGGTTGCCGGAACGCGTGGAAATCGGGCAGGTGGCCCGCCGCGTACGCGTCGGCGACGGCTTCGGTGATCTGCCGGTGATCGGCGGTGTTGGGCCGCATCGACGCGATCACCCGCGGTGTGGTGGCCGGGTCGGGCCATGCCGCCAGCGCCGCGGCCGTGAGCACCGGGCGCGGGCCGATCTCCAGCAGCAACTTGCAGTTCAGGTCGGCGAGGGTGCGGACACTCTTGGCGAACTCGACCGGTTGACGTGCGTGCCGCCGCCAGTAGGCGCCGTCGAGCCTGGTGCTGCGGCCCAGCGCCGCGCCGGTGCGGTTGTCGATCAGGATGCGTAGCGGCTCACGGTATTCGAGTCTCTGTGCGAACGCTTCGAAGTCATCGAGGATCGGGTCGAGCAGCGCCGAGTGGAACGCGTGGCTGGTGTCGAGCCAGTCGCACCGCACACCGTCGGCCACCAGCGTGGCGACTGCGGCCTCCAGATCCTCGGCGGGACCGGACAACACCGTGTTGGCGCCGTTGTACGCGGCGACCGACAGGCTCGGGTACCGGTCGGTGAGCCGTTCGGCGCGCTCGGCGGCGGTGAACACCGCCACCATCCGTCCGCCCGCGGGCAGGCTGCCGAACAGACGTCCGCGCTCGGCGATCAGCCGCGCACCGTCCTGCAGGTCGAACACACCGGCGACGCAGGCGGCCGAGTACTGCCCGACGCTGTGTCCCACCACCACGTCGGGTTCGAGACCCCACGACTGCCAGAGCCGGGCCAGGCCCATCTCCACCGCGAACAACGCCGGTTGTGCGTACGCCGTCTGGCGCAGCGTCGCATCGGCGTCCGGCCCGTCGACGTCGAAAATGACGTCGAGCAACGGCTTTTCGAGGACGTCGGCGACCGCCTCGGCGCACCGGCGCACGGTCTCGGCGAACACCGGCTCGGTATCGAACAACTCACGGGCCATGCCGGGGTACTGGCTGCCCTGACCGGTGAACAGCCACGCGGTCTTGGGGGCGTCATCGGAGTCGCCGCGGACCAGGCCGGGCGCCGGACGGTCGTCGGCGAGCGCGCCGAGCAGTTCGATGGCCGACTCCCTGGAGTTGACCACCAGCGCGGCCCGGTGCTCCAGGTGTGCACGCCCGGTGCCCGTGGTGTGGCAGACATCGGACAAGCGCGCCTCGGGATGTGCCCGCAGCCAGCCGCGGTACTCGTCGGCGAGCCGCACGAGTGCATCGGGGGTCCGTGCCGAAACCGTGAGGACGCTGTGACGCCTGGGATCCTCGACCGGCGCTTCCGCCGGTTCGGGGGAGATCGCGGGAGCTTCCTGCAGGATCACGTGCGCGTTGGTGCCGGCGAACCCGAAGGAGCTGACCCCCGCGATGCGTGGTCTGCCGTTGCGGCGCCACGGCATCGTCTCTCTCACCACTTCGATGGGCAGCCGGTCCCACGGGATGTGCGGCGACGGGTTCTCGAAGTTGAGGTGCTTGGGCAACATCTCGTTCTCGAGCGCCATGACGACCTTGATGACGCCCGCGATACCCGCGGCCGCCTCCAGGTGCCCGATGTTGGTCTTCGCCGACCCGATCAGCAGCGGCGTCTCGGGGGCACGTCCGGCCCCGAGCACCTCGCCCGCGGCCTGGGCCTCGATGGGATCGCCGAGCGAGGTGCCGGTGCCGTGCGCCTCCAGATATCCGACGTCGGCGGGCTGCAGGCCGGCCCGCTTCAGCGCGTCGGCGATAACCCGTTGCTGAGCAACCCCGTTCGGCACGGTCAACCCGCCGGATGCACCGTCCTGGTTGATCGCGCTGCCGCGGATCACCGCGCGGATCCGGTCACCGTCGCGCAACGCGTCCTCGAGGCGTTTGACGACGACGACGCCGCACCCCTCGCCCCGGACGTAGCCGTCGGCGGCCGCGTCGAAGGTCTTGCACCGGCCGTCCGGGGCCAGCATGTGTGCGTTCGAGAACGTGATCATGGTGGCCGGGGTGAGCAGGACATTCGCACCGCCGGCCAACGCAAGGTCGCACTCGTTCAGGCGAAGCGCCTGACACGCCTGGTGGATCGCCACCAGCGAGGAACTGCACGCGGTGTCGACCGCGACCGCGGGTCCCTGCAAGCCGAGGCGGAAACTGATCCGGCCTGCCGCCGCCGCGTTCGACGTCCCGATCGCCAGGTAGGCCTCGATCTCGGGATATGTGAGCTCGTCGGAGGCCATGCCGAGGTAGTCGTGGGTGGCCAGGCCGACGAAGACGCCGGTGTTGCTGTTGGCCAGCGACGTCGGCGCGATACCCGAATGTTCCACGGCGCGCCACGCGGTTTCCAGCAGGATCCGGTGCTGCGGATCCATCAGCCGCACCTCACGGGCCGACATGCCGAAGAACGGCGCGTCGAAACCGGCTACGTCATCGACGAACCCCGCGCGGCGCGTGACCACCTTCCCCGGCGTCGACGGATCGGGGTCGACGAACTCGTCGACGTCCCAGCGGTCGTCCGGAACATCTGATATCGCGTCGCGCCCCTCCTGGAGCAACTGCCAGTACTCCTCGGCGTTCGCTGCGCCGGGGAACCGGGCGGCGTAACCGATGATGGCGAAGCTCGGGGTCGACCCGATCGGATGCTCGGCGGAAACCATGCCGTTGTCCTCCCTAGAATCGGCGGCGACGATGTGACCTCGCGGGGACATGTCGCGCCGGAAGATCAACTTTCCCCCCGACGGACACTATGGCATGAGCGCCGGGCTCATGCGTGTCGCCGTCCGCGGTTCAGACCCTAGGGGCAGCAACCGACAGCCGGTCGGGAGTATGTTGATCCGGCAACGGCTGCCGCCGCGCCAGGGGGGTCGGTTGAACGGGAATCATGGGAAGGACCACGTTTGCGAATCGGCAAAATTACGGTTGGCCCACTTGATGAATGGTCGCTGAAGCCGGGCGCGGTCACATCCTGGCAACCGACGGTCGCCGCGCGGCAAGTGGCACAAAAAGCGCCGGTCAGTCCGGTACCCGTCAGCTACATGCAACAGCAGCATCTGCGCAACTACTGCGAACGCACCGCCGCCGGGTTGTCATTCTCCAGACAGATCATCGCGAGCTGCGAAATACCCGGCCAATGCGACATCTCCGCGATGGACCACGCCGTGAACGCATACCTGCGCAGGCACGACACATTCCGCAGTTGGTTCGAGGACGCCGGCGACGGGAATTTCATCCGGCATTCCATCGAGAATGCGGACGACATCGAATTCGTTCCCGTCGAACACGGTGCGATGTCCATCGACGAGATCCACGCCCACGTGGTCGACATACCGAGTCCGCTGGAGTGGGCGTGCTTCACGTTCGGGGTCATCCAGAGCGAGGACTACTTCACCTTCTTCGCGGCCATGGACCACGTGCACGGGGACGCGACCCTGATCGGCACCACAATGGTCGAAGCCAACGGGATGTATTCGGCATTGAGTGGCGGTGGTCAGGCGCTGGCTCTCCCCGAAGCGGGCAGCTTCGACGATTTCTGTATTCGGGAACGTGAACGCACCGCCGATCTGACCGTCGACTCACCCGAGGTGCGGGCATGGATCGACTTCGCCGAAAACAACAACGGCGGATTCCCCGAGTTCCCGCTTCCGCTGGGAAATCCGAAGAAATCGACCAGCAGCGACATGACGTCGGAAATTCTGATGGACCCCGCGCAGACCGAACGCTTCGAATCGGCGTGCACCGCGGCCGGGGCGCGTTTTGTCGGCGGTCTTTTCGCCTGCCTGGCGCAGGTGGAACACGAGTTGACCGGTGCGCTCACCTATTACGGGCTCACTCCGCGGGATTCGAGAAATGCCACGGACAATTTCATGACCCAGGGCTGGTTCACGGGGTTGATCCCGATCACCGTCCCGATCGGTGCGGCGTCATTCGCCGAGGCCGCCGGATCCGCGCAGACCTCGTTCGACTCGAACCTGAACATGGCGAAAGTGCCGTATTACCGGGTGCTGGAATTGGCTCCGTCCCTGCGGTGGCCGCAACCGAACTTCCCGGTGTCGAATTTCTTCCACGGCGGCGCCGCGCCGCTCAACGCCGTGCTGGCCGCCGCGGACATGGGACTCGCGAACAATATCGGGATCTACCCGGACGGCCGCTACTCCTATCAGCTCACCATTTACATATTCCGATATGGCGAAGGCACCGCCATGGCAATCATGCATCCCGACAATTCAGTCGCCAGAAAGTCGGCCACCCGCTACATGGAGACCATGCGCTGCGTGGCGGTTCAGGTCGCCGACAGTGGCAACTGGGGGCGCGTCGCCTAGCGTGCGACGGGACGAAGGCGACGGGCGGGCGACATGCGTAAGCTAGCCGATCTTGTGGTGCGGTGGCCCCTGGCGGTGATCGGGGTCTGGATCGCGATGGCCATCGCCCTGCCGCTTTCGTTCCCGTCACTCGGTGAGATGGCCGAGAAGCACCCGCTGCAGATCCTCCCCGCCGAGGCACCGTCGAGTGTCGCGGCGGCGAAAATGGCCGAGGCATTTCAGGAATCGGGCAACGACGACCTGATGCTGGTCGCGCTGATCAACGAGAACGGACTGACACCCGACGACGAGGCCGTCTACCGCAAGATCGTCGACGCGCTGCGCGCCGATCTGATCAACGTGGTGTCGGTGCAGGATTTCATCAGCACCCCGCAGCTGCGGCCGTTTCTGACCAGCCAGGACAAGACCACCTGGGTCCTGCCGGTCAGCCTCGAAGGTGAGCTCGGCACCCCGCGGGCCTTCGAATCCTTCAACCGGGTATCCGACATCGTCGAACACAACTCCCCGGACGGCCCACTGCAGGTGCACATCACCGGGCCCGCGGCCACCGTGGCCGACCTGACCGTCGCCGGACAGCAGGACCGGCTGCCCATCGAGATCGCGATCGCCGTGCTGGTGCTCGGGGTGCTGCTGCTGGTGTACCGCAGCGCGGTCACCATGCTGCTGCCGTTGGTGACCATCGGTTCGTCGCTGGTGATCGCGCAGGCCGTGGTGGCGGGCTATTCACAGCTCACCGGGTCCGGGGTGTCGAACCAGGCCATCGTGTTCCTCAGCGCCATCATGGCGGGCGCCGGAACCGACTACGCGGTGTTCCTCATCAGCCGCTATCACGACTTCCTGCGCTCGGGTCAGGGCTTCGACGAGGCGGTCCGGGCGGCGATGGTCTCGATCGGCAAGGTGGTCGCGGCGTCCGCCACCACCGTGGGGCTGACGTTCCTGCTGCTGAGCTTCGCGAAGATGGGCGTGTTCAGAACCGTCGGCGTTGCCGCGGCGATCGGCATCGGCGTCGCGTTCCTCGCCGGTGTGACACTGCTCCCGGCGATCCTGGTGGTGGCCGGACCGCGCGGCTGGGTCAAGCCGCGACGGGAACTGACCGCCCGGTTCTGGCGGAAATCCGGTATCCGGATCGTGCGCCGCCCGGTCACCCATCTGGTGGGCAGCCTGCTGGTGCTCGCCCTGCTGGCGGGTTTCTCCCTCGTCGCGCACTACAACTACGACGACCGCAAGGTGGTCTCGCCGGAGGCGTCGAGCTCGCTCGGCTATGCCGCGGTCGAAAAGCACTTCCCCATCAGCCAGTCCATCCCCGAGTACATCCTCATCCAGTCGCCGCACGATCTGCGCAACCCGCGGGCACTGGCCGACCTGGAACAGCTGGCCTCACGCGTCGCGCAACTGCCGGACGTCGGCCTGGTCAGCGGCATCACCCGCCCGCTGGGGGAGGTGCCGCCGGAATTCCGTGCCACCTTCCAGGCCGGCATCGTCGGCGACCGGCTGGCCGACGGTTCCACCCAGATCAACCAGCGCTCGTCGGACCTCAACCGGCTCGCCTCCGGCGCCAAGACGCTGGCCGACAGCCTCGCCGACGTGCGGGCGCAGATCAACCAGATCGCCCCGAGCATCCAGAGCCTGGTCGAGACGTTCTCGTCGGTGCGCACCGAGTACGGCGGCGACAAACTGGTCCGTGACGTCGACACCACCGCCAAGCTCGTCGCGAGCATCAACGCGCTCGGCAACGCCATGGGCATCAACCTCGCCGCGGTCAAGGACATGTTCGCCTGGATCGGTCCGGTCCTGACCGCACTGCAGGGCAACCCGGTGTGCGACGCCAACCCTTCGTGCGCGGCGACCCGTGCCCAGTTCGAGCGTGTCCTCGACTCCAGCAATGAAGGCAATCTCAACCAGATCAACCAGCTCGCCCAACAACTCCAGAGCGTCGAGGACCGCGAGTCCCTCAACACCGCGGTCAAGAAACTCAACGACGCCATGAAGAACGTCGCCAAGGCCGTCAGCGCCATGGGGCTGGACAAACCGGGCGGGCCGCAGAAGGGGATGACCGAGCTGCAACAGGGCGCCAACCGCCTGGCGGGCGGCAGCCGCGAGGTCGCCGGCGGCGTCGACGAACTCGTCAAGCAGGTCAAGGTGATCGCCGCCGGTCTCAACGAGGCGTCGACGTTCCTGCTGACCATGCGCAACAACGCGGCCGACCCGTCGCAGGCGGGGTTCAACATCCCACCCGAGGTGTTCGGGCTTGAGGACTTCAAGAAGGCCTCGGCGGCCTACATCTCGCCCGACGGCCGCTCGGTGCGGTATCTGGTGCAGACCAAACTCAACCCGTTCAGCGCCGAGGCGATGGACCAGGTCAACCAGATCGGCGACATCGCGCGCGGCGCCCAACCGAACACCACCCTGGCCGACGCCGAGATCTCGATGGGCGGCTTCCCGGTGTCGTTGCGGGACACCCGGGACTACTACCAGCAGGACATCCGGTACATCATCATCGCGACGCTGATCGTGGTGTTGCTGACGCTGATGGTGCTGCTGCGCACGGTCATCGCGCCGCTGTACATGGTGGGTTCGGTGGTGGTCTCCTACTTCGCGGCGATGGGTCTCGGTGTCCTCGCGTTCCAGATCATCGGGGGCCAACAGTTGCACTGGAGTGTGCCGCCGTTGGCGTTCGTCGTGCTGGTGGCGGTCGGTGCGGACTACAACATGCTGTTCGTGTCGCGGCTGCGCGACGAGTCTCCGCACAGCGTGCGCTACGGCGTCATCCGTACGCTCAGTTCGACCGGCGGTGTGATCACCGCGGCGGGACTGATCTTCGCGGCGTCGATGGCGGGGTTGCTGTTCTCCAGCATCGGCATCGTGGTGCAGGGCGGTTTCGTGATCGGTGTGGGAATCCTGCTCGACACCTTCGTGGTTCGCACCATCACCGTCCCCGCGATCGCGGCTTTGGTGGGCCGGGCGAACTGGTGGCCGTCCAGGATCGGGACACCACCGTCGAAATCGCGGGCGCCCGCCGAGGTCGGCTAGCGCGTCGGGGCGGCGCCCCGAGCCCAGGTATGTGAAACTACGAAGCACACGGGATCCCCGGAGGACACGCTGAATCAGCCCGCGTCTACGCCCCAGTCGTCAATACTGTCGATGCTGCATGGCCGTGCCAGCCTGCGTCCTCATGACGTCGCGTTCACCTTCACCCATTACGACGACGATCCGTCCGGCGTCGCGGAGAGCCTGACCTGGTCCGCGTTGGCGCGCCGGACGGTGAACGTGGCCGCCGAGATCCGCCGCCACGGCGCCGTCGGTGACCGGGCACTGATCCTGGCGCCGCAGAGTCTGGAGTACATCCTCGCGTTCCTCGGGTCGATGCAGGCCGGGCTCGTTGCGGTGCCGTTGCCGCTGCCGCACCGCGGTTCCGGACATGACCGGGTGAGCGCGGTCTTCGCCGACACCGAACCGACGGTGGTGCTGACGACGTCGACGGCGGTCAAGGATGTCGAGGAGTTCGTCGCATCGGCGGGTATGAATCCGACGATCATCGAGATCGATTCGCTGGCTTTGGATTCCGACAGCGGAGCCGATCTGGCGCCTGCCGAGTTGCCCAGCGTCGCGTATCTGCAGTACAGCTCGGGGTCCACCCGGCAGCCGACCGGGGTCATGGTCTCGCACCGCAACCTCACCGCGAATTTCGATCAGCTGATGCGGAGCTTCTTCGCGGAGTTCCCGCTGCCGCAGGATGCGACGCTCGTATCGTGGCTGCCGTTCTACCACGACATGGGTCTGGTGCTGGGGGTCTGCGCGCCGATCCTGTGCGGCCGCCCCGCCCAACTCACCAGCCCGGTGGCCTTCCTGGAACGTCCGTCCCGGTGGGTGCGGGCGCTCGCCGAGAACCCGCACGCCTGGTCCTCGGCACCCAACTTCGCGTTCGACCTGGCGGCCCGCAAGACCAGCGACGAGGACCTTGCCGGTCTGGACCTCGGCGGGGTCGTCGGCATCATCAGCGGCGCCGAACGGGTGGAACCGGCCACGTTGCGCCGGTTCGTCGATCGCTTCGCGCACTTCAACTTCGCCGATCACATGATGCGTCCCGCGTACGGCCTGGCCGAGGCGACGGTGTTCGTGGCCGCGAGCACGTGGGACGAGAACTCGCCGGCGGGATACTTCGACGCGGCCGAGTTGAGCGCGGGCCGGGTCGGTCCCAGCGCGCCGCGCAAGGGCACCGCACTGGTGAGATACCAGGTGCCGCAATCACCTTCGCTGCGCATCGTCGACGGCGAGACCCGCCGCGAGATCCCGGCTGATGTGGTGGGCGAGATCTGGGTGCACGGCGACAACGTCGCCGAGGGCTACTGGGGCAAACCGTCGGACCAGAGCACGTTCGGCGCAACACTTCTCGACCCGTCGCCGGGCACCCCGGACGGGCCGTGGCTGCGCACCGGCGACCTCGGCTTCATCCACGCCGGCGGGTTGTACATCGTCGGACGTATCAAGGACGTCCTGATCATCCGGGGCCGCAACCACTATCCCGAGGACATCGAGGCCACGGTGCAGGCCATCACCCACGGTCGGGTGGCGGCGATCTCGGTTCCGGTGAACAGCACCGAGGAATTGGTGACCGTCATCGAACTCAAGAAGCCGGCAGACCTCGACGCCGACGCCATCCGCCGGTTCGGCGAGGTCAAGAGCAACGTCACCGCCGCGGTGGCCAACGCGCACGGCCTGAGCGTCGCCGATCTCGTGCTGGTGCCGTCGGGGTCGCTGCCGACCACGACCAGCGGCAAGATCCGGCGCGCGGCCTGCGCCGAGCAGTATCGGCAGAAGCAGTTCGTCAGGTTGGACGGCTGAGGTCCTCAGTGAGGCGGGGTATGGTTCGCAAGCAGTACAGCCGAGGGTGTGGGAGTGCGATATGAGACGACTACTCGCGGTCGGCACGGCGTTCTCCACGATCGGCACCGCAGGGTTTTTCGGGCTCGGTGTCGCGGCCGCCGATGACAACAAACCGGTCGACCCGGCACCCGGCGCCCATGCCGAGGCGCCGCCGATGGGCACGCCAGGACGCGGTTACGCGCTCGGCGGTGCGCACGTGCTGGGCATCCCCTACGACGAATACATCATGCGAACCGGCGCGGAGTGGTTCCCCGGCCTCGACCGGCAGATCGTCGACTACCCGGCCGGACAGGTCCAGGGTCACACCCTGGAGCGGCTGTTCCCCGGGATCGGGGCATTCGGGGACCGCATCATGCCCGGCCTCGGCCTCGACGGTCCCAGTTACGGCGAATCGATCGACGTCGGCGCGCCCAACCTGATCAACGCGATCCGCCAGGGCGGCCCGGGAACGGTGATCGGCCTGTCCGAGGGCGCCTCGGTGCTCGACGAGGTGCAGGCGCGGCTGGCCTACGACCCGGCCGCACCGCCGCCGGACCAGTTGAGCTTCGCGACGTACGGCAACCCGGTCGGCAAGCATGCCTTCGGCGAGAGTTTCCTGACGCAGATGTTCCCGGTCGGCAGCGTCGTCCCGTCCCTCGACTACCGCATCCCGGCACCGGTGGAAAGCCAGTACGACACCTACCAGTTCGTCTCGGCGTACGACAGCATCGCGGACTGGCCGGATCGGCCGGACAACTGGATCTCGGTCGCCAACGCGATCGTGGGCCTGGCGACCGGGCACACCGCGGTCGCGTTCACCAACCCGAGCATGGTGCCGCCACAGAACATCCGGACCACCGTCAACTCGCGCGGCGCGAAGACGACGACGATCATGATCCCCGAGGAGCACCTGCCGCTGGTGCTGCCGTTCAAGTACCTCGGTGTGGACAAGGACACGCTCAACAAGCTCGACGGGGTGCTCCAGCCGTACGTGGACGCCGGCTACTCGCGCAACGACGATCCGCTGACCGCGCCCGTCACCGTCGACCCGGTCAACGGCTACGACCCGGCGGCCGTCACGGCACCGGCCACCCAGGCCGCCTTCGGCGGAGGCACCGACCCGGTGTCGCAGTTGCTCGCCGGGTTGCAGTATGTGCTGAACAATCAGCCGGCACGGCCCTGAGGTTCCCTACAGCGCGGCGCACCCCACGGCCAGCAGCATGCAGCCGACGACGGCCAGCAGCGCCGCGAAGCCGTGCCGCCCGCGCGCCTTGAGCCGGTCGTACACCGCGGCCAGCGTCGCGCGGGTGCGCTCCGGCGCCACCAGATAGCACAGCAGCGGGATCTCCACGAGCGCGAACGCCACCACGTTGAACAACATCAACGCGCCGAACTGGGTCGACGCGGCGGCACCGGATGCGACGATCAGCGCCAGCGCGGCCAGGTAGTCCACGGACGGCAACGCGATGCCCAGGCCCGCCACGCCCGCCGCCCACAGTGAGCTCCCGGTGAGGAGTTTGCGCGTGCGGTCGGCGACGGGACCGAGCATCCGGCTCACCCGTCCCGGTGGCGCCCCGTCGGGACGTCGGCCGCCCAGCAGGCCGGTGGCCACCAGGATGGCGTTGACCAGGATCACCACCCCCACCGCGATCTGCACCCTGGGCAGCGTGAAATGCGCCGAGCCGAGCGCGGGCCGCATCACGAACAGCACGACCATGCCCACGGCGGTGCCCATCACGAAACCGCCCGCGAGAAAAGTGGACAGCTGCAGGGCCGGCTGAGGGCGGTTGATCATCAGCACCGTCATGCCGATCCGGAACGGCTCCAGACTGATCACGACGGCCATCAGCAGGAGCGGGATCCACATGGTGGGCGTCACGTTACCGCGCGGATTTGGGTTCATGGCGATCCGGACTCTGGATGTGGCGGACGGTCTGGCCGATGATGGCGGGGTGACCGCTCTGAGAACCGCATTGCCTGTCGTGGATCTCGGCACCGGCCACCGAACCGACGCCGCATCGCTGCGGGACCGACTCCGCCGGGTGGCACACGAGGTCGGGTTCTTCCATCTGGTGGGCCACGGTGTCCCCGACGAACTGGTCGACCGGGTGCGCACCGCCGCGCGCAGGCTGTTCGCCCTGCCGCAGGCCGACAAGGATGCGATCGCGATGGTCAACAGCCCGCACTTCCGCGGGTACACGCGGCTCGGTGGTGAGCTGACCGGCGGGCGGGTGGACTGGCGCGAACAGATCGACATCGGACCCGAACTCGCTGCGCTGGACGATCCGGCCGAGCCGTATCTGCGCCTGCAGGGACCGAACCAGTGGCCCGCGGCGCTGCCCGAACTGCCCGCCGTGATCGCCGAGTGGGATGCCGCGCTCGCCCGGGTGGGGCGCACGTTGTTGCGCCATTGGGCCGTCGCGCTGGGCAATCCGGCCGACGTGTTCGACGAGGCGTTCGCAGGCACCCCGGCCACGCTGATCAAGATCGTCCGGTATCCCGCGCGGGCCGAGACGTCACAGGGCGTCGGGGCCCATCGCGACGCCGGGGTGCTCACGCTGCTGCTGGCCGAGCCCGGCAGCGGTGGCCTGCAGGTCAGGACGTCCGACGGGGTGTTCATCGACGTCGACCCGGTGCCGGGGGCGTTCATCGTGAACATCGGCGAGATGCTGGAGATCGCCACCGGCGGCTACCTGCGCGCCACCGAACACCGGGTGCAGGTCGACCCCGGCAGGTCCGGGTCCGAGCGCTTCTCGGTGCCCTATTTCTTCAATCCGCGGCTCGATGCGGCCATCCCGGTGTTGACGCTGCCCGACGACCTGGCCGCGCAGGCCAGGGGCGTGACCGCGGATCCGTCCAACGACCGCATCTACTCGGTGTACGGGCGCAATGCCTGGAAGAGCCGTGTGCGGGCCCACCCGGATGTGGCCGCGGCACATGGCTACGTGTGAAGATGGAGATGTTATGAGCGCAACAGACCTGAGTCCGACCTCGCTCCGCGAAGCGTTCGGGCATTTCCCGTCCGGTGTCATCGCGATCGCGGCGGAGGTGGACGGCACCCGGGTCGGGCTGGCTGCCAGCACGTTCGTCCCGGTGTCCCTGGAGCCGCCGCTGGTGGCGTTCTGTGTGCAGAACTCCTCGACCACCTGGCCCAAGCTCAAGGATCTGCCGTCGCTCGGCATCAGCGTCCTCGGCGAAGCGCACGACACCGCCGCCCGCACCCTGGCCGCCAAGACCGGTGACCGGTTCGCCGGCCTGGAGACCGAATCACGCGACAGCGGCGCGGTCTTCATCAACGGCACGAGCGTCTGGTTGGAGAGCGCGATCGAGCAACTCGTGCCTGCGGGCGATCACACCATCGTCGTCCTGCGGGTCAGCGACATCGTGATCAACGAAGCGGTGCCGCCGATCGTGTTCCACCGCAGCGCTTTCCGCAAGCTCGGCGCCTGAGCGCCTGAGCCCGCGGGAGAGCTGCCGTCACGGCCGCGAGGCGAGTTCCTCGCGGTACTTGGCGATGCGCTGTTCGATCTCGGCCGCATCGGCCGAGCGGCCTTCCTTACGGGCGAGCGTCGCGCGCGCCGACAGTTCGCGGATGGCCGTGCGGATGTCGTTGATGCTGTGAACCTGACGGGTACTCATAGGCTGCCTTTCGTCGTTGATTGGCCGCTTTCCATCGAGCGTACCCAGCGGATCCGGGTTGGACACCAGATCGGCGTCACCGCCGGAACAGCTTGTTGCCCAACCAGACAATCGGGTCGTACTTGCGGTCGGCGACCCGCTCCTTCATCGGGATCAACGCATTGTCGGTGATCTTGATGTGTTCGGGGCAGACCTCGGTGCAGCACTTGGTGATGTTGCAGTAGCCCAGCCCGAACTCGTCCTGCGCCATGTCCTTGCGGTCGACGGTGTCGAGCGGATGCATGTCCAATTCGGCGATGCGCATGTGGAACCGAGGACCGGCGAAATTTTCCTTGTTCTCCTCGTGATCACGAATCACATGGCACACGTTCTGGCACAGGAAGCACTCGATGCACTTGCGGAACTCCTGGCTGCGGTTCACATCCTCCTGCTGCATGCGGTACTCGCCGGGCTGCAGGTCTTTCGGTGGCGTGAACGACGGGATCTGCCGCGCCTTCTCGTAGTTGAATGACACATCGGTCACCAGATCGCGCATCACCGGGAATGTGCGCAACGGCGTGACCGTGACGACCTCGTCCTCGCCGAACGTCGACATCCTGGTCATGCACATCAACCGCGGCCTGCCGTTGACCTCCGCCGAGCACGAACCGCACTTGCCCGCCTTGCAGTTCCACCGCACCGCGAGATCCGGTGTCTGGGTGGCCTGCAGGCGGTGGATGATGTCGAGAACCACCTCACCGTCGTTGACCTCGACGGTGTAGTCGTGCAGTTCGCCGCCGGTGTCGTCGCCACGCCACACCCGCAGATGCGCCTGATAAGTAGCCATATCAGCCCTTCCGTTCCGGGTGCTCGACCAGTTCTTCTGGGGTGTAGTACTTTTCGAGCTCCGAGAGCTCGAAACACGCCAGCAGATCGGGCCGCATCGGCACCTGCTGTTCCGGTGTCACGGTCACGTCGGGCACGACGGGGTCGCCGCCGGACACCCGGCACACCAGCAGCGTGTTACGCCACTTGGAATCCATCTCCGGATAGTCGTCGCGGGTGTGGCCGCCGCGGCTCTCGGTGCGCTGCAGCGCGGCCTTCGCGACGCATTCGCTGACCAGCAGCATGTTGCGCATGTCGATCGCCAGGTGCCAGCCCGGGTTGAACACCCGGCCGCCTTCGACGGTCACGTTGGCGTAGCGCCTCTTGAGTTCCTGCAGCCGGTCGAGCGCCTCCTGGATCTCGGCCTCCCTGCGGATGATGCCGACCAGGTCGTTCATCGACTGCTGCAATTCGGCGTGCAGGGTGTACGGGTTCTCCGGGTTGGCCTTCGGTTCGAAGGGCGCGAGGGCCAGCCGGGTGGCGTCGGCGACCGCGGAATCGGACACTTTCGGCCGGTCCGACAGCGCGCGCACGTAGTCGGCGGCGCCCAGACCGGCGCGGCGGCCGAACACCAGCAGATCCGACAGGGAGTTGCCGCCCAACCGGTTCGAGCCGTGCATACCGCCCGAGCACTCGCCGGCCGCGAACAGTCCCGGGGTCGAGCCCGCGGCGGTGTCCGGGTCCACCTCGATACCACCCATGACGTAGTGGCAGGTGGGGCCGACCTCCATGGCGTCCTTGGTGATGTCCACCTCGGCGAGCTCGATGAACTGGTGGTACATCGACGGCAGCCGCCGCTTGATCTCCTCGGCGGGCATGCGCGACGCGATGTCGAGGTACACGCCGCCGTGCGGTGAGCCGCGCCCGGCCTTCACCTCGGAGTTGATGGCGCGGGCCACTTCGTCGCGCGGCAGCAGGTCAGGGGTGCGGCGGGCCGAGTCGTTGTCCTTGAGCCACTGATCGGCCTCTTCCTCGGTTTCGGCGTACTGGCCCTTGAACACCGAGGGGATGTAGTCGAACATGAACCGCTTGCCCTCGGAGTTCTTCAGCACCCCGCCGTCGCCGCGGACACCCTCGGTGACCAGGATGCCCTTCACCGACAGCGGCCAGACCATGCCGGTGGGGTGGAACTGGATGAACTCCATGTTGATCAGGCTCGACCCCGCGCGCAGCGCCAGGGCGTGCCCGTCGCCGGTGTACTCCCAGGAGTTCGACGACACCTTGAACGACTTGCCGATGCCGCCGGTCGCCAGCACCACCGCGGGCGTTTCGAACAGCACGAAGTTGCCGGTCTCGCGGTAATAGCCGAACGCTCCGGCGATGCGGTCCCCGTCGAGGAGCAGCTCGGTGATCGAGCACTCGTGGAACACCCGGATACGGGCCTCGTAGTCACCGAGTTCGCGGTTGTCCTCCTGTTGCAGCGAGACGATCTTCTGCTGCAGGGTGCGGATGATCTCCAGACCGGTGCGGTCGCCGACGTGCGCGAGCCGCGGGTAGGTGTGTCCACCGAAGTTGCGCTGGCTGATCTTGCCGTCCTTGGTGCGGTCGAACAGCGCGCCGTAGGTCTCCAGTTCCCACACCCGGTCGGGCGCCTCCTGGGCGTGCAGTTCGGCCATCCGCCAGTTGTTGAGGAACTTGCCGCCGCGCATGGTGTCACCGAAGTGCACCTGCCAGGAGTCCTTGGTGTTGACGTTGCGCATCGCCGCCGCGCAGCCACCTTCGGCCATCACCGTATGTGCCTTGCCGAAAAGCGATTTCGTCACCACCGCGACGCGCAGTCCCCGTTCGCGTGCCTCGATCACGGCGCGCAGTCCGGCCCCGCCGGCACCGATCACGACGACGTCGTAGGAGTGCCGCTCCAGTTCACTCATTTACTCTCGTTTCGCTTCGGATCGTCTCGTAGATGTCGATGTGTCAGCCGGTTTGTCAGCCGATGAATCTCAGGTCGGAGATGGTTCCGCTGGCCACCAGCATGATGTAGAAGTCGGTGAGCACCAGGGTGCCGAGGGTGATCCAGGCGAACAGCATGTGCCGGGTGTTGAGTTTGCTCACCTGTGTCCAGATCCAGTACCGGACAGGGTGTTTCGAGAAGTGTTTGAGACGGCCGCCGGTGACGTGCCGGCACGAATGGCAGGACAGCGTGTAGACCCACAACAGGATCACGTTGCCGGTCAGGATGACATTGCCGAGGCCGAAACCGAAGCCGCTGGGGGAGTGGAACGCGGTGATCGCGTCGTAGGTGTTCACCAGCGAGATGAGGACGGCGGCGTAGAAGAAGTACCGGTGTACGTTCTGCAGGATCAGCGGAAGCCGGGTTTCTCCAGAGTATTTCGCGTGCGGTTCGGCCACGGCGCAGGCCGTCGGCGACTGCCACACCGACCGGTAGTAGGCCTTGCGGTAGTAGTAGCAGGTGAGCCGGAACGCGAGCAGGAACGGCAGCGAGATGAACGCCATCGGGATGAACCACGGCAGATCACCCACCCACTGCCCGAAGTGGCTGGATCCGGGCGCGCACGCCGTGCTGACGCACGGCGAGTAGAACGGCGTCAGGTAGTGGTAGTCCGCCACCCAGTACGCGCTGCCCCAGAACGCCCGGATCGTCGCGTAGATGACGAATGCGGCCAGTCCCAGATTGGTCAACAGTGGTGCCTGCCACCACCGGTCGGTCCGTAGGGTGCGTTCGGGGATCTGGGCTCGCCTCGACGAGAAGACCCCGGTAGCGCGACGGTCAGCGGTGGGTGCGCTCACGGTTTCCTTTCTGCGGTTCAGTTGTCGGTGCGGGCGTCAAATGCCCACGGACTCAGCGATATCCACCAAGCCCCTCGTCGGCGACGTCCTGCCAGAACTCGGTCCCGTACTGGGTGTCGGGAACGGGGATCTTCTCCGTGCCCGGCTTGGTGCGGGTGATGCCGTGGTGCATCTCGAGTTCTTCGGCGTCGATGTCGAGGCGGTCGATGTCGTTGAGAATGCGTTCGGCGTCGTTCGTGACGCGACGCATCGCAGGCGAGTCCCCGTACTTGGCCGCCAGCGTGGTGACGCAGCGGCGCATGTCACCGATCAGATTGTGCAGTTCAGCGAACTCTGTCGTGGTGGACAAGTGACCTCCTCGGGCTGAAGGGTGTCGTGAATCACATTACGACAACCGATGGTAGCCACATCACGAACCGAACGTGACGCGCATCACGTCAACATGGGCCGTGGCGGATTACCCGCCTTCCCGGTCGCCCTCGGCAAGGCGCCGCCGATGCGTCGCACCAGGTCATGTCGCGGGTGACGAACAACTCCGGTGACACCTCCGCAGCAAGGTTGTAGCGTCGGGCGCAACATCTGTCGGTGGCCGGAAAGGCTGGGATTGGCATGGGCAACACGCGCTCGGATGGGCTCAAGGCCAAGGCGGAAGCCCTGTTGGCACTGCACCGACCCGGCGACCCGGGTGTACTGCCCACGGTGTGGGACGCCTGGTCGGCCCGACTGGCCGTCGACGCGGGTTTCGCGGCACTGACCGTCGGCAGTCACCCGGTGGCCGATTCGATCGGCAAGGCCGACGGCGAAAACATGGCGTTCGAGGATCTGCTGACGCGGGTCCGCCAGATCACCGAGGCGGTCGACGTCCCGGTGTCGGTCGACGTGGAGTCCGGCTACGGTGAGCAGCCCGATCGGCTGATCGATGGGCTGCTCGACGTCGGGGTCGTCGGCTTCAACCTGGAAGACACCGTCCACAAGGAGAACAAGCGCCTACGCACCGCGGCCGAGCACGCCGAACTGGTGGGGCAACTGCGTGCGGCCGCCGATGCCACGGGTGTACACGTCGTGATCAACGCCCGCACCGACCTGTTCCTGCGCAATGACGGCGACGACGCCGATCGCGTCGAGCGCGGGATCGCCCGGCTGTCCGAGGCCGCCGCGGCAGGCGCGGACTCACTGTTCCCCGCCGGGCTGCGGGATCCGGAAGGATTGGCGCGGTTCACCTCCGCGGTGCCCCTGCCGGTCAGTGTGACCGTGCCGCCCGATGGCGCTGACAAAGCAGAACTCGCCGCGCTCGGGGTCGGGCGCATCACGTTCGGGCCGTTTCTGCAGTGGACGCTCGGTGCGCAGGCGAAGGAGATCCTCGCGCGCTGGACCTGACGCGAGAAATTGCTGTCTGCCAACCAAGTTGGCCATGACAGCGGCCTTCAGCTGGCAAGATGCTGTCCATGGTTAGCCACAGGATGTGTGCGGTGGCCATGGCGCCCGTGCTGGCCGTGCTGGGGTTGGGGGCGATCGGAATGGGAACGGTCGCACGCACCGCGGCGGCGGATCCCCCGTCGGGCCCCGACATGATCCCGCTGCAGAACGTGATCCGGCAGTGCGACTTCGTGGTCGAGCAGTTCCTGATGGGCCACGGCAGCGGAACCGGCTCCGGCGCTGTCGAGATCGGTCCCGGCGCCGGCGGCACCGTACGCGCCGACGTGCGCATGCAGACCCTGCGCCCGAACACGACCTACCGGGTCCGGCTGATCCAGCTGCCGCGGCCGTCGGTGGCCCCGTGTGATCCGGGAGATCCCGGGGTCGCGACCACGACCATGTTCGCCGACTTCGCGGGTAACGGGTCGACCACGGTCACCGGCCCCCGCCAACCGGGGGCGCGCCAGGCCTGGGTCGTCGTGGAGGGGCCGCCGGTCCCCGGCGGGATCCGCGGGGACGTGTACTCGACGGTCACCCTCGCCCCGATCTGAACCGCAGAACGCGAAACCCGGTGGCACCACAGGGATGCCACCGGGTTTCTTCGGACTCGCGGTTACTTGCTCTCGATCGCGATGCGCTGCGGTTGCTCGCCGGCATAGGCGCCGGCCACTCGTACCTTGAGCACCCCGGCGTCGTAGGACGCGGTGACCGCGTCGCCGGTGACGTGCGCGGGGAGCCTGAACTCCCGGCGGAACGAGCCGTAGCGGACCTCGCTGTAGGTGCGGCCGTCGGACTCCTCGGAGCGTTCGTCACGTCGCTCGCCGTGGATGACCAACCGACCCCGGTCGACCTCGACGTTGACGTCCTTGCCGATGTCCACACCCGGGAGCTCGACGGACACCACGGCGTCCGCACCGTCTCGGGTGACCTCGGCGGCCGGGTGAAAGCCCTTCACCAGTCCCGGCAGCGGGCCTGCGAACCAGTCGTCCGACGTGGCCGGGCCGAAGAAATCCCGCACCCAGTTGTCGACCTGCCAGGCGGGTCGGGTCCACACCGCAGGCTTCTTCGTCAGTGTGCTCATCGTTGCGCCTCCCTTTTCGTCTCCTCGACCGGTCCCTCGCCGGTCGGTCACCTTGCATAACTTGAGTCGACCACGCTCATGTTCCCGGATCGGCGTTCGCTGTCGGTGAACGCCGCATCCGTACCGCGAACGCGGCGCACGCGACGACGGCCGCGCCACCGCACGCCGTCAGCCAGGTGACGCCCTCGCGCAACAGCAGCGCCGCCCAGCAGATGGTCAGCACGGGCTGGACCAGTTGGACCTGGCTCACCTGTGCCATCGGCCCGATGGCCAGGCCCCGGTACCACGCGAAGAATCCGAGGAACATGCTGACCGCGGCCAGGTAACCGAACGCGGCCCACTCGCCCACCCCGGCATGCGGCGGGCGGTCGACGACGGCCACCGCGGTCAGCGGCACCATCACCGGCGCTGCCGCCACGAGCGCCCATGACACCGTCTGCCAGGCGCCGAGTTCCCTTGCCAGCAGGCCACCTTCGGCGTAACCGATCGCCGCGGCGACCACGGCACCGAACAGCAGCAGGTCCGGCCAGCGCAACTGGCCCGGGCCGCCGCCGTGCAGCATCGCGAACACCACCGCCACGACGGCCCCGATGCCCGCCGCGGTCCAGAACGCCAGCGGTGGATGCTCGCGACACCGCAGCACCGCGGCGACGGCAGTGGCGGCGGGCAGCAGTGCGATCACCACGGCCCCGTGTGCGGCCGGGACGGTGGTCAGTGCGTACGACGTCAGCAACGGGAACCCGGCCACCACTCCCGCGGCGACCACGCCGAGGCGCCGCCACTGCCCGCCCTGCGGGAGCGGTGCCCTGGTGAGCGTGAGCGCGGCGGCCGCCAGCGCGGCCGCGACGACGGCGCGCCCGGCCCCGATGAACAGGGGTGAGAGCCCGCCGAGGGCGACGCGGGTGAAGATCACCGTGAACGAGAACGCCGTGACGCCCAGGCAGCCCCAGCCCAGGCCGGCGCGGGATAGCGCAGGCGGCGAAACGGCAGTAGCGCTACTATGATCCGACATGGACAACGATAGCACTGCGCGGATCGTGCGCGGACTGCGCCAGTGGATCGCCGCTGCGCCGCCCGGTGCGCAGTTGCCGTCCAATCGCGCACTCGTCGCGCAGTACGGTGCGGGCCCGGTGACCGTCGCGAGCGCGATGCGGACGCTGCGCGGGCTCGGTCTCATCGAAACTCGGCCGGGCGTAGGCACTTTCGTGCGCGCCACCCGATCGTCGCACCCACCCGACTACGCGTGGCAGACCGCGGCGCTCGGATCGCCGCTCGCGCGGATCCCGGTCCTGTCGGCGCCCATGCGCTACGGCGCACCCGATGCGGTAGCGCTGCACTCCGGCTATCCGGCTCGGGAACTGCTGCCGCAGCGATTGGTGCGGGCCGCGCTCACCAGGGCAGCCCGCAGCCAGGCGGCGTTGAGCCGGTCGGCCGTCACGGGTCTACCCGAGCTGCAGGCCTGGTTCGCGCAGGAACTCGCCGAGGCCGTTCCCGCGGGCAGGTCGGCGCCGGGGCCGCGCGATGTCGTGGTGCTGCCCGGCAGCCAGAGCGGGCTGAGCTCGGCGTTCCGGGCGCTCGTGGGATACCGGCAGCCGCTGCTCATCGAGTCGCCCACCTACTGGGGTGCGATTCTGGCGGCCGCCCAGGCCGGTGTCCGGGCGGTGCCGGTGCCGGGCGGCGTCGACGGCCCCGATCCCGACGAGCTCGCCCGCGCGTTCGCCGAAACCGGGGCCAGGGTGTTCTACGCGCAACCGAACTTCGCCAATCCCACCGGGGCGCAATGGAGTACCGAACGTGTCGAGCAGGTCCTCGATGTGGTCCGCGCGCACGGGGCCTTCCTGATCGACGACGACTGGGCGCACGATTTCGGCATCGACGCCACGGCGCGGCCGGTCGCCGCGCACGACGGGGACGGCCATGTGATCTACCTGCGCTCGCTGACCAAGAGCGTCTCGCCGGCGCTGCGGGTGGCCGCCGTCATCGCCCGCGGGCCCGTGCGCGACCGTATCCTCGCCGACCGCGGGGCCGAGTCGATGTACGTCAGCGGCGTACTGCAGGCCGCGGTGCTCGACGTCGTGACCCAACCGGCGTGGCGCAGCCACCTGCGCGACCTGCGCACGCAACTGCGCCGGCGACGCGATCAGCTGGTGGCCGCGCTGGCCGAACACGTCGAGGTCGCGCACCTCGACCAGGTACCCCGGGGCGGGCTGCATCTGTGGCTGCGCCTGCCCGACCAGACCGACCTCGACCGCCTGGTCCGTGACTGCGAGGCCGACAAGGTCCTGGTCGCGGCGGGCACGGAGTGGTTCCCCGCCGAACCCTCGGGTCCCTATCTGCGCCTGAATTTCTCCGGGCCGGAGCCGGAACGGTTCGAGGAGGCGGCGCGGGTGATCGGCCGAGCCCTGAGCCGTCAGTTGTAGCCGGTCAGTTGTCGCGTGCCGCCCGTCGGAAACTCACCGAGCCCCGATCTCACATGTGCGTTGCCACAGGCGTGAGCACACCGTGATGGGGGTTTCACACAGCGCGACATTGCGGCAATATCGGGTTCCTAGCCTCGCCGTATGCAGTCAACGAGAAACGTCGTCGTGGTCGGCCACGGCATGGTGGGCCACCGCTTCGTCGAGGCACTGCGCGCCAGGGACACCGAGGGCACCTGGCATGTGACGATCCTGGGTGAGGAGCGCGAGGCCGCCTACGACCGCGTCGGGCTCACCGGATACACCGAGCACTGGGACCGGTCGCGGCTCGCGCTGCCTGGCAACGACTACGACGGTGACGAGCACGTCCGACTGCACCTGGGGTCCCCGGTCGTCGCGATCGACCGCTCGGACAAGGCCGTCAGCACCGCCGACGGCCGGTCCTTCCGCTATGACGCGCTGGTGCTGGCGACCGGATCGTATGCGTTCGTGCCGCCGGTGCCGGGGCGCGACCTGCCGGGCTGCCATGTGTACCGCACCCTGGACGACCTGGACGCGATCCGCGCGAGCGCGGCCTGCGCCCTGGAGTCGAAGTCGCCGGTCGGTGTGGTGATCGGCGGCGGCCTGCTCGGTCTGGAGGCGGCGAACGCGCTGCGCCAGTTCGGTCTCACCACCCACGTGCTGGAGATGTCACCGCATCTGATGGCAGCCCAGCTCGACGAGGCGGGCGGGGTCCTGCTCAACCGGATGATGCGCGGCCTCGGCATCGAGGTGCACACCGCGGTCGGCACCGAGAGCATCCAGCCTGCGCAGAAGCGCAAGCCGCTGCGCAAGTCCGAGATCGACGACTCGCTGCGGGTGTCGCTCGACGACGGCACCGCGATCGACGCCGGCGTCGTGGTCTTCGCCGCCGGGGTGCGACCCCGCGACGAACTAGCCCGCAACGCCGGCCTGGACATGGCCCAGCGTGGTGGCGTGCTCACCGATCTGGGTTGTGTGACAAGTGATCCCAGCATCTACGCGATCGGCGAGGTGGCCGCCGTCGAGGGCCGCTGCTACGGCCTGGTGGCCCCGGGTTACACGACCGCCGAGGTGGTGGCCGACCGCCTGCTCGGCGGCTCGGCCGAATTCCCCGGCGCGGACATGTCGACCAAGCTCAAGCTGCTCGGGGTCGACGTCGCGAGTTTCGGTGATGCGAAGGGAACCACGCCGAACTGCCTTGAGGTCGTGGTCAACGACCCGGTCAAGCAGACCTACGCCAAACTGGTGCTCTCCGATGACGCCAAGACCCTGCTGGGCGGCATCCTGGTCGGTGACGCCTCGGCCTACGGCGTACTGCGGCCCATGGTCGCCAGCGAACTGCCCGGCGATCCGCTGGCACTGATCGCGCCCGCCGCCGATGGTGACGCACCCGGGCTGGGTGTGGGCGCGCTGCCGGACATCGCACAGATCTGTTCGTGCAACAACGTCACGAAGGGTGATCTCAAGGAGGCGATCGGCGGCGGGTGCACCGACGTCGCAGGCCTGAAGAAGTGCACGCTGGCCGGCACGTCGTGCGGATCCTGCGTACCGCTGCTCAAGCAGCTCCTCGAGGCCGAGGGCGTGGAACAGTCCAAGGCGCTGTGCGAGCACTTCAGCCAGTCGCGCGCCGAGTTGTTCGAGCTCATCTCGGCCACCGAGATCCGCACCTTCTCCGGCCTGATCGAACGCTTCGGCACCGGAAAGGGTTGCGACATCTGCAAACCCACGGTCGCCTCGATCCTGGCGTCGACCAGTTCGGATCACATCCTCGACGGCGAGCAGGCCGCGCTGCAGGACTCGAACGACCACTTCCTGGCCAACATCCAGCGCAACGGCAGCTACTCGGTGGTGCCGAGGGTGCCCGGCGGTGACATCACGCCGGAACAACTGATCCTGATCGGCGAGATCGCCAGGGACTTCGGCTTGTACACCAAGATCACCGGGGGTCAGCGCATCGACATGTTCGGCGCGCGGGTCGAGCAGTTGCCCGAGATCTGGCGGCGGCTGGTGGAAGGCGGCATGGAATCCGGCCACGCCTACGGCAAGTCGCTGCGCACCGTGAAGAGCTGCGTCGGCAGTGACTGGTGCCGTTATGGACAACAGGATTCGGTGCAGATGGCCATCAACCTCGAACTGCGGTACCGCGGTCTGCGCGCACCGCACAAGATCAAGATGGGTGTTTCGGGGTGCGCTCGGGAGTGTGCCGAGGCCCGCGGCAAGGACGTCGGCGTCATCGCCACCGAGAACGGATGGAACCTGTATGTCGGCGGCAATGGCGGCATGACCCCGCGGCACGCGCAACTGCTGGCCGGTGACCTCGACGACGAGACCCTCATCCGCTACATCGACCGCTTTCTGATGTTCTACATCCGCACGGCGGACCGGTTGCAGCGCACGGCGCCGTGGGTCGAGGCACTCGACGGCGGCATGGATCACCTGCGCGATGTCGTGTGCAACGATTCCCTGGGCCTGGCCGAGGAGTTCGAGGCGGCGATGGCCCGCCACGTCGAGGGTTATTCCTGCGAGTGGAAGGGCGTGCTGGACGATCCCGACAAGCTGGCTCGGTTCGTCTCGTTTGTCAACGCCCCCGACACCCCCGACCCGACTGTCACCTTCACCGAGCGCAGCGGCCGCAAGGTCCCGGACCTGCGCCCCGTTGCCATCGGAATGCCCACGGTCCGGCCACTCCAGGAGATGTCATGACCCTGACCGACGATCGCAAAGATGTTCTCGCCCAACCTCGTACCCAATGGACGCGGGCGTGCGCCTATGACTTCCTGATCCCGGGACGCGGGGTTGCGGTGTTGTTGGCCGACGGTTCGCAGGCCGCGTTGTTCCGGCTCGACGACGGTTCGGTGCACGCGGTCGGCAACATCGACCCGTTCTCGAAAGCCGCGGTGATGTCGCGTGGCATCACCGGGGACCGGGGCGGGTGCCTGACGGTGCAGTCGCCGATCAAGAAGCAGGCGTTCGCGCTCACCGACGGGGTCTGCCTCGATGACCCGGCGGTGTCGTTGCCGGTGTACCCGACCCGGATCACCGCTGACGGGTACGTGGAGGTCTGCCTGGCCGGTTCGGCCTGATTCACTCGGCGGGAAGCCAGTGCGCGTCCCGCCCCGGGGATTTGCTGCGGCGGACGTCGCCGCGGCGTTGCAGCACCGTCAGGTTGCGGTACACGGCTTCGATGACGACCGGATCGCCGAAACGCTCACGCACGTCGTCGCGAAGTTGTGCGGTGGTCTTCGACTGCCTGGTGTCGCTCAACACTGCCATCAGTTGCTGCCGCAGTCGCTCGGCCTGCATTCGGTCAGGCACTGGCGCCGCCGGTTCGGCTGTTCCCGCGCGCAGCGCGGGCCGGTGGTGTCAGCTGCACCGAAGTCTCTACTCCCCACGAAGTGTCCAACGAACGCCGAACACGATAGCTGAGTTCAAGCCGATAACCGACATCCGGGCAGGTCCGGACGCTGTGATCTTCACATTCGTCAATTAATCCCGAAGGTAAATACCTGAACAACGCAGGTTTGAAGCGCTGTATTTCGGGGAACTAGAGCTTGGCGAACGATCAGAGCCCGTGATGTCCCTCATGACTGGCTAACTAGATTTGTTCGCTGAAACAGGTCTAAAATCGCCGCAAGGTGATGGGTCACCAAAGGGCTGAAGAGGGATGTTGGGGCGTTCATTTCTGAACCTGCTCGGCACTGCGGCAGTGCTGGGAGCGTTGATTGCTGCCGCAATGCCACTCGGTCTGAGTACCGTCGACCGGACCGGGGCGCCGATTCCGTGCGGCACCGCGATGAACCCGGACTACCGGGTCGCCGCGAAGGAAGATCAGCTCAACCATGATCAGTTCACCCTCGTCGGACCGGTATTTGCCCCCAGCGACTACAAACAACAGTGCGCGGAAATTGTCGGTCAGCGCAGAATGGCCGCCATGTCGGTGGCGGGCGGTGGAATCCTGCTGCTGTTGACGGTGTTCGCCGCGCCATTTGCGGCGCAAGCCGTGGCGTCACGCCGCGGCAGGCAGGCTGAGTACCCCGGATCGGCGGAACCGGTTCGCAACGAGCCGGACCATGCCCCCGTGGGTGCCCAGTGGGGCGGTCACCAGGTCGGCGCCGGCCTCACGCAGCCGATCCTGGAAGAGACCCTCGGCGAGCAGATAGGAAGCCACGACTACGCGGCGGTCGCTGCGGCCGCGTTGCGCCGCCACGGCGTCGGCAACGGTCGGGGCGCCGGTGGCGGCATAGGCCAGCTCCACGCGGTCGCCGGTAAGGGCTGACAGCATCGCGGCGGTCCGGCGCAGATCGGACTGGGCATACCGATCCGAGGTGCCGGCGGCGGCGAGGATCACCGCGTCGCCGGGCCGCCACCCGGATTCGACGAGCCGGTCGGCGAGCACCCGCACGGTGCCGTGGCACGGTCCGAGCGGCCGGGTCACCGTGACGAGCGGATGCCCGCTGGCCGCCACGTGAGCGGGCACATCGACCCGCACGTGATATCCGGCGGCCAGGAACGCGGGCACCAGCACCACGGGTCGATCGGTGGGCATGGTCTTGAGCACGTCGGACGGCGTGGGACCGAGCACGTCGACGAAGGCGACCTGCACGCTGCGCTCCAGTCGCTCGGACACGCGCTCGGCGAGATCGGCGATCATGGCCACCCCGCCGGGTTTGCGGGTGCCGTGCGCCACCAGTAGCAGGCTCATAACGCGTGAGCCATCTCGGTATCGGCGTCATCGACGGCCAGTCGATAGCCCCGCTTGACCACTGTGGACACGATGCTCTTGTCTCCCAACGCTGTTCGAAGGCGCAGCACCGCGGTTTCGACGGCGTGGGTGTCGGTTCCGGTGCCGGGAAGCGCGCCGAGCAGATCGAAACGGGACACCACCGCGCCCGGTCGGTGCGCGAGCGCGCGGATGGTCGCCATGCCTGCCGGGGACAACGATTTGACCACGCCGTCCACCAGTACGCAGGTGCCGCGGATCTCCAGCAGGTGACCCGCCACGCGCAGGGTCCGGGACTGCAGCAGCGGCAACTCGTCGGTGATGTGGCGGGCCAGCGCGCCCAGGCGCATGCGCTCGGGCGATGAGGTCGGGATGCCGAGGCGTACCAGTGGGCGCGCCGTGACCGGACCGACGCACATCGCGTGGACGTCGGTGCGCAGCGCGGAGACGACCTGATCGGTCAGGCCCATCTCGGTGGCCCGCATGAGGACCGAGGCGACGGCCGGTGCGGAGGTGAAACTCACTGCGTCGAAACGACGTTCGGCGATCTGTGCGACGAGTTGGTCGAATTCGCCACCGGGTGGGGTCGGGTGCCAGCGGTAGACGCGGATCGGCACCACCTCGGCGCCCGCGGCCCGTAGTTCGTCGAGGAACTCGGGGAACGGGTCCCACTCGTCGGTGGCGCCGTGCAGCTGCACGGCGATGCGCCTGCCGCCGACGCCGTGCTCGACGAGGTAGCGGACGACCTCGCGGGAGGATTCGGAGTCCGGTGACCATTCCTCCGGCAGGCCGGCGGCGCGCAGTGCACCCGTGGCCTTGGGGCCGCGGGAGACGATGCGGGCCGTGCTCAGCGCATCGGTCAGGTCGCCGGCCAGGCCCCAGCCGTCGGCCGCAGCGATCCACCCACGCAGCCCGATGCCGGTGGTGGCCACCACGATGTCGGGCGGGGCGGTGATCAACGACTCGGTGTGCGCCCGCAGTTCGTCGTCGTCGGGCAGCGGCACCATGGTGATCGCGGGCGCGCTGGTGACGCTCGCACCCCTCCTGCGCAGCAGGGCGCACAGTTCATCGGCTCGTCGGGCGGAGGTCACCGCCACCCGGAATCCGGTGAGGGGTGCCCAGTCGGGCTCACGCATGTTTCCTGTGTAGGCAGGCTCTGTTTCCACGGCGTTACCCCGCGATTGCTGGGGCGTGTCGCTGTTCGGCTGTGACCAGCGTCGCAACGGGGCGGCGCACATAGCAGAACCACGTCACCACGGATGCGAGCACGTAGAACGCCAGGAAAATCCAGAACGCCGTGGTCGCCGACCCGCTGGCCAGGTACGACTGCCGCAGCGCCATGTTGATCCCCACACCGCCCAGCGCGCCGACCGCACCTGCGAAGCCGATGAGCGCACCGGCCATCGACCGCGACCACTGCTGGCGCTCCTCCTCGCCGACGTCCAGTGAGTGGCTGCGGGCCTCGAAGATCGACGGGATCATCTTGTACACCGACCCGTTGCCGATCCCGCTGAGCAGGAACAGCGCGATGAAGCCGACGACGTAGCCTGCCATCATCGGACCGGTGGCGGCCGCGCTGCTGCCGTCGGCGACCATGCTGATCGCGACGAGCAGACCCGCGCCCAGGATCATCCCGGCGAACGTCACGAGGGTGACGCGGCCGCCGCCGATGCGGTCGGCGAGCTTGCCGCCGTACACCCGGGACAGCGAGCCCAGCAGCGGGCCGACGAACGCGATCTGTGCCGCGTGCAGCGATGCCTGCGCGGGGGTCTGCCCGCCTGCGATGAAGTTGATCTGCAGCACCTGGCCGAACGCGAACGCGAACCCGATGAACGATCCGAAGGTGCCGATGTAGAGCAACGAGATGATCCAGGTATCCCGTTGGGCCAGAATCGCTTTCATGGCGCCGAGGTCGATCTTGTGCTGCTCGAGGTTGTCCATGTACATGGCCGCGCCGAGCCCGGCCACCGCGAGGGCGACCAGATAGACCGCGCACACCCAGTACGGGGCACGGTTGCCTGCCGTGGCGATGACGAACAGGCCGACCAACTGGATCATGGGCACGCCGATGTTGCCGCCGCCCGCGTTGAGCCCGAGTGCCCACCCCTTGAGCCGCTGCGGGTAGAAGGCGTTGATGTTGGTCATCGACGACGCGAAGTTGCCGCCACCGAAGCCGGCCAGCGCGGCGCACAGCAGGTAGGGCCACAGCGGCAGACCGGGGTTGGCCATCAGCACGACGGTCAGCACGGTGGGCACCAGCAGGACGAGCGCCGAGAACACCGTCCAGTTGCGACCGCCGAACGTCGCGGTCGCCAGCGTGTACGGGATGCGCAGGCAGGCACCCACCAGGGTGGCGGTGGCACCGAGCAGGAACTTGTCCCCGGCGGAGAACCCGTAGACCGCCTCGGGCATGAACAGCACCATCACCGACCAGATCGACCAGATGGAGAAGCCGATGTGCTCGGCGACCACCGACCAGATCAGGTTGCGGCGGGCGATCAGTTTGTTTCCGGCCTCCCAGGCCACGGTGTCCTCGGGATCCCAGTTCGTGATGCGCTTCGACTTCGGCAGAGTGGGCATGCGTGCACGCTAGGAAGCGTTTATTGCCCCGATACTGCGCGCGATGACCCGGCCGTGAAATTCCGCTCACCATGCCGACACCGCGGGTGTGAGAAAGCGGTTACCAGACGTCGCCGGTGCGCCAGTCGCAGGTGATCTCGTCGGTGGTGTCGAGGTCGAGGCCGTCGGGCAGGTCCACCGGCAGCACGAACAGCGCCCTGTCGTCCTCGGGGGTGCGCACCACACCGTCGGTCGGGGTCAGCACCGATGTCGGCCCGTCCCAGGGCAGCCAGCCCCTGGCAATGTACATCGGCCGGGCGATGTCCGACGAGCTCAGCGCGCCGATCTGGTAGGCACCGCGGATCACCTGTTCCAGCGCGTCGAGCACCGCGGTGCCCAGACCGGCGCCGCGCCAGTCCTCCCGCACCGCGACGGCTTCGAGGTAACCGCACCGCAGGGCCGCGCCCCGGTAGAACAACCGCCGTTGGACCACGGAGCCGTGCGCGATCAGCGCACCGTGGTGGGAGATCAACGCGTGCATGCCGCCGAGCGCGTGGTCCCAGTCGTCATCGGTGAAGTCGCTGGTGCCCGACGTGGCGTCGCGGAACGCGTCGATCACCATCAGACGCGCGCCTTCGCGGGTTTCGTGGTCCAGATCAGAGGTGTGGATCAGGCGGGCGGTGTGGATCGCACCGCGGGTGCGAGCCTCACTGGCATGCTGGGTGAGCACACCTTCGTTGTACCAGCGCCGGGTGCCGCCGTCACGTCTCGAACGGCCGCCGCGGGTACGCCCAGTGCAGGCGCACGGTCTGTCCGGGGCGCACCTGGCCCAGCTTGTCGATGTCCTCGTCGGTGACCACACCGATCACCGGGTATCCACCGGTGACCGGGTGATCCGGGCCGAGGATCACCGGGAAACCGTTGGGCGGCACCTGGATCGCGCCGCGCGTGGCGCCTTCGCTGGGCAGTTGGCGCCCGGTGTCGCGATAGTCCAGCGGCATCCCGACCAGACGCATGCCCACCCGGTCGCTGCGGTTGGTGACGAGCCAGTTGGTGCGCACCAGGATGTCGGGGTCGACGAACCAGTCGTCGCGCGGGCCGGGGACCACCTGCAGTTCCACGATGTCGTCGGTTATCGCCGCGACCGGCGCCTGGTCGAGTTCGGGGAACTCGTCGGTGGGCTCGCCGACGGGAAGTATGTCTCCCGGCCGCAGCGGCGACGGTCCGATCGCCGACATCACGTCGTAGCTGCGTGAGCCGAGCACCGGGCTGACATCGATGCCACCGCGCACCGCGAGGTAACTGCGCAGACCGGTGTGCGGTGCGCCGAGCGAGATCACCTGCCCGTCGTGGACATGGTGAATGCTGTTGGTGCCGAACGGGACTCCGTTGACGGCCGGATCGGTGTCGGCGCCGGTGACCGCGATCGCCACGTCGCCGCCGCGCACCCGCGCCGAGAACCCGCCGAAGGTCACCTCGATGGTGGCGCTCTCACCGGGGTTGGCCACGAGGCGGTTGGCCAGCGTGTGGGACCGGCGGTCGGCGGCGCCCGACCGGGTGACGCCCATGTGCGCCAGGCCCGGCCGGCCCAGATCCTCCACCAGTGCAAGCGGCCCGGTGCGCAGCACTTCCAGTGTCGTGCCCATATTCGCCCTCCCGTTCTAGCCGACGGCCCGGAACTGCACCCACATGCCGGGGGTGAGCAGTGCCGGCTTTTCTCGGTTGACGTCGAACATCACCGTGTCGGTGTGCCCGATCAACTGCCAGCCACCCGGTGACCGGCGCGGGTACACGCCGCTGAACTCACCGGCCAGCGCCACCGCGCCCGCGGGTACCGAGGTGCGCGGTTCGGCGCGGCGCGGCACCTGCAGGCGTGGGTCGCCCTCGACCAGATACCCGAAACCCGGTGCGAATCCACAGAATCCGACCCGCCACGGCGTACCCGTGTGTGCCGCGATGACCTGTGCCGGGGTCATCCCGGTCAGCGACGCGACCTCGTGCAGGTCGGCGCCGTCGTAGACGACGTCGATGGTCACGTCGACACGGTCACCCGGCGGGTGGTGGCCGATCAGGTCGGGACGCACCCGCAGCTTGCCCAGTCGTTGTCGGGTGGGTGCCTGATAACGCGGTCCGGCCAGCTTGACCAGGACCGTACGCGCGGCGGGGACGATGTCGACCACTCCGAGGAGTTCGGCTTCCCGCAGGGTCTCGGTCCACGCCAGCACCTCGGCGGTGCTGCGGAATTCGAGTAGCAGCGCCTGATCGCCGTAGTTGTGGACGGTGCCCAGGATCATGGGGTTCATCAGTTCTGATGCCACACTCATGACCCGAAACTACCCGCGAGTAGCTAAGAAGGCGACGGCTCTATGAGCCTTGCCAGAGCTGCCTTACCGAAGCCTCACACGGCGAGCTGATACGTGGGTTCGCGGCGCTTGACGAAGGCGATGGCGCGGTACGTCACGGGCAGCATGATCACCTCGACGGCGGTCTTGTAGAACCAGCCGAGCGCGGTGTAGGTGACGAAGTCGCCGAACGTCGAGATGCCGATCGCGCCCGCGGCGATCGCACAGAACACCAGGGTGTCACCGAGTTGGCCGGCGAACGTCGACCCGATCAGCCGCGCCCACAGGTGCTTCTCCTTGGTGCGCTGCTTGATCGCGACCACCACCCAGGCGTTGACGGTCTGGCCGACGAGGAAGCCTGCCAGTCCCGCGACGATCAGCTGGGTGTAGGCGCCGACGATGTTCTCGAAGTGTTCCTGATTGGTGTAGAAGTCCGCCGCGGGCAGGTACACGGTGATCCAGAACGCGAGGGCGGCCAGCGCATTCATCGCGAAGCCGAGCAGGATCGCCCGGCGCGCGGCCTTGAAGCCGTACACCTCCGACAGCACGTCGCCGATCACGTAGGTCAGCGGGAACACGATGAACCCGCCGTCGGTGATGATCGGCCCGAAGGCCACGCCTTTGGTGGCGGTGACGTTGGAGATGATCACCAGGGCCGTGAACACCGCGACGAAGATCGGATAGTAGGCCGACCCGACGGAGGCGGTGCCGCGGTGCTCGGTTTCGGAGATGCTCACTCGGCCCATCTTCTCAGGCCGGGTTCAACCCAGCACGCGGGCCAACTCCTGCGGCAGTTGATCGGCGACGACCGGGTAGGACAGCGGTGAGGCGAACGCGATGGCGCCCGCGAGTTCCTTGGTGGTGAAGATGTTCCGATCGGCCTTGGTGGTCGCGAGTTCGGCCACGACGGGGTCCGCCAGCAACGCGTCGCGCTCCTGGTCGCTCTCGGTGGTCCAGATCAACACGTCGGCGGAGTCGAGGACGGACGCCATCTGATCCCGCGGGATCAGCGCGGGCACCTCGGGCACCACCAGACCCATCTGGGTGAGGAAGTCGGTACGCCATCCCGGCGGTGTGGCCTGGACGCCGCCGCGGTAGGGCGTTGCGTCCAGCAGAAGTGCCTTCTTGCCCGCGAACTGCGGGTGGTCGGCGGCCACGGCGGTGAACCTGTCGTCGACCTGTTTGATCAGGTTGGTCATCTCGGTGTTCTTGAACACCGCCTGCCCGATGATGGTGGCCTGATCCTTCCAGGGTTCGAAGAACGCCTGGGTGCCCGTCTGCGCGACCGTGGGCGCGATCTCGGACAGCCGCGCGTAGGTGTCGGCGTCCAGGCCCGCGTTGGTGGCGATGATGAGGTCGGGGCTCAACGCCTTGATCTGATCGACCGGGATCCCGTTGTCGAGGTTGAGCACCGCGGGTTGGGCTCCGCCGAGTTTCGGCTGCGCCCAAGGCCATACGCCGAAGGGCTCGCCGCCGAACCAGTCGGTCACCGCGATTGGCACGACGCCGACCGCCAGCAGGTCGTCCTGTTCGGTGAGCCCCGCGCTGACCACCCGCCGGGGCGGGCCGGGGATCGTGGTGTCGCCGAAGGCGTGGCGGACGGTGACCGATCCGTCGTCGGCGACTTCGCCGGGCTTGTCGGTGCTGCACGCGGCGACGAGTGCCAATCCGGCGGTCACCGCCAGAAACCCGCGCCGGGTCAGTGGTGTCGGCACTTCGCCAGCGTACGGTCAGTGCGGGGTGAAGCCGCCGAACAACACGGTGGCCGCGACCGGTCGCGAACGATTCACGGTGTGAACGCGACGGTGAGCGCCTGCTGCGCGGCCGCGGTGTCGCCGTCGATCTTCGCCGTGTCCAGCAGGTCGCGCCGCTTCCACAGCCCGAGGTACAGGTCCTCGGCGGGTGCGGTCACGGTGGCCACGGGTTCGGTTTGGTCGGCACCGCCGACGGTCCAGGTGTGGTCGGTGTCGGCGGTGCGGAACTGCACGGGTGCGCTCACCGGATCGGTGCGGTTGCGGTGCACCTGCCTCGGGTAGAACACGGTGAGGATCTCGTCGACGCCGTCGGCGCAGAAGTCGGGGGCGAAGCTCGCGTGGCCTCCGACCGCGCTGTGCAGGTCCACCCGGTGGATCGCGTGTTCATGGGCCTGGCGCCGGGTCCAGAACCCCGCGAGTCGGGGTTTCGGGCCGAAACCCCAGCACGGTTCGTCGGCATTGATCGCGCGCATCGCGGTCAGGTAGTCGGGGATGCCGTCGAGGAAATCGGCGACCACCCGGGTCGGGTCGGCCTGCGGCTGCGGTACTTCGGCGACCTCGCGGGTGCGCAGGATCTCACGGACCCAGGTCTGGATGGACCACAGGTGGCCCAGCAGGTCGGCGACCGTCCAATCGGGGCAGGTCTGGACCGGACTGCTCAGCTCGGTGTCCTCGGCGAGGGCGAAAGACTGGAAGGCGAGCACGTCGGTCTGCAGTTGCGTCAGGAGCGTGTTGTCGTCCACACGTGCACATTACGGGTTGGTCAGACCTCGGAGAAGAACGGCGAGGCCGAACTCGAAGGCATCGTCGGCGCGCGCGGGTTTGGGGGCGCCCGTGGCCAGGGCGGCGGCCAGTTCCTGGCCCACCTCGGCGCCGGATTCCCAGGGTTCGTCGGGGGCGGCGAGGTCGAGTGCCGATCCGAGCACGTAGTTGTCGATCAGCGTGATGATGCGCAGCGAGTCGGCGGCGTCGAAGCCGGCGCGGCGCAGGGTGACCGCCAGCGCGTTGTACATCCGGAACGCCTGCGTGCTGTTGACGGCGTGGATGGTCAGCAGCGGGATCAGCCGGGGATAGCGGGCGAAGCTGCGGCGGTAGGAGCGCATGATGTCGGCCACGACGTCCACCCAGGGCCGGTCGGCGTCGAGGTCGGGCAGGCTGACCTCGGACATCGCGCGCTCGCGCAGCAGTTCGACGATCTGTTCGCGACCCGCCACGTGGTTGTAGAGCGAGGACGGGCTGACCTTGAGCTTGCGGGCCAGCTCGGGGATGGTGAATCCACCGGTGGCGTTGACCAGATCCAGTGCCGCAGTGGCGATCCGGTCGGTCGACAAGATCGGTGTGGATGGACGACCCATGGCCGGATGCTCCCTTGTTGTGACCTACCGCTTTACAACACGTGGTCCACGCCACACAATAAACGAATCTCATTCGTTTTAGGAGCATGATGATCACCTTGACCGCCACCGCCCCCGAGTCGCTGTCGCGCAGCACGGCCTCGCAGCGGCCGCCGCTGCGGGTCGGTCTGGTGCAGCACCGCTGGCGATCCGACGCCGACGAGTTGGTCAAGGTGCTGCGCGAGGGCATCGACCGCGCCGCGGGTGAGGGCGCGACCGCGATCTTCCTGCCGGAGATCACACTGCTGCGGTACCCGGCGGACACGCCCGCAGGTCCGAACCCGGGAGACTCGGCCGAGGATCTGACCGGCGGGCCGACATTCGAACTCGCGGCCGAGGCGGCCCGCGCCAACGGCGTGTTCGTTCACGCGTCGCTGTACGAAAAGGCACCGGCCGCAGACGGTCTGGGCTACAACACCGCCATCCTGGTCTCGCCGGCGGGGGAACTCGTCGGCCGCACCCGCAAGATGCACATCCCGATCTCGGCCGGCTACTACGAGGACACGTATTTTCGCCCTGGTCCGGCCTCGGCGGATGACGACCCGTATCCCGTGTACCACCCGGAGGGGCTCGGCGCCCGCATCGGGCTGCCCACGTGCTGGGACGAGTGGTTTCCCGAGGTGGCCCGCAGCTACTCGCTGCGCGGCGCCGAGATCGTCGTGTACCCGACCGCCATCGGGTCGGAGCCGGTGTTCCGGGACTTCGACACCCAGCCGCTGTGGCAGCAGGTGATCGTGGCCAACGGCATCAGCAGCGGCCTGTTCATGGTGGTGCCCAACCGCACCGGCGACGAGGGGAAGGTGTCCTTCTACGGTTCGTCGTTCATCTCCGATCCGTTCGGGCGGGTGCTGGTGTCGGCTCCGCGCGACGAGGAGGCGGTCCTGGTCGCCGACCTCGATCTGGATCAGCGCCGCGACTGGCTCGAGCTGTTTCCGTTCCTGCTCACCCGACGGCCCGACAGCTACGGCTCGCTGACCGAGCCGGTGGACCCCGACCGCCCGTACGGTGCGGGTCATGCGGCCACGGCCGTGGTGAAGTAGGCCGAGATCCGTGGGTTCATATGTCATGCCCGCCGAGGGTGCGCCACAGCAGCGGGTGTGGATGGCGTTCCCGTGCGAGGGCTACTCCCTCGGTGACTCCGAGGCCGACCGCCACGAGGCGCGCTCGACGTGGGCCGCTGTCGCGCACGCGATCTCGCGGTTCGAACCCGTGACCATGCTTGTCGACCCCGCCGAGATCGACGCGGCCAGACGTTACGTCTCACGGGACGTCGAGCTGATCGAGGCGCCGCTGAACGACGCCTGGATGCGTGACATCGGACCGACCTTCGTGCATGCCGACGACGGGTCGGTGGCCGCGGTCGACTGGACCTTCAACGGGTGGGGCGCACAGGACTGGGCGCGCTGGGACCGCGATGCCCGCATCGGCGCGACGGTCGCCGAACTCGCCGGGGTACCGGTCGTTGCGTCGTCACTTGTCAACGAGGGCGGTGGAATCCACGTCGACGGCAACGGCACCGTGCTGCTCACCGAGACCGTGCAACTCGATCCGGGCCGCAATCCCGGACTCACCAGGCAACGGGTGGAGGAGGAACTCGCCAGGACCATCGGTGGTACCGACTTCGTCTGGTTGCCCCGCGGGCTGACCCGCGACAGTCAGCGTTTCGGCACCCGCGGGCACGTCGACATCGTCGCGGCCATCCCGGCTCCCGGCCGGCTGCTGTTACACACCCAGCGCGCCGAATCACATCCGGACACCGTGGTATGCAAGGAGATTCGCGCCGTGATCGAGGAGACCGGGCGCTTCGACATCGTGGAGATGCCTGCTCCGGACACGCTCACCGACGCCGAGGGGCCGGTGGACTACAGCTACATCAACCATCTCGTGGTCAACGGCGGTGTGATCGCGTGCGGATTCGACGACCCGCGCGACGCCGACGCCGCGGTGATCCTGGCCGAGCAGTATCCGGGCCGCGAGGTGGTGACCGTCGACGCGCGCCCGTTGTTCGCCCGCGGCGGCGGAATCCACTGCATCACCCAGCAACAGCCGGCACCACTGTCACGCGGAAAGGCCTCATGAGCGAGCGTATTGTCCCGGCCGTGAATCCATCGACCCTCTTCTCCAACGGGGTGATCTGGAATCCCCACGGGGGCACGGACACCGACGCACTGCTGGTCTCCGACGGTGTCGTGCAGGCCGTCGGCGACCAGGCGAGGGCCGGCTCCGCCGATGTCGAGGTGGATCTGGACGGCGGGTTCCTGATGCCGTCGTTCGGCGACGGGCATGCCCACCCGCTCTACGGTGGTCTCGAATCGGCGGGTCCCGCCGTGCGCAAGGGCACGTCGGTCGACGAGATCGTCGCCGCGGTCAAGGAATACGCCGACGCTCACCCCGACGAGGAGTGGATCATCGGTGCGTCCTACGACGGCAGCCTGGCGCCCGACGGTCTGTTCGACGCCCGCTGGCTCGACGCAGCCGTACCGGACCGCCCGGTGGTGTTGCGCGCGTGGGACTACCACACGTTCTGGGTGAACTCGGCGGCGCTCGAGCGGGCCGGGATCACCGCGGACACACCGGATCCGGTGATGGGGGAGATCCCCCGCCGCTCAGACGGATCACCGCTCGGCACGTTGCGTGAATGGGGCGCAACCGATCTCGTCACCGCCGTGATGCCGGTGCGCGACGAGGCCGTGCGGGTCGGTGCCCTGGGCACCGCCGCCGACTACTACCTGGCCCGCGGCGTCACGTGGGTGCAGGACGCGTGGGTGGAACCGGCCGACGTCGACACGTACCTGGCCGCCGCCCGGCAGGGCGCGCTGCGGATGCGATTCAACCTGGCGTTCTACGCCGATCCGCGACATTTCGACTCGCAGGTCGAGCAGTACGCCGCCGCGCGGGAGCGGGTGCAGGCCGCGGGATCCGGTCTGCTGACGGCGCAGACCGTCAAGTTCTTCGCCGATGGCGTTGTGGAGAACGAGACCGGAGCGCTGCTGGCACCGTACTGCTCGGGTCTGCACTCGCATGGCATGCAGGTGTGGGAGGGCGACTCGCTCGCGCAGGCCGCGCGGCAGGTCGACGATCTCGGCATGCAGATCCACATCCACGCGATCGGCGACGCCGCGGTGCGCCAGGCCCTCGATGCCATCGAATACGTTGTGCAACAGAACGGTCCGCGTGACCGCAGGCCCGTCATCGCCCACGTCCAACTGGTCGACGATGCCGATCTCGACCGGTTCGCCGAGCTCGGCGTCATCCCCAACATGCAGCCGTTGTGGGCGCAGATGGACGCGTTGATGACAGTCCTGACCATCCCGCGGCTCGGCGCCGAGCGGGCCGACAGGCAGTACCGCATCCGCAGCCTGGAGAGCTCCGGTGCCGCGCTCGCGTTCGGGTCCGACTGGCCGGTGTCCTCGGGGGCGCCGCTCGACGGCATCGCCGTCGCGGTGTCGCGGCGCACCGCCGACGGTGAGCCGGCAGGCGGGTGGACACCGCACGAGATCCTGCCGCTGGAAGCGGCGTTGTCGTCCTACACCGGTGCGGTCGCCTACCAGGCGTTCGCCGAGAAGACGTGGGGCCGAATCGTTCCCGGCGCCAGTGCCGACCTGGTGTGGTTGGATCGTGACCCACGGACCGTCCCACCGCTGGAGCTTCCCGCGGTTCAGGTACGTGCCACCTATCTGCAGGGCAGACCGGTTTACGCGGCTGCGGAGTGAGAGGAGCGCAGATGTCGGATACCGCGGAGGTGACGGAAGGTCATCTCAAGCGAGCACTGGGGCTGCCGTCCCTGGTGCTGTTCGGCCTGGTGTACATGGTGCCGCTCACGGTGTTCACCACCTACGGCATCGTCACCCAGACCTCGGGTGGCCGGCTTCCGCTGGCCTACCTCGTGACGTTGGCCGCCATGGTGTTCACGGCACGGTCGTACGCCCGCATGTCGGTGGCCTATCCCGTGGCCGGTTCGGCATACACGTACGCGCAGAAGTCTTTCGGTGCACCCGTCGGGTTCCTGGCCGGGTGGTCGCTGCTGCTGGACTACCTGTTCCTGCCGATGATCAACTATCTGGTGATCGGCCTGTACCTGTCGGCGGCGATCCCGGCGGTACCCGCATGGGTGTTCGTGCTCATCGGCATCGTGATCGTCACGGTGCTCAACATCGTCGGCATCGTGTCGGTGGCACGCGCCAACTTCGTCATCATCGCGATCCAGGCGATCTTCATCGTCACGTTCCTCGTGCTGGCCACCTCGAAGGTGTTCGGTTACGGCACCGTGGATCTGGCGGCGCCGTTCACCGGTGACGGCACCGCACCGGGGTTCAACCCGGTACTGGCAGGCGCGGCCGTCCTGTGTCTGTCGTTCCTGGGCTTCGACGCGGTGTCCACGTTGTCCGAGGAGGCCAAGGACCCGAAACGGGACGTCCCACGGGCGATCATGATCGCCACGTTGGTCTCGGGGCTGATCTTCGTCGTGCTGTCCTACGTGGGTCAGATGGTGTTCCCGTCCAACGAGTTCACCGATGTCGACTCCGGTTCGCTGGACGTGATGATGACCGCGGGCGGAAATTTCCTGCAGGTGTTCTTCACCGCCGCGTATGTCGCGGGCGCCACCGGTTCGGCGATCACGTCGCAGGCCTCGGTGGCCCGCATCCTGTATGCGATGGGCCGCGACGGCGTGCTGCCGCGCCCGTTCTTCGGTCATGTCTCTCCGCGGTTCTCCACCCCGGTGTACGCGATCCTGGCGGTGGCGGTGATCTCGCTGCTGGCCATCGTGATCGACCTGGCCATCCTCGCGTCGGTGATCAGTTTCGGTGCGCTGGTGGCGTTCTCGGTGGTGAACCTGTCAGTGATCAAGCACTACTTCGTCGACCACCATGAACGCGACGGTATGCAGTTGATCGGCGCTCTGGTGCTGCCGCTGATCGGTTTCGCGTTGACCGTGTGGCTGTGGTTCAGCCTCGACAGTCTCGCCCTCATCATCGGATTGTGTTGGCTGGCGGTCGGTTTCCTGTGGCTCGCCGGCATTACCCGTGGGTTCCGCCAGCCGACGCCGGTGCTGGACATGACGGAGTAGCCCGAAATGCGATCGAGCGGCCACGGTGTGCTCACGTGGCCGCTCGATGCGTTCTGTGGGTAGCCGGCTCAGGCCACGGTCACCGCGACGTCGATGTTGCCGCGGGTGGCCTTGGAGTAGGGGCACACCTGGTGGGCGTCATCGACGATGGCCTGGGCCGTCGTGTGGTCGACACCCGGGATGGTGACGTTCAGACGCGCCCGCAGGGAGAACGCGCCGTCGGCGTTGATCAGATCGATTTCGGCGTCCACCGCGGTGTCGGCGGGCAGCTTGACGTTGTGCTGGGACGCGGTGAGGCCCATCGCGCTGAGGAAGCAGGCCGACCAGCCCGCGGCGAACAGCTGCTCGGGGTTGGTGCCGGAGCCGTTCGCGCCGGGCGGGGTCAGTTGGAGGTCGAGATTGCCGTCGGAGCTGTAGGACTCGCCTTGGCGGCCGCCGGTGGTGTGGGTCTTGGCCGTGTAGATCACGTTGTCGGTGGAATTGCCGGTGGAATTGCCGGTGGAAGTGGTCATCGCCGTCTCCTGTCTGTTAAAAGTCGGATCCGATTTAATCGGACACGTGAGACTCTAACACCGAAACCGGCGCAGTCAATCCCATCCGATTGAATCGGATGCGATTTAATTCGGGTACACTGGCTTCATGACCACCGCACGCCCACAACTGGCCGACTTCCTGTGTTTCTCGATCTACTCGGCCAACCTCGCGTTCGGTAAGGCCTACAAGCCGCTGTTGGACCAGCGCGGGATCACCTACACGCAGTACATCGCGATCGTGGCGCTCTACGACTCCGATCATCAGACCGTCAGCGGCCTCGGCGAGAAGCTGTTCCTGGAATCGAACACGCTGACGCCGATTCTCAAGAAGCTCGAGGCGCTCGGGTATGTGACCAGGCGCCGCGATCCCGACGACGAACGTCAGGTGGTCGTCAGCCTGACCGAGGCCGGTCGCGCACTGCGTGAGCAGTCCTTCGAGATGGAACTGGTTGCCGCCACCGGGTTGAGTGTCGAGGAGATGCGGGCCATGCAGAAGGGCATCGCGAAGCTCCGCGACAACCTGCGCGAGCACGTGCACGCCACCTCGACACGTCGCTGACGAGCCGCCGATCGGTCAGTGGGGAGCGGCGAGGCTCTCGAGCGTCTCGGGCACGACGGTTGCGACGGCCTCGGGAACCACCAGCACCGGAGCGGTGGCGTGGGCGACGACGGCAGTCGTGACGCTGCCCTGTAGATGCCCGAGCAGGCCGCTGCGCCGATGCGGGCCGATCACGATCATGCTTGCGCAGTGCTTTTCGGCGGTCTCGACGATGCCCTGCCACGTCGGTGCGGCCTCGACCGCGACACTTCGCGCGGTGAACCCGGCGGCCCGTGCGAGTGCGGCGCCGCGGGCGGCTGTGCGCTCGGCGGCGAGCCGCACCTCGCTGGCCTGGTCGGCGTCGAACGGTTCGGTTCCCACCGGTGTGAACCCGACGTCGGCGGGTTGCCAGACGCAGACGACGAGTGCGTCGCGCTGTCCCGCATGCTGTGTCGCGGCGAGGTCGATGGCGCTCGCCGCGCGTTCTGATCCGTCGTAGGCGATCAGCACCGGACCGGTCTGCGGTGGCAGCGGCTGGATCTGGTGAAGCGGCGGTGTGGTGACGGCCGGAACCCGCGCCGCGGGCAGTCCCGGGCGCAGGCGCGCGAGCAGCGGCGGTGAAGACCACGCGGGGTGGTCGCCGTCCAGGAACAGGTCGATGTCGGGGGCCTGCGGCCGCGCCCCACTGAGCAGGTAGACCACCACTCCGAAGATTGCGCCACCGACGGCAAGGCCCAGGCTGATCCACAACGCGTCACCGGTGCCTTCGACCAGACCGCCGGTGGCCGTGACCGCGAAGTGCGCGAAGATCGGTGCGACCATGAAGGCCGCCACCGCGCGCAGTAGTTCGATGATGGCGAAGACGCGTTGCAAACTGTTGGACTGCAACGAGAAACCCGCCACGAACAGGGCCGGAGCCACGGTGGCGCCCAGGGCCAGACCGGTGAGCGCCGAACCCAGCAGGGCCAACGGCTGGTTGGCGGGCAGCGCGAACCGGAACGCGACGATGCCCGCGGCGAGCAGCGCCATGCCGACGAGCGGAAGGTAGTGCATCGCGCGTCGTGAGATGACGTACCCGAACACGAACGCCATGACGACGGCGCCGCCGAGTTCGGGCAGGTACAGCAGCCCGACATGGACGGGGTTGAAGCTCTCCAGGAAGACCTCGGCGGTCAGCGCGGTCGCGGCCACCGACGCGGCCGCGGCGAACAGCGCCACACCGACACCGGCGACCGGTATCGAACTGGTGAGCATCGTACGGATGGTGAGCAGTGGTCGCGGCGCGCGGAACTGGTAGACGATCAGCGCCACGATCAGCAGCAGACCACCCAGCATGGGCACGGTGACGGCGGCGTCGCCGAACCCGTGGCTGGTGAGTTGTGCGGCACCGATGAACGCCGCGGCGCACCCGACGGCCGCCAGGCCGATCGCCTTGACGTCACGCGGGGCGGTGCGATCCGCGGGCGGCGCATCCTCGAACGTCAGCGCCGCCATGATCAAGGCCGCCAGCGCGATGGCCGCGATGATCCAGAACAGCGGGCGCCACGCGTGCGCTTCGGCCTGCGCGCCGCCGACGAACGGGCCGAGTGCCACCGCCCCGAACACGCACATGTTCATGATGACGGCGGTGTGGCGGAGCTTCTCGCGCGGGAAGCCGATCGTCAGCGGCGGCGCCGCGGCGATCAGCAGCATGCTGGTCGACAGTCCCTGCAGCACGTGGCCCGTGATGAAGACGGTCCCGTTGGGCGCCGACGCGGCGATCACCGAGCCGATGACGAGCAGCACCGCGTAGGCGATCATCATGCGACGCTGCGGGAGGTGCTGTGCGAACTGGACGGCCAGCACGGTACCCACCGCGTAGGCGGCGTTGCCCAACCCCGCTCCCAGGCTCATCGCCTGCGGCGACATGTTCAGTTGTTCGCAGATGATCGGGACTAGGGGGTCGATCGCGGCTGACAAGGCCAGGTAGGGGATAAGCGCGAGGGTCACCATGGTGGCGACCGCGGGATACCGTCCGGCGAGCGGGCCTTGGCGCATATCAGAAGCGCCCGAGGTCAGATGTCGAGTTCAGTTCACGCACTGGCGGTGAAACGAGTCACGGTCGGTGCGCTATTCCAGGTGTGTGTGGTCTCACTGCAATTTGCACAGTTGAAATATCTGTGCATGCATAATGCCGACGGCGCAACGGCTTTCAGAGAACTCACAGGCGGTTGGTACGAAACACGAAGATCAACTGCGGATACCTTCAGCCCGCATGCGGGGTCGGGCTCTGCGACGACTCCCACTTGGATTCCAGGGTCCTGGTGTTCACTGACCCTGTCGACAGTTGTCGGAGACAATAGCATAATCAGGATGCGCGAGACATCTTGATGTACTTGTTCACGCGGAACTGAGACGCGGTGCGAACAGATTCGGGGCTGGTATCGAGTTGGCTCAGGCCGTCAACTGCAAATTCGCTGTCTTCCCAAGCGCATTCGCTGAAATGTGTCAACCGCAGTCCAAGGTACTCCTCGCCAAGAAGCGTTGCAGCTTAGTGGATTTGGGTAATCATAGCGCTCCTCGACGCAACCCGACCCATGGGTGGTGTTCGCCTTCTTGAGGGCGACATAGGCTCGGTCATGCTCGAGGCACGGTGCTGCACGACGAAGCCAGCACCACACCTGCGATACCCGGCGGTAAGCACCGCCCGTCGTTGTCGCGCAGCGGAGCTGCTGAAGATTCGAGCACTTCGAGAGCGATAGGACCAAGACTGCTCTCGGCGCCGACTGCGCCGCTCAGACGATCGGGTCCGGGCCCTTGCCGGTGGCAGCGGCGAAGCGCATCTGCACGTCTTGCCAGTTGACGACGTTCCAGAACGCTTTCACGTAGTCGGCCTTGACGTTCTTGTACTGCAGGTAATAGGCGTGTTCCCACATGTCGACCTGCAGCAGCGGGATGATGCCGAGCGGGACATTGGCCTGCTGGTCGAACAGCTGGAAGGTCAGCAGTCGGCCCCCGAGGGTGTCGTAGCCGAGAACGGCCCACCCGGAGCCCTGCAGGCCGTTGGCCGCAGCGGCGAACTGGGCCCGGAACTTGTCAAACGATCCGAATTGGTCGTCGATGGCTGCGGCGAGATCACCGGTCGGCTTGTCACCGCCGTTTGGGGACAGATTCTTCCACCAGATGGTGTGGTTGACGTGGCCTCCGAGATGAAATGCCAGGTTCTTCTCGTTGAGAAAGATTGCAGCGTGATCGTCGTTGGCGCGGGCCTCTTCGAGCTTGGCGATGGCGTCGTTGACGCCTTTGACATAGGTGGCGTGGTGCTTGCTGTGGTGAATTTCGTTGATCTGTCCCGAAATGTGCGGTTCGAGCGCGCCGTAATCGTAGTCCAGTTCGGGCAGGGTGTACTCAGCCATGGGTATCCTCTCGCGCTTGATGGAGCTACAGGTCGGATTACCTGTCTATCTTTACACATATACAGTTGGTGATGTATTCGTGGAAGTACCGCTCATGCGATGGCGTACGCGGGAAGGCCGCAGTCACACCTACTGGAATGGTCGATCACCTATGGCCGACGACGAGAAAACCCGCTGGGCGATTGATGTCATGACGGCGTGGATCGACAGCCGCGACGACGACCTGCTGCACGCCAGGATCGAGAGCTATCTGGGCGAGCCGGAGGGTGCTTCGGCGTTGGCGATCGGGCTTGTCAACCTGTCAGGGCTGCTGTTGATGGGGATGGAGACGCTGATCGGTAAGGACGGGCAGCAGATTCTGCAGACCATCGCGGTGACGGTCTCGCGTTCGAGCGCCGCCCCTGAGTGACTTCTCCGCGGGTGGTGGCCCCGGCGTCGTGCCGGGGCCACCACCCGCCGGGATCACGCGTCCGCTCGTGCTTCCCTGGCGGCAGCCACCATGTTGCGCAGTGACTCGGTGGCCTCGTCGGTCTTGCGAGTTTTCAGTCCGCAGTCGGGGTTTACCCAAAGGCGTTCGGCGGGCACTGCTTTCAATGCTTCCCGTAACGCGGTCACCATCTCCTCGACGGTCGGGACGCGCGGGGAGTGGATGTCGTAGACGCCGGGGCCGACGCCGTTGCCGAACCCGACGGCGTTGAGGTCGTCGAGCACCTCCATGTGCGACCGGGCGGCCTCGATCGAGGTCACGTCGGCATCGAGATCGGCGATCGCCCCGATCACCTCGCCGAACTCCGAGTAGCACAGGTGAGTGTGGATCTGGGTGGAGTCCTCAACCCCCGACGTCGCCAACCGGAACGCCTCGACGGCCCATTTCAGGTACGCCGCTTGGTCTTTCGAGCGCAGCGGGAGGAGTTCGCGCAGGGCGGGCTCGTCAACCTGGATGATCACGATGCCCGCGGCCTGCAGATCGACGGTCTCGTCACGGATGGCCAGCGCGACCTGGGCGGCGGTATCGGCCAGCGGCTGATCGTCGCGGACGAACGACCACGCCAGGATGGTGACCGGCCCGGTGAGCATCCCCTTCACCGGCTTATCGGTCAGCGATTGGGCATACTTCGCCCAGCTCACCGTCATCGGCTCCGGGCGTGCCACGTCGCCGTACAGGATCGGCGGACGCACGCACCGTGAGCCGTAGGACTGCACCCAGCCGTTCTCGGTCGCGAAGAAACCCGTCAGCTGTTCGGCGAAGTACTGCACCATGTCGTTGCGCTCGGGCTCGCCGTGCACGAGCACGTCGAGGCCCAGGTCTTCCTGCAACTTCACCACCGCCGCGATCTCGTCTTTCATCCGCTTCTCGTACTCGGCGGTGTCGATGGTGCCGCTGCGCAGTTCGGCGCGGGCCATGCGGATGGCCGAGGTCTGCGGGTACGACCCGATCGTGGTCGTCGGCAGCGGGGGCAGGCCCAGCCGGTCCTGCTGAACCTCCCGCCGGCGTGCGGCCGGGCCGCGCTGGACGCCCGAGGCAAGGATCGACGAGAGCCGTTCCCGCACGTGATCGTTGTTGAGTCGCGGGTCGGACTTGCGTGCGGCGATCGCTTCGTTGGATGCGGCGATCTCACCGGCGATGGCTTCGCGTCCCTGCGTGAGGCCGCGCGCCAGCGCGACGACCTCGGTGACCTTCTCGAACCCGAAGGCCAGCCAGCTGCGCAGCGCAGGGTCGAGCTCCGACTCGGCGTCGAGGGTGTAGGGCACATGCAGTGTCGAGCACGACGTGGAGACGGCGAGGTTGCCGACGGACCCCAGTAGTGACGCCAATGTCCCCAACGCCGACTGCAGGTCGGTGCGCCAGATGTTGCGGCCGTCCACGACGCCGGCGACGACGGTCTTGGTCGTGAGTTCCGGTACGGCGGCTACCGCAGCGGCTGTCCCGGCCACCAGGTCGACGCCGATCGCCTCGACCGGCGTGCGGGCCAGTGTCGGCAGCGCGTCGGTGAGCTCACCGAAGTAGCTCGCGACGAACAGAGCGGGCCGCTTCGCCAGCCCGCCGAGGACCTTGTAGGTCTGCCCGGCCAGCTCGGCCGCGTTGTCGAGGATGTCGGTAACCAGCACGGGCTCGTCGATCTGCACCCACTGCACGCCCTCGTCGGCGAGCAGCCCCAACAGTTCGCCGTACACGCCCACCAGCTCGCCGAGTCGGGAGATCGGGGCAACGGCCCCGCCGACGGCCTTACTCAGCGCCAGGAATGTGATGGGTCCGACCAGGACCGGGCGTGCTGAAATACCGAGTGCCCGTGCCTCTCTCAGCTCTTCGATGACTTTGGCGGGGTTGAGGGCGAAGCTGGTGTCTGGACTGAGTTCGGGGACGATGTAGTGGTAGTTGGTGTCAAACCACTTGGTCATCTCCAGTGGAGCGATGTCGGTGCCGTCGTAGGTGCCGCCTCGCGCGGCGGCGAAGTAGCGGTCCAGATCGTCGGCCACTCCGGATACGCGGGGAGGTAAAGCGCCGACCAGGACCGCGGTGTCGAGCACGTGGTCGTAATAGGAGAAGGTGTTCACCGGAACGGAATCCAGCCCGGCGGCGGTCAGCGATTCCCAGGTGTCGCGGCGGATCTTGGCCGCGACCGACTCCAGTCCGCTGCGGTCGAGGTTGCCGGCCCAGTACTTCTCCACGGCCCGTTTCAATTCGCGGTGGGGACCGATGCGGGGAGAGCCGAGAATTGTGGCGGTGAAGGGTGTTGTTGCGCTCATGAGACGTCCTGTTTGATGCGAGGGAAGGCCATCGCCGGTAGACGTCGAACCGAAGGCGGCTGACCACGACAGGTCGACCGATTCGGCCAATGCCCATTCCACGAGGCGATGAACCACCGGGCGCGGCGCACCCGGTACGGCTGGCAGGTCTTCGGACTCACAGGCGCGTGCGCTGACGCACACCTACTGGCCGTCGCTTCCCAGCCCCGAGGCGGGGCCAGTGCTGATGACGGCGGTCGTTCCTGCATACCGCTGCGGGACAGTCCCGGATTCTCACCGGGTTCCCTCTCGTTCCGCACCTGTGACAGCACACGGAACTCGATGGCCGGTACGGGCGTTCGTCGAGCACCTGTAGCGGACAAACCAGCTGCGGCTGCAGCGTACCTCTACCGGGCTGTCGGCAGCGACCCTGACCGATCGTCGTTTCGGCGGTCCAGCCACTCGGCCAGGGATCGGCCAGCCTCCAGCACATGGCGCTCGGCGATCGCGCGGGCCCGGACGGGATCGCGTTTCTCCAGCGCGTCGATCAGCTCTTCGTGCTCGGACAGCGAGTGCTTCTCGTGCTCGGGGAACAGGACCAGGAAGTTGGTGGGGACCACGCGTGCCGCCTGCTTGATCGCAGCGAGCAGCCTTGGGGAGTGGGCGGCGCGGTGAAGGGCTTGGTGGAAACGCCAGTTCGCTTCACCGATGGCGTCGTCGCCGCAGTGTTCGGCGACGCCGGCGGCCAATGCCCGCAGCTGGTCGAGTTCGTCGTCGGTGACCCGCTCGGCGGCCCAGGCCGCCGCCTGCCCGGTGAGGACTCCGAGGATTGTGAAGCTGTCGAGGACGTCGGCCGAGCTGATGCCGATTACCGTGATGCCACTGCGCGGGGCCACGCGTACCAGGCCCTCGAACGACAGCTCGAGCAACGCCTCGCGCACCGGCGTTCGACTGGTGGCGAACTCGGCGGTGATCGCGTCGAGGTCGATCCGCGTTCCGGCAGGTAGCGCGCCGGTGAGGATGCGGTTGCGGAGCTCTCGGGCAGCGCGTTCGCGCACCGTTCCGCCGATGTCCATGCCGACCACCCGACGATCCTAGCAAGCGCCACATCTAGTGTTTGAAATCTGATATATCAGGTGTTAGATTGCAGTCTATGGGTCAGCGTCGCACCGACAAGATGTCTCTGGTTGCTTTCATGCAGGCGGGAAGCACCTCCGTGTATGCCGGATCGTGGCGGCACCCCGCCACCGAACACGGCTATCTCGACGCGGCGTACTACGCCAAAGTCGGGCGGCAGCTGGAGGAAGGCTGCTTCGATCTGATGTTCTTCGACGACCGACTTGCGATGCCCGGCATCTACGGCGGTTCGGTCGCCGAAGCGGTCCGATACGGCGCGCGCCCGGTCAAACTCGACCTCAGCGTCATCCTCGGCGTACTCGCCCAAGCGACATCGCACATCGGCCTCGGCGCCACGTATTCGACGACGTACTACCAGCCGTTCCACGTCGCGCGGACGTTCGCCAGCCTGGATCACCTGTCGCGCGGACGGGCCGCATGGAATGTGGTGACCTCCGTCAACGACAGCGAGGCCCAGAATTTCGGCGTCGATGCCCATCTGGGCCACGACGAACGCTATGACCGCGCAGACGAGTTCCTCGACGTGGTCACCGGACTGTGGGACACCTGGGACGACGACGCCATCCGGCACGACCGGGCCGGTGGCATGTATGCCGACCCCGACAAGGTGCACGAACTCCGGCACCAGGGCAAATACTTCTCGGCTCGCGGACCGCTGACGGTACCCCGGACCCCGCAGGGCCGGCCGGTCATCCTGCAGGCCGGGTCCTCGGGACGGGGACGCGACTTCGCCTCCCGCTGGGCGGAATTGATCTTCACCGGGGATCCCGGCCTGGCGATCGCACGAGAGCACTACGCCGACCAGAAGGCTCGTATCGCCGAAGCTGGACGCAACCCGTCGGCCGTGCGCATCTGCCCGATGGCCTATGCCGTGGTCGGCGAGAGCGAGTCGCACGCCAAGGAACGTGAGGCGATGTTCCTCCATGACCTCGTCGACCCGATGGCGTCGCTCACGCTGCTGTCGGAACTGATGAACTACGACTTCGCTGCGCATGGCCTGGATGATCCGGTGACCGACGAGCTGATCGCGTCGGTGTCGGGGATCAGGGGGCTGGTGCAGAACATCCGTAACCACATCGGCGGGGATACGGTGACGGTGCGTGACCTCGCCGGGCATCGGGCGACGCTGCTGCAAGGTCCCCGCTTCGTCGGGACCGGCCCCCAGGTAGCCGACCAGATGGCCGAGTGGTTCGAGGCGGAGGCCTGCGACGGGTTCGTCCTGGCCGCCACGCACATGCCCGGAGCATTCGAAGACGTGGTGCGCATGGTGGTGCCGGAACTGCAGCGGCGCGGGCTGTTCCGCAGTGCCTACGAGGCGTCGACCCTGCGCGGGCACCTCGGATTGGAGCGGCCCGCATCGACCCGATTGAGCGCGTAGATGACACCGAACGCGATGCTCGAGGGAGTCCGAGTCCTGGATTTCGCCACGCTGGCCGCCGCCCCGCTGGCCGCGACGTACCTCGGGGAGTTCGGCGCCGAGGTGATCAAGGTCGAGCAGCCACATCACGGCGACCCGATCCGGACCTGGGGCAATCAGCGCGACGGGGTCGGACTGATGTGGAAGTCGGTGTCGCGGAACAAGAAGTCGATCACTCTCGACTTGCGCAGCGCCGAGGGCCAGGCGCTGGCTCACCGACTCGTCGAGCATGCCGACGTGGTCGTCGTCAACACCCGCCCGCAGACACTGGCGCGGTGGAACATGGGCTACGAGACCCTACGCCGGATCAACGACCAGATCGTCATGCTGCACATCACCGGCTACGGACTGTCCGGTCCGAAGGCCGAGCGGCCGGGCTTCGGCACCCTCGGTGAGGCGATGAGCGGGTTCGCCCATCTCACCGGTGAGGCGGACGGTCCACCGACCCTGCCGCCGTTCATGCTGGCCGACGGGGTGGCGTCGCTGAACGCCGCATACGCCGTGATGATGGCGCTGTATCACCGCGACGTGCACGGCGGCGACGGTCAGCTGATCGACATCAATCTCATCGACCCGCTGGCCCGGCTGCTGGAGCAGACACTCCTGGGCTACGACCAATTGGGGCTGGTGCCTATGCGTGCCGGAAACCGCTGGGACATCTCGGCGCCACGCAACACCTATCAGACCGCCGACGGCAAGTGGCTGGCGATGTCGGGAAGCTCACCGGCACTGGCACTTCGGGTGTTCAAGGCCATCGGGCGTGCCGACCTCGTCAGCGACGCCGACTTCTCCGACCCGCAGCGCCGGCTGGCGCGGGCGAGGGAAGTCGATGCCGTCGTCGCGGAGTGGGTGGCCACCAAGACCCTCGCGGAGGCGATGGCGGTGTTCGACAACGCGGAGGTGGCCGCGGCCCCGGTCTACGACATCGAGGGCCTGGTCGCCGACGAGCAGCTGCGCCACCGCGGCATATTCGTGGCTGTAGAGGACAGCCAGTTGGGCCGCGTGACGGTGCAGGCACCGGTGCCGCGGTTCTCGGACAGCGACGGACGCATCGACCACCTCGGCCCGGCCCTGGGCGAACACAACGACGAGATCTACGGAAACCTGTTGGGCCTGTTGCCGGCCGAACTCGACGAACTGCGCGCCCGAGGCGTGCTCTGACCGATGGAAGAAGACCTGTGACCAATCTGCTGCGCCGCTCCGAACTCGCGTTGCCGGCTTGCAACGACCACATGTTCGACAAGGGCGTCACGTGCGGCGCCGATCTGGTGTTCCTGGATCTGGAGGACGCCACACCGGTGGGGCTCAAGGTGGAATCGCGTGCCAAGGCCATTCACGCGCTGACCCAGCTCGACTGGGGCCGCACCGCGCGCGCGGTCCGGATCAACGGCCTCGATACCGAATGGTGCCATGACGACATCATCGAGATCCTCACGCATGCAGGAGATCACCTCGACACCATCGTGATCCCGAAGGCCAAGACGGCGCGGGATGTGTGGTGGGTCGACGTCCTGCTGACCCAGCTGGAGGCGAAGCTCGGTCTGGACAAGACGATCCGCCTCGAAGTCCTGATCGAGGAGGTCGAGGGACTGGCCAACGCCGAGGACATCGTGCGGGCCAGTCCCCGGTTGGATGCGGTGATCTTCGGCGTCGGGGACTTCTCTCTGTCGCAGGGTGCCCGCGTGGACACCAACTTCGACCCGCTCGGCGAGTATCCCGGCGACTTCTGGGTCTACGCACGCAACAAGATCATGGTGGCGGCCCGGATCGCCGGGATCGACGCGATCGACTCACCGTATCCGGACTACCGGAACCTGGAGGGCTACAAGCGGGACGCCCGTCGGTCCTCGTTGCTGGGGTACACCGGCAAGTGGGCCATCCACCCCGACCAAGTGCCGATCGCCAACGAGGTCTACGCGCCCACTGCCGACGAGATCGCCCGTGCCGAACGCAATGTCGCCGCGTACCGGGAGGCAGAGGCCAAGGGTCGGGGCGCGGTCGGCGTCGAGGGCGTGCTGGTGGACGCCGCACACGTCAAGATGGCCGAAAAGACTCTGGCCCGGGCGGCGCTGATCAGCGGGGGTCGATGACCGTCGGGTAGGGCAGGTCGCTGCTGGCGTGCGGGTCGACCTTGACCGGACGTCCGATGTAGGGAAACGCGCGCTGAGGGCATGCGGGACGTTCGCACACTTTGCATCCGGCGCCGATCGGGACCGCGGCGGCTTCGTCGGCGAGATCGATACCCGCTGAATAGATCAGCCGATCAGCGTGGGCGAGGTCGCAACCAAGACCGATCGCAAAGCTCTTGGTCGGCCCGAGATAACTGCTCTGACTAGGTGCGGTGGTCCTGGCGATCCAGAAGTAGGACCGTCCGTCGGGCATCTGGGCGACCTGGGTGACGAACTGCCCCGGTTGGGCGAATGCCTGGTGCACGACCCACAGCGGGCAGTTTCCACCGACGCGCGAGAAGTGAAAGGCGGTCGCGGACTGCCGTTTCGAGATGTTTCCGGCGTTGTCGGTGCGCACGAAGATGAACGGAACCCCGCGGGCGTCGGGGCGCTGCAGCGTCGACAGCCGATGGCACACGGTTTCGAAGCCGACCTCGAAGCGACGGGCCAGCCGGTCGATGTCGTAGCGCAACTCCTCGGCCGCAGACAAGAACATCCGGTACGGCAGCAGCAGTGCGCCCGCGTAATAGTTCGCGAGTCCGATGCGCGCCACTTCCCTTGCCTCGGTGCTGAGGTCGTCGGCATCGGCGACCAGCGCGGCGATCAAGTCGGCCTGGGTCAGGAGCGCGTACTGGGTGGCAATCTGGAAGGCCCGCTGGCCGGGATGTAGCCAGCGGGCGACGTACAGTGTCGCCTGATCGGGCCGGTAGAAGCGTTTGGCGTTGGCGCTCAGCACTTCTCCGTCGTCGATGACGACGTTGATGCCCAGTTCTTCGGACAACAGCTCGGCCAGCTGAGCGTCGAGCCCGCCGATCCGCAGGCCGCGGCGATCGAACACACCCTCCGCCGCTCGGTCGAGTTCGGCGATGTGGTTCTTGCGGTCGTAGAAGAAATCGCGGACCTCCTCGAACGGCATCGGCTGCTGCAACGGCACCGGCGCGTCCGCGCTGGCGCGGGTGTGCATCGCCTCGAGTTCGGTGGTCGCGTCGAACAATCGGCGGTGCAGTGCCACCAACGTCTGCCCGACGGCGGGCATCCGGGCGACAAGTTCCTCGATCTGCGCCGGGGTGGCCGCGCTGTCGACCAGGATGTCGCGCAGGTCGGAAACCAGCCGGGCATCCGAGTCCGGGGTGAAGTAATGGGTCGGCAGGTCGAAGCGCTCCGACAGCGACAACAGGACCGGCACCGTAACCGGACGCTGGTCGTTCTCCAACTGGTTGACGTAGCTCGTCGACAGGCCCAGGGCACGCGCCAGCGCGACCTGAGTCAGGCCGTGCTCTTCCCGCAACCGGCGTAGGCGGGGGCCTACGAACGTCTTAGCCACCGGGCACAGCCTAACCGCGATGCTTACACAGAGTTTGCAAACGCTGCCCCCTCAGGACACAAAATTACGCATATACAGGTGCTTTGCACGCCCTTAGGGGCTGCGTAGTGTGCGGATCATGCGTAATCACGACGTCCGCACCCGGCGCAGCGCCGAGGACTTCCCCCGTACCGAACACCTCGCCTGGAAGATCGCCCAGGTCGCCGCCGACCCGGTTGCTGTCGACGCCGATGTCGAGGAGATGGTGCTCAACCGGATCATCGACAACGCGGCCGTGTCCGCGGCCTCGGTGACGCGTCGCCCGGTGGCGGTGGCCCGGGCGCAGGCGCAGGCCCACCGGACCAAGGCCGGCGCCACCGTCTTCGGCATCGACGGCGCCTACTCTCCGGAGTGGGCCGCATGGGCAAACGGTGTTGCGGTTCGGGAGCTGGATTTTCACGACACGTTCCTGGCCGCGGACTACTCCCACCCCGGCGACAACATCCCGCCGCTCGTCGCGGTCGCCCAGCAACTCGGCGTCCGCGGCGCCGACCTGATCCGCGGCCTGGCCACCGCCTACGAGATCCAGATCGACCTGGTGAAGGGCATCTGCCTGCACCAGCACAAAATCGACCACGTCGCCCACCTGGGCCCGTCGGTCGCCGCGGGACTCGGCACGATGCTGCGGCTGGACCCCGAAACGATCTATGCCGCGATCGGGCAGGCTCTGCACCTGACGACGGCCACCCGGCAATCCCGCAAGGGCCTGATCTCGAGCTGGAAGGCCTACGCGCCCGCCTACGCGGGCAAGGTCGCCATCGAGGCCGTCGACCGCGCGATGCGCGGCGAGGGATCGCCGGCACCGATCTGGGAGGGCGAGGACGGAGTCATCGCCTGGATGCTCGCCGGCCCCGAGCACACCTACCAGGTTCCGCTACCCGAGCCGGGTGAACCCAAGCGCGCGATCCTGGACAGCTACACCAAGGAGCACTCCGCGGAGTACCAAAGCCAGGCGCCGATCGATCTGGCGCGCCGGATGCGCGAACGGATCGGTGATCTCGACCAGATCGCCTCGATTGTGCTGCACACCAGCCACCACACCCACGTCGTCATCGGCACCGGCAGCAACGACCCGCAGAAGTTCGATCCCGACGCGTCCCGCGAGACCCTGGACCACTCGGTGATGTACATCTTCGCCGTCGCACTGCAGGACGGTGTGTGGCACCACGAGACGTCGTATGCGCCGGAGCGGGCGCACCAACCGGACACCATCGAACTGTGGCGCAAGATCTCCACTGTCGAGGATCCGGAGTGGACGCGCCGCTACCACTCCACCGACCCGGCTGAGAAGGCGTTCGGCGCGCGCGCCGAGATCACGCTCAAGAGCGGTGAGGTCATCACCGACGAGCTCGCGGTCGCCGACGCCCACCCGCTCGGGGCACGCCCCTTCGCGCGTGAGCAGTACCGCAGCAAGTTCCTCACCCTGGCCGACGGCGTCGTCGAATCCGCGGAACAGCAGCGCTTCCTGGCCGCCGTCGACAAACTCGCCTCGCTGAAGCCGGGAGGCCTGGGTGTGCTCAACGTCCGGGTCGACAAGACGGTTTTGGACAAGTCGCCGACGATACCCTCGGGGATTTTCCGATGAGCGGGCTGATGGGTTCCACCGTTTCGGCGGCCCAGAAGCGCAGGGCGTTCCGGGACGCCCTGGACTCGGGAATGCTGCAGCGGATGACGGGAGCCTTCTCGCCGCTGGTGGCCAAGAGCCTAGCCGGCATCGGATTCGACGGAATCTACGTCTCGGGTGCGGTGCTGTCGGCCGACCTGGGATTGCCCGACATCGGGTTGACGACCCTGACCGAGGTTGTCACCCGAAGCGGCCAGATCGCCTCGGCCACCGACCTGTTCACCCTCGTCGACGCCGACACCGGATTCGGCGAGCCGATGAGCGCTGCCCGGACGGTTACGCTTCTCGAAGACGCGGGGCTTGCCGGCTGCCACCTCGAGGACCAGGTCAATCCCAAACGGTGCGGGCATCTTGACGGTAAAGCCGTGGTACCGGCCGAGGACATGGTCAAACGGCTGCGTGCCGCGGTGGCTGCTCGTCGGGATCCGAACTTCATTATCTGTGCGCGCACCGACGCCGCCGGCATCGAGGGCATCGATTCTGCGATCGAGCGGGCCAGGGCCTACGCCGATGCCGGCGCCGACCTGATCTTCACTGAAGCGCTGTCGGGCCCCGACGACTTCGCCCGCTTCCGCGCCGCGGTCGATACTCCGTTGCTGGCCAACATGACCGAGTTCGGCAAGTCCGAACTGATCAACGCCGCGCGGCTGGCCGACATCGGCTACAACGTCGTCATCTACCCGGTGACCACACTGCGGCTGGCCATGCACGCCGTAGAGATCGGTATGCGCGAAGTCTACGACGCCGGCACACAATCCGGCTTGCTGGGCAGCATGCAGCACCGCAGCAGGCTCTACGAACTGCTGCGCTACGCCGACTACAACCAGTTCGACTCCGACATCTACAACTTCGCCGTGCAGGACGTGAGAGCATGACCACCGCAACAGAGTCCGAATCCCCGCGCATTCACAAGGGACTTGCCGGTGTCGTCGTCGACACCACCGCCATCTCGAAAGTGGTGCCCGAGTCCAACAGCCTGACCTACCGGGGCTACCCGGTGCAGGACCTGGCAGCACGGTGCTCGTTCGAACAGGTCGCCTACCTGTTGTGGCACGGCGAACTGCCGACCGATCAGCAGCTGGCTCTGTTCAGCCAGCGTGAGCGGGCGTCGCGGCGGATCGACCGGTCGATGCAGGCGCTGCTGGCGAAGCTGCCCGACAACTGTCATCCCATGGACGTGGTGCGTACAGCAATCAGCTATCTGGGTGCCGAGGATCCCGAAGAGGACATCACGACCGAGCAGGCCAACTACGCCAAGTCTCTGCGGATGTTCGCCGTGCTGCCGACGATCGTCGCCACCGACATCCGACGTCGTCAGGGATTGACCCCGATCCCTCCTCACAGCCATATGGGTTACGCAGAGAACTTCTTGAACATGTGCTTCGGTGAGGTGCCGGAGCCCGTCGTGGTGCGCGCGTTCGAACAGTCGATGGTGCTCTACGCCGAGCACGGCTTCAACGCCTCCACCTTCGCCGCTCGCGTCGTCACCTCGACCGAGTCAGACATCTACAGCGCGGTGACCGCCGCGATCGGCGCGCTCAAGGGTTCGCTGCACGGCGGCGCAAACGAAGCCGTCATGCACGACATGCTCGAAATCGGTTCGGCTGACAGGGCTCCGGAGTGGTTGCACGGCAAACTGTCTCGCAAGGAAAAAGTGATGGGTTTCGGCCACCGGGTCTACAAGAACGGTGATTCCCGGGTGCCGACCATGAAGGTTGCGTTGGAGCAGGTTGTCCACGTGCGTGACGGACAGCGGTGGCTCGACATCTACAACACGCTGGAGAGTGCGATGTTCGCAGCGACGACGATCAAGCCGAACCTCGACTTTCCCACCGGCCCTGCCTATTACCTGATGGACTTCCCGATCGAGAGTTTCACCCCGCTGTTCGTGATGAGCCGGATCACCGGTTGGACCGCCCACATCATGGAACAGGCTGCCTCCAATGCTCTGATCCGTCCCCTGAGTGAGTACTCGGGCCGGCCGCAGCGGTCCCTTGTCTGAGCGCGCGATCACCAAACTGCTCGTCGCCAATCGCGGCGAGATCGCCATCCGCGCGTTTCGAGCCGCTTACGAGCTCGGAATCTCGACGGTCGCGGTGTTTGCCTACGAGGACCGCAATTCGCCGCACCGTCTCAAAGCGGACGAGGCATACCAGATCGGCGAAACAGGTCATCCGGTCCGCGCATACCTGTCTGTCGATGAGATCATCCGGGTAGCAAAGCATTCCGGTGCCGACGCGATCTATCCGGGGTACGGATTCCTCTCCGAGAATCCGGAACTGGCTGCGGCGTGTGACGAGGCCGGCATCGTGTTCGTCGGTCCGCGTGCAGACGTTCTCGAGCTGACGGGAAACAAGTTCAAGGCGATCACCGCGGCGCGGGAGGCCGGCTTGCCGGTACTGGCGTCCTCGGCGCCGTCGGCGAACGTCGCCGAACTGGTTTCTGCCGCCGAGTCGATGGACTTCCCGGTGTTCGTCAAGGCGGTCTCCGGCGGCGGTGGTCGGGGAATGCGGCGGGTGACCGATCCCGCGGCACTGGCCGAGGCGGTCGAGGCCGCCAGCCGTGAGGCCGAGTCGGCGTTCGGTGACCCGACGGTCTACCTGGAGCAGGCCGTCCTGAATCCACGCCACATCGAGGTGCAGATCCTGGCCGACCGCACCGGCGAGGTTATCCATCTCTTCGAGCGTGACTGCAGCATGCAACGCCGGCATCAGAAGGTCATCGAGCTCGCGCCCGCGCCGACCCTGAGCGATGAACAGCGGCAACGGATCTGTGCCGACGCCGTCGCCTTCGCCCGGCAGATCGAGTATTTCTGCGCCGGCACCGTGGAGTTCCTTCTCGACGAGCGCGGTCATCATGTGTTCATCGAGTGCAACCCGCGTATCCAGGTCGAGCACACCGTCACCGAGGAGATCACCGACGTCGACCTGGTGGCGAGTCAGCTGCGGCTGGCGTCCGGCGAAACGCTCGGCGACCTCGGTCTGAGCCAGGACGCCGTCCGTATCCGCGGCGCGGCGATGCAGTGCCGCATCACGACGGAGGACCCTGCCAACGGCTTCCGTCCGGACACCGGCAGGGTCACCGCCTACCGGTCGCCAGGCGGCGCCGGTGTCCGGCTCGACGGCGGCACCCACACCGGCGCCGAGATCAGCGCACACTTCGACTCCATGCTGGTGAAACTGACCTGCCGCGGACAGGATTTCGACGGCGCGGCAGCGCGGGCGCGGCGCGCGCTGGCCGAGTTCCGGATCCGCGGAGTCGCGACCAACATCGGCTTCCTGCTCGCGGTCCTCGATGACCCCGACTTCCGGGCCGGCCGAATCACCACGTCATTCATCGACGAGCGCCCGCACCTACTGACCGCACACACCCCCGCGGACCGAGGCACTCGCATCCTCAACTACCTGGCCGACGTGACGGTCAACAAGCCGCACGGCGAGCGCCCGTCAGCGGTGTACCCGCATGACAAGCTACCCGATGTAGACCTGTCGGTACCGCCACCGCCGGGCACCCGCCAGCGCCTCAAACACCTAGGACCACAAGGCTTTTCGGATTGGTTGAGGGACAGCCCCGCAGTTGGCGTCACCGACACCACATTCCGCGACGCACACCAATCCCTGCTCGCCACACGGGTGCGCACCTCCGGCCTGGCGGCAGTGGCGCCGTACATCGCCCGGATGACCCCGCAGCTGCTGTCCGTCGAATGCTGGGGCGGCGCGACATACGACGTGGCGCTGCGCTTCTTGAAGGAAGATCCGTGGGAGCGGCTGGCGGTCCTGCGCGAGGCGGTCCCCAACATCTGTCTGCAGATGCTGCTGCGGGGTCGCAACACCGTCGGATACACGCCCTATCCGACGAGTGTCACCGAAGCATTCGTCGACGAGGCCACCCGCACCGGGATCGACATCTTCCGGATCTTCGACGCGTTGAACAACGTGGACTCTATGCGTCCGGCGATCGACGCGGTGCGTGCCACCGGTACCGCGGTGGCCGAGGTCGCGATGTCCTACACCTCGGACCTGTCAGACCCCGCCGAGGATCTCTACACGCTCGACTACTACTTGAAGCTGGCCGAGCAGATCGTCGAGGCCGGGGCCCATGTGCTGGCGATCAAGGACATGGCAGGTCTGTTGCGTCCCCCCGCGGCCGCCACGCTGGTATCCGCGCTGCGTAGTCGATTCGACCTGCCGGTGCATGTCCATGCGCACGACACTCCGGGAGGCCAGCTGGGCACCTACCTGGCCGCGTGGCAGGCGGGCGCCAGCGCGGTGGACGGGGCGGCGGCGCCGCTGGCAGGCACCACCAGCCAGCCCGCGCTGTCGTCGATCGTCGCGGCGGCCGCACATACCGGGTACGACACCGGACTGGACCTTGCGTCGGTGTGCGAGCTGGAGCCCTACTGGGAAGCGCTGCGCAAGGTCTACGCGCCCTTCGATATCGCGGCGGCCGGGCCGACCGTTCCGACCGGCCGGGTGTATTGCCATGAAATCCCGGGTGGTCAGTTGTCGAACTTGCGCCAGCAGGCCATCGGTCTCGGACTCGGTGATCGGTTCGAGCAGATCGAGGAGAACTACGCCGCCGCCGACCGTGTCCTCGGGCACTTGGTGAAGGTGACACCGTCGAGCAAGGTCGTCGGTGACCTCGCGCTCGCCCTGGTGGGTGCCGGCATCACGGCCGACGAGTTCGCCGCCGATCCGGGCCGCGTCGACATTCCCGGCAGCGTGATCGGCTTCCTGCGTGGGGAACTCGGCGAGCCCGCCGGTGGCTGGCCGGAGCCGCTACGCACCAGGGCGCTGGAAGGCCGCGCCCCCGCCGCGCAGGACACGCAGTTGTCCGCCGAGGACTACGCACTTCTCGACAATCCGGGTCCCAAGCGGCAGGCCACGTTGAACCGGCTGCTTTTCCCCGGCCCCACAGAAGAATTCGAGGCCCATCGCAACGAGTACGGCGACACGTCACGGCTGAGCGCCAACCAGTTCTTCTACGGGTTGCGACACGGTGAGGAACACCGGGTGAAACTGGAGAAGGGCGTCGAACTGCTCATCGGCCTCGAAGCCGTCTCCGAGGCCGACGAACGCGGCATGCGCACCGTGATGTGCCTCCTCAACGGGCAACTGCGTCCGATCGTGGTCCGCGACCGCAGCATCGCCGCCGATGTGCCTGTCGCAGAGAAAGCCGACCGCACGAACGCCGGTCACGTCGCGGCGCCGTTCGCCGGGGTCGTCACGGTCACGGTGGCCCCGGGCGACACCGTGGCGGCCGGCCAGACCATTGCCACCATCGAGGCGATGAAGATGGAGGCAGCCATCACCGCGCCCAAGCGCGGGGTCGTCGACCGGCTGGCCGTGTCGGGAACCACCCAGGTGGAAAGCGGGGACCTGTTGTTGGTCATCCGCTGAGGTTCAGCGGTCCGGTGCCCAGTAGTCGAGCATCGCGGCCAAGGTCTCGAACGCCGGAGCGGAGACCCCGTAGGGGGCCTCGAAATGCAGGCTGACCGGAAAACCGAGATCGATTACGCCGTCGATCACGCGCTTGTACAGGTCCAGCATCTGGGCGCGCTTCTGCGCGGGCTCGCTCGCAGCCAACCGCCGCACGAACTGTTGTTCGGTTGCGACAGCGTCGTTGCCGGGGTCCTGGATGAGCCAGTCGATAAGGCCGACTTCGGATTCCATCTTCGGGACGAAACCGAACGACAATAGGATCTCCGGGCGGTGGTCGGTGTTGCGCGAGAACTCGGTGAGGAAGTTGACGATCGCGTCGGAGTACAGCAGCTGGGTCATCCCGTAGGTGGCGCCCTCTTTGCACTTGAACCCGAATCGGCTCAGTTCGTCGTCCCTGGTCGGGATCAGGATCACGCCGCGGTGTTTCACCAGATGGGAAAAGGTCGACAGCGCGTCGGTCGGTGCGACTCCTGCGCCCTCACCGTCGGTCATGGTGCGCGGAACCCCGACAAACGCGATCCCGTCGAACCCGTGCCGAATCAACGCGGTCAACCGCCGACGCAGCGACCGCTCATCGAGAAACGACGTGACCTGGGTGCACAGCCCACGTACGTCGGGAAGTTCGCGCTGGACCAACTCCCAGTAGTCGAGTACGTCGAGCTTTGGTTTCATCTCGACGGGACGGTCGTCATCCTCCTCGATCATCCCGGGGATCATGATGTGGCGGATGCGTCCATCGAGACCGGCATCGACCGCCAACTTGCGCACCTTCTGCAACTCCGCGAGCGCATGTGCCGTGCCGAGGTCCAGATTCGATGGGACAAGTTCCAGCGCAACAGTATTGAGAGTCACAAGGCACCCCTGGACTCACCGGGCGGCATAGCGGATCCCTGTTCCGCGGTATCGGCCGCATCAGGGCTATCGGGTGGCACGCTCAAGATGCCACGTCGCCAGACGCACAAGCACATCACTGCATCGACTCCATCCGGGATGTCCACGTCCCAGCAAGAGGGCCAATGAGAGCAGTATCCTGACTTCTGGATCAGCGCTCACCCCGACCTTCCAGCATTTTCAGCCGTGATCGAAATGGGGTTCACTCCCCAGTCACAGTGGCGGGACCATGCCGGATTCGCACCGGCTTCCTACCTACTCATCGGGCCGGTCGGGCCGACCAGCCCCACAACAATAGCCGACCGATGCACCCTACTGCCGACTAGATCGTGCGGGCTCCCACAACCGAAGCTGCTATGCCCCACTTCGCGAGAAGATCACCGATGGCGCGATTCGCCGGACCACCACGCAAAACTGCTGCGTTGAGCCCGGCTGAAGGGGACGGGACTGTCGCGCTAACGCGGTAGTCCCGGGTGCCGTCGCTGAATCGGGACAATGACATGCGTGGCTTCGGCTCCTTGGTGGGTGAGTTCGGCGATCACTGCCGACAGCGTCCGGATCTTGGCACGTAGTTCTGTGTTTTCGGCGGCGAGGCGGTGATTGTGCTCGCGTGCTTGGGCGAGTTGACGTTGCAGGGCGCACGCATTCGTGGCAACGGGTCCGGCTGCGGCGGCGGCTTTGAACTCGTTGAGCAGGTCGGCGTGCTGTTCGTAAAGTCGCTGTCGTGGTATCCCTGATTCCCTGGCCAACGCGACGACGGTATGGGCGCCGTTGCCGCATTGGGCGGTGTTGTCCCGGATTCGGCTCATCGCGGCCAGCACGAGCTGGCGCTCGTCACCGGTTCTGGTGGTGCGCGGCGGCACGGTCATCGTTGCTGCTGTCCCGTCTGGGTGGGTGTTGCTGGTCGGCTGGACTCGTGTGCGTGGAGTGCCTTTTCGTGCTCGGTGAGCCGTGCATGGATGCGTTGTCGTAGCGGTTCGGGCAGGGTCAGGCTGTTCAGGTCGTGTGTGAGCGTGTCGGCATGGGCGCGCAGGTTCGCGACGTCGCGATCTGTGCGGGCGGCGTTGGTGCAGTCGAGACGGCACCGGCTCCAGACGGGTCCGGTCACGTCGTCGGTGTGTGGCAGGCACGCTGCAGTGGCGGGGCGGAATACACAAGTGACCAGCGCGCCGTGGTGGATCTGCAGATCCGGGTTGGCCATCGCGGTGTTGACCTGGCTGGTGGTGGTGACAGTCAGGCCCGCGAAAGTGATCGCGCGGCCGACGCTGGCCTTGTATTCGTCGGCTGCGGGACCGGAGACGTGTTCGCCGCGCTTGAGTCGGTGGGCGTCGTCGTGGAGGGTTTCGGCGCGGTGCAGGAATTGTTCGAAGGTGATCTCATCGAGGAATCCTGCGTCTGCTCCGCCGGCGTAGCCCTGGATGATCTGTGTGTGCAGGTGACCGTATTGCGTTGCGCCGGCGATGGTTCCGCCGGGTCGGCGGACGATGTGCCAGGCCAGTGTGCGCCGCAGGCGCGGCACCTGAATGATGCCCTGCGGGTCGTCGGGGATCAGCGGGTGATCGACGGCGGGGGCGACGGCGCGGTTGAACCAGTCGATGAAACGGGTGATGTCGGTGTTGATCGACCCGGGTGTCCTTGTCCGGTGGGATCCGTTGAGGAACTGTTCCTGGGAGCACCACTGGAATCCGGGGAAGAGCAGATCGCCGACGGTGATCTGTTCGAGAACACTGACCGCGTGGGCGGTTTCCTCGGTCACCACCCACGGGATCGTGGCCGGTGATCGGTCCCGACGCCGCTCACTAGCCTTGAGCTGGTGACCGGACATGAACGTCAAACCCAGCTGCGGATCTCGGGTGATGCATCCGCGACGCAGGTTGAGGGCTTCCCCGGTCCGGACACCGGACAGGTAGGCGATCACCAGGAAGCAGGCGGTGATGATGTAGCGAATGTGTTCGACCATTTCTGGGGCCCCCATGGGGCTTTGCCGCCATCGGCGCGTGCCGATCGTACTGAACAGGGTCGTACGCACCATGTCCGCCTCGATGGGCAGTGCGTGGGCGGCCAGCATGGTCGCCGTGTCGTTCATGCGTGTGAGTTCGGTGTGGTTTAGCCATCCCGCGACCGCCAGGCCCGTGAGATCGACCGAGGTGCTCTCGCCGGTGCTGACACCCGGAAGCGGGGCGCCGCGGTGGCCGAGGGCGGTCAGCAGACTGTCGAGTTGCGCGGTGGTGGTGTCGTGCAGCGACACCGTGCCGGTGCGCGCGCGACGGATGTCCGGTGCGATGCGATGAGCCAACGCGCGCATCGCGAGGAGGTTGCGTGCGGCAGGAAGCAGATCGGCGGCGACAGTGGTGCTGACTGCCAGGGCCGCCGATAGCAGTGGCTCCATGACATCGGGATGAATGCGAGCCGTGGTGTTCGGCTTACCCCAAGAGGACTCGTAGCGGGCGAGTCCTCGCGCGCTTGCCCCGCCCCACAGTGTGGCGGCCGGAAGCCGACATTGCGCTGGAAGGACATCCCGGTACCGATGGAGCCGCTTAACTGCCTGCAGGGATCGGCGTTTGGTGCCGGCGCTGACCCCGGGGGCGTCGGAGACGTACCGCAGATAGCTGTCGAGGTGGTCGAGGCTGACGTGACTGAAGGAAAGTACCTCCCGCTGCACGAGCCACCTGGTGAACCGACGCAGCGGCACCAACTCACCCAGAATCGTCTTGACATGCGGGTACGGCGAACGCGACGCATCCAGACGGGGCGCGTCGTCAACGACGTTGAGCAACACGAACAGGTAGAGCTTGCAGGCCGGGCGAAACGGCTCCGGAAATCGATCCCAATGCACAGCTTGTCCGGCGCTGTGGCGGTCCTGGATAGCCGCGGACAGATCCCACACCGGGTCGCCGAATCGGCACCTGAGTGCCGGGATGAACAGCGGGCGGTTGAGCAGCACCTCGGTGTCCGGGGTGAGGTGGACACCGGCCACCGTGTCGGGAATTCTGGCCGCCCGCGTCACGGTGCTTCCAGGTTTCCCGACAGCAACAGCGCGGCGGTGCGGTGATCGCGCTGAGCGATCTGGGCGCGCGCCGCATCCAGCTGTGCCGGCTCGTACTCGGCGAAGATGTCCTCCAGCTGCGCCAGTCGACCGGCATGCTCGGTGATCCACTGCGCGATCGGCATCTCGGCGCGCAGGTCACGAAGCCGGTCGGCGACGACCAGCTGAATGGGCAGATGCCGCGGAAACGCGCGGGCGTTGCTGCAGTCCAGGCATGCCAGAAACGACTCGCGGCAGCGTTTCCCGTCGACCGGGGAATGCTCGAAGTCCGCGCAATTGCCCAACACGGCGTCCTGGCCGCAGCTGTGGTCCGCGATGTCAGGGTGCACGGTCATCGAGCGGCGAGACAACGCTTGGGAGACCTGGGCATTGAGCGCCTCGGTCACGAGCTGGAACCCCTCGGTGCGCACCGAATCCATCCGGCCCAGATAGCCCGCCAACGTCGTCGGAGTGTGCGCTGTCGGCATACGGACCCGTTCCAGATAGGTTTTACGTAGCCGATCCAGGCTGATCCCCAGCAGCAGCTGATCACCGACGGGATCCCCGGTCAGCCACGGCGCCATCCACCGCCGTCGCGCATCGACACCACTGGCGGTGCTGCTGATGCCGTAGCCGAAACGTTTGCCTTCCACCGCGTCGGGTTGGGCGCTGTAATAGACAAAAGCCTGCCCACTACCGGTCAGCACGCGAGCCGGCTCGGTCAGCTCCAGCAACAACATGAACACCCCGTACGCCGTCGTCAGCGACGTATTGAGCACCGCGGCGCGCTGATGGTCGCCGCCGAGCGGGCGAAGTTCTGGGCGCAGCGCTGTCACCGGCACCGTCATCACCGATCGCCGGCCGCGGCGGGCTCTATCGGCGTGGACAAAGACGATACCGGGTTCGTCCGGGCTGCTCGCGGATCGGTGTGGGGCCGGCAGTGCGTCCAGCGTCGAGAGGTTCAGGCCGGTCAGCCCGGCCAGTAGGACACCGAACGCCCACGCCTCACCCGGTGTCACATGCAGCAACGGCATCAGCCGGCACCCACCGGCAGCGCTGACCGCCCGGCGTGTCACGTACGCCCTGGCACCCGACGCGGTGCGCGGAAAGTCACCTTCGCGGGCGCAGTGATCAAGCACTTCGGCCAGACTACGACGCGGATCGGCCGCGGGCAGGTGATCGAACCGACCGCCACGAAAATCGGCGACCATCTCCCAATGCATCCGCAGCCGACTTCGCGCCCGCCGAACCATCGCCCGCGCCACCACATTGATCCGACGGAACTCGTCAGACGAATATGGTTGTCGCGCTTTAAGATTCCTTTGATGACGCACCCGCGCGAACCCATGACAGACCTGCTCAGGGACGACAGGACTGCACCGTAGCAACGTCTTGAGCGCCGGCGCGGGGCCCGGCCCACTGGGCACCCGACAGGACATGGCCAGCAACCCGGCATCAGCGACAGACAGCGCGGCCAGTCCCTCGATCCCCGGGCGGTTCTCGTCCAGCCAACAGCAGGCGTGCCGGGCGGCCTGCCACAACGCACCAGCGCCCCGTACTCGCTTGGATACTCCCAACACGCCGGTAGCTTCCTCGAACGCGACCGCAAAATCGTGACGCACGCCGCCGGCGCCCGGGAGGCGACCGAAATCGAAATCCTTCCATACCCCGCCGTCCTCACTGACGAACCGCACGACCAGACCGCGGCGCCGCGATGCGGGACGCCACGCTGGATCCGGCTGCGCCGCAGGTCGACCCGTCACTGATGCCCTGTCAACACGCGCGGCTCACCAACACCGACCGTGGCAACGAGACGCTCCAGGGCTTGCCGATCATCGGCATCCATCAATGCGACAAGTTCCTCGACCTGCAATGCTTGAAAGGGCTCCAGATACACATTCCGGGTCACCTCAGCGCTGCGATGCCCCAGCAAGGTGGCCAGCAGGAACCACACATCGCCGAGTTGATTGCGGAAGTCTCGCTGCTCCTGTGCAGTCAACATGTCGGTGCGGCGCCACGCCACGAACGTCGCGATGCAGTACCAGCGCAGCGCGAAAGAATGCCTCAACATGTGAGGACGACACCACAGCCGCGCACCATCTTCGTGTGTCGAAGCCCTTGCGACTCTGGCGTTCGCCCTGTCAAAAGTCTTGTACCACGCGTGCTTCGGGCGCGGCGTCCCGTCATGATTGAGCCACAACCACATCGGTTCCAACCCGCCACGAACCCGACGAAACATCTTCATCCGTAACAGCGGATCGAGCGTATCCACGCTCACCACGCGCCGCGACCCCTCATCATCGACAACGTCTAATCGCCTGTCGCCGCGGACCTGTTCGACGATCCAGCGATCCACCACCTGCTCGTAGCGACCCGCCGCCTGCGCACGGGCGACAGCCGCAGTACGACTGCCCTCGTGCAGATAGAAATCAACCTGTTGACAGACGCGGTGCCGCATCCAAAATGTGCGCCCGCTCCCACCTTTGGCGCAGGCGGACGCAACACGCGAACGCGCCAGGCCCTCCGCGCCCGGTGCCGGAACCTCGACCGTCAACGCACTGGACCACTCACCGATGCGCAAACCGGTCCCGAACAAGCCGTCGACGAAGGCGGTATCACGATCCTCCGTCGATCCCCGCCAATCAGGGTGCGGCGTACCAGCCGTGGTGAAGCCACGCAATCCTAGGTTGCGCCACAGTCGAAATGCTTGTGGAGTAAGCCATTTCACGTCTGACCTCCGCATCCCCGACGGGGTGCTCTCTAAGGTCACACGCTGCCCACCCGCCCATGACGTGACTATGGCCCGTGCTCGAACCGGGTTCTCAACTCCCTGATGCTCGGCCGCCCACAAATAGAAACCGCGGATCGTCGACCGATCAACGCAGAAGCTGGCGGCACTCACATACTGGGGATTCTCCCGCGCCGACAGTCGCCACTCCTTGAACGCAGCAAGCTCCGATCGCGACGCCTAGTCCCACCGAACATCCACCGCGTGCAAGAAATCCAGCCAGATCTTCAACGACAACGCGTACCGGCGCACCGGCGCCGTTGCTCGCCGTTTTATCGCCGGATCGCGCCAGTAGGCATTCACCACAGCATCCGCACGGCCCCACGGATCAAGAAAGAAGGGTGTGCCATCACGCGCACCATTGCGCTTCGCCCAGTCCGCAATGTCACCCAACCCGGGCACCACATCGTCCACCGAGACGAACCGGCGCTGGAAATCATAGAAGTGCAGAGACCAACCGGCAGCGGATTCACCAGTCATTTCGGCTCCCTCTCACCTCGCCAGCAACGATCCCATCATCACCGACACCACATCCCGACCACCTTCGACACGCCCTGTCGGGCAGTGAACGGGGGACTGCTGTGTCGGCGGGCAGTTCACGCTGGAACGTCACGCCGTCATCGCCTTCGAAGGTGAGCAGCACTCCGGAGTCGGTGTCCTCCTTGTGGACCACCTTGCAGACGGGTTCCCCGGTGCCGAGGGCGATGACGTCACCGGGGGCCACCTCGTCGATGCGCGCGACGGCGTTGTTCTCAGACATGGTCTGTCGATAGCCGCTTTGCGCGTTCACCAAACCGGTGTCAGGCCACCGCCCACAGCCCGAGGCTGATCACGAAGGCGGTCAACCCCAGCGTCGTCTCCAGCACGGTCCAGGTCTTGAGCGTGGTCTTGACATCCATGCCGAAGAACCGGCTGACCAACCAGAAGCCCGAATCGTTGACGTGCGAGAGCACGGTGGCACCCGCCGCGATCGCCATCACCAACGCGGTGAGCTGCAGGCTGCTCAGGCCTGCCGCGGCGACCGACGCGGCCAGCAGACCCGCAGTCGTGGTCAGGGCGACCGTGGCCGAACCCTGTGCGACGCGCAGCAGCGTGGAGATGAGGAACGCCTGCAGGATCAGCGACACACCGAGATTGGAAAGCGAACCGCTGAGGGCATCTCCGATACCGCTCAGCCGCAGCACACCGCCGAACATGCCGCCGGCGCCGGTGATCAGGATGATCGCGCAGATCGGGCCGAGTGCGTTGTCGAGGATGTCGGTCACGGTTGCCATCGACCTGCCGCGCAGGCCCAGGACCAAGGTGGCCACGATGACGGTGATCAGCAGGGCGATGGACGTCGTGCCGATCAGTTTGAGGTACTCCGCCCAGGTGGCGTCTTCCGCGATCACACCGGCGGTCTGGAGGGTATCGAGCACGGTGTTGAACGAGATCAACACGAAGGGCAGCAGCAGCACACCGAGGACCGTCACGAATGCCGGTGCGGTCCGGGTGGCTGTGGTCGAGGTACCGCCCGCTCCGCCGACGGCGTCTGTGTCGGTGTCCGTGTCGGGGTTTCTGACGGGGTCGGCGTCGAGGTCGCGGCCGCCGTTGATCTCACCGAACAGCGACGTGGGAATGTCGACGTAGACGCGCCGACCGATCACCTGGGACACCAGAAACGCGCCGATGTACCAGGACACCACCGCCACCGGGACACCGACGATGAGGGTGAGACCGATGTTGGCGCCGAGCAGTTCGGCTGCGGCCACCGGACCGGGGTGCGGTGGGACCAGCGCATGCATCGCCGCGAACGCACCGGCCGCTGGGAATGCGTACAGCAGCATCGATCCGCCGAAGCGGCGTGCCACGGTCATGATGATCGGCAGGAAGACGACCAGACCGGCGTCGAAGAAGATCGGGAAACCGAACAGCAGCGCGGCCACGCCGAGCGCGAACGGTGCCCGCTTCTCGCCGAACCTGCCGATCAGCGTGTCGGCGAGAACCTGTGCGCCGCCGGTGGTTTCGAGCAACCGGCCGATCATGACGCCGAAGCCGACAAGCAGGGCGACCGAGCCCAGCGTGTTGGAGAAGCCGAACGACAGTGCGCTCGGCACATCGGCGACGGGGATGCCTGCGGCCAGCGCGGTCAACAGGCTCACCAGCACCAGTGCGAGGAACGCGTGCAGCTTCACCTTGATGATCAGGAACAGCAGCACCGCGACGGCGGCCGCCGCTATCAGCAGAAGGGTTGTGGTCCCGTATGCCGGTTCAATGGCCTCCACGACGCCTCCTCAACACGTCGAACTCCATGCCTTGGCTCACCGGTCCTCCTCTGGTGTGTGGGATTCTCTTGTGCTGACGTAGCTTTCGATGATGTCGTCGATGGACTGGTCGACATCGATGGCGATTCCGCGCTCGTCGGCCTCAAGCGGCTCGAGCGTGTTGAACTGGGACTCCAGCAGCGACGCGGGCATGAAGTGGCCCGGCCTGCTCGCCTGCCTGCGGCCGATGGTCTCCATCGAGCCCTGCAGGTGGAGGAACTCGATGTCCGGGCAGTGGTGCCGCAGTTGGTCGCGGTAGGTGCGTTTGAGCGCCGAGCAGCTCATCACGCCGCCGTCCGGATGCCCGGCCAGCCACCTGCCGATCGATTCGAGCCAGGGACGCCGGTCGTCGTCGTCGAGCGCATGCCCGGCCGACATCTTCTCGATGTTGGCCGGCGGGTGGAAGTCATCGGCGTCGGCGAAGGGCACGCGCAGACGCTGCGCCAGTGCCGCACCCACTGTCGACTTTCCGGATCCCGAGACTCCCATGACGACGATCGGTGTAGCCATACCCTCTTCTGCCTGTTGATGTGCGAGACGTCACAAAGCGTGCCTCAATAATCATACGATTGCAATACCTATTTCTTAATGAGTAGCTCTTTTCGGCGCTGATCGTCCTCTGGCATCATCAATTGATGCTCGATCGTCCGGTTGCTGGCGCACTCCACGGGAATCTCGTCACCGCGCTGGGAACCGGCATCGTGTCGGGCCGCTATCTGCCAGGACACGTGCTCACCCTGGAGGGGGTCAGCGCAGAGCATGGTGTGTCCCGCAGCGTCGCTCGCGAGGCCGTGCGCGTGCTGGAGTCCATGGGCATGGTCGAGTCCCGCCGCCGGGTGGGGATCACCGTGCAGGAACCCGAGAAGTGGAACGTCTTCGATCCGGTGCTGATTCGTTGGCGGTTGGAGGCCGGTGACCGCACGGCGCAGTTGATGTCGCTCTCGGAACTGCGCCTGGGCTTCGAGCCGGCCGCGGCCGCTTTGGCGGCACGACGGGCCAGCCCGCACCAGTGCCGGATCATGGCGACCGCGGTGTCGGACATGGTGATGCACGGACGCAACGGGGATCTCGAGGCTTATCTGGAGGCGGACAAGCTGTTCCACCAGACCCTGCTCGAAGCCAGCGGTAACGAGATGTTCCGGGCGCTCAACGGTGCGGTCGCCGAGGTGCTCGCGGGCCGCACGCACCACGGTCTGATGCCGGAGAAGCCGAACATCGACGCGATCGCGCTGCACGACGAGGTCGCCCGCGCGATCCGGATGGGTGAGGCAGGCCAGGCCGAGCGGGCCATGCGCGCGATCATCGACGAGGCGGCCTCCGCGATCGTCGAGGTCGATCCGTCCCCGACGGAGAACGAACCATCGGACACGGGGGACGCCGCGCACGCATAGGCGGCGCCACGCAGCTACTCCGCAGGCGCCGGTGCCACGTCCGCGCCGGATCCCTTCACGGCCGCCTTGGCGCGGTTCTCGGGCCGCACCGCCTTCTTGCCGCGCAGGTAGCCGCTCTTCGAGATCGACGCCGCGAGCAGGGCCTCCTCGCCCTTGACGAACGGGTGGAACGCCACGCCTGCACCACCGCGCCCCTTGACCGGGATGTCGGCGACTTCGGTGACCTTCCAACTCTTTTCGGCGATCGACAGGATGGCCTCGCCGTTGGCGCACGACACCGGCAGTGCGGCGATCACCTCGTCGCCGTCGCCCGCCAGCTTCACGCCCGCCACGCCGTTGCCCGCCACGCCCTGCGGGTTCACCGCAGCAGGGTCGATGCGCAGGACCTTGCCGCGCCGCGTCACGAGTGCCAGGTGGTAGCCCTCCGGAAGCACGCCTGAGCGCACCAACCCGGTGATGTCGGGCGCCACCGGGATGTCACGGATCTTGAACGGCAGGCCGTTGCCGGTGGTGAACTTGATGCGCCCGTCGGTCCACACGGCCCAGCCCAGACCCGAGGTGAGCAGCTCACCGTGGCTGTCGGAGAACACACCACGGTCATCGAGCCGCCAGGCGGTGTTGACCTTGCGTTCGCGTTGACCGTCCTCGTCGCCGCGGGAAACCGGCGTCGCATCCAAGTCCAGCACGGTGCGCCGGTCGTACTCGGCGCCCTTGAACAGCTTGGCGGTCTCGACGAGTTCCTGGTCGATCACCTTGCGGCGGGACTCGGGGTTGGTCACCAAGTCGGTGAGTTCGGCGAACTCGGCGTCGAGTTTTTCCGCCTCGGCCTGCAGCTCGATCACGTCGAGTTTGGTCAGCCGCCGAAGCTGCAGTCCCAAAACGTAATCCGCCTGTTCGGAGTCGATCTTGAATCGCTCCTGCAGGCCCTTGCGCGCCTCGTCGACGGTTTCCGAGCCGCGGATGACGGCGACGGCGGCGTCGATGTCCAGGTGGATCTTCATCAGGCCGGCCACCAAGTGGCGGCGCGCCGTGACCTTCTCCAGTCGGTATTCGCTGCGGTGCAGCACCACCGAATCGCGCAACTGGAGGAACGCCATGATCAGCTCGCGCACCGACCACCAGCGCGGCACCCGGTTCTCGTCGAGGGCCACCAGGCTCGCGGCGAAGGTGGATTCCAGCGGCGTGAGCGCCAGCAGCTGCTCGCGGATCTGTTCGGCGTTGTGACCGCGCTTGGCGGTGACGACGATGCGCAGGCCGTTGCGGCGGTCGGTGAGGTCCGACATGTCCGCCACACCCGACAGCTCGCCGGACTCGACGAGCGCCCGGATCCGGTCCTGCACGGTGTTGCTCGCCACGCCGGGCGGTAGTTCGGTGATGATGCAGTTCTTGCCCTCGACCGAGATCGTGCCGCGCACGGTGAAATGCCCACGGCCGGTGGTGATGTACTCGCGCAGTCCGGCTGTGCCGACCACGCTCGCGCCGGAACCCCAGTCCGGTCCGGGGATGAGCTTGCACAACCGGTCATCGGTCATGTTGGGGGTCTTCAGCAGCGCTCGGCAGGCCGCCATGACCTCGCGCGGGTTGTGCGCGGGCACCTTGGTGGCCCACCCCTCGGCGATGCCGACGGCCCCGTTGCACAGCAGCACGGGCCACTGCGCGGGCAGCACCGTCGGCTCGACCCATTCGCCGTCGAACGTCGGCACCATCGGCACCGCATGGTCGTTGAGTTCGGCGGTCAGCGCCGCACCCGGCGCCGACAGCCGCATCTCGGTGTAGCGGTCGGCGGCCGGGATGTCGCCCTGGATGCGGGGGAACGCGCCTTGTCCGTCAATGACTTTCACGCGCTGGAAGTCCGCGGCCATCAGCGCGGCGGCCCCGTACATCGAGGCGCCGCCGTGGGGGTGCAGGTTGCCGGTGACCGCCGAGCACACCTTCGACGATTTCTGTGGTTTGTTGCCGGGCAGCAGTTTCGAGTCGTGCATCTGGTAGAGCAGCCGGCGCTGGCCCGGTTTGAGCCCGTCGTAGGCCGACGGGATGGCGCGGTCGCTGACGCTGTAGAGCGCGAAGGTCAGCTGATAGTGGTTCCAGTAGTCGTCGGCGCTCTGGTCGAGCACCAAATCGGGGTTCTGCTCGGGAACGTCCAGGGTGGCGGTCACGGTGTTCTACCTAGGCTCTCTACGTCAAGTCCAGCGCGGAGGTGTCGACACGGGCGGCGACGTCGGCCATCCACGTGCGCCGGCCCTCCGGCGGTCCGCCGAACAGCGTGTGGTGCAGCTTCTTCTCATCGTCATCGAGTCGGACCCGAATCACCGTGCGGCGCTGCGGATCCAGCACGGTGTTCCAGAAGTCGTCGGCATCCATCTCACCGAGACCCTTGTTGCGCTGCACCTCGACCCGCTTCTTGGAGGATGCCTTCAACTGAGCCACCGCCGCATCGCGTTCGGACTCGTCCTGGCAGTAGATCCGTTCGTCGCCGGCCTTGACCACGAACAGCGGCGGCATGGTCACGTAGACCATCCCGGCTTCGACGAGCGGCCGGTAGAAGTCGAGGAACATCGAGATCAGGCTCGAGTTGATGTTGCCGCCGTCGGGGTCGGCGTCGGAGGCGAACAGGATCCGGTCGTAGCGGCACAGTTCCGGGTCGCAGTTGTCCCGCACGCCGCAGCCCAGGATGCGTTCGATGGCGTCGAACTCGTCCTTGGCGCGCGCCTTGTTCAGCGGGAATCCGTAGACGTTGGGCGGCTTGCCCTTCAGCGGGAACGCGGCCTGGAACGTCGCGTCTCGGGCGGCCTTGATCGTGCCGAGCGCCGAATCACCCTCGCAGAGGAACAGTTCGGCACCGGACCCGCGTCCCGACTCGCGGCTGGGCAGCAGCTTGGGCGGCAGCGAGAGATTGGTGCCCAGGCCCTTGGCCTTGGACGCCGCGCGGGCGCGGGCCTTGGCGCCCTCGGCGCTGCGGCGGGCACGCGCCGACTCCAGTGCCAGCTTGCTCCACAGCGTCACGGTGTCGGCGTTGGCCGGGTTGGCCGCCCAGATCGTGACGCTGCGCGCCACATCCGGGGCCATCGCCAGGTTGAGCGAGCGCGACGACACCGCGGTCTTGGCCTGCGAGTCCCACGCCACATCGGGTGCGCGGGTGTCCACGGCCAGTGCGGTGACGGCCGCGAAATCCTGTGGCTCCGGACCTTCTTCGTTCTTGGCCAGGCCGAGGTCGCGCATCCGGGAGGCCCGGTCGGCCAGCGCCTCGGACAGACCCTTGATCGCCGCGGTCAGGTGTGACCCGCCGCCCGGTGTGCGCACGGTGTTACAGAACGCGGCGACGGTTGCCGGTTCGGCCGGTCCCGCGGTCAGCGACCACCGGAACGGGGTAGGCCCCCGCCCGGTGGTGTACTCGCCGCGGCCCTCCACGACGGCGCGGACCTCGGGCAGGGGAGTGCCTGCCGCGGTGCACATGAGGTCGAGCAGGGTGTCGGTGCCCCACGGCCCGTCGAACGGTTCGAGGACCGCGGGCGGGATCTCCCCGCCGGGCCAGCCCTCGTCGACGACGAGCAGGTGCACGCCCGGGGACATCCGCGCCGCGGCGTGCGCGCGCAACAGCACCTCGCCGATGTCCAGGCTGGAATCCGGCGCGATGGTCGGGTCGAACAGGATGCGGACTTGCGAGCCGTGCAGGCCGGGCTTGCGGTTGCTCGCGCCGCGCAGCTTCTGGGTGTCGTTGCGGGTGAACGGGGCGTCGGGATCGAATTCCTTGCCCTCAAACACCCCGGGATAGCCGCGCCCGAAACTCTGCAGGTAGGTCTTGCCGTCGCGGTGCACCGTGACGTCGGTTCGCGCGGAGATGAAGACGGCCGCCGCGGCGCCGATGCCGTTGAGGCCGGCGCCGGTGCTGGTGGCGTCGGTGTGTGCGGAGAATTTGCCGCCGGCGCGGGCCGTGCCGAGCGTCTTGACGATGCCGTTCTTTCCGGTGCCCGGGTCGGTGTCGACGGGCAGGCCGCGGCCGTCGTCGGCGACGCTGACCGAACCGTCGGCATGCAGGGTGATCGTGACGGTCGATCCGCCGTGGCTGGGGTCGGCGACCTCCTCGATCGCGTTGTCGACGATCTCCCGCAACGCGGTGTTGAGCACGTCGAGGCCCAGGTTCACCGCCGGCCGCAGCCGCGTGTGCTGGACATCGTCGAGCTCGGTGATGTCTGCGGCGGTGTAACTCACTGCTCGTTCTCTCCAAAGGTGGGGTGGGGTGCCGGTGGAATGGTAGACGCCCGAGCCGACATTCCCGCGCATGCGCAGCCGTGCAACCTCGGGATCGTCACCTGCTGTGATCGACGCCACGGTGAGGTGCGCCGAGGTGTGCCCTCACCGGTTCAGGTGATCGACCAGAACTCCAGCAGGGTGCGGATGGTGGCGACCAACGGCAGGGGTTGATCGAGCATCGGGTGGTGGCCGGCCTGGGCAAGCTCGACGAACGGCCCGCGCAGTTGCAGCGTCGAACGGATCTGCTCGGCCATGTCGGGCGGTACGAGTCCGTGTTCGCAGCGTAAATAGCCGACACGGCAAGGGATCTGGGCGAACGTGTGCTCCAGGATCTCCTGCTCGGCCGGCGTCTGATCCTGTAGTGAGCCGCTGAAGATCGCCGGGTCGAACTTCCACACCCACCCGGTGTCGGTTCGCCGCACCGACTCCGACGCGATGTGGCGGTCGATGAACGGCAGTGTCACGTCCTGGGTGGGCACCGCGCGGAACCGGGCGAGGATCTGCTCTTTGGTCGGGTAACCCGGGTGATCGCTGCGCCGGTTGCGCAGACGGCCTTCCTCCGGGGCCCGATCACGCAGCGGGGAGTCGATGATCAGGATGCTGTCGATGTCGGCGCCGTACTTCATGGCCGCCGTGGCGGTCACCCACCCGCCCATGCTGTGGCCGACGATCGTCGGGCGCGCCGCCGGTCCCGCGGCGGCGGCGACGGCGAGCACCTCCCGTGCCCATTTGGTCAGGCTGTAGCTGGTGCGGGTGCCGCTGTCGCCGTGGCCGCTGACGTCGGGAGCGATGACGCGGTGGGTCTGGGTGAAGAACGGGGCGATGTGATCCCACCATCCGGAGTGGGCCGCGCCGCCGTGGACGAACACCAGCGGAGGCTTGTCCGGATCGCCCCAGGTGCGCAGATGGATGCGGCAGCCCTCGAACTCGATCGTGGAGTGCTCCGGTTCGTTCTTCAACGCGGCGGTGAACCATTCCGGCGCGCCCTCCGACTGATAGGAGTCGGGAGGCTGACGTCGCTGGAACATGGGGCTCACCTCGTCAGCATGCCTCATGGCCTCTTCGGGTCGAGAGCCGAAGCCGGCGCAAGCCGCCCCGACGCTCGGCGCTGTCCTGCGGTACAGTACCGACCGTTCGCGAGTCGGAACTCAAGTTCCGTGGAAGTTGCGGCTCGTCGAAGCGTGAAGAAGGAGGCTCGCGGTGTATCGGGTGTTGAAGCGGTTCTGGATTCCGCTGACCCTCGTTGTGGTGGTGGCACTGGGCGCCTATGGGATTGTCCGCATCCGGGAATCCGCGGGTGCACACACCGCGAACACGGCTGAAGGTTCCGGGATCACGGAGAACTTCAACCCAAAGCACATCACCTACGAGATCACCGGCTCCGGGGGCACGGCGAACCTCAATTACCTCGACGAGAACGGGCAACCCCACCTCGTCGAGAACACGCCGCTGCCATGGTCTTTCACGATCGTCACGACGCTGCCCTCGATGTCGGCGAACATCATGGCCCAGGGTGACCAAAACGTCAGCGGCCTCGGCTGCCGGGTGACCGTCGACGGTGAGGTGCGCGACGACAGGACGAGTGATGACCTCGTCAAACCGTTCATCTACTGCTTGGTGAAATCCGTATGAGCAACGCGCATTCGAAGCCGCATCGGCCGTTCATCGGCCACCTGGTCCGAATCTTCTCCCTGCCGATAATCCTTTTCTGGGTGCTTGTGGTGGTCGTCCTCGGCGCCCTTGTCCCCTCCCTCGACGAGGTGGCCGAGGCCCGTCAGGTGCCGCTGAGCCCCACCAACGCGCCGTCGTATCAGTCCATGCTCAACATCGGCAAGGTGTTTCAGCAGTACGACTCCGACTCCTCGGCGATGGTGGTGCTGGAGGGGAAGGACCCGCTCGGCGACGAGGCGCACAAGTTCTACGACCAGATCATCGACAAGCTCGAGGCCGACCACGAGCACGTGCAGAACGTGCAGGACTTCTGGAGCGATCCGCTGACCGCGGCGGGGTCGCAGAGCGTGGACGGCAAGTCCGCGTACGTCCAGATCTTCCTCAACGGCTCGCAGGGCACCAGCGCCAGCCACGAATCGGTTGCTGCGGTGCGCGACATCGTCGCCTCGGTGCCGGCTCCACCCGGCATCACCGCCCACGTCGCAGGCAACACCGTCCTCAACGCCGACACCCAGGTGGCCGGGCACCAGAGCATGGCCACCATGGAACTGGTGTCGGTCGGCGTCATCATCGTGATGCTGTTGGCCATCTACCGCTCGATTGTCACGATGCTCGTCAGCATGGTGATCATCGGCCTGGAACTATTTGCCTCACAGGGCATCACCGCCGCCGCCGGACACCTCAACCTCATCGGTCTGACGCCGTACGCCGTGAGCATGGTCACCATGCTGGCGTTGGCCGCCGGAACGGACTACGTGATCTTCCTATTGGGCCGGTACCACGAAGAGAGATCTAAAGGCCTGGATCGCGAAGAGGCGTTCTACGTTTCCTACAGCGGTGTCTCGCACGTCATCCTGGGTTCGGGTTTGACGATCGCCGGGGCCTGCATGTGCCTGACGATGACCACGCTGCCCTACTTCCAGACCATGGCAGTGCCGTGTGCGCTGTCGGTCGTGGTGATCATCGTCGCGGCGCTGACGCTGGCCCCTGCGGTTCTGACGGTCGCATCGAAGTTCGGTCTGCTCGATCCCAAACGTGCGCTCTCCACCGCCGGTTGGCGCAAGGTGGGAACCTCGGTGGTGCGCTGGCCGATTCCGATCATTCTGGTCACTTCCGCAATCGCCATCATCGGTTTCGTCAGCCTGGTGACGTACGTGCCGCAGTACAACGACAAGAAGTTCACCCCCGCCGACATGCCTGCCAACCTCGCCATGGACGTCGCGGACCGGCACTTCTCCCAGGCCCGCATGAATCCCGAACTGCTGATGCTCGAGGCCGATCACGATCTGCGCAACCCCGCCGACATGCTCGTCATCGACCGGGTCGCCAAATACGTCGTGCACATGCGTGGCATCGAGCGGGTACAGACCATCACCCGTCCGCTGGGCTCGCCCATCGAGCACAGTTCCATCCCGTTCCTGCTCGGCGCGCAGAACGCGGGCACCCTGCAGGCCGCGAAGTTCAACAACGAAAACTCTGCCCAGATGCTCGAACAGGCCGACGAACTGAGCCACACCGTCGCCAGCATGGAACGCATGTACGGCTTGATGCAGGAGTTGACCGACACCACCCACAGCATGGTCGGGCGCACCCACGACATGGTGGAGGCCACCAAGGAGATGCGCGACAACCTGGCCAACTTCGACGATTTCTTCCGTCCGCTGCGCAACTACCTGTACTGGGAGCCGCACTGTTTCGACATCCCGATGTGCCAGTCGCTGCGGTCGATCTTCGACACGATGAGATGCAAGGTCTCACAATCGATATGGACCGCATGGATCAGCTGATGCCGAAGATGCTGCCGGAGTTGCGGTCCACCATCGACTCGATGAAGAAGATGCGCGACTTCATGATCGCCACGCACAGCGTCATGGCCGGAACCCAAGCCCAACAGCAGGAATTGGCCAAGGGTGCAACGGAGATCGGTTTGTACTTCGACCAGGCCAAGAACGACGACTTCTTCTACCTGCCGCCGGATGTGTTCCAGAATCCGGATTTCAAGCGGGGGCTGAAGATGTTCGTCTCGCCGGATGGGCACGCGGTCCGGTACATCATCACCCACCAGGGCGATCCGGCCTCGGTGGATGGCATCGCGCACGTACGCGACATGAGAGATGTTGTGGCGGACGCGCTCAAAGGCACCCCGCTCGCCAACGCCAAGGTTTCGCTCGCGGGCACCGCGTCGCTCTACAGCGATATGCAGGACGGCGTCAAAACCGACCTGACGATCGCGGTCATCGCATCCATGATCCTGATCTTCGCGATCATGCTGCTGATCACCCGCAGTGTCGTGGCGGCGATCGTCATCGTCGGCACGGTCGCCGCATCTCTGGGCACGGCATGCGGTCTGTCGGTGCTGCTGTGGCAGGACATCCTCGGCCTGGGCGTGCAGTGGATCGTGATCCCGTTGTCGATCGTGATCCTGCTGGCCGTCGGCTCGGACTACAACCTGCTGGTCGTGTCCCGGCTGAAGGAGGAGATCCACGCCGGGCTCAACACCGGCATCATCCGCGGCATGGGTGCCACCGGGCGTGTGGTGACCGCGGCCGGTCTGGTGTTCGCGTTCACCATGATGTCGATGATTGTCAGCGACCTGCGGGTGGTCGGCCAACTCGGGATGACCATCGGTATCGGCCTGATCGTGGACACGTTGATCGTCCGGGCGTTCATGACGCCCGCGATCGCGGCGGCCCTGGGGCGCTGGTTCTGGTGGCCGCTCAACACCTTCGAGATCACCCGGCGTGGCCGGGAGGAATCGGTGCGGAAAGCGGTGCAGGACGACACCGTGACCAGCGCGGCCACGACAGCGTCGCCGTGAGGGTCAGAACCATCTGGCAAGCTGGTGACGATGTTGTCGAGCGCTGGATCGAGACACATGAAGGCCACGGAATCGAAGCTGAGGCAGCGCACCGAAGGGCGGTTGGACCGCTCGCGTGATCCCGCGATCCTCAACGCGGCACTGGCTGCGTTGGCCGAGAACGGCTACACCGGCACCAACATGGATGACGTCGCCGCACGTGCGGGCGTCGGAAAGGCGGCCATCTACCGGCGTTGGTCATCGAAGGCGGCGCTGATCACCGATGCCCTGGTGTACTGGCGCCCGGAACTGCTCACCGACGACGCGCCGGATACCGGGAGCCTGGAAGGCGACCTGGACGCGATCGTGGAGCACGCGGCGCGCAACGACGATGAGTTGATCTCCAACGACCTGGTGCTGCGGGTCGCGATCGAGGCCACCCACGACCCTCAACTCGCCTCTGCGCTCGACGATCTCATGCTGATGCGGGGCCGCCGGATGATCACGACGATCTTGAATCGGGCGGCGGCTCGCGGCGAGGTCGCCGCTGACGGTGACTGGTCACTCGTCGCGGACGTGCTCACCGCGATGGGCCTGATGCGGGTGATCCGTGGTCAGCCGGTGGATGCCGCGTATGTGCGAGAGGTCATCGACAGGATCGTCCTGCCCGCGGTCCGGCGAACCGACGGTTGACCAGGCCTAGATTCCCTGCCACACCGCGTCGAAGGGCGCGTTGCCGCCGACCCGCGCGACGATGCCCGCGGTGGTGAACTCTTTGGCCCGGCGCACGGCGGCGGGCACATCGGCGCCCTTGGCGAGCTCGGCGGTGATCGCGGCGGCCAGCGTGCATCCCGCTCCGGCGACGCGGGCGTCGCCGACCTTGGGTGCCCGCAGCACCTCGGCGTCGTCGCCGGATTCGCCGTCGAACAGCACGTCCACGGCGTCGTCGCCGGGGAACTCCACGCCGCCCTTCACCACGACGTAGCGCGGCCCGAGTTCGGCGATGCGGCGGGCGGCTTCGATGAGGTCGTCAACCGTGGCGATCTCCGCCATACCGGAGAGGGTTTGCGCCTCGAACAGATTGGGTGTGGTGACGGTCGCGAGCGGCAGGATCTGGCGGCGCAGCGCGGTGTCGGTGTCCAGCGCGGCCCCGGGTTCCTGGCCCTTGCAGATCAGCACGGGGTCGACGACGATGTGGCGCCACTGCTGGGCGCGCAGACCGTCGGCGACGACATCGATGGTGGCCGGGGTGCCCAGCATGCCGATCTTCACGGTGTCCAGGTCATATGCCGACGTCGCGGCCTCGATCTGGTCGGCGACCACCTGCGCCTCGACCGGCACGAACCGATGCGACCAATCGGCCTTGGGATCGAACGACACGATGCAGGTGAGGGTGCCCACGCCGTAGGCGCCGAGCTGTTGGAAGGTACGCAGGTCGGCTTGGATGCCGGCGCCGCCGGTCGCTTCGGATCCGGCGATGACATAGGCGAAATTGACCACGTCTACGACCCTACGACAGGGCCATCCCGAGTCCGAGACCGATCATCGTCACCGCGATGACGCCGTCGAGGATGCGCCAGGTCGTCGGCGTGGCGAACAGTCCGGCCAGCCGCTTCGCGCCGAGGCCGAGGCCGAGAAACCAGATGGCGCTCGCCGCGACCGCGCCTGCGCCGAAAAGCCAACGCTGCTCGCGTTGTTCATTGGCCAGAGTGCCCAACAGCACCACGGTGTCGAGATACACGTGCGGGTTTAGCCAGGTCAACGCCAGGCAGGTGACGAGCACCTCGGCAAGGCGGGCAGGGGTGCGTTCGGACGGGTTGAGCGTCGAGGGGCGAAACGCGCGACGGGCCGCCAGCACGCCGTAGCCGATGAGGAAGGCCGCGCCGCCGACCTTTGCGACCGTCACCGCGTCGGGGTGCGCGGTGATCACCGCGCCGACGCCGGCGATGCCGGCCGTGATCAGCAGCAGGTCCGACACCGTGCACACCGCGATGACCGGCAGCACATGCTCACGACGGATGCCCTGACGCAGCACGAACGCGTTCTGCGCGCCGATTGCGGCGATGAGTGCCATCGAGGTGAGGAAGCCGAGGAGCAACGGGGAGTTCACGGCTTCGACGGTAGATATTGCGGGTTGTCAAGTACAGCTAATGTTGCTTCGTATGCATTAGCTCTGCTTAATTCATGGCGGGCCCCGGAATTATCTGACTAAGGTCAGAGATATGAGCGTCACCGCAGTTCTCCGTCGCTTCAACCGCACGTATACGCAGCGGATCGGTGTGCTCGACGAGTCATATCTGGGCACCGGCAGGCCGCTCAACGTGTCCCGGGTGCTGTTCGACATCGGCGGACTCGGAACCGTGACGATCCGCGACCTGCGGGATCGGCTGGGGTTGGATTCCGGTTACGTGACCCGCATCCTCGCTCGTCTGGAAGACGAAGGCCTCGTCCGCGTCATCCCCGACCCGTCCGATGGGCGACGCCGCATCGTCGAGCTCACCGGGGCCGGCAGGGCCGCCGTGGCGGAGCTGGAGGAACGTTCCGAGGCCCGGGCGGCCGAACTGGTCGCGCCGTTGACCTCCCGGCAGCAGCAGCGACTTGCCGAAGCGCTCGGTACCGCGGAGCTTCTCGTGCGCGCGGCCACGGTGCGCCTCGTCGAGGTCGACGAGGAGTCGGGCGTCGCGCGCGCAGCGCTGACCCATTACTACGACGAGCTGAACCGGCGTTTCCCGCAAGGGTTCGATCCGGGGGAGACGGCCGCGGAGCCGGGTGCGCATTATCTCGCCGCACTCGACGACGGCCAACCAGTTGGCTTCGGTGGGATCCGGCCCCTCGACCGAACCGACGCCGGACCGATCGCCGAGGTCAAGCGCATGTGGGTCGACAGTCGTTGGCGTGGTGCAGGTTTGGGAAGCCGGATACTGCGTCAGCTCGAAACACTCGCTGCCGAACAAGGATTCGTGCGGGTGCGGCTCGACACCAACGGGACCCTCAATGAGGCGATCGCCATGTACGAACGCGCGGGCTACGCCCGGATCGACCGGTACAACGACAATCCCTATGCGCAGTTCTTCTTCGAGAAGTCGCTGTAGGCCGCCCGGCGAAAATAGCCGCCCGGCTGCGGACGGGTTGCACAGCGAACGCTTAAGTCTGGCACATCGATAACCGATCTGTGCCGCTTAACGTTGTGGCGTGCGAGTGAATCACACTGGCGCAAAAGCGAACAACGGAGATGAGCGGACAGTGAAGATCAAGAATGTGATGTGCGGACTGGCGTTGGCCGTCGGCGTCGGAGTCACCGGTCTGGTCGGCGCGGGCGCCGCCAACGCTGAACCCGGTCACCCGTGCAACACACCCAACGGTCCGGCATGTCAGCCCGGTCCGGTCAATGGCTGGCAGAACCGTGGTATCGACAAGGCGCGGCAAGACCATCAACCCTTCAACTACAACGGCCATCAGGTTCAACCGATGCCCGCGGGCAATGGAGCGGGCTGGGGATTCTGGTTCCTGGGCCAGTGGATTCCGCTGTGACACCTTGGTGAGCAGTTGACGTCCGCCGCGAACGGAGGTGAATCCGTAACGGCGAACCGGTGGCGACGCGGGCCAGATTGCTGTCAGTGGACCGTCGGAGGCGAGAACCTACAGACCACGCCAGCACGCCGGTTGACAGATCGGCCCGCCTCGTTCCCTACTAGGCGTCGATCAATACGTAAGACTTCCGGATCGTGTCGTGGATGACCCAGGTACCGCGCCATCCGCGGGGCAGGACCAGCAGTGACCCCGGGCCGATGTCCGCGGACGCGCCGTCTTCACCGGTGACCGTGCCGTGGCCGGACACAATGTGGCACACCTCGGTCGCATTGGTGCGGTCGGCTGTGAATTCTCCTGGCCCGCACTCCCAGATGCCGACCGCGGTCTCCCCGTCGGCCCACAGGTCCACTGACGACTCCATCTGGTTGCTCTTGCTCGTCGGCTTGGGTTGCGCGGCGGGCAGATCGGCGCCCGATGCCGGTGTATGGCGCAGACTGACATTGAAATCGACTGACACAGTTTCGTCCTCGTATTCTCGTCGCGGTCAGCGACCGGTGATCATGTTGGCGATCCGGGCGATCCGGCTGGTCTTGGGCAGGTCGCGTTCAGCCTCTCGACGGTCGGCCATCCGGTAGAGGACATACATGCTCTGCACGCCGAGCCATCTGAGCGGCTCGGGTTCCCACCGCCGAACTCGGCGCCCGACCCACGGCAGGCGGGTCACGGGTGTATCGCGTCTGAGGACCAGGTCGGCGAGCGTACGACCGGCAAGGTTGGTGGTGGTCAACCCGCTACCGACGTAGCCGCCTGCCGTTCCCAAGCCGGTCACCGGGTCGAGATCGACGGTGGCCGTCCAGTCGCGCGGTACGCCCAGCACACCGCACCAGGCGTGCACGATCGGGATCGATGCCGTTGCCGGGAACATGTCATGCATGAGCTCGGTCAGCGCGTTGATGGTCCATTGCTGCGTGGCCCCGTTCGTGTCGGTCCGTGAGCCGAAGCGATACGGAATGCCGCGGCCGCCCAGCGCAATCCGGTTGTCGGCAGTGCGTTGGGCGTACATGTAGCCGTGCGCGTAGTCGCCGAGCAGTTCGGCGCCCCGCCAACCGATCTGCTCGGCCGCTTCCAGCGTCAGCGGTGCGGTGACTATCATCGACGAGTTCATCGGAAGCCAGTCGCGGCGCTGCCCCTCCAGGGTGGCCGTGAAACCTTCCAAGCACCGCAGGACGATCGGCGCGCGCACGACCCCACGGTCGCTGATCGCGCGGCCCTGCTCGATCCCGGTGACCGTGGTGCCCTCGTATATCGTGACGCCGGCTGCTTCAACCGCTCGGGCGAGGCCCAGCACGAGTTTCGCAGGCTGGACGCGAGCACAATGGGGGCTGAACATCCCGCCCAGCGCGCCTGTGACGCGGATGCGGTCATCCATCTCATCGCGGGTCAACGCGACGAAATCCTCCGGCCTTGCGCCCCAGCGCTGTTCATACCGTACCGATTCGTAGAGCCGGCCCAGTTGCGCACGCGTCCGGGCGACGTGCAAAAGGCCGTCCTTGGCGATGTCGGCGTCGATCCCCTCGGTCTTGGCGACCGAGATGACCTCGTCGACGGCGCCGCGCATCGCCCGCATCAACTCGACCATGCCCTCGCGTCCGTGGGTCGAGGCGTACGCGTCGCGACTACCGGCCAGCTCCGCCGAGAGCCAGCCACCGTTGCGGCCGGACGCGCCGAAACCGGCGAACTCGCGCTCGAGCATCACAATTCGCAGGTCCGGCTGCTCCCGCTTCAGGTAGTACGCCGTCCACAAACCCGTCAGACCGGCACCGACGATGCACACGTCGGCCTCCTGATCGCCCGGAAGCGACTTCCGCCGCTCCGGCAGCCCGATCGAGCGGTACCAGAAGGACACGTCGCCGTTGATGAAGGTCGTCGGATCGTCGACGGTGCTGCCGCCGGTAGACATGGGTGTGCTCCTTTTCGTCATGCTTGGGCGTCAGCGAGACGCGATCGCGGTCTGCTTTGGCGCCGCGGGTTGCGCGCCGCCGGATGCGAGAAGCGCGGCGTCGTCGGGGTGGAACGTGAGCCAGATGCGATCGCCAGCATCGACGGAGCTGATCGCGCCGGCACTCTCACGCACCAGCACGATCGTGCCGTCGTCGAGACGCACCTCAACCTTGCGCGAGTTTCCGAGGTAGATGTGTTGCGCCACGGTGCCCGGAACCGCGTTCACCGAGTTCGGACGAGCACCGTCGGGCTCGATCCGGATCCGTTCGGGCCGCACCACCACCGCGACACCCGCACCGCGGGCGTGCTCGGGCCCACGGACCGCGCACAGGCGATGTCCGTTCGAGTCGGCTTCCCGCCCTCCCTCGGACACCCCATGGAACAGCGACGATTCGCCGAGGAACTGCGCTACGAAGAGGGTGTTCGGGTACTCGTAAAGCTCTGTGGGTGAACCGATTTGTTCGATCCGGGCGTTGTTGAAGACCGCGATGCGATCCGACAGGATCAGGGCCTCGTCCTGGTCGTGCGTGACGTAGACGAACGTCGTACCGAGATCTGAGTGGATGCGCTTGATCTCCAGCTGCAACGAGTCGCGGAGCTTCTTGTCGAGCGCACCGAGCGGTTCGTCCATCAGCAGGACGCGTGGGCTGTAAACCATCGCTCTCGCGAGCGCGACGCGCTGTTGCTGACCGCCCGACAGTTCCTTGGGCCTGCGCTTGCCCAGGTGGCCGAGTCCGACCATCTCCAGCGCCTGTTCGACCAACGCGCGCCGCTCTGCCCCCGGGATCTTGCGTTGCCGCAGGGGATACTCCACGTTCTGGGCCACTGTCATGTGCGGAAAGAGCGCATAGTGCTGGAACACCATGCCGATATTCCGCTTGTAGGGAGGAAGATTGGTGACCGCACGACCATCGATGAGCAGGTCCCCGGACGTCACGTCGGTGAAGCCGGCGACCATGTTCAACGTAGTGGTCTTACCCGAGCCGCTGGGGCCCAGCAGAGTCAAGAACTCCCCCGGGCGGGCTTCCAGATCGATGGCGTCCACCGCGGTGAAATCCCCGTAACGCTTCGTCAGATTCCGCATGGTGATCGAAGCGCCTTGGGGGGAGCGGTCATCCGGCATTTCGTCTCCTCGTCGCATAGAGGCTCGCAAGGACCGTGACGACGGTCGTCAGGGCAAGGATGAGAGTCGCCGCGGCGGCGATGGTGGGGTCGGTGTCGCGGGTCACCGACGAGTACATCCGCACCGGCAGCGTCTGCAGGTATGGATTTTGAATGAACAGCGACAGCACGACCTCGTCGAAGCTGGTGGCGAACGCGAACACCGCTCCGGACAGTACGCCGGGAGCCACGAGCGGCAGCGTCACGGTGCGAAACGTGGTCCATCGCCCGGCCCCGCAGATTGCGGCGGCATCTTCCAGGCGCCGGTCGAACCCCTGCAGGCTGGCCATCACCGGGATGATCACGAACGGCAAGGCCAGAACGCTGTGGGCGACAACAAAACCGAATGTAGTTCCCAGCAGGTTGAGACGCAGGAACAACGCGTAGAGCCCGATCGCGATCACGATGACCGGGACCAACATCGGAGCGAGCAGCAGCGCCCTGAGCCCCTGCTGGCCGAAGAACCGGGTTCGGCTCAGCGCAAGGGCCGCTGCGGTTCCGCACACTGTTGCCACGATCGCGACCAGTACGCCGACCTGGATGCTGGCCTGCAGAGCGGCCATCCATGACGGATCGGAGAAGAAGTTGGCGTACCACTGCGTGGACCAACCCGTGGGCGGGAAGGTGAATGTGGGGCGATCGGTGAAGCTCAACGGGATCACGACGAGCGAGGGCGCGACCAGCAACAGCGCAACGATGCCGCAGAACAGCAGCAGCAGTGCCCGCCATACGGTGTTCAGTCGACTGTTCATGTTCGCAGCCCCTGCCGGTTCGCGCGGCGCAGCGCCAACGCGAGCACCGCGAGCACCAGGAACGTCAGGACCAGCAACACCACACCCATCGCTCCGCCCTTGCCCCACTGCAACAGGCTGTTGACCTGCGCGTAGATCTGCTGACTGATCAACGCGTTATCCGGTGAGCCCAACAATGCGGGGGTCACGTAGAAGCCGAGACTGCTGATGAACACCATCAAACAGCCCGCGCCGACACCCGGAAGGGACAACGGCACCCACACCCGCAGGAACGAGACGGCAGGCCGCGCGCCCAGGCTTGATGATGCCAGGATGAGCCTGCGATCGATTCCGGCCATCACTGCGTAGAGCGGTAACACCATGAACGGCAACAAGATCTGGCTCATGCCGATCACCACACCGAGGTTGGTGCGAATGAGATGCACGTTGCCCAGTCCGATCGATCTCAGCACGGAGTGCACGGGACCGTTGTCGGCCAACAGGATGACCCACGAGAACGTTCGAACCATGAGACTGGTCCAGAACGGCACGAGCACGAGCATCGTCAGTAACGCTCGGATTCTGGGCCCGAACGCGACCATCGCGTAAGCGTAGGGGTAACCGATCACCAGACAGACGATGGTCACCGTCAGTCCCGTGGTGAACGTCCTGGCCAGGACGTCACGCTGTACCGGATCGGTCAGGTACCACGCGAAGTTGTCCAACCCCAGTTCCGGTTCGCTGAGGGCCCGCCACAGCATGATGCCCAGCGGCACCACGAAGACGCCGAGGACGAGAACCACTGCGGGCAGGAGCAAGCCGACGGTACCGCCGCGTCGTCGCCTGGCACCGACCGGCAGCTCGTCTGGTGCCTGGCCGGACGTGCTCGGCCCTGACAACGCATCGATCACGGTCATGGCGTCGAACCCGGTTAGCCGGCCAGCCAGTTCGTGTACGCGTTGACGAGCGTGTCGTGGTTGTCAGCCCAGTAGGTCAGGTCGATCGGGAACTTGTCTTTCTGCCGTTCGGGTGTGGTGGTCAGAAACGTTTTGGCCAGATCGTCGAGCTGGGGCTTGGAATCGACGTTGACCGGGCTGTAGGAGGTGAGCTCGGCAAGCTTCGCCTGTTGCTGGGCACCGAGATAGAAGTTGATGAGCGCCATGGAGGCCTTCGGGTTCTTGGCGTTCTTCGGCACCGCGATGGTGTCGGCCTCGGGCATCCACTGGTTCCACATCGGTGCGAACGGTGCGCCGTTCTTCACGGCGGCGTACGCGCGGCCACTCCACAGCACGGCCATGTCCACCTGCCCTGACTCGACAAGCTGCTGGGCTTGAGCTCCGGTGGTCCAGAACACGCTGTCGTCACGAATACTCGACATCTTGCGCAGCGCGCGATCCACATCGAGTGGATACATCTGGTCAGGTGCGACCCCGTCGGCCAGCAGTGCTCCTGGGTAAGTCCCCTGGTGTGGTGGGGTTTCGGGAGCTGAGGCCGATGGTGCTGGGTGTGTCGTTGCCGGTGTTGGGGTGGGCCATCGCGTAGTGGTCAGTGAGTTACCTACCAAGTGACTCAACAGGAAGACACACCACGCGATGACCCAGGATCATTCTGCCCTGCTTGCCCAGCTCGACGCGCTCAAGTCCGCCGATGTCGGCGCGGTGTTCGCCGAATTGATCCGTGCCGGGTTGCAGCAGCTCATCGAGGCCGAAGCCACCGCCACGATCGGCGCGGGCCGTTATCAGCGCACCGACGGACGCACCGTGCATCGCAATGGGCACCGACCCAAGACCATCTCGACGACCGCGGGTGACGTTGAAGTGCAGATCCCCAAGCTGCGGGCCGGATCGTTCTTCCCGTCGCTGCTGGAACGGCGCCGCCGTATCGACAAGGCGCTGCACGCGGTGATCATGGAGGCCTATGTCCACGGGGTGTCCACGCGCAGCGTCGATGACCTGGTGAGCGCAATGGGTGTCGAGACCGGCATCTCCAAGTCGGAGGTCTCGCGGATCTGCGCCGGCTTGGACAAGGAGATCGAGGGGTTTCGCACTCGCAGCCTGGCCCACACCGAGTTCCCGTACGTGTTCTGCGACGCCACGTTCTGTAAGGTCCGGATCGGGGCGCACGTGGTGTCTCAGGCCCTCGTGGTGGCCACCGGGGTGTCCATCGACGGCACGCGCGAGGTGCTGGGCACCGCCGTGGGCGACAGCGAGTCCTACGAGTTCTGGCGCGAGTTCCTCGCCTCGCTGAAAGCCCGGGGACTCTCAGGGGTGCACCTGGTGATCTCCGATGCTCACGCTGGGTTGAAATCTGCTGTGGCACAGCAGTTCACGAACTCTTCGTGGCAGCGGTGCCGAGTGCATTTTATGCGGAATCTGCACACCGCGGTGTCCGCCAAACACGCCCCCGCCGTCACCGCGGCGGTCAAGACCATCTTCGCCCATACCGACCCCGCCGAGGTGTCCGCCCAGTGGGACCGGGTCACCGACACCTTGGCGGCCAGCTTCCCGAAGGTGGCCACGATGATGGGCGACGCGAAGACCGACGTGCTGGCCTTCACCGCGTTCCCGAAGGCGCACTGGCAGAAGATCTGGTCGAACAACCCGAGATCGGTTAACCGGCCCTCCCACGACACGACTGTGGATGCGGCGTGAGGTTCGAGGCCGCGGGTCGTGTGTGGCGCATGCTGGCGGGGCCGAGAGGGGTAGGCGATGACTGTTCGGGTGCGCACCAGCAGTGACGGCTATGTGATCGATGGCCCGTGGGAGGGGTGTGGAGCGGCAAACGCATTCCTGGTGCATCTGGCCGGACGCGGGTTCAGTGCGGCGACGGTGCGGGCGTATGCGTTCGATGTGCTCAATTTGGCTCGGTTCCTGCTGGACCGTGATCTCGCGGTGGCGGCGGTGACGCCGGTGGAGGTGTTCGAGTGGATCGACTGGCAGGATGTGCGCCGTGACCACGGGCGCAGCCCGGAGAGAAGGAATGGCGGGAGCGCGGCGGCATCGACGGTCAACCGGCGGGTCGCGGCGGTGCGGGCGTTCTTCGAGTACCTGGTGATGACCGGGACGCGCTCCGAGAATCCGGTGCCCTCACCGCGGCGCGGGCAGGGGCTGAGACCGGTGGCGCGGGGACTGCTCGGGCATCTGGGCCCGGGTCGGCCTCGGGCCGGAGGCCGGCTGGTGCGGCAACCGCGGTTACTGCCCGAGTCTCTCGATGCCGATGCTGTCGAGCGGTTCGTGGCGTCGTTGCGAACCCATCGGGATCGGGCGATGGTGTGGGCGATGCTATTTGGGGGCCTGCGCAGCGCCGAGGTGCGGTCCTTGCGGTTGGCCGACATCGACTTCGGCCGACGGCGGGTGCGGGTGCTTGGTAAAGGCTCTAAGGAGCGGGTGGTACCGGTCGATGCAGCATTCTTCACCGAACTGTCGGCCTATCTGCGCCTCGAACGCCCACCAGGGTTGGCGACCGAGGAGTGTTTCGTGGTGCTGCGCGGACCCTCCGCGGGGGCCCCGGTCACCGAGGCCGGACTGCGGTCATTGTTTCGGCGGCACCGAGACCTGTCCGGTGCGACGAGGGTACGTCCACACCGGCTGCGCCATACCTACGGTACCGAACTCGCTTCTGCTGGAATCGATCTGATGGTGCTGCGGGAGTTGATGGGCCACGTGTCCCCGGAAACCACCGCCGGATATGTGCACCTGTCGGTCGAGCAACTCGCCGCCGAATACGGTGCTGCTCGCGCCAGCCTTGCCGGGACACGGCGATGACCACCCAGAGGCTCGCAGCGATCGACCTGTTGGCTGACCCGGATGCGGTGCTGGACGACTATCTCGAGCACGTTGCCGGCCTTGGTCTCAGTAGCAGGTCGGTGCGTGGTCGCGCCCGCAGCGCGAGCACCTTCCTGACCGAGTACCCGGATCTGCGGGACTGGATGACCCGACCGGCGGTCGAGCGGTTGGCCGATCTGCGCAACAGCGGGGCCTGGCCATTGGTGTGTCATGTCATTGGCAGGGGCGAGTTGCGCCTCGACCTCGAATTCGCGGCCGTCAAGAACCTCACTGGTTTGGGACGAGCCGTCGAGGACCGCGACCCGGGCGGATTCGCCGCCGTGCGCACCGCCGGGCTGGCCTTGGGCTGGACACCACAGTGGATCGAGACGGTCTTGGGTGAATGTCTGGCGGTGCTGCTCGCCTGGCATGGCGGCCTGGTCCACGATGTCAACAACGGCACGGTCGACAAGTTCGACACCGCGCTGGCTGCCACACAATCGATTCCGGCATCGTCGAGGCGCGCCTACCGCAACCGGATAGCCGGGTTGCGGCAGATACTTTTTCAGGCTCGCATCGTCGATACACCACCACGGCGGCGGCGTTGGGCCCGCAGCTATGCCCAACGCTTCGCCGACGTGGCGATGACTGACCTGATCCGGGAGACGCTGCTGCGTTATGTCACCGTCCGGGCATCGGTGCTGCGTCCGAAATCCGTCGAATCGTTGATTAACGATTTGCTGCCGTTCGCGGACTATCTCACCACCACTCATCCCGAGCTCACCTCGTTCGGGGATCTGGATCGCAGTCACATCGAGGGTTTCCTGGTCTGGAATCGCGCCCGCACCTGGCGTGGGCAACGCGCCGCCGCCGCCGCCGGACGCACCATCTCCAGGGCCGTGATCCAGTCGACGGTACTGAGCGTGCGCAACCTACTCGACGACATCACCGAATGGGGCTGGGAGCAGGCACCGCCGCGTCGTCTGGTCTTCGCCGTCGATGTCCCGAAACTCGATCAACCCCTGCCGCGGGCCCTACCACCTGATATCGACGCCGCGGTGATGAATGCGGTTGCCCAGCTGGAGGATACGTTCGCCCGCGTCGGGCTGACAGTGCTTCGCGGGGCTGGGCTGCGGATCGGGGAGCTGCTCGACCTCGAACTCGGCAGCGTCGTCGACTACGGACCCGCCGGCACCTGGTTGAAAGTTCCGTTGGGCAAGCTCGCCACCGAACGCATGGTTCCGCTCTCGGCCAACACCATTGCCGCATTGGACCAGTGGACCAGCAGACGTGGTGTTTGCCGCCCACTGCCGCATCCCCGTACCGGAGCACCTACCGATTTCCTGTTCGTTGCGCACGGCCGCCGTCTCGGGCAGACGCGGTTACGCAATGGCCTGCTCGCCGCCATCGAGTCCTGCGGGCTGCGCGGGACCGGCGGCGCACCGCTGGTGGTAACCCCGCATCAGCTACGCCACACATGGGCCACCGAGCTCGCGAACGCAGGCATGAGCCTGCAGGCCTTGATGGCACTGCTCGGACATGTCACCCCGCAGATGACTTTGCGTTACGCCACCTTGGCCTCACCGACGCTACGCGATGCCTATGACCAGGCCATGGGGAAGATGCGACGACAGTTCACTCTCACTCCGGTCGGCAAACCCATCGTCCCCGATGCGGTCAGCTGGCTCGGTAGTGAGATGCTCAAAACACGTGTCGCCCACGGCTACTGCTCCCGCCACCAGAGTGCCGGCGCCTGCCCCTATGCCAACATCTGCGAAACCTGCGACAACTTCGTCACCGGCCCCGAGTTCCGAGGCGCACTCGAGGCGCAACGCACCGACATCCAGACCCTCGAAGTAGATGCCCGCGCCCGTGGCTGGCTCGACGAAGCCGGCCGTCACCACCGCGTCGCCGAGGCGTTGACCGACCACCTGCACCGCCTCGACCGCTGACCAAATCAACCGACGAGGGTTGATCCGACCCCGAGGGCCGGTTAATTGAACGGCTGAATAAGGAGATCAAGCGCCGAGCGGATGTCGTGGAGATCTTCCCCAACCCCGCGGCGTTCCTGCGGCTGGCGACCGCGGTGGTCATCGAATCCCACGACGAGTGGCAGGTCACCCGCCGCTACCTCTCCGAGGTCTCCATGGACGAACTACGCGCCTTAATCGCCGCCAAACACGCCGCAGCAGCACTTGCCAAACAACACCAAATCACCTAGCGTCCAACATGACTCGTTGATCGCGACGCGTGAACCTACGCCAGATCCGAAGTCCACCATCCCACGGGACGCTATCGTGCTCCTTCGAACACGCCTGGATCGACTTCGCCGGAAACCCCTTGCACGGCCCGCTTTCCGGGGAACTTTGCCGTGTCGTAGAAATCCGCCCAGCTCTTCGGCGGATTGGCACCGTATTTGTCGGTGTTGTAGATGACGATCAGCCCGTACTGCATGGCGGGCACCGAACAGTCGTCCGTCTTGGTGCCCGCCGGAATCTTGCTGATATCGACGATGCTCGTGTCGATCGGCACGAACAGATCGCCACAGTTGCGGGCGGTGAAAACGTTGGTCGAGTCGATGACGTCCCACGTGACATTGCCGGACTCCACCTGGCTCTTGATCTTGGAGTTGTCCGTCGGCCCGTCATGAAGGATGCGCGCGCCCGATTCCTGGGCGAAGGGGTCGACCGCGGCTTTCATCTGACCCTCCTGGTAGATGCCGCCGTACGAGACGAAGGTGAGTGTAATTCCCTTCAGCGCATCGGCTTTCACGGTGCCGGCCTGCGGAGGGCCGCTGCCGAGGTCGATGTCTGCGGCACTTCCGGGACCTGCCGGCGTGCATCCGGCGACGATGGCCGTCGCGACGAACAGCGATGCGGCGGTCAGTGGCAGATGTCGGCGCGGTGAGAAAGCGGCCACGGATCACTCCTTATATTGTGGGCGGACTGACGATCCAGAGAAGTTCGGCAGGGTCCGTGCTTTGGTTGTGAACGGTGTGCGGCACAGAGGTTCGGTACTCCGCGCTGTCGCCGGCCTCCAGGTGATGCATCACGCCATCGAGCTCGAGTACGACGCTGCCGTTGATGACCAGCAGGATCTCCTGGGAGTCGTCGTGGACGTAGGCTTCCCCGGCGGTGCCTCCCGGGGCGAACTCGGCGACGTACACCTCGAGGTTGCGCAACGGCTTCTGGGAGAGAAGGTATTTCGCGCTCGTGTCCGACACATGGATCTCGGGACGGTCTCGCTTCCGCAGAATGCGGGCGCCATTTGCGTGATGGTCGGTGAACAGGTCGGGCAGGGTCACCCCGAGTTCCTCACACAGCCGACGCAGCGTGCCCACGCTGGCGTTGACCTGTCCGCGTTCCAATTGGCTGAGGAATCCGGGAGAGGTCGCCGCGCGTGTGGCGAGGTCACGCAGGGTGAGCTTGCGCGCCAGGCGGAACTCCCGAATGCGGGCGCCCAGGTCGGCTTCTGCCGAAGCGGGCTTCGTGGCCGGGTCCGCGCTCTCGGATTGCATCTGTATGGAACGTCCGTTCGCGTGAGTAGATCGCAGTTTCTGTCTCACTAAACAAGTTGTTCGTCGAACGTATGCGATCTCCTTCTGTGACGCAACCCCAGACGGGTGGGTGATTGTGACTGGAGTCTCACAGACGGCACAGAAGCGCCGAGGTGAGCGATGAGCGCACCTACGTCAACGCGGGAATGTTCGCGCGTCGAGCATGTTCCGGGTCAGTGCCTACCGAGGGCGTGCGGCCCGGTGCGCACGGGCAGGCCTTCGTCGAAGCGGGCCATCGACATCGCCGCCACGTCGGGATCGGCAGCTCGGCCCTCCGCGAGATCGGCCAGCACCTCGCCCATGAGAGCCGAGTACTTGAACCCCTCGCCGGAATCGCCGCACGCGAGCACCACGCCGTCGGGCAATGCGTCGATGACGAACCTGCCGTCGGGCGAATCGGTCCACGAACAGACGTGCGCACCAAGGACTGTGGACTCGACCGACGTCAGGTCCCGCTCGACGCGGTCCCTGAGCAGTGCCGTGCGGGCAACGTCCGGAGTGCGGTCGGGGTCTGCGTCATCATAGGGACGCAATGGCAGATCGAGGCCGATCTTGTAGCCGATACCGGGTGACGGCATCGCGTAGATGCCCGGGGTATCACCCTGTGGGCCATCGAAGAGGCACGGGTAATCATCTGTCGCCCCGGGGTTTTCCGGATCACCGAAGTGCACGGTTTGTTCGAGATAGGGATGCAGCGGCAGGTGCACACCGATTGACTCGAGCAATCGCGGAGTTCCCGGGCCGGCCGCAACAACGACCACGTCGGCGTCCTCGACCGTGTGGTCACCGAACTGCACCCGCACACCGTTCCCCTGGGCATCGACGCCCACCACGGTGCGACCGTACGATTCGATACCACCGCTTGCAAGAAACAGTCGCATCTGAGCCCGCAGCGATTCTTCGGCAAGAACGATCCCGGCCGCGGGCTGCCAGACCGCGCCCCTCCCATCCGGCCGCAGGCCGGGAAAGTACATCGCGACGTCACCGTCGTCGACGACGGTATGGTCGACGTCGAATCGCTGCATCGTGGCGATCAGATCCGGTAGAGATTCGTCGTCACGCCAGAGCAATCCGCGCTCCAGGAACACTGTTGCCCGCGACCGTTCAGCGAGGCGTTTCATGGATTCTATGCCCCGCAACGCCATTCGGACCCGCGCCGGGTCGGGGTCGGCGATCCGCCACAATCGAGTAGGCCCTGACGACGATGATTCCGGGTTGAGCGGCCCGTACCGGTCGACGAGCGTGACCCTGTGCCCACGCCTCGCCAGTTCGGCGGCAGCGGGTAAACCCCAGGCCCCCGCACCGATCACGACACATCTCATCGCAGCGCGCACACCGCGATACTGCACCACCTCACTGTCGTCGGCAACGAGGATCTCGTCGGGGATGACTTCGGCGGTGCGGGTTCGTTGATCATTGAAGATCTGCGTCGTCGTAGCCTCGTTCGAGCCGCTGGCGCACGGTGCCGAGATAGCGGGCAGCATCGGCTCCGTCGATGATCCGATGGTCGTAGGACAACGACAGGTATGCCATCGGGCTGGTTCTCACCACGAGGTTCCCGAGCTCGTCGCGTCCGGGCACGAGTCGCTCGACGACCGCTCCGACACCCAGGATGGCCGACTGGGGCTGGTTGATGATCGGGGTGTCGAACAGTGCGCCGCGGCTGCCGGTGTTGGTGATCGTGAACGTTCCGCCCGACAGATCGTCCGGTCGCACCGTCCCTGATCGCACTGCCAGGGCCGATGTGGCGATTGCTGCCGCCAGGGCGGCCAACGTCATCGAGTCGGCATTGCGGATCACCGGGACCATGAGGCCTTTGTCGCTGTCCACGGCGACACCGAGGTGCACGGCGCTGTGATAGGTGACCTCGGTGCATTCCGCGTTCACCGAAGAGTTGATGATCGGGTGTGCCGCAAGACCTTCCACGGCGGCGCCCACGACAAACGGCAGATAGGACAGCTTGTGTCCAGTGCGGGTGTGAAATTCTGTCTTGTTGCGGTTGCGCACCGCGGCGACGTTGGTCAGATCGACCTCGACCACCGTCGTCAACTGCGCCGATGTCTGCAGCGATGCCAGCATACGCTGAGCGATGGTGCGCCGGATCCTCGGCAGCTTTTCCACTCGGTCCGTGGGCCTTTCGAGCAGCTCCGCAGCCGCTTGAGGCTCGGCGGCCACCGAACCATGGTTGGGCTCAGTTGCCAAACCGTCGGCGGGGGCTGCATCGGGCGCACTGATCACCGCGATGACGGTGCCGACCTCGATCACGGCGTCCTCCGGCTCGATGATCTGCGCCACGATGCCTGCCGCCGGGGAGCAGACTTCGGTGTCGACCTTGTCGGTGGCCACCTCGAGCAGGGGTTCACCGGACTGGACTTCATCACCGACTGCTTTGAGCCAGCGGGTGATGGTGGCCTCGCCGACCGCCTCGCCGAGCGAAGGCAGTTCCACGTTGGTGACGCTTGCGGTGACGGTCATTTCACGCTCCGCTCGGCGACGTCGAGCGCGGCGGTGACGATGTTGTCGGTGTGGATGCCGTGATACCGGTAGACGTCGTCGAGCGAGCCGACCTGGCCGAAGCGACTCACCCCGAGGGCCGCCCCCGCCACGTTGTTGATACCGGTGAGGAACGCCAACGTATGCGGGTGTCCGTCGAGCACCGTCACCATCGGGGCGGCTCGATCGGCCGGGAAGACCTGATCGAGAATCCAGGATGGGCCGTCGGAAAGCCCTCGGCGGGCTTGCAATGCATCGAAGAGCAGTCCGGGGCTGGTGACGCAGACGACGTCGGCATCGATGCCTTGCGCGGCGAGACGATCGGCGGCCTGCAGGGATTCGGTCATCATCGCGCCCATTCCGACCACCGTGACCTGTGGGACGCCGGCGGCTCGCCGCAACAGGTATGCACCGGCGACCACCTGCTTTCTCCTGCGTTCCCGGGCGACGGGGTCGCTGGGAACCGACGCCAAGGTCTGATCCACGGGCCGCGTGGACAGCCGCACATATGACGACGAGCCGTCCGGGCGCCCCAGCCGGCCGATGCATGACAGCAGTGTCCACTCGACGTCGATGGCGAATGCCGGCTCGTAACTGACGCAGCCGGGTTGCTCGAGGCCGATCGATGGCGTCTTGATGGATTGGTGCGCGCCGCCCTCGGCCGCGAGTGACACACCGGAGGGGGTTCCGACCAGAATCGACTGTCCCCCGGCGTAGATGCCGTAGGACCACGGTTCGAGTGCACGCTCCACAAACGGGTCATAGACCACACCGATCGGAAACAGCGGCTGGCCCCAGCGGCTCCACGTCGCGCCGAGCTCACCGATCAGGCCGACGAGGTTCGTCTCGGCGATACCGAGTTCCATGTGTTGGCCGGTCGGTCTCTCCCGCCAGTGCATGATGGTCTCCGGGTCGTCGTCGAACCAGTTTCGGCGTTCATTGGGCGACCAGACGCCGACCTTGTTCAGCCAACCCGCCAAGTTTGTCGTCGAGCTGACGTCGGGACTCACCGTCACCACCCGCTTGGCCGCATCGGGAGCTTGGCGGCTCAGGTCGAGCAGCACCCGGCCGAGCGCGGCCTGGGTCGACGATGTGCCCGACGGCGTCCGACCGGTGTCGGTGGGAACGGCAGGCGGAGTCGACAGCGCCACCGGCTCGCGCCGCAGCCTCTCCGCAGTCTTGGCGCACAGCGCCGCGGGTGCGCTACCGGTGGTGAAACGCGACCAGGGATTGGTCGGGTCCATACCCAGTTCCGCGGCGAATTGCTCATACTGCTCGATCGTCAGCAGTGACGAATGGTTCTGGGGATGGCCCTGAGTGGGCAGCCGGTGACCTTTGATGGTGTAGGCGATGATCACCGTGGGACGGGTGTCGTCGATCTGGGCGTAGGCGGCGCGCAGTGCACCGAGATCGTGACCACCCAGGTTGCGGATCGCGGACAGCAAGGCGTCGTCGTCCAGATCGCGGATCAGTGCCGATATCTGCTCGGCATCTGTCCCGTTGCCGGGCAGCCTGTTTCGGACCTCATCGGCCGAGCAGCGCAACAGCCGCTGGTACTCGGGATTGGGCATGTCGAGGATGCGCGAGCGCAGCGCCGACCCACCGTGCTGGTTGAACAACGACTCGAGCTGGGCGCCGAACTTCACGTTGATCACCTGCCATCCGGCGGCGGAGAACATCGACTCCAGCCGCCCGGCGGCAATGTTGGGCACGACCCGGTCGAGTGACTGCCGGTTGAGGTCGACGATCCAGACGATCTCGCCGAGCTCGGCGACGGAGTTGTCCAGGATCGCCTCCCACACCGCCCCCTCGTCGAGTTCGGCGTCGCCCACCAGCGAGTACTGGCGACCTTTGCCTGCGGGGCCGATCTGCGTGTCGACGTAGCGGCGGGCGATCGCACCCCAGATCGGCGCGGTCGCGCCTATCCCCACCGAGCCCGTCGAATAATCCACGGGATCAGGGTCTTTCGACCGGCTGGGGTAGGACTGAAGACCGCCGAACTCACGCAGAGTGGTCAGGTACTTTGCGTCGAGTTCGCCCAGTAGGTAGTTGATGCTGTGCAGCACTGGCGAGGCATGCGGTTTGACCGACACCCGGTCGCCCGGTTGCAGCTGCTCGAACCACAGCGACGTCATGATCGTGGTCATCGAGGCACACGAGGCCTGATGACCACCCACTTTCAGACCGGTCGGGTTGGGCCGAACGCGGTTGGCGTGGTGGATGATCGACGTCGACAGCCACAGGACGCGATCCTCGATCTCGCGCAGGGCGGCATCTGCTGAAGTGTCGGCGACACGAGCCGGGGTGTCGACTGATTGCGAGCGGTCCATCGGTTGGCGTCCTTGCGTGAGTTCCAGATTGGTCGAGCGGTCTTCGCGACGGAGTTCCGGAGGGTGCAGAACTCACTGTCAAGTCGACCATCGAACTACACATTGGACAAGTTCGAGTTGAAGGATTGAGCATTTTGCTCGACGACGGGGTCGGGCACGCGGTCGGAGGTTGTCATTTTGACCACGATCCCGCCACCTGATCACCGTCGAATGCGCGACATGACGTGGTGTCGAGCGGTCACGGTGTGGCGTCGCATGACCGTGTCAGGGCGCGTCATCTCCGGTGCCGTCGTCCCCGTCGTCCGCGGGCGGTGCGTCGGTCTCGGTGTCGGGCACTTCGGCGGGCGGCGGATCGACGGCGTCGGGTTGTTCCCCCGCGCCGTGATTCGGATTCGTGCAGATGGTGCCCTCGCAGGGCGAGTAGCCGTTGCTGCCATCCGGGTTCTTGATGGCGTTGGGTCCGACGAATGTGCCTGCCGGGCAGGCCGGGTCCTCGTTCCTGGCGCAGTACTCGTGCGTCAGGTTGTTGCCGGTGGAGCCGTCGGCGCCGACCGGGCCGCCGTTGATCGGCTGGCCATCGGGGCCCCAGGTTCCGACCGGATCACCGGCTCCGTGGTTCGGGTTGGTGCAGATCGTGCCCTCGCACACCACGTAGGTGTGGCTGCCGTCCGGGTTGCGGATGGCGTTCGGCCCCACATAACTGCCCACCGGGCAGGCCGGGTCCTCGTTCCTGGCGCAGAACTCCTGGGTCAGGTTGTTGCCGGTGGAGCCGTCGGCGCCGACCGGCCCGCCGTTGACCGGCGCACCGTTGGCGTCCCAGTGCCCACCTCCGGATTTCACCGCGACGAACGGCCCGACGTAACTCCCCGCGGGGCACTTCGAATCACGGTTGTGCGCACAGAACTGTGCGTCGGGTGCGGGTGCGGGTGCGGCGCTCGATTGGGCCACTGCCGATGACGTCGCGGACGGCGATTCGCGGGCCGCTGGTTCGGATTGGGATCCGCAACCGCCGGCCAGCAGCGCGAAAACCGCCCCCAACAGCACAATCAGCTTGGCTCGCAACGTCATTCAGCCCCCCAGACGGCGTTATGAAACCCTTTGTCGCATAACAAACTTGAGCAAAGGTGTCCTGTTGGCCACCATAGACGCCTTTGCATGCAATGTGAAGGATGCCGTGGGATGAACGCCCGAAAATCGTGTCGACGCTAGGCCGATCGATCGCGGCTGGGCAGGGTCGCATAGGCGAATTCGAACAGGTAATCGCTCAACGCCATCGATGCCGCATGCGCCGCCTCGGCATCGCCTGCGGCGATCGCGGCGAGGATGTCGTGGTGTAGCTGGGCGGCCCGACGGAGGTCCTCGGCCGGATCGCCCATGTGACCGAACCAGAAGCGCCGCGACAGCCCCTGAAGCGGTGCCATCGCCACTTCGATGTATTCGTTATGGGTCGCGGCGACCACGAGCGCGTGTGCCTTGCGCAGGAAGATCGAGAACTCGATCACCGTCTTGACGCCGCTGACGACGTCATCGGCCAGTTCGCGGGCCGCGTGGCGCTGTGTGTCGGTCGCTCGCGAGGCCGCCAGGCGCACGGCGAAGGGTTCGAGCGTGCGTCGCAGCTCGAGGAGCTTGAGCTGCGCCTCGACAGAGGTGGGCGGCACCAGCACCCCCCGGTTGGGGTGGATCTCCAGCAGTCGCTCCCGGGAGAGTCGTTGCACGGCCTCCCGTACCGGAGTGCGGCCCAGCCCGGTCAGCTCCATCAACTGCTTCTCGGAGATCAGACTGCCCGGCGCGATCTCGCCGAGCACGATCATCCGCTCGATCTCGATGAAGGCTTGATCACTCTTGTTCTGCGGTTCGCCGGTCATCTGCCTCCCCTCTACGGGGTAGACAGTATCGCGACCGGAGATGTACGGTCCACATATGACCAATATATCGGTTGCATGGCGGCTTCCCACCGGGCTGGACGACGTGCGGCTCCCGCTGGTCGCAGACGTCGACGTGGCGGTGGTCGGCGCGGGTGCCGCGGGAGTCGCCGCCGCAACGACTGCCGCCGAGGCGGGCCTGTCGGTGATCGTCGTGGAGAAGTACGGGTTCGCCGGCGGCGCGGCCGTGGCCGGGATGTCCGGAACCATCTGCGGGATGTATCTGGCCTCGGACCACAAGGGGCGACCGGAGCGCGTCGTTCACGGATTCACCGAGCGGTTCGCCGGGGAGCTGGCCGTGCGCGGCGGTCTCACCGCGCCGCAGCGATACGGCAAGACTTTCACGGTCGCGCACGATCCGTTGGTGTGGCGCGAGGTCGCGGACGACCTGCTGACCGCCGCAGGCGTCCGCATCCTCTATCACACGCAGGTGATCGATGTGCTGACCGAGGGCGAGGCATACCGGGGGTTGATCCTGGCGTCGAACGCCGGTGTCGGCGTGATCCGGGCGGCCCGGATCATCGACGCCTCCGGCGACGGCGCGGTGGTCTCCCGCGGTGGCGGCAGCTACCGGTTCGGTGACCACGGTCGAATTCAGAACCCCACCATGTTCTTCCGGCTCGGCAACGTCGACCTGCACGCCTTCTGGTCCGCATGGGGACCCAACACCATTTCTCCGCAATGGGTTTCAGACGCCATCGACGAGGCCAGGGCAGCGGGGTTGGATCTGCCCCGGAACAAGATCTGGATCTTCGACACCACCCGTGCGGGCGAGTTGCTCGTCAACGCGACCCGGTTGACCGCACCGGATGGCCGCATGCTCAACGTGATCGACCCGGCCGACTTCACCATTGCCGAGGTCGAGGGCCGTCGACAGGTTCGCGCCTACGCCCGGTTCCTCACCGAATCGGTACCCGGATGTGCGCAGGCCTTCGTGGTGGACACCGGCGTCGAAGCCGGCATCCGCCAGACCCGCACCGTGGACTGCATCGCCACGCTGCGCGACAGCGACGTCGTCGACGGCACCAAACGCGACGACGGCATCTGCCGATCACCCTGGCCGATCGAATTGCACGACGGCGAAAGGCCGAAACTCCACTGGCTTCTGGACGACTACTACGACGTCCCCTACGGCGCGTTGGTCCCTCGACACGGTGAGAACATCATCGTGGCCGGTCGCTGCTTGAGCGCCGAACACCAGGCACTCGCCTCCGCCAGGGTGACCGCTCAGTGCTTCGAGTACGGCCATGCCGCCGCGGTGGCCACCGCACTGTCGCTCGATCGCGGCACCGCCTACCGCCATCTGGACCCCTTCGACATCCAGACCCGGATGATCGCCAACGGAAGCGCGTTGCAAACCCCTCAACGACAGGAAGCGCAGTGACCGACAACTTCGAACGAGCTGGCGCGCCAGGCGAACTACGCAGCAACTTCACCCCGGGCAGCACCCGGTGGGCGGTCCGGCGCGCCCAATGGAGCGCCATGGGAATCGATCGGCGCGACCAGCACAAGCCCAAGATCGCCATTGTCAACACCTCGTCGAAGTTGTCGGTGTGCTTCGCTCATCTCGATGACGTGGCGGTGCGGGTCGCCGAGGCCGTACGCGCCGCCGGCGGTCTCCCGTTCGAGATCCGCACCACGGCGCCAAGCGATTTCGTCACCAGCGCCGGTCGGAAGGCCCGTTACCTGATGCCCACCCGCGATCTCATCGTCAACGATGTCGAGGCCGCGGTGGAGGGCGCGGTGCTCGACGGGGTGGTGTTTCTCTCGTCGTGCGACAAGACGACACCGGCGCACCTGATGGCCGCGGCACGGCTGGACCTGCCCGCCATCGTCGTCATCGGCGGCTACCAACGCGGTGGGACCTGGAGCGGATGCTCGGTGGACATCGACACCGTGTACGAATCGGTCGGCGCCCTGGCCGCGGGCACGATGACCGTCGACGAACTGGGTGAGCTGGCCGACCGTGCGATCGAGGGACCCGGAGTGTGCGCCGGGCTGGCCACCGCCAACACCATGCACTGCCTGGCCGAAGCCCTCGGCATGACCGTGGCGGGATCGGCGCCGGTGCGGGCCAATTCGGATCGGATGCTGGCCAACGCGACGGCAGCCGGGCACCGCATCGTGGAGATGGTCGAACAGAACCTCACCGCACGCCAGGTCATCACCGCGGAGTCGATCGAGAATGCCGTCGAAGTGGCGCTGGCCCTCGGCGGCTCGGTGAACTGCATCCGCCACCTCGCGGCGATCTCCGCCGAGGCAGACCTCGACCTCGATGTGGTGGCGCTGTTCGAGAAGCACGGCGCCGACGCGGTGCAGCTGGCGGCGATCCGGCCCAACGGTGCGCACCAGGTGTGGGATCTCGACGAGGTGGGTGGCGTCCAGACCGTCATGCGCACCCTGCTGCCCCGGCTGCATGGCGATGCGCTCACCGTCGATGGCCGTACCGTCGCGCAGCGCGCCGAAAGCGCGCACCCTGCCGACGGCGACGTGCTGCACCCGATCGACGATCCCGTCAACGACGAACCCGGCCTGATCATCCTGCGCGGCTCACTGGCGCCGGACGGCTCGATCGTCAAGGTTGCAGGCGTGGGGAAGGCGACCCGGCGGCAGTTCGAAGGCCCGGCAAAGGTTTTCGTGGGGGAGGACGACGCGATTGCCGCCCTGGGCGACGACCGAATCCAGCGGGGTGACGTCATCGTGCTGCGTGGCATGGGCCCACGTGGAGGCCCGGGAACGGTGTTCGCGGCGAGTTTCGTCGCCGCGCTGAACGGGGCCGGACTCGGCGGCCATGTCGCGGTGGTGACCGACGGGGAGCTCTCCGGGCTCAACCACGGCCTCGTGGTCGGGCAGGTCATGCCGGAAGCCGCCGACGGCGGCCCGCTGGCGGGGCTCGAGGACGGGGACACCGTCTCGATCGACCTGGACGCGCGCCGGATCGACAGCCACCCGGTGCGCGACGGTGAACCGGTGCGGGCCACCGGAGAAAAACCCGAACGCGGGTGGCTGGGCCAGTACGCGGCCCTGGTCGGCCCGGTGCAGCGCGGTGCGGTACTGCGCAGGCCACAGAACTGATCCCGCCGAGCCGAAGGAGCCATGTCATGAGCAGTGCCGCCGACAACACCGAGAAGGCGCCCAACCAGGCCCGCAAGGCCGGCATCGCCGCGCTGGTCGGTACCACCTTGGAGTGGTACGACTTCCTCATCTACGGCACGGCCGCCGCGCTCGTGCTCAACACGCAGTTCTTTCCCGGTGTGAACCCGACGGCCGGTACGTTGGCGGCCTTCGCGTCCTATGCCGTCGGGTTCCTGGCGCGTCCGCTCGGCGGCATCGTGCTCGGCAACATGGGAGACCGGCTGGGCCGCAAACGGATGCTCGTCTTCACCATCGTGCTGATGGGTGTGGCGACAACGCTGATCGGTGTCCTGCCGAACTACGACACCATCGGCGTCCTCGCGCCGGTGCTGTTGATCGTGCTGCGGCTGCTGCAGGGCTTCGGCGCGGGCGGGGAGTACGCCGGGGCGGTCGTGCTGTCGGTCGAGCACGGTGATCAGCAGCGACGGGGCATGGCCGGCGCCTGGGCGCCAACAGGTTTCGCCATAGCGACGTTGTTGTCCACCGGCGTGTTCCAACTCGCCACACTGCTACCCGACGACGCCTTCCACAGCTGGGGCTGGCGGGTGCCGTTCCTGCTCGGCGCGGTACTGCTGGTGGTCGGATACTTCATCCGCCGCAGCATCGACGAGACCCAGGCGTACGAGAACGCCGTCGCGGCGGAGGCCGACGGAAACGCCGAGCAGACCAAGATCCCGGTCCTGGAGGCGATTCGACGTAGCCCGCGCAGTTTCCTCGTGGTGGTCGGTTCCCGGCTGGCCGAGAACGGTTTCGCGTACCTGTTCCCGGTGTTCGCGGTGGGATTCGCGGTGAACTCACTGGGCGTGTCGAGTAGCACCACGCTGCTGGCGGTGGTGATCGCGTCCGCGGTGCAGATCGGGGCGATACCGGTATGGGCCAGCGTCAGCGACCGCATCGGCCGCCGACCGGTGTACGCCGCCGGCGCACTGATCTCGGTGCTGTGGCTGGTGCCGTTCTTCCTAATGCTCGAAACCCTCAGCCCGGCGCTGCTCGTGCTCGGCTTCGTCGTGGGTCTGGGCATTCTCTACCCGGCGATGCTCGCACCCCAGGCCGCCTACTACGCCGAGCTGTTCGACACCCGAACTCGGCTGTCGGGGTTCGCATTCGCCCGCGAGATCGGTTCGGTGCTGGCCGGAGGATTCCTGCCGCTGATCGCCACGGCGCTGGTCGCGGCGTTCGGGCACTGGTGGGTCATCGTCGTCTACCTCGGCATCCTCACGCTGCTCACCCTGGTCGCACTGGCCTACGGGCCGGAAACCAACCGCAGGGACATCGTGTCGGCGACCGCCGGCGATGCGCGGGTCCCAGGCGCCGACGCTCGTGTGCCCACAGGCGAGTGAGTCAGTCGAAGATGTCGGTGGATCACCGGGTTCGGCACCTACGGTGTGTACCGGCCGCGTGAGCAAGTGGATACGGGCCAGGTCGGCACAGAGTACATCGTCGGCGGTCGAGTCGCGGCTGACCTGACCGTCGCAGCCGTCGCGATCGACGGCCACGATTTCGCGTGGAACACAACGCAATACGGCCGGAATGTCGGGATGCCAGCGGTTGGGTCCGGCTCCGGGATCCTCGTGAGCGGCCGACCCAGATCGACAGCGATCTCGTGCGTGACATTCATGGTGCGCCCACTTTCGGCGGGAGGAGGAACCCGCCGGTCGCCTTTTCATAGGCGTGCGCGACGCGTAACACGGTGGCGTCGTCGAAATGGCGACCGACGATCATCATGCCCGTCGGCAGGCCGTCCACCAGGCCCGCCGGGACACTGCAAGCTGGGTGCCCGGAGACGTCGAAACCGGCGGTGTTGGCCATCATCTCCAGTGCTCGGGCCAGATATTCGTCGCGGGGAGCGTCGGCTACCGGGATCGGGGTGGCCACCAGCGGCGTGGTCGGCATGACGATGACGTCGAAACGTGACAGCGCGTCGTCATACGCAGCCCGCAACCGGGGGACCAGATTGCGGGCCTTCGCGTAGTGCGCGCCGTGGTGGCGTTGAATGGTGTGCCGCCCGGTCAAAAGCACCAGCTTTACGGTGTCCGGCAACAGTGTGCCGTCCGCCTGCCGGCGGGAACCGAAATGTTCGATCAACGCAGGGTCGTACGCTCCCTGCCAGTTCATGCCGTATCCATTACCGTCGATCATCTGGGTCGTCGCACCTTCCACGGCGATCACATCCCAGATCTTGCGGCCGTGTTTGTGCCACGGAATCGACACGTCTTCACAGTGCATTCCCTGGGTACGCAGCACATCGACCGCGCGGCGAACGGCGTCGTCCACACCTGGTACCGCCTCGGGGTGGCCGAAGCCTTCGCGCAGCACGCCGACCCGCATCCCGGCCACCGGTCGCTGCAGTTGCGCAACGTAGTCGGGCACGGTGACGTCGGTCGGCTGACGAGGGTCGAGGCCATCCCTTCCGGCGATGACCCCGAGAAGCAGGGCCGCGTCGGCGACGGTGCGTGTCATGGGGCCGAGATGGTCCAAGGTTTGTTCGATGGGGAAGGCGCCGGTGTAGGGGACAAGACCGTGAGTTGGTTTGTGGCCGACGATTCCGGTGAAAGCGGCCGGCAGGCGTACCGAACCTCCCTGGTCGCCGCCGGTGGCGATGTCGACAATGCCGGCCGCGACCAATGCCGCGCTGCCACTCGACGAACCACCGGTGGTCCGGTTCGGATCCCAGGGGTTTCGTACGGGTCCGGTGGCCGAGGTGTGTGAAGCTCCGGAAAAGCAGAGATCTTCGCACACTGCCTTTCCCGCGATCGTTGCACCGGCAGCCAACATTCGGGTGACGACGGTGGCGTCCCTGTCTGGAACGAACCCCGCCAACGCGGCAGACCCGTTCATCATCGGTACACCCGCCACGGCGGTGTTGTCCTTGACGGCGACTGTGCGGCCGGCGAGCGGACCGTCTCCGCTCTCGGTGATATCGCACGTGACGTACCAGGCTGCGAACGGATTGTGGTCAGGCCTGCCCCAGGAACGCGTCACCGCGTGCGGACGTATCTGTTCGTGAAGCTCGTCGACGAGGTCCCACGAACTCAGGACTTCCTTGATGTGCGGGACGAATTCGGCGAGTTCGTCGTCGGAGAGTCCAAGACCGTATGTGTCTGAGATGGGAGACAACTCGGTGATGCTCGGGGGATGAAAGGGCATGTCTGGCTCCTGTTCGGGTGTCGGGAGAAGGGCCGGTCAGTCGGTTTCGAGAGCCGTGCGAGCGTTCGCGGCCAGGTCGGTGTTCACGTTGTTCTCGTATGAGGTGGCATCTGACGGATACGCGGCGATGTTCTTGGTGAACAGGGAGATCCGCATGTTGTTGTCCCAGGATTGCCGGGTCACGGTGACATCTTCGGCATAGCCTCTGGCCTCGATCTCACGTTGAACAGCCGCCTCGATCACTTCGCGGGAGAGGTCGGGGAAGTACTCGGTTGCGATATCGACGGTTGCTTGGGGTTCGGAGTAGATGAACCTCGCCGCTTTGGCGATCGCGGTGACGACTCCTTGAGCCGCCTCGGGGTGCTCCTGAAGATAGCGTTCGGTGGTCGTCAGGCTGGAGAAGGCAAAAGGATTCCAACTGGGGTTCGCCGCGAAGGAGTAGACGACGTCAAGGTTCTGATCGACGACGGCCTGGCTGACGGTGGGTTCGAAAGACAGTGCGTAATCGGCCTGCCCGCTGGCTACGGCGGCGAGCTCACTGCCCAACGCCACATTGACCAAAGTGACGTCCCGCAGTTTGTCCTGTTCGATCAGGTACTTCATGAATGCCCAACTCGTATCCGGTTCGGGGCTCACCGCTACCTTCTTGCCCACGAATATCGAGGAGTTGTCGAGGGTGCCGTCCGTGTTCTCCCGGCCGATGACGAAGACCGACGGTGCGTTCTGGATGGCGGCCACCACGACCCCTGGTCCGTCGTTCTCGTGAGACTTGGGCACGAAAACCGGATCCTGGATCGAGAAGTCAGCCGAGCCGCCCAGTACCGCGGTCCAGGACTGCGTTCCACCCCCGCCGGTGGCGATGTCGACGCGAACGTTCTGCTCTTCGAAGTAACCCTTCTCCTTTGCAACGTAGAGCGGTAGGTAGAGCAGGGACTGAAACGCCTGGCTGATGCGAACTGTCGCGCTGCCGTCGGCGCCCTCAGTCGCACCGCCGGCACAACCGCCGACGAACATCATGGTCAACGCGACGACGAGTGCGGCAGCGGCCGACCGAAGGTGTTTTGCGTTCATGTTCAGAACCTTTCAGGACTTCTGATGGCGGCCGAGGGTGCGCTCGAGCCCGGCGACGAAAAGGTTGAAAACGAGCACCATGACCATCACGATCGAGATGCCTGCGATGACGAGCGTGATGGTGAAGTTCGAACTGCCGCGAAGGATCATGTGTCCCACGCCGGCGTCGGAACTGATGTATTCGCCGACGATCGCTCCGACAAGGGCGAAGCCGATGTTGAGTTTCAGGCCGGAAACCACCCAGGACATCGCCGAGGGCACGACGAGCTTGCGGAAGATCTGCGACCGAGTGGCCCCGAAGGACTTCATCAGATTGACCAGGTCGGGGTCGGTCCGGCGAGCGCCGCTGTACGACGTGGTCAGGGATACGACCACGCAGGAGAATGCGACGATCACCACTTTGGACGTCATCTCCGTGCCGAACCAGATGATCGTCAGAGGTGCTACGGCCAACACCGGGATCGAGCCGATTGCCGCGATGAACGGAGCCGTGAGATCGGCGACGAACTGTGAGTACCACAGCAGCAGCCCCAACGCGGAGCCGCCGACAGCGCCGACCAGAAACCCAAGTATGACTTCGGAACTCGTCACGCCGATGTCGGTCCACAATTCACCGGAGACGGCACGCTTGTGCAGCACGTTCCATACTCCGCTGGGGCTACCGAACAGAAAGGAGCTGATGGCTCCGCTTCGCGCGCCCAATTCCCAGGCGGCCAGGGCAGATATCACGATCCCGCCCTGAAGGGCATGGAGAATGACCCGCCTTCTGCCCGGTGAGGGTGCCGAGGTGCGGCGTCGGCTGGGCTGCGGGTCGGCGGCGGCTCGCTGAGGCAGTACGGTCGTCATCGGCTCTCCTTCGGGAAGCTGCGCACTCTGAGGGGGCCGGGTGTCATGCTGCACCCGATTTCTGGCCGATTCCGCGCCAGATCTTTTCGTAGAACTCGTTGAAGCGCGGGGCCAGTCGCCTTTCATTGATGTCGGTACTGGTGGTTCCGAGGTCGATCGGAAACTCGGAGACGACCTCACCCGGGTGAGCCTTGAGCACATACACGCGGTCAGACATGGTCACCGCTTCCTCGATGTCGTGTGTCACGGCGACGACGGTCTTCCCGGTGGTTCGCGCCGTCTCGAGGAGCTCACTTTCCAGCGCGATCTTGAGCGGGTAGTCCAACGCCTTGTACGCCTCGTCCATGAGGATGATGTCGGGGTCCGTCACCATCGTGCGCATCAGTGCCGCACGCTGTTTCATCCCACCGGAGAGATCTGATGGGTACTTGTCCTCGTAACCTTCGAGCTTGTACGTCGCAAACAAGGAACGCGCGCGGGTGCGTGCATCTTTCTTGCGGAGACCGCGCACCTCCAGGCCGAGGACGACGTTCTCCAGAACCGTCCGCCAGGGAAACAACAGATCTTTCTGCAGGACGTATCCGATGTGCCGGGATGTCGAGCCGGTGACATCCTCGCCATTGACCAGCACCGAACCCGCTGTCGGGGGTATCAGTCCGGTGATGATGTTGAACAGGGTTGACTTGCCACAGCCGCTCGGGCCCACGATGGAGACGAACTCGCCGCGATCGGCGCGCAGACTCAGTCCACGCAGAATCTGGATCGGGCCAGGGTCTGCGGGGTACTCCTTGTCGACGCCCACCACCTCCAATCTGGGTGGAGGCGTCTGATGTGTCGTGAACGGTTCGTCGGTCAACGAATCAACTGCCGACATATCACTCATATATCGCGGTCCAATCTCGTGTGTGCAGTTGCGGCGCCGAAGGTGTGAAAGGGTGCTGGAAGCAGTTGCGGAACGGCCGGTGGCGACCAGATCCTGAATTGTGTTGCACAAAGCGAAGCACATGAAATGTCCGTGAGCAACCGATTGCGCAAAAAACTTCGATTGCGAACAAACGATTGCGCAATGTGATCGGCGCCTCGGCAGTGGCCCAATCGCAACGTCGAAAGCCACGGCGTGGCTCTCAACCCTCAGGTCGACCCACAACGGTTCGGTGATCGCGATCGACTGCGGGCAAAGGTTGCGGTGGTGCGTCGATCTGGCATGGGCGGCCTTCTGCACACCGGAGAACATGTCGGCGAAAACGGCGTTGTTGGCATCGGGAATTATGAGACCGATTGTCCCGGGGCGTAGTTCAGCTTTTCAGCGGCATGTATTCGTTTACGTGTGGCTTCCCCACGCTGCCCGCTGCGGGGGCCCGCCGTCGGGCGAATGGCCGGTCGCCGCGATGTGGGGAGGGTTCGCGGCGACCGGCCGGCACAACAGGTCAGACGGACTGACCCTCGAAGAGCGAAGAGCTTTGGGCCGCCTGGATGTACGGATCCGCACCGACGAGCGCGGCGATCTCGATCGCGGTGACGATCTGTTCGGGCGTGGCGCCGGCATCGAGAGCCCTACGTGCATGTATCTCCACACCCGGTGCATACATGTGCGTCGGGATGCAGTCGATCGCGATGTAGATCAACTCGCGTAGCTTCTCGTCGAGCGCGCCTTCGTCGGTGGCCGCGGCCGAGAATGCGGTGTAGGCCTCGAACATCTCGGGAGCCAGCGTGAGCACGTCGTTCCAACTGTCGTGCCAATAGCCGCGCCGGCGTTCGAACTCGTCCTTCAGCCGTTGCCGGTGAGCGTCGAGGTCAGCAGTTGGTGCGAGCCCGCGTTCCCGTAGCACCTTCATCAACGCGGGCAACCCCGAGGTCATCGCGTGGATGCTCATGATGCTGACCATCTGCAGGACGTCGCGGACCTGATCGGGCGTGGCGCCCGCGCGCAGTGCCCGCCGTACGTGGGCGTCCAGGCGGGTCCAGTTGGTGTTGGCCACGTTGCCGACGACAGCCACGCCGATGAGGGCCCGTTCCACGTCGCCGAGCGCATCGCGGTCGGCCGGCACGGAAACCATCGCCGCCAGGCGCTCGAAGAACAGTGGCCGGGATCGGCGGTCCTGCTCCAAACCGTCGGTCCAGCCGCCGATGTGGTCGGTGAGGCGGTTCATCTGGGTGTTCGTTGCGTTCATCGGATCGGCCTCAGAGCTGGATGCTGACGGTCTTGGTCTGCAGGTAGTGATAGACCGCGTCCGGGCCCTTCTCACGGCCGAAACCACTGGATTTGTAGCCGCCGAACGGGGTGCGGATGCCACCGGCGAAATAGTTGTTGATCGAGACCTGTCCCGCCTCGATCTGACCCGCGACCCGGTGTGCGCGGGACAGGTCCCTGGTCCACAACCCTGCGGTGAGGCCGTAGGGGGTGTCGTTGGCGATCGCCACCGCTTCGTCATCGCTGTCGAAAGGAATGACCGAAAGCACCGGCCCGAAGATCTCCTCCTGGGCGATGCGCATGTCGTTGCTCACGTTCACGAAGATCGTCGGTTCGATGAAGCGGCCGTCCTCCAGCCCGTCGACCTGGGCGGGGCCACCGCCCACGACGGCATGGGCGCCCTCCGCGCGACCGATGTCCAGATATCCCAGGATCTTTCGGAACTGCTGCTCGGTGGTGATCGGGCCCATGCCCGGGTTGTCGATCCCGCGGCCCAGCGTGACGGCCCGGTTGCCCTCGGCGAGGCGGTCGACGAACTCGTCGTGCACACTGCGGTGCACCAGCAGGCGGCTTCCCGCCATGCAGACCTGCCCGGCGTTGAAGTTGATCGCGGTGAGGGAGCCCGCGGCGGCTGCGTCCAGATCGGCGTCGGCGAACACGATGTTGGGCGATTTCCCGCCGAGTTCGAGGGTCACCGGGCTGAGGTGATCGGCGGAGGCGCGCAGAACCGACTGCCCGGTGGGCACCGATCCGGTGAAGGCGATACGGCGAACCTTGGGATGCTGGACCAGTGCCGCACCGGCCTCGGCGCCGAGGCCGGTGACCACGTTGATGACGCCCGCGGGCACACCGGCTTCGACTGCCAGCCGGGCGAACTCGACAACGGCCATGGACGTGTCCTCGGCCGGCTTGACGACGGCGACGTTGCCGCCCGCGATGGCGGGCGCCACGCCGCGGGCGGTCTGCTGCAGCGCGGCGTTCCAGGGCACGATGTGTGCGGTCACTCCGAAGGGTTCCACGCGTGTGTACGAGTGGAATTCGGGTCCGAGTGGAACCGTTTCCCCGTGGATCTTGTCGGCGATGCCTCCGTAGTACTCGTAGTAGCCGGCGGTGAGCCGGACATCGGCCTCCGCTTCACGCAACGGCTTGCCGTTGTCGACCGACTCCAGGTACGCGAGCAGGTCGAGGTTGTCCAGGATGGTGTCGGCAAGGCGGCGCATGGCGCGGCCACGTTCGGCACCGTCGGCGTCACGCCAGGCGGGCAGGGCCAGTTCGGCGTTGGTCACCGCCTCGTCGACGATGTCGGCTCCCGCGCGCTGGATGAGTGCCAGCGGTTTGCCCGTCGCGGGGTCGATGCTCTCCATGGTGTCGGTTCTCGCGGCGGGCAGTTCCTTGCCGCCGATGAAGGATCCGTAGTACTCGCGGTGCATGAGTCTGCTTTCGGATAGAAGTGTTGGGGGACAGGGGTTTCAGGATCGTGCGGAGATGCCGCCGTCGACGGGGACGGTGATGCCGGTGATGAACTCGGAGTCGTCGCCGGCGAGGAACAATGCGGCTTTGGCGATGTCCTCGGGCCGGGCGAGTCGGCCGAGTGGCACTCCGGCACGCTGGCCGGCGATCGTCGCCTCGATGTCGTCCTGCTTGGCCATGAATGTCCTCAGCATCGGGGTTTCGGTCGATACCGGCGCCACGGTGTTCACCCGCACATCCGGGGCGAATTCGACGGCCAGCGCCCGGGTCAGTTGGATGGCGGCACCCTTGGAGGCGGAGTAGGCACTGTTGTTCGGGCGCGCGCGGAACCCCGAAAGCGATGAGGTGATGATGAAGGACGCGACGGGCCGTTTACGCAGCTGCGGCATGGCGGCCCGGGCGCCGAGCCAGGGACCCTTGGCGTTGACCGCCATCAGGGTGTCGAAGAATTCGATGGACTGTTCGGAAACCGGGCTCATCGGGGCGGCCACACCGGCATTCGCCCAGAAGATGTCGATCCCGCCGAAGGTGTCGACCGCTGCGGAGACGATCGCCTCGTTGCCCTCCAGGGTGGCGACGTCCGCCGAGACGGCAACCGCCTCACCTCCGCTGCCGGACACCTCTGCCGCGACCTCTTTCGCCGCGACCTCGTCCAGATCGGCCACGACGACCCTGGCGCCTTCCTTCGCGAAGAGGATGGCGCCGGCGCGTCCCATTCCGGAGCCGCCGCCGGTGACGACGGCGATCTTGTTCTCGAGCTTCATATTTCTCTCCTTTGGTGGTTGAACTATTTCGCTGTTGGAGCATCGGACAATTGAGAAAGACTGCGCCCCAGACTGTCCGGTGTATCGATCACGCCCGACTCGATGAGGTGCCGGACTTCTTCGGCATCGAGACCGAGGAGGTCACGTAGCACCGCCTCGCTGTCCTGACCGAGCCGGGGTGGGTACCGGCGAGCGTGAGGTTGCCCGCCGGCGAATCGGATCGGTGTGGCTATCGACCGGATGGTGTGGCCGGTGGTGTCATCGCTCAGATCGAGAACCATTTGCCTGCCCGCCTTTTCGGCCAGGTCCAGTGCGGCGCCGACATCGAGGACCTGGGCCGCCGGGACGTTGGCCTCGATCAACAGGTCCACCCACTCGTCGGCCGGCCGCTGTGTGAACGCTTCTTCCAACGCCGTCCACAACTGTGTCTTGTTCCGCAGGCGCGCGGCCTGGTCGCAGAACCGAACGTCATCGAGCATCCAGTCCAGACCGGTGATCCTGGCCAACCGTTCCCACATCGGCTGGGTGTTGGCCGTGACCACGAACTCACGGCCGTCGCCACCGGTGAACGCCCGATAGGTGGGGATGGAATCGTGGCCCGCCCCTTGCGGAGCCGGGGATCTGCCGCTCAGCAGCGTGTAGACGGCTTGATAGGACAGCTGGCTGAGCTGCGCGTCGAGCATCGACACATCGACGATCTCGCCGCGTCCGGTTGCCGCACGCGCCACGAGTGCGGCCAGGACACCGATCACCGCGTACATACCGGCGACGACGTCCCCGGCCGGAACGCCGAGCCTGGTGGCAGGAGCGCCGGGGTGGCCGGTGAGGCTCATGACGCCGCTCATGGCCTGGACGATCATGTCGTACGCCGGTCGTTCGCGCAGCGGGCCGGCCTGCCCGAAGCCGCTGATCGAAGCCCAGATCAGGCCGGGGTTCTCCCGGGCCAGGTCGTGGTGGTGCAGACCGAGTCGCGCGCATACACCGGGGCGGAAATTCTCCAGCAGCACATCACATTTCGCGGCGAGGCGGGCCACGGTTTCCACGCCCTCACGGCGTTTGAGGTCCACCACGATGCTGCGCTTGTTGCGGTTGTTGGCCAGGTAGTAGGCGCTGTCGTCGCCGACGAAGTACGGGGGAATCGATCGGCTCGAGTCGCCCGCGGGTGACTCGACCTTGATCACGTCGGCGCCGAGGTCACCGAGCAGCTGAGTCGCCGAAGGTCCGGACAGAAACGTGGTCAGGTCGAGCACCCGGATACCGCTGAGGGGACCAGGTCGGGATGGATGGGGGTGAATTTCCGGCATTGCGATCCTTTCACCAAGTGTCGACACTATGACATCGCGTCGTCGTGAAACGCAAGGATCAATCGCGGCGCAAAGATCGACAACACCATAAGTGGCGACACTTTATGCTGGTGAGCGTGACCGGACCTGCCGAAGGATCGACCCGGAATTATCCGGCGACGGATGTATCCGGCGAAGGATGGCTGCACCGCTACGGTGAAGCCATGACCTCGGCCGATCTTGTCGACCCCTTCTCCACCGGCTCGACTTCAGACGTCGTCAACGACCTGCTCACGCGTCTCCTGGGCGTCGAGGGCCGCGAGGATTCGTTGGTCGGCAAGATCGCGGTCGAGATCGCGCTTGACATCATCGAGGAGCGGGTCAGCCCGGGGGCCGACCTCAACTCGTTCGAACTCGCCAAGCGCTTCGGCACCAGTCGCACGCCCGTCCGTGAGGCGCTGATGCTGCTCGAGAAGCAGGGCATGGTGGAGGTCCCACCTCGTCGGCGTCCTCGCGCGACCACCTTCTCGCCGGACACCGTGAGCGAAATCTACGAACTGCGCGGCGAGCTCTACGCATTGGTGGCCCAGCACATCGTCGCCCACGCCGGCGACGCGGAGTTGGAGCGACTCGATCAGCGGTTGGAAGCGATGAGGCACGCCGGTCGCCGCGGTGATCATGATGGCTACTTCTGGCAGATAGTCCTGTTCCAGGAGCAGTGCTGCGTGACGGCGGCGAACGACACGTTGAAACGGACCATCGACACGCTGGGGCTGAGGGTTCTGCACCTGCGACACCTGGGCATGGATCGCGGTTGGCAGATCGAGCGGTCGCTCGCCGACCATGAGCGCCTGGTGCAGGCGTTTCACGAGCGCGACGCCGGATTGGCCGCTGCCCTCAACCGGACGATGGCGAGGAACGCGCTCGCCGGGCTGATGGCGCTCTTCGCGGACGGGCGGTTCGTGCGGCGCCCCGGCGAGCACGACTAACTGTCGACACTTTGACGCAATTTCTGGATCGACTCTTGCGTCACCCCGCATCGATGCGGAATAGTGTCGACAGTACGCGAGACGTGACGCCGGTCACGGTCGCGGAACCCCATCCTTCGATCAGAGCGGTCAGCACGCCGATCACAGACAAAGTGGCCGCGGTGGACCGACATTCAGACAACAGTGGAGTGAGCATGGTCAGTGCCCCCAATACCTCCGACCGAGCCGACGCCTCGGTTCTGTCGACTTTCGGTGCCCGACGCCGATCGCTGGTGGCTGCCGGCGTAGGCAACGCGCTGGAGTGGTTCGACTGGAACCTGTACGGGATCTTCTCGGTCTATCTGGCGGCCAATGCCTTCGACTCCGCCGACCCCACCTCGGGTCTGTTGGCGACGCTGGCCGTCTTCGCGGTGGGGTTCGTCGCCCGGCCGATCGGTGGTCTCATCTTCGGGAGATTGTCAGACCGGTTGGGTCGCAAGACAATTCTGGTCGTCACGATGTGCCTGCTGGCCGGGTCCAGCGTCGCCATGGCCGTCATGCCGACCTACACCCATGTCGGGGTCATCGCTTCGGCTTACCTGCTGGCCGCCCGGCTGGTGCAGGGCCTCGCTCACGGCGGTGAGGCCGGCGTCGCCTACACCTACGCAGCCGAACTCGCACCGCCGAAACGGCGTGGATTATGGGCCTGCGTACCGTTTGTGTCCTCGACGATCGGTCTGATGACCGCCACCGCTACCGCCGCCATCTTGAGCGCGTTGCTGTCCGAAGCGGATATGACCTCGTTCGGATGGCGAATCGGGTTCGCCTTCGGCGGCGTGCTCGGCCTCTTCGCGCTCTGGTTGCGTCGTTCGGCGGTGGAAACCGAGGTGTTCGTCGAAGCGGTCGAGGAATCCGATGACCGAATCGAACAGAAACTCACACCGCGGCAGTGGATTTCCACGACCGTGCGGATCGTCACGGTCTCGGTGGGCGTGAACATCTCGTTCTATGCGTGGATTTCCTTCGCGCCTGCCAACGCCATCGCCCAGCACGGCATGAACGAGACCGCGGCGTTCACCGTGAGCCTGATCTCGCAGGGCCTGATCGTCGTACTCCTGCCGTTCATGGGGCTGCTGTCGGACAAGATCGGGCGGAAACCGATGGTGTTCGCACAGGGCGTGCTCATGATCGCCTTGGCCTTCCCGATCGCGAACATGGTGACCGACGCGCCATGGACCTTGTTCGTCGCGAGCCTGCTGGGGCAGATCGTCTGGGCCTGCGTGGGTGCCATGTACTCGGCGGTGGTGGCAGAACAGGCGCCCACTGCCGTGCGTGCCACGATCGTCGGCTTCGTGGTGTCACTGTCCGTGGCGATCTTCGGTGGAACCGCACCGTATCTCAACACCTGGTTCACCTCGATCGACCTCGGCTGGGTGTTCAACGCGTGGATCATGCTGCTGGGTGTGCTGGTGATCATCGGTTCGATCATCATCAAGGAGACCAAGGGCATCGACCTTCGCGAACTCGACGCTCAGTTCACCCAGGCCAACCGGTGACGGGGACAGACGAAGCCGGGCAGCTGTTCGCGGGCCGACTGGCGATCGTCACAGGAGCGGCCCGGGGTATCGGCCGTGCGATCGCCGAAGGATTTGCCCGCCGAGGTGCCACGGTCGTCGTGGCCGACCTGGACGGCCGGGCCGCCGCGCAGACAGCGGCGCAGTTGGCCGACGGGGGAGCCGCGGCGCACGGCTACGGCGTCGACGTCACCGACGCCGGCCAGGTTGCCGGTCTTGTTGAATTCGCCTGGGAAACAACAGGATCAGTCGACATCCTGGTAAACAATGCGGCGACCACCACGACCGAGCTCATCGAGGACACCGATGAAACCGACTGGCGCAGAGTCATCGACGTCAACCTGACCGGACCGTTTCTCTGTGCCAGAACGGTGCTGCCGCACATGCGTCGGCAGCGCTACGGCAAGATCGTCAACATCGCCTCGGTCGCCGCGAAGCGAATCAGCTTCAACTCCGGCGCGAGTTACACCGCAAGCAAAGCCGGACTGGTCGGGTTCACCCGCCACCTGGCCTACGAGGCCGCGCCGGACGGCATCAATGTCAACGCCGTATGCCCGGGCCCGGTCATGACTCCCATGATGGAAAACGTCTCCAGCGCTGAGGTTTTGGCGCAGAGGACACAACAGATCCCGGCGGGCCGGATCTCCGACCCCGACGACCAGGCGGCCGTCGTGCTGTACCTCGCCTCCGACGCCGCGGCGATGGTGCACGGCCAGGCGATCGACGTCGACGGCGGTGCCCTGCTGGGGTGGACCGACACCGAGAGTTACTTCGCCCGGCGTAGGAGGCGCTTGGAATGAGTGTGGCCATGACCACGGCCGTCGTCGGCGTCGGCTCGACCCGCCAAGGTGAGCTACCCGGGCGCACCGCCAATGACATCGCTGCCGAGGCGATACAACTGGCGTTGGATGACGCCGGTATCGACAAAGCCGAAGTGGACGGGCTCATCACCTGTCGGAACCTGACCACGCGGTCGTGCATCGACGAACAAGTCGGCCAACTGCTGGGGATGAACCCCGGGTACAGCGCCACCCTCGACTACGGGACCGGTAATTTCTCCCTGCATCTCGGTGTCATGGCCATCACCGCGGGCCTGGCCAACACCGTCGTCCTGGCCTACGGCACCAACCAACGGTCACAGCGCATCAATTTCGGGACCACGGTCGGCGGCGGCGCCGAATTCGCCGCCGCCGCAGGCCTGGTGCACGTGGCCGGCCCGGCCGCCATGGCGTTCCGGCGCCATCAACACCGCTATGGGACGACGGAGGAGCAGCTCGGCTGGATCTCGGTGGCGCAGCGCGAATGGGCCCGGCTCAATCCGCTGAGCATCTTCCGGGATCCGCTGTCGATCGAGGACTATCTGGCCGCGCCCTACATCGCCGAACCCCTGCGCCGTCCCGATCTGACCATGGTGTCCGACGGTGGAGCAGCACTTGTCCTCACCACGGCCGAGCGGGCCGGTGACTGTCCGAAACGGCCGGTGTTCGTGGCCGGGATGGCGGAGCGGACGGCGCTGCGCGGATATCAGAATCCCGACAACCTGATGCGGCCATGGCTGGCCGACACTGCGCGCGACCTCTGGAACAACACCGGAGTCGGGCCGCAGGACATCGATGCGCTGTATCTGCAGGACGCCACCTCGGTATGGGTGCTTCAGATGCTCGAGGCGTACGGGTTCTGCGGCCCCGGCGAAGCCGGGGCGTTCCTGCAGGAAGGCCACACCCGCCCAGGGGGACGGCTGCCGGTCAACACCAACGGCGGGCAACTCTCGGAGAGCTACATGTGGGGCTGGTTGCACCTGTGTGAGGCCGTGCGCCAACTGCGCGGAGAGTGCGGTGACCGACAGATACCCGACCCGACCTATGCGCTCGATTGCTCATCGCACGACTTTCTCAAGGCCGCGGCAACACTGCTGGCGGTGACCGCGTGACCGGCTACATCATCCCGCCCCCCGGCGACCCCGCAGATCAGCACTTCTGGGATGCGCTCAGACGAAAGTGCTTGCAGCTGCAACACTGCGAGAAGTGTGACTACGTACGCTTCCCGGCGAGTGAACGGTGTCCGGAGTGCTGGGAACCCGGGGGCAGGTGGCGAGCCGTCGAGCCGTCCGGGACGGTGTGGAGCCATACGACCTACCACCGACCGCTGCACCCCGATCTGCGCCACGCAGTGCCCTACACCGTGGCGCTCGTCGAACTCGACTCGGGACCGGTGCTTCCCGGCCGAATCACGGGTGCCGCCGACGCGATCAGGATCGGTGCGCGGGTCGAGGGTCGGTTCACCGCCGTGACCGCGGAGTTCACCATGCTGGAATGGGCGCTGCGCGGGTAGTGGTGTTACAGCGCCAGCCCCCTGATCGACCACACCGTGAGATAGGCGAGCCCGAAGAACGCCGCGACGGCGATCGCCACACCGGTCGACTGCACATAGGCCAGCGGGGCGCGCATCCAGTCGAACGTGGCGGCGACCACCGCGTTGGGTTGGGTGACCAGATCCCAGGAGTTCCACCGCTGGAAGCGGCCGATCACCACACCGATCGCGCACAGTCCCACCGACAACACGGCGGCCAACCATCCCCAGATCCCGCCGAACTCACGCGCGATGCGAGTGTGGACGAGCAGCAGCGACACCACTCCGAGCAGGATGCCGGTCCAGGCGGCGAACCCGTACTGCAGCACGTGACGCCACAACTCGTATCCCTCGCCGAGGTGCACCAGATCGGTCACCAGGTACGGCGCGTTCGGCAGGAACGCCAACCAGACCAGGCCCAGCGGAACCAGCCAGAACCGCCGCTCCGCCAGATCGAAGGCCACCGCGCACAGCATGGGAATCCAGGCCAGGAACAGGTTCCACACCAGGAACTTCGTCGGATAGGACAGCGGAGCGGCGGGATCGGTGAACCCCAGCGCCAGGGTCAGGGCCGTCGTCGCCGCCAGCGACATGATCAGCAGGAACCCGCGCGCCTCGGTCATGGCATCAGTTTGCCTGCCTGCATCCGGCGCAGACGAGACGAGGGGCACCCGTTCGGGTGCCCCTCGTGGATATCCGGAGGATCAGCGGCCGTTACCGAAGGTGGGCTGCACGGCGCCGACGGTGGCGTGCTGCTGCACATTGTGGACCCAGTCGTGGTGGGCGATGTCGGCCTGGGCGGGTGCTGCCAGGGCGAAGATGGCGGCCGCGAAGCCGGTGGCGATGGTGGTGGCGAATCCGAACTTCTTCATGATTCGAGCCTTTCTGTGTCGATGGCCTGACTCGGTTGCCTGTTGCAACGACGACCCGGCCCGGGCAATTTCGGTTGGCAGTGATTGAGCGTGAGATGGCAGCAATTCGCCGACACTCGGTAGGCAACACCACCTGCGCCGCGCCCGGAGCGGACTCGAATCGGCTTGGCCCACAACGGATCACAGAGGACAAGGAGGGTGATGTGATCGAGGGCACGTGATCACCCGGGCGCGCCCCGCGCAGTGATTGCGGGCACACGCCACCACGTAGAATCGGCGATTCAGGCGTGGAGCGATCGAGATTGGGGTGCGGCATGGCCGGACGTGGGCAGGGGTCCGACTTTGTCGAGGCGCTGGCGAGAGGCCTGGACATACTGACCTGCTTCTCGGCCGAGCGTCCCGCGCTCACCTTGAGTGAGGTGGCGGCAGCGACCGGGTTGGCCCGCCCGACTGCGCGGCGGCTGTTGTTGACGCTGGAGGAGCTCGGCTACACCCGCGCTGTGGGGAATCAGTACGCGTTGACGCCGCGTGTGCTCGCGCTCGGAATGGCATACATCGGGTCCCTGAACCTCTGGGACATCGCCCGCCCCCACATGGAACGCCTCGTCGCGGCCACCGGCGAGTCGTCGTCGATCTCACAGCTCGATGAGGGTGACATCGTCTACGTCGCCCGGGTCGCGGTGCCCAAGCTGATCACGCTCCGGGTAGAGATCGGGACGCGGTTCCCGGCGCCCTACACCTCGCAGGGCAAAGTCCTGCTGGCAGCGCTGGAACCCGACGAGCTGCAGGCCGCGTTGGCCGCGCCGAGCCGTTCGGGTCTGCCCGCCCGCGAACCCCTGGACAACAAACAGTTGATCCGCGAGCTGGGCGAGGTCCGCGCGCGCGGCTGGGCGGTGGCCGATGAGGAACTGGCTCCCGGCATCCGGTCGGTGGCGGTGCCCCTGCGGGACGGTGCAGGGAGCGTGCGGGCCGCCATGAATGTGACGGTGCATGCGGCCGAGACGAGCCTGGAGAAGCTGACGAACGAGCACCTGCCGCTGTTGTTGCGTGCGGCGGGCGACATCTCGGCCGACTGGGCCCTGGTGCAGTCCCGGCCACAGAAACACGTGTCCGCTTGACACCATTGTCCGTCTAGCGGACAGTTGTCCGTATGACGGATGGCGACATGCAGAAGGGGCCGCTGAGCGGTCTCGTGGTGGCAGACTTCTCCCGCGTCCTGGCCGGGCCGTATTGCACGATGCTGCTGGCCGACCTGGGGGCCGACGTCATCAAGGTCGAGTCACCCGAGGGGGACGACACCCGCCGGTGGGTGCCGCCGACGGACGACCGCGGCGTTGGCACGTACTACCTGTCGGTCAACCGCAACAAGCGGTCGATCGCACTGGACTTCGACGACCCCGACGACAATGCGGTTGCGCGCGCGCTCGCGGCGCGTGCCGACGTGTTCATCCACAACTTCCGGCCGGGCGGCCTGAGGCGGTTCGGGCTGGACTACGACGCGGTCCGTGCGGTCAACCCGGGTGTCGTGTACTGCTCGATCAGCGGCTTCGGATCCGCGGGCGGCGCCTCGCTACCGGGTTACGACCTCCTGGTACAGGGGGTTTCGGGCCTGATGAGCCTGACGGGAGCACCGGATGGGTCACCGTACCGCGCCGGGGTCGCGGTGTTCGACGTGATGGCCGGGTTGCACTCGACGATCGGGATCCTGGCCGCGCTGCGACACCGGGACCGAAACGGGCAGGGCCAGCACGTCGAGATCAATCTGTTGTCGACCGCGCTGTCGGCGTTGGTGAACCAGACATCGGCGTACGTGGCGGGCGGCGTGGTCCCGACCCGGATGGGCAACGCCCACCTGAGCCTGTACCCTTATGAGCCGATGCCGACGGGCGACGGCGACCTGATCATCGCGGCAGGAAACGACCGGCAGTTCCGGAAACTGGTGGAAGCGTTGGGAGTTCCCGAACTCGCCGACGACGAGCAGTTCGCCACTGTCGCGGCCCGCAACAACAACCGGGTCGATCTGCGGCCGCTGCTGGAAAAGCGGCTCGCGACCGCATCGGCGCAGGAGTGGTTCCGCACCTTGTCCGGCGTGGGAGTGCCGTGCGCACCGATCAACGATGTCCGCGGCGGGGTGGAACTCGCCGACGAACTCGGCCTTCAACCCGTCGTCGAGGTGGGCGGGGTCAACACCATCCGTCATCCGATCCGGCTGTCGGAGACACCGGCCCGCTACGACCTCGCCCCACCGGCCATCGGCGAACACAGCGGCGAGATCCGGGAGTGGATCACCTCGGAAGGAGCGACCCGATGACCCAGATGGCGAAGTACCCGACAGCGCTGGGCGTCTCGACGAAAGACACCATCAGCCTCATGGGGCACGACCTGCCGAACGAGCTGATCGGACAGATCAGCTTCGGGGAGCTGGCCTTTCGCCTCATCACCCTGCGGGAACCCAGCCGTGGCCAGCTCCGGGTGTTCGAGGCCGTGCTGACCGCCCTGGCCGATCACGGTTTCACGCCGACCGCGCTGGCGGCGCGGTTGACGTACCTGAGTGCACCCGAGGCCCTGCAGGGCGCGCTCGCCGCGGGCCTGCTCGGCGGTGGGTCGCGGTTCCTCGGTGTCAGCGAGGACACGGCTAAGTTCCTGCAGCAGGCCCTCGCCACGGTCGGTGAGATGCCGACGAGCCCGGAAGGCTGGGACGACGTCGCGATGAAAGCAATTGCCGCACACCAGGGTTTCATCCCCGGCCTCGGGCATCACCTGCACAAGGACGGCGATCCACGCACACCGGTACTGATCGGCATCGCACGTGAAGAGGGATGCTACGGACCGCACCTGGCGTTGCTGGAGGCGGTGGGGCGGGTGGCGCCGAAGAAGTTGCCGGTGAACGGCGCAGGCACCTGCGGCGCCGCGCTGGCCGACATCGGCATCCCGGTGGAGTTGTGCCGGGGCGTCGCGCTGCTGGCCCGTACCGCGGGTCTGCTGGGCCATCTGGCCGAGGAACTGCGCTCACCCATCGCGCGAACCGTCTTCGACGAAGTCGAGTCCAACGCCGTGTATCGGTCACCGTAGACGGCGTTCTTCTGACACCCCGGTGCGAATCGTCGTACCGGGGCATCGTCGTACGGTCTCGTCCGTATCCGGAAGCGGTACCGAGATCCATGCCGCCGCAACACTTTTGGCGGTGCTCAGGAGGCACCGGCTCTTGACAGTGATCCGGACCACTGAGAGGATCGTGACCGTCATACGGTCACTTATCCGTATAGCGGTCAATCGACGGGCTGCACGCGCCGAGCGGACCGCCCACCACAGAGATGGGGAGAAAGCGTGGTCGGAACCAAGGAAGATGTCCGCCGCAGGGGCGCCGGCCTGTGGCACACGATCGCCCTGTTCGGGCCGGGGCTCGCACTGGCGGCGACAAGTGTCGGTGCCGGTGACATGGTCAGCACCCTGGAAGGGGCCGGATCGTTCGGCATGGGCCTCGTCTGGGTCGCGGTCGTCGGCGTCCTGATCAAGTTCGTCCTCACCGAGGCCAGCGGACGCCTGCAACTCGCCGGGCCGACGACACTGCTCTCCAAGATCGGTTCCGTCCACATCGCTTTCGCGTGGCTGTTCCTGATCGTCGTGCTCGTCATGACAACGCTGTACGGTGCGGCGCTGGGCTCGGTGGCGGCGCTCGCGCTCAAGATGATGATCCCCGCGTTGCCCATCATCCCCACCACCGTCGCGATGGTCCTGGTCTCCGGCGCGATCGTCTACGTCGGCAAATGGGAACGCTTCGAGAAATACATGGTCGCATTCGCGGTGGTGATGTTCCTCGGCGTCATCGTGATGGCGGTGGTCGCGGCCGGCGCCATGGAAGACCCGTCGACAATCGTTGACTCGCTGCGGATCTCGATCCCCGACGGCTCGATGCCCGCGGCGCTGGCGATGATCGGCGGTGTCGGTGGATCCGCGACCATCGCCATCTACGCCTACTGGGTCCGCGACAAGGGATGGACCACCACCGATCAGCTGCGTTCGATGCGCAAAGACGCCGCGCTGAGCTATGTGGCCGTCCTGGTGTTCATGGTGTCGATGAGCGTGGTCGGCACGGCACTTGTCTTCGGAACCGGTATGTCGCTGTCGGGACCCGCCGAGCTGGAGGCGCTGGGCGGCCCACTCGGCGCCGCGTTCGGCGAGGTGGTGAAGGTCGGTTTCTTCGTCACCTTCTTCGTTGTGGTCTTCTCCTCGCTCGTCGGCGGCTTCAACGGGTTCTGCTACATGCTCTCCGACTGCATCCGCGTGGTGCGCCGGGTGCCCGACGCGGATGCCGACCGCTACATCCGGCCGCAGGGCCGCCTGTTCAACCTGGTGCTGGCCGGGCAGGTGATCGCACCCCTGGTGATCATGTTCACCGGCCGTCCGGTCCAGCTGGTGCTCGCCTACGCGATATCCGGTGCGTTCTTCCTGCCGGTGCTGATCGTGGCCTTCCTGATCCTGCTCAACCGCAAGTCGGTGCCTGCGCAGCTGCGAAACAGGTTGGCGGTCAACGTGGTACTGGGACTGTCCCTGCTGCTGTTCGGGTGGCTCGCGGTGACCGACCTGATCGGGCGCATCGCGGGCTGAGCCCGATCAGGTCACCGATGGCCGGACGGCGAGACCAGACGCGACGCGGCTGCGACATCGAGGGTGACGCGCACGTCGGCATGGCGCTGCAGGACGCTGGCCGGGCACTGCTCGGTGACCGGGCCGTACAGCGCCCGGGCGACCGCGTCGGCCTTCTCCTCCCCGGCGGCGATGAGCTCGATCTGCCGGGCCCGCATGATGGTCGCGAGTCCCTGCGTCAGGCATTCGGGCGGCACCGAAGCAGCGTCGGTGAAGAACCGCGCGTTGGCTTTTCGGGTGGACTCGGTGAGGCGGGCCCGGTGCGTGGTCGAGGCGAACGGCGTGCCGGGCTCGTTGAAGCCGATGTGCCCGTTGCGCCCGATACCCAGGATCTGCAGATCGACACCCGTTGCGGCCAGGAACCTCTCATAGGCCCCGGCGGCCCGGTCCGGGTCGGCCGCGGTGCCGTCGGGGACCCGCAACATCGCGGGGTCGACGTGCAGCGGCTCGACGAGGGCATGTTCCAACACGGTCCGGTAGGACTGCGGGTGATGCGGTGGGAGACCCAGGTATTCGTCGAGAGCGCACCAGGTGACGCGGGTGACGTTCAGGCCGGCTTCGACGTACCGCGCCAGCGCTGCGTACACCGGCATGGGTGACGAACCGGTCGCGACGCCGATCACCGCATCGGGTTTGGTGCGGATCAGCGCCGCGATGCGCGTGGCGACCGCCTCGCCGGCGGCCGTGGCATCGGTGGTGACCTCGACGACAGGTGGGACGCCAGGTGGGACGACCGGTGTCATGCCGCCAGTGAGCTCTTCGCCAACACCCGGGCCAGGTCTGGATTGGCGGCGATGTAGCCGGCGAGCAGCTGGCGGGCCACGGTCACCGAGTCCACCAGCGGATGCAATGCGAACGCCTTGAGCGCCGCATCGGTGGAACCGTCGACTGCTGCCGAAATCGCGTGCCGCTCGACGGCTTTGACCTGTTGCATGAGGCCGAGCTGGTGCAGGTCGGGCTGGGTCTCGAGGGTGAGCGGGTGTACGCCGTTGGCGTCGACGGTCGTCGGCACCTCCACCACCGCGTCGGCGGGTAGGCCCGCGATGGTCCCGCGGTTGCGGACGTTGAGGATCATCGTGCGCCGTTCGTCGCGACTGATCGCCGCCATCACACCCAGCGCCACGCCCGCGTAGCCGAGGTGCGCCGGGTCGGTCTCGCGTTCGCGTTCGACGGCGGGGGCGCCCTGCACACCGCCCTTGGCCTCGGCCATATAGCTCGCGCCGCGCTCGTCGACCGCTTCACCCCACAGTTTGGCCGCGGTGTCGGGATTCTCTGCGGCCGTGGTGAAGAACGTGTTCTGGGTTTCCAGCAGGAAGTCGCCGCGGGTCTGGGGTGACTCGAGGATGCGGCGTACCGCGTCCCGGTTGAAGTAGTAGTAGTACAGATATTCGTTGGGGATCACGCCGAGGGAGTGGATCCAGTCGGCGCCGAAGATCTGGGTTTCCTCCATGCGGCTCAACCGGTGCTCGTCGGCGAGCAGGTTGGGCAGCACGTCGACGCCGTCGACCAGAACGCGTCGCATCCAGCCGAGGTGGTTGAGGCCGACATAGTCCATCTGGATGCGGGTGTGGTCGTAACCCAGCACGCCGGCCACCCTGCGGCCCAAACCCGATGGGGTGTCACAGATTCCGAGTGCGCGGTCACCGAGTACGGTCTGCAGCGCCTCGGTGATGATGCCCGCGGGGTTGGTGAAGTTCAGGAAGTATGCCTGCGGCGCCACCCGCTTGACGGTCTCGGCGATGTCGAGCATCACCGGCACGGTGCGCAGGGCATAGGCGATCCCACCCGGGCCGGTGGTCTCCTGTCCGAGCACGTTGAGGTCGAGTGCGACGTGCTCGTCGCAGCACCGCTGTTCGACGCCGCCGACCCGGATCGCCGCGAAGACGAAATCCGCGCCCTCCAAGGCGGGTTCGAGATCGGTGTAGGTGCGCAGAGCCGGTGTGTCCTCGAACCCGCCCGCCAACTGCTCGCAGATGGTGGTGACGGTGGCCAACCGCGACTCGTCGACGTCGTAGAGCGCCACTTCGGTCACGCGCGGGGTGCCCTGGTCGCGGATCAGCGCCTGCCAGACATAGGGGGTGCGGAATCCACCACCACCGAGAATGGCGAGTTTCATGCGACTATGACCTTCCTGCCTGCCTCACGGCGCTTGGCGATTTCGTCCTCCGGGGTGCCGGAGGTGGTGATGAGCACGTCGACGTCGTCGAGGGTGCACAAGCGCAACGCGCCCGAGCCGGGGAACTTGACCTCGCTGGCCAACAGCACAATTCGCTGCGACGCGGCGATCAGTGCCTGCTTGATGGGCGCTTCGACGGCCATGTTGTCCACCACGCGGCCCCCGCGAACCCCCGTGCAGCTCAGGAACATCAGATCGGCGCTTAGCTGGCCGATGAGCTGTTCGGTGAGCGGCCCGACCAGCGACTGCTGGTTGCGCCGCAGCACCCCGCCCAGCAGCACCACCTCGACGGTGTCGTCGTCGCGGACCTCGTCGAGCACCGCCAGATTCGACGTGATGACCGTGACCGGCCTGCCGCGCAGCTCACGCGCGACCAGCGGGGTGGTCGACCCGATGTCGAGGACGATGACATCACCGTCGGTGACCAGTCGGGCGGCCTCCGCGGCGATGCGCTTCCGCAGCGCGAAGTCGGGACGGCTCTCGAAGGTGAACGGATCTTCCATGACGCCGGAGTCGGTGATGTTGGCGCGGCTGCCCGAGGTGAGCATCGCGCCGCCGTACAGCCGCTTCAGACGGCCGGATTCGGCGAGGATGTCGAGGTCGCGACGGATCGTCGACTCGCTGACGCCCAGCGCCTCGGCGAGCTGGACCACCGACTGCCCGCCGTCGGCGAGCGCGGCGAGTATCCGTTCGTGACGCTCGGCGAGGAACATGGGGAGGATCTTACGCAGAATCTGACAGAGTTTGAGCGAGTCTGAGCATTTATGGCAGAAGTTTCTCGAAATTACTCCCGGGAGACCGCATTGAAACGTTATCGTCATCCGATACACGCACGCTGAACGCAAAAGAACGTCAAACTACGTCAAAGATGTGGAGGGGGCCGCCGCGTGGCCGAGCGCGAAATCGACGTCCTGGTCGCAGGGCGGGTCTACAGCGACCTGGTGTTCACGGGAGTGAACGCCCCTGCCCCCGGCGAGGAGGTCTACGCCGACGGGTTCGCGATCTCGCCCGGCGGTGCGGCCAACCGCGCCGTCGCGGCGGCGCGACTCGGCGCGCACACCGCGTTGGTCACCGAACTCGGCGACGACCCGATCGGCTGCATCGTCGCGCGCAGCCTCCAGCGCGAGCCCAACCTCGACCTGCGGTTCGCCGTCCAGCACCCGGGTTACCAGATCCCCATCTCGGTCGCCATCACCGACGGCCACGACCGGTCATTCGTCACCTACGAACACTCCGGGCACCTGCCGTCCTGGCCCGAGGACACACCGGTGCGGGTGGCGCACGTCGGCCTCGGCCGCGGCCCGGTCCCCGCCGAAGCGGCGCACCTGCGCGCGCAGGGCACCGTGCTCATCGGCGGTGTGGGCTGGGACCCGTCGGGACAGTGGTCAGATGAACTTCTCGACCACCTCGCGGGTGTCGACGTCCTCATCGTCAACGAGATCGAGGCGCTCCTGTACACCCGCGCCCGGACCGTCGAGGACGCGTTGGACGTCCTCGCCGACGTCGTCGAGACGGCGGTCATCACACTCGGCCCGGACGGCGCGATCGCCGCGCAGGGCGGGACGCGCCTGCGGGTGCCCGCGATCGCGGTCGACGCGGTCGATCCCACGGGCGCGGGTGACGCGTTCACCGCGGCGTTCATGGTCGCCACCGCCTGGGAGTGGGAGCTCGCCGACCGCCTGCACCTGGCCAGTGCCTGCGCGACCTGCTCGGTGCGCGGCGCCGGGGGAGCGCGCAGCGCGCCGCACCCGGGCGACATCGCCGACCTGCTCGCCGACTGCTGTGCCGATCCGGACTGGACACCGGTCCGCGAATGGGCCGAACGACACCGCCAATCATCTGTCCCCGCAACCCCAGGAGCCCTGACGTCATGACCAGAACGCGCCTGTTCCGATTCGGTTCCGCCGTCGTATCCACCCTCGCGGTGGCGACCCTGGCGCTGTCCGCCTGTGCGCCGGGGCCATCCGGTGATTCGGGGTCGGGTTCGGCGCCCACCCCCACGGGTGAGGTCTCCAAGGATGTCGCGGCGGCCGGTCCGGTGACGCTGACCGTGTGGGATCAGAACACCGACGGCGGTATCGCCGAGGCGCAGGAGAAGCTGAACGACCAGTTCCACCAGATGTACCCGAACGTCACCATCAAACGGACCGTCGAGTCGTTCAGCGACCTGAAAACGACGCTGCGCCTTGCCTTGTCGAGCAACACCCCGCCCGATGTGGTGCAGGCCAACCAGGGCTACCCCGACATGGGCGCGTTCGTCGCCGCGGGCATGCTGCGCCCGATGAGCGATTACGCCGAGCTGTACGGGTGGAACACCTATTACCCGGAGGCCCTGCTCAAGCAGAACAGCTTCAGCAGTGACGGCAAGACCTGGCAGGGCGACACGCTGTACGGGGTGTCGCAGACCGGTGAGGTGGTCGGTGTCTTCTACAACCGCGAGTTGCTCTCCTCGCTGGGACTGGAAGCGCCGAAGACCCTGAACGACCTGAACACCGCGATGGAGGCCGCGAAGGCCAAGGGCATCCTGCCGATGGCGTTCGGCAACCTCGACAAGAGCCCCGGCATCCACCTCTACGGCGTCGTGCAGGCCGCGTTGGCGGGCGCGCCCGCGGTCATCGACCTGGTGAGCGGCAAGGGCGGCGCGTGGACCGACGAGCCGTCGCTCAAAGCCGCACAGCAGATCGCCGACTGGTCGACGAAGGGGTACCTCACCCCGGGGGCCAACGGAGTCTCGCGTGATGACGCCATCGCCGAATTCGGCCGGGGCAAGGCGCTGTTCACCATCACGGGGACCTGGATGCAGCAACCCCTGCAGGATGCCCTCGGCGACAAGGTCGGCTTCACCACGCTGACCTCCGAGCAGGGCAAGCCCGCCACCACCGGCGGCCAGGGGCTGGCATGGGCGATCACGTCGAAGTCGGCGCACCCGGACGTCGCGGCCGCCTACATCGATTTCATCACCAACGCCAAGGCCGCACAGCTGCTGCTGGACACCGGCAACCTGCCGACGGTGTTGCCGTCGGGATACCAGCCGAAGGCAGGCACGGTCGCCGCCGACATCGCGACGCAGTACCGCGACGTGCAGGAGGCCAACGGTGAGGTGCCCTACCTCGACTACGCCACGCCCACGTTCTACGACACCATCACCGCCGGGATGCAGGAACTCGTCGGCGGACAGTCCACCCCACAGCAATTCGTCGACACACTGCAGAAGGACTACGCCGACTTCCTGGCGAGCCAGAAGTGACCGTGACGCTGCGCCGGTCGAACGCACCCGCGTCCCCGCCAGGTGACACCACCGAGGCGGGGCGGCGGGACGCACAGCCCAAGCGACGCCGACCGCGCCGGTCGCTGAAGCCCTACCTGTATGTGGCGCCGGCCTTCGTGGTGTTCGCGGTGTTCCTCGGGGCGCCGGTGTTGCAGACGGTGCAGTACTCCTTCTACAACTGGGACGGCCTGGGCGTGGCGACCGTCGCGGGGGTGAAGAACTATCTCGCCGTGTTCGGCGACGAGCGGTTGCGGGACTCGTTCATCCACGCCGGCGTGCTGATGGTGTTCTACGCCGCCGCACCGGTTTTCATCGGGCTGGTGCTCAGCGCCCTGATCTCGCGGGCGCACGCGCTGCGGTCGATGTCGTTCTTCCGCACGGTGCTGTTCCTGCCGCAGGTGATCGCCACCGTCGTCATCGCGACCATCTGGATCTCCATCTACTCGCGCGACGGCCTGTTCAACCAGACGCTGCGCCTGATCGGTCTGGACTCGATGACGCGAGTGTGGCTGGGGGACCACACCTTCGCGTTGGTCGCCATCGGCCTGATCGGGACGTGGCTGAACATCGGTCTGTGCCTGGTGCTGTTCCTGTCGGGCATCGGCAACATCCCGCCCGAACTGTTCGAGGCCGCCCGCCTGGACGGTGCCGGGCGGGTCCGCGAGTTCGTCGCGATCACGCTGCCGTCGCTGCGCGGGCAGATCGCCGTGGCGCTCACCCTCACCGTCGTATCCGCGCTGAAGACCTTCGATCTGGTGTTCATCACCACCCGAGGCGGTCCCGGCAACGCGACGTCGGTGCCCGCGTTCGAGGCCTACAACCGCGCGTTCAACACCGGGCAGGTCGGACTGGCGTCGGCCATCGCCGTGGTGTTGACCATCGTCATCGTGGTGCTGACGGTTCTGATCAGCCGTATCGCTCCCCGGGAGGCCGAGTGAAGCTCACCCGCACCGAACGGATCGTCAATCAGGTGATCCTCGCGTTCTTCGCGGCGTTCGCGGTGATTCCCCTTGTGGGCGTGCTGTTCTCCTCGGTCACCCCGGCCAGTGAGAACCACGGTGGCTTCGCGGTGCCCGACCGTGTCGACCTCGGCAACTACGGTGCGGCCTGGACCCGCGGGAACTTCAGCAGCTACCTGTTGTCCAGTGTGATCGTCACCGTCGCCGTGGTGATTCTCAGCGTCGTGCTCGCCACCTTCGCCGGATACGCGTTCGCCCGGATGAAGTTCTTCGGATCCTCGGTGCTGTTCTATCTGCTGCTGCTTGGCCTGACCCTGCCGGCCGAGGCGTTCATCATCCCGCTGTACTTCAACCTGCGCACGGTGGGCCTCACCGACACCTACTGGGCACTGATCCTGCCGCAGACCGCGCAATCGCTGGCGTTCGCGGTGTTCTGGATGCGCAACCAGTTCCGTGGCTTCCCCGGCGAGATCATCGAGGCCGCGCGCCTCGACGGGGCCAGCGACATGCGGGCGCTGTGGCGGATCGTCGTGCCCACCAGCCTGGCGCCCATGATGACGATGGCCGTGATCATCACGATGTGGACGTGGAACGAGTTCCTGCTGCCGCTGGTGATGGTGGTGTCCGACAACAAGCGGACCGCTCCGCTGGGGCTGGCGTTCTTCCAGGGCCAGCATCTCACCGACTACTCGTTGCTGGCCGCGGCCGGGGTCATGGTGGCACTGCCCATCGCGGTGCTGTTCTTCGCGCTGCAGAAGCGCTTCATCAACGGCATGGTCGGCGGCATCTCGGTGCGCTGACCCCTTCACCCACAGGAGCAAAACCCATGGCTGCCATCCGATTCGAGAAGGCCCAGCTCAGGTACCCGAACGCCGCGACCGCCGCGGTGGCGGATCTGGATCTGGACATCGCCGACGGCGAGTTCATGGTGCTGGTCGGCCCGTCCGGGTGCGGCAAGTCGACGACGCTGCGCATGCTGGCCGGCTTGGAGGACCTCACCAGCGGATCGATCTACCTGGACAACCGCGACATCACCACCACACCGCCCCAGGACCGCGACATCGCCATGGTGTTCCAGAACTACGCGCTGTACCCGCACATGACGGTGGCGGGCAACATGGAGTTCTGCTTGAAGAACGCGGGCCTGTCCAGCCAGGAGCGGCGACGCCGGGTCGCCGCGGCCGCCGAAACCCTCGGCCTCACCGAGTATCTCAACCGCAAACCCAAGGCGCTGTCGGGTGGGCAACGGCAGCGGGTCGCGATGGGGCGGGCGATCGTGCGTAACCCCCAGGTGTTCTGCATGGACGAACCGCTGTCCAACCTCGACGCCAAGATGCGCGTGCAGACCCGCACCGACATCGCCAAGCTGCAACGCGAACTCGGTGTCACCACCGTCTACGTCACCCACGACCAGACCGAGGCAATGACCATGGGGGACCGGGTCGGAGTCATGAAAGACGGTGTGCTGCAACAGGTCGGAGCGCCGATGGAGCTCTATGACCGGCCCGCCAATGCCTTCGTCGCCGGGTTCATCGGGTCACCGGCGATGAAGTTCTTCGACGCCCATGTGGGTGAGCGCACGGTCGGTGTGGCCGGGCACGACATGGCGGTGCACTGCGCCACCGACCTTTCCGGGCCCGTACGCGTCGGGGTGCGCCCGGAAGGGTGGCGGCTCACCGCGCCGGATGCCGGCATCGCCGTGAAAGTCGGTGTGGTCGAGGTCCTCGGCGCCGACTCATACCTGTACGGCACCGCGCTCCACGCGGGAGCCGACGTCGACGTGGTCGTCCGTACCAGCACCCGCGACGGCATCCGGGCCGACGACACCGTTCACGTCACCGCGGATTCGGACGCGATCCATCTCTTCGACGCCGCAACCGGCGCGCGGGTCAACTGATGCGCGCGTAGCGGGCTCAGCCGTCGCCCACCTCGATGACGTGCACCTGGACCCCGGCCGCGGTGATCCGGTCGAGTTCGGCGCGGTCCGCGGTCGAATCGGTCACCAGATGGTCGATCTGATTGGGCGGCACCATCTTCGCCAGTGTCACCTTGCCGATCTTGGAACCGTCGACGGCCACCACCACGCGCTGGGCATTGGAGGCCATGGCGATCGCGGTGCGGGCCTCACCCTCGTCGAACGTCGTCGCCCCGATGTCGGCCGACATCCCGTCGGCCCCGAGGACCGCGGTGCCGACGGTGATCACCTGGAACGCATGCTCGGACATCGGGCCAACCGCCTCAAGGGATTTCGAGCGGACCACACCGCCGGTCATGATCACCTTCATGTGCGCGTCGACGGCGCAGTCGGCGGCGATGGTCAGCGAGTTCGTGACGATCGTGATCTGTGGCCGACCGCGCAGGGCCCGCGCCACCTCACCGGTCGTGATACCGCCGGTGAGGGCGACGGCCTGCTGACCCGGGGGTACCAGCGCGGCCGCGTGCCGGGCGATGCGGCGTTTGATCGCCACCATCCGGTGGTCCCGCAGACGCACCGGGATCTCGCTGTCGCTCGGATCGACCGCTCGCGCGCCGCCGTGCGTGCGCACCAGCAGGCCCTGCTCCTCGAGCTCACTGAGATCGCGGCGAAGCGTCGCCGCCGAGATCCGCAACTCCGCACACAGCACCTGCGAGCTCACCTCACCGCGTTCGCGGAGCAGGGAGAGCACCTCCCGCATGCGGTCGGTGCGTTTGATCGACATCTCTGACAACTCCTCGGTGTTCTTTGCGCCTCCGATCAAACAATCATTTTTACTGATCGCTTCATGGATTTGTATTGCGCGCTTTGAGCGAGCTTCTCATGATCTACCCATGTTGTTCACCATCTGGTCCAAACGCCGGGTCGCGACGTGGCACTGATCGCGACGGCCGACCTCCTGGCGTCGGCGGCCGCGGAAAACGTTGCGGTGCTTGCCTTCAACGTCATCACCCTGGAGCACGCCGAAGGCATCGTCGAAGGTGCCGAACGCGGCGGTGTGGGTGTGGCGCTGCAGATCAGCGAGAACACCGTCAACTTCCACGGCGGGCAACTCGCGCCACTGGTGTCGGCCTGCGCGCACATCGCCCACGCGAGCCCGGTACCGGTCGCCATCCACCTCGACCACTTCCAGGACCCGGCGCTGCTCGAGGCCGCGGTCAGCGTGGCGGCGCCGCTGGGCGCCACCTCGGTCATGGTCGACGCGGCACACCTGCCCTACCGCGACAACGTCGACCGGACCAGGTCGTTCACCGAGACCGCGCACCGGGCCGGGCTGTGGGTGGAAGCCGAACTCGGCGAGATCGGCGGCAAAGACGGCATGATCAGCGCGCACGCCGCAGGCGCGCGGACCAACCCGCAAGAAGCGGCCGCGTTCGTCGAGCAGACCGGCGTCGACGGTCTCGCGGTGGCGGTGGGAAGTGCGCACGCGATGACCACCCGGGATGCCGTCCTCGACCTGGATCTGATCCGCGAACTCGCCGGCACCGTCTCCGTTCCCCTTGTCCTGCACGGAAGTTCCGGTGTGGACGACGATCAGCTCAGGGCCGCGGTCCGTGCAGGCATCCGCAAGATCAACGTCGGAACCGCGCTGAACATCGCCTACACCGGTGCCGTGCGCGACGCGCTGGCAGCCGACCCGTCCACAACCGACCCCCGCAAACATCTGACGGCCGGGCGGCGTGCGATCGCCGACGCCGTGACCGATCTGTGTTCCGTGGCCGCGACACCTCCGCGGGTGCTCGCCGCCGGAAAGAGTGAGAAGTGATGACCGCGCACTGGATCCGCGAAACGATCGCCCGGCACAAGGCCGGGCACCCGGTCGGCATGTACTCGGTGTGCTCGGCACACCCGACCGTGGTGGCCGCGGCCATCACGCAGGCCGGCGCGGACGGCAGCTTCGTGCTCATCGAGGCGACGTCCAACCAGGTCGACCAGTTCGGTGGCTACACCGGCATGCGTCCCGCCGACTTCCGCGACCTGGTGCACGGCATCGCCGACGAGCAGGGATTCGACCGCGGCCGGATGGTCCTCGGCGGTGACCATCTGGGCCCCAACCGCTGGCAGGACCAACCCGCCGAGGCCGCGATGGCCAACGCCGACACGCTCATCGCGGCCTACGTCGAAGCCGGATACCGCAAGATCCACCTCGACTGCAGCATGTCCTGCGCCGACGACCCGACCGTCCTGTCCGACGAGGTCGTGGCAGGCCGCTCGGCGCGACTGCTGCAGGTGGCCGAGCAGACCGCGAACCGCCTGGGAATGGAGGCTCCGGTCTACGTCATCGGCACCGAGGTGCCGGTCCCCGGCGGCGCGCACGAGACGCTGACCCGGCTGACACCCACACCGGCCGAGCACGCACGCCGGACCATCGAGGCGCACCGGGCCGCCTTCGCGGCCGCGGGCCTGCAGTGCGTCTGGCCGCGGATCGTCGCGCTGGTGGTGCAGCCGGGGGTCGAGTTCGACCACCTCAACGTCATCGACTACGAACGCACCGCGACCGCCGAACTGCGGCGCGTCCTCGACGCCGAAGACAACCTGGTCTTCGAGGCGCATTCGACGGATTACCAGAAACCGGACCAACTGCGCGAACTGGTGGAGGACCATTGGGCCATCCTCAAAGTCGGTCCGGGTCTCACCTTCGCGATGCGCGAGGCGCTGTTCGCGCTCAGCCACATCGAGGCCGAACTCGTCGACCCGGCGTCGCGCGCGAACCTCATCGACGTCGTCGAACGCCGCATGCTGGCCGAACCCCGGTACTGGAAGAACTACTACGAGGGCGACCCGGTGACGCAGCGCACCGCCCGCCGGTACAGCTACAGCGACCGTTTGCGCTACTACTGGGCCGACGCCGAGGTCGACGCCGCCCGGCGCACACTGCTGGCCAACCTCGACCGCACCGGCATCCCCGCACCGCTGATCAGCGCGTTCCTGCCCGCACAGTATGAGCGGATCCGCGCGGGTGACCTCGCCGCCGACCCGCTCTGCCTGGTTCTCGACCGAATACGCGACGCACTGCGGCCCTACGCCGCAGCGTGCCGCACCACCGACCACCGCCTTGCCGCCCTGACCACTGGAGTTACCCGATGACCAGCCCCAAGCCGCACCACGTGGACATTCCCGCTCAATCTGCCGGTGGTGCAACGATTCTCGAGATCGGGCAGCAGTCCGACGTGTGGCGTGAGATCGCCGCACGCGCGCACGCCGACACCGTTGCCTTCCTCCGCCCGATCCTCGAACGCCCCGATCTGCGTGTCATCCTCACCGGCGCGGGCAGCTCGGCATTCATCGGTGAGATCGTGGCGGCACCGCTGCGTCGCAACCTGAAACGCCGCGTCGAGGCCATCGCGACCACCGACATCGTCGCCGCCCCGCTGGATCACCTCGAGCCGGATACGCCGACCCTGCTGGTCTCGTTCGGCCGCTCCGGCAACAGCCCGGAAAGTGTGGCGACCACACAACTCGCCGACGAACTGCTCACCGACGTCTGGCATCTGATCCTCACCTGCGACCCGGAGGGAACCCTGGCACGCACCCATGCGGCGCGGGCCGACTCGCAGGTGGTGTACATGCCCGCGCGCACCAACGACTCGGGCTTTGCGATGACGTCGAGCCTGACGTCGATGTTGTTGACCTGCCTGCTGCTGCTCGGCGGGGCCGGTCCGGACAATGTGGCGGCCCTGGCCGCCGCGGCCGAACACGTCGCCGGTCTGCAACCCGACATCCGCGACCTGGCACGCGCCAAGAAGCAGCGCTTCGTCTACCTGGGCAGTGGGCCGCTGACCGGGCTCGCCAGGGAATCGGCGCTCAAGATGCTCGAGCTCACCGCGGGTGAGGTCGTCACCTACTTCGACTCACCGCTGGGCTTCCGGCACGGCCCCAAATCGGTGCTCGACTCCGACACCCTGGCCATCGTGTACGTCTCCACCGATCCCTACACGCGCCGGTACGACCTCGACATCATCGCCGAGCTACGCGAGCAGTTGGGGCAGGACGCCGTGAAAGTCATCGGCGCGGAAGCGATCCCGGACGATCTCGGCCCGGCACTGGTGCTGCCGGGGCTCAGCGGCCTCGATGACGCACAGGTGGCGCTGCCGTACCTGGTGTTCGCGCAGTACCTCGCGCTGTTCTCGTCACTGGAGTACGGCAATACACCGGACAACCCGTTCCCGTCCGGGGAAGTGAGCCGCGTCGTCAAAGGCGTCACGATCCATCCGATGGAACGGTGATCGACATGACCTGCTACCTCGGGGTTGACGGCGGTGGATCGAAAACCGCCTTCGCCCTCATCGACGACCGGGGACATGTCCTGGCCCGCGCCACAGCGCCGACGTCCTACTACTTCAACGACGGCTTCGACGTCGTCGAGCGCGTTCTGGCACAGGGTGTTTCCGAGGTCTGCGCCCAGGCGGGCTGTACCGCCGCCGACATCGACGCCGCATTCTTCGGCATTCCCGGTTACGGCGAGGCCAGCGCCGACATCGCGCGCCTGGACGCGGTGCCGGCCCGGGTGCTCGGACACGACCGCTACCGCTGCGACAACGACATGGTGTGCGGCTGGGCCGGATCCCTGGCCTGCGCGGACGGTATCAACGTCATCAGCGGAACCGGCTCCATGACCTATGGCGAACGCCAAGGCGTCGGCCACCGGGTCGGCGGCTGGGGTGAACTGTTCGGCGACGAAGGATCGGCGTACTGGGTTGCCACACAAGGGCTCAACGCGTTCACCCGGATGAGCGACGGCAGGCTCCCCCGCGGTGCCCTGCATGTGTTGCTCAGCGAGCGCCTGGAACTGGTGAGCGACCTCGACGTCGTCAGCCTCATCATCGAGAAATGGTCGGGCAACCGCAGTAAGATCGCGGCACTGGCGACCACGGTGTGCGACGCCGCGCGCGACGGGGACGCCACCGCGAAGAAGATCCTCTCCGCCGCGGTCGACGAACTCGTCGGGCTGGTCGACACCACCGCCAGACTGATCGGTTTCACCGAACATGAAACCGTACCGGTGTCGTACTCCGGTGGCATGTTCTCCGGGGCGGAATTCCTGCAGATGTTCGCCACGGCGCTGCAAGCGCGCCCCACCAAGTACGACCTGAAACGTCCCCTTCTCGATCCCGCTCTCGGTGCCGCCCTCTACGCGGCAAAACACATCGGCCGTCCGCTGAACCCCGATGCGCTGCACCAACTCGCCTCTTCCACCCATTGACATCCATCGCCTGATTTCGACCGAATCGAGCCCACCATGACCATGCCACAGTCGGATTCACCGAAAGTCTCCGCCCGCCACCCGCGCAGCTGGATCTTCTACGCGACCCTCCTGGTCATCTTCTGGGGCGTCTGGGGCGCGTTCTCGGCCCTGCCCGCCACCTGGTACGGCTACCCCGACGAGATGATCTACTGCATCTGGGCGCTGACCATGATCATCCCCGCGGTGTTCGCGCTGCGCGGTGAGCGATTCGACCGCCGCCCGAAGGCCGCCATCTACGGTGTGCTCATCGGGCTCACCGGTGCGGGCGGTCAGCTGCTGTTGTTCCAGGCGCTCACCATGGGCCCGGCATACCTGATCTTCCCGATCGTCTCGATCTCACCGGCGATCACGGTGCTGATGGCGATGGTGCTGCTGCGTGAGCGCATCAGCGGGTTGGCCAGCCTCGGCCTGATCGCCGCCCTCGCCGCGATCGTGCTGTTCAGCATCACCGGCGGCGATTCGGACGGCTCGTCGGGACCCTGGCTGCCGCTTGCGGTGCTGATCTGCGTCGCCTGGGGTGTGCAGGCCTACTTCATGCGCAAGACCGCAACCATCGGGGTCAACGAGGCCACCACCTTCGGCTGGATGGCCATCACCGCCATCGCACTCATTCCCGTCGCGGTGATCTCGATGGGCGGCATCCCCACCGGATTCCCCTGGCAGGCACCGGTTCTGACGGCGGGAACGCAGGTACTCAACGCGGTCGGCGCGTTGTTCCTGGTGATGGCACTCAGCCGCGGCAAGGCCACCATCGTGGCGCCCACCACCAACGCCCTGGCGCCAGCCCTGACCATCGTGGTGTCCCTCATCGCCTACCAGACGCTGCCCACTCCGTACGGTGCGGTCGGTATCGTGCTGGCGCTGCTCGGCTCCACACTGATGGTCTACAGCGACGAAAAGCGCGGTGAGGCACCAACCGCCGCGCTCGCCAACCCCGACACAACGACACAGAGGAGCCGCGCATGAAACCCACCGTTGCGATCATCGGCGCGGGCAGCGTCGAGTTCACCCGCGAACTGCTCGGTGACATCCTGTCGTTCCCCGAGCTCGCCTCGACGCGGATCATGTTGCACGACATCAACACCGAGCGCCTCGAAACCGCGGAGGCCATCGCACGGGCGACCGCCCGCGCGGCGGATGCCGACCCGGAGATCGCCGCCACCACCGAACGCCGCCGCGCGCTCGACGGCGCCGACTACGTGATCAACGTCATCCAGGTCGGCATGCACGAGGCCACCGTGCGGGACTTCGAGATCCCGGCCCGCTACGGGCTGAACCAGACCATCGGCGACACCATCGGTATCGGTGGGATCTTCCGCGGCCTGCGGACATTCCCGGTGCTCGCCGGCATCGCCAGGGACATGGCACAGATGTGCCCGGACGCCTGGCTGCTGAACTACACCAACCCGATGGCCATGAACGTCACGTTCCTGCACCACATCGCACCACGGCTCAAGGTGCTCGGCCTGTGCCACTCGGTGTACTGGACCATGGTCGGCCTGTGCGAACTGATCGACGTTCCCTACGAGGAGGTTTCGTACTGGTCGGCCGGCGTCAACCACCAGGCCTGGGTGCTGCGCTGGGAACGCAACGGCCAGAACCTCTATCCGCAGCTCGACCGGCGGATCGCCGCCGACCCGGAGCTGCAGCGTCGCGTCCGGGTCGACATGTACCGGCGCCTGAGCTACTACCCAACGGAGACCAGCGAACATTCCAGCGAGTACGTGCCGTGGTACGTACACCACCCGCGCGAAATCGACCGGCTGCGCATCAACATCGGCGAATACGTGTCGATCAGCGAGGCCAACCTCGTCGAGTACGCCAAGGTGCGGGCCGAACTGGCCGGCGCCGATTCACTGCCCATCGACACCGGATCGACCGAATACGCCCCCCAGGTGATCCACTCACTGGAAACCGGTACCACGAGGGTCATCTCGGCCAATGTCGTCAACCAGGGCCTCATCACGAACCTGCCCGACGGCGTGGCCGTCGAGGTTCCCACGACACTGGACGCCCTCGGCGCGCACCCCATGCGGGTCGGAGACCTGCCGCCGCAGTGCGCCGCACTCAACCGCAACTTCCTCGGCCCCGTCGACCTGACGGTGCGCGCCGCGGTCGACGGCGATCCGCGGCTGGTTCGTGCCGCGGCCATGGTCGACCCCAACACCGCGGCCACCCTCACCGTCGATGAGATCTGGCAGCTGTGCGACGAACTGACCGCTGCGCACGGGGACCTGCTGCCCGAACCGCTGCGGACAGCCCTGTGAGAACCGACCGATCATGAACCCATCCGAACAAGGAGTCCTACCGTGATACGACGCTGGATGTGCCTGGCCGTGGTCACCGCTCTCGCCTGTCTGCTCACCGCATGCGGCGGCGGTGGCTCGTCATCGTCGGGTCCGATCGAGATCGCCGTGTGGCACGGCTACCAGGACACCGAAGGCGAGGCCTTCAAAGGGCTGATCGCCCAGTACAACAAGGAACACCCCGACGTCCACGTCACCGATCTGTACTCCAGCAACGACCTGGTGCTGCAGAAGGTGCTGACGGCCGTGCGGGGCGGCAGCGCCCCGGATGTCGCCTACATGTTCGGTTCGTGGTCGCCGAACATCGCGAAGATCCCTCAGGTGGTGGACATGTCCGACGTGGTGTCCCAGTCGGATTGGAACTGGGACGACTTCTACCCGGCCGAGCGGGAGGCCGCGACCGTCGGCGACAAGATCGTCGGCATCCCGGCACTGGTCGACAACCTCGCCATCGTCTACAACAAGAAGCTGTTCGCCGACGCCGGTGTCGCGCCGCCGAACGCGAACTGGACCTGGGACGACTTCCGCACGGCCGCAGCGAAACTCACCGATTCCGCGAAGGGTCAGTACGGTTGGCTGATCCCCGCCGACGGCAGTGAGGACACCGTCTGGCACTACATCCCGATGCTGTGGGAGGCCGGCGGCGACATCCTGACGCCGGACAACGAGCGGGCCGCCTTCAACTCCGAAGCCGGTGTCACCTCGCTCACGATGCTGCAGGACATGGCCGTCACCGACAAGTCGCTGTACCTGGACACCACCAACGAGAACGGGCCGAAGCTGATGAACAGCGGCAAGGTCGGCATGCTCATCACCGGCCCGTGGGACCTGAGCCAGTTGTCGGACATCGACTACGGCGTGCAGGTGATGCCCACCTTCGCGGGATCGAGCGGTGCGCACCAGACCATCTCGGGCCCGGACAACTGGGTGGTGTTCAACAACGGCGACAAGCGCAAGCAGGCGTCGATCGACTTCGTCAAGTGGTTGACCGCACCCGAGCAGGTCAAGGCCTTCTCGCTGCAGACCGGCGACCTGCCCACCCGGCACTCGGTCGGCGACGACCAGGCGTTCCGCGATCAACTCGACCAGAAACTGCCCGGCAGCGCGGTGTTCGTGGAGAACCTGAACAACGCGAAGAAGGCGCGCCCGGCGGTCGAACAGTACCCGGCGATCTCGGAGGCGTTGGGTCAGGCGATCGTGGCCGTCATGCTCGGCAAGGAACAGCCCGCGGCCGCGCTGAATTCGGCTGCCGAGGCCACCGACTCGGCGTTGGCCGGGAAATAGGCCGGCGGGGCCGATATGACCGAACACGTCGCCACTCGACACTCCTGGCGTGACCGCCTCGGTCACTCCGAACACGCGGCGGGCTGGACGTTGGTGAGCCCGGCAGTTGCGCTGATCGGCGTGTTCGGTCTGCTGCCGGTGCTCATGTCGCTGACGCTGTCGTTTCAGCACTCCGATCTGCTGACACCGGAAACCCCGTGGGTGGGACTGGAGAACTACCGCAAGCTGGCCGACGATCCGGTGTTCGTCGACGCGATCAAGCACACCATCATCTACACCGCGCTCTTCGTCCCGGGGACGATGATCGTCGGGTTGCTGGTGGCGGCGGCGCTGAACCGCTCGGTGCGGTTCATCTCGGTGTACCGGACCGCGGCGTACATCACGATGGCGGTGTCGACGATCTCGCAGGGCATCATCTTCCTGTGGCTGACCGACCGTGACTACGGTCTGGTCAATGCGGCCCTCAACGCCGTCGGCGTGTCGTCACAGCCGTTCCTGGCATCGCCGTCACAGGCGCTGTATGTGATCGTCGCGATGACGATCTGGGGATGGACCGGATTCTCGGTGATCGTGTATCTGGCTGCGCTGCAGGGTGTTCCCGCCGAGTTGCACGAGGCCGCGGCGATCGACGGCGCCTCCGCGTTCACCCGGTTCCGCACCATCACGGTGCCGCTGCTCGGGCCGGCGAACATCTTCCTCGTGGTCTGGCTGACCATCAACGCGCTGCAGTTGTTCGACGAGGTCTACGCCACCACGCGCGGTGGGCCGCTGCGTGCCACCACCGTCATCGTGTACTACCTGTGGGACCGCGCCTTCGTGCAGTTCGACGCCGGGTACGCCGCGGCGATGGCCTACGTGCTGTTCGTCGTCATCCTGGTGATCACCGCTGTCCAGTTCCGTCTCGCACGGAGGTACGTGCACACATGACGACGACACCACACATCGCCGCGCCGGTGGCCGAAGCGGCCGCACCCGTGAGCGACCGCGGGTCGGCGCCGACGCCCCGCAAAGGTCTGCGATTGCCGTTCAGCCCTTGGCATCTGGTGCTCATCCCGGTCACGTTCCTGCTCATCCTGCCGCTGCTGTGGATGCTGGTGACGTCGTTGCAGACCGAAGGCGAGGCCAACCGCTTCCCGCCGGTGCTGCTGCCGGAGAGCCCCCGGTTCGAGAACTACTCCGAGGCCTGGGCCACCGCGCCCTTCGGGCACTTCTTCCTCAACAGCTTCGCGGTGACCGGTGTGGTGTTGGTGAGCAATCTCGTCGTCTGCAGCCTCGCCGGCTACGCGTTCGCCCGTATCCGGTTCCTCGGCCGGGGAGCGCTTTTCGTGACGCTGATGGCCACGCTGATGGTGCCGTTCCAGGTGACCATGATCCCGGTGTTCCTGATCGTCAAATGGTTCGGCGACAACGTGTGGGAGGGCCTGGGCATCGACCACATCGGCGCGCTGATGCTGCCGAACCTGGCGACCGCGTTCGGCATCTTCTTCCTGCGGCAGTTCTTCCTGACCGTGCCGGTAGAACTCGAAGACGCCGCACGGGTGGACGGAACGTCGCGGTTGGGCGTGTTGTTCAAGATCATCCTGCCGCTGTCGCTGCCGGCTTTGTCGACATTGGCCGCGCTGACCGTGCTGACGTCGTGGAACGATTTCCTGTGGCCGCTGATCGTGATCACCTCGCAGGACCAGATGACAGTTCCGTTGGGCCTCAGCTATTTCCAGGGCGCACACCGGGTCAAATGGCCGCTGCTGATGGCGGCCAACGTGATGAGTTTGTTGCCGATGCTGCTGGTGTTCATCGGGGCGCAGCGGTATTTCGTGCAGTCCGTGGCCAGCACCGGCCTCAAGGGCTGAAGGATGACCCCGTGCGAACGACAAGAGGAGTGAAGCGTTGGCGGAGGTAGAGTTTCGCGATGTCACGCGCCGGTACCCGGGTGGGGTGCACGCGCTCAAAGGCCTCAACCTCACGGTGGCCGACGGTGAGTTCCTGATCCTGGTGGGGCCGTCGGGTTGCGGGAAGAGCACCGCGCTGCGGATGCTGGCGGGCCTGGACAAACCGACGTCGGGTGAGATCCGGATCGGCGGCAGCGTCGTCAACGATCTGTCACCCGGGCAGCGTGACATCGCGATGGTGTTCCAGAACTACGCGCTGTATCCGCACATGTCGGTGTACCGCAACCTGGCCTACGGGCTGCGGCAGCGGCGGACGCCGCGGGCCGAGATCGACCGCCGTGTGCGCGAAACCGCCGAACTGCTACAGATCACCGACTTTCTCGATCGCAAACCGGGCCAGCTCTCCGGCGGGCAACGCCAGCGCGTCGCCATGGGGCGTGCGCTGGTGCGCGAGCCGCAGGTGTTCCTGCTCGACGAACCGCTGTCGAACCTGGACGCCAAACTGCGCAACCAGGTGCGCGGCGATCTCAAGCGGTTGCACCGGGCGGTTCCGGTGACGTCCATCTATGTCACCCACGATCAGGTGGAAGCGATGACCCTGGGGGACCGGTTGTGCGTGATGTCCGAGGGTGAGGTGCAGCAGACCGGCACCACCGATGACATCTACAACCGGCCCGCCAACACGTTCGTCGCGGCGTTCATGGGTAGTCCGCCGATGAACCTGATGCCGGGCGTCGTGCGGTCCGGCGTTCTGCACATCGGTGGTGAGCCGGTCACGCCGGTGTCGTGTCCGGAGGGCCCGGTGACCGTCGGTGCCCGTCCCGAGCACATGCAACTGAGCCCGGCCCGGGTCGAGGGCGCTGGGGGACTGGTGCCCGCGCGTGTCGATTTCGTGGAACCGCTCGGTAGCCACAGCCTGGTGACGGCTCTCATCGACAATGCCGCCAATGGTGCTTCCGTGGAGACGCGGGTCATCGTGCAGGCGCCCGCGGATACGGACCTGCCGTCCGGCGCGATCATCGGCCTGACGCTGCCGCCGCAGCGAACCTATTTCTTCGACGCCGAGACGGGAGAAGCGTTGGCGGTCAGCGGTCTGGGACGGGAGCGCATATCGCTGTGATCGCCTGACCAATTGAGGAACGCGCCGTGCGTAACGCCACGGCGGAGAAACGCGCCCGGGGCCGCCACTGCGTTACGCACGGCGTCGAAACCCATGGTTGATTTCCGGACTCCGCCCGGTGTAGGCAGGCAGTAAGGCCGAGATCGGAGTGACATGGATCCGAATCCTGACTATGACGCCAGCGACGAAATCGAGTATTTCTTCAATTGGCTGCCCTGGGCGCTGCGGGGTGTTTATCCGCCGCCCGCATATCCACCGGTATAGGTGTCATTCGGCGGTCTAACTGCCCGGGTCCGCATGCAAAATTAAGAGCAATATGAGATCCCACTAATCGCTCTCCCATCAGGCACCACAAAGGTCACACTGACATCACGAAAATGTTCGGTGGACCGCGGGGGGCCTACCGGCGAGAGACCGGAGGGACAACATGACGGCATTCAAGCGGGTGCTGATCGCGATGATTTCCGCGTTGCTCGCAGCCACGACGGGGTTGTTCGTGAGCGCGGGCACTTCCCACGCGGGTCTGGACAACGAGCTGAGCCTCGTCGACGGCCAGGACAGAACCCTGACGATCCAACAGTGGGACACCTTCCTCAACGGTGTGTTCCCGCTGGACCGCAACCGGTTGACCCGTGAGTGGTTCCACTCCGGCCGGGCCAAGTACATCGTGGCAGGCCCGGGTGCCGACGAGTTCGAGGGCACCCTGGAGCTGGGTTACCAGATCGGCTTCCCCTGGTCGCTGGGTGTGGGCATCAACTTCAGCTACACCACCCCGAACATCCTGATCGACGACGGCAACATCACCCAGCCGCCGTTCGGCCTCGAGTCGGTCATCACCCCGAACCTGTTCCCCGGCGTGTCGATCTCGGCCGACCTGGGCAACGGTCCGGGTATCCAGGAGGTCGCGACGTTCTCGGTGGATGTGTCGGGTCCGGCCGGTGGTGTGGCGGTGTCCAACGCGCACGGCACCGTGACCGGTGCGGCCGGCGGTGTGCTGCTGCGTCCGTTCGCCCGGCTGATCGCCTCGACCGGTGACTCGGTCACCACCTACGGCGAGCCCTGGAACATGAACTGAGCACACGAACTGAAGTCACGAACCACACCACGGGATCAATAGCGCTGCGGTGCAACGGAGTTGATCGCGTCCCGGAGGAAATCGGCAGGAACTTCCGGCCATTCTGCAGACCAGCGGTCCGCCTCCTGGTCGGCGCGTAGCTCCACGAGCGTGGCGACCACCTGCGGTCCGCCGTCGACCAGGTAGCGCAGCATCCGCAACTGCGCGCACTGCGCCGCCACCGACGCCACCATGGCCTTGGCCTCGGCCGTGCGGCCGTCGGCGGCCAGGCAGGCCCCCAGCAGCCGCCGGGCCCGCAGCAGCGCCTGCGGCCGGTTGAGCGCCGAGAGCCGGTCCACCCATTCGCGGGCCCAGCGGCACGCGAGATCCCGTTCGGCGGGATCATCCTGCGCCATGAGCCGCCGGATCGCCGATGCCTCCTCGAACTGCAGCGCGATCGCGTCCATGGCGTCGACGGGTTCGCGTCGCGCGTCGTAGGACACCACCGGCATGGGCCCGAACTCCGGGTGGGGCGGAAGGCCCAGCCGGATCCGTTCGTGCTCGGCGAGTGCGCGCAGGCGGTTCAGCGACAGGCTGTGCGCGACGCGGGTGGCCTCGTCGAGCCGCTGGGCGGCGCCGAGGCGATCACCTTGTAGGGCCTTGATCCGGGCACTGATCACATATCTGGCGATCTTGAAGTCGACGGAGCCGCCTTCCGGGCCGAGCTTGTATCCCTCGTCGAGCAGGCGTTCGGCCTCGGCGAGATCGCCCTTCTCGTAGATGATCTCACCGAGGAGTGAACTGGCCAGGCGCCCCGCGTACGAGTGGATGCCGCCGGATCTCTTCGCGATCCGCAGCGCCCGCCGCAGGGTCGCCTCGGCCACCGAGTTGTTGAGCATGAGGTGGTGCGCGATGCCGGTGAAACACAGGCCGTTGACGATGCTGAACGCGTCGCCGCTGCGTTCGTAGTACGGCGCCGCCCACGTCTGGATCCGTTCGACCTCGTCGAGGTCGAACCGGTACGCCGCCGCGAAGGTCGCCACGGACGCCGCGGTCGCGACCGAGAACGGGGGCATGCGGTCGCGCCGCCGCAGGCACGCGGCGATGTGTTCGTCGATGCCACTCAACCGGTCCGCCCGCAGATTCGCGACGGCGCGCACCACGTCGGCTTCGGCGCGGATATCGGCGATCTCGTCGTCGGACAGTCCGGCGCCGGTCACCGTGTCCTCGACGCGCGACAGCGCTTCGGCCGCGGCCGACACCCGGTGCAGCACGATGTTGGCCCAGGCCAGCGCGAGCTGCAGGCGTGGATTGGACCGCACCTTGTCCTGCGGCAGTTTGGCGGTGAGCCCGATCAGCGTGGCCATCTGCCCGGCCGCGACGAGGTACACACCGTCGTTCTCGACGAGCCGCACGGCTTGGTCTTCGTCGCCGGCCGCGAGCGCATGGTCGACGGCCTCGCGCACCAGGTGCTGCTCGGCGTACCACCGGCACGCGCGTCGGTGCAGATCGCGGACCCGCTCCCGCCTCAGCCGGTGGAGCAGGAAATCCCGGAACAACTGGTGGTAGCGGAACCACTGGTCGTCGATGCGGCGCAGGAAAAGGTCACGCTCCTCGATCTTTTCGAGGATCGTCTGACCGTCGGGCACGTCGGTCAGCGCCGATGCCAGTCCGCCGCAGATGCGTTCGGGCACCGAGGTGGCGAGCAGGAAATCGAGCGTCGACGGTTCCAGGGTCTCGACCACGTTCTCGGCCAGGAACTCGCTGATGACGTGGTGGCGGCCGGTCATCGTCTCGATGAGCTGCAACGGATCGTCACCGCCGCGCAGCGTGATCGACGCCAGTTGCAGCGCGGCCACCCAACCGTCGGTCTTTGCCGTGAGCTCCTCGACGTCGGCCTGGTCGAGGTCCAGCCCGGCGAGGTCCACCAGGAAACGCTCCGACTCGGTGACATCGAAACGCAGTGCGGTGGCATCGATCTCGACGATCTCGTCCTGCACCCGCATCCGGCTCATCGGCAGCCCGCTCTGCGTGCGGCTGGTGATCACCACCGTGAGCCCCGAGGCGATGTTGTCGAGAAGGTAACGCATCGCGCCGATGGTCGCGGGGTCGGTGACCCGATGCCAGTCGTCGATCACCAGCGTCATCCGCCGCCCGCTGGAATGGATGTCGTTGATCAGCGAGGTCAGGACGTAACGTTCCGCGTCGTCGCCGTGTTCCTCGAGGACGTCACCCAGGTCGGAGGCCAGCGCGGGGATCACCGAGCGGATCGCCTCGATCAGATGGGACAGGAACCACACCACATTGTTGTCGTCGTGGTCGACGGTCAGCCAGGCGACCGCGACGCCGTCGGCGGCCAACTGTTTGGCCCACTGCACGGCCAGGGTGCTCTTGCCGAATCCCGTCGGCCCGTGGATCACGGTGAGCTTCTTGTCCCGTTGCGCCCGCAGCACGTTGATCAGCCGGGCACGTTCGACCAGCGGTTTCGACGACGACGGCAGTTGGAAGCGCGTGGCAGGCGCGGGCGGGGTCAGCGTGCGCACCGGATACCCGCTCGACGGAGTGAGGGAGGCGCTCGGCGCCGGCCTGGCCGCCGGGGGCGAGATCGGAATGGGCATGTCGTCGACCGGTAATCCGTGCCGGCGCTGCAGCTCCCGCAGTTGTTCGCCGAGGGCCTGTGCGCTCTCCGGCCGGTCCGAGACCGTGCGCGACATGGCCTGTTCGATCACGGCGCTCAAGTCGCCGGGAAGGTCCGCGTCCCGCAGGTTGGGGACGGGATGTTTGGTGATGCGCAGGAACTGCGCCACCATCTGCTCGCCCTTGCCGCGCTCGAACACCGCATGTCCGGTGCTCGCCGTGAACACCGTCGAGGCCAGGCTGTACACATCGGAAGCGACGGTGGGTGATTCGCCGAGCAGCACCTCCGGCGCGGTGTAGGCGGGCGAGCCCATGATGGCGCCCTCGGCCGTCTCGAAACCACCGGCGATCCGCGCGATCCCGAAATCGGTGAGCTGCGGTTCACCGTATTCGGTCAGTAGGATGTTGGCCGGTTTGACGTCGCGGTGCAGGGTGTCGCGACGGTGCGCCGTCTCCAGCGCGCCTGCCACCTTCACCCCGATGCGCAGCGCCCCGCGCCACCCGATCGGTCCGGCCGCCTGGATCTTCGCGCTCAGCGAGCCGTGCGGGTGATACTGCATCACGATGTACGGTCGGCCGCTCGCGATCGTGCCGACCTGAAAGATGTTGACGATGTTCGGATGTCCGGACAGCTTGCCCATCGCGACCTGTTCGCGCATGAACCGTTCGAGGTTGTCGGGTTCGAGGTCGGTGGTCAGTACCTTGACCGCGACAGTGCGGTCGAGCGCACGCTGGACGCAGCGGTACACCACCCCGAAGCCGCCGCGCCCGATTTCGTCGGGGTCCTCGAAACCGGCCGCCACGAGTTCCGCCGGGATTCCGGCGGGCAGGTCCCGCTGCGTGGGCAACGGGTCGTTGCGGACCATCGTTCGCCTCGAAACTGTGCTGGCACCATGGCAGCAGGTCGGCCACCGACCCGAGCATAACGCCGCCGTTGCCGACGGGAAGGGTTCTCGGGCCGGTCCGATCAGGTCGGTATCAGGCCGGTATCAGGCCGTCATCAGATAATCGGCACGTCCCACGTAGACGATGCCCGACGGCTTCGCCGCCGTCGCCGCGTGCACGACCGCCGAGGCGAACTCGGCTTCGGGCTCGTGGCGCTGCCATAGGTCGGCGATCGCCACCTCGTCGATCATCCGGCCCGACACCACGGTGAAATGCACGCCGTGGCGGTCGAATTCGTGGCGCATGGCGTACAGTGCGGTCTCGCCGGCGCGCTTGCTCGCCGCGATCGGGCCGTACCCCTTGGGCACCGCCTTGTGCGGGAAGAAGTGGGCCTGATGGCTCGTGACGAACACGATGTGGCCACCGGCGGGCATGAACGGCAGGGCCAGCCGGGCCAGGCGGCGCTGCGCGTCGCGGTTCAGACGCATGGCATGCCTCGGGTCCAGACCCATCCGGGCACCGCCGAGCGCGGTGAGGACCAGGGCGTCGATCCGGCCGAACCGGCGGCCGATGTCGTCGATCATCGCGATGGTCGACGCCTCGTCGGTGATGTCGGCGCGGATCGTCGACGCTTGGCCGCCCGCGGCGCGGATGGTGTCGGCGATGCCTTCGGCGCGCTCGGCGTTCGCGCGGTAGTTGACGACGACATGGGTACCGGAGGCAGCGAGCTGTTGTGCGACTTCGGCGCCGATGCCCCGCGAGGCTCCGGTTATCAGGGCGACCCGCGCGGTGGTGTCCTGCTGCATATCGGGTTCCTTCCGTCACTGCCGATGCGGTCCGCGATCATGACCGCCATGAACGTCAACCGTACGCCTCGTATAAGAAAAATAAGAGTAACTTAAGGTCACGATAAGGCAAAGGAAGGCGCTCGACCAGAGCTTTTCGCGTCGAAACGGTATGGATGGTCGAGCGGCGCGGCGGTGACCGGTGATCCGACCGACCGCTGTGCAGGGCTCTGGGACGAATCAGGGCTCGGCGGTATAGCGTCGTTTCGTGCTGGCCGGCGATGCCACCGAAAGCGGTGGCGCGATCGAGTTGATCGGACGTCGCGAGGAACTCGCGATGCTGGACAGATTGGTCGTCGCGCTGGCCGCGGGTGAGAGCCGTGCGCTGGTGGTCCGCGGGGAAGCGGGCGTGGGCAAGACCGCGCTGCTCGACCATCTGGCGACGTCGGCGGCGGCGTGCCGTGTTGTCCGTACCTCGGGAGTCCAGGCCGAGATGGAGCTCGCCTTCGCGGGCCTGCACCAGTTGTGCCTTCCGCTGATGGAACACTTGGAGCGGCTGCCCGACCCCCAACGGGAGGCGCTGAGTACCGCGCTGGGGATGACGACCGGACCCGCGCCGGACCGCTTCCTCGCCGGCCTCGCCGTGCTCAATCTCTTGTCGTATGCCGCTGAGGAACGACCGCTGTTGTGTCTGGTGGATGACGAGCAGTGGCTGGACCGAGCATCCGCTCAGGTGCTGGCGTTTGTTGCGCGGCGACTGGTGGCCGAGTCGGTGGGGCTGGTGTTCGCCGCGCGTGTCCCCACTGATGCGCTGGCCGGTTTGCCCGCGCTCGTGGTCAACGGTCTGCGCGGTACTGATGCGCGCGTGCTGTTGGAGTCGGCGTTGGTGGGACCGATCGATCCACGCATTCGAGATCAGATCATCGCTGAGACCGGCGGCAACCCGCTGGCCCTGTTGGAGCTGCCCAGGGGACTGTCGGCCGAGCAGTTGGCGGGCGGTTTCGGACTGCCTGAGGCGGTGCGGTTGTCCGGCGATGTCGAGGCGGCGTTCCGCGCGAGGATCGACACGCTGCCCGCGGAGTCGGCGCGGTTGTTGCTGGTGGCGGCCGCTGATCCGACCGGTGATGTGGCGTTGATGTGGCGCGCGGCGGGGTTACTCGGCCTCGACGTCGAGGCCGCGGCGCCGGTGGTTGATGCCGAACTGGCGTCGTTCACCAGCCGGGTGCGCTTCCGGCATCCTTTGGTGCGCTCGGCGGCCTACCGCTCGGCGGTGCCCGCGGACCGCCGGGACGTGCATCGCGCGCTCGCCGCCGCCACCGATGACGGGACCGACCCGGACCGGCGGGCCTGGCATCGCGCGCTTGCCGCGGTGGGGCCTGATGAGAACGTTGCCGCCGATCTGGAGCGGTCCGCGGCGCGGGCCCAGGCCCGTGGCGGTGTCGGTGCCGCGGCGGCCTTCCTGGAACGCGCGGCCATGTTGTCGGCGGACCCGTCGCAGCGGGCCGAACGCGCCCTGGCCGCGGCGTCGGCGAAGATCCAGGCCGGTGCTTTCGATGCCGCATCCGATTTGCTCGCGCTGGCCGAAAGTGGCTCGCTCAGCGAAGTGCAGAAGGCCCGGACAGAGCTGATTCGCGGTCGAATCGCCTTCGTGACGAATCGAGGTAGTGAAGCTCCGCCACTGCTGTTGGCGGCGGCCGACAAGCTCATGGACGTTGATGTGCCACTGGCCCGTAAGACCTATCTGGAGGCGATGACCGCGGCGATGTTCGTGGGGCGGTTGGCCGTCGGCGCCGGTGTTGTCGAGATCGCCCGGACCTTACAGGCCGATCCGCGTCCGCAGGCGGGTGACAGCCCAGCAGATCTGCTGCTGGATTGGCTGGTTGTCCAGTTCAGCCTTGGCTACGTCGCGGGGGTTCCGTGGTTACGTCGCGCGTTGGCTGCCTTCAGCGCTGACACGTCCACCGACAAGCACCGCCGGTGGATTTTCCTCGCCGGGACGGCGGCCCACTTCGGTTGGGATGACGCCAGGTTGGACATGTTGACGGCCCACCACGTCGATGAGGCTCGCGCGGCAGGCGCGCTCAGCGACGTCCCGCTGGCTCTGAGTGCCCGGGCCATTGCGCTGGTCTTCTTCGGCGATCTGGAAGGCGCAGCGTCGGTAGTCGACGAGTTGCAGGCCGCGATGGAAGCCACCGGAAGCCGTCTTGCTCCGTACGCCGAGTTGGGTGTTGCCGCGCTGCGCGGCCAGCGGGACCGGGCTTCAGCCCTGATCGAGTCCACGGTGGCGGAGGTGACCGCACGCGGAGAGGGGAACGGACTGACTGTGGCGCGGTGGGCGGAGGCAGTGCTCCACAACGGCCACGGCGACTATCACAAAGCTCTGGTCGCAGCCCAGCAGGCGGCACACTTCCCTCCGGAGTTGGGAGCGTCGAACTGGTCGCTACCAGAACTCATCGAGGCGGCGGCCCGCACCGGTGCGGTAGGGGTCGCCGAGAATGCCATGAGCCGCCTCGAACAGATGGCAGCGGCAAGCGCAACGCCGTGGGCGTTGGGGTTGGCCGCGCGGTCGCGGGCGCTGATCAGCGATGGTGACGCGGCCGAAAACAGCTATCGCGAGGCGATCGACCGATTGACCGGTACCCGAGTACGCGCCGAACTGGCCCGCGCACACCTGGTGTACGGGGAGTGGCTACGCCGCGAACGCCGCCGCAGCGAGGCGCGTGCGCAGCTACGCACGGCGCACACCATGTTCGTTGAGATGGGGATGGCTGCCTTCGCCGAACGCGCGCGGCGAGAACTCAACGCGGTCGGCGATACACCGCACAAGATCGATTCGGTCGTCGACAGCCAGCAACTCACCGCGCAGGAGGCGCAGGTTGCGCGGATGGCCAGGGATGGGCTGTCCAATGCCGAGATCGGCGCACGGCTGTTCATCAGTGCCCGCACCGTGCAGTACCACCTCAGCAAGGTGTTCACGAAGTTGGGGATCACGTCGCGCGCGCACCTCGACCGCGTGCTGCCCTAATCGGTCACGCACCCATCCAGACGACGACTGGCGTCTCACACTGTCGGGTGGCGGATACGCCTGCGGCCCCGCCGGCGGGATGCTCACTGCGAGCACAAACGAATCCCGAGAGGCGTCACCATGACCCACCTGTTCTGCTTCTGCGAGCCCAACGAGCTGGGACAGTGACCGCGCCGATGATGAAGGCCGTCGGGGTCACCCGCTACGGAGGCCCCGAAGTGCTGGAGCTCATCGAGGTGCCTCGGCCGTCCACCGGCCCTGACCAGATCCGAATCCGGGTCCACGCGGCGACCGTGAATCCGGGCGACTTCGTCTTGCGTAACGGCGATCTGGACGAGGTGCTTGAAGCCGGTCCGCTGACTCCTCCGTACATCCCCGGCATGGAGGCGGCCGGGGTGGTCGACGAGATCGGGGCGCAGGCCACCACCGACCTGCTGGTGGGGGATCGGGTCATGGCCATCGTGATGCCCATCGACGCCACAGGCGGCGCGTACGCCGAGTATCTGGTCCTCGACCCCGATCAGGTGACACGCATGCCTGCCGGGGCCACCTTCGCCGAGGCCGCCACGCTGCCCATGAGCGGACTCACCGCTCGACGAGCACTCGACTTGCTGGCCCTCGATCCGGGCGCGTCGGTCGCAGTGACAGGTGCGGCCGGCGCTGTGGGCGGCTATGTCGTCCAGTTGGCAAAGGCCGACGGGCTCTGCGTGATCGCCGACGCCGCGGCCGCCGACGAAACACTGGTCGCAAGTCTCGGCGCCGACCAGATCGTCGCGCGCGGTCCCGGAGTGGGGGCACGGATTCGCCAATGGTGGCCCGACGGGGTGGATGCCGCTGTCGACACCGTATCCCGAGGGGAGGAGATCGCGAACGCGGTTCGCGACGGAGGGAAGGTCGCTGTGGTGCCCGTTCCCCACAACGGGGTTCTCGTCCCCATCGACCTGGGACGTGGCATCACCGTGCCGCAGGTATGGGTACCCGAATACACCCACGCCCACGACAAACTGGAGGCGTTGCGGGTGCTTGCCGACAAACGGCAACTGAGTCTGCGGGTCGCGCGAACCTATCCCGCCGCCGAAGCAGCTCAGGCGCACCGCGCCCTGGCAGCCGGTGGCGTCCGCGGGCGCCTCGTCCTCGTCTTCGACTGAACGGAATCGTCCTCGGGGTCCCACCGGAAGTGGCCGAGAGAGCTTCCGCCGCAGAGGTTCCGGCGGACCGCCAGCCTGGTCAACCTTCTGACAGTCAAACCAATGACCGTCCACAACCCGTCAAGGAGAGAGATGCCCGATCCGGTCGAGTTCGACTTCGTCACGATGAACCGCGAAGTCATCGAGGAGTTCCGCGCGAACAAAGGAAAGGTCGGAGGCGTCTTTGCAGATCAGCCCCTACTGATCTTGCATCATGTCGGCGCGAAGACCGGCATCAAGCGTCTCTCACCGCTGGCAACGCTGGTGGAGGACGGACGAATCTTCATCTTCGCCAGCAAGGGCGGCTCCGACACGCACCCGGACTGGTACCGCAACCTTCTGGCGGACCCGCGGGTCACTGTCGAACTCGGCACGGAAACGTTTCCCGCGACCGCCACCGTGGTGACCGGAGCGAAACGAGATGAGGTGTATGCCAAACAGAGCGCTCTGCATCCGCAGTTCGCGGACTATCAACGCAACGCAAAACGCCTCATCCCCGTGGTGGAGCTGATTCCCGACCGTCGGAACTGAGCCGATGTCGCGTGGTCAATCGGCCTCACGGGTCGCACCTCTACTCGAAGTCTCGACCAGAAGGCCTGGCAGCAGTGCCGAACAGCCGGACTTGGACGTCGATCGCGAGGTCCCTCATCTTGGCACCGAATTCGGCAAGTCTTTCATCGGTGAGGTCGGTTGCCGCGGCCAACGAACCGATCACGAACTGAACTCGCCCGCTGGGGTCGAACACCGGGGAAACCACCGAATTGGTGCTGCTGTAGAACTCACGACTGGATTCCGACCATCCACACTGTCGAACCCGTTGGAGCTCGCTTTCCCAGCTCCTCCGATCACCGATGGACCGCTCTGTATAGGCTGGAAGCTCCAGCGAATCCAGAACGGCATGCAGTTCGTCGGGATCCATGAACGCCATGAAGCTCTTGCCGAGTGCGGCAGCGGTGGGAGGAAACCGCTGCCCAACTTCCAGCGTCATCTTGATCTCTTTGGTGCTCTCCACTTTGTCTACAACCAGCACTGTTTGGTCAGGCAGCCACCGCGCGACGAACGCGGTGAACTGAGTCTCGCGTACCCATTGGCGCAGGGCCGGTCGAACCGCTGCAATGATCGTGTCGGTTGACAGGCTTCTGGCCGCCATCGTGGCGATCACCGGTCCGATCGAGTACTCACGAGTCTCGGCGTCATAATCCAGGTAGCCGCCGTAGAGCAGGGTCTTGAGCACCTCGTGGCATGTGCTCGGATTGAGGCCGAGGGCGGTGGCGACGTGATTTCCGCGTACGTGTCCCTCCGAGGAGATGTGGCCGAGCACCCTCATCGCGGTGAGTACTGACGGCACCAGCCGACGCGTCGGCTTTCGCAGTACCGAATCATCCGCCACGAGTGGATACTATAGGTTTGCAGGCTGTCGGATTCACGGGCCGTCCGATCTGCCGGGAAGGCTCTTGGGGTTGTCGAGTTGGGGGTGCTCATGGCGGCCAGCGCGGCCAGCGGCACGATCAGCGTCCCGGACTGTACGTCACCGAGATCCGGGCGCAGCCGAAGTCGGCGTGCTCTCGCTGGGGCGCCGGCTGACCATGTCGGTGTCGTTCACCGCCGGACAGCGTCCCGTGTGGCGGTCACGATAGGGTGCCGATCGATCGCGAAGGCGTGAACGCAGATCACCCCTCGGGTCGGGCATCATCGCCGGTTGAATCCGGGCTGCGGCAGTTCATGGACAGCGCGGCGGCTAATAGGCTCAACGGGCGACCTCGCGCCCGGACGCGATCCCCGGGGTTGACGACTTGTGATCCGCGCGAGTCGGTTTCGACCATGCGGGTATGCAAGCCCCCGCATCGACACATACGTGGAGTCATGCATCGGGGGTGCCGGCCTGGGCGGCGGCTTCATCGGCGGCCGTCTTGGCTTCGCGCCCTTGCGGGCTCAACAGCGAGGCACCCGGCGTGGTGGTCGTCGCGTACCCGCCGTTGCAGTTGAGGTGGAACAAGACGGTGTCCTGCACGTGTGCCGTTCCGTGTAGGAAGGGCGCCTTCTGCGAGCTGGTGACGATGCAGTCGGGCTGGGCGAGAATGCTTCCGATCCGGGTCGCGACAATCACGGTTTGTCTCGCGTTGCTCGCCACGCTGGATGCATCGGTGTACGTTTTGCCGGCGTAGTCATCGGCGGCGGCGATCCCGTTGGAAAAAAACGTCATCGACCCTGCTGCCGTACAGACAGCAGCCACGCCAATAGACTTGAGTTGACTCATGCTTCGTGCATCCTCCATTTGTGGCTGAAGTGTCATCGCCGCGACGGGGCGGACCGCTACCGGCGCAGCGCAACGTACGGTGGCTACCCCCATGGGCAGCCGTCGGCCCATGCATGCGGAGAGTTGTTGTTGCAGAAGGTGGCCTTATGCGTCGGCGCGACCGACGGCGCCATCGGTGGCGCCGTCACCGTAAGGGTGGTGCCCGCCTGGAAATGAGCTGGATTCGTGTCGACCGCACCAGGCTGGTCATTCACGATGAGCGCGCCCATCGCGATGAGCGCGCCGGCGCCCAAGGCTGCTGCAAGCACCCTTGCGTTATGGCAAAGACGCTGGCTTGTTGAGCTTTTCATGCGATTGTTCCTTTCATCGAGAAATGGAGGACCACCTGCCCGAGGCGATCCAATTGGCATACCTCGCGCTGTCCGCCGACCACGCGCGCCTAACAGTTTCCGTGCAACTGCATATGCGATGTGGCCCAGTTGCACGCGTCGATGATGTACTGCGGTGTCGACGAGAGTTGCGTTCGTGTCGCCGGAATCAGCGTGACAACAGTGTCTGCCTTCCAGTCCCCGGAGACGCTGCCGGCCGCAGTGGTCGGGCCGGCGAGCGTGACCGCTCCCATCGTGACGACGACACCGGCGCCGGTGATCGCCGAAATCAATTTGAGTCGCTTACGACCGCCGGGGAAAGTCTTTGGCCTCATCGGATTCCTCTGCATTGAAGTCGCGGGGAACGTTGCCGATCTGCGTCCACCCGTTTGCGGAAATGGTCCACATCACAATGCAATAGGACTATGAGGTACGTCACTGGTTGTCCGACTATGTCGGACATACCGGGGCTTTGCCGGATGGCCGGCGGTTCGGATCGCTGACCGGAAGTGTCATGGGTCGATCCATCAGTTGCGCTGAACGACATTTGCCAGCACCGGGTTTCGGAGTGAATGACCTCAGAATGCTCGGCGCGGGTGATGAAGTGGACCGACGTGGCGCGTCGTCCTACGACGGCGTCACTCGAGGTGCAGAAGCTGCTCTGCTGCCGGCGAATTCAGGTGGCGCAGTACGGCGGCTGCCGCTTCGGTGAGGCATCGTGCTGCAGCAGAGTGCGCGCCGTTCGCTGGGCGATCCGCACGTACTCATCTTGTCGCGCACGCATTGTCGTCGATGGCGTGCAGATTGACAGCGCGGCGATCATGCGTCGTTCGCATTCGTAGAGGCCCACGGCGATGCACGAATGCCCGATGACCGCTTCACCGTGCTCTATGGCGAAGCCGCGCTGGTGCACGTTGCTGAGCTGTGTCCGAAACCCATCGGCGTCGCCGACCGTGTTGGCCGTCAGAGCTGGTAGACCGTACCGGTCGATGCGTTCCTGTACCTTCGCCCAGGACAATTGAGCCATCAGAAGTTTCCCCAGCGCCGACGCGTGGCCTGAGAGGTGGGTGCCCTCCGTCAGCACCGGTGGAGTCCTCGAGGCTGATCCGCTGGCGATGCACACGACGCCCTGGCCGTCCCATGCACCGATGGTCACCGTGGCACTCAAATGCTTGGCGAGCCCGGTGACCGTGTGGTGGGTGTGAGCGTTGAAACATGACGAGCTCATCAGTCGACGACTGATCGCCAACAGCCTCCAGCCCAGGCGATAACGATCACCGGAAGTCTGCTGAAGCAAACCGATCTCGGCGAGACTTGTCAGAATGTCGAATGTCGTCGACTTGGGCAGGCCGAGCGCCGCCGCGACCGCGGTGACTCCCCACTCCGGGGCCTCCGCGGTGAAGAGGTTGAGCACTCTGCCGGTGCGATCGATCGTGTTCAGCAATGCCGTTCACCCAGTACTGGGCCAGCGATGCCGGGCGCGGTTGCGTGTCGGGTCGGAGGTGGGGGCATCGCTGCTCCTTTCGTCGGCTAGAAATTCGATATGCCGAATACTGAGTTATATGCTACGCACCATAGCATCGGATGTGTCGTTTGTCGCCTGCCGACGGCGCTCATGAGGATACCTGCAGCGCAGCGCATGTATCGTGAGAATTGCTGCAATGCAATGCTTTACGAACTGATACAGCCTGATGCTCGGTTCTGCATCGACTCGATCCGCTGTTCTGCGCGTCGTTCCGTCGCGGGTCCAGTAATTCGGAATATCGAATGCGATCGACTGGGAGTCGATTCGGCGAGCATGAGCGGCTGGACGGATCGAAAATCTGTCGGCCTTTCCACGGGTCAACCCGTGTGAAGGGGTTGACCCGTGGAAAGCGGATGCCGCGGTGGGTGTGGTCCACATCGAGCGGCCGACGTCCGCGTCGAGCGCGAACACGGTGACGCTCAGAATCTCGTCGGCTAGGACGAGTGGGAGGACGAGTGGGAGTACTTGTTGGTGGCCTCGTCGATTGCAGCGGCCATCTCACCCAAGTGCAACGCCCGATTGCTGTGCGCCCAGGCGAGGCTGGATTCGCGGTTGGCATTCGCACGCTTGAAATGGGGCATCACATACTCGGCGAAGAGCTCGAGGCTCCGTTTCGTGGCATCCCACGGCGCGCAGTCCGCAATGCTGTACAAGAACGTGCCGAATCCACCGCTCTTGTCGACGAGCTCCTCGATCCGATGAATGGCGTCCTGCGGCGTCCCGGCAATGATCTTGCCCCAACTGGGCAGTCCGTTGGTGGTCCATTCCTCGATGGCGGAGTGCGGGGTCGAGCGCCACGGCAGCTCGGTATCGCTGAAAGTCTCAAGGAATCGGGTGGTACGCAGCACACCGAACTCGAGATCCTCACGTGCTCGGCTTGTCGAGGTCGACAGATGTATCTGATTGACGACACGCCAACTCTCGCGCTCGGCGACGTGACCATGATCCGCGGCGACCTTCTCGTGCGTGGCCCAAGCCGCGGCCAGACCGTTGGCTGCGCGCTGATCGCCGGCGGCGAGAGAAAGAACTCCGAGCCCGTGCCTGCCCGCGAGGGTGACGCCCGTGGGCGAGAACACCGAACCGACCGCGACCGGGATACCGTTGGGATTGAAGGGCCGGAGCTGACTTTGGGCTTCGCGCAGATCAAACCAGTCGGTCTTGAGTGTGACCGTCTCGCCGCGCAGCAGAGGTACCAGCGCCTCGATCGCCTCGGCCATCATGTCGCGCTGTTTACGCGGCTCGATTCCCATCATGAACGCATCGGAGGGCAACTGGCCGGGCCCAATGCCCATCATGACGCGGCCCTGTGTCATGTGGTCGAGTTGGAGTATGCGGTTGGCCAAGATCAGCGGGTTGTGGTAGCAGACAGAGCTCACTCCGGTGCCGAGCCGAATCCGCTTCGTACGTTCTCCTGCTGCGGCAATCATCACCTCGGGCGACATGATGAGTTCGACGCCCGTGGAGTGGTGCTCACCGAACCACACCTCGTCGAATCCAAGCTCATCGAGCAGTTCGGCGAGTTCCAGATCGCGGCGCAGCTGAAGCGTCGGGTTCCCCTCCAACGGATGAAAAGGAGCGATAAAGGCGCCGAACCGGATCGGTGCGCTGGGGGCCTCGTGAAAAGAGTTGTTCCGGGATGACATCGCTCTCCTAATTATCTCGTTCGTGTGTGAGGTGCGGGGTGGGTGAGGGCCGCGCGGAAATCGAAGGTCCCACCTCGGTCTTGAGGGCCTGCGACCACGACACGCGTCATGACCAACAGGTCCCTGGATCACGTCCGGCGCTCATGTGCCGAGACGCTCCGGCGTCAGCGGGTCCGTGCCGCAGTGATGCGGGTTGTGTCGAGAAGGGCACATCTGTACCGGCCCTACCGCGCGGGCCTACTCGACGTCGACATCGGAGGTCGCCGATGTCCGCGTTGAGGATGCCTTCACCGCGACTCCCATCATTCGGTACACCGAAAACTTGCACTGCCGGATGGAGTGTAACAACCATGGGTGATCGATGTCACTGTGCGACGGCATATGAGATGCAAACTTCAAATATCCAGCTCGATCCCTTCTTATCCGGCATCTCGTTGGCTATCGTGAAGCCAAGCCGACCGCGGCCCCCTCGCTCCACAAAATTCGATATACCGAAGCAGCGTGAAAATGCTCGCTCATCTGCCGGTCTGCGCCGACGCGTTCCCGCCGAGGTGTCGATCGGCGGCGGGCGGCAGTGCAGCCGCCTGGCGTGAACGCTCGTCTCGGCCCCGTGGGAACGAGTTCCGGGAAGGGGAAGGGCGCGTACGAAGCTTCGGATGTCGAGCAGCATCTGTCGCACTGTCCCAACGACCCGAAAGAGGATCAAACAAATGGCCCCTACGCTCGAACCAGCCTTCTTCCGTGAGGTTTTGGGACAGTATCCCACCGGGGTTGTGGTCGTGACGGCCATGTCGCCCTCGGGGGAGCCGCTCGGAATGACGGTCGGCACATTCACGTCCGTATCGTTGGATCCGCCCCTCGTCGCGTTCATGCCGAGCAAGAGCTCGAGTTCCTGGCGTGCGCTACAGGAATCAGGGAAGCGCTACTGCATCAACGTCCTGAGCGCGGACCAACAACGGATCGGCCGTGACATCGCGGTCCGCAAGTCCGACAAGTTCACCGGCATCGAGTGGAGGCCTTCCCGTCATGGCAATCCGCTGATCGTGGGCGCGGTCGCTCACATCGACTGTGATGCCGAGACTGTCCACGACGCAGGGGACCATTACATAGTCATCGCGCGAGTCAGCGACCTCGACATCCACAACACCGAGTACCCGCTGGTGTTCTTCCGCGGAGGCTACGGGTCCTTCACTCCGCAACCCGCTGCCGGTTCATGATCCCCGGCTACGAGCCATCATGAATTCTGCTGTCGGGCATCAAAAGTGAACAACGATGACGCCAGGCGGCCGAACGCGTGGTGCGGCTCGTGGGGAATGCCCCGCCGGAGTATTGCGTAATAATCATCACTACTTTTAGTATGTTTTATGTCACACGGCCACGCCGGCCCGCAAGAGCGGCGTGACACTCAACTGATGTCGGGCGCGAGACCCTGAGGGTCTGTCCTTTCCATCCATGCCGCTCGCGAGAGCCTTTGAGCAGGACGGTCATCGCGGGTTCGATTCAGCGTCAGTACGGGCACAACGGGTGACCCGCGTCAGCATCATCAACAAGACAAGGAGTTCGATATGGGACGTTTTGACGGTCAGGTCGCGGTGATCACCGGGGCAGCTCGAGGACAAGGTCGCTCGCACGCAGTGACCCTCGCAGAGCAGGGCGCCGACATCGTCGCCATCGACATAGCACAATCAATCCCCTCGGTACCGTATGCGCTGGCAACGCCGGCCGACCTGAAGGAAACCGCGCGCCTCGTCGAGTCTCTGGGGCGACGAGTTCTGGCGTTCGAGGCCGACGTGAGGGACCAGGACGCGCTCGACCATGCGATCAGCTCTTCGATCGCGGCATTCGGCAAGATCGACAAGCTGGTCGTCAACCATGGAATCGGCGCGTTCAAGAACTTCTGGGAGATCACCGACGAGGAGTGGACAGACATGCTCGATGTGCTGCTCACCGGCACATGGCGTGTCACGAAAGCCGTAGCGCCCCACATGATCGAGCGGGAGGCGGGGTCCATCGTGATGATCGGCTCGGTGAATGCCGTCGAGCCCGGTGTCGAGTACTCCCACTACAACTCGGCGAAGGCCGGCGTTGTCGCGTTCTCGAAGAATGTCGCGCTCGAACTGGGACGCTACGGGATCAACTGCAACTGCGTGCTTCCCGGGGCGATCGACACGGACATGGTCAACTGGCCGGGCTTCTACGAACACGCGATGGGGCCCGGCAAAGGGCGTGAAGAGCTGGAGTTCTCGATGGCGAACTGGACTGCGCTGAAGGGACGCGGTTTCATTCAGCCCAAAGCGGTCAGCGACACGGTTGCGTTCCTGCTGTCCGACGAAGCGAAAGACATTACCGGTGTGGTCATTCCGGTTGATGCGGGCCACCTCAATCTTCCCGGTTACAACGGCGACCCGGTGCGGTCCTGAATCCAGTCCAATCGTCTCCCACTGGGCATTTCACATCGAGGAGTAGAACAATGAGAAAAGTAGACGAAGCGCAGCTTCGTGAGTTGGTGGATCGGCAAGAGATTCGTGATGCGCTACAGCGCTACAGTCGGGGCCTCGATCGAGGTGACCGCGAGCTGGCGTTGTCTGCCTACCACCCAGACGCGATCGACGACCACGGCCCGGTGGTCCTGCCGGCCGGTGAGTTCGTTGACTGGGCGCTGGCCATGCACGCCGAACAGCATGTGTTCCACACCCATCAGCTCACCAACACGGTGTTCGACATCCAGGGCGACGTCGCCCACGTCGAGACGTACTACATCGCCTTCTGTGAGACCCGCGTCAAACCGAATATGGTGGCCACCGGTCGCTATGTCGATCGGTTCGAACGCCGCGACGGCAGATGGGCGATCGCAGCAAGAATCTCCATCACCGAATCCATTCTCAAGGCAGATGATTTCGAATTCCCGCCGGGATTTGCCGAGTCCGCCCGCAGCAGTGGCCCCGCCGAGCGAAGCAAACAGGACGTGTCCTATCAACGTCCGCTCACCGTGCGGCGGCAGACCAAGGGACAAGACACCCCGATGTCCTGACCCGGTCTCCACGTGGATCCGCCCCGTCCGCCGCAACGGCCTCTGCGTTGCGGCGGACGATGGCTTTCCGGGTCTACCGTGCGCGGACGCGGACTTCCGGCTCCACGAAGTCGTCATGACGTAGCATCAGCAAGCCGATGATGGACATTGCGCCCATGACGAGAAAGTAATACATCGGAGCCGAAGCGCTGCCGCTGCGTTCGATGAGCCAAGCCGCAACCATCGGCGCTGTTCCGCCGAAGATCGCAACGGGCAAGTTGTATCCGATCGCGATGGTTGTCGATCTGCGTCGCGCTGGGACGAGGTCCGTGACCAGAGCGAAGGTGGACGACGTGTAAAGGCCGAACGTGACCGCCAGCGCCAAAAGTGGGACGATCAGTTGTCCCGGTGTCGATCTGGGAGCGACCGCGAAGAACCAGAGCATCGAGACGATGGACAAAAGGCCGACGATCAACAGAAATCGCCGGCGGTCATGGTTGTCGGTGTACCGTCCGCCAAGTGGCATCGCGATTCCCGCCACCACAGCCGCCGCGCTCACGAGGGCGAACCGGGATTCGGCACCGAAGCCCAGGTACTGGGTGAAATATGTCGAGGTGAAGGTCAGCACCAGGTAGAAGTACGAGTTCATCAAGGTGACGATCAGGAACACGAGCACCACAGGTCGTCGATCCGATATCACCTCCCGAAGCGGTGACGCCGCTATGTCGCCGGCACGTTGCAGTGCCGCGAACTCGGGCGTCTCTTCGACTCTGCTCCGGATGATCAGCGCAATGATCCCCAGCGGGCCGCCGAGCAGGAAGGGCAGTCGCCACCCCCAGTCGCTCATGGCCTCGGAACCGATGGCGACGGCGAGCCCGTTCGCACAGAGACTGCCCAACAGGAGCCCCACCACCGATCCCATGACGACGAGGCTTGTTCCCCAACCGCGCCGGCCGGGGCCGGCGTACTCAGCCATGAAACTCGTTGCCGTACCCATCTCACCACCGGCCGAGAGTCCCTGGAGGCATCGGCACAGGACGAGTAATGCCGGCGCGGCAATCCCCGCCGTCTGGTAGGTCGGCAACAGCCCGACGACGAAGGTCGACCCCGACATGAGACCGATGATGAGTACCAGGACGACCTTGCGCCCTGCGCGGTCGGCCAGCGGACCGAAAATCAGCCCGCCGAGGGGGCGCACAAGAAACGACAGAGCGAATACTGCAAGGCTTTTCAGCAGATCCGTCGAACCGCTGTCCGAGGTGAAGAAGGTACTCCCGATGTAAACCGCGAGGAATCCGTATACGCCGTAGTCGTACCACTCGATGGCGTGCCCGGCGAGCGCGCCCGCAAATGCTGTTCGTCGGGTGCCGGGTGTCTCGCGCTCGCTGGTGTCCACGCCATACCTCCCATTCAGTAAATTATAATGATTAGCATCAACGTAACCGGGCGGTGTGGGGATGACAAGACAGCCGGGGCTTCACTGTCGGCGGTCGGCTATCGGTTCTTTGGGCTCGGGGAAGGGAAAGCGTGCGCCGGCGGATCGCTTGTGCACCAGCACGGTTCGATCGAACGTCACGCAGATGTCGCCGTGCTGGTTCAGTCCACGGGTGAAGACCGAGATGATTCCGGCTTCTGGTCTGCTCTTCGACTCTCGTTTTGCGGTCACAAGGCTTTCCGCGTAGAGCGTGTCCCCGACGAACAACGGATGAGGCAGTGCGATGTTCGTCCAGCCGAGGTTGGCCACAGCGTGTTGTGACACATCCGAGACGCTGATTCCGAGCACCATGGCCACCGATAGGCCCGAATTCACCAGCTGTCGACCGAATTCCGTGTGCGCGGCGTAGTCGTCGTTGAAGTGGAGCTGGTGGGTGTTCATCGTCAGCAGGGTGAACCAGGCGTTGTCGGACGGCGTGATGGAACGTCCCAATGGGTGGCGGTAGTGATCGCCGACGGTGAAGTCCTCGAAGTAGCGGCCCAGGCGGTTCGACGATTGCATGCTTCTCCTCATAATGATAGTAAGGATTGGTATCAAACACTCTACATGGAGGTCGCCGATGGCTCGCATCGCTGGTCTGCTCGATGGCATCAACGCGGTTGTGACAGGAGGGGCTAGTGGGATCGGCGCGGCGATCGTGCGTCAGATGACGCTGGCCGGTGCCACGGTGGCCGTATGGGATGTCCTTGCGCCGCAGGGCGGAATTTTCGACGACCTGGAAGCGAAAGTGCATTTCGTCGAGTGCAATGTGGCAGATTTCGAGAGTGTGGAACGAGCCTTGACGACGACAGAAGCGCTCATCGGAAACGTTGACTCCCTTGTCAACAACGCCGGGGTGACCCGCGACCACCTGGTCAAGGACTTGACGTTGGATGAGTGGGACACGGTCCTCGATGTGAACCTCAAAGGCGCGTTCCTCACGACCAAGGCCGTCACACCCGGGATGGTGGCGCGTCAGTCGGGAACCATCGTCAACATCTCTTCCCTCGGCGGTAAGGTCGGCACGATCGGTCAGGCGAACTACTGTGCCTCGAAGGCGGGCCTCGTGGGTCTGACGAAGTCCACGGCCAAGGAGTTCGCCCGTTACACGATCCGGATCAACGCCATTCAGCCCGGGCTCATCGACACTCCCATGACTCAGGCTTTACGCCCGGACATCTACGCCAAGAAGCTCGCGGAAGTGCCGCTGAAGCGGGCGGGCACGCCCGACGAAATCGGGATGGGTTGCGTGTTCCTGGCGAGTGAAATGAGTAGTTACATAACCGGAATCGTCATCGAGATCGGTGGCGGCCGCAATATATGACCCGACAGGAAGAGACAACTGTGGCGCAAACACCGGCACTGACCATCAGTGAGCCAGACCAGGACGGCATCCTCCTGGTCACCATCAGCCGCCCGGACAAACTCAACGCCCTACGTGAGGTCGACCACGATCGCCTGGCCACGATCTGGTCGGAATTCGACGACCGGGACGACGTTCGCGTCATCGTGGTGACCGGTGAAGGCAGTGCGTTCAGTGCCGGCGGTGACCTGGCATTCGTCCAGGGACTCACCACCGATGACCGCACCCGAGCGAATGCGTGGTGGGCAGCTCGCGGAATCGTCCGCGGGCTCCTTGACTGCCGCAAACCCGTTGTGTCCGCACTCGAGGGTGTAGCTGTCGGTGCAGGCAATGCTGTTGCGTTGATGGCAGACATATGTGTCGCCGCTGAAGACGCGAAGATCATCGATGGGCACCTGGCGTTCGGTGCGTCGCCTGGTGACCACGCGGCGTTCCTCTGGCCGTTGGCGATGGGCATCCAGCGAGCGCGGGGCAAGTTGCTCCTGGGAGAGGCATTGACCGGGGCCGAGGCAGCTGAACTCGGGTTGGTCTACGAGGCTGTTCCCGGAGGAAAAACCTTGGACCGGGCCATGGAACTGGCGGCGAAAATCGCCCGCTTCGACCCGTTCGCGGTCCAGGCAACCAAGGTGTCGGTCAATGGGATCCTGCGCCAGCACTGGCAGACGTTCGAAGCAAGCCTGGCGCTCGAATTCATGTGCTTCGTCAATGAATCCACCCGTGCCGCTCTTGCCGCGGCTGCTCCTGCGCGCCCGAGCGCGGGTGACCCGAAGCTGCCGAAGAACGGGAACCGTGGGCATGAGCAGTTCTGAAGTGCTTCGTGAGCAGATCACCGCGCTCGCGGGCGCGGCCAACACGCGTCGCGTTGCCGGTTGGACCGGCGCGGTCGCCATCGTCGTCGGCGAGCACCATTGGGTCACGTGCGTGGTCGGACCCTCGGCCGTTGAGTTGTCGGACCGATCCATCACCGCACCGACCACCCTGCGTGCCTCGTCCTTTGCTGCCCTCCATCGGTGGCTGATCGACGGTGTGGACTACACCCACCTGGTCGCATCGGGTGAATTCACCGTACTGGGCGTCTATTTCGATGTGCTCCTGCTATCGAAGGTTCTTGGTCTTCGGCCCGACAGAAAGGCAAGCGTGAGTCGATGAGGAACGTCTATATCGCCGGCGCGGGCCGCCTGCCTTTCAAGAGCAAGTACCCGCTGAACTATCAGGAGCTTGCGCTGGAGGCGGCGAAGCTGGCCTTGGGAGACGCGCAGGCCGCAAAAGCCGACGTCGACTCTGTCGTGTACTCGATCTACAACGACCTGCTGCTGAGGCAAGGCACTCCCGATGTGATGCTCCACGAGTACCTCGGCTTCAGCGGAAAGCCCGCGCAACGCGTGACACAGGGTGCAGCCACGGGGGGTTACGCCTTCAAAGCCGCGTACGCGGACATCGCGTCCGGGTTGTCCGATGTGTGCCTGCTGATCGCGGTTCAGAAGGCACTCGACGTCACCGAGCAGACCGCGGGTCAGCGGGGGGACGCGGCCCTGACCGCGGAGAACTGGACCCTTGATGCGACGTGGGACATGCCGTTCGCGCAGCAGCCGTGGGCGCTGATCCTCAACCGCTACATCGCCAGGTATGGCGAACCCACACCGGACGACCTGGCCGCGATCGCGGTGAAGAACCGCGGTAATGCGGTGCTCAACGAATTCGCGCAACTGCGCACCCCGGTGACACTCGATGAGGTGCTCAACGCGCGACTGGTCGGTGCGCCGACGACGATGTACGAGTCGTGCCTGTACAGCGAGACTGCGGCTGCGGTTCTGTTGATCTCGGACAAGGCGCGGGCCTCGTTGCCGCGTCGGCTCCGAGTGGCGGGAGTCGGAACGTGCCACGCCGACGGCGTCGCGTGGACCAAGGACAGCTCGGATCCGGGGATCCCGTCTGTTGGTGGCTCGGTCTCCCGCGCGTACGCCATGGCCGGGATCACGGACCCGACGACGCAGGTCGATCTGTTCGAGGTCCACGATCTCACGACGGGCGTCGAACTGATCACCTACGAGGAACTCGGTCTGGCGCCGCGTGGGGCCGCGACGAAACTACTGCGTAGCGGGCAGACGCAACGCGATGGTGCCACCCCGGTCAACGTGTCGGGCGGTCGGATCGCGGCAGGCCACATCGCCGGCGCATCGGCGGTGTTCAGCATCTCCGAGGTGACGGATCAGCTCCTCGGTAGGGCAGGTGCCCATCAGATTTCGACACCCAAGGGCGTCGGAGTCGTGTCGTCGACAGGCGGCGCCGGCCTGAGCCTGGGCGCGGCGGCGGTCCTGACCCGATGAACACCATCCCGCCATCAGCCGACAGCACAGCGGAAGGTATGCGATGACAACGCCATCGGGTGGTCGGTCCCCATTCGAGATCGATGACGAACTGAGAGTTCTGTACAAGTACGGGTACGGCGGCATCACGCCGTTCTTCGCCGGACTCGCCGAGGGAGCCGAGGGTTATCAGACGAGTGTCTGTGACTCTTGCGAACTCGCCTATTGCCCACCGCGGATTCACTGTCAGGAGTGCTGGGGCACCACGAAATGGGTCGCACATTCGGGCGAGGGCGTCATCGAGTCCCTGGTGTGGGCCTACTGGATCCCCATCGACTCGCCCGCACGGGCGTTCACCGACCTGCCGTACGCCTATGCGGCGATTCGGCTCGACGGCTGCCGCAACTTGCTCCGCACCAGGGTGAGCGGCCTTCCCCAAGGAATGCCGCTGCCGGACGCAACGGGGGTGCGAGGCCGTCTTCGAACCATCGACAATCCCACGGGTCGGTTGGGGGACTTGTACTTCGAGGTCGACCCGTCCCGGTTGGGCGGCCAATGACGACCTCGACAGGCGAGTTTCATCTCGAGGCCGGACAGATCGCGGCGATGGAGCGCAGTTTCGGGGGAGAAGCGTTCTACCGTGACGGTGCTGTCGCTCCGCTGACCTTCTCGCAGGCCAGCGCTCACGAGGATCCGCAGTCGCCACTCCGGCCCCACCCGGGCCGGCCGTGGGGCGCGGCCGCTGTCTCCGGCGATAGTGGCGAGGGATGGCTACACGCCGAGCAGCACTTCGAATACCGCAGCCATCCAACCGCGGGTGAATGCCTGCGTTGGAGAAGACGGCCCGGCGACAGCTGGACCAAGAACGGGTCGACCGGCGCGCTGCATTTTCGGGAAGAGATCACCGAGTTCGTCGATCGGGCGGACCAGGTCGTCATCACCTCACGAATCGTGCGTGTACGACAAGTGCCGTCGGTGAACAGAAACGGAAGCTGACCGATGCTCACGAACTCCCTCACCCCCGGTCGCCGCGTTGCCGTCCAGGTCGTCGAGGCGCTGACCCGCACGCAGATCGTGCAGTACGCCGGTGCCTCAGGGGATTTCAACCCGATTCACACAGACGAGGTGTTCGCCACCGAGATTGCCGGACTGCCGTCGGTGATGGCACACGGGATGCTGACCATGGGCTTGGTCGCCCGCGCGCTGACCCAGGTTGTCTCACAAGAGCACATCAGTGCCTTTGGCGGTCGTTTCAAGTCTTCGGTGTGGCCCGGGGACACGATCACTGTGGGATTGACGCTCAGTACTGTCGACATCGGGACGGTGGACATCGTTGCCACCAACCAGTCAGGAACCGAACTGTTCACCGGGTATGCCCGAGTCATGCTGCCGGCATGACGCAGCCGAGCGGACACGCGCCTAATCCTTATGATCATAGCTATAGAAGGTGATATCGTGGACGGACGCGCTGCGCTGTCTGGCCAAGCTGGGCCACTGCGCCGGCGATACCGCCGCGCTCTTGTCGCCAGGCTGCGCGGCGATCCTAGCAAGGGGTGAATTGGTGACGGCTGAGGCGCAGAACAACACACGGGTTCCGAAAGCGTCGGACGTGCTTGCGAACCTCTTGAAGGTACGGATCCTCGGTGAGGGACTGGCGCCTGGCGATCGACTTCCGCCCGAAGCGGACCTCATCGAGCAATATGGGTTCAGCCGGGGCACTGTTCGGGAATCGCTGCGCATGCTGGAGACGGACGGGATAGTCGCGGTGCGGCGCGGTCCGCGTGGCGGCATCGAGGTGACGCGACCCGATGTCTCCCGCGTGACGCGCTTGTTGGCAGTGCTGCTGGCATTCGATGGAACGCCGGTATCCGACCTCGTCGAATTTCGGCTCGTCATCGAGCCGGGTGCCGCGGCGATGGCGGCCCGCCAGGCGACAGCCGAACAGCGCGACGCGCTGGTGGCCATGACCATGGAGGAGCGCGGTGACGTCCCACATTCGGTGGACTTCCATCGCCTCTTGGGTGTCGCCACCAACAACTACTTCACGAGCACGGTTCTGACCACCATGAATCAGGTCTTGGAATGGCAGACCAACTCCACCGAGCTCTCAGGGCATCAACGGACTGGGACTTCGGCGGCCCACCGGTCCATCGCCGCAGCGGTCAAGCGCGGGGACGAGGCCAAGGCATCGCGGATCATGCGTGCACACATCCTCGAGTTCAAGGAAGTTCTGGCTGCGCAAGGCCGCCTGGACCAGCCGGTTGTGCCCAGGCCCTCTGCAGGTTCTTCACCGCGCGCCGTCCTCTACTGACCCCTGTGCGCGTTTGCCGCACGCCGCAACACTTTCTGTACGTTCGCACATCCAACCGCTGGCCGACACAGGGCAGCCGGCCTCGCCAAAGGAGCGCATCATGGCCGACGGTCTCTTCCTCGCCTTCACTCATCCCAGCAGTCCCGATCTTGAGGGCGAGATGAACCGGTGGTACACCGAATGCCACCTTCCTGAGATTCTCCGGTTGGACGGGGTCACAAGTGCCAGCCGATTCCGCTCTCTCGACCTGGACCCGGACTTTCGATACCTGGCCGCGTACTCGCTCCGCGGCGACGACCTGCATGAAATCGTTTGCCGCATCTTCGCTGACGGGCCGAACCGCACGCCGACGGAAGCGACCCGACGCCGCCCGCCGACGGCGTTCAAACTGTACGAGTTCCTGGAAACTCAGCGCGGGTGACGCCTGCTGCCCCTGCAGTATTCGCACACGCGTGACCGACCATGAGGCCCTCCCGGGTCCCCCGTCCACGCATCAGCGTTCATCGGCCGGTGTGCCACCGCGATGACCACTGTGCGTGATGTCGCCGCTTGACATCACGCCCCCGTGGAGCCGCGGAATGCCCTGATCCGCATCATCATTGGCGTTTCGCCTTCACCCCTGTGGGCCTCGGCCATCGCTCTGACCGATATTCCGCTGAAGTCGCGCCCTGCTGCGGCAGAGGGTAGACATTTTGCAGTTTCGCACTATCCTTATGATCATTATGAGACTAGCCAAGAGTCCGGTCCCGACGGGCACGGTCGTCGATGACCACCAGTTCAGGATGGCGGTGCGGTCCTGGATCGGGGAGAACCTGCCAGAAGCCTGGCGCCACAGCTCGTTTGGGCCCAGCGATGAAGCACATGTACAGCGACGAACCCACTTCGGCCGGTTGCTCGGCGAGGCCGGATGGTTGTCGATCTGCTGGGCACGCTCGGTCGGCGGCGGCGAGATGGACGCCTCTCGTCGGATCATCCTGTTGGAAGAGCTCGTCGCGGCCGGGGCGCCGGAACCCATGAATGCCAACGTGCTCGGCATCTTTGCCCCCACCTTGATCAAGTTCGGCACGCTCGATCAGTGTCAACGATTCCTTCCGGGCATGGTCAACCACGAATCCATCTGGTGTCAGGGGTTTTCCGAGCCGGGCGCAGGTTCGGACCTGGCCGGGATCACCACCAGGGCAACGGTGGCCGGTGACGAACTTGTCGTCACGGGACAGAAGGTGTGGACCTCGTATGCGCACCTGGCCGAGTACTGCTACGCGCTGGTCCGCACATCATCAGAGAGCAGACGGCATTCCGGTCTCACGCTGGTCATCGTTCCGATGGGTCAGGATGGCGTTCAGGTTCGGCCGCTGCGGAACATGGTGGGCACAGAAGAGTTCTGCGAGGTCTTCTTCGAAGATGTTCGAGTGCCTGTCGCCAATGTGGTGGGCACTCTGGGTGACGGATGGCGGCTGGCGATGTACGCACTGGCGCAGGAGCGTTCGGTCGGACTCGCTCAGCGTTCACTGAAGCTGGCCGCGGAGTTTCGCCGGGTTGCGGCGATGGCGGCGCATGGGCGGACCGACGGCAACCCCCGCGTGAGCGATGCGCTGTTCTCGCAGGGTGTGGTGGACGCCTATGTGCGGTCGAAGGTTGTGACCGCCACGGTGCGAAGAGCAATCGAGCTGGATGCCGCGGGCGCAGACATCGGTGTGTTGTCCTCGATTGCCAAAGTGTTCTGGAGCGAAAGTCACCAGTCACAGATGGATCTGGCCGCAGAACTGCTCGGGCCGAAGTTCGTCACGGGCGACGACACCGGCGCGGACTGGTACCGGGCAGCGATGTTCACGCGCGCCGAAACAATCTACGGCGGCACCTCACAGATCCAGCGCAACGTGATCGCTCGCTCGTTGGGACTACCGAAATGAGGCCGAATACCATGCGTGATGACGCCTTTGCCTCTGCTCTGGTCGAGGGGATTGCCGGACTGCTGCGCAAGCACACGTCCGAGCCTGGACAAAGCCCAGATGTTTCCGCCCTGATCAAGGAGGCCGCCGCAGGTGGCTGGCTCGACATCATGGAGGCCGGGCTCTCCGCCTCAGCTGAGGTGAGCCTCGAAAACGCACTGCTCGTCAGCGAGACGCTCGGACGACACCTCGCGCCGTTCCCCCTCGTGGTTGCAGGCGGGTTGATCAAGCCCATCTTGACCGGCGTGGAGCCGGGACGATTCAGCGCTCGCATCGAGTCATGGCTGGAGGAAGGGGCCGTGGTGGCCGTGCCAAGGCCTGAACTGCTTGTCGACGAGAACGATCCGCGTCAGGGGTGTTTCGTGCTCAGCGGTGATGTCCGAGTCGAGGATGTAGGCGGAACGCCGCGTCTCTTCGGCGCGGCCGACCGGCTGACCGGAGGTGAGGCTCAGGCGGTTCTGGTCTCGGTGGGCAAGTCCTTGGCGGCAGTGCCGACCGATGTGCGCGGGGTGACTCTTACATCGATACCCACAGTGATTCCCGGGTTCGACGCAGGCCGAGTCCACTTCGATGGTGTCGCTTTGGACGAGATCTACGTTGCCGACGCGAATATCGATGAGGCGGTACACAATGCATCGATGACATGGAGCCTGGCTCTGGACGCTTATGCGGTGGGTGCATGTCGAGAGATGGTGGCGACGGCCGTCCCGTTTCTTCTGGCCAGGGAACAGTTCGGTAGGCCGATCGGGTCATTCCAAGCCGTCCAGCATCTTGCGGCCGATATGCTGATCGCCGCCGAAACCAGTTACAGTTGCCTGCTGGCGGCCGCTCGATCTGTTGCCGATTCCTCGAGCGCCGCACTGCCGACCGTCGTGGCATCGCGTCTGCATTGCAGTGCCGCAGCCATCTCGGCGTGCCAGACCGCAATCCAGCTGCACGGTGGCATCGGCTTCACCTGGGAAATGGGTCTGCATTTCTGGTATCGCGCGGCACAGTTCGCACAGAATTACCTGACGGATATACCCGAGCTCCGAGAGTTCTTGGCCCGTTGTCTGGGGGACTCGAGTGTCGAGGCGGGAAAGGTGGCAGGCATATGACGCAATCACGAACCTTGGGGGCGCTCGTCAGCGAGCGGGCCCGTACCCATCGAAACTCGGTGTTTGTCACGGTCGAGAACAGGTCTGTCACCTATCACGAGTTCGATGCACTCGTCACACGTGCCGCGCGGGGGCTCCTGTCGATGGGTGTCTCATACGGGGATCGGGTCTGTCTGGCGCTGCCCAACAGCCTCGAGTTCCTCGCGGCGAGCTTCGGACTCATGCGGATCGGTGCCATTCAAGTGCCGCTGAACCTGGAATTCCGAAGCGCGCAAGTCGCTTACGTTCTCACCGATGCCGACGCCACAGCTCTGATCTGCACGCCGAACTTCGTCGCGGAGCATCGTGACACCCTCGCGCAGGCGCGCCTCGATACCATCCTTCTGACGAGTGACGACCCGGCCCGGGACGCGGATCTGAAAACCCGTTCATGGAGTGATGTTCTCGCCGCCGGCGACCGCGGCGGCGAGTCATTCCCCGAGGTCTCTCCTGCCGACCCGTTGGCCATCATGTACACCTCGGGCACCACGGGTGACCCCAAAGGGGTACAACTCTGCCACGAGCACGAACTGACGATTGCCGAGAACATCGCCGCAAGCGTTGCCCTGTCGGACGCCGACTGCTTCTACAACTTCTATCCCCTGCACCACAACACCGGCCTCGGCATCATCACCTGTGCGGTCCTGGTCGCCGGAGCCCGGATGCTGCTCATCGAGCGGTTCTCCCAGAGCCGGTTCTGGCCGGACGTGGTGCAGCACGGCTGCACGGCCTTCTACGGCATGGGACCGATTCTTGAGATTCTCGACAAAGACCAATCCGCCGATGTGAATTCGGCAGGGCACAAGCTTCGAGTGTGTTTCGGCATCGCAATCAGTGATGATCAGGCGGAAAGATTCAGGAAGCGCTTCGGCATCGACTTCGTCAGCGGCTACGGCTCGACGGAGGTGAACATGGTGGCGATCGCTCCGATGCTCCGTGGTCACCCCGGCGCCGCAGGAAAAGTCCTCGACGACTTCGAAGTGGCGATAGTCGACGGCGACGACCACCAACTCCCGCTCGGACAGGTAGGGGAGATCGTCGTCCGTCCCAGGCGGCCCTACATCACATCGCTCGGATACTTCCGAAAGCCGGCGGAGACTGCGGCGGCGTGGCGGAACCTGTGGGCGCACACCGGCGACGCCGGCCGACTCGACGCCGATGGCTACCTGTATTTCGTCGACCGGATCAAAGACGTCATCCGACATCGCGGAAACAACATTTCCTCCTTGGAGGTTGAGACACCGATCCTGGCGCTGAGCGAAGTTGCCGAGGTCGCGGTCATCCCGGTGCCGTCGGAGCTCGGGGAGTTCGACCAGGACATCTGCGCGGTGATCGTTCCGCGCGCGGATGCGAGGCTCACAGCCGCGGACGTCATCGCATGGTGCGACAAGGTTCTCCCACGCTATGCCGTGCCGCGGTACATCGAGTTCGTTGCCGAGCTACCGAAGACTGCGACGGGGAAGGTCCGCAAGAACGTCCTGCGCCACGCGCCAGCTTCTGCGGCGCGCTGGGACCGCGAAAAGCACGTCGCCCGCGTCAACAGGGCAACCGGAAAGGCTGGATGAAACAAATGGAACAGTTCGACGGGACAACCACTCTCGTACTGGGTGCCTCGGGTGGAGTCGGCCACGCAGCGGCCGAGATGCTCCTCGATCGTGGGGCACGGGTGGGATTGCACTACCGCCGCAACGCAGAGCCGGTCCAGCAGCTCGTGGACAAATACGGTGCCGACCGCGCGCTGGCGGTGCGGGCCGATCTGACCGATGGCGACTCGGTCCGGGCTGCGGTGGCAGATGTGGTGGCGACATTCGGTTCGCTCGAAACATGTCTCAACACCATCGGCACGGCGCTTCGCATGAAGCCCTTTCTGGAGATTTCGGAGCAGGCAATCGATGAGACCATCGACGTCGAACTCCGAAGCATCATCACCGTCGCGCAAGCCGTTCTCCCGCACCTGATCGCCAGCGGCCGTGGGCGTCTCGTGTTCGTCGGGTCGGATTCGGGGAAGGTGGGCACATCCGGCGAGGTCATCTCGGCCGCCTGCCGTGGTGGGATCATCGCACTGGCGAAGTCGCTGGCGCGGGAGTATGCACGGGCCAACGTCCTGGTCAACGTCATCTGCCCCGGGCCGACCGATACCGGGCTGTGGGACGACCTGGTGAACAACGACGAATTCGGTGCCAAGATCGGCAATGCAATGATCAAGGCGATCCCGCTGCGGCGTCTCGGTACCGCGCACGAGGTCGCGGCGGCAGCAGTGTTCCTGCTTTCGCAGCAGGCGTCGTTCATCACGGGTCAGGCGATCAGCGTCAGCGGCGGATTGACGATGTCATGAGTCGGCCGCTGGAAGACGTTCGCATCCTTGCCGTCGAGCAGTACGGTGCCGGTCCCTGGGGGACGGTGCATCTGGCCGATCTCGGCGCGGATGTGATCAAGATCGAAGACCCGAGGACGAACGGAGACGTGGGACGTTACGTCCCGCCATTCGCCGAAGGCGAAGACAGCTTGTTCTTCGAGGCGTTGAACCGCAACAAGCGCAGTGTGAGCCTGGACCTCACCAACGATGGTGGGCGCGAGGTGTTCCACCGGCTCGTGGCCGAGTCCGATGCGGTCTATTCCAACCTGCGTGGGGACGTGCCCGCCCGACTCGGCCTGACCTACGACCAGCTGAAGAACGTCAATCCTGCGATCGTCTGCTGCTCGCTGTCCGCGTTCGGGATGACGGGTCCCCGCGCTGCCGAGCCGGGATACGACTATGTGATGCAGGGACTGACCGGCTGGATGTCGCTGACCGGTGAGCCAGGGGGGCCTCCGCAGAAGACCGGGCTGTCTCTGGTCGATTTCGCCGGAGGCTACGTCGCCGGGTACGCACTTCTGGCCGGGTTACACGCCGCGCGACGAGACGGCGTAGGGATGGACTGCGACGTCTCGCTGTACGAAACGGCGTTGAGCATGCTCAACTATCAGGCAACGTGGCACCTCACCTCGGGACTGGTCCCGGAACGCACACGACATTCGGCCCATCCATCTCTGGTGCCGTTTCAGAACTTTCAGACCTCGGACGGCTGGATCGTGATCGCCTGCCCCAAGGACAAGTTCTTCGTCCGACTGCTCGACGTCCTCGGTCTGGACAGTGTGCGCCGCGATGCACGGTTCGCAGACTTCGCTGCCCGCCTGCGGAACAAGGAAGCATTGCTTGCGATACTCGAACCGGCGATCAGAGCCTGGCGCACGGACGAGATGCTGGTGAAGTTGACTGACTCCGGAGTCCCCTGCGCACCGGTCAACGACGTCGAAAGTGCGCTGCGGGACGGTCATCTGGTGGCCAGGGGCGGTATCACCGAGACGACGCATCCCCGGTTCGGCACGGTCAAGGCTGTGGCGACGCCAGTTCGCGTCGGAACCCCGCCCACGGAGCACAAACGGGCCCCTCGCCGGAACGAACACGCCGTGGATGTTCTCACCGGCATCCTCGGGCTGGATGAGGACGCGATCGATGCGCTGCGCGCCGCCGGCGCATTCGGGCAGGCCCCTTGGGAGGAGAGATGACGCTCGCACGCGGCTTTGCCGAGTGGGCCGCCGAGGTGTCGGTCGGTGACATTCCGGTTGAGGTTCGCCGAAATGCTCTGCTGTGCGTACTGGATGGCCTTGGTACCGCCCTCGCGGCGGCCAGGATGAATCAGGTGCCCTTCGCGGTGGAAGTGGCTCGCTCTCTGGGCTCAGGTGAAGAAGCGACCGTCATCGGGTCCGCACTGCCGGCCTCCGCGGCCGGCGCCGCATTCGCCAACGGAGTGCTGATGCACAGCCTCGATTTCGATGACACCCACACCGCAGGCCTGGTCCACGCCACTGCGATGACCCTGCCCGCCACCCTGGCGGTCGCTCAGCGTCAGGGTAGCTCCGGTCCGGAATTCCTGCGGGCGCTGGTACTTGGTTATGAACTCGCAGGAAGGCTGAGTTCCGCTGTACCGCATGGCTTCCATGCCAGGGGATTTCACGCCACTTCGGTGTGCGGCACCTTCACCGCAGCACTCACCGCATCGATACTGTCCGGGTTGTCGGTCGAGCAGACGGTCAACGCGCTGGGTATCGCGGGCAGCCAATCGTCGGGGAGCATGGAGTTCCTGGCCACGGGCGCATCGACCAAGCAGATCCACCCCGGCTGGTCATCGATGGCCGGCGTGCTGGCGGCGGCGATGGCGTCCGGTGGCGCGACCGGTCCGGACACCGTTTTCGAAGGAAACCACGGGCTGTTTGCCCTGTTCGCCACCGGTGAGGCAGACCTGCGCTCCGTACTGGCCGATTTGGGCGCATCCTGGCAGGTCGATGGCGTCGAGCCCAAGCCGTACCCGGCCTGCCATCTGGTACATCGAAGCCTGGACGCGGCGAGGCGACTGCGGTCGATGATCGATGTCACGCGGATCCAGGAAATAGTGGTGAGGATACCCGCAGCAAGCGTGCCCATCGTGTGCAGCCCCGCAGAGGTCAAGCAGCGACCTCGTTCACCCTACGAAGCCAAGTTCAGCCTCCAGTGGAGCGTTGCCGCAATGCTTCTCGATGGTGAAGTCAGTGTCGACACGTATCGAGCGGATCGCATCGACCGGCCCGATGCCGGTCGGCTGAGCCAGCGGGTACGTTTCGAACCGGTCGACGATCCGAGGCCCGCCGCGCAACAGCCGGGGAATCTCACCGTGAGGCTCGACGGCGGCAACGTCATTCGAGTTTCCACCGACGACCCCTCGTTCGGCGACCAGCCGACTGATGTCGGTGCCCTGGTGCTCCCGAAGTTCAAGCTCAACGTCGGCGCCGGACGAGCCGCGATCCTGCTCATCGATGCGGTACTGGGTCTCGACGACGCGCCGCATCTGACCGAGCTCTCGACGGCACTGCATGCGGTTGTCCAGGAATGGGCCGACGATCGTTGCCAAACGAGCGGGTCGGTCTCGTGACCCGCGCCTACGCCGGTGCCGCCATCGTCGGTGTGGCCGAGTCCGACCTCGGCGTGACCGGGCGCTCCGCCTTGGAACTCCAAGCACAAGCGGTGCATCGAGCGCTCGCCGACGCCGGGTTGAGGCTGAGTGATGTCGACGGTATCGCCTCGGTCGGGGTACCACGATTTCCGGCGATCCAGGCGGCAGAGTATCTCGGCATCCGACCAACCTGGAGCGAGAGCACTTTCACCGGCGGATCGTCGTTCGAGCTACTGACGGCTCGGGCCGCTGCGGCGATCACCGCCAAACATGCCGAGACCGTGGTGGTGGTGTACGGCTCCAACCAACGGTCGGCGCGGTCGCGATCCCTCGGTGGAGTGCTCGATCCGTTGCAGCCGGAGTCCCAGTTCGACGCACCGTACGGGGCGCTCAATCCGGTGTCGTTCTACGCCTTGGCGGCGACGCGACACATGCATGAGTTCGGAACCAAACCCGAGCAACTCGCCGAGATCGCCGTCGCGGCGCGAGAGTGGGCCAAATTGAACCCCAGGGCATTCCGTTACGGCAGCGACTCGCTCACAACCGACGACGTGCTCTCATCACCGATGATCTCCACGCCGCTGCACCAGTTGGACTGCTGTCTGGTCACCGACGGCGGAGGAGCGATCGTGCTCACCTCTGTCGAACGAGCCGTGGACCTGAAACGCGCCCCGGTTCGAATCCTCGGACACGGAGAGTGCTCGACCCACCATGGGTTTTCTCAGATGCCCGACCTCACCAGCACCGGCGCGGTGCAGTCCGGACGGGCGGCCTTCCGCGAAAGCGGTCTGACGCCGTCACAGATCGACGTCGTTGAAGTGTACGACTCGTTCACGATCACAGCCCTCCTGTCCCTGGAGGCACTCGGCTTCTGTGATCGCGGCGAGGGCGGTTCCTTCGTCGAGCAGGGAAGGCTAAGGCCCGGTGGAGGATTCGCCTTCAACACCACCGGCGGCGGTCTGTCGTACACGCACCCCGGCATGTTCGGGATCTTCCTCATCATCGAAGCTGTCCGGCAACTGCGCGGGGAGTGCGGACCACGACAGATTCCCGCCGCGGAGACGGCGTTGTGCCACGGCACTGGTGGGATCCTGTCCCACAACTCGACCTTGATTTTGGGAGCTCACCGATGACCCGATCGTATGCGGAGTTCCCGTCGCGCCCCGTTCCGCCGGTCACCTCGGAGACCCGCGAGTGGTGGGAGCACACCCGCGACCGCACCTTGACCGTGCAGCAATGCAAACGGTGTGATCATGCCCAGTTCTATCCGCGGGCCCTGTGCGTCTCATGCGGCTCAAACGATCTGGACCTGGTGAAGGTTCGGGGCACCGGGAGTGTCTACTCCTTCACCACTGTGTTCAGGTCACCGGCCCAGGATCATTTCGTGCCGCCGTATGTGGTGGCGTTGGTTCGGCTGACAGAAGGTCCGGTCCTGCTGACCAACATCGTGACGGCCGAGCCGGAGGACGTCTCCTGCGACCTGCCGGTGACGTTGGTCTGGGATCAACTGCCCGATGGTAGGCACCTTCCCCTCTTCACGCCGGACAGCACTGCCGGCTAGACAGATAGGACATTCCATGGATTTCGCTTTGAGTGCAGAACAGAACGCTTACCGGAAAATGCTCCGTGACTTCGTGCAGCGCGAGATCGCTCCGGTAGCGCGGGACTGGGAGCACGCGGGCCGCTACCCCACGGAGATCGTTGACCAGATGAAGGCGATGGGCCTCTTCGGTCTTCTGGTTCCCGAAGAATACGGCGGGGCCGACGCGGACTTTGTCTCCTTCGCCCTCACCTTCGAGGAGATCGCGAGAGGGTGGATGGGTGTGGCCGGCACACTCGGCAGCCATTCGATTGCGTGTTGGCTGATCGCCCGTTACGGCACGGAGGAGCAGAAGCAGACTTTTCTGCCGGAGCTGGCCACCGGCCAACGGCGCAGCGGAATTGCATTGACAGAACCCCAGGCGGGCAGCGACTTACAAGGGATCAGGGCCACGGCCCGGCGTGAGGGCGACCATTATGTCGTCAATGGTGCCAAGACGTGGATCACCAACGCGCGCTATGCCAATCCACTGCCAACGCTGGTGAAGACGGACCCCACGACCACCCCGGCACACAAGGGGATGAGTGTCCTGCTCATCGACGCAGATCTTCCCGGGTTCACCGTCTCACGAGACATACCCAAAGTGGGCTACAAGGGTACCGAATCCTGCGAAGTGATCCTCGACAATGTGAAGGTACCTGTCAGTTGCCTACTCGGCGGGACCGAAGGGCGAGGTTTGCAGCAGGTCCTCTCAGCGCTGGAGACGGGCCGCATCAATGTCGCGGCCCGCGCACTCGGCGTGGCCCAGGCGTCCTACGACAAGGCGATCGCGTACAGCAAGGAGCGGGAAGCATTCGGCAGGCCCATCTCGGATTTCCAGGCCATCCAGTTGAAGCTGGCCGACATGGCCACAGCGGTGCAGGCGGCGCGGTTGCTCACCTACTGGGCTGCAAGCAAACTCGACCGAGGTGAGCGCGCCGATCTGGAATCCAGCATGGCGAAGCTCTTCGCGTCGGAGGTCGCGTTGAAAGCAAGTTTGGAGTCGATGCGCGTGCATGGGGGGTACGGATACTCCAGTGAGTTCGAAGTGGAGCGCTACTACCGCGATGCACCGTTGATGGCCATCGGTGAGGGAACCAGCGACATCCTTCGCACGGTGATCGCGAAGAGCCTGCTGTCCGGCGCGGAGGTGAACTAGCCATGGGTGACCTGCTCGACGCTCGGCGCATCGGTGTGGTTGTGCCGAGCGTGAATACAGTGATCGAAGGCTGGTATCCCTATGTCGTTCCAGCCGGGGTTCGTGTCCACGTCAATCGCATGCTCATCGGCCAGACGGTCACGGCGGCGTCTCTGGAGGAGATGGACAGCCATGGGATGGAGGCGGCAGCGGCCCTTGCCACCTGTCGCCCCGAGGTTGTCGTGTACGGCTGCACGGCGTCGAGTCTTGTCGGGGGGCGGGAATACGACCTGCACCTGTTGGACGCGCTACGCCAAGCCACCGGAGTCACCTCACTCACCACGACGGAAAGCGTGCTACGGGCACTCGATCACCTAGGCGTGACGACTCTGGCCGTCGCGTCGCCTTACACAGACGAACTCGGTCGCAAGGAGGTTGAGTTCTTCTGCGCCACAGGTCATCCGGTTCTTGGCGATGCGCATCTTGGGATCTCGGGTGGGTTCGAACTCGCGTCTCCGTCGGACGCGGACATCCTGGCAGTCGCCCGGCGGGCGTGGCGTAACGCCGGTGGCGGCGCCGATGCGCTCTTCATCGGCTGCATGAATCTCAATTCGCACCGGGTCCTCGACGCCTTGGAGGCGGAGCTGGGTGTTCCGGTCGTGAGCGCCACGCAGGCCAGCCTGTGGGCCGCGTTGCGGGCCATCGATGTACCGGACGTGCTCAAGGGTTATGGCACCCTTCTGGCCGACAGTCGTCGTGTGCGGGGAAGCTGATCGGGCCGATCTCTGCATTGTCTGTGCGGAACCCACTCACCGCGATGACTCGGTGGAGTGCGAACCGCCGGTGGTGAGCAGGCGTGTACGACGCACATCGTCTTGGAGTGCAGCGATCAGATCTTCCTTCGAGGCGAAGGTTTCCTGACCCCTGATCCAGTGGTCGAGGTGCACGGTGATCTCGGCTTCGTAGAGATTCTCGTTGAAGTCGAGAAGATGTGCCTCAAGGAGCCGGGGCCCGATGTGACCGTAGAAGGTCGATCGACGTCCGATCGACACAGCGGCGGGAATTGTTCTCCCATCGGGCAATATGCACCGGCCTGCCCATACTCCGTCGGCCAGAGCAGAGATCCGGCTGCCGTTGTCGAGTTCGAGATTGGCCGTGGCGAAGCCCAGTTCCCGACCGCGCTGATCGCCATGAGCCACGATGCCGCGGAAGTATCTGTCCGGAGTCACCGTCTCATGTGCCAGGCCAAAGGACGAAGCCTCGCCGGACATCACAGTGGTGTGCACACCGTGGCGCTTCAGATCGGCGTGGAGGCGGCTCGGAACATCGAGTAGCCGCGGGGTGGTGACGCCGAGCACCCGAATGATCTGGGCGAGATCGGATACCCGGTTCAAGGCAGCATGACGTCGCTCGGCGCGTGGTCTGGTGAGTTCGTCGATGTCATTCGTGCGCCGCTCGACGATCACGACTCCGTCGCCGTATTCGGCGATACGACTGAACTGTTTGGGCAGGACCGCATCGGCGGTGCTGGGGTGGGGGGCGAAATCGTACTCCTGGTGGACATACAGGAGTGGCTTGTCCGCGGTGTCCGGGCTGCCGATGCAATAGGCGATGTAATCCAGGCCCGACACCTTGCTGCGGAAGCCCGAGGCGCGGACATCTCCGAACCGCCCGCATCGGGTGTCCACGAAGGTGGTCCGCAGATGCAGTTCGTTCATCCGCCGATACAGTGCGACATCGTCGGCGGAGACCCAGTTCAACTGGTGCTCGGCCGCAAAGGCCACACATTCAGTCGCATTACATATCCGGGTCGGGTCATCGGGAGAGACCAGTGCGGCGAAGGCACCGACATGGTGCAGGCCGGCGGCCCGGGTGAGGTCGCTGATCACCTCGGCGGGGCCCTGGTGTGCCAGCACCCCGAAGTCATGTGCACGGCGTGGCACGACGTGACCCGGGCGGGTGAGCTGCATCGCGGTGGTCGAGGGCGTCGCCAACTGCTGGAGGGTGCGGGCCCGGTCGGACGCGGAGATGCCGGTGCCTATGCCATCCGATGCGTCCACAGCGACTGTGTAGTAGCCGCCTGCGGGGCTGGCGATGGTGCCGCCCATCGGCGAAAGGTCAAGTCGTTCACATTCTTTGCGTGTCACTGCCGCGCAGACGAAGCCGGAGCTGTGGCGGATGAGAAACGCCATGTTGGCGGGGGAGGCCTTCTCTGCGGCAAGGAGCAGGTATCCATCGGGGTCCCCCACTGCGCTGCCGATGAGGACGATGGGCCGTCCGGCGGCGAGATCTGACAGGGCCTGCTCTACGCGGGTCGGGCTTTCCATGGTGAAGTGTCCTTCTGCAGCAGTTCGTGCTCGGGGCCTGCGTATCTACCGGGTCCGGTGACGGTGCGGCTGGGCGGACGGGCTGGCGAGCTCGGCACGTTTCTGACATTAAGGCTTATTCGGCACAGCGAATAATGTCAATAGGCTTTCTTAGCGGGATCAAGCTGGCGTTACCCGCACTTGAGCGCCAATTACTGGCTGACTATGGACTCATCCAGCGCGGTCTGGTTATAGTGAGTCCGGGAAAGCTTTTCGCTATACCGAACAACGTGTTCGACCTCGAGTCACAGCGTTCACTGATGCCGGGTTGGCGCACAGAGCAGCCCGCCGCAACAGCCGGACGACGCGCGGTACGCGGGCGGTGACGACTGTGCATGACCACCGGGACAGCGGCGCCAGGCCGCGGTCCAGTGCACCACCACCAATGCACCACTTGTGGATGGCAATCCGCGGGAGTGGCTGCCTATAGAGAGGAGACCTGGATGGCCGGGGACAAACAATTCAGCGTGTTGAGTGACGAGGCGCTCGATGAACTTCGAGGGTTCATCGGCAAGGAGGTGCGGCGAGGCCGCCCATATGTCGAGCTGTTGTCGTCGGACGCCATCCGCCATTTTGCCTACGGCATCGGTGACCGAAATCCGCTGTGGAACGATCCCGAATACGCCGCGGGGACTGCGCACGGCATGCAGCTGGCTCCGCCGACGGCGCTCTATGCGACCGATCGCATTCTTTCGGGGTATGTCACCGGTCTTTCCGGTGTGCACGCGATGTTCGCCGGCACCGAGTTCAAGTACGAGCGGCCGATCAGGGTCAACGACCGCATCCGGGCCGTGGCCAAACTCAAGGATCTGATCGAGCGACCCAGCAAGTTCGCCGGAAGGTCTGTGCAGCAGATCTATGCGGTCGAACTCTTCGATCAGGAAGACAAGCTCGTCGCCACGGCGGAATCATATTGTTTCCGCACGGAGCGGGACGCCGCCCGCGAGTTGTCCAAGTACGAGGCACCGGCGCCGGTCACCTGGACTCCCGAGCAGATCGCCGACATCGCACAGCAGTACAAGGATCAGGATGCACGTCGCCGGGGTGCTCTTCCTCGTTACATCGAAGATGTCCACGAGGGTGATGTGCTGCCGCAGTTGATCAAAGGCCCGTACACCGCCACCACGGCGATCGCCTTCCTGCTCGGATGGGGCGGCCTCTATGTCCGAGCGCACGGCGACGCCTTCGACCTCTACGAGCGCCACCCGGGCCTCGGGATCCTCAACGATTGGGGCGTCCCCGAGCCACCCGAACGCGTGCACTGGGATCCTGTTCTCGCGGCGAATGTCGGCGTGCCAGGCGCATACGACTACGGCCCCGAGCGGGTGTCATGGATGGGTCACCTCGTCACGGACTGGATGGGAGACGACGGATTCCTCTCCAGATTGCGAGTTGAAGTACGACGCCACAACCTCATCGGCGAATTGGTCACGTGCAAGGGCATCGTCAAGTCCGTGGACCGCGAGCGCCGGACGGCCCACCTCGAACTGCACGCTCACAACCAAGACGGCGAGGAGTCGGCGCGCGGAGAGGCCGAGGTGGTCCTCCTGACGAAGGACGCCGTTTCCTCATGACCGCCCTCTCATCCGAACTGACGTCGGCGCCCCCACCACCGTCCTACCGCGATGCGGTCGAACAGTTCTCCTGGGACGCGCTCTGGGACCTGTTCGAGGGAACCAGGGACAGGCTGAACATCGCCTACGAATGCCTGGACCGTCACCGCGGGCTCGGTGCGGCAGTCCGCCTTCGGCGATCGGACGGAAACCACGAGACGCTCACCTTCGACCAACTGGCGGACCAGTCCGCCAGAGTTGCCCATCACCTGGAGAACATCGGCGTCGAGGCGGGTGAGGCGGTCGGAATCATGATCGAGCCTTCACTCGAGTTCTACGCGGCAGTGTTCGGCGCGATGAAACGCGGTGCCGTCGCGGTGCCGCTGTACACGCTTTTCGGGCCGGAAGCGCTCAAGGCGCGAATCGATGACTGTGGTGCGAGGGTACTGCTTGTGGGATCCGAATTCGTGGATGCCACAGGATATCTTCATGATGTCAACGTCATTGAGCTCGGCGGTGGTTGGCTTGAGACGATCGCGGACCTGGACACCGACTACGAGGTCACGACCAAACCCCATGACCTCGCGGTGCTCCAATACACCTCAGGGACCAGTCGGCTGCTACCCGAGGCGGTTCGGCATGATCACCGTTCGATTGTCACGCTGACACTGGCGGGACAGTACGGAGTCGGCCTGCGCCGCGGAGATCGCTTCTTCTGTCCCTCATCGCCGGCATGGGGACACGGATTGTGGCACGGAACGATCGCTCCACTGAGCCTCGGCATCAGTACCGGTGCCTACGCCGGCAGGTTCGACCCCGCGGAATTGGCGCACACTCTGGGGCACTTCGGGATCACCAACCTGGCCGCAGCCGGTACGGTGTACCGGATGCTGGCGGGCAAAGACCTGCTGAATCACCTTCCGCGACTGGAGAAAGCGTCCTACACGGGCGAGGCGTTGAGTCGGGAGACCCTCGAGTCGTTGGAGGCGCACCTGGGGACACCGGTGTGCGGCATGTACGGCACCACGGAGACGGGCGTCATCCTGGCCAACTTCCCGGGTTTCGACGATTACGCCGTCCGACCCGGCGCACTGGGAAAGGCCGTCCCGGGGTGGGAGGTGGCCGTCATCGACGATGCGGGCAATCCCGTTGCCGATGGCGTCGTCGGAGAGATCGCGGTCCGGCGCCGGGGCGAATGGTTCCGGTCCAAGGACCTCGGGCAACGCGACGCCGACGGCTACTTCTGGTACCTCGGGCGAGCCGATGATGTCATCATCTCGTCCGGGTGGACCATCAGCCCGCTCGAGGTGGAGAACGCGCTTTGCCTGCACCCGGACGTCATGGCCGCAGCCGTCGTCGGTGTACCCGACAAGTTGCGCGGTCAGGCTTTGAAGGCCTTCGTGGTCAGCACGCGCAACGACGCCGACATGGTCTCCGAGCTCCAGGACATGGTCAAGACTCAACTGAGTGCCCACGAATATCCGCGGCACATCGAGTTCATCGCCGAACTGCCGACCACCGTCAACGGGAAGATCAACCGGCGCGCGCTCCGTGTCCAGCAGGACGATTCGGCGAATAGCCCTCGGTCGTCCGAGTGGGCGTGATCGGCGATGGTTGAACTCGGTCAGCAATCACAACCGAACCACACGGGCGCTGGGCCGTTGCGGGGGATTCGGGTTCTCGATCTGACCCATGTGCTCGCGGGCCCGCTCACCACCATGCTGCTGGGTGATCTGGGTGCCGAGGTCATCAAGGTGGAACGCCCCGGTGTCGGTGATGAGACCCGCGGTATTCCGCCCCGCCAGGCCGGCGAGAGTCACTACTATCTCAGCGTCAACCGAAACAAGAAGAGCATCGCCGTCGACCTCAAGACCAAGAAGGGCCGGGATCTGGTCCTGCAGTTGATCGACAGTTCCGATGTGGTGGTCGAGAACTTTCGCCCAGGCGTCGCGGCCAAACTCGGCCTCGATGCCGACACGGTGAAACGACGCAACCCCGCAATCGTCTACTGCTCGATATCCGCATTCGGCCAGCGCGGGCCGTGGTCCACACGGTCCGCGTTCGACATCGCGGTGCAGGCGATGAGTGGGGCGATGACGGTCTCGGGGGAGCCGGATTCACCCCCGGTGCGGGCGGCGATCCCGTTGGCAGATCTGGCTGCCGGTCTCTTCGCCGCGATCGGAGTCCTGGCGGCACTCGTGGAAGTCCGCAGCACGCGGGCCGGAAAGACCATCGACATCGCGATGCTCGATTCCACCGTCGGACTGCTGGGTTATCTCGCGTCGTACTACCTCATGACGGGAGAAAGCCCCCAGCGCGTCGGCGGGGGGCATGTCAGCATCGTGCCGTACGGGGTCTACAAGGCTGCCGACGGGTACCTCGTCATCGCCACGCTGACCGAGTCCTTCTGGCCGAAGTTGTGCGGCGCCCTGGACCGGGCAGACCTGGCGGCCGATCCTGAACTCGCCACCAACGCACAACGATTGGGACGGCGCGCCGATGTCGACAGGGAGATCACCTCGACACTACGGACGCGAACGGTCGCCGAGTGGTGTCAGCGGCTGACGGCGAACGATGTGCCGCATGCTCCTGTGCTCACGATCGCGCAGGCACTTGAGCACGAGCAAGTGGCCGACCGCGGCCTCATCCGCACCGTCGAGCATCCCGCTCTGGGATCGACACGCATCATGGGGCCGACGATCAGATTCGACGACGGTCCGCCTTTGCCGGCCGCACCGGCACCGGTCTTGGCGGCCGACACCGCAACGGTGCTCGCCTCGGTCCTTGGATTGTCCGATCGCGAGATCACCGAACTCATCACCCAAGGCGTCATCGAAATTGCGATGCCTGCCGACGATTTCTCTCACTCGCAGGGTGACACAGAAATCAGTGGAGATAGAGCGAACAGAAACGACAACCGTATGTCTGTGATGCAAGGGATGGAGAAAAAATGAAATGCAGTGTGGGGTTACATCCGACCAACTCCGACGACTGGGAGCGAGTTCTGGCCGACGATTACACCCGCCCACCGTCTCCGCCCGATCACGAGATCTGGCACCGGGCATTGCGCATCGTCGACCTCGCTGACGAACTGGGTTTCGACAACCTCTGGACGACGGAGCATCACGTCACGCCGTACGGCATGATCCCGAATCCCCTGACATTCCTGTCCTTTGTCGCCGGGAGGACCCAGAACCTCGGTGTCGGCACTTCTGTGATGGTGCTGCCGTGGTGGCAGCAGCCTCTGCGGGCCGCTGAGGAGATCGCGATGGTCGACACCTTCCTCCGTGGTCGCGAGCTCACGATCGGGGTCGGCCGCGGAATCGCCAAGAGCGAGTACGATGCTCTCGGCGTCGACCGCTCCCAGGGACGCGAGAGGTTCCGCGAGGCACTCGACATCATCCGCCTTGCCCTTCGGGAGGAGAGCTTCTCCTACGACGGCGAGCACTATCAGGTCTCGCAGACTTCGATGCGGCCCCGTCCGGTGCACGCGGACCGCATCATCGACAATATGGTCGGCGCGTTCACCAGCGGTGATTCTCTGCAGATGATGGCGGATGCCGGCCTGGGCATGATGTTCACGGGTGGAAAGCCGCTGGAGGCCTGCGCCGAGGACGTCGCGCTGTTCAACGCCGCGCGGCGGCAGCGAGGTCTGGAACCGACAAAACCCATCGTCGTCAACTTCACGCTGTGTACGGATTCGAAGACTAACGCCGATATCGGCCGGAAGTCGTTCTCACGGTTGTCTGCTGAGATCGGCTGGCACTACAAGATGGGTGACGCGGCTCAGTTCGAAGGAGTCAAGGGCTACGAATCCTATCTCCAGCAGGCCAAAGAAGCTGCAGGTAAATCGATCACAGCTTTCGGGCGAGTCGATGACCTGGTGCTCGCGGGCAATCCGGACGAAATCATCGCCCGCTTGCAGCCGCTCCTGACGTCGTTGGCGGCCAAGGAGGTTCAGTTCCAGTTCCTTTTCGCCGACATCCCACTGGACCTCGCGGAGTCCAGCATCAAGCTCTTCGCCAAGGAGGTCATGCCGATGGTCAAGGAACTCGAGGTGCCCCTCAGCGAGGAGCTTTCCGGAATGTCCGTCGTCTGATCCGAGTCCGCTGGGTTATGGCTCGCCTATCGGCGGCCGTAACCCAGCGGCCAGGCCACGACTCCAGCCGCACAGCTGTTCACAGACGCGAACTCTCATCTCGGAGGTCAGCCCATGCCACATCGAGTCACCGCTACCCAGCAGCAGTACACCACATTGTTGAGTCCGTTCCAGCTCGGCTCCATCGAACTCAAGAACCGAGTTGTGATGTTGCCCATGGGTGCACGCCAGAGCCGTGACGGCCTCGCGTCCGACGCCGATGTCGCGTGGCTCGAGGAAAGGGCGAGGGGTGGCGTCGGGCTGATCATCACCGGCGGCCAGTTGGCCAGCCCCACCGCCGTTGTTCCCAGCAATGCCGACGGTGCCCCCGGTAACGTGTACCGGCTCATGGAAGCCTTCCGGCCCGAGGGCGTCGACGCCGCGCGCCGACTGGTCACCGCCGTCCATTCACACGGGACGCGAATCATCGGACAACTCGTGCACCAGGGGCGTGACAACTCCTTCCAGCCCGGGATCTCCTCTGCCGCACCGATCATGGCGCCGTCGCCGATCCGGACCCCTGGCGCCTCCGACACGCCACACGAACTCAGCTGCCACGAGATCGAGCAACTTGTCACGGACTTCGGAATCTCCGCGCGCAACCTGCAGGAGGCAGGTTACGACGGGGTGGAGCTCCACGGCGCCCACGGGTACCTCATCGCGCAATTCCTGTCCCCCCTGGCCAACGCTCGTACGGACCGGTACGGCCTTCAAACGATCGACAACAGAACCCGTTTCCTGCGGGACATCATCGCCGAGGTGCGGCGCGTCTGCGGACGTGCCATGGTGCTCGGTGTCCGCCTCTCCGCCGACGAAGAAATCCCCGGCGGAATTGACATCGCAACGACGAAGGAGATAGTCGGACGGATCGAGCAGGACGGTCTGATCGATTACGTCTCGATCTCTCGTGCCACGCGGGGAAACTACGTCAAGGACTCCAGTGTCGCCTTCGGGGCGGCACGGGAGTCGGCGGCCGCGGTGAGAAGGAGCACGGAACTGCCCGTGATCGCGGCCAGCCGAATCACCACCCCGGCCCTCGCAGAACAGATCCTGCGAGACGGTGACGCCGACCTGGTCGGACTCGGCCGTGCATTGATCGCTGACCCGACCTTCGTCCTCAAGGCCAGCGGCGAGATTCCTGGCGCCATCCGGCCGTGTATCGCCTTCGTTCAAGACTGCAGGCAGTCAGTCGGTGGGGTGCTCTGCGGAGTCAACGCCAGTGCCAGCCGCGAACGTCAGTGGTCAGCGCACAGCGCGAACCGGGTGGCACCACGGCGGATAGCCGTCGTCGGTGGCGGGCCAGGTGGTCTGGAGGCGGCCAGGCTGGCCGCCGAGGCAGGCCACCGCGTGGCGCTCTGGGAATCGAGCGACAACCTGGGCGGTCAAGTGCTGCGCGCTGCGTCGGCACCCCATCGTGGCGAACTCAAAGGGCTTGTCGAATTCCAAGCCAGTGAGATTCACCGGTTGGGTGTAGAGGTCTTGTCGGGGACCACGGCGACAACCGCCGACATCGCTTCCTTCGATCCGGACCTGACCATCGTCGCCACCGGATCTCGTCCGCATACTCCCATCTACCCGAAGGCCGGCATTCCGGTCGTCAGTACATGGGCGGTGCACGACGGCGTTGCGACCGACCTTGCCCGCGTTCTCGTCGTCGACGACGGCACCGGCTTCTGGCCCGTGGCTGGAGCCGCGGAGATACTGGCCGCCCGGGGAGCACATGTCGAACTCGTCGGGCCGGCCGGGGCGATCCTGCAGAACATCCCGGCGGAGAGCGCACCCGGTCTGCACCGGCGATTGCGCACGGCCGGGGTCACCTACTCGCCGTTCACCACGCTCGCCGATGTCGACGGCGAGCACGCACTGCTGCGCGACAGCGTGACCGGCGAGACCCGCAGAGTGGCATACACGCTCGTCGTCGTGCAGAGCGCACAGCTGGCAGTGCCGTTCGACGCACTTCCCGAAACGGTGAAGTCCATTTCCATCGGCGACTGTGTCGCTCCCCGCAGGATCTCGCACGCAATCTTGGAGGCGAACAAGGCAATCCGTTCGATGGCGGTGCAAGGTGCCGGGGTCGCCGGCTGATGGAGCCGCAACAAACACCGCAGCCATGCACTGCCGAATCGATTCCCAAGGAGATGTCGTGACCATCGAACAGTCGAAAACGGCCGCCGCCGAGGCCAACCGCGTCGACCAGCTCTTGGCGAAGCGCGAGATTCATGACGTCTTGCTCGCCTATCTCAGAGGAGCGGACAGACTCGACGCGGATCTCATCGAGTTCGCGTACCACCCGGACGCCGTCGACGATCACGGTGGATATGAGTTCCGGGGCAGAGGAATCGGTAAGGCTCTCGTCCCTCTGCTGCGGGATATGTTCACCTCCACATTTCACTTTCTCGGGAACCACCACATCGAACTCGATGGCACCGTCGCGTACTCCGAAGCGTATGTGCTCGGTTACTACACCGCAGTCGACGACAAGGGCGACTACCTGCTGATCCGGGCACTGCGTTACATCGACGAGTTCAGCCTGCGCGATGGCCGGTGGAAGATCGCACGTCGGAGGATCATCCGGGAGTGGGATCGCATCGACAGGAATCAAGAGCGACCAGAAGACAGGCCCTATCAGGTTGCGAAGCGCAACCGGCATGACATCTCCTACGAACGTGGTGTCTCGTCATGACACTGACCACGTTGGACAAGGCTGTGGCGGCAGACGAGATCCAGGAGGCGATGACCCGCTATCTGTTGGGTGTAGACCGTCTTGATGCGGCGCTGATCGGGTCGGCGTTCCATGCTGATGCCGTCATCAGCCATGCCGGATTCACCTGGGCGGGCAGCGAAATCGGTACCACGGTCGTCGCCGCCATCTCCACCATGTTCGATCGATCGATGCACCAGTTGGGCAACCAACTCATCGAGTTCGCCGATGACTGCGCGTATTCCGAGTCCTATGTACTGGCCCACTGCGTCCTGCGAATCCCGGACGACGACACCATGATCCTCCGGAGCCTCCGCTACGTCGACCGTTTCGAACGACGGGACGGTCAGTGGCGGATCCAGAACAGGCAGACCATCCGGGAATGGGACCGCCTCGAGACGCCAGTGGCACCGTCACAGAATCATCCGCATCCGGCATCCCAGCGGCGCGAGAAAATCAAGGCGGACTTCATTGCTGCCAACGGTTTCTGGCCTGCGGAACACGATGGACTCCTGGAGTTCGACGCCGACTTCCTCGACGCGTATCTCAATCTGCGCAACCAAGCCTTCGCGAGCGGTGCGCTCGAGCCAAAGGTCCGGGAATTCATCGCGATCGCCGCCGCGGCGTCCTCTGGACGGATTCAGAATGCAGTGATACGCAACCACATGCAACAGGCGCTCAGGTTGGGCGCGACGCGAAACGAGATAGTCGAAGTCCTGAAAACAGTATCGTTGGGCGGGATCAACGTGATGGCCGACGTGCTTCCGTTCCTTCGGGACGAACTGGACGCAATCGAGAAGGAGTCCCGGTGACAACAACCATGAACGCGATCGGAACGGTCCCGAGGTATGACGACCTTCCGCTGGGCCGCGGAGGACGCTCGGCATGGGGAGTCTTCGGACCGGACGACACGATCGGCCGCATCAACTTGTTGACCGAGAGGCATGCCCGTGATGCCGCTCGGCTCGTCCGCACCGGAAAGACGTTTCCGCTCAACCTTCCGCTCGATCACTTTCCCCGGATGGCGCATCGGATCGCGCCCAGGCATGAGTTGCAGCGCCGTGGGCCCGAAATCTACAAGAACGCGATGATCGCGTACGACGAGTTGCTTCACGACTTCAACCCGCAGGGGTCGAGTCAGTGGGACGCCCTGGCACATGCCAGCGCGGACGAGGAACTCTTCTACAACGGGACCACGGATGCCGACATCGTCGCCGGGACGCGATGCACCATCGATCACTGGGCCCGACGGGGCATCGTCGGCCGCGGTGTTCTCGTCGACGTCGCGCGCTACTTCAGAGACAACGGCATCGACTACGACCCCGCAACCGCCCCGGAGATATCCATTGCGCACCTCGAAGGTGCATTGAGCATGACGAACACCGAGCTACGCTCCGGTGACATCCTGCTGATCAATCTCGGGTTCCTGGAGTGGGTCGACAGTCTCGACGCGGCGGCACGGGAAGCTGTCATGACGAACTCCCCGCTGAACTTCGTCGGTCTTGAGCACCACGAGCGAATGGCGCGTTGGCTGTGGGACAGCGGGGTCGCCGCGGTGGCCACCGATGCACCCGGAGTCGAGAAGTTCCCGGCAGACTTCACCAAGCCGTTCGGATCGATGCACCGCGTCCTCATCGGCCTACTCGGCTTCCCGCTGGGTGAACTGTTCGATTTGACTGCCCTCGCCGAGGACTGCGAGGAAGACGGCACGTACGAGTTCATGTTCACCAGTGCGCCCCTCAACATCCGCGCTGGTGTCGGTTCGCCCCCGAATGCGCTGGCGCTCAAGTGAGTCGGTCGACAGATCAGTGAGGAACACAATGACTTCATCCATCTCCACCAACGCCTTCATTCACGGGACGTCGGTCGAGACCCCCGAACGATTCGTTGTCCACAATCCCTCGGACGGTTCGGTTCTCGCGGAGGTGTCGCAGTGCACTTCCGAACATGTTGACGCCGCGGTCGAGTCTGCGCGGCTGACATTCGAAGGGACCTGGTCCTCCACAACGGCCGCAGAGCGGGGAGCGCTCCTACGAGACGTAGCCCACAGCCTGCGCGCGAACGGCGACCGATTCGCCCTGCTCGAAAGTCAGGACACCGGGAAGCCGCTCAAGCAGGCTCGCGCCGATACCGCGACGGCGGCTCGCTACTTCGAGTTCTACGGGAGCATCGCCGAAACGCTCGAGGGTGCCACCATCCCATCGACCCGCGACGTGGTGGCTTCAACCGTCCGCGAGCCCTTCGGTGTCACCGGGCACATCACCGCCTGGAACTATCCGATCCAGATCGCCGCTCGCTCTGTGGCTCCGGCACTCGCGGCCGGAAACACCTGTGTGCTCAAGCCCGCCGAGAACGCCCCGTTGAGCAGCATCCTGCTCGCTGAGGTTGCGGTGGAGGCCGGTCTACCGGAGGGGGCATTCAACGTCATCCCCGGATTGGGCACCGAAGCCGGTGCTGCGTTGGCCGGAAACCCCGGTATCGACCACCTCGCCTTCACCGGCTCACAGGCTGTCGGAGCCGAGGTCATGGCACTGGCGGCGCGCAACATCGTCCCGGTCAGCCTCGAACTTGGAGGAAAGTCCCCGAACGTCGTGTTCGCCGATGCGAATCTGGACAAGGCGCTGCCCTACATCGTCAACTCGGTGATTCAGAATGCCGGGCAGACATGTTCGGCGGGTTCGCGTCTGCTGGTCCACGAATCGATTCACGAAGAACTCGTGAGCATGATCTTGGATCGGTTCGCCGCGGTGACCGTGGGGCCCGGGCCCGACGACTTCGACCTCGGGCCCCTGATTTCCGCGCGACAACTCGATCGGGTCGCAACATATGTCGAAGAGGCCGATGCGATCGGGAAAGTGCGGACGCCGAGGGAATTCGGGCGTCGTGATCTTCCGCCCGGTGGCCATTATTTCCCGCCGACTCTTGTCGATGATGTCGATCCCTCGGCGCGGATCGCCCAGGAGGAGGTGTTCGGGCCGGTACTGGCGGTCAGTTCGTTCCGGACCACCGACGAGGCGATCGCGATGGCCAACGCCACCGATTACGGCCTCATCGCCGCCGTGTGGACGCGAGACGTCGGGCGAGCGCATGCCGTGGCCGCCGCAATTCGTGCCGGTCAGGTGTTCATCAACAGCTACGGCGCAGGCGGGGGTGTCGAGTTGCCGTTCGGCGGATACAAGCGCTCCGGATTCGGCAGGGAAAAGGGACGGGCCGGGCTCGAGGAGTACTCACAGCTGAAGACCATCACCGTTCGTCTCGACGCCAACGACTGATTTCGCCGACCACACAAGGAGATTCACACATGCCCATCCAGAACGGAAACGGCCAGTTCGCCAGGCTGAAGCAACTCGGCAACACAGTATTCGGGCCCTTCGTCCAGATTGCGCAGGCCAAACCCACCCGGGCAGCCACCCTCGAGGCAAGTCTCGGTCGACTCGAGGACGAGCTCGCGATCAGGGACGCTTTCGGTCGGTACCACTACTTCTACGACTGCGGCGATGCCGACAGCGTGGCGAACCTGTTCACCGAGGACGCCGTCCTGGTAAACCCCCGCGGAACCTACATCGGTAGGGCAGCCGTCAAGCGCAACTACGAGTTCCTGATGAGTCGCTCCGGCCCGGTGTTCCACTACGCGACGAATGTGACTGTCCGCGTGAGTGAATCCGATCCGGATCAGGCTCATTCCACAGCATTCTTGTGGTGCGTTCACTCCACCGGCGAGGACGACCGGGGTCGCGCCACCACGATCGGTGGGGCCGGTGGGACATACGCCATCGAGTGGCGGCGCCACGACGGAGAATGGCTGATGGCTGCAAGCCGTCTGACCCTGAACTACCGGGTGGGCTTCACTTCCCCCGCCGGCTCGACATCCGCACTGCCGCCCGCCCCGGACCTCGCGGAATCGAGTACCGATTGGCTCCGCCACGACCCTGATTTCGCCTGGCCGAACGGATGATCGGGCCGTCAAACCAACACAGTCAACTGAAAAGGGGGAGCCATGGGATTGTTCGATGATCGTGTGGTTTTCGTCAGTGGCGCCGGACGCGGCCAAGGTCGCAGCCACGCAATACGTTTCGCGCAAGAAGGTGCAGACGTCATTGCCGTCGACATCTGCCGGCCGATCTCGACCTCGGCGATTCCTCTGGCCACCGAGGACGATCTGGCCGAAACTGCGGACGCGATCCGAGCCATGGGGCGCCGGGTCTTCACCGCCAATGCCGACGTTCGCAACGCGCACGAGCTGGAAAGCGCAGTAGCCGAAGGGGTCGATCGCCTTGGGCGTCTGGACATCGTCTGCTCGAACGCCGGCCTGGAGAGTTTCGGGCCTGCACTGGAGCTCTCAGAGCAATCGTGGAAAGACAACGTCGGAGTGAATCTGACCGGCGCCTGGCAGGTCTGCAAGGCGACGATTCCTCATGTGATCGCCGGAGGCCGAGGTGGATCCGTCGTGATCATCGGATCCTCCAGCGGGATCCGGCCCCGTGCCTACTCGGCGCACTACAATTCCGCGAAAGCGGGGTTGATCGGGCTCACGAAGTCACTGGCCATCGAGCTCGGGCCATCGAACATTCGCGTCAACAGCGTCCACCCCGGTGGGGTGCGAACCGAAATGATCACCAACGAAAAGGTCATCCGGCTCTTCGTCCCCGAACAGGACGATCCGCCCCAAGAGGTGGTGCGCGAGCGCTTTCAGGCGATCAATGTGCTTCCAATTCCGTGGATCGAACCCGAAGACGTGACCAACGCGGTGGTCTTCTTGGCTTCCGATCAAGCACGTTTCGTCACCGGGGTAGCGCTGCCCGTCGACGCCGGCTGCACCATCAAGTGACATTTCAGCCACGGGCCGGCCTGAGAAGCCGGTACTGAGAATCGAAACTGTTGTTATCGGGCGGCCCACTCGCGATTCCGCCCGATAACTACAGCCTCGTTGCAACAGCGGGCCTACCGAATCGAGAGCCCGGTCACGGCGCGGGAGATCACCAGGCGCTGGATCTCGCTGGTGCCCTCGAAGATCGTGAAGATCTTGGCGTCGCGGTGCATGCGCTCCACCGGGTAGTCGCGCGTGTAGCCGTTGCCGCCGAGGATCTGGATCGCCTCGTCGGTGACGTACACCGCGGTCTCGCTGGCCACGAGCTTGGCCATCGACCCCTCGGCGGAGTCGAACGACTGGTTGTTGCGTGCCATCCATCCGGCCCGCCACACCAGCAGCCGCGCGGCGTCGATCCGGCTCTTCATGTCCGCCAGCTTGAACGCGATGGCCTGGAACTCGCCGATCTTGCGGCCGAACTGCTCGCGCTGGCACGCGTAGTCGAGCGCGTATTCGTAGGCCGCGCGCGCGACGCCCACCGCCATCGCCCCGACCGTGGGGCGGGTACGTTCGAACGTCTTCATCGCGGCCTGGCCACCCGCGGACGCGCCGGACTTCACCCGCGCGATCCGCTCCTCGAACTTCTCGCGGCCGCCGAGGATCATGTCCTCGGGCAGGCGCACGTTGTCGAGCACGACCTCGGCCGTGTGCGACGCACGGATGCCGTGCTTCTTGAACTTCTGCCCCTGCACCAGGCCGTGGGTGCCCGGCGGGATGACGAACGTCGCCTGGCCGCGCGACCCCAGTTCGGGATACACCGAGGCGACCACGATGTGGACGTTGGCGATGCCGCCGTTGGTCGCCCAGGTTTTGGTGCCGTTGAGCACCCACTCCCGGGTGGACTCGTCGAACCGGGCGCGGGTGCGGATCGCGCCCACATCGGACCCGGCATCCGGCTCCGAGGAACAGAACGCCCCGAGTTTCGGTTCGTCGGCCGTGCCGAACATCTCGGGAAGCCACCGGCCCAACTGCTCGGGGGTGCCGTTGCCGGCCAGAGCCGCCGCCGCCAGACCGGTGCCCAGGATCGACAGCGCGATACCGGCATCACCCCAGAACAGCTCCTCGAACACGGTCAGCATGCCGATCCCGGTGGGTTCGGCGGCCTGCTGGGCGAACAGTTCGGGGGAGTACAGCCCGACCTTGGCGGCCTCCTGGATCACCGGCCACGGGGTCTCCTCCCGCTCATCCCATTCCGCCGCCGCAGGGCGAACGACCTCGGCGGCGAACCGGTGCACCCAGTCGCGCACCTCGATCACGTCGTCGCTCAGCGCAAGTGAGAATGTCACAGTATGTACTCCTGAATTCTGTTGGTGGTCAACGACTGTCGGTCTGGTGCCGTTCGATGGCGCTGACGGTCTGGTCGACCCACGCCTCGAAGAAGCGGTCGTGGTCGACGTTGCCCGGGGTGCGTCCGTTCAGCGCGTGCAACGTCGCGGCGTACGACAGCGAGGCGATCGCCACCGCCGCGGTCGCCTCCGGGTCCGGGATGGCGGTGCGGCCGGCCCGGTTGGACGCGGCCAGTTCGTCGGCGAAGCGGTGGTAGGCGTTGTCGGTGACCACCTGCCAGGTCTTCTCGTCGAGGTCACCGAGTTCGTCGGGTTCACGCAGCATCACCCGCAGCAACTCTTCGCTGTGGGTCAGGTTGGTCCAGATCAGCTCGCCTGCGCTGCGGACGGCGTCTTCGACGGTGCGGGGTTTCTCGGCGTCGTACTGCTCGCGCGCGGCCACGATGTTGTCGATGCGGTGCGTGATCGCGGCCTCGAGCAGTTCGCGTTTGGAGCCGAAGTGCTTGTAGAGCGCGCCCGATCCGGGAGCCAGTCCGGCCTGCTGCTGGATCTCGGCCACCGAGGTCGCCGCGTAACCCTTCGCGGCGAACAGTTTCAGTGCGGCAGCCATGAGGCGGTCGCGAGCGGCGGGCATGGTGAGAGAGTACTCACTCACCTCGCACCGAGCAAACCGGCATACATATAGCCCAACCGTCCGTGCGATAAATGTTGGACATTAATTTCGACTATCCGAGCCCGTCGCATTGCCGCAGCTGAGCAGCGGTACGCCGCCCCGAAATGGGCGCAAGAGCGGGGCAAACCATAAATGTCCGACCTTGCGCAGGATGTCTACTGCTTACTACTGTAGCCCGCAAGACGTGGCCTGCGTTACAGCCTGCCCCCGTCTTACCCCCAGGTCATACTTCGCAGAGAGGCAGCGCCGTGACAGACACAATGAAGCGCAGCTCCATCTCACGCGTGGCCGCCGCGAGCCTCGTCGGCACCACCATCGAGTTCTTCGACTTCTTCATCTTCGGAACAGCTGCCGCGCTGGTGTTCAGCAAGCTGTTCTTCCCGGACCTGAGCCCGCTCATCGGGACCCTGTCGGCATTCGCGACGTTCGGTGTCGCGTTCGCGGCCCGTCCGCTGGGCGCCCTGATCTTCGGCCACTTCGGTGACCGGGTCGGCCGCAAGCAGATGCTCGTGATCAGCCTGCTGATGATGGGCGTCGGCACCGTCGCCGTCGGTCTGCTGCCGACGTACAACCAGGTGGGCATCCTCGCTCCCATCCTGCTGGTCGCGTGCCGACTGCTGCAGGGGCTCGCGCTCGGCGGCGAATGGGGTGGTGCCGTGCTGATGGCCGTCGAACACGCGCCCAAGGGCAAGCGGGCATTCTACGGCAGCTGGCCGCAGGTGGGCGTGCCGTTCGGGCTGGTTCTGGCCACCGCGATGTTCTTCGTCGTCCAGCTGCTGCCCGAGGACGCGATGCTGGCCTGGGGTTGGCGTGTGCCCTTCCTGTTCAGTGCGGTCCTGGTCGCGACGGGCCTCTACATCCGTCTCAAGCTCGAAGACTCGCCGGCCTTCCGCGCTCTGAAGCAGAACCGCCGGGAGGAGAAGTTCCCCGCGGGCGTGGTGATCCGGCAAGCCTGGAAGGGCGTGATCCTGGGCGCGCTGTCCAACGGCGCGGCCAACATCCCGTTCTACATGGCGACGGTGTTCGCCCTCACCTACGGCTCGGGCGACGGGATCGGCCGGTCCACGATGCTCGCCGCGGTCTGCATCGCGTCGGTCCTGCAGATGGCCACCATTCCCATGGCAGGCATGTTGTGCGACCGGTTCGGGCGGCGGCCGTTGCTGATGGTCGGCTCGGTGGCCACCGTGGCCATGGCATTCCCGTTCTTCTGGCTGATCGACACGCGCAATACCCTGGCGATCTTCGTGGCCCTGGTGATCGCGCTGCCGATCTGCCACACCCTGACCTACGCGCCGTTGGCCAGCTTCCTGCCGGAGATCTTCCCGACCCAGCTGCGCTACAGCGGGTCCGGAATCGCCTATACCGTGGGTGGCCTGATGTTCAGCGCGCCCGTGCCGTTCGTCGCCACCGCGCTCTACGGCGCCGTCGGCGCGGCGTGGCCACTGTCGCTCTACATCGCGGTGGGTGGCGTCCTCACCCTCATCGCGGTGTGGCTGTCGCGGGAGACCGTGCACGACGACATCGACTGGACCACTCGGCCGACGGCCAAAGACGCTGTGAAGAACCAGGATCCGACGCAAACCGGCGACGGGTCGTTGATCGGCGAGCCGACGAGATGACGCGGAGACCAGCCGAGGACGCAACGAGAAAGAGAAGCAGTTCGATGACAAGCACTACCGCCGGTCCACTGGACGGCGTGCGGGTGGTCGACATGACGACCTCCTACGCCGGTCCCACTGCCGCGATGTACCTGGCCGACCTGGGTGCCACCGTCATCAAGATCGAGCGGCCGGGGTACGGCGACGACACCCGCAGCTGGGGTCCGCCGTTCGTCGACGGCGATTCGGCGTGGTTCGCCTCGGCCAACCGCAACAAGCAGTCCGTGGTGCTGGACCTGCGCAGCGACCGCGGACGCGACGTGCTGCTGCGCCTGCTCGACACCGCGGATGTGTTCCTGCAGAACATGAACCCCGGCAAGCTCGTCCGCATGGGTATCGACGCGGACAACCTGCGCAAGCGCAATCCCCGCCTGGTCTACTGTGCGATGTCGGGCTTCGGGCTGGACGGGCCGGACAGCGACCTGCCGGGCTATGACCTTGTGGCACAAGCCCGTTCCGGGTTGATGTCGGTCACCGGTGAGAAGGGGCGCAGCCCGCAGCGCGTGTCGACCGCGCTCTCCGACGTCGTCACCGGGATGTGTGCGGCACTGGCGATCAACGCCGCACTGGTCCAGCAGACCAAGACCGGCATCGGCGCGACCATCGACGTGTCGCTGCTCGACACCGATCTGGCGCTCATGGCGCCGCGCATCGCGGCATTCCACGCCGGTGAGCCCGAACCGGCCCCGAGCGGCGGCACCGACTCGGTGCTCGCGGTGTACCAGCCTTTCGAGGCCTCCGACCGCAGTATCGTGGTGGCCATCGGTAACGACGCCATGTGGCAGCGGTTCTGCGCCGCGGTCGAGCTTCCGGAACTGGCGGACGATCGCGATCTTGCCGACAACGCAGGCAGGCGGGCGCAGCGGTCCAGGATCACGGCGCTGATCGCCGAGCGGATCGCGACCCGGCCTGCCGCGGAATGGGTGCGCATCCTCAGCGACGTCGACGTGCCGGTTTCCCTCGTGCAGACGCTGTCCGAGGTGGTGAAGGACCCGCAGGTGGTGGCCCGCGGAACACTCATGCCGGTTCCCGATTCGGCCGAGCGCCTGGCCACCGTGCACAGCCCGTTCCGGATCGACGGTATGGCCGTGCGCAATGAGCGGTTCCCGGATCTGGGCGCCGACTCGAGGCAAATACTGACAGAACTCGGCTACGGTCCCGACGACATCGCCGCGCTCTTCGCGGCGGGCGTCGTCGCCGCCCCGACCGGCGCCGAGGCAGGGGAGGTGGGCTCATGAGCGTGCTCGACGTGCAGCGCACCGGTGACATCGCGACGTTGACCATCAACCGGCCCGAGGCGTTCAACGCCCTCAACGGCGAGGTCATCGGGGCGTTGGCAGCCGAGGTGACGGCGGCGGTCGCCGCGGGCCTGCGGGGCGTCGTCATCACGGGAGCGGGCGAGAAGGCGTTCAGCGCGGGCGCCGACCTCAAGGAGATCGCGGCGATGGGGCCCGATCAGGCGCGCGAGACCATGACCCGTGGGCAGCGGGCGTTCCGCGCCATCGAACAAGCGCCGATCCCGGTGATCGCGGCGGTCAACGGCGTGGCGCTCGGCGGCGGCTTCGAGCTGATCCTGGCCTGCACCTTCCCGGTGTTGTCGACGAAGGCCTCGATGGGGCTGCCCGAGTCCGGCCTCGGGCTCATCCCCGGCTACGGCGGCACCCAGCGACTGCCGCGGGTGCTCGGCGAGAAGGTGGCCGCACATCTGATGCTCACGGGCAGTCGGCTCGACGCGGACCGCGCATACGCCCTCGGCCTCACCCCGCTGCCGCCGGTCGATCCGAGTGAACTGCTTTCCACCGCGACGGCCGTGGCCGAGAAGATCGCCGCGCAGGGACCGCTGGCCGTGCGCGCCATCCTGCACGCACTCGACGTGGGTCGCGACGCCCCGGTCGACTCCGGGCTCGCGGTGGAGACCGGCCTGGCCGCGCTCGCGGTGGCCGGTGCGGAGTCCGGTGAAGGCGTCGCCGCGTTTCTCGAACGCAGGCCTGCGAAGTTCGCGAACCCGGAAGGACGGCCGTGATGCTCGAGCCGCTCGACATCGACACCGACGCCAAGGCGTACGCGGCCCTGCACGCGCTGCTGGACGAGCCGGCCGCCGACGCCGCGCTCACCGAACGCGAACTGCGGGTGCGCACGCACACCCGTGACGTGGTCTCCCGCGAAATCGCCCCGCGTGCAGCGGATCTGGATCACACGCACATGTTCGCCCACGAGGGCGTGCAGGCGCTGGCCGCCGAAGGCCTGTGCGGGCTGATCTTTCCTGAACACCTGGGCGGCACCGGCGACACCAATGTGGCCTACGCGGTCGCGATGGAGGAGATCACGGCCGGGTGCGCGGCCACCAGCCTGGTGTTCATGACGCAGATGCACTGCGCGTACCCGATCATGCTGGCCGGATCCGATGAGCTGCAACGCCGTTACATCCCGGGACTTCTCGACGGTTCGCGCTACGGCTCGCTCGGCATCACCGAACCCGACGCCGGATCCGACGTCTCGAGTCTGACCACCACGGCCACCCGCACGGCCGACGGCTGGTCGCTCAGCGGCCAGAAGACGTTCATCACCACCGGTGACCGCGCGGACGTCATCATCTGCTTTGCGACGATCGACCGCGTCGCGGGCCGCAACGGCATCACCGCGTTCGTCGTCGACGGCGGCTGGGACGGTGTCGGACACGGCAAGCCGTTCGACAAGATGGGCATGCACGGCTCCAGCACCGCCGAACTGTTCTTCGATTCCGTCGCGGTGCCGCGCGACCACCTCCTCGGCGAAGAGGGCCGGGGCTGGTCGGTCGTCATGAGTTCGGTGGTGAAATCCCGGATCAGCGCGGCCGCGCAGGGTGTCGGACTCGCGCGCGCCGCCTATGCGCGGACGTTGGCCGCGCTGACCAGGATGCACGGCAAGCGCCTGCCCGACGAGGACACGTTCGCGCTCGCCGAGCTGCGGGGCCGAATCCTGCAGGGCCGCCTGCTGCTGCACGCCGTGGCCCGTCAGGTCGACACGAACCCGGACGTCACACCCGGACAGATCGGCATCATGAAACAGTGCTGCACCGATCTCGGTTTCGAGGCCGCGGTGCAGGCCACCCGGATCCTCGGCCCGTACGGCGATCTGGACGTTCTCGGTGTGGAACGGTGCCTGCGTGACGCCAAGGTCACCCAGATCTACGACGGCACCAACGAGATTCAGCGGTTGCTCGTGGGGCGCGAGATCATCCGCGCGGCAGGGGAACTGGCATGACTTCAGCATCAGGCCTGGAAGGCAAGGTCGCGATCGTCACGGGCGCAGGCCGCGGTCTGGGTCGAGCGATGGCCCGGGGGCTGATCGACGCCGGCGTCGCGGTGACCGTCGCCGCGCGCACCTCGACCGAACTCGACAGCTTCGTCGACGAGGCGAAAGCCGCGGGGGGACACGCGTTGGCGTGCCCGACCGACATCACCGACGAGACCTCCGTGGAGCGGATGGTCGAGGCGACGGTCGAGACCTTCGGACGCGTCGACATCCTGGTCAACAACTCCGGGATCGTGGCCACCACACCGCTGATCGAACAGAGCGCCGACGAATGGGACCGCGTCGTGGCCACCAATCTGCGCGGCACCTTCCTGGCGACCCGGGCCGTCGGCCGTCACCTCGTCGCGCAGCGCGGCGGCAAGGTGATCAACATCGCCTCCAACTTCGCGCTGCAAGGCGTGGCCAACCACGCGGCCTACTCGGCCTCCAAGGCCGCGGTCATCGCGTTCACCCGCTCGATGGCCATCGAGTGGGCACGCGACAACATCCAGGTCAACGCCATCGCCCCCGGCTATTTCGCCACCTCGCTCAACGCCGACATGCGCGCCGACGCGGACTTGACCGCAAAGGTGGTGCGGGCCATCCCGGCCCGGCGCATGGGTGAACCGGAGGAACTCACGTCCTGGCTGCTGCTGCTCGCAGGCAGCGCGTCGGACTTCATGACCGGAGAAGTGATCGTGATCGATGGCGGTCAGAGCGTCCGCTGACGTCAATAGGAGACATCAAGTGAGCAACATCAGCACAGCCGACCGCAAGACCGTGGCGGTCCTCGGCGCCGGAACCATGGGGTCGGGCATCGCCACCGTGATGGCCCGCGCCGGGTACCGCACGATCCTCTACGACATCGACGAGGCGAACCTCAATCGCGGCATCGACACCGTCCACGGGTTCTTCGACAAGAGTGTCCGGCTCGGCAAGCTCGACGCGGCCGCGGGCCAGGCCGCCAAGGGCAGCCTCTCGGGCAGTACCGATCTGAAGGATCTGGCACCGTGCGAGGTGGTCGTCGAAGCCGTCTTCGAGGATCTGGCGCTCAAGAAGGAGATGTTCGGCCGGCTCGACGACATCGTGTCACCGACCACGCTGTTGCACACCAACACCTCGACACTGTCGGTCACCGGAATCGCGTCGGGCTCGCGACTGCGCGAACGCGTGGTGGGCACCCACTACTGCAACCCGGCACCGCTGATGAAGCTCGTCGAGGTGGCCGACGGCCGCCACACCGCCGACTGGGCGCACAAGGCCACTCTGGAATTTCTTGCGTCCCTGGGCAAGACGAGCGTGGTCACCAAGGACCGGCCCGGCTTCATCGTCAACCGGTTCCTGATTCCGTGGGAGAACTCCTGCATCGCGGCGCTGGACGCCGGCGTGGCCACCAAGGAACAGATCGACACCGCGGTGCTGGGCGCGCTCGGCCACCCGATGGGGCCGTTCCGCCTGCTCGACATCGTCGGCCTGGACATCCATCAGCAGGTCGCCACGCGGCTGTACGAACAGCTGCGCGACCCGAAGTTCTTCCCACCGCCGATGGTGGAACGTATGGTCGCCGCGGGCGATCTGGGCCGCAAGACCGGCCGCGGGTTCTACACCTACGACGACACCCGGCTGTTCGGGTCCTAGAGGAGCGAAATGTCCACCCAAGGCAATGAATTCACCACCGTCGGCGTTCTCGGCCTCGGCACCATGGGAGCCGGTATCACCCAGGTGTTCGCGGCATCGGGCCGCGACGTGGTGGTCCTGGAGGCAAACCAGGACCGGATCGATGCCGGGCTGGCGTCGATCACCGCCTTCCTCGACACCGGCATCGCCAAGGGGAAGCTGACCGCGGCCGACAAGGCATACCTGCTCGCCCGCATCACTGCCACCACCGACGTTGCCGATCTGGCGAACGTGGCTCTCGTCGTCGAATCGGTCACCGAGAACGCCGAGGTCAAGAAGACCCTGCTGGGCCGGGTTGCCGCCGCGATCGGCGAGCAGACCCCGATCTGCACCAACACCTCGGCCCTGTCGGTGACCGAACTGGCTGCGGCGCTGCCGAATCCGGCACGCGTCGCGGGTCTGCACTTCTTCAACCCCGCGCCGCTGCAGCGCACCGTCGAGGTGGTGCGCGCACTGCAGACCGACGACGACCTCGTCGACCGACTCGTCGCACTCGTCGACAGCCTCGGCGAGAAGGATCCGATCGTGGTCGCAGACCGCCCCGGATTCCTGGTCAACGCACTGCTGCTGCCGTACCTCAACGATGTGATCTCCGAGTACGACGACGGCCTGGCCGGCGCCGAGGACATCGACCTGGCGCTCAAGCTGGGCCTGGGCTACAAGAGCGGCCCGCTGGAACTGCTCGACATGATCGGGCTGGACGTGCAGTTGCACGCCACCGAAGCGGCCTACGCCGCGACCGCGGATCCGCGCTACGCGCCGCCGCCGCTGCTGCGCCAGATGGTGGCCGCGGGACGACTCGGCAACAAGACCAACAACGGCTTCCGCACGAAAGATTCGGAGAACAGCTGACATGAGCTACGAGGACATCCTGACCCAGGTCGACGGGCCGGTGCTGACCATCACCATCAACCGCCCCGAGGCTGGTAACAAGTTCCGGCACCAGACGTGCCTCGAGCTGTTCGACGCGCTGCAGAAGCTGCGCCTCGACCGAGAACTGCGCGCCGCCATCCTGACCGGCGCGGGGGAGAAGTTCTTCTGCATCGGCGGTGAGCACGATCCGCTGACCTCGCTGGACCAGTCCCAGGTCCTGCCGATCATCGACGTGTACCAGGCGATCGACACGATTCCCAAGCCGATCATCGCCGCGGTCAACGGGTTCGCGGTCGGCGGCGGCAATGTGCTGCACACCATGTGCGACTTGTCCATCGCCTCGAGCACGGCGGTATTCCGTCAGGTCGGCCCCATGGTGGGCAGCTTCGACGCCGGGTACGGCACCTGGTACCTGGAGGACACCATCGGCCGCAAGCGCGCCAAGGAGATGTGGTACCTCAACGGCAAATTCACCGCCGCCAAGGCCGAGGCCATGGGTCTGGTCAACGAGGTCGTCGAACCCGGTGAGCTCATGAACCGGGCCACCGAGATCGCCCGCGAGATCTCGACCCGCAGCCCGCTGGCGATCGGCGCGCTCAAGGGCGCGTTCTCGGCACGCCACAACGGCGTCTCCGGGCAGGCCCGGATGGCGCACGATCAGCAGCTCACGCTGTACCTGCAGACGCAGGAGGCGCACGAGGTCAGCGCCTCGTTCGGCGAGCGCAGGCAGCCCAAGACCGAGAGCTTCTGGTCGTGAGCGCTTCACCGCACTGGTGGGGGTCCGCCCTCGACGACGACGGGCGCGGCCTGCAGAACATGCTCGACGAGTTCATCGACGCGCACGAACTCGCCATCGCCGACGACCCCGACGCGGTCGCCGCATTCGTCGGTGAGCTTGCCGCACTGGGTATCTGGACACTCGGCACCGCAGAGACCGCGGGCGGTGGCGGCGCCGACCGCACACTGACCGCGGTCGCGTTCGAGCGGCTCGGCAGGGCCTGGCCCGCGCTGGGTTGGGCCGCGGTGCAGGCGCACACGGCCGTCGACGTGCTGGCCGGCGACGGCAGGTTCGCCGATCTGGTCGAGGCGGTGCACGCCGGGGCTGCCGCGGTGGCCGTGGCGGACGCGCAGTCACTGCATGTGCGTGTGCAGCGCGACGGCGCCGCGATCACCGGCACGGTCGACCGCGTCGACGCCGCCGCACCCGAGCCGCACCTGCTGGTGCTCTTCGGCGACGGTACGGCGGCGCTGGTCGAACCGGCCGCGCTCACCCCGCACCCGTTGCGCCGCACCGGTTTCGGTGGCGCCATGACCCGGTGCGTCGACGTCGATGCACCGGCTGCCCATGTGCTCACCGGTGTGGACGTCGACGCCGCGCGGGTGCGGCTACGGCTGGGTGCGGCCGCAATCGCGGCGGGTATCGCCGGCGCCGCGGCCGACGCCGCGGTGGCGTACGCCTCGGACCGCAGGCAGTTCGGCGACACGCTGACCGCGATCCCCACCGTGCGCAAGTCCCTGATGGAGCAGACCTCCCGCGCGGCACTCATCATGAGCGCGGTTGTCGGTGCCGCCGAGGATCCCATCCAGGCCGCCGCGGTCGCACTGCACGCACTCGACGGCGCGATCGACGTGGCCGCGGCCGCGCTGCAATCCCACGGCGGCTACGGCTATCTCGTCGAGTACGACGCCGAGCGGCGGCTGCGTGACGCGGTGTCGCTGCGCGCCGCGACGGACATCAGGGGACAGGCGAGCACAACTGCACGAACACTGGTGGGCGTCGCGCCTGCCGGGATCAATGCGAAGGACCGAGGATGACAGCACCGACCCAGCGCCGGTTGGCCGACGTGCTCAACGGCCAGTACACCCCGATCGACGACGACACCGCCGCGAAGTGGCGCGCCGAGGGATGGTGGGAGGACCGCTCCATCCGCTCGTTGCTCACCGACGCGGCCCGCGCGCATCCCGACCGGATCGCCCTGATCGGACGCCGCGCCGACGGCGGACGCATCACCCGGACCTACCGGGAGTTCGACCGCAACGCCAATCACGTTGCGAGCGTGCTGGCGTCGCTGGGCGTGCGCGCCGGTGACGCCGTGGTGGTGATGCTGCCCAACTGGGTCGAATACCCGGAGTTCCTGTTCGGCATCAACGAACTCGGCGCGCTCTACGCGGGCATCCCGGTGGCGTACGGCGACCAGCAGGCGGCCGCGATCCTGCGCCGCAGCGGGGCGAAAGTCCTTGTCATACCGCGCCGGTGGCGCAGCAACAACAACCTCGAACAGGCCCGCCGGTTACGCGCCCAGATCCCGACGCTGCAGCACGTGATCGTGCTCGACGACGACGGTGGTGACCTGCGCGATGGCGAACTGCTGTGGTCGAGCCTCGACGGCGTCGCGGCCGGGGAGTTCCCCGGCCCGAACCCGGATCAGATCTGCTACCTGGGCTTCACCTCCGGCACCACCGGAGAACCCAAGGGCGCCATGCACAGTCACAACACCCTGATCTATTCGGCGCGCCGCCAGGCCGAGCACATCGGGCCCGAGGTGTTCGGCGACCCGATGGTGAACCTGGTCGCCTCCCCGATGGGCCACCACACGGGCTACATCTGGGGCGGGGTGTTCACGGTGCTGCTCGCGGGCACCGCCGTGCAGGTGGACCGCTGGGATCCGACGTGGGGTTCGCAGGTGATCCGTGAAGAAGGCATCACGACCTTCTTCGGCGCGCCGACGTTCCTGCAAGACATGGTCCGCACCGACCTGGCGGGCGACCCGGCCTGTCCGCTGCGGTGCCTGGTCATCGCGGGCGCTCCGGTGCCACGCAACCTGCCGGTCCAGGCCGCCGAGGCGCTCGGCGCCTATGTGGCGCCGGCCTGGGGGATGACCGAGTGCAGCATTCTCAGTTCCTGCACACCCGACGAACCGGCCGACATCCTGCGCACCGACGGGTCGATCTTCGCGGGCTCGGAGGTCCGCATCGTCGACGACTCCGGCGCACCCGTTGCCGCCGGTGTGGTCGGGGATCTGCTGATGCGCGGGCCCGGTGTGGTCTACGGCTATTACGACCGTCCCGACGCCACCCGTGACGCCTATCTGCCCGATCTGTGGTTCAAGACCGGCGATCGCGCCGATGTCGACGACAACGGCAGGCTCCGGTTGCGTGGTCGCAGCAAGGACATCATCATCCGCGGTGGGGAGAACATCCCGGTCACCGATGTGGAGTCGGCGATCTTCGACCATCCGGATGTGTTGAACGCCGCGGTGATCGGTGTTCGCGACGACCGGCTCGGGGAGCGGGTCTGTGCGGTGCTGGTGACCAAGGCAGGCCGTCCCGAGCTCACCGTGGACACCCTCGGCCAGTACCTGCTCGAGCAGGGCCTGTCCAAGCACTACCTGCCCGAAAAGGTTGTGCACCTGGGCGAGTTGCCGATGACCCCGAGCGGCAAGATCCAGAAATTCAAGCTGCGGGAGCAGTATTCGTGACCGGCACACTTCCGCTGGCCGGGGTCAGGGTCCTCGATCTGTCGACGCTGCTGCCCGGGCCGCTGGCCACCCTCCTGCTCGCCGAGGCCGGCGCCGACGTGGTCAAGCTCGAGCGTCCCGGCCGCGGTGACGAAATGCGCACCTACCAGCCGCGGTTCGGTGAGGCCAGCGCCAACTACGCGATCCTCAACCGCGGAAAACGCGCATACGCCGTCGACTTCAAGGATCCGACCCAACGCGAGCAGGTTCTGGAGCTGGCGGCCGACGCCGACATCGTCGTCGAACAGTTCCGGCCCGGTGTGGCCGACCGGCTGGGCCTGGGTTACGACGCGATGCGCGAACGCAATCCGCGCATCGTGTACTGCTCGATCAGCGGATACGGCCCCACCGGCCCACACGCGCCGCGCGCCGGACACGATTTGAACTACCTCGCCGAGTCCGGACTGCTCGGCGTCGTCACCGACGCCACCGGGTCCCCCAACCTGCCCGTGAGCGTCCTGGCCGACATCGCCGCGGGAACCTACCCGGCGGTGATGAACATGCTGTTGGCACTGCGGACGGCCGAGCGCACCGGAGAAGGTGCGCACCTGCAGATCTCGATGACCCACAACCTGCAGGTGCTGGCCTACGGCTACATCGCCACGCATCAGGCCGGCGGTGCGTGGCCGCGGCCCAGCGCCGAGCTGCTCACCGGCGCCAGCCCGCGTTACCGCATCTATCCCACCGCCGACGGCCGCCATCTGGCCTGTGCGGCCCTGGAGCAGAAGTTCTGGGACCGGCTGGTGACGATCGTCGGCCTGGACGAGAAGTTCCACGACGACACCGGCCAGGAACAGGCCGTGATCGCCGCGCTGACAGAGGTGTTCGCCGCGCAACCGTCGGCGTACTGGCGCGAACTGTTCGCCGGTGAGGACGTCTGCACCGTCGTGGTCAACACCTGGGACGAGGCGGTCGACGCCGGGCTCGTCGACATCGCGGCCCCCGAGCGGGTCGCTCAGCCGGGCCGGCCCGAGATGTCGATGGCAACCCTTGCCAGCCCGGTCGACCCGGCGCTGCGGAACTCCGGTGAGCCGCACACCGTGCCGTATCCGGCGCTGGAACCTCTGCCTGCCAACTCACCGTGGGCCTGAGCCCACCATCTTGTTCGGAAGGAATGTCTGTTGCGCGCAGCGCTGGTCAAAGAATTCGGTCCGCCGTCGAGCCTCGTCGTGGAGGAGGTCGCCGACCTGGTGGCGGGTCCCGGGGAGGTCCTGATCGAGGTCGCCGCGGTGAGCATCAACTTCCCCGACATCCTCGTCGTCGAAGGGACCTACCAGAACCTGCCACCGCGGCCGTTCAGTCCCGGCAAGGAAGCCGCCGGGCGGATCATCGGGGTGGGCGAGGGTGTCACGCGGTTGCGGGTCGGGCAACGCGTGCTGGCGCTCGTCGAGTACGGCGGATACGCCGAACAACTCACCGTGCCCGAGGACCTCGTGATGGAACTGCCGGACAGCATGTCCTACGAGGCTGCGGCGGCGTTCGGATTGGTCTATTCGACAGCGTATTTCGGGCTGTTGCGCCGCGGCCAGATGCAGGCCGGCGAGACGGTGCTGGTGACCGGCGCCGGCGGTGGCGTGGGTTCGGCGGCCGTGCAGGTCGCCAAGGCCTGGGGTGCCAGGGTGATCGCGCTCGCCCAGGACGACACCAAGGCCGAACTCGCGCGCCGTCAGGGCGCCGACGTCGTTCTCACCTCGACCCCGGACACCCTGCGTGACGACCTGCTGGCGGCCACCGACGGGCGCGGTGTCGACGTGGCGATGGAGATGCTCGGCGGCGACTTCCTGACCCAGATCATCCGTGCCACCGCGTGGGAGGGGCGCATCGTCATCGTCGGATTCGCCTCAGGCGGGCAGAATCCGATCAAACCGGGCCACCTGCTGGTGAAGAACATCAGCGTGGCAGGTCTGCAGAGCAGCGACTACCGCGACCGCGATCCGGCGCTCATGCGGTCGTCCATGGCCGAGATGTTCGCACTCTACGAGCAGGGCAAGCTGGACGCCGCGGTCGACACCACCTTTCCGCTCGAAAAAGCCGCAGCCGCACTGCAATACGTCAAGGACGGCCGGGTCAGGGGCAAGGTCGTGGTGACGACCGGGCGCGGATGATGACCGCGACGCGGACGCTGTGGTTCGACGACCTGACCGTGGGCCGGTACTGGACGGGTGCGACGCGCACCGTGACCGAGGCCGACGTGGACCGGTTCGCCGAGCTGACCGGTGACCGGTTTCCGTTGCACACCGACGGCGAATATGCCAGGCGCAGCCCGTTCGGCACCCGCATCGCGCACGGGCTGTTGGGGCTGTCGTTCGCCCATGGGCTGATGTGGGCGCGCACCGGCGAACTCGACGAATCGGTCATCGCGTTCCTCGGACTCAAGGAGTGGGAGTTCCTGGCGCCCATCCGTTTCGGCGACACCATCCGGGCCGATTACGAGGTCGTCGAGCAGCGGCCGTCGACCACCAGGCCCGATCGCGGCGTCGTCGAGTTCGCGGTCGCCGTGATCAACCACGACGGCACGCTCGTCCAACGCGGCCGCAAGACCATGCTCATCGCCCGCGCGGGCCGGCCCACAACAGGATTGGAGACATCATGAGTTTTCCCGCACAGGTCGGCGTGTTCGGCGGTGGCCGCATGGGCGCAGGCATCGCGCATGCGTTCCTGGTCGCCGGTAGCGCGGTCACGGTCATCGAGGCCGACGAGGATGCCGCGGCGGCCGCGGCCGGGCGGGTGCGGTCGAGCCTGCAGAAGGCCGCTGCGCGAAACACTCTCGGCGCCGAGCTCGACGAGGTGGTCGCGCGGTTGTCGGTGGTCGCCCCCGGCGCGCTGGCCGGCGCACTGACCGGCGCGGAGCTCGTGGTCGAGGCGGTGCCGGAGCTTGCCGACCTCAAGGCCGCGGTGCTGGCGAAGGTGGAAAACGTGGCGCCCGGCGCGGTGCTGGCCACCAACACCAGTTCGCTGTCGATCGATCGGCTGGCCGCGGATCTCGCCCGGCCCGAGCGCTTCATCGGCCTGCACTTCTTCAACCCGGTCCCGGTCAGTGAGCTCGTCGAGGTCGTGGTCGGCTCCAAGACCGACGCCGGGCTCGTCACAGCGGCGCAGGGTTGGGTTGCGGCCCTTGGCAAGACCGCGATCACCGTCACCGATTCACCCGGTTTCGCGTCGTCGCGGCTGGGCGTGGCCATCGCCTTGGAGGCCATGCGCATGCTCGAAGACGGTGTGGCCACGGCCGAGGACATCGACACCGCGATGACACTGGGCTACAAGCATCCGATGGGGCCGCTGCGCACCACGGACATCGTCGGCCTCGACGTCCGGTTGGCGATCGCCGAGCACCTGGCGCGCGAGATCGGCCCGCGCTTCGAACCGCCCGCGATCCTGCGCGACAAGGTGGCGGCCGGTCACCTCGGCCGCAAGACGGGCCGGGGTTTCTACAGCTGGTGACGGCGCGCCGATCAGCGGAACGTCATCAACGGCCGCGCGCCGGTCTCGTCCACCGCGTCGAGATGCGAATGTTCGTTGACCGACACCACCGACACCCCGGTCGAGCCGACGATGAGCTTGCTGATCGACGCGTTGATCATGGTGCGTGACAACGTTATCCAGCTGCTCTCCGACAGTCCCCAGAGCTGTGCGACGATCTGGGTGATGGTGCCCGACGACGACACCGCCACCACGGTCTGCCCTCGGCCTGCGAGGTCACGCACCGCCTCCAGGGCGCGTGCGCAGCGTTGCCGGTACTGCTCATAGGTTTCGATGGCGGACGTGGCGGTTTCCTCGGCGGGCGTGATCCAATTCTGCAGTGCGGCATCGACACTGGACTGCAGTTCGCGTCCGGCCGGCCCGGTGGCCAGCCCGCCGCCGCCGAGGATGGCGTCCATGTCGTACTCGTTCCAGTGCGGGTCGCTGATCGGCGTGCCCTCGTGGGCCGCCGCGGTCAGCACATGTTCGAGGGTCTCCTCCTGGCGCGCCAGATCACCCGAGACCGCGGCGGTGATCGCGTCGACCCGCCCGGCCAGTGCTCGGCCCGCGAGTTCGGCCTGCCTGCGGCCCAGCTCGGTCAGGCCGCCCTCGGACCTGGACCGGGCGGCCGCGCCGTAGGCGTGGGCACGCGCCTGGCCGTGCCGAACGAGAAACACCACACCCACCGCAACGCCTCCTCATGCCCTATCCCCGTGCGACATTGGACCGAAACGACATGTGCGAAGGCAAGCCAGGAAGGAGGCCTGCTAATGTCGAACATTAAGGACAGTGCGAGGGTGATCAGAGGGCGGGCGATGGTCGACGCGGCCGGCGACGGCTCCAGACAGCGCGTGATCGGGCAGGCCGTACTGCGGCCGCGTCAACAGGTCGAGGAGACCATTCGGGCCGCGATCCTGTCCGGCGAACTCAAGAGCGGAGAGATGCTGCCGCCCGAGGCCGAGTTGGCGCGGCAGTTCAACGTCAGCCGCACGACGCTGCGGGAAGCGCTGCGCGTCCTGTCCTCACAGCACCTGATCACCAAGGTTCCCGGTGCGCGTGGCGGAAACTTCGTCCAGTCGGTCGATTACCACTCGCTGGGCACCGTGATGACCGAAGCGGTGAACAATCTGCTGACCCTGGGCAGCATTCGGTTCGACGAGGTCGCCGACGTCCGCCAGTATCTCGAGGTGCCCTCCGTTCGCCTGGCCGCGGTCAACCGATCCGACGAGGACCTGGCCGGGCTCACCACGATCGTGCAGAAACAGAAGACCGCGTCGGTGGACGATCCGGAGGTCCCGGACCTCGACCGCCAGTTCCACACCCTGATCGCACGGGCATCCGGGAACCGGGTGCTGGCATCCTGCGTGGCGGCCCTGCACCACGCGACCGAACCCGTGCACTACCTGGATCTCTCGCCCGAAGTGGGCAGGCAGACGGTGCGTCAGCACGCGGCGATCCTGCGCGCGATCGACGACCGCGATCCCGACGCCGCGCAGGAGTCGATCGTCAAGCACCTGACCTACCTGCGCAAGCACATCGCCGCGCATCGAGCGGATCACGCCGGGAATTGATCACGGCGCGGACTGCACATGGGAGTGCAGGTGCGCGGCGATGTCGGCGCGCAGTTGATCCATGCTCAGGCACGGATCCCGCTGTGCGGAGTTCCACTCCTGATGGCCGAGCACATGGGAGGCGGGCTGGTTGATGTGCCGCAGCACCGCGGCGCAGCTGCGGACATAGCCGAGGTACTGCTCGCGCGGGTACTTCTGATGGCCGCGCAGTTCGGCGTGCACCGCGATGGTGCGGGTGTCGACGTCGGCGTGCGGCAGGTCGGGGTGGTAGCCCGGCCCGGCGTGATGAGCGACGCCCGCGGCCACGACGGTGATGCTGCCGTCACGGTTGATCAGCACGTTCGACAGCGGGCCCGGCCGTTGCCGGGTACCGCGGGCGATGGTTTCCGCGGAGATGTCGTCGCCTCCGGTGTGGTGGCAAATGATGCCCCAGACGTCGCCGAAGTCGCCGTCACCGTTTGCCCGCCAGCCGTCGATCTCGTCGACGTCGAGCCCTTCTGCGCGAAGCGCGTCGGCAAGCCAGACCAGCATTGTGAGCTCCTCCGAGCGTGATCCACGAGGCCGCGTCCAACGGCGGCGATTCCATGCTCGCGGTGAGCCCTCGTGGCGGGCGTGAGTAGTGCGGTACCCGATTCGCCGGGTCACGCCGTGGCTGTCGCGGTCCTCGGTTCCAGATGCTTGGACCAGCCGGAAGCGCACAATGCCGTGCATGCGGCCGCGAGCAGCCCTACGACGGTCAGCATGGCCGGATAGCTGAAGTAACGCGCCAAGGCGGCGAGGATCGCGGGCAGCAGGAAACCGGCGTAGGCCAACGAGTAGTACACCCCGGAGATGCCGGCAAGTTCGTCGGGTTCGGCGATGCGCTGGATCTCCAGCAGCCCGGAGACGATCGCGATGCCGTAGGCGCATCCGAGCAGCATCGCCACGACGACCGCGATACCGATGGAGCCCGTGACGGCGGTGACCACGGCCGCGAACACGCCGAGGGCCATGAGGACCATCGACACGACCACCGCACGGGCGCTCGAGTGGTCGTCGAGGCGCCGTGCGACGGGCTGGACCGCGACGCCGCATCCCAGGGTCAGCACGGTCAGGCCCGCGGTATAGAGCAGGGCCCAGTGTCCCAGCCGGTCCGCGACGAGCGCGGGGACGATGGCGTACGCGATCGCCGCGGAGCCGAAGATCCAGGGCGCCATGGGGACGACGACGTGGACGAACCGGCGGTGTGCGGCCGCGGGCACACGCAGGCCATCGATGACGCTGACCGATGGGGTGCCGGTGCGGGTCTCGACGGTGCGCTGCCGGATGGCCCACAGGGCGGGCAGGCACAACACGGCGTGCACCAGATAGGTCAACACCAGTGGCAGCGGGGCGTATTCGGTGAGCAGGCCGGCGCACAGCGGGCCCACCCCGAGGCCGAGTGACAGGCAGATCGAGGCGCGCCGGGCGCCGCTTCCCGGAGAGGCGTCGTCGTCGAACGGCGCCTTCGACAGCTCGGCGATCCAGGCCGAGCCGACGGCCATCGCGATGCCGACCGCGATGCCGCTGAGCAGCCTGCCGACGAAGAGCGCTGAGAAACCCCAATGGTCACCGATCGCGAGGATCACGCTGCCGAGCGCTGAGCTCAGCACACCGAGCGTCATCACCGGCCGTCGGCCGTGCCGGTCGGACAGTGTGGACGCCACCAGCAACCCGGGGATGAGTCCGAGGACGTAGGCGCCGAGCAGCACGTCGACGTCGATCTGGGTGTAGCCGGACTGTTGTGAGTACGCGATGAGCAGCGGGGTGAACTGGTTGCCGCCCCAGCCGATGCAGAAGGCGGCTGCCGCCACCGCGATCCACGGCCGGATCAGGCGATTGGCGGATTGTGTTGCAGTGACACTCATTTCAAGATCACCCGATAGGTCGCTTCCAGATGTGACAGCAGAGCGGATTCGAAGGTGTCGACGTCGCGCTGTTCGATCGCGGTGACGAGCCGGGCATGCTCACCGATGAGCGCGGCAAGCCGCGCACTGTCCGACTGGGCGGCGGCGGCCATCATGCGTCGCTGCCGGTCGCTGAGTGAGCCGTAGAAGCGTTGTCCGATCGGGTTACCCGCGACCTCGACGATGCGGCGGTGGAACGCGTCGTCGGCCGCGGCGAACCGGCGTGCGTCGTTCGCCTCGGCGACTCGACGCTGCTCGTCGACGAGGTCGCTCAGTTCGGTGAACAGGGCGTCGACCGCTTCAGGGGCGCGACACAGCCGGCGCACCGCGGCGGTCTCGAGTGCCAGTCGCATCTCCAGCAGGTCGGTGGCCTCCTGCGGCGGTACCGGGACCACGACCGCGCCGCGGCGGGGGAGGAGTTCGAGCAGTTCTTCGGCTGCCAACCGGAGGAACGCCTCGTGGACCGGAGTGCGGCTGAGGCCGAGTTCGCCGGCGATTTCGACCTCGCTGAGCAGTTGCCCGCCGCGGATGTCCCCGGACAGGATCCGGTCCTTGGTGGCCAGGTACGCGCGTTGACTGTTGCTGGTCGTCTGCACGGCAACCAGCGTAACCCGCCATGCATGCAAAGATGCATGCAAGGTGGTGTGGGGTTCGTTACTGCTGAGCCTGGGTCTGCGGCTGCTTGGCCAGCGCGTCGATGAGCGCCTTGTTGAACGCCGGGATGTCCTTCGGGGACCGGCTGGTGATCAGGTTGCCGTCGACGACGACCTCCTCATCGAGCACCGTCGCACCGGCGTTGCGCAGGTCGGTGCGCAGGCTCGGGTAGGAGGTGAGCGTGCGGCCCTTGGCGACCCCGGCCTCCACCAGCGTCCACGGGCCGTGGCAGATCACCGCGACCGGACGGCCGGAGTTGACGAAGTCGTGCACGAACGCGACCGCCGTGGAATCGGAGCGGAGTTTGTCAGCGTTGACCGTGCCGCCCGGGACCACGAGTGCGTCGAACTCGTCGCCCTTGGCCTCGCTCACCGGTCGGTCGACGGTGTAGGTTCCCGCGGGTTCCAGATCGTGATCGCGGGCGTCGATCGTCCCGCTCTGCAGGGACAGCAATTCGGTGCGCGCGCCGGCCTGCTCAAGCGCCTCGCGCGGTTCGACCAGTTCGCGGCGTTCGACTCCGTCGGTGGCCAGGATGGCGACCTTCTTGCCGTCGAGTGCGTGGGTCATGGTGGGTCTCCCTCAAGTGCGCGGAATGTGATCACCTGGGTGCCTACCCACTGCGGGGGATTCCTACCGGCGACAGACCGGAACCGGTCAGAACGGACTGCTGTTGGACTGGAATTTCGCCGACTCCGGACGCGGGCCGTACCGGCGGATGTAGTCCTCGTGGATGTGCGCCTGCTTCTTGTACCGGATCTCGTCGACCAGGTTCGGGTCGAGTCCGTGCTGTGCCAGGCGGTGCCGACGCCACACCTTGTTGAGGGCGAGCGCCATGAGCAGCGCCCAGACGTAGATGGGCACCGTCATCTCGATGTGCACATACAGCGATGCGGGCAGCAGCCAGAACGGAGCCAGCACCAGCGCGGGCGGGATCGCCATGCGGATCATGTGCCTGCGGACGGCCCCGTGGTCGGCCAGGTCGTGGGCGACCCACTCGCGCATCGAGTCGGGGAGTTGTCTGCCGTACGAATAGGCAATGTACTGAAGCAGATTGGGGCGGTCCCCGTGCCGTTCGTTGGCCATGATGATCCTTGTGTTCAGTGGTTGACACCGTTCGCGGCGAGCGCGGCGGTGTTGACTCGGGTCAGGACCCGATGCAGTTCCTCGAGTTCGGCCAGGTCCACGCCCAGCCGTTCGACGACTTGCGGGGGGATCGCCAGTGCGCGTTCGCGCAGTGCGACCCCGGCGTCGGTGAGCCGAATGTCGGTGGCGCGCTCATCCCCGACGCTACGCGCGCGCGTGACCAGACCGAGCGCCTCGAGGCGTTTGAGCATCGGCGACAGGGTCGCCGAGTCCAGTTGCAGGGTCGCGGCGATCTGCTTCACCGACAGCGGCGGGGTGTCCGGCGAGCTCACCTTGTGGTGGTCCCACAACGCCAGCATCACCAGATACTGCGGGTGGGTGAGACCCAACGGTTCGAGCAGCGGTCGGTAGATCGACAGCACGGCCCGGTTGGTCACGGCCAATGCGAAGCACACCTGGCGTTCGAGGGCGAGGGGGTCGACGTCGACGCCGGATGGTGAGGCCATGACTAGAACGTACGCTAATAGTTAGGGCACTAACAATGTACGTGTGGTCACATACCCAGGGGTGGACGGGCTAGTTTGCGCGGCGCGCGAGCCGCTCGGTGTTGTCGATCAGGATGCTCTTGCCCTGCACGCGGATCCATCCGCGCTGCGCGAAGTCCGACAGCGCCTTGTTGACCGTCTCGCGGGACGAACCGACAAGCTGGGCGATCTCCTCCTGGGTCAGCTCGTGATCGACGCGCAGCGAATTGCCCTCCCGCGTCCCGAACCGCTGCGCGAGGTGCAGCAGCTGTTTGGCGACGCGACCCGGCACGTCGGTGAAGATGAGGTCGGACAGGTTGTCGTTGGTGCGCCGCAGGCGTCGCGCCAGAACCCGCAGCAGCTGCTCGGCGATCTCGGGTCGATCGGAGATCCAGTTGCGCAACACCTTGCGGTGCATCATCACCGCCTGCACTTCCGACAACGCGGTCACCGTCGACGTGCGCGGACCCGGATCGAAGATCGCCAGCTCACCGAACATGTCCGACGGGCCCATCAACGTGAGCAGACTCTCCCGGCCGTCGACCGACTTGCGGCCGATCTTCACCTTGCCGGACGTGATGATGTACAGCGTCTCGCCCGGCTCGCCCTCGGTGAAGACCACCTGACCGCGCCTGAACGACACCGGTTCCAACTGCTGGGCAAGTGCGGCCACCGCGCTGGGTTGCACCCCTTGAAAGATGCCGGCGCGCGCCAGCACTTCGTCCATAGTCGACCCCTATAACCCGTCCGCGATCTGTTACCGCGTTCACACTACAAGAGGCCGGTGTCTCATAAGACCGACTAAATTTCGCGTTCAGAAGAATCCGGTGTTCGCACCGGTCTCCCCACTCCTGCACTCACCTTCTAGGCTCGACGACGAGTGATGGAGCGTGTCCCGTGTACCTACCCCCGAAGTTCGCGTTGAGTTCCGAGCGCATCGATGCCGCCCTGGCCCAGGCAGGCTTCGCCCAGCTTGTCAGCCACGCCGCGACGGGTCTGGTGGTGACGCCGTTGCCGTTGCTCTATGACGTCGAGCGGCACGCGCTGCTGGGTCATGTCGCGCGCGCCAACGACCACTGGCGCGCCGCGGGGGCCGAAACGGTGGCGATCTTCACCGGACCGCAGGCGTACGTGTCGCCGAGTTTCTATCCGACCAAGACCGAGACCGGCAAGGTGGTGCCGACGTGGAACTACGAGGTGCTCAACGTCTACGGCACGCTGCGCGTCCACGATGACCCGCAGTGGCTGCTCGATCTGGTCACCAGGCTGACCGACCGGCATGAGGCGGGCCGCGCCCAGCCGTGGCGGGTCGCCGATGCACCGGCCTCCTACACCCGAGCTCAACTCAACGGCATCGTCGGTGTGGAACTGACCGTCGAACGCGTCGAGGCCAAGGCGAAGATGTCGCAGAATCAACCCCCGCGCAATCGCGCGGGTGTCGTCGCCGGGCTCGCGGCGTCGGGATCGGCGCTCGATGCCGAGGTCTCCGAACGCGTCGCCGCGCTCGACCCCGACCGCTGACGTGCGGACCGCTCACCAGGCGATTTGCCTGCTGATCGGCCACGTGGCCGCGACAATAGCTGTAACGTTACGGCTATGGCCGTGACGCTATGCGCCGTGTGCAGCACCGGCTTCACCGGAAGATCGGACGCCGTGTACTGCTCCCCGGCATGCAGACAGAAGGCGCACCGGGCTCGCACCGCCCGCCGCGTCGCGGCGTTGAGCCGTCAGCGGAGCGACGCCACATCGGGCGATGTCAAGCCGGTCGCGGTCCGGCCCGACATCGCGCGGTCGCTCGAACGTGCGCGCGAGCAGATCGCCGAGTCCCGCAGGTTGTGCCGCATCAGCGCGGAACGGTTGCGACGCATGGCGGCGCTTCAACGCGAAATCGGCAACCGCCAGGAGGTGCGGGCAACAACGCCGATGCCGTATGCGAAGTGGGCGCGATGACCCGCGGCTCAGAAGGTGGCGCTGCCGCGGTTGCCCGGGCATTGTCCGGCGGCACGCCTCAACACATTGGCTGGTTCCGGTTCTATTTCGCCGACGAGCGCTGGGAGTGGTCCGCCGAATTGCAGCGCATGCACGGTTACCGGCCGGGCACCGTCACCCCGACAACCGAACTGGTGCTGTCGCACAAGCATCCCGATGACCGCGACCAGGTCGCCGCGGACATCAACGACATGATCATCGGGCGCCGGCCCCTCGGCAGAAGGCACCGGATCATCGACACCACCGGTGCGGTGCGTGAGGTGATCGTCGTCAGCGATCAGCTCCACGGTCACGACGGCGACGTGCTCGGCATCCGCGGTTTCTACATCGACGTGACGCCGGTGCTGAGCCAGCAGGAAGACGCGGCCATCACCGCCGAGGTCGCCAAGATCACCGAGCGCCGCGCGGTGATCGAACAGGTCAAAGGCATGCTGATGCTGATCTACGGCATCGACGAGAACGCCGCGTTCGATCTGCTGAAATGGCTGTCGCAGGAGAACAACGTCAAGCTGCGCGTGCTGGCCGAGCAGGCCGCGAACGATTTCACCACACTCGGCGACGCCGGCGTCCTGGCCCGGTCGAAGTTCGACCGGCTGCTGTTGACCGCCGCGCGACGTGCCGTCGATTCCGACGACGATTCCCTGTCGACATCGGTGTGAGTGGCGATTCTCGGTGCAGGACGACGCGCAGTGTGCCGTCTATTGGGTGCTCGAAAGATGTTGGGCGTCAGGCGTGATCGGTGTGTCGGGGGTGGACTGAGTGCGCAGGCCGGGGTGGTCGAGCTGGTAGAGCGGTTCGGGCCACACCCGGTAACGCAGCGGGGTGAGTGCCGCGTGGGCGGGCAGGCGGTCGGAGGCCAGCGCCGCCACGGCGGCCGAGATCAGGGTCTGACCCCCGTGGGCGAGATCGCGCAGGCGAGCCACGCCGCCGGTGTCGACAGAGTCGACGGTGTCGCCGGTGTCGACGGGGGCGGTGTGCACTCCGATGCACAAGGCGAAGGGTTCCAACGGGGCGAGCTGCAGATCGAGCGCACACATCACGGCATCCCAGGCACGGTCGAAGCTGACCACGAAGCTGTCCGAGGCATCGTTGAGCACCGTGCCGTCATTGAGTGCGGTCAGATGAGCCATCGAGGCGCGCAACCACGGGATCGCCGCGATGGTCTGATAAAGCTCGGTTTGCCACAGCTCTTCGGCTCCATCGACACGCGCCATCAGCAACGTCTTGGTTTCGGTTGACAACTTCTCGGTCACGCATCGCTCCAGTCAGTGTCGTGTGATCTATCGGGTCAGACCACACGCTGCAGATATCAGCGTAACCACCTGATTCTCAACGTGTTGCCGTTGCATCACTCGGCCGCTCATCCGTCATCCACCATGCCAAAAAGTGCGTTGCTGATGCGTCGGCGTCCCGGACATGGCCGGGTGAACGGCCATCACCCGGCGAGATGAGAGTTTGCCGGATTGTTGCGCCACTCACACCGGGTCTCACAACGGTCCCCATGTCGTGCTGGGATTTGCGCCGGTGATGCGCCGCCGGCCCGAAGACATCGTCGGTGGGAGCGGGAAGCGGCCCTTCTTGTGGTGTGTTGACTGCGGGCGGCGTCTCCGGATCTGCTGGATCAAGAATGTTTGTCAGCTCAACGCGCCAGACTTTCATCGCGGCGCCATCTTGGTTGGAGTTGCCATCGGATGGGCGGTGCACCGGGACGAAAGAATTTGGGCCGTCCCCCTCGCGGAAGATGTTGTATGTCCCATCGCAGACGTACGCGCGCCAGCCTCCGTCGACACGGTCCAGCGATAGGACGTGAAAGTACTCGTTGCCGTAGAACTTCCCGGCCGGGCCGAAAGCGTAGCGCGGGTCGGTGAACGGCTGGATATACCAGAGCTCGTAGGGCTCGTCAGGAAACTTGTCGGTGTTCGGTGGCCCGGGATGGACGGCCCGCTGGAAACCGGGGTAGACGTTCTGCGGGTCGAGCGTGAAATCCCCGGTTCGGTGAGATTCGAGGTATGCGCGCAACGGCACGGCCGGGCCTGTCAAGAGATCGATGCCGGGTTCGGCGGACCACCGAAAACGTAAGCCGTCCAACGACTGTGGCCAGTTTGGAAACTTAGGCTGCTCGAGCGGCCCATTGCCGCCGTCTCCGTGGCATGCCGTCGCGCAGATGACTACGAGCAGGGCCATGAACCATCGAAGCACGCTGTTGTTGACCTCTCGGTCCGTCGTACCAGGCCAGGAAAGATCATTTCTGTCGCGGATGGTCAAGCATTCACCTCCGGAGTGCTGCGCAACGTTGATGAAGGCGCCAGCCGCAGGACAACAACTGGCTTCAGGTTTCCGGCCATCCGGGACTGGCAGGCAGGGTGGGGAAGTCACTACGCGGATGCTCACCAGAGGTGAGGAATGCCCGACGCTCTACCGGGTCTGGCGCTTTGGCGATGCACTGAGCCTCGTCTTGCGGGTACGTCGGCCACAGCTCCAACCCACGGCTCGTCGTGCCGAGCCCCGCCAGCTTGCCGGTAATTCGCCACTGACCGAACACATTGTCACTCGGTTGCGACGCGGAGCCGGCCTGAGGGGGCAGGTCGGGTGTTGGATTGCCGTTGGTTCTGGCGAGTGTGACTCTCATCGCTGAAATACCCGCAGTCTCGGCCGGCGGGCTTGCATTGTTGGGGTTGAACGCGTACGAGTCTTCCGAAACTCGCAGCGCAGTTCCGTAGTACCAGCCGCACACGACAACTGTTACAGAATCGCCTTGCGTGGTGATGTTAAGGATGTGCTCTTTACTAGTGCCTACGCGGGGCGACGAGGCTGCATGATCGGTATCAGGCCAAAGGCCGATCGCGTCCCTAGGGCCACCCTCCGGCGCATTTGGCGCAACTGCAGTCTGGAACCCAGGGTAGAAATTGTCGATGTCACCAGTCTGTTGCACTCGTTCTAGGGATTCGACATAGGCGCGGACTGCGACGCTTGGCCCGGATGTCAATTCAATACCGGGTTCCGCGCTCCACACATAGCTCAGGTCGCTAATGAGCTCTTCTGATGCGACGCCCGAGTCGGCTGCTTTTTGTGGGGTGCCTTGGATGGTGCAACCGGCAAGCAGGTGGGCGCCGCATAGGGCGAAAGCCGTGGTCAGAACAAGTGGCGGGAGCTTCATGTCTTGGCGGTCCTCGGTCGGATGAATTTCTTCTGTCACGTCGATGTCTATTACCTTGCGATTTGCTCAAGAAACAAGTTCCGCCGTTCCGCCCCACGCGTTTTGGTTGTTCTCGCGAGAACGACTGGAGTCGAAGGATAGGGCGCATCGTCGCTGCAGGAACGGCACCCAACGTTTGCAACTCCGAACCCCGATCGACCACGTTCAGAAATCGGTACTGTGAGGTCAGGTATGACTCGCCTCAATGTAATCGTGAGGCTTATGGAACAGTCACTTGTCGAAGTCTCGTGCCGTCGTGTTGAAACTACTCGCGTCCGCTGCCGAGCTTTTGGGCTGAGGAAGGGTGGGCAGCACATATCGTCATGCCCTTCCGCACCTGGTATTCCGGCCACTCGCGTACTGCCGACTAGTCATTCGCTCTCAAGAGGCCAGCCCGGCATCGCGTTGCCGTGGGACGGCGGTTGATCTTTGTATCCGGACATCATCTCCCGCCGCTCGGTCTCGTTATGTGGCATCGATTCGCTACAACGCTTCTCGATTTCAGGAGTCGGAAAGTTATCGACGATCGGGCGAGTAATCGGACCCCATCCGACGCTGCTGGATCCGGTAATGAACCAATTACCGAAAACGTCTGCTTGCGGTGCAGGAGCGGGTCCCTCTTGGGGTCCTTGTGGAGGCGCAGGTGCATTGGCAGGAACTCGTGGGTCGTTCTGAGTCAGTTCGACCTGTCGTATGGAGATCCCTACCGATGGCGAACCGTCGTGCGGCTGGACCCCGGCTGGAGTTTCTCGGGCGTCCGCTGAAATGTAAGCATCGGGATTTGTGCTGCTCTTGATGAAGTTCGCATAAGATCCGGAGCAGACTATCGCGCGAAAACCATGCGGAGTTTCGATCAGCTCAAGTATGTGATCGGTGTTGTAACCAAAGTGCGGTACTGCAGTAGGTGGCGTGCTTCGTTTGTAGATGCCTAGCGGGCGGATGTCGGTCAGTTCGCTTTGGTATGGGCCTTCGTCGGTTGGCTGATTCTCAGGTGTCGCCCGCAGGAATCCTGGATAAACGTTGTCAACGTTGAATGTCATTGTTGCGACTTGATACGACTCGATGTAGGCACGTATTGCTACGGCAGGCCCCTCGGTCATATCGATGCCGGGAGCAGCGGTCCAGTGAAAGCGGAAGTCGTTGAGGAGCGCGGGCCAATTTGGGAATTGCTGGTCGGTCGTGGGCGGGCTAGCGGAATTGTCTGAGTCGGAGTGCGGAGAGCAACTGGTGAGCAACACTGCCCCGAGTAGTAGCGCTCCGATGCGCTTCATCATTTTTGGTGATACCCAGACGCGACCGCAGTCGTATATGTCTTCCAGTACTCGTCGATCATCTGATTGAAACCTCCGGTTGGGTCGGGATTTCTGAAGTCGATTCCATTGAGGTAGTCGGTCATCTGCTGTCGGAAGTCGTTGAAGGCATCGCTACCCGTCTGGTTCGGGGGGTTGAGTTCTCCGCCAATCAGGTTTCCGCCAAAAATCGATGGGTCGCCGTAGCCGTTACGAGCCAACGTCTCAACCATCACCTTTTCAGCCTGATAGGTGTCGGGTAGGTTGACATTTGGTGGGGCGCCAGGCGTCGGTTCGTGTCCGATCAAAAATTCCTTTCCAAGGGAGAAGGCGCCAGACACTTCGCTCGTGTGGGGGAAGGGAAGGTTCCCCACGTCGAACATGGCCAAATCAAATAACTTGCTTCTGAGTTCCCATGCTGAGTGTCTGGCGTCGAACTCGTTTTGTAACCGGTCTGCGGCCTCATCATATGTGCCCAAATCAAACGCTGCTTGTAGTCTGCCTGCATGTTTCATCGCCTGGAGATTGTCACCGGCACTAGGGTCAGGGATAGATAGGGCCGCTTGACTTAACGCGTCCTCTACATGACTTTTCGTGCCGTTGAATGAAATCTCACTGGCGGTTAGAGGGTGTCCGTCATCTGCTTTAGCATTGGGTGGCGGCTGGTCAGACGCGAAGACACTCATGAGATGTCTGGTGTTTTCCGGCGACGGGGTCCCGTCGGGATCGAGTGGAGAGAAAATTCCGTTGCTGTCGTTGCCGTGTTCGCCGACCATGTCATCAAAGTATGGGGACAGGCTTCGCGCCCAGTCTCGTGTGAGTTCAGGGTTCACCTGCCCCAAGGGAAGTTTGTCTGTCCCTGGAAGGTTCAGGAGGCGGTCGTGATTGTTGCTGGTAAATTCAGCCAATGCGTGAGCGGTGTCGGCAGCACGATTGTTGATGTCGTTGTTCGCCGTCTCGCCAACCCAGTCGAACAATCCGCCTGCGGCGAGGCCGTCGTCTTGCCATTGATGTTGGGCGAGGTTGTCGAGGAACTTTTGACCCTCTGGGGAGAGAACGGTGGTATTCCCGTACGGTTCATGTGTCTGGGGCGGTCCGACGATCGCATTGTGAATGACCATGTCGTCTTTGTTGACCGCGTTGAGCATATTCTGCAATGCCGGATCGATCTGTTCGTGATACCAACGCGGACGCTCCGCGGCGTCGCCGCCGGGCATATTGGCCTGGCTCATCGGCAGATGGTTCGACTGATCGAGTAGCTCCTGGCTCTTTGCCAACAGACCGGCATCCAACGCAGTACCGGATTGGAGGTTGTCGTTGCCGCGCTGGATGATGTCGGCGAGGTCGTTGAGGCCCGGAGTGGCATGCATCGGACCGGTGGGTTCGGGCGGCACGATCCAACGGCCATCTTGGAAGACGCCGTCCGTGTACTCCTGAGTCATGACAGGCCCATCGAGTACATCCCGAACGCCTTCTGGCAGAGCATATTTACCGCCGCTCGATGGATGGTCGATCGATGGAGGATTCGTCTCTGGCAGTCCTGTCTTGATGTTTTCGTTGGAAGCAAGTTGGAATGCATCCGCTACGCGACCACCAGTTCCAGCCGACTCCGCGTCGGCCTGATCCATAATCGCTTTGATCTCGGCCGGTGTCTTGTCGCCAAACGCTTGTGAGAACCCCTGAAGATAAGCCATCCGTTCCGGTGGCAGCTGCAGAGTGCCGTTGTCGAGTGCAGCTTGCTGTTCAGGGCTTAGGGAGGTGTTTTCGACGAGACGGTCCCGCTGCTCGGGAGTCAGTTCTCCGTTCTGAAGTGCTTCAGAGTCCGCTGCACCAGATTCTGCGGGTGATTCTTCGGTCGACTCATCGCCTTCGCCCCTTGCGCTGAGCAGATCGTCTTTATCCTCGCCGTCTTTCTTGCCGTCTTTATCGCCGCTCGGCGCGAACTTCTGGTTCGTAAGGTCCTCGAATTCGCCCTTGTAGCCGGTGACGCGCCCCTGGATCGTCCTCATGTCGTCCGTCGCCGATTTGACGATGTTGTCGACCTTGTTGATGCCCTCACGGGCGATGGGGATCAGCTTGCGTTCACGGTCCTGCTCGTTGGTGGCGGGCAGGGAGTTCACCATGCTCTCGACCCAGCCTTTGGCGGTGTCGAGATTGGTGCGTCCGACGCTGACGACGTTGGCGGCGTTCTTGACCTCGGCGGCCATCTTGCGGTCGAGTTCGGCGAGCTTTTCGTAGACCTGCGCGTGTTCCTTGTTCGCCGCGGCGTAGGCGTTTGCGCCCGAGCCCTGCCAACGGTCGTCGGGCGCGGCGGCTTCCACGCTTGCTTTCATGTTGAGAAGTTCTGAGCTGCGGTCGAACTGGGACCCGTCGGTGGGTGTGCCCTGTCCGAACGTCTCGCGGGCCTTGTTCCACGTCGAGTAGAACCCGTCAAGCGCTCCCACGAAAACCCCCTCGCCAAGCCTGTCAGTCCATAAGTATCGCCGATGCCGTCGGCCCTTCACGACACGAAACAAAGGGCAGCGGGACCGCCGGCGGGCGGGTGGCTGACGCGTCTCACCAACCAAAGCCCGTCGCCAAGCAGGTGAATGTCGGCGTCCGGAAGCTCGCGCAGGTACGCCCGCGCCGGCGCCTCAGGCATCCAGCCGTCGTGCGGGCGTACACGATCAACACCTTGGGCCGCTGCTCGCGCAGATACGCGTGTGACCACGAACCAGTCCAGCGTCGTCGAGACGGTCTATCGAAAGCCCAGGGTGGCGACGCGCTGCGGCCTGACACCAGATCCCAGTGCAAGGGTCCACAGGTCCGGGATGATGCGGTCGGCGGCCTTTCGGGTATGGCTCGCCGGTGGAACTCGATCTTGAATCCGTTGCTCGTCACGAGCTACGCCATGCGGCGGCGCCAGCGGGGCCGAGGTCTTCCAGAGCATGTTGAGCAGGGCCGAAGGCGTCGTCGTGAATCTCGCCGGTCTGGATGACCACGCCCTGCGACGTGTTCAGGTGTCCCAGCGCCGCACACCAGTAAGAACGAACCTTCGACGTTCTGCATACGTTCGATGAAGGCGCCAGTCGCAGTACAACAACTGGCTTCAGGCTTCCGGCCAACCGGGACTGGCAGGCAATGTGGGGAAGTCACTACGCGGATGCACGCCAGAGGTGAGGAATGCTCGACGCCCCACGGAGTCTGGCGCTTTGGCGATGCACTGAGCCTCGTCTTCCGGATACGTCGGCCACAGCTCCAACCCACGGCTCGACGTCCCCAGGGCCACAAGCTTGCCGACGACCCGCCATTGCCCGAACACGTTTTCACTCGGACGCGACGCAGGGCCGGTCTGAGGAGGCAGGTCGGGTGATGAATCGCCGTTGCCCCTGGCGAGCGTGACCCTCATCGTCGATATACCGGCGGTTTCGGCTCGTGGTCTCGCATTGTTCGGATCGAACACATACGAGTCTTCCGAATCTTGGAGCGCAGTTCCGTAGTACCAGTCGCACACGACGACTGAGACGGTGTCACCTTGCGTGCTGACGTTGAGAATGTGCTCTTTGTTGGTGCCCACTCGCGGTGTGTGGAGTGGATATTCGGTGTCAGGCCAAAGGCCCAGAGTGTCCGGAGGCCCATCTTCCGGACCATTCGGCGCAACGGCTGTTTCGAATCCCGGATACAACCTGTCGATGTCACCGGTCTGCTGAACTGAATGTAAGGACTCCACATAACCTCGGACGGCAACCGCCGGGCCGTTTGTGATATCGATATTCGGTTCGGCGCTCCAAAGATAACTCAAGCCACTGATCAGTTCATCTGAACTGACCGACGTCATCGTAGCTTTCTTGGCTTCTCCGCTGACGCCACGCACGCAACCAGACAGGCATATCGTGACGCACACTGTAACGATTGCAGTGGACCGAGAAACTGTGCTGTTCAAAATTCTCCTCGTCCCTGGACCGACATCCTCAGTGAGATCGTTGTATCTGGTGGCGTCGTTTGGTGCCGCATTCTGTCGTCTCCGTTGCCTTGTTGCCTAGTGGCTTGTTTCATCCAGGCCAACCCGGCACGGGCGACGCCGATGGGAAATCGCCCCGTGGATGCTCGCCCTTGGTAAGGAATGCGCGCCGCTCGAGAGGATCCGGTGCGGACTGGACACATTCTTGGGTGGCGGCCTCGTGGCCAGGCCACACCTTGGCTACGTAGTCGGTGCCCGTAGCGGCGAGAAACCCGGTAACTTTCCAACCTTTGAAAACATCTGTTCTTGGTGCTGATGCAGGCCCAGACTGCGGACCCAAAGGCTCAGATACGTCGCCTACGGACGTCATTGTCGAACGCATCGCGGTTATACCGCGGGTTTCGGCGGGACCCCAGTCCACTAGGCTGGTGAAATGGTCATTTTCTGTTGATTCTGCTGCTGAATAGATGTAACGGCACACCGTTACGGTAGTCGTAGCACCTTCTGTCTCGGTTGATAAGATATGGAAGCGGATATTGCCGATTGTGGTACGGGGTGAAGTTGCCTCATCGGGAACCGGCATACGATCGCGTGCAGCAATATCTGGGCTGTCGTCAGGCTCGTTTGGCTCTACAGCGTCGGTGAAACCGGGGTAAGTGTAGTCGAGGTGCCCAGTAAATTGCGCTAAGAATCGGGATTCGAAGTAACCTCGGACAGGAACCGCCACGCCGGTTGTAAGATCGCCCCCTTTCACTGACGTCCACTGAATGCTCAGGTCGGCGAACTCATGTGGCCACGAGTATGTAGACTCCGGATTGAATTCGAATACGGTGCAGCCCGCGGCGGTGGTCGCTATTGTGCATCCGATTGCTGTGTATCTTCTCACAATCTGTGCGATCCTAAGATTCATTTTGTCGCCATTTTCCGAAACTTCACTGAATTCTGTCGTCCCCGCCAAGGTCGGATTATTTCCGATGCCGACGATTCGCTTCAAACCTTGACCCTCGCGGTCGCCGGCATGCGATCGATCACCGCTGTGCTCCGTCGGTTTATCCCGGCTGGGCATCGCTAAGGTCTCTCACGAGGCCAGCCTGGCACCGCTGGATCTGCTTTCGGCGGAGCGTCAAGATGGCTCTCGTAGATCCGATGGCGCTGAACACCGTCATCCGGCATCTTGTCCAAGCAGCGGTCCCGCTTCAGCAGATAATCAGGATCAGGCCCCGAATTGGGGTCAGTCGATGGACCCCAAGTTGTGTTCGCGCTCGCTCCGGTGATCTGCCAGGGACCGAACACGTCCCCAAGGGGAGCGGGGTCAGGACCCTCTTGCGGGTGATTGGTAGCCGGAGGGGTGACCGGCCCCGGCGAACTCGAGGCCTCTGAAAGTTCGATTCGCCAAACTTTAACAGCGGTGTCGTCCAGGTTGGGGTCGCCTTCAGTCGCTGAATAGACTGGTTCGAAGGAACGTGTGCCATCGTCCCGATAAATCTTGTAGAGCCCATCGCAAACGTAGGCGCGCCAACTGTTCTCAATCGGGAGCAGGTCGAGGACGTGGAAGTACTCATTACCGTAGAACCGTCCGCCAGGTCGGAAGGCCGGTTCAGTCCCAGGTTGAATATTCCAGAGTTGGAACGGGAGGTCGGAAGTCGACCGGTCGATTGGCTTGCCGGCCTCCGGAACCGCGCGTTGAAATCCGGGGTAGACATCTTCGGGATCGAACGTCATATCTCCGATACGGTGCGACTCGAGATAGGCCCGCAATGGGACAGCAGGACCAGTCAGCAAATCGATTCCAGGTTCGGCGGACCAACGAAATCGGAGGCCGTCGAGCGCTTCGGGCCAGTGGATGGCCGTCGACGATGTTGTCTGAGACATGGTGGTGGCGTCTCCGTTGTGGCAGCCTGCGATGCATAAAAGGGCGGTAAAGGCAGCGCCGCACTTTACGGCTGACGTAACGATCATGCCCGGTATGGCCCTCCACTTTGGTATGGCAGCGCGGACATCGTCTTCGTATGCCGCAATTTCGGCCTGAACTACTGGATCAGATTGTGTGAGATACGGGGGACGCGGTGGGAGTATTGATTGTGGAACTCGTCGCAGAAACGCGTCCAGAATCTTCCGGCGCCCGGCGCAGAACCGACGAAATGTCTTTCTATGACACCTCCGGTGTCTTGCCGATGCCGTTGGACCCCGTCAAGCGCTCCCACGAAAACCCCCTCGCCAAGGCCTGTCAGTCCATAAGTATCGCCGATGCCATCAGCCCTTCACGACACGAAACCGACGGCGACGGCGCGTCGGCCGGGGCATGGCCGACGACGGCGCTTCAACGACTGTTCATGCGTCAATAATCGATTTGCTGGGCAAATTCGGAGGTCATGGAGTAACTTCCGACCATGACATTCCGCAATGGCGTGATCGCGGCGGTCGGGGCCGTGCTCACCGCAGCCCTTGTGACCACCGTTCCTGCACTCGGGGCGACCGCGTTCACGATCAGCGGCACGCGCATTTTTCACGATCCGCCATACCCGGAGCAGCTCGTCCCGGAGGAGTTTGCCGGCTACGACGTCGAACACATCAAGTACCCGGCGTCGGTGTTCGGCATGGATCGGGGGATCGGGGCGGCCGCGAAACTGGTGGCATCCGGGGTGGACGAATTCGTCGGCACCGACGAAGCCATCATCGTCGCGGGTTTCAGCCAGGGCGCAATCGTCATCGCGTATGAGAAGAAGCGCCTGATGAAGCTCGGCGAGGACGAGCGGCCGACCGCGGACCAGTTGAAGTTCGTCACGGTCGGTGACCCGTCCGGCCCGAACGGCATCCTGCGGTGGATTCCGTTCCGCATCCCGATCATCGGGCTCACGCCGGTGCGGCCGCCGGACACGCCATACGACACCGACATCATCAACGGCGAGTACGACGGCTGGGCCGACTTCCCGGACCGGCCGTGGAATCTGCTGGCCACCGCCAACGCACTGATGGGCATCATCTACGTGCACGGCCGCTACGAGGACACGGTGGGCGGGATCGACCTGTCCACGGTGCCGGAGAAGAACATCGTCGAGACCGTGAACTCAGCGGGTGGCAAGACGACGAGGTATCTGATCCCCACCGAGAAACTGCCGCTGCTGCAACCCTTGCGGGATCTCGGGTTCCCCGAGGCGTTCGTCGCCGCCCTCGAGGTGCCGCTGCGCAAGATCATCGACGCCGCCTACAAGCGCAACGATCCGGTGCCGGTGACGACGCCCACCGAGGATGCGCCGGTGGTGGAGGATGAGCCGGGCGTCACGCCGGCCGTCGTCGAGGAGACCGACGAAACTCCCGGTGTCGAAAGCAATGTCGACCAGACAGCGGCACAAGACACGACACAGCAAGATACGACACAGCAGGACACAACACAGCAAGCCACGACACAGCGGCGCGGTATCGCCACCACGGCGAGTGCGACGGACGAAACCGCGAACGCGGAGGAACCCGCCGCGGTCACCGAAGATGTCGTCGAAGACGACGAGACCACCGAAGGCGTCACCGAATCCGAAGGTGTCACCGAATCCGAAGGTGTCACCGAATCCGAAGGCGTCACCGAATCCGAAGACGCCACCGAAGACGCCACCAAAGCCGACACGGTGGCCAGTGAGAACAACGCCACGCAGGCCGAGGAAACTGCAACAGAGGCCGACCAGACCGAGAAGGCAAAGCCGAACGCCAGGAAGGCAAAGCGGCCCCAGTTCAACCTGTTCAAGCCGAAGAAGACGACCCGGGTGTCGGTGCCGAAGGCCGAGCCCGCGACAACGGCCGAACCTGCGACCAAGCCGGACAACGATACCGACGACACGTCGGAGCCGTCGGACGACAAGGCAGCCGCCTGAGGCTACTTCGGCGCCACGAATCCCACGGGCCCGGGGGAGATGCAGACCGACAGCGCGGCGGTGTTGGCGCGCACGGTGATCGCGTCGCCGGCCCCGGGCAGGCGGACGAACACGCGGTTGAGGCCCGGGCGCACCGGAACCTTGACCTCGGGTCCTTCGGTCAGGGCCATGGTCAGTGACCCGTCGCTGTTGGCCAGATAGTTGATTTCGGCGGTCCAGTCGGCGGGCAGCAGGGGCCCGTCGAGGGGCATGACGACGGGTTCCTCGGTCTGCACCAGGTGACCGCAATTGGGTTGGGGCCCGGGAAGAATGGTGCGCACCCACGTCACCAGCGCGGGAACCAGGGTGCCGGTGCGGTCGAACATCCGCAGATCCGTTGTCGCCGACGCGAATTCAGGCCGCGGTGAGGCCAGCGCGAACATGTGGCTGGCCAGGTTCTCCGGATAGGCCACGCGCTGCAGGATCAGCGGGTCGACCTCCTGCTCCAGCAGCGGCGCATCCGAGGTGGACGCCAGGCTCGCCCGGGCATTGTCCAGGTAGGCCGGCACGGGGCTGTCGCGCCACACCCGCAGGAACGTCCACGTCGAGTACAGGCTGCTGGCCACGAAGAGCGCAGCGACAAGGACCACCACGACTGAGCGCGCCCGCGACGCCGACAGCCACGGCGAAACCCGGTTAGGCGCACACAATCCCACGGCCATCAACAGCGCCAGCACCACAACCAGATCGGGCAGATAACGCAGCGTCTGGGCCAGTTCCAGCGCGGTGAACCGCGATGACCGCATCAGGTAGATCGGCACCTGGCAGGCGACGGCATACCCGGCCGCGACGGCCAGCACCGGCCAGATTCGCTGCTTGCGCAGCAGCACCACGCCGACCGCACCCGCAAGAACGATCCAGCCCAGCACCATCACCGCCACGGGCGGGGTGGCCCATGGCGACGCCGGCGCCCACCGCTGCCACTCCCACGGGCCGCCTGCCAGTCCGGGCACGATGCCGTGGGTGATCGAGCGGCTCAGCAGATCACCGGTCATGGCCAGGTCGAAGCTCCACCGCTTCTGGTCGACGACGATCAGGTACACGCCGATCCAGGCGGCGGTCAGCGCCAGGCATGCCACCCACAACCGCAGGCCGCGCCGCCACACCTCGACCAGATCGAACGACGACGTCACATGGCCGAGCAACGCCACCACCGCGAACGCGACGAACGGGATCACCGCGGCCTTCTCGAAGAACAACAACCCGCCGAAGTAGACCAGCGCGCCGATGACCGCGTGGCGGATGTGTCCGGTCCGCACCAGCAGCACCGCCTCACCGGCCACCCAGGCCAGCGCGGCCAGCATCGGCAGCGAGTTGAGCGCCGCGGCCCACCACGCGAACCCCGGCACGGCCAGCGGGGTGAACAGCGCGAACGTCAGCGGCACCAGCAGCACCGGGCGCCAGCCGAGGATCACCCACAGCGCGCGCAGCAGCGCGAGCGACGCCAGAAGCTGCAGCACCACCAGGCTGAGCGCCGGCCACACCCACGAGAACGGCGCGAGCCGGGTGATGATCCCCGACACCAGGAACGCCGCGGGCATGACGTGCCCGTCGTGGTCGTCGAACAGGAACGACGGCGACAGCAGGCTTTGGGTGCCGGCACGGCCGACGAGGATGAGGTCGTCCCAGTAGAAATAGCCACCGAAAGCCAGTGCGGCCCGGACAACCAGTTGCAGCGCGATCAGCGCGGCGGCGGTGCGGGCGACCCTGTTCACTCTTGCCGACTGTACGGTCCGGGCCCGGCCACAACCGTCGTCGGTATGGTGTGGCGGTGCGAACTTTGGTGACTGGAGCGGCAGGTTTCATCGGATCGACGCTGGTAGACCGGCTGTTGGCGGATGGACACAGCGTTGTCGGCCTCGACGACCTCAGCTCGGGGCGGGCCGAGAACCTGCACGCCGCCGAGAACAGCGACCGGTTCGAGTTCGTCAAGGCCGACATCGTCGACGCGGACCTGACCGGCCTGCTCGCCGAGTTCGAACCCGAGGTGGTGTTCCATCTCGCCGCGCAGATCTCGGTCAAGCGTTCGGTGGACGATCCGCCGTTCGACGCGACGGTGAACGTGGTCGGCACGGTTCGCCTCGCCGAGGCCGCGCGGCTGGCGGGTGTGCGCAAGGTGGTGCACACGTCGTCGGGCGGCTCGGTGTACGGCACGCCGCCGGCCTACCCGACCAACGAGGACATGCCGGTGAACCCGGCGTCGCCGTACGCCGCGGGCAAGGTCGCGGGCGAGGTGTACCTCAACATGTATCGCAACCTCTACGACCTGGACTGCTCGCACATCGCGCCGGCCAACGTCTACGGGCCGCGGCAGGATCCGCACGGCGAGGCCGGCGTGGTGGCGATCTTCGCCCAGGCCCTGCTCGCCGGGCGGCCCACCAAGATCTTCGGTGATGGCAGCGACACCCGCGACTACGTCTTCGTCGACGACGTGGTCGACGCGTTCGTCCGCGCGGCCGGGCCCGCCGGTGGCGGTCAGCGCTTCAATGTCGGCACCGGCGTGGAGACCTCGACGCGCGAGCTGCACACGGCCATCGCCAAGGCTGTCGGGGCCGCGGACGAGCCGGAGTTCCACCCGCCGCGGCTGGGCGATCTGCGCAGATCCAGGCTCGACATCACGCGGGCGCGTGAGGTGTTGGGTTGGCAGCCGCAGGTGGCGTTGGCCGACGGCATCGCCAGGACGGTGGAGTTCTTCCGCAACAAATCTCAGTAAAAGATTGTGAGTACTCACTTACTGGGATAGCGTGGCGGCAACCGATGGAGGTCCGCCATGTCATACGACGTCATCGTCCGCAACGGCCTGTGGTTCGACGGGACGGGTAAGCCACCCCAGGTCCGCACACTCGGCATCCGCGACGGGGTCGTCGCCACGGTGTCGACCAAACCCCTCGACGAGGCCGGCTGCCCCGAGGTGATCGACGCCGGCGGCAAGTGGGTGGTGCCCGGTTTCATTGACGTGCACACCCACTACGACGCCGAGGTTCTGCTCGATCCCGGCCTGCGTGAGTCGGTGCGCCACGGCGTCACCACGGTGCTGCTGGGCATGTGTTCGCTGTCGACGGTGTACTCCGAGGCCGAGGACGCCGCCGACCTGTTCAGTCGCGTGGAGGCGGTGCCCCGCCAGTTCGTCCTCGGCGCGCTGCAGTCCCACAAGACCTGGTCGAACCCCGCCGAGTACGTCGCGGCGATCGACGCGCTGCCGCTCGGCCCGAACATCGCGTCGCTGCTGGGACATTCGGATCTGCGCGCATCGGTGCTGGGCCTCGACCGCGCCACCACCCGCGGTGTGAACCCCACCGACGCCGAACTCGAGGCGATGGCCGACAAACTCGACGCGGCCCTCGACGCCGGAATGCTCGGCATGTCCGGCATGGACGCGGCGATCGACAAGCTCGACGGTGACCGGTTCCGTTCGCGCGCACTACCTTCGACGTTCGCGACGTGGCGGGAACGGCGCAGGCTCATCAAGGTGCTGCGCCGCCGTGGCCGCATCCTGCAGAGCGCCCCGAACGTCGCGCGGGCGCAGGAGGCGCTGAACTTCTTCCTGGAGAGCAGCGGCCTGTTCGGGCGGCGTCGCGGCGTGCGGATGAGCCTGCTGGTGTCGGCCGATGCGAAATCCGCACCCGGTGCCGCGCGCGTGATCGGGCTGGGCACCCGGCTGTTGAACAGGGCGCTCGACGCCAAGGTGCGGTTCCAGCATCTGCCGGTGCCGTTCGAATTGTATTCCGACGGAATCGATCTGCCGGTGTTCGAAGAGTTCGGGGCGGGAACCGCGGCGCTGCATCTGCGCGATCAGCTCGAGCGCAACAAGCTGCTCGCCGACCCGGAGTACCGCCGCCGGTTCCGCCGGTCGTTCGACCGCCGCAAACTCGGACCGACGTTGTGGCACCGCGACTTCCACGACGCCACCATCGTCGAATGCCCGGATGCGAGCCTGATCGGCAAGAGCTTCGGCCAGATCGCCGATGAGCGGGGCATCCACCCGCTCGACGCGTTCCTCGACGTGCTCGTCGAGAACGGGGAGAAGAACGTGCGGTGGACGACGATCGTCGCGAACCACCGGCCCAAGGTGCTCGATCAGCTCGCGAACGATCCCGCGGTGCACATGGGCTTCTCGGATGCCGGTGCGCACCTGCGGAACATGGCGTTCTACAACTATCCGCTGCGCCTGCTCAAGCGGGTCCGCGATGCGCAGTTGAGCGGGCGGCCGTTCCTGACCACCGAACGCGCCGTGTACCGGCTGACCGCGGAGGTGGCCGACTGGTTCGGCGTCGACGCGGGCACGCTGCGCGAAGGTGACCGGGCCGACTTCGTGGTGATCGACCCCAACAGCCTGAACTCCGATGTCGACGCCTACCACGAGGAGGCCGTGCCGTTCTACGGAGGGCTGAGCCGCATGGTGAACCGCAACGACGACGCCGTGGTCGCGACCGCCGTCAACGGCACCGTGGTGTTCGGCAAGGGCAAGTTCCGCGACGGCTACGCTGAGAACCTGAAATCGGGCCGCTACCTGCGCGCGGGTGCCGACACCGGCATGAAAAGCGCTGTCTGACATGGCCAGAACCCAGCAGCAACGCCGCGAGGAAACCGTCGCGCGGCTGCTCGACGCGAGCATCGCGACCATCGTCGACGTCGGGTACGCCAAGGCGTCGGCCGCGGTCATCGCGCGGCGGGCGAAGGTCTCCGACGGCGCGCTGTTCCGGCATTTCCCGACGATGGGCGATTTCATGGCGGCCACGGCGCACGAGGTGATGCGCCGCCAGCTGGAGGTGTTCGCCAAACGGGTCGCCGAGATCCCGGCCGAACAGCCGCCGCTGCAGGCCGTGCTGACCATCCTGCGTGACGTCACGGGCAACGCCACCAATACCGTGATGTACGAGTTGCTGATCGCCGCGCGCACCGACGAAAAGCTGCGCGCCACACTGCAAGAGGTGCTCACCGAGTACGCCGCCAACATCTACCGGACCGCGCGCACCATCCCTGGCTTCGAGCAGGTCCCCGAAGGGGAATCCATGGCCGCGGTGGCGCTGCTGGTCAACACCTTCGACGGGGCCGCGATCCTGCGGCCGGTGCTGCCGCAGCCGGAACTCGAAGACGCCCGCATCGCGCTGCTGTCGTCGTTGTTCAGCCGCTGACGGTCTCGGCGGCAACCGAGGCGTCGTCACCGGGTACCTGCACGTTCTGCAACGCCACCGCACGCGCCAGCTTGGCGTACCGCAGTTCGAGGTCCTTGAAGCGCATGTAGGTGCTCAGCGTGGTGAACGCGAACACGATGATCAGCACATACCCCAGCAGGTCCGAACCCCGCGCCACACCAAGGTGATTCGCGATGACGGTGGTGTCGTCGGGGCGCAGGATCGCGTAAATGCTCCCGACCACGAACAGCACGTAGCCCACCTTCACCCAGGCCTTGGTCCGGGCACTGGTGCGGGAGCGCAGCAGGTACACCAGCAGCACGAGCACCGAGCCGATCAACAGCACCTGGATCCAGTTCACCGGGTCAACCTCCTGCGCACCAAACTGTCGAAGACGATGTTGACACCGTTGAGCAGCGGCTGACCTTTCGCCTTCGAGTAGTCGGTGTAGAGAATCTCGACGGGTTCCTCGGCCACCCGCCACCCCCGTGCGTATGCCAGCGCGATGAACTCCCCGGCATGGCTCATACCGTTCATGGTCAGCTCGAGTTCGTCGGCGACCTTGCGGTTGAACACGCGCAGACCGTTGTGCGCATCGGTGAGGCGCAGCCTGCGGCTCTGCGGGCTCAGCCGGGCCGCGGCGCGCAGGATGAGCCGCTTGACGGGTGGGGTGTCCGACCGTGGCCGGGTGGCATCCCCGCCGAAACGGGTGCCGATGACGACGTCGACGTCGCCTGCCGCGAGCCGGTCGATCATCCGCACCACGTCCTTGGCCTGGTGCTGCCCGTCGGCGTCGAACGTCGCGAAGATCCGGGCCTGCGGCCTGCCGCGGGCGTACTCCACACCGGTCTGGATGGCCGCGCCCTGACCGAGATTCACCGGGTGCGTCACCACGTGGGCGCCCGCGCGCAGCGCCTGCAGGCCGGTGTCGTCACCGCTGCCGTCGTCGACACACACCACGTTGCGGAAGATCGAGCGGACGTCGGCGACGACGTCACGGATCATCCCCGCCTCGTCGAAGGCGGGGATGACAATCCAGACGTCATCGAACCGTGTGTCGATGGCGACACTGTACGCCCCTAGGTTCGGGACAACCTGGCAAGACCCACCAGGTGAACCGCGATCCCCACCAGGGGGCCGCACAACAGCGCAATGACGGTGCGGGTCTGCAGTTCCAGCGGCAGCAGCAGCAGACCCACGGCGGCCACGGTGGCGATGATCCAGCCCGCCGCATACGTGCGGTGCAGCGCGGCGGCCACGGCGGCCGCCCCGGTCAGGGTGAGCATGGCGATCGCGACGGCGGCCGCGGTCAACCAGGCCAGCAGTGCGCCGTCGGCGCGGTACTCGTCGCCGAATCCGACCCGCAGCAGCCACGGCCCGATGAGGCCGGCGGCAACCACCCCGACGGCCCCGATACCGGCGACGACGGCGGCGGGTATCAGCAGCGCCCGCAGCCGGGCCCGCTGGTCGACGAAGTGCGCGATGAGATTGCCCTGCATGGCGGTCAGCGGCACCAGCAGCGGGGCCCGGGTGAGCGTGACGGCCAGGATCACCACGCCGCCGGTCGCGCCGAGATCGGCCGAGGTGGCCTTGAGCAGCACCGGGAAACCCATCACCAGGATCGCGCTGGCCCCGGCCGCGGCGATCGAGTGTGAGGTGCCGCGGACGAACGTCCATGTGCCGCCCGCGGTGACCCGGCGGGCGGCGAACCGGGCGGCGGGTGCCGCGAGCAACAGGATCAGCCAGGCGCCCGCCCCGGCCACGGTGGCCCACAGGTAGCCGCCGAGGCCCCAGCCCAGCACGAACGACGCGGCGGCCACCGCGACGCGGATGCCCGCGTCGGTGACCATCAACGCCCCGTACTCGGTCCAGCGGTCGACGCCGGCGAGCATGCCCAACAGCGTTGCGTGCAGACAGAATCCGGCCAACCCGACGCTCAGCAGCACCACGCTCAACAACCGGGACTCGACGAACACGCGCGCCCCCCACAGCGGCGAGGTGCCCGCGATCACGAGTGCGGCGACCACACCGACCGCGGCCGCGACCCGCATCGGATGGGTGCGCGGGCCCTCGCCGACGGGGGTGAACTGTACCGACCGGACCTCGCGCGTGGCTTCCTGCAGCAGACCGTTGGCCGCGCCGGTGACGAGGCCGAACGCACCCCAGAACACCGCGAACACCGAGAAACCCGCGGGTTCGAGGTCGCGTGCGGCCAGATACAGGACGGCGTAGCCGCACAGCGCCGTGATGGCGGTCGCCGCCCCGACGCGGGCGACGCTGCTGCGGGTGATCGGGCCACGCGCGGAGTCGTCAGGCTCGAATGGCGCAGCTGCACCGCCGTCGGTCACAGCGGCGGCAACGCTTCCGAGTACAGCCACGCCTGCCACAGCGGCTGCAGCGACTCACTGGTGTAGCCGGCCGCAAGGCCGGTGAAATCGTCGGTGAACGCCGTGCTGTGCCGGTGCCGGGTGGTCCACTGCCGCAGCAGCGCAAAGAACTTGTCGTCGCCCAGCCGGTTTCGCAGCACGTGCAGGGTCAACGCGCCGCGTTTGTACACCCGGTCGTCGAACATGTCGCCGGGCCCCGGATCGGCCAGCAGCAGGTCCTGGCGGGACTGCCGCAGCTTCGCGTGGTAGTGCTGCGCCCACTGCGCCGCGCTGCGGCCACCGCTGTTCTCCGACCACAGCCATTCGGCGTAGCACGCGAAACCCTCGTGCAGCCAGATGTCGCGCCAGCGCCGCGCGGTCACCGAGTTGCCGAACCACTGGTGCGCCAACTCGTGCGCGATCAGCCGCTCGGCGCCGCGGGCGCCGTCGCAGTGGTTGGCTCCGAAGATCGAGATGCCCTGTGCCTCAAGCGGTATCTCGAGATCATCGTCGGTGACCAGCACGGTGTAGCCGGTGCTCAGCGGATACGGCCCGAACAGTTGGACGAACAGCTTCATCATCTGCGGCTGGCGCTCGAAGTCGTGTTCGAAGGTCGACCGCAGACGTGGGGGGAGCACGGCGTGCATCGGCACCGGCGACTTGGCCATGCGGTGGGATTCGTACATCCCGATCTGCAATGTGATCAGGTAGGTCGAGGTCGGTTCGGCGAGTTCGTAGGTCCACACGGTGTGGCCCGCGCGCACCTTGCGGGACACCAGCTCACCGTTGGCCAGCGCGAAATACGGGCTGTCGGTACTGATCTGGATGCGGTAGGAGGCCTTGGCGCTCGGGTGGTCGTCGCACGGGAACCACGACGCCGCGCCGTTGGGCTGGCCCGCGACCAGCGCTCCGTTGGTGAGTTCCTCGAAACCGACGTCGCCCCACAGGGTGTCGTTGGGACGCGGGTTGCCGCTGTAGCGCACGACGATCGTCATCGCCGCCCCGGCAGGCAACGCTGCGGGCAGCGTCACGTGCAACTTGGCGCCAGAACATCGGAACTGGGCCGGCCTGCGGCCGTTCACCGACACCTTGCCGACCGTGAGGTTGTCCGACAGGTCGAGGGTGAAGGTGCGCAGCGCCGCGAGCGTCACCGCGGTGATCGTGGCGGTCCCGGACAGCCGGTTGCTGGCGACCTTGTACTCCAGGTCGAGTTCGTAGCGCGACACCCGGTACCCGAAGTTGCCGTTGCCGGGCAGGTACGGGTCGATGACAGGCGGGTGCCCGGCCTTCTTGACGACCTTCTTCGACCTCGTCACGCGGCGGGTTTCTCTGTCGTCTTCTTGCCCGCCGACGCCGCGCGTTTCCTGCCGAACATGCTCCACGGCGCGATCGGGTTGCCCTGCCAGCGCGTCGAGGGCGGCACCTCGTCACCGCGCATGACCAGTGAACCGGGCCCGACCGTGGCCCCGGCACCCAGTCGCGCGGCGGGCAGGGCCACACAGTGCGGTCCCAGGGTCGAACCCCCTTCGAGGACAACGCTGTCCATCCGCATGATGCGGTCGTGGAACAGGTGCGTCTGCACCACGCACCCGCGGTTCACGGTGGCCCCGGCGCCCAGGCGCACCAGATCGGCCTCGGGCAGCCAGTAGGTTTCACACCACACCCCGCGGCCGATCGACGCGCCGAGGGCGCGCAGCCACAGGTTCATCACCGGGGTTCCGGTCGCGGCCCGGGCGAACCACGGCGCGGCAACGGTCTCGACGAACGTGTCGGACACCTCGTTGCGCCACACGAACGACGACCACAGCGGATGCTCGACGGCGCGAATCCGCCCGATCACCAACCACTTCGCGGCCACTGCGATCGACCCGGCCAGCGCGCCCGCGGCCAACAGCACGAGCCCGCCGGCGAGCGCGGCCCACAGGTACCCGAACCGCAGCACCAATGCCTGCAGCGCACCCAGCACGGCCACGCCGATGCCGAAGGTGATGATCACCGGGAAGATCCGGCAGGTCTCCACCGCCGCGCGCATGGCCTTCAGCCGCGGCGACGGGTGGAAGGTGCGCAGCACGTCGGCCGCGGTGGCCTTGCGGCGCAACCGCACCGGCGGGCTGCCCAGCCACGACGATCCGGCCTTGGCCTTGTGCGGCGTGGCCGAGAGCACGGCCACCAGACCGTCGTCGGGCACCTTGCGGCCGGGTTGGGTGATGCCGGAGTTGCCGAGGAACGCGCGCCTGCCGATGGTGGCCTTGGCGACGTGGATCCACCCGCCGCCGAGTTCGTACGACGCGACCATGGTGTCGTCGGCGAGGAACGCGCCGTCCTGCACCTCGGTGAATTTCGGGGTGAACAGTGCGGTCGAGATCTCGGTGCCCTGACCGACTTTCGCGCCGAGCAGGCGCAGCCACCACGGGGTCAGCAGGCTTGCGTAGACCGGGAACAGGTAGTTGCGGGCGGCGTCCATGAGACGTTCGGTGGCCCACAGCTGCCATCCGACGCGACTGCGCACCGGGTGGTAGCCCTCACTGAGCCCGATCGACAGCAGCCGCACCCCGAGCACGGTCAGCGCGGCGTAGACGAGCACCGCGACCAGCGTCGCCACCGGCGTCCACGCCAGCGCGGGCAGCACGGCGTCGAGCGGTGTCGCGGTGCCGCGGATGCCCCACCCGATCACCGCGAGACCCGCGCCGAGCGCGACGAGGGGGAGGCCGCCGAGCAGGACCGAGGTCACGCCGTACACCGCGACCCACACCGGCGCGCGCGGCGGCCGGTGATCGGGCCAGGGATGGCGCGCCTTACCGGATTTCACGGCGGGCGAGCCCTTCCAGTACTGACCGTTCTTGACCTTGCCGGTGACCGCCGATCCGGGTGCGACGTCGGCGTTCTTGCCGACGTTCGCGCCGGGCAGCAGGGTGGTGCGGGCGCCGATGGTGGCGTCGCTGCCCACCGTGACGGGGCCGACGTGGAACAGATCCCCGTCGATCCAGTGCCCGCTGAGGTCGACCTCGGGTTCGATCGAGCACCGGTGCCCGAGCTTGGCCATACCGGTCACCGGCGGTGCCGAGTGCAGGTCGACGCCCTTGCCGACGGTATTGCCGAGCGCGCGGGCGTAATACACCATCCACGGTGCGCCTGCGAGGTTCTCGGCGCCGCTGGCCTCGGCGAGCCGTTCGGCGAACCACACCCGCAGGTGCACCGCGCCGCCGCGGCGGTAGGTGCCGGGTTCGAGGCCGCTCAGCAGCATCCGGGCGAACAGCACCGCGATGCCCATCCGGCCGAGCGGGGTGATGAACACCACGAAGCCGGCGAGCAGCAGCCACCAGTTGACCGGCTGCGCCCACGGCACCAGGTGCAGCGCCGCCGCGATGTTGCTCAGCAGGCCCAGCCACACCACCCACTGCATGCCGGTGAGCGTCGCCAGCGGCACCGACAGCGCGACCTGCGCGGCTTGGGTGAGCCGCGATGTCGGCGTGACCGTGCGGGTCGGCACCTCCGGCGGCGGGGACAGTTCGTCGAGATATCCGGCCAGCGACCCCAGCCGGGGATGGTCGTAGATGTCGGCGACGGTCACCTGCGGATGGCGCTTGCGCATCGCCGCGACGAGTTGCGCCGCGGACAGCGAACCGCCGCCGAGGGCGATGAAGTCGGCCTCGGGGCCGTCGACGGTCGTCCCGAGGATGTCGCGCCACAACCCGGCCAGCCAGCCCGTGGTGCCGACGAGTTCAGGCGCGTCCTGGTCACTGTCGTCGGGTGGCGGCCACGGCAGGGCGTTGCGGTCCACCTTGCCGGAGGTGCGGGTGGGCAGTTCGTCGAGCAGCACCAGTCGCGGCACCAGTGCGGCGGGCAGCGATTCGGCCAGCGCGGCGCGCGCGGCCGCGAGATCGAAGTCCGGATCGTTGCTGGAGATGTAGCCGACCAACAGCGGTGTGCCGCTGGCGGTCTTGCGGACCGCGGCCGCGCCCGCGCTCACACCGGGGAGGTTGACCAGCGCGGTGTCCACCTCGCCGAGTTCGATGCGGCGGCCACCCACCTTCACCTGATCGTCGGCGCGGCCGTGGAAGTACAGGCCGTCGGCCTCCAGCCGCACCAGATCCCCGCTGCGGTACGCGCGGCTCCAGCCCAGCGTCGGCATCGGCGCATACTTCTCGCGGTCCTTGTCGGGATCCAGGTACCGGGCCAGACCGACACCGCCGATGACCAGTTCGCCGACTTCGCCGAGCCCGACCGGCGAGCCGGCAGAATCCACCACCGCCAGATCCCAGCCGGTCAACGGCAGGCCGATGCTGACCGGTCCTCGACCGTCGAGTTTCGCCGCGCAGGCCACCACGGTCGCCTCGGTGGGGCCGTAGGTGTTCCACACCTCGCGGCCGACGCCGTCGTCCCCGGATGCCAGACGCTGCGCCAGCTCGGGCGGGCAGGCCTCGCCGCCGAAGATCAGCAGCCGCACCGATTCGAGGGCCTCGGCGGGCCACAACGCCGCCAGCGTCGGCACCGTCGACACCACGGTGATGTCGCGGCTCACCAGCCACGGCCCCAGGTCCATACCGCTGCGCACCAGCGACCGCGGCGCCGGCACCAGGCACGCGCCGTTGCGCCAGGCCAGCCACATCTCCTCGCACGACGCGTCGAACGCCACCGAGAGACCGGCGAGCACCCGGTCGCCCGGCCCGATCGGATTGTCCTGCAGGAACATTCGCGCTTCGGCGTCGACGAAGGCGGCGGCGCTGCGGTGCGTGACGGCGACGCCCTTCGGGGTGCCCGTGGACCCCGAGGTGAAGATGATCCAAGCGTCGTCGCGACCCAGCGGCGCGGCCGCGCGCCAGCCGCGTGACTGCCCGACGCCGCGGATCAGTCCGCGCTCGGTGATGACGCCGACGACGCCTGCCTCACCGAACACCAATGCGGCGCGTTCGTCGGGATCGTCGGCGTCGACGGGAACGTAGGCGGCCCCGGCCGCCAGCACCGAGAGGATCGCGACGTAGAGCGCGTAACTGCCCGAGGGCATCCGGATGCCGATCCGGTCGCCGCGCCCGATGCCGCGCGCGGCCAGCCACGCGACGCTCTCCTCGACGTCGGCGATCAGTTCGGCATAGGTCAGTTGCACCGTTCCGTCGTCGAGCGCGGGCGCATCGGGAAACCGCCGTGCGGTGTCGAAGAGGATGTCGATGAGCGTCCGCGGCGCGGGTGCCAGCGCCGAGAGCAGGTACTGAGCGGGGACCTCGGGCCCATCAGCTGCGTCGTCCGTTGCTGTCACGGATACAAACTACTAAGTCGGTGCCGGGGCAGCCCGGAGACGGTGCGGCGTGCCCACTCGATTTCAGAACCCGGTCACGATCAGGCACACTTGTCGGCGGAGGGGAGTATTCCTTCGCCGCGGTGTCGTCATCACGTCGGTCGCCATAGATCCGATCGGTGCCGTGGGCCGGCCGTCCTGCCGGTGGAAGAGACCTCCGGCGTTGTTTGGCGACCGGAGGTAATAAATGCACGTATCCCAGCTCGAGTGGATCATCACCCTGTCGGTGACGATCGCCGTACTGCTGTTCGACGTGGTGATCATCGGGCGACGCCCGCATGAGCCCACCCGCCGCGAGACGGCGACCTACCTGTCGATCTACATCGGGCTGGCGGTCGCGTTCGGTTTGTGGACATGGTTCTTCCACGGCCACCAGTACGGCGTGGAGTTCTTCGCCGGGTGGCTCACCGAGTACAGCCTGTCGGTCGACAACCTGTTCATCTTCTTGATCATCATGGCCAGCTTCAAGGTGCCGCGCGTCTACCAACAGCAGGCCCTGCTGGTCGGCATCATCCTGGCGTTGATCTTCCGCGGCATCTTCATCGCGCTCGGCGCCGTGGCCATCAACCAGTTCTCCTGGGTGTTCTACATTTTCGGCGCGTTTTTGGTGTACACCGCGATCAACCTGGTGCGGGACACCGACCATGACGACGACGGCGACAACGCCGTGGTGCGGTTCGCACGCAAGCACCTGCAGACCACCGACAAGTGGGACGGCCTGCGCCTGTGGATCAAGGAGAACGGCAAGCGGCTGATGACGCCGATGTTCCTGGTCATCGTCGCCCTCGGCACCACCGACCTGCTGTTCGCGCTGGACTCGATCCCGGCCATCTACGGTCTCACCCAGGAGCCGTACCTGGTGTTCACGGCCAACGTGTTCGCGCTGATGGGGCTGCGGCAGCTGTACTTCCTGCTCGGTGACCTGCTCAAGCGGCTGGTGTACCTGTCGCAGGGCCTGGCGTTCATCCTGGCGTTCATCGGCGTCAAGCTGGTGCTGCACGCGCTGCACGAGAACGAGGTGCCGTTCATCAACGGCGGCGAACCGGTGCACGTCCCGGAGATCCCGACCCTGGCCAGCCTCGGCGTGATCATCGTGACGCTGCTCATCACGACCGCGGCGAGCCTGTACAAGACCCGCGTGCGCGACGCCCAGTAGCGACGATCCCACGGCCGGGCTGTGGTGCCGTTACATTCGCGCTGAGTGCAACCCTGCACGGATGTACCAATCGGGCCTAGTCTGGCGGTCGTGCGGTTATTTGTGGCGGAGGCCGATTCCTGGAGTGAACTGACCGACGGTGCGCAGGACGCGGCCCCGACGGTCCGCATATCGGCCACCGACCTGGCGCAGGCCCGCAGGCAACGGACGCGCATCAAGGCCGAGGACGACTCGGTTGCGGTGATCCTCGACGTGACGGTCGCCGTCGCGGGCGATTTCCGCACGGCCCGTCGCCTCGAGGTGGCCGCCGAGGTTCCCGACGGCGACGCTGTCGTCCGCTACGTCGGCACCGCCGACGGTCTGGCCGGCCTGCTCGACGACATCGAATCGGCCGGGGTCGCCGACGGCGTGACCCTGATCCCGGCAGGCAGCGGGCAGAATCTGCGCGCGCTGGGCGCCGATGTGCTGCACCGGCTGGAACTGCGCGGTCAGGCCCGTCGCGCTTCCTGACGCGTCCGCACCGCGCTCGCGTTGTTCGCGCCGATTCGGTGCGCTGACCGCTGCGGCCGGTACTGATACAAGTCATGCATCAGTAAGCCGCAGATTTGACTTGGACACGTATATATCGCCGGTCTTACGGTGCCACTATGACATCCATGGTGCAGACGACAGACCTGACCGGGCAGATGTTGATCGCGGGCACGCCGGTGCGCGGCGTGGGACGGGAGATCCGCGGCATCGACCCGCAGACCGGTGCCGCCCTCGAACCCGCATACGCCTACGGCGACACCTCGCACGTCCAGACCGCCTGCGCGGCCGCCGCCGAAGCGTTCGGCCCCTACCGCAGCGCCCCCATCGAGAACCGGGCCCGCTTCCTCGAGACCATCGCCGACAACCTCGAATCGATCCGCGATGCGCTGGTCGAACGTGCCAACGCCGAAAGCGGACTGCCGGTCGCACGGCTGACCGGTGAGGTCGGGCGCACCGCGGGCCAACTGCGGCTGTTCGCCGCCGTGCTGCGCGAGGGCACCTGGAACCAGGCCCGCATCGATCCCGCGCTACCTGACCGAGAACCGTTGCCGCGCCCCGATATCCGCCAACGCAGCGTGCCGCTGGGCCCGGTCGCGGTGTTCGGCGCGAGCAATTTCCCGCTGGCGTTCTCGGTCGCCGGTGGCGACACCGCATCGGCCCTGGCCGCCGGATGCCCCGTCGTCGTCAAGGCGCACGACGCACACCCGGGTACCTCTGAACTCGTCGGACGCGCGATCACCCAGGCCGTCGCCGCCACCGGCATGCCCGCCGGGACGTTCTCCCTGCTGTACGGGTTCGGCCCGGACCTGGGCACCGCCCTGGTCACCGATCCGCGGATCAAGGCCGTCGGCTTCACCGGCTCCCGCGCCGGCGGCATGGCGCTGGTGGCCGCCGCGGCGGCACGCCCCGAACCCATTCCGGTGTATGCCGAGATGAGCGCCATCAACCCGGTGTTCCTGCTGCGCGGCGCCCTGGCGGCTCGCGCCGCCGAGATCGGCCGCGCGTTCGTCGGCTCCCTCACCATGGGGTCGGGACAGTTCTGCACCAACCCCGGCCTGGTCATCGCGGTCGACGGTCCCGACCTCGACACGTTCGTCGCGGCGGCCGCCGAGGCCGTCGCCGCCACCGCACCGACACCGATGCTGACGCCCGGCATCGCCGAGAACTTCCGCGCCGGCGTCGAAACCCTGCGCAACGACGCCCAACTCGTCGCGCGGGGATCCGAGAACGACGCGCCCGCCGTGTCCTGCCGGGCCGCGCTGTTCACCAGCGATGCGCCCACCTTCCTGCGCTCGGAGGCGTTGCAGGCCGAGGTGTTCGGCGCCTCGGGGGTGATCGTGCGGTGCGCCGACGACGCCGAGATGCTGCGCGTCGCCGCGGACATCGAAGGACAGCTGACCGCCACGATCCACGCCGAGGATTCCGACCACGCCCAGGCGGGTGAATTGCTGCCCATCCTGGAGCTCAAGGCGGGCCGAATCCTGTTCAACGGCTGGCCCACCGGCGTCGAGGTCTGCCACGCCATGGTGCACGGCGGGCCGTTCCCGTCCACCTCGGACTCACGCAGCACGTCCGTCGGGGCCAGGGCCATCGAACGGTTCCTGCGGCCGGTCTGCTATCAGAACGCCCCGAAATTGTTGCTGCCCAGCGCTGTTGCCGACGGCAACCCGGACGGATTGTGGCGCACCGTCGACGGCCGACACACCAAAGACTGATCACCCGGTACCAAACCTCTAGGAGTAACACCATGCTCGACGGCGTCCTCTTCTTCCCCGTCACCCCGTTCACCGCGTCGGGTGACGTGGACGTGGACCTGCTCGCCCAGCACGTCGCCAGAGGCGTCGACGCGGGACCCGGTGGAGTTTTCATCGGCTGCGGCACAGGGGAATTCCACGCCCTCGAACCCGAAGAGATGCGCGTCGTGGTGCGTACCGCGGTGGAGGCGGCGGGTGGCCGGGTGCCGGTGTACGCCGGGGCGGGCGGACCCGTCGCCTCGGCCAAGGCGTTCGCCAGGGCCGCCGCCGAGTCGGGCGCCGACGGTCTGCTTCTGCTGCCGCCGTACCTCGTCGAGATGCCGCAGGCCGGCCTCGTCGGATACACCCGGGCCGTCAGCGAGGTCACCGACCTGCCGCTCGTGGTGTACAACCGCAACAACGCACGGTTCACCGAGGCGTCGGCCGTCGCCGTCGCCCAGCTACCCAACGTCGTCGGATTCAAAGACGGCACAGGAGATTTCGATCAGGTGGCGCGCATCGTGCGCGCGGTGACCGACGCGCTTGCCCCGGCAGACAAACCGTTCCAGTTCTTCAACGGCCTGCCGACCGCGGAGGTCTCGCAGCAGGCCTTCCGCGCCATCGGGGTCACGCTGTACTCCTCGGCCACTTTCGCCTTCGCGCCCGACATCTCCCTCGCGTTCTACACCGCGCTCGAGACCGGTAACGAACCCTTGATCGCGGCGCTGCTGCGGGAGTTCTTCCACCCGTTGGTGCGCCTGCGTGACACGGTGCCCGGCTACGCGGTGTCGCTGATCAAGGCCGGTGTCGCACTCGGCGGACTGCCCGCGGGTCCGGTGCGCCCGCCCCTGGTCGACGCGGCGCCGGGCGACGTCGACGAACTGCAACGGATCCTCGCCGCAGGCCGCGCGGTGCTCGCCGACGCCCTCGTGCACTAGGGAATCGCGATGATCGGCAACCGGATCCGCATCACCGCAGCCCGCATCACCCCCGTGGCGTTCGCGGACCCGCCACTGCTCAACACCGTCGGGGTGCATCAACCGTACGCGCTGCGGGCCATCATCCAACTCGACACCGACTCCGGCCTCACGGGTCTGGGGGAGACCTACGCCGACACCGTGCACCTGGAGCGCCTGCGGGCCGCCGCCGATGCCATGGTCGGTCAGGATGTGTTCTGCACCAACGCGATCCGGGCCATTGTCTCGGATGCGCTCGGCGGTGACCGCACCGGTGACGGGTCGGGTCTGGCGGGCATGATCACCTCCGCCAGCGTCGTCGACCGCGTGTTCTCACCGTTCGAGGTGGCCTGCCTGGACGTGCAGGGCAAGGCGGCCGGCAGGCCGGTGTCGGACCTGCTCGGCGGTGCGGTGCGCGACGCCGTCCCCTTCAGCGCCTACCTGTTCTACAAGTGGGCCGCGCATCCGGGCGCCGAACCCGACGGCTGGGGCGCCGCGCTCGATCCCGACGGGATCGTCGCGCAGGCCCGCCGCATCATCGACGAATACGGGTTCAGCGCGATCAAACTCAAGGGCGGCGTGTTCCCGCCCGAGGAGGAGATGGCGGCCATCGAGGCGCTGCGGGCCGCGTTCCCCGATCATCCGCTGCGCCTGGACCCCAATGCGGCGTGGACACCGCAGACGTCGATCAAGGTGGCCGCGGGCCTCGACGGCATCCTGGAGTACCTGGAAGACCCCACCCCGGGCCTGGACGGGATGGCCGAGGTGGCCGCGCAGGCACCCATGCCGTTGGCCACCAACATGTGTGTGGTGGCATTCGACCAGCTGCCGCAGGCCGTCGCGAAGAAGTCGGTGTCGGTGGTGCTGTCCGACCACCACTACTGGGGTGGGCTGCAGCGATCCCGACTGCTGGCAGGCATCTGTGACACGTTCGGGCTGGGATTGTCCATGCACTCGAACTCCCACCTGGGCATCAGCCTGGCCGCGATGGTGCATCTGGCCGCCGCGACGCCGAACCTGACCTACGCCTGTGACACCCACTGGCCGTGGCGCCACGAGGACGTCGTCGCCGGCGGCGCGCTGAACTTCCGCGACGGGGCGGTGGCCGTCCCGACGGCACCGGGACTCGGCGTCGAGATCGACGAGGACAACCTGGCCGCGCTGCACGAGCAATATGTGCGCTGCGGAATCCGGGATCGTGACGACACCGGATACATGCGCAGCATCGATCCCGGGTTCGTGGCGTCCGGGCCCCGTTGGTAGACGAGGTCCGGTAGCCGAGGTCCGGTAGAAGAGGGCTGGTAGAAGCACCGGCCGCAGCCGCCGCGCGGTTTCGGCTTGCGCCGCAAACCCGTTTGCAGTCAACACGTCCGACTGCCAATCGCCGCAACGTCACGTGCGGGAATCGATCCGAATTGCCGGTTGCGCCCGTTTACTGGGTATTGTCAGGAGTTGTCACTAAAGCAGAGGGTCAGCGCGACCAGGGTGGCCATCGTTATGAAGGACGTGATTTTCCCATGCGCGCGCCACTAAACCCAGTCATATCTTCACCCGCTGAACTGAATGGTCCAGGTCAGCGCCGCCTTTCTCTGCTGCTCGTCGAGGACGACCGCGCCGACGCCATCCTGGTCGAGGAACTCATCGCCGATGCGCCCGACATCGACTTCGTGTGGGCCAAATCGATGTCCGACGCCGAACGCACGCTCAGCGACCACCGTCCCGACTGCGTTCTGCTGGATCTGAACCTGCCCGACGCCGCCGGTATCGATGCGCTGCACCATCTCGGCAAGCTGGATGCGCGCATCCCGATCATCGTGCTGACCGGACTCAACGACGAGCACTTCGGGGTGTCGGCGGTGGCCTCCGGTGCCCAGGACTACCTGATCAAGGGCCGTGTCGAGCCGGAGATGCTGCGCCGCGCGGTGCTCTACGCCATCGAACGCAAACGCGCCGAGCTCACGGCCGTCGACCTGCACGCCAGCCAGTTGCGGGCACAGGAGAACGCCCGCCTGGAACGCGGCCTGCTGCCGTCCCCGCTGCTGATGGAGGGTTCCGGCGTCGACATCGTCACCGAGTCCCGGCCCAGCCGCCAGCATGCGCTGATCGGTGGCGACTTCTACGACGTCGTGCAGACCGCGGACCGCACCGTGCACGTGATGATCGGCGACGTCGCCGGTCACGGACCGGACGAGGCCGCGCTCGGGGTCGCGCTGCGCATCGGGTGGCGGGCGTTGACCTTCGCGGGTCTGCGCGGCAACGAGCGGATGCGCCAGCTCGACCGGATCCTCACCACCGAGCGTCCCGGCAAGGGCATCTTCGCGACGCTGTGCAGTGTCGCCCTGGAACCCGACAGCGGTCGGTACACCGTCGTGCGGGCGGGCCATCCCGGCCTGCTGGTGCACGGCGAGGGAACCGTCGACTGGCTCGAACCGCGCCCCGGCGCGGCGTTGGGGCTGGGCGCCAGGGAGTGGCCGGTCAACCACTACGAGCTGCCCGAGGGCCACGGGTTGTTGCTGCTCACCGACGGATTGTTCGAAGGTCACGCCGGCCGCGGCGACGAACGACTGGGGGAGAGCGGTCTGCTCGCGCTGGCCCGCGCGCTGGCCGCGCTGCCAGGGCGGGACTTCGTCACCTCACTGATCAACGAGGCCGAATCACGTGCGCAGATGCACGGTGGCCTCACCGACGACATCGCGGTGATCCGCGTGGAGCGCTCACACAGATGAGATTGACGGTTCAAGGCTGGCAGAACCTGATCCTGTCGGTCATGGGAGTGGTCGTGTTCACGGGCGCGATCGCCGGTGCGGTGCTGGTCGGCCGCACCGACAGGTTGTCCGACGAGCTGACCAACGAGATCCAGCCGGCCCGCGTCGCCGCCTATCAGCTGCAGGCGGCGTTGCGGGACCAGGAGACGGCGGTGCGCGGTTACGCGATCTCCGCGGACCCCCAGTTCCTGGCCCCGTACGACAGCGGGCAGCGCGTCGAGTCGGACGCCGCCGCCAACATCCGGGACTTCCTCGACGGTCGCGGCGAACACCTCGCCGATCTGGAAGCGATCGAAAAGGCCGCCGCGGCATGGCGTGCCGGGTACGCCGACCCGATGATCGCGAGTATCCGGCCGGGCCGTCCGCAGATCGGCAACGACATGGTCGCCGAACGCGGCAAGGCGCAGTTCGACCAGCTGCGCGCGCTGTTCGACGTGCAGAACAGCCATTTGAGCGCGGCGCGCACCGCGAGCATCGAGGATGTGGAACGTATGCGCAGCTGGCGCAACGGTGTTCTGATCGCGATGATCGTGGCGTTCTTCGCGATGGCCCTGGTGCTCGCGGTGCTGGTGCGCAATGCCGTGAACCGCCCGCTGGCCGCGCTCGCCGCGTCCTGCCGCAGGATCACCCAGGGCAACTTCACCGAACGGATCGAGCCCAAGGGGCCCAAGGACATTCGCGCGATCGCCGCCGATGTCGAGGACATGCGCCAACGCATCGTCGACGAACTCGACGCCTCGCGGCAGGCCCGGGCCGCGCTCGACGAGCAGGCCGAGGAGCTGCGCCGGTCCAATGCCGAACTCGAGCAGTTCGCCTATGTGGCCTCACATGATCTGCAGGAGCCGCTGCGCAAGGTCGCCTCGTTCTGCCAGCTGCTGGAAAGGCGTTACGGCGACAAGCTCGACGAGCGCGGTGTGGAGTACATCGGCTTCGCGGTGGACGGTGCCAAACGCATGCAGGTTCTCATCAACGACCTGCTCACGTTCTCGCGGGTGGGCCGGCTGAACGCGACGACCACCGAGGTGGACCTCGAAGCGGTGGTGGATGCCGCGCTGAACAACATCTCCACCGCGGTCGAGGAAGTCGGCGCCGAGATCGTGCGGCCGGACCAACCGCTGCCGCACGTCGACGGCGACCCGACGCTGCTGGTGATGGTGTGGCAGAACCTTTTGGCCAACGCGGTCAAGTTCCACCGCGAGGGGGTGTCACCGCGAATCGTCATCGAGTGCGGCACCGAGACCGTCGGCGGCGTCGAGAACTGGTTGTTCACGGTGTCCGACAACGGCATTGGCATTTCCGAGGAGTTCGTCGACAAGGTCTTCGTGATCTTTCAGCGGCTGCACGGCCGCGACACCTACGGTGGCACCGGTATCGGACTTGCCCTGTGCAAGAAGATCATCGAACATCACGGCGGCAACATCTGGATCGACACGTCGTACACGGGCGGAACACGGTTCTGCTTCACCCTCCCTGTCACGCCCACAACCGTGCCGGACGTCCTCGCCGACGCCCAGCTGGAAGGAAACATTTCATGACGTCAGCAGACGACACCCGCGCGATCGACATCCTCCTGGTGGAGGACGATCCCGGCGACGAGCTGATCACCCGAGAAGCGTTCGAGCACAACAAGATCAAGAACAATCTGCACGTCGCGCACGACGGGCAGGAGGGGCTGGACTTCCTGTACCGGCGCGGGCCGTACGCCGACGCGCCACGCCCCGACCTGATCCTGCTCGATCTCAACCTGCCCAAGTACGACGGCAGGCAGCTGCTGGAGAAGATCAAGTCCGACGAAAGCCTGTGCCACATCCCGATCGTGGTGCTGACCACCTCCTCGGCCGAGGAAGACATCCTGCGCAGCTACAAGCTGCACGCCAACGCGTATGTCACCAAACCGGTTGACCTGGACCAGTTCATGAGCGCGGTACGACAGATCGACGAGTTCTTCGTCCAGGTGGTGCGGTTACCGCAGTTCTGAGGGAACGCTGCGGCTGACGTTGTGCCACTGCAGACGCACCTCGGTCCCCGATGCGGTCGCGTCGATGACGGCACGGTCGGTGAGCGCGTGCATCAACGGGATGCCGCGCCCCCTGGCCGGGTTCTTGTGGTCGGTGTCGCCGATGCGCCATGCACCTTCGTCGGCGACGACGACGGTGAGGGTCTCGGCCTCGGTGTCGTAATCGGCGCGCACATGCATGACACCGGGCTCTTTGGCGTTGCTGTAGGCGAATTCCGCCGCATTGGCCAATGCCTCGTTGACGGCCAGGACGATGTCGCTGGCCTTCACCGCGTCGAGCGTGAAATGCGTGCCGAGCCAGGCCGAGAATTCGCGCCGCAGCTGTGCGGCGCGTTCCGGAGCGGCAACGATGCCCGCCTTGTTGAACGTGGTTGACTCGCCTGCGTCTGTCATATCGACCTGCTGGCTACCCGATTGCCCACGGTTTTATGTCTTCAAGGACGCAAGAGCTTCGTCGAGTGTGGCGAACAGGTCGACCACGTCGGCGATCCCGACAAGTTTCAGCGGCCTGCTCGTCGCGGGACCGTCCGCAACGACCGCCAGGCGCACGGCCGGCGCGAGCTCACCGTGTGCGGCCACCAGCACGCCCATGCCTGCCGAGGCCAGAAACTCAACGGCGCTCAGATCGACCACCACGGCCGACGGTTCACTCTTGGCGGCGGAACCGATCGCGTCTTCGAGCTTCGGTGCGGTCAGCATGTCCACCGTTCCGGTCACCGCCACCACAGTGATGTCTCCCACACGGCGTTCCTCCACCGTGCAGTTCGCCGGGTCCTGGCTCGTCATCGTCACCTCCGACGGTGTGTTGTGCGCCTATGGCGGCAGTCGACAAATAGTAGCCGCGTCGACGCCGTCCCACTCTCTACCCCCGAGGCTCTGAGCTCAACCTCGAGCGGCACAAGATCAGACTACTGGCTGATCAGTGCCCTTCATTGCGATCAGCTTCGCAGGTCGGCCCCGGGTATACGCAATCGGGTGGGCGATGCGCGGTATTCATGCCGGTCGGGCATTGATGGGGCGCACGGCCGATAGGCTGACGCGGTGTTCTCCCTGTCGAGACTGTCCTGCTTCATTGCGGTGGCCGAGGAGCTGCATTTCGGGCGGGCCGCCGAGCGTCTGCACATGACGCAGCCCCCGTTGAGCCGCCAGATCCAGCAGTTGGAGAACGAACTCGGGGTGCACCTGATCGACCGCACCACCCGGTCGGTCACGCTCACCCCGGCCGGCGTCGCCTTCCTGCCGGACGCGCGGCGGATCCTGCAACTCGCCGAGGGCGCCGCCCTCAACGTCAAACGTGTCCCCGCGGGCGACCTCGGCACCGTGGTCATCGGTTTCACCGCGGCGTCGGCGCACGCGGTGCTGCCCCGGCTGCTCGATGCGGCCCGGGAACAGTTGCCCGATGTGACCCTCGATCTCCGGGAGATGGTCACCGCCGTACAGATAGAAGGGCTGATGACCGGCGAGCTCGATCTCGGAATGGCGCGGCCGCCGCTGAAGCGCCCCGGTTTGGTGTCGCGGCCCCTGCTGCACGAGCAGTTGATCGCGGCGCTGCCCGCGGCGCATCCGCTGGTCGAGGTGGGCCGTCAGCTCACGCTCAACGACCTCGACGGCCAGGACATGATCATGTACTCGCCGGTGCAGGCCCGGTACTTCAACGAACTGCTGATCAGCACGTTCACCATCGCCGGTGCCACACCGCGCTACGTCCAGTACGTGACGCAGGTGCACACCATGCTGGTGCTGGTCCGCTCCGGCATCGGCATCGCGCTGGTGCCCGCGTCGGCGGCCACACTGCATCCAGAGGGTGTGGTGTTCCGCTCCATCGGGGCGTTCCGGGAACGCCCCGTGGAGCTCGACGCGGTGTGGCGCGGTGACAGCACCAACCCGGCCCTGCTGCGGTTGCTGCGCGACGTGCTGCCGCCGCGCGAGTGGACCACCGACGACCTGGTGGGTGATCAGATCATCTGACGGTGGCCGTCTCGATCGGCACCGGCGTGACGAGCTTTCCGGTCTGCAGGAAGGCGTCGAGATTGGCCAGCGTGAGTTCTTCCATCGCGTTGCGGGTCTCGACGGTTCCGCTGCCGACGTGCGGCAGCAGCACCACGTTGTCCATGGTCAGCAATTCGGACGGCACATCGGGCTCGTCGGTGAACACATCGAGGCCCGCGCCGGCGAGCCTGCCGTCGGCCAGCGCCGCGACCAGCGCCCGTTCGTCGACGACGCTGCCGCGGGCGATGTTGACCAGGTACCCGTCGGGTCCGAGCGCGTCGAGCACCTCGCGGTCGACGAGGTGACGGGTGCCCGCCCCGCCTGCGGCGGCGATGATCAGCACGTCGACCTGCGCGGCGAGTTCGGCGGGCGAGCCGACGTAGCGGTACGGGCTGGCTTCGACCTCGCGGCGGTTGTGATAGCTGATGGTGCAGCCGAATCCGCCGAGCCGGGTCGCGATCGCCGTGCCGATGCGGCCGAGCCCGATGATCCCGACGCGCGCGCCCGAAACCTTGTGTGTGAGTGGGTAGTTCCCGTCGGAGACCCAGCGCCCGGCGCGCAGATACCGGTCGGCGGCCGAGAACTGGCGCATCACGTCGATCAACAATCCCACCGCCGTGTCGGCGACACAGTCGCTGAGGACATCCGGGGTGTTGCTCACCGCGATGTTGCGCGCCGCGGCCTCCTCGACGTCGGTGGTGTCGTATCCGACGCCGAAGTTCACCACCGCGCCGAGGTTGGGCAGCGCTGACATGAGGTCGGCGTCGACCCCGGTCCGGCCCGAGGTCACGGCCACGGTGATCTCGTCGCCGTGCTCGGCGAGGAACGTCGCGCGTTCGGCACCATCGGGCAGGACGTAGGCGCCGTAGCCGGACACCAGGGTCTGGTTCAGGGACGGTTTGAGCGGCCCCACCTGCAGGACGCGGTGGGTCACCTCTTGAGCGGGCACGGGGACTCCTCGATTGATCTGTGTTGCCACGGTAAGACTGCCTGCAAATACCGGTCCAACACGGAAATAGCATGGCTTGATATCCAAGCCGCATAAATGACCCGTGCATGTTGCGCCCGCCGCATGATCGGTCGTCGGCTGGATGAAAAACTGCAGGTCACACCCGTCGTCAAGGCGATCTAACGGGGTTGCGCGACACCGCCATCACCCCCGATTCGAGCGATTTCGGCCGGTTGACGCTGCGTGAGACCGGTTCCTAACGTGTGTCTGCGGTCACAACCAGCATCCACATACGTGGACATCACTGTTCTGGAGGATCCGACATGCGCCGAGCGCCGCACCCGCTGGCCCTCATCGCCGGCATGGCGATCATCACCGTCGGCGCCACGGCCGGCTGCACGGTCGCCAACACCGCGCACGGCGGATACGACCCCGGCACCCTGCGCATCGTGCTGCCCCAGGAGCCGCCCACGCTCGAGCCGTGTGAGAGTTCTCTGACCTCGACCGGTGTGGTGGTGCGATCCAACATCACCGAACCGCTCATCGAACGCGACCCGCAGACCGGTGACCTGCTGCCGCTGCTGGCCACCGGATGGCATCAGACCTCGCCGGACGAATGGACATTCGACATCCGGCGCGGTGTCACGTTCTCCGACGGGTCGCCGTTCACCGCGGCCGACGCGGCGTTCTCGATCGACCGTGCGGTGAACTCCGATCTGCAGTGCAACGTCGACGGCTACGTCTTCGGCGATGACCCGCTGAAGGTCTCCGCACCCGACGACCACACCGTCGTTGTGGGCACCACGAAACCCGATCCGATTCTGCCGCTGCGTATCTCGTTCATCGAGATCGTGCCGAAGACCACCAGCGTCACCGAGAAGGTGCGTGAACCGATCGGCACCGGGCCCTACGCGATCGAACGGTGGGAGTACGGGCAGAAACTCGTACTGCACCGCAACGAGAAGTACTGGGGCCCCAAACCCGACTTCACCCGCGCCGAGTACCAGTGGCGCAGCGAGGGCAGTGTGCGCGCGGCCATGGTCGTCAACGACGAGGCCGACATCGGGACGTCGGTCGGACCCGAGGACGGGGCGGGCGATCTGGGGGTGCCGTTCCCCAACAACGAGACCACGGCGCTGCGAATCACCGCGACCGAGGCCCCGCTCGACGATCTGCGCGTCCGCCAGGCGATCAACTACTCGGTGAACCGCACCGGCATCGTCAAGGCCCTGTTCCGCGGACTCGGTGAGCCTGCCTCGCAACTGATCCCCGAGGGCGTCGTCGGCCACAACAAGGACCTCGCGCTGTGGCCGTACGATCCCGACCGCGCCAAGCAGTTGGTCGACGAGGCCAGGGCCGACGGCGTGCCGGTGGACCGCGAGATCCGGCTGATCGGACGCAACAGCCAGTTCCCCAAGGTCACCGAGACCGTCGAGGTGATCCAGAACGAACTCACCAAGATCGGGCTGAACGTCAAGATCGAGATGATGGACACCGCGGCGCAGCTGCAGTACCAACTGCAGCCGTTCCCGCCGAATGCCGGACCGTTCATCGCGTTGATCATGCACGGCAACCAGGCCGGCGACGCGGCGTTCTCCGTCGACCAGTACATGCGCAGCGACGGCGCCCAGAGTGCTTACGGCACGCCGGAATTCGATGCCAAGATCGAGGCGGCCGGTGAGCTCACCGGCGAGCAGCGCCAGGACGCATACGCCAAGATCTTCGCCGACGAACCCAACGAGATCGCGCAGTTCGCCTACATCGCACACATGACCGGTGTGCTCGCCAAGTCACCCCGGGTGGATTACCAACCGAACTCGGCGACCGGTGACGAGATGCGGCTGTCGCAGATGACGTTCGCGGCCGACCGCACCGACAAGCAGTGACGCCGTAGGCCTCCAGGAAGGTTCGAGCATGTTCCCATTCGTCCGGCGCCGGATGTACACCAGCGCCCTGCCGCTGATCATCGTCCTGCTCGGGGTGTTCCTGCTGGCACGGCTCACCGGGGACCCCACCAATCTGTACCTCCCCGAGTCGGCGACCCCCGAGCAGCGCGCGGAGTTCCGGGCCGCCAACGGATTCGACCAGCCCATCGGCACCCAACTGGTCGACTACTTCAAGGGTGTACTGCACCTGGACTTCGGCACGTCGCTGCGCACCGGTGAATCGGCCGCCGACATGGCGCTGCGGGCGTTCCCGGCCACCCTGCAACTGGCCGTCACCACCATGCTGCTGGCGATCCTCGGCGCCGTCGTGATCGGCTGCTGGGCCGCCTACCGACCCAACTCGCTGGCCGACCGGTTCTCCAGCCTGCTGTCGATGACCGCGGCGTCGATCCCGGACTTCTGGTTCGCCATCACCGGGGTGTGGCTGTTCGCGGTCCTGCTGGGCTGGCTGCCCACCTCGGGCGTCGACAACGGTGCGCTGTCGTGGATCCTGCCGATCGCGACGCTGATGATCCGCCCGCTCGGCGTGCTGACCCAGGTGGTCCGCGGCGCGATGGTGTCGGCCCTGTCCGCCCCCTACATCCGGTTGGCCCGCAGCAAGGGCGCCGGTGACGTGCGTGTGGTCAGCCACCACGCGCTGCGCAACGCGGCCGCGCCCGCGCTCACCGTGGCGGGCGATCTGGCCGTCGGACTCATCAACGGCGCCGTAGTGGTCGAGGCCATCTTCGGCTGGCCGGGCATCGGCAAGCTGATGATCGACGCGATCCTGCAACGCGACTTCGCGGTGCTGCAGGCCGCCGTACTGCTCACCGCCGTGAGCATTTTCGTCCTCAACATCGTCATCGACGCCTGCTACGCACTGCTCGACGCCCGGGTGCGGGAACCGGCGAAGGTTTAGGAGCCGCCATGAGCACACAGATCGATCTGGTCCCGGCCAAGCCGACGACAGCCATCGTCGGCGCGGCCGACACCCGAGACCTCCCGGCGCCGCGACCGCGCGGTGCTGCTGCGGATGCTGGGCAACGACCGCGTCGCGGCGACCGCCGCCTGCGTGCTGGGCCTGGTGTTCCTCACCGCGATCTTCGGCCCCATGCTCGTCGGCAACCTGGCCACCGACATCGACCTCGACAGCTCCAACACGGCGCCGTTCAGCCTGGCGCACGGGTGGGCCAACATCCTCGGCACCGACCCGCTGGGCCGCAGCATGCTCGCACGCCTGGTCGTCGCGAGCCGCACGACCCTGTCGGTCGCCGTTCCCGCCGTGGTGCTCTCGGCGGTCATCGGATCCGTGATCGGCATGTGGGCCGGCTACCACCGGGGCTGGCGCGAGACCGTCGCGATGCGCATCGCCGACGTCATCATGAGCTTTCCGTCGCTGCTGCTGGCCGTGGTGGTGCTGTACGTTTTCTCACCCAGCGCGGCCAACATCATCCTGGTGCTGGCGATCACGCGCATCCCGGTGTACCTGCGCACCGCCCGCGCCGAATCCGCCGAACTGCAGAGCCGGGTGTTCGTCGACGCCGCCCGCACCTTCGGCGCCGGTGCCACCTCGATCATCACGCGTCACGTCCTGCCGATCGTGCTGCCCACCCTGCTCACGGTCGCCACCCTGGACTTCTGCTACGTCATGCTGGCCGAGAGCTCGCTGAGCTTCCTCGGCATCGGCATCCAGCCGCCCGACGTCAGCTGGGGCCTGATGGTCGCGCAGGGCCGCACCTACCTGCACACCGCGTGGTGGCTGTCGTTCTTCCCCGGCCTGGCCATCGTGATCACCACGGTCTCGGCGACCATCCTCGCCGCGTGGGCGCGCATCGCCACCGACCCCGGCCAGCGCTGGCGCCTCACCGTCCCGCAGAAGCGGTTGTCCCGCTTCACCAAGACCGGAAGGGCCCTCTCATGACCGCACCCGTGACGACACCCGCGACCGCCGTGCTGGACGATCCCGCCCTCACGGTCGACGGACTGTGCGTGGACATCCGCACCATCACCGGTACCGTGCGCGCGGTCGACAACGTGTCGTTCGAGGCGCACCGCGGCGAAACCCTGGCGCTGCTCGGCGAATCCGGCTGCGGCAAGTCGCTGACGGCCACCGCGCTCGTCGGCCTGCTCGAGCCCGTCGCGAGCGTGTCCGCGGGCACGGCCCGACTGGCAGACGTCGACCTGTTCAGCGCCGACCGCAGGACACGCCGCCAACTCGCAGGCACCGAACTGGCAATCGTGTTCCAGGACGCGCTCACCGCGCTCAACCCGCTCTACACGGTGGGAACCCAACTGGCCGAACCGTTCCGCATCCACCAGGGGCGCAGCGCCAAGGAGGCCCGGCGCAAGGCCGTCGAACTCATGGAACGCGTCGGCATCCCGCAACCCGAGTCGCGCCTGAACGACTACCCGCACCAGTTCTCCGGCGGCATGCGCCAGCGCCTGCTCATCGCGATGGCCGTGGCGCTCAACCCCACCGTGCTGATCGCCGATGAACCCACCACCGCGCTCGACGTGACGGTGCAGGCGCAGATCATGGCGCTGCTGCGGGATCTGCGCAGTGAATACCACATGGCGGTGGTGCTGATCACCCATGATCTGGCGCTGGTGGCCGAGGAAGCCGACCGCGTCGCGGTGATGTACGCCGGACAGATCGTCGAAACCGGTCCGGTGGCCGAGGTTTTCGCCAACCCCGCACATCCGTACACCAAAGGGCTGCTGGATTCGGTGCCGGTCAACGCGGTGCGCGGCGAGGCGCTGGCCTCGATCGGCGGATCACCACCGGAACTCAGCGCGATCCCGAAAGGCTGTGTCTACCAGGATCGCTGCCCGCACGCGGCGGACATCTGCGTGACCAACAGGCCGCAGCTCGAAGGCGAGCACCGGCGCGCCGCATGCCATTTCGCCGGCCGGTTCGCAACGGGAGGAGAGCACCATGTCTGAGCACCTGCTGCAGGTGCGGGACCTGCGCAAGTCGTTCCGGGTCGCGGGCAAGAACCGCCTGGTGGCGCTCGACGGCATCGACCTGCACCTCGACCGCGGCGAGACGCTGGGCCTGGTGGGTGAATCCGGCTGCGGCAAGTCCACATTGGCGCGCACGTTGATGATGCTGGAACGGCCCGACGCGGGCACCGTGACGTTCGACGGCATCGATCCGTTCCGGCTGCGCGGCAAAGACCTGCTGGCCTACCGCCGCCGCGTGCAGATGGTGTTCCAGGATCCGTACGCATCGCTGAACTCACGCATGACCGCGGCCGAGATCATCGCCGAACCCTGGCGCAGCCACAAGGCCATGTACCCGCACCGCAAGGACCGCGACGCGCGGGTACGCGAACTGCTGGACATGGTGGGGCTGAGCGCACGAGCCGCGGACAAGTATCCGCAGGAGTTCTCGGGCGGCCAGCGGCAACGCCTCGGGATCGCGCGTGCCCTCGCGCTGGAACCCGACGTGATCATCTGCGACGAACCGGTCTCCGCGCTCGACCTCTCGGTGCAGGCCCAGGTGCTCAACCTGCTCAACGACCTGCAGCGGCAGTTGCAGATCTCCTACATCTTCATCTCGCACGACCTGTCGGTGGTGCGGCACGTCGCCGACCGGGTCACGGTGATGTACCTGGGCCGCATGATCGAGACCGGCCGCACCGAGGACGTCTACCGCAGACCCGGCCACCCCTACACCGCGGCGCTGATGTCGGCCGCACCGAAACTCGATGCCGCGCAACGGGGCGAGCGGATCCTGCTCAGCGGCGAGGTGCCGTCGCCGCTGAATCCCCCGTCGGGCTGCCGGTTCCGCACCAGGTGCTGGAAGGCCACCGACATCTGCGCGCAGACCGTCCCTCCCGGCGCCGTCGACCCGCAGGCAGGCGGGGATCCCGACGCCACCCACACCGCCGAGTGTCATCACCCGATGTATCAGGTGATGTCGGTTCCGGCGTGACGGGCGCGGGCTATGCGGTGGTGGCCGCGGCGATCCTGTTGGCGTCGTGCATGCAGGCCTCGATCGGGTTCGGGATGGGCATGCTCGCCGCTCCCGTCGTCGCGATCGTCGACCCCGCACTGATCCCAGGCACGCTCATCATGCTGGCCACCGCCGTCACCCTGCTGGTGGTGGTGCGCGAGCGGAAGTCGATCGACCTCTCCGGCACCGGGTGGGCGCTGCTGGGCCGCGTGCCCGGCACGATCGCCGGTGCGCTGCTGCTGCTCGTCCTGCCGCAGAAGATGCTGGCGTACACCCTCGCGGCCGTCGTACTCGCGGGCGTCGCCGTCACGAGCCTCGGCTGGATCCCGGCGCCGCACCGCCGCAATCTCGTGCTCGCGGGCGCCACGTCGGGTGTGCTCGGCACCGCCACCGCCATCGGCGGACCGCCCATGGCGCTGGTGTGGCAGAACAACACCGGTGCCCGGCTGCGCGGCACGATGAGCGGGTTCTTCCTGGTGGGTTCGGTGCTGTCGCTGGCGGTGCTGGCCCTCACCGGCGCCATCGACCACCACACCCTGGTGATGTTCGCGCTGCTGATCCCGGCCGTGGTCGCGGGATACGCGCTGTCCCGCTGGGTCAACCGGCACCTGGACCGGGATCGGCAGCGCTGGGCCGCGATCGCGATCTCGACCATCGGTGCGGTGATCCTGATCGTCCGACAGCTGATGGGAGGCTGAATGTCCACCGACGATCCCATTTCGGATGCCGTGTCGGTGCGCAAGGTCAAGTCGGCGGTCCGCACCGTCGAACTGCTCGAGTACCTCGCCGCCCGGCCGGACCGGCCCACGCGCCTGCGGGAGATCTGCACCGCACTGGACATGCCGCGCAGCTCGGCGCACGCGCTGCTGCGCACCCTGGTGGCGCAGGGCTGGGTGCGTTCCGACGAGGCGGGAACCCAGTACAGCATCGGCGTCCGCGCGCTGCTGGTCGGCACCAGCTACCTCGACGCCGATCCCTATCTGCCGCTGATCGCACCGTTTCTCGAGGATCTGCGCGGCGATCTCGACGAGACGTTCCACCTGGCCCGCCTCGACGGATACGACGTCGTCTACCTGGCGACGCTGGAGTCGCGGCAGTATGTACGCACCACCAACAAGGTGGGCCGCAGGCTGCCTGCCTACACCACGGCGCTGGGCAAGTCCCTGCTGGCCGAACGGTTCGGCGCGGACCTCGACGCGCACATCCCGCACACGCTCGCGGCGTTGACGCCGCACACCATCACCGACCGCGCGGTGCTCGACGCCGCGCTCGACGAGGCCAGGGTGCGCGGCTACGCCACCGAGAACGAGGAGAACACATTGGGGACACGGTGTTTCGCGGTCGCGCTGCGCTACCAGCAACCCGCCCAGGATGCGATCAGCGCTTCGGTGCCGCTGGCCCGGCTCACCCCGGAACGCGAACGCGAGATCGTCGACGCCCTTCGCATGGTCTGCGACAAGGTGTCGCGGGTGGTGCGGCCGGTGGCCAACGGCGACAAGTGGTTCGCCTGACCCGCAACGCTTTTCGAGGAGGAAACATGGCCGCACAACCGAAGATCCCGGTGGTCACCGAGATGACCGTGATCCCGATCGCCGGGTACGACAGCATGCTGCTGAATCTCAGTGGCGCACACGGACCCTTCTTCACCAGGAACCTGGTCAAGCTCACCGACTCCGACGGCAACACCGGGGTTGGCGAGGTACCCGGCGGCGAGGCCATCCGCCGCACGTTGGAGGAGGCACGGCCCCTTGTGGTGGGGCGCTCGGTCGGGGAGTACCACGCCGCGCTGGCGGCCATCCGGGCCGCGTTCGCGGACCGCGACAGCGGCGGCCGCGGCGCGCAGACCTTCGACCTGCGGGTCACGGTGCACGCCGTCACGGCGGTCGAAGCGGCGCTGCTGGACCTGCTCGGCAAGCACCTCGACGTCCCGGTCGCCGCACTGCTCGGCGACGGACAGCAGCGGCAACGCGTGCAGGCACTCGGCTACCTGTTCTTCGTCGGTGACCGCAACCGGACCGATCTGCCGTACCGCTCACCCGACGACGAACCCGCCGGCGCCGACGAATGGCTGCGCATCCGGCACGAGGAGGCGCTGTCGCCCGACGCCGTGGTCCGGTTGGCCGAGGCCGCCCGCGCCCGCTACGGGTTCCGCGACTTCAAACTCAAGGGCGGGGTGCTGCCCGCGGCCGATGAGGCCAAGGCGGTCACCGCGCTGGCCGAACGGTTCCCCGACGCGCGGATCACGCTGGACCCCAACGGCGGTTGGCTGCTGCGCGACGCCATCGCGACCTGCAGGCAGCTCACCGATGTGCTGGCCTACGCCGAGGACCCGGTCGGGCCGGAGGGCACCTTCTCGGGCCGGGAGGTGATGGCCGAGTTCAAACGCGCCACCGGACTGCCGACCGCCACCAACATGATCGCCACGGACTGGCGCGAACTGGGCCACGCGATCCGCGCGGGTGCGGTGGACATCCCGCTGGCCGATCCGCACTTCTGGACCATGAGCGGATCGGTACGGGTCGCGGCCCTGTGCGACGCGTGGGGCCTGACGTGGGGTTCGCACTCCAACAACCACTTCGACGTGTCGCTGGCAATGTTCACCCACGTCGCGGCCGCCGCCCCCGGTGACATCACCGCGATCGACACGCACTGGATCTGGCAGGACGGCCAACGCATCACCAAGCGGCCCTTCGAGATCGTCGACGGCCACCTCGACGTGCCCGCCGCCGCGGGCCTCGGCGTCGAACTCGACGACGAACGCGTCGCCGCCGCCCACGAGCTGTACCTGGCGCAGGGTCTGGGCGCACGCGACGACTCCGTGGCCATGCAGTACCTGATACCCGGCTGGACGTTCGACGCCAAACGCCCCGCCCTGCAGAGGAGCTGAGCACATGCACGTCCTCGTCGCCGACGCGCACCTGGTACCGCACCGGGCCCACCTGGAGGCCGCCCTGCCCGCGGGAACCACCGTCAGCTGGCACGACCCCGGCGACCGCTCGGTCTTCGACCACCTGCCCGACGCCGAGGTCTACGTGGGCAGCCGGTTCACCGCCGACATGGCGGCCGTGGCGGACCGGCTGCGGCTCATCCACGTCAACGGGGCGGGCACCGACAAGATCGACTTCGGGCATCTGCGGCCGGACATCCTGGTGGCCAACACCTTCCACCACGAGCAGTCCATCGCCGAATACATCGCCGGGACCGCGGTGCTGTTGCGTCGGGGCTTGCCGGCGCAGGACCGCGCGCTGCGGGAGGGCCGGTGGGCCACCCCGGGCTATGACCGCCGGATCCCGCAGCCGCGCACCCTGCAGGGCGCCCGCGTCGGCTACATCGGCTTCGGCCACATCGGCCGCACCAGCTGGAAGTTGTTGCGCGCCTTCGGCGCCGAGGCCGTCGCCGTCACCGGCAGCGGCCGGGTCGACGCGGCCGCCGAGGGGTTGCGCTGGGCCGGAGCCAGCGACAGGCTCACGGCGTTGATGACCGAATCCGACGTGGTGGTGGTGTGCGCGCCGCTCACCGAGCGCACCGTCGGCATGATCGGGGCCGACGAACTGCGGGCACTAGGCCCCGCGGGCGTGCTGATCAACGTCGGGCGGGGACCGCTGGTGGTGGAATCGGCGCTCTACGAGGCATTGTCGACGGGCGCCATCGCGGCCGCGGCGCTCGACGTGTGGTACCACTACCCGGACGCCGCGGGGGAGGGCAGGCCGAGCGAACTACCGTTCCAGACGCTGCCCAATGTGCTGATGACGCCGCACGTCTCCGGTGTCACGGCGGACACGTTCGCCGGGCGGGCCGGCGACATCGCGGCCAACATCGGGCGGCTGCAGCGCGACGAACCCCTGCACAATGTGGTGCACGGTCAGGCCGGGCACCAGTTGTCGTAACCGCCCTCGGGCCCCAGCATCCGCTCCAGGCGCGTGCGGTTGATCCGCGCCAGCTCGTTGCGGACCACCTTGCGCTCGGTCTCGGTGTCGTTGTGCAACCGCAGATCCACGGCCGCGAGCACGTCGCGGGCACACGCGTTGCCGACGTGCATCACGAAGCCGAACCCGAACCGGTCGCAGTACCGTTTGGCGGCCTGGTCCAGCTGCGCCATCACGGCCGCCTCGTCGTCCCACACCGCGCACTGCTCAGCGCGCGACCGTGAACTGCGCGGGCGGCTGCCCACACACGGGTAGGCCTGCAGGATCGTGTCGATCGAGGCCTCGCCCAGGCTGAACAACAACTCGTCGGCCCTGCGGAACAGCGAATCGTGATCCGGGTACGGACGACCCTTGGCGAGGTCGGACGCCAGGGTCACGCTGCAGCAGCACTCGTACACCGCATGCACGGCCCGTCGCAGCGGCAATGCGTTGTACGCCTCGAGCCCCATGCCCTGATGCATCAACACACGATGATCATCAGAGCCGCATTGGACGGCGGCGTTACGGTGTGTTAATTGCAGGCTAAATCAGTGCCCGGAGCTCTTGAACCGCTCGATCGAGCGCTTCAGCTCGGCCTCGGCCTCGGCGCGGCCCACCCAGTCGGCGGTCTCGACGAACTTGCCCGGCTCGAGGTCCTTGTAGTGCACGAAGAAGTGCTTGATGGCGTCGAGCTCGAACTGCGAGATGTCGCCGACGTCCTGGATGTGGTCCCAGCGCGGATCGCCGGCAGGCACGCACAGCAATTTGTCGTCGCCGCCGGCCTCGTCGGTCATCTTGAACATCGCGACCGGGCGTGCCTCGACGATGCAGCCGGGGAACACCGACTCGGTCAGCAGCACCAGCGCGTCCAGCGGGTCGCCGTCCTCACCGAGGGTGTTCTCGAAGAACCCGTAGTCGGTGGGGTAACCCATCGGCGTGTACAGGTACCGGTCGAGTTTGACCCGGCCGGTCTCGTGATCCACCTCGTACTTGTTGCGTGAACCCTTCGGGATCTCGATGACGACGTCGAACTCCACCGTCGCGGCTCCTTCGCATGTGCAATCAGTCTCGGGATCGTCTACAAGACGACGCGGGGACGACCCCGCCGGGCCAACCTTAGATGAGCGATAGGCTGACGCGCAGGGGTGGCTCACCAAGGTCGATCGAGAGCAGGGGAAGTATGCGGCCCACTCGGTGGAGACGGTCCACCCACGTGGCGGTAGGCGTTGCCGTTCTCGCGCTCGTCGTCGCCGTCGTCGCGGCCGCGGCCCTGCTCACCGGCAAGAAGTCCGACGCGGCCAAGGCCGTGCCGCCCGCCCCGCCGCCCGCGACCGCCGACCCCGGCGTCGTCCCGGTCGACCTCTCCGCGCCCTCGCCGACCCGCCGCGGACTCGCCGCGGCCCTGGCCGCCGCCCTGGCCAACCCCGACCTGGGCCTGATCACCGGCCGCATCACCGACGCCGACACCGGCGACGAGGTGTGGGAACAGGGTTCGCGGGTGCCGATGCAGCCGGCGTCGGTCAACAAGGTGCTCACCACCGCGGCCGCCCTGCTCACCCTCGACCGCGACGCGCGGCTCACCACCACCGTGGTGGCCGCCGACGACCAACCGGGTCTGGTGGTGCTGCGCGGCGGCGGCGACACCACGCTGTCGGCCGCGCCGAAGGGCACCGACACCTGGTACAAGGGCGCGGCCCGCATCAGCGACCTCGCCGAGCAGGTTCGCCGCAGCGGCGTGAGCGTCACCCGCGTCCGCGTCGACACCAGTGCCTACAGCGGCCCGACCATGGCACCCGGCTGGGATCCCGCCGACATCGACGGCGGCGACATCGCCCCGATGGAACCGGTGATGCTCGACGGCGGGCGCACGCAGCCCACCACCGTGGAGTCGCGGCGGTCCACGAGCCCCGCGCTGGATGCGGGCAAGGCGCTGGCCGCGGCGCTCGGCGTCGAACCGGAATCGGTGACGCTGATGCCGTCGGGCATGCGCGGCGGCACCAAGATCGCCGAGGTGCAGTCGGCGCCGCTGATCGAGCGGCTGCGGCAGATGATGAACGAATCCGACAACGTGATGGCCGAGTCGATCGCCCGCGAGGTCGCCGAGGCGCTGGACCGGCCGCAGAGCTTCGACGGTGCCGTCGGCGCGGTGCTGAGCCAGCTGAAAACGGCCGGGATCGACACGTCCGGCGCCAAGCTGGTCGACTCCAGCGGCCTGTCGGTCGACAACCGGCTGACCGCGCTTACCCTCGATGAGGTGGTCAACGCCGCCGCCGGACACACCCAGCCCGCTCTGCGGCCGCTGGTCGATCTGCTGCCGATCGCCGGTGGCAGCGGCACCCTGTCCAACCGCTATCTCGACACCGACGCCGGCCGCGATGCCGCGGGCTGGCTGCGCGCCAAGACCGGATCGCTGACCGGCACCAACGCGCTGGCAGGCATCGTCACCGACCGCAGCGGACGGGTGCTGACGTTCGCCCTGATCTCCAACAACGCCGGGCCGACCGGACGCACCGCGATCGACGCGCTGGCCTCGGTGCTGCGCACCTGTGGATGCGGCGCATGAGCCGCCCCACCATGACCGCGGGCCGCGCGGTGGACTGGGACTTCGCCGCCACCGTCGGCGCCAAACTCGCACGTCCAGAACCGCCCGCCACCGACTACACCCGCCGCCAGGCCATCGACCAGCTCTCCGACAGCGCACGTGCCGCCGAGCTGCCGGTGCGCGAGGTGACCGGCCTGATCGAGGGTGCCGAGGTGCCCGAGGCCCGTGTCGTCGACCGGCCCGCCTGGATCCGCGCGGCCACCCGGTCGATGCGCGTGATGACCACCGGCGGCACCAGCGCCGACGACGGCGAGAACGGATACCAGCCGGGGTTCATCACCGGACGCGTCACCGGCGCGCAGACCGGTGCGGTGCTCGCGTTCATCTCGGCGGGCATCCTCGGCCAGTACGACCCGTTCGGCCCCGACGGCGGCGAACTGCTGCTGGTGTACCCGAACGTCATCTCGGTCGAACGCCAACTGCGCGTCGCTCCAGCCGATTTCCGGCTCTGGGTGTGCCTGCACGAGGTCACCCACCGGGTGCAGTTCCGGGCCAACCCGTGGCTGGCCGACCACATGTCGCAGGCGCTTGCGATCCTCACCCAGGACGCGGGCGACGACGTCGCCGCGATGGCGGGCCGGCTCGCACAGTATGTCCGCGATCAACGCAACGGCGCTGCGCCAGAAGCGAATTCGACGGGAATCCTGGGACTGATGCGGGCCGTGCAGGCCGAACCGCAACGCCGCGCGCTCGACCAGCTGCTGGTGCTCGGCACGCTGCTGGAGGGCCACGCCGATCACGTCATGGACGCCGTCGGGCCGGCCGTGGTCCCGACCGTCGGCACCATCCGGCGCCGCTTCGACGAACGCAGACAACGCAAACAGCCCCCGGTGCAGCGCATCGTGCGCGCGCTGCTCGGGTTCGACGCCAAGCTCAGCCAGTACACCCGCGGCAAGGCGTTCGTCGACCACGTGGTGTCCACGGTGGGGATGCGCAGGTTCAACACCGTGTGGATGAACGCCGAAACGCTCCCGCTGCCAACCGAAATCGACGAACCACAGCGATGGATCGATCGCGTGCTGTAGACACGCTGCGGCGGGCGATGGCCGAGTGCGCAGCGCAGGTCGAGGGCGAGAACTGGTGCGTGGCGCTCTCCGGTGGGCCGGACTCGTTGGCGCTCACCGCGATCGCCGCGACCGAGCGTCCCACCACGGCACTCATCGTCGACCACGGGTTGCAGGCCGCGTCACGCGCCGTGGCCGAGACCGCGCGGCAGCAGGCCCTGTCGGTGGGATGCGTCGCCGCCCGGATCATCCCGGTGGTCGTCGGCCGTTCCGGCGGACCGGAGGCCGCCGCGCGGGAGGCGCGCTACACCGCGCTGCGCGCCGCGCGGGACGGGGCCCCCGTGCTGCTGGGGCACACGCTCGACGATCAGGCCGAGACCGTGCTGCTGGGGCTGGGACGAGGATCGGGGCCGCGGTCCATCGCGGGCATGCGCCCGCACGATCCGCCGTGGCACCGCCCCCTGCTGGGCATCCGCCGCGCCGTCACGCACGCCGCGTGCGAGGAGCTCGGGCTCAAACCGTGGCACGACCCGCACAACTTCGAACGTCGGTTCACCAGAACCCGGCTGCGCCTGGACGTGCTGCCGCTGCTCGAAGAGGTGCTCGGCGGGGGCGTGGCCGAGGCGCTGGCACGCACCGCGACCGCGCTGCGCGAGGACACCGACACACTCGATCAGATCGCGGCGCAGGCACTGGAATCCGCACAGACATCGACCCCGGGCCTCGGCGTCGACAAACTCGCGTCGCTCCCGGATGCCGTGCGGCGCCGAGTGATCCGGGCCTGGCTGCTGGCCAACGGCGGAACCGACCTGACCGATGTCCAGATCCGCGGCGTGGACCGGTTGGTCACCGCATGGCGCGGGCAGGGCGGCGTCGCGGTCGGCTCGAACCTGGCACGGCAGCGGTTGTTCGTGGGCCGCCGCGACGGCGAGTTGGTGCTCTACACCGAACCGGTGTGAGGTTCGAGTTCGAAACCGGCCTTCTCGGCTTCTTCCACCAGGATCGGGGCGGCCGTGGTGGCCGCGTGGATACCGAGGACGCTGGCGATCTCCATCACCTCGAGGATCTCGCCCGCCGTGGCGCCGTAGCCGATCGCGTTCTCGATGTGCAGCTTCAGGCCGGGGACATACAGGTGGGTCGCGGCGGTGTCGAACGCGATGTAGACGAGTTCCTTGACCTTCGGTGCGAGCGTTCCGGTCTTCCACGGCACGCTGGAGAAATTGGTGTACGCCTCGAACAGGTCGGGGTCGAGTTCGAGCATGTCGTCCCAGAACGTGTGCCAGTACCCGCGGTTCTCGGTGAACTCCGCCTTGATCCGCTCCTGGTTCGCGTCGAGCGGCGCCGGACCGGTCCGCAGACCCTTCTCGACGAGCACCTGAACCAACAAGGGCACACCGATGTTCATCGCGTGGATGCCGAGCGTCGACGTGAGCTCGAGCACCTCCATGATCTCGTTCGGCGTCGCGCCCGCGTCGAACGCGGCCTTGATGTGCTGACGCACACCGGGGGAGTACATGTGCGTGGCCGCGGCGTCGACCGCGATGAACATGAATTCCTTGGTCTTGTCGTCGAGGTGGTTGTGCCCGTCGCGCCACGGCACCGACGAGAACGCCGTGTAGGCCTCCAGGAATTCGGGATCAAGCCGCAGGATGGCCTCCCACGGCTCGCCCCAGGTACCACGGATGCGGACGAAGTCTTCTTTGAGCTGCTGTTGGCGCGTGGTCAGGGTCATGCCGTCTCTCTTCTTCTCGTCGGGACGTGATTCAGTTGGTTGTCGAGGCGATCCACCGCGCGACCTCGGTGTGGTCGGCGTCCGGGTCCAGATCCTCGGCCGCGCGGGCCCACAGCTCGACCGCCTCATCGCCCAGGGTGGGTTCGACGCCCACCGCACGAGCCAGCGCGGTGGCGATCTTCATGTCTTTCAACATCAGTCGCAGGCCGAACCCGGAGTCGAACCCGCCGGGCAGGATGAAGTTGGGCCACTTGTTCTCGGTCGAACCGCTCCGGCCGCTCGACCCGTTGAACACCGACAGCATCACCTCGGGGTCGAGACCGAACTTCTGCCCGGCGATCATCGCCTCACTGGTGACCCACAGATGCGTCGCCGACATCAGGTTGTTGAGCGCCTTGACCGCGTGGCCCGCACCGACGCCACCGGCCCGCACCGGCCTGCCGAGCAACTCGAGCACCCCTGTGACGCGGTCGACGATGTCGGCGTCGCCGCCGACCATGATCGTCAGCGTCCCCGCTTCGGCGCCGCGCACGCCGCCGGAGACCGGCGCGTCGACGAGATGAATTCGGCGTTGTGCCAATTCGTCGGCGAGTTCGCGGGTACGCACCGGTTCGGAGGAGCTCATGTCGATCACGATGGTGCCGGGCGCCAGCGCGGCGGTCACGGCGTCGTCGCCCAACACCGACGTGACGACCTTCGAATCCGGCAGCATCAGGATCACGACATCGGCGGCCGCGGCCGCACCGGCCGAATGCACCGCGGTGCCACCGGCTTCGGTCAGGTGAGCGCGCGCCTGCTGCGCGAGGTCGAAGCCAAGCACCCGGTGCCCGCCCTTGATCAACAGCCGCGCCATGGGGCTGCCCATCCGGCCGAGCCCGATGAACCCGATGGTCAGCGCTTCCTGAGGGCCGGTGTCAGACATCGATTTCCATCTCCTTGAGTACGCGTTCGGCGACCCGGAAGGATTCGAGTGCGGCGGGCACACCGACGTAGATGGCCGACTGGATGAGCACCTCCTGGATCTGCGCGGGCGTCACACCGTTGTTGATCGCCCCGCGCACGTGCACACCCAGTTCGTGCATGCGGTTGAGCGCGGTCAGCGTCGCGAGGTTGAGCAGCGAGCGGGTCTTGCGGTCGATGCCGTCGCGTGACCACACCTCACCCCAGCAGTACTCGGTCACCAGTTCCTGTATCGGCCTGGAGAATTCGGTCACCGCATCGAGTGAGCGTTGCACGTGCGCGTCGCCGAGCACCTCCTTGCGGTTCTTGATGCCGCGCTCGTAACTCTCGGCGTGCGTGCCCTCGCTGGTCATGCGGTCACCTCGCTTGTCGGTGCGGTGTATTCGTCGTCGGTCACCGCGATCTGCCATGACGTGGTGCCCAGTGAGATCGCGGTGTGCACCATGAAGCTGTCGGGAGCCGCGCCGTGCCAATGGCGTTCGCCGGGAGGCGCCCACACGGTGTCGCCCGCCCGCAGCACATGGACCGGCCCACCGTCGGCCTGGATGAGCCCGCGCCCGGCCAGCACCTGCAGGATCTGGCCGTGCTCGTGGAAGTGCCAGTGGGTACGGGCCCCCGGCGTGAAGTTCACGGTGTTGATCGTGACACCGTCGGTCGCGGGCATGGTCAGGTACGGGTATGCGGCGCCGGTGAACTGCGAACCGGGTTTGCCTGCCACGCCTGCCTGCGAACGCGCGGGGGTGATGATCACAAAGCCTCCTTCGGGTTGTACAGGCGGACTCCGCCCGACACGTCGCCGATCGCGTCGACGACGGTGTTGCTGATCTGGTCGGCGTAACCGAGTTGGCGCGCGAGGCCGAAGGCCGCGACGGGCCCAGGGGCGTTGAGACTCGCGACCCCCAGCTGGGCCACCAGGTCGAGATAGGTCGCCACGTCCTTGAGCATCAGGGTGTTGGTCAGCCCGCCTTTGAGGTAGTCGCCCTGGATGATCTTCGGGAAGCGGTTCAGGCTCGCGAAGCTCACGCCGGAGCTGGCGTTTATGACGTCGAGAACGGTCTTGAGATCCAGGTCCGCCTTCTTGGCCGCGACCATGACCTCGGCGGTGGCCGACAGCGTCACCGCGTTGAGGAAGTTGTTGAGCAGTTTCACCGTGTGGCCCGCGCCGCTGTCGCCGCACAGGAAGATCTTGTCGGCGAACAACTCCAGCACGGGTCGCGCGGTCTCGAGGGCGGACGTGTCGCCGCCGACCATGAGGGTCAGCGTGCCCTTCTCGGCCGCCGCGGCCCCGCCGGAGATGCCCGCGTCGAGGAGGGTCGCGCCGCGCGCGGCGACGTCGGCGGCGATCCGGCGGGTCGACGCCGGTGCCGACGTCGACAGGTCGACGATGATCTGACCGTGCCGAATCGCTTCGAGGAAGCCGGGATCCGAGTACACGACGGCCTCGACGACGGCGCTGTCGGGCAGTGAAAGCAGCACCAGGTCGCTTTTCGCGACGACGTCGGCTGCCGTGGGCGCCGGGGTGGCGCCGACCTCCTCGGCCGCGCCCTGCCTGGTGTCGAACCCGAGCACCTGCCTGCCCGCGCGGACGATGCACGCGGTCATGCGACCGCCCATGTTGCCCAGACCGATGAAACCGATGTTGGGTGTGCTCACAAGCGCCACTCCTTTCCGTAGAGCGCGTCGTCGACGGCCCGCGTGTCCCAGGCTCCCGCGCCACCGGAGGGCCGCACGGTGTTGATGATCGAGGCGCCGCCGTCGACGGCGAGGATCTCGCCGGTCATGTACGCGGCGTCGTCGCTCAGCACGAACGAGACCACGCCCGCGATCTCGTCTGCGGTGCCCGCCCGGCGCAGCGGTGTCGTCGACGCGCGCTTGACCATGTCGTTCTTGCCGCCAGAGGCCGAGGCAGCCGCGGCGAACAGTTCGGTCGGCACGATTCCGGGGGCCACCCCGTTGACGCGGATGCCGAGCGGCCCGCCGTAGACCGCCGCGGCGTGCACGAGCCCGACGACGGCGTGCTTGGAGGTCTGGTACGGCAGCAGGTCGGCCGAACCGGTATGTCCGGCAATGGATGCCGTGACCGCAATCGATCCGCGGGTGTCCTGTGCGCGGTAGAGCCGGAAGGCGGCCCGCAGGCCGAGGAACTGTCCCCGCACGTTGACCGCCATCACACGTTCGAAATCGTCGACCGTCAGATCGGGTAGCGCGGCGAAGCTGCCGAAGATGCCTGCGTTGAGGTGGTGCAGGTCGATGCGCCCGAACTTCCCGACCCCGGCGGCGACGTAGGCTTCGACGTCTGCTTCCTGCGAGATGTCGGCCCGCACGCCGATGGACTCGGTGGGCAGGGCCGCGGCCAGTTCCTCGACCGCGTCGCCGTTGATGTCGACCGCGACGACGTGGGCGCCGTCGGCGGCGAGGCGCTGTGCCGATGCGCGGCCGAGCCCGGACGCCGCCCCGGTGATCACGGCGACGCGGCCCGCGAACCGGCCCGGCGTGGGCCCGGTCATGACAGCGAGCCGATCGTCGCGGCCAGACCGGCGAGTTCTCCCTCGGTGACGGCGGTGAAACGGGACAGGGTGCTCGGGTCATGGCCGGGGACGACGTGGGCGACGCGACCGGCGGACACCAGATCGGTGATGGTGTCGAAACCCGTGTACATCGCCGGTAGGTCGGCAACGAACGCGAACGGCATGTCCGCGTCGAGTTCTTCGTAGAAGTGCACCGCGTCGGAGGTCAGCAGCACCGTCCCCTCGTCGGTCGGCACCAGCAGGATGGCCTGACCGGGCGTGTGCCCGCCGACCTCCAGCAGCGTGATGCCAGGGGCGAGCTCGAGCGAGGCGGACCAGGTGTGCACGCGGCCTTGGGTGTGCGCGGTGGCGAGCACGGCGATCTCGTCGTCCTCGACCGACCAGTGGAACTGTTTGCGCGTCGCGAGCGGTCCGGTCCAGAAATCGTATTCGCGTTGTGCGATCACGTATCTGGACTTGGGGAACAGGTCCAGGTTGCCGATGTGGTCGTAGTGGGCGTGCGTGACGACCACGTCCGGCGCGGTGTCGGGATCCACTCCCAGTGCGGCGTATGCGCGGGCCGGATCGATGACGAACGTGCGGTTGCGGGACTCGCCACCGTGTTTGGAGAACCCGGTGTCGACGACGATCGTGCGTTCGGCGTTCTGCACCACCCAGAAGAAGTAGTCCATCCGGATGGGATCGTCGGGCTGACCGTAGATGTGGTGGTTGAGGTACACGTCCGACTTGTGGGTCGAACGCTCGCCGAACTTGACGATCGTCACCCGGTAGTTCGTGTTGTCGGGGCTCAATTCGTTCCCTTCGATCCGACTGTGTCTGTCCGCGGTTCCGCCCGCAACGCGGCAACGCTGTCCCCAGGATGCTCGCCGGCGGGCTCGTCGGAGGAGATGTTGCGGCCCGCCGTCTCGGGAAGCCAGGGCACGATGACCACCAGGGCGATCGCCGCAACCAGCACGAGGTAGCCGGCCGGGGCGACCGCGCTGCCCGTGGTGCCCGCGATCCAGGCCGCGATGAACGGGCCCGGCCCGGCGATGAAGGCCAGCGCGAAGTTGAAGCCCAGTGCGCTACTCGATGCGCGCGTCGAGGCGGGGAACAACTCGACGAGCATCACCACCGTGGTGACGCTGACCAGGCACTGGGCCAGGCTCAGGATGCTGATCCCGGCGACGACGGCGACGCCCTGACCGCCCGACATCATCAGGAACACCGGGAACGGCAGCACGACGTAGCCGACCGTGCCGATGATGTTGAGTTTGCGACGGCCGAAGCGGTCCGACAGCGCGCCGGCGACCGGACACAGCAGCATGTAGATCGCCAGACCGATGGCCGCGAGGCCAAGTGCGACACCGCGATCCAACTGCACGGTGGAGATCAGATAGTTCACGACGTAGGTCGCGAGGTAGTAGAAACCCAGACCCTGCACCGCGGCGATCGCCAGCGTCAGCAAGATCGGTTTCAGGTTGTCGCGGAACCCGCGGAACACCGCGAGCCGGTCCGGCGCCTGAACCGCGTTCTGCGCCTTGACCTTTTCGAACACCGGAGTCTCGGACAGGCGCGACCGGATGTAGAGGCCGATGAGCGCCAGCGGGGCGGCCATGAGGAACGGCACGCGCCAGCCCCAGCCGAGGATCTGATCCTCGGTGAGCACCGAGTTGAGGAACAATGCGAACAGACTGCCTGCGATGGTCGCGAGTGCGGCCGTGCCCGAGACCACGCTCGCGAAGATGCCGCGTCGGTTCGCGGGGGTCGACTCGACCAGGAACGCGGCGGAACCGGTCCACTCGCCGCCCGCCGAAAGGCCCTGCACACACCGCAGCAGCACGAGCAGGCAGGGTGCCGCGATACCGATGGCTGTGTAGTCGGGAAGCGCGCCGATGAGCGTGGTCGCGGTGCCCATCGCGACGACTGAGACGGCCAATTGCGTTCTGCGGCCGTACTTGTCGCCGATAGGGCCGAGCACGAATCCGCCGAGGGGACGCATGACGAACCCGACCGCGAACACCGCGAGCGACGACAGCAGCGCGACCAGAGGTGAGGTGCCGGGTGGGAAGAACAGCTCACCGATGATCGCGGCGAAGAAGCCGTAGACCGCGAAGTCGAACCATTCCATGAAGTTGCCGATGCCGACGGCGACGGTGATCCGGGCGCGGCTCTGCGGATGGCCGGCGGTGTTTCCGGATGTTGGTTTGTCCACTCGGGGGACCTTCCTGTGCGGATCTTCGATGACGCGCTCCGGTGGTCGTAACGTACCGCAATTTTGTATGACAGTCATTCAATCTGAGGAAGTTCGCCGGAACCTGGGAACCACCTGGGAGCGGTTTGGGTGTTTTCGGGTGCACGAAGCCTTCGAAATGCTTTGTGTACAGCCCTTCGAGAAGCGAGCTGAGTGCTACGTGCGTCTGACCGGTGGTCAGGCGTTCTTCAGATGCGCCAGCGCGGTGTGCGCTGCCGTGCGGACATGGTCGGCCATGAGTGTCGACGCGCGTGCGGCGTCGCGGGCCCTGACCGCGCCGACGATGCCTTCGAGCTCGGCGATCACGTCGTGCGCTCGTCCCGGCTCGGCGAGTGAAGTGGCACGCAACGCCTGCACCCTGGCCTGGATGGCCTCCAGCAGTTGCTGGACGGCGTTGCACGACGCGCCCGCGGTCAGCACCACGTAGAACTTGGTCTTCGCGGCCAGCACCTCGCGCACCTCGGCGCCGGAGTTCACGACGGCGGCGAATTCCGCCACCGTGCCCTCGAGCTGGGTCACCTGATCGTCGCTCGCCCGCTCGACGAACCGCTGCACCATGAGCGACTCGAGCGAGGCGCGCACCTCATAGAGGTCCGCCGCGTCCTCCAGCGAGGGTGCGCTGACGATGGCGCCACGTTGCGGCACGACCGTCACGAGTCCCTCGGAGGCGAGCTCGCGCAACGCTTCGCGAATCGTGGTGCGCGAGACACCGAGGTTCTCGATGAGCTCACGTTCCACCAGCCGCTGCCCCGGTACGAGGTGGAAATCGAGGATCGCCTGCCGCAGCGTCGCGATGACCTGTTCCCGTAGCGGCGCGGCGGTGCGGCCGACCGGCGCGACCGGCCACGATTCGGCGAGCGAATTGCCAGGCATACCGCTAAGCCTAAGGGGAGGCACGCCGAAAGCGGACGCGTGTCAAGAACTCAGGCCAGGACATTGGCCACCGTCGCGGCTTTGCCGGACGCCGCCGGGTAGCGATCACGCACCCTGGCGTCGTGGCCGGGGATGACGTCGGCACCCGTCTCGGCCGCCAGGCGGTTGATGAACGCGAGCCCGGCCTTCATCTCGTCGAGATCAGTGAAAGCGAAGAACGGCCATTCGTTCTCGATCTGCTCGTAGAAGTGCGCCGCGTCGACGGCGAGGATCAACCCGCGCGTCGCGGCGTCGATGTGCACGAGAAGCTCGCCCGGGCAGTGGCCGCCGATCGGATACACCGTGATGCCGGGGAACACCTCGGTCTCCTGGGAGACCAGTCGCAGACGGCCGTCGTCGCGCGCCCTGCGCACGGGTTCGAGGTTTTCGGCCGTGGTGAACTCGCCATCGAGCGCGTCGGCCTCCCACTTGCCGAACCAGTAGTCGTACTCGGTTCTGCCGGAGACCACCTGCGCGTTGGCGAACAGGTGCAGGAAGCCGATGTGGTCGTAGTGGAAGTGCGACGTGATCACCATGTCGACTTCGGACGGGTCGACGTCGACCAGTTTCAGGCCCTCGGGGGGTGGGGTCACGCTGATCTCGCCCAGCCAGTCGCGGGCGGGGATGTCGTAGCCGGTGTCGACGAGGATCGTCTTGGCCTGTCCGTTCTGCCGGCCCCTGACGACCCAGAAGTTGTAGTCCATGTCGAGGTTGCCGTCCGGTAGGCCGTACTGCGCATAGTCGTGGAGCACGTCGCTGCGGCGCACGACGCGTTCGCCGTACTTGACCTGCCAGACGCTGAGCGGAACCGAACCTTCGGTCATGAGAACTCCCTGCTGTCGAGCGGATGGATTGCGGATGGATGGTGCGCGGATCGCGGCGGACTGTGATTGTCATCACGTTCTGTCGCGAATGTGATCGGTTCGGCTGACTATATGACCGTCATACAAAAATCGGCAAGGGTTCCGACACGAAAGGGGCACCCCCGCATGGGACGACTGGATGGCAAAGTGGCCCTCATCACCGGCGCCGCCCGAGGCCAGGGCCGGGAGATGGCAGAACTGTTCATGCGGGAGAACGCGACCGCCGTCTACTCGGCCGACGTTCTCGACGCCGCCGACACGGCGAGCAGCAAAGTCACCTTCGTCAAGATGGACGTGACGAAGTCCGACCAGTGGAGCGCGGTGGTCGACCAGATCATCGCCGCGCACGGCCGCATCGACATCCTGATCAACAACGCCGCGATCTGCCTGTACGAACCGATCCTCGAAACCACCGACGAGGTCTACGACCGCGTCCTCGACACCGACCTGAAAAGCATCTTCTACGGCATGAAAACCGTGCTGCCCCACATGGTCGCGGCGAAGAAGGGTTCGATCATCAACGTGTCGTCGATCTGGGGCCTGGCCGGCGTCCCGAATTCGTATGCCTATCAGGCGGCCAAGGGTGCGATCCTCAACGTCAGCAAGAACGTCGCCGCCACGCACGGGCCCGACGGCATCCGGTGTAACTCGCTGCACCCCGGCTACATCCTCTCGCCGATGAACGAGCATCAGGCGCCGGAGATCAACGCGGCCCTGATCGCGGGCACGGTGCTCGGCAGGCCCGGCCAGCCCATCGAAACTGCTTATGCGGCCTTGTTTCTCGCAAGCGACGAGTCGAGCTACGTCACCGGGACCGCACTCGTGGTCGACGGTGGCTATCTCGCGCCGTAGCGGTCGCCTGCGGCCGAAACCGGCCATATCGGGTGGTCGCCTTGGTCTGCGGTCAGCTCACGTGGCACGCTGTGCACGTGGCTGCCGAATCCGCCGAGATGTATGCAGGAGACATCAAGTCGGTACTGCTGTCCGAGGAGCAGATCCGGACACGTACCGACGAACTCGCGGCGGCGATCGCCGACGAGTACCGCGACAACCTCGGTGACGACGACCTGCTGTTGGTCACGGTGCTCAAGGGCGCGGTCATGTTCGTCACCGACCTGGCCCGCTCGATCCCGCTGCCCACCCAGCTGGAGTTCATGGCGGTCAGCTCGTACGGATCGTCGACGTCGTCGTCGGGTGTGGTCCGCATCCTCAAGGACCTCGACCGCGACATCAACGACCGCGACGTGCTGATCGTCGAGGACATCATCGACTCGGGCCTGACCTTGTCCTGGCTGCTGCGCAACCTGGCCACCCGGCATCCCCGCTCGCTGAAGGTGTGCACGCTGCTGCGCAAACCGGACGCCGTCCGCACCGACATCGACGTCGAGTTCGTCGGATTCGACATCCCCAACGAGTTCGTCGTCGGCTACGGCCTCGACTACGCCGAGCGCTACCGCGACCTGCCGTTCATCGGCCTGCTCGACCCGAAGGTCTACACGCACTGATCAGGTGAGTTCCCAGACCACCGTCACCGAGAAGTTCACCGCCTGCTGACCCGGTTCGAGCGGCACGGCCTCCATCGCCGCGCGCGGCATCGGCCGCGGTGGCGTCGAGCCCGATTCCTCCGAGATCGAGATGACCTCGCCCAGGCTCAACCCGGACAGGTCGGCGTACTGCTGGGCCCGGGTCTTGGCGTCGTCGAACGCCGCCGCCCGCGCGTCGCGCACCAACTCGGAATCGTCCTCGATCGAGTAGGACACCGAGTTGATGCGGGTGGCGTCGCCACCGGTCTGCGCGATCAGCGTCAGCGTCTGTGACGCGGTGCCGATGTCGCGGATCTTCACCTCGATCGCGTTGCTGGCCCGGTAGCCGGTGATGGTGTTCGACGTGTCGGAGCTGTTGAACTGCGGTTGCACGCTGACCTGCGTGGTGCTGATGTCCTTGCGGTCGATGCCCGCCGCGACCAGCGCGTCGATGACGGCGCGCTGGCGCTCGCTCGACTGGTTGAGCGCCGAGGTGACATCCGGTGCGATGAACTCCATCGCCACATCGGCGGTCAGCGTGTCGGGCACCCCCTGAACCTCGCCCGCCCCGACGACCGTGACCTGCCGCGGGTCACCTGAGGCGCCCACCGGCCCGGAATTCGCATCGCAACCCCCCAGTGCCAGCACCGCCAGGCCGGCCACGCCGACCACAAGTGCCCGGACCCGCTTCTTTGCATGCGCAGCGATCGGCATGGCACGCACCCTACCGGCCCGTCACGGTGTCACGAGGATCTTGCAGTGCGCGTCCGGTGCGGCGAGTTCGTCGAAGGCGTCGGCCATTCCGTCGAGCGGCACCGAACCGGTGATCATCGGCCGCACGTCGATGTCGCCCTCGGCGATGGCCCGCAGCGAGGCCGCGAACTCGGCCGGGTCGTAGCCGAACACGAACGAGATGCTGACCTGTTTGACCGCCGCGTACAGCGGGTGCACGGTGTCCGGTGGCACGCAGACCCCGGCGACCACCACGCGGGTGCCCACCGGGCAGCGGCGCAGGATGTCGTCGATGATGCCGGGCGCGCCGACGGCCTCGAACACCACCGCGGGCGTGCACCGGTGAAACGGTGAATTCTGCGCCGGGTCGACCGTGACGTGCGCACCCATGGTGGCCGCCAGTTGCCGGCGTTTCGGCGAAAAGTCCGAGGCCACAATGTGTTCCACACCCCGCATCTTCAGCGCCGCGATCACGGCGATGCCGACGGGTCCGCAGCCGATCACCAGCGCGGTCTCGCCGCGCTCGATGCGCGAGGTGTTCACCGCGTGCAGGCCGACGGCCATCGGTTCGGTGAGCGCGGCGAGTTCGGGGGCCAGCCCGTTGGGGACCGGCAGCAGCAGGGGTGCCGACAGCAGCATGCGTTCGCCGTATCCGCCGAGCGTGGTGTTGCTGTAGACGATCATGTCCACACCCCGCGGCGAGATCAGCACCGGCACCGAGGTGACCAGCGTCCCCGGCGGATGCGTGTCGGTGTCCGGTCCGGCCTCGAGGATCTCGGCACTGAACTCGTGGCCCATGAAGATGTCCCGGGACAGGTCCACGCTGTCGTTCTGGTTCGGCACACCCTCCAGTTGCGACGTCGTCGCCAGCAGCTCCTCGCCGTGCGTCGCGAAATGCAGGTCGGAGCCGCAGATTCCGCAGGCCTTGACCTCGACGAGCACCTGCCCGGGCCCGGGCACGGGCTCTGCCACATCGTCGCGGACCACCATCCGCCCCCGACGCAGGACCGCGGCGCGCATCAGTTGCGGCCCTCGCCGCGGTCGAGCTGCGGATGTGCCTGTGTGTGTTCGGTGATCGCGTTGACGATGGCCTGCCCGGCGCGGCCCAGCAGCTGGTCGCGCATGCCCTTGGCCCAGTCGTGCGACGCGCGCGGTGCGGCCAGTTGCCCCTTGAAGTGCGGGATCACCTCACGCGCGAACAACTCGTACGAGTGGAACGTCGCGGCGGGCGGTGCCCAGTCGTGCCCGAGGAGCAGAAACGTCCCGAACCCGCCGGAGCGGTCCAGCAGGTCCTGGATGTAGGCGATCGCGTCATCGGTCGTGCCGATACAGCAATTGCCTTTGGACGCATAGTTTTCCACGAACTCGTACGGTGTCGCCCCGCCTTCGGCCTGATTCGACAGCGGCACGAAACCCGCGGCGCCGAAGTACTTGGCGAAGTCGGCAAGACCGTAGGTGCAGTCCTCGATGGCCTGCTCGCGGCTGTCGGCCAGGTGCACGATGCCCAGCACGCGCCAGTTCTCGCGGTCCGGTTCTGCCCGGCCCGCCGCGGCCGCCTCGTCGCGCACGATGTCCCATGTGGTCTCCACCGCGGCGTAGCCACCCGGCACCGACATCGACAACGAGAGCAGCGACGTGCCGAGCTTGCCCGCGAGCCGCGGGCCGGACGGTGAAATCATTGCCGCGCATGAGATCTCGGGATAGGGCCAGGTGTAGGGGCGGATGTGCAGCGCGGCGTCGCGCAGCGTGAACCAGTCGGTCTTGCGGTCGATGCGTTCACCGGGTTCGGCGCGGAACAGCGCCAGGATCGCCTCGAGCGCCTCCTGCATCATCGGGCGCTGATCGACCGGGTCGATGCCCATCATGTACGCGTCGGACGGCAGCGCACCGGGCCCGGCGCCGAACATCACCCGGCCGCGGGTCAGGTGGTCGAGCAGCACCCAGCGGTCGGCCACCATCAGCGGATGGTGGTACGGCAGGGACACCACGCCCGTGCCCAACCGGATGTGGCGCGTGCGTTCGGCGGCCGCGGCGATGAACACCTCGGGGCACGCGATGAGTTCGTACCCGCCGGAATGGTGTTCGCCGAACCACGCCTCGTCGTACCCGAGCCGGTCCAGCGCCTCGACCCGGTCCATGTCGTACTGCAGTGCGGTGGTGGGGGATTGGCCCACCGGATGAAACGGTGTGATGAACACCCCGAAGTTCAGCGGCCGTGTCATGTCAGCTCCAACCCGTCGAGGAACTCCAGCAGCACGGCGTTGACCTCATCGGCCCGTTCCTGCTGCAGCCAGTGACCGGCCCCGTCGAGCAGCACCTCGCGGTAGTCGCCCGCGACCACGTCGCGCACGTGGTCACGCGGCGTGAAGCTCAGCACCGGGTCGGCGCTGCCCGCCAGAAACAGGGTGGGCGCGGTGATGGTGGACGCCGGGGTCGATTCCGTGAGTTCCCAGTTGCGGTCGAAATTGCGGTACCAGTTCAGAGGGCCGGTGAACCCGGTGCGGGTGAACGCCTCGACGTAGACGGCGAGTTCGTCCGCGCTGATCCAGTCCGGCAGCGTCGGTGGTTCCGGCAGCCGCTCGATGAGTCCTTCCGGGCCGGGGCGCACCAACCGCATCGCGGCGTCCTCGTCCTCGGGCGACCGCAGCCCGCCCATCATGCGACGCAGGACCCGCGCCGGGTCGCTGTCGAGTTCGGCGTCGGCCACCCCCGGCTCCTGGAAATACAGGATGTAGAAGAAGTTCTCGCCGAACATCTTGCGCCAGATCTCGGTCGGCGGCGCGGCCGAGCGCGGGATCGGCGGGACGCTGAGCGCGGCCACACCTGCGACCCGGTCGGGGAAGAACAACGGGAAGTTCGTCGCGACCGGTGAACCCCAGTCATGCCCGACCAGCACGGCCCGGTCGGCGCCGACGTCGTCGAGAAGCCCGGCGATGTCGGCGGTCAGCGCCACGATGTTGTAGTCGTCGATGTGCTGCGGGCGCGACGATCCGCCGTAACCGCGCTGGTCAGGGGCCAGCACGTGATAGCCGGCCGCGGCCAGCACCGGGATCTGGTGACGCCACGAATACGCCAGTTCGGGGAAACCGTGGGCGAGCACGACCACGGGACTGCCGCGTTCACCGGCCTCCGTCACTCGCAGCGTCACGCCATTGGTGTCGACTAACCGTTCGGTCGGGGTGATCACGATCTCACCAAAGCACAGCCGCTCAGATGTGGCCAGCGATTCGCACCGAGTGCGGCGGGCGACCGTCGGGAACTGCCGGACGTTGGTCTAGCGGTAGCCTTGTAACTTGCTAGCTGCGCGTATCAGGAAGGACCCCGGCCGGGGGCGGCCGAAAAAGATGAAGCCAACGAAGGCCGATGATCGATGAACCGGAAAAATGTTATCCGCACCCTGACCGTGATCGCGGTCGTGCTCCTGCTGGGCTGGTCGTTCTTCTATTTCAGCGACGACACGCGCGGCTACAAGCCTGTTGACACCTCGGTGGCGCTCGCGCAGATTCGCGGCGACAACGTCAACAGCGCCCAGATCGACGACCGCGAACAACAGGTCCGGCTGGATCTGAAGAGCGGCAACGGCGACACCGAGAACAGCGACAAGATCATCACGAAGTACCCGACGGGGTACGCGGTGACGCTGTTCAACGCGTTGAACGAGAAGAACGCGAAGGTGAACACCGTCGTCAACCAGGGCAGCGTGCTCGGCACCCTGCTGATCTACATGCTGCCGCTGCTGCTCCTGGTCGCGCTGTTCGTGATGTTCTCGCGGATGCAGACCGGCGGGCGCATGGGCTTCGGCTTCGGCAAGTCCAGAGCCAAGATGCTCAACAAGGACATGCCCAAGACCACCTTCGCCGACGTCGCAGGCGTCGACGAGGCGGTCGAGGAGCTGTACGAGATCAAGGACTTCCTGCAGAACCCCAGCCGGTATCAGGCGCTCGGCGCCAAGATCCCCAAGGGCGTACTGCTCTACGGCCCGCCGGGAACCGGTAAGACCCTGCTGGCCCGTGCGGTCGCCGGCGAGGCCGGGGTGCCGTTCTTCACCATCTCCGGTTCGGACTTCGTCGAGATGTTCGTCGGCGTCGGCGCCTCCCGGGTGCGCGACCTGTTCGAGCAGGCCAAGCAGAACAGCCCGTGCATCATCTTCGTCGACGAGATCGACGCCGTCGGCCGCCAGCGCGGCGCCGGCCTGGGCGGCGGTCACGACGAGCGCGAGCAGACCCTCAACCAGTTGCTGGTCGAGATGGACGGCTTCGGCGACCGCCAGGGCGTCATCCTGATCGCGGCCACCAACCGGCCCGACATCCTCGACCCGGCGCTGCTGCGCCCGGGCCGCTTCGACCGTCAGATCCCGGTGTCCAACCCGGATCTGGCCGGCCGGCGCGCCGTGCTCAAGGTGCATTCGCAGGGCAAGCCGATCGCGCCCGACGCCGATCTGGACGGTCTGGCCAAGCGCACCGTCGGCATGTCCGGCGCCGACCTGGCCAACGTCATCAACGAGGCCGCGCTGCTCACCGCGCGCGAGAACGGCACCGTCATCACCGGTCCCGCGCTGGAAGAGGCCGTCGACCGCGTGGTCGGTGGCCCCCGGCGCAAGAGCCGCATCATCAGCGAGCACGAGAAGAAGATCACCGCCTACCACGAGGGCGGCCACACCCTGGCCGCGTGGGCGATGCCCGACATCGAGCCGATCTACAAGGTCACCATCCTCGCGCGCGGGCGCACCGGCGGCCACGCCGTCGCCGTGCCCGAGGACGACAAGGGTCTGATGACCCGCTCGGAGATGATCGCGCGGCTGGTGTTCGCCATGGGCGGCCGGGCCGCCGAGGAGCTCGTGTTCCGCGAGCCCACTACGGGTGCGGTGTCCGACATCGAGCAGGCCACCAAGATCGCCCGCGCCATGGTCACCGAGTACGGCATGAGCTCCAAGCTGGGCGCCGTGCGGTACGGCACCGAGCACGGCGACCCGTTCCTCGGCCGCACCATGGGCACCCAGGCCGACTACAGCCACGAGGTCGCCCAGATCATCGACGACGAGATCCGCAAGCTCATCGAGGCCGCCCACACCGAGGCGTGGGAGATCCTCACCGAGTACCGCGACGTGCTGGACACCCTGGCGGGCGAACTGCTGGAGAAGGAGACGCTGCACCGCGCCGAACTGGAGGCCATCTTCGGTGAGGTCAAGAAGCGTCCGCGCCTGACCATGTTCGACGACTTCGGTGGTCGCGTCCCGTCGGACAAGCCGCCGATCAAGACGCCGGGCGAACTCGCCATGGAGCGCGGCGAGCCGTGGCCGCCACCGGTTCCCGAGCCCGCGTTCAAGGCCGCGATCGCCGCGGCCAACCGCGAGGCCGAGGCCGCGGCGAAGCGCAACGGCACCAACGGTGCACCCAGCAACGGTGCGCCCGCGGCGCCCGGTCCGACGCAACCGGACTACGGCGCCCCCGCCGGGTGGCACGCCCCTGGCTGGCCTCCGTCGTCGCAGCAACCACAGCAGCCGGGCTACCAGCCGCAGCAGGGCTACTGGTACCCGCCGCCGCATCCGTCGGGATGGCAACAGCCCCAGCCGTATCCGTACCAGCCGTATCCTCATCCGGGACAGCAGACCAGCAATCCCGAACACGGACGGCCGAGCGAACAGTCGGGTAAGGATGACGGGCACGCCGGGGACCGGTCGAACCCTCACGGCTGATCCGAGAACGGAGACTTCGATGACGCAGTCCCTGCGCGGGCACCACAACAACGTCCGCAGGGTGTTCGACCAACAGCGCGCCGAAGCCGCGGTGCGGGAACTGCTCATCGCGATCGGCGAGGACCCCGAGCGGGAGGGACTCCTCGACACCCCGGCCCGCGTCGCGCGCGCCTACAAGGAGCTGATGGCCGGGTTGCACACCGATCCGGACGCCGTGCTCAACACCACCTTCGACGAGGGCCACGACGAACTCGTGCTGGTCAAGCAGATTCCGATGTATTCGACGTGCGAGCACCACCTGGTGTCGTTCCACGGGGTCGCGCACGTCGGCTACATCCCCGGTGTCGACGGCCGGGTCACCGGACTGTCGAAGATCGCGCGCCTGGTCGACCTGTACTCGAAGCGGCCGCAGGTGCAGGAACGGCTGACCGCCCAGATCGCCGACGCGCTCATGCGCAAGCTCGACCCTCGCGGGGTCATCGTGGTGATCGAGGCCGAGCACCTGTGCATGGCCATGCGCGGGGTCCGCAAGCCGGGAGCGGTGACCACCACCTCGGCGGTGCGCGGACAGTTCAAGACCGACAAGGCATCTCGAGCCGAGGCGCTGGAACTTATCCTGCGCAAGTGAACCCACCGAGCCTGACGGCCCACCCCGGCACCGGCGTGCAGGTGATGGGCGTCGTCAACGTCACGCAAGACTCGTTCTCCGACGGTGGGATGTTCATCGACACCGACCGCGCCGTCGAACACGGGCTCGCGCTGATCGCCGCGGGCGCGGCGATCATCGACGTCGGCGGTGAGTCCACCCGTCCCGGCGCGACCCGCATCGATCCGCGGGTCGAGGCCGCCCGGGTCACGCCGGTGATCAGAGAGCTTGCCGCACAAGGCATCACGATCAGCATCGACACCATGCACGCCGACGTCGCGCGGGCCGCCCTCGACGCGGGCGCGCACATCGTCAACGACGTGTCGGGCGGGCGCGCCGACCCGGCGATGGCCGGCGTGCTCGCCGACGCGAAGGTGCCGTGGATCCTGATGCACTGGCGTTCGGTGGACGCCGACCACCCACACCGGGTGCCCGAATACCGCGACGTGGTCGCCGAGGTGCGAACCGAACTGCTCGCCGCGGTCGACGCCGCGGTGGCCGCGGGCGTCGAACCGGACCGGCTCATCATCGATCCCGGTCTCGGGTTCGCCAAGACCGCCGAGCACAATTGGGCGCTGCTGCACGCGCTGCCCGAATTGGTCGGCACGGGCATCCCGGTTCTGGTCGGCGCGTCGCGCAAACGCTTCCTCGGCACGCTGCTCGCGGCCCAGGACGGCACGCCGCGTCCACCGGACGGCCGGGAGACCGCGACCGCGGTGATCTCGGCGCTGGCCGGCCTGCACGGCGCGTGGGGCGTGCGGGTGCACGACGTCCAACGCTCGGTCGACGCGCTCAAGGTCGTGCGGGCCTGGACCACGGGAGGGCAGATTGGCTGACCGGATCGAATTGCGGGGACTGCGGGTCCGCGGCAACCACGGCGTCTTCGACCACGAACGCGCCGACGGCCAGGACTTCGTCGTCGACATCACGGTGTGGATGGATCTGCGCCCCGCGGCCGCATCCGACGACCTGGCCGACACCCTCGATTACGGCGCGCTCGCCCACCGCGCCGCCGACATCGTCGCGGGCACACCCCGCAACCTGATCGAGACGGTATCGGCGCAGATCGCCGACGGCATCATGACCGACGAGCGTCTGCAGGCGGTGGAGGTCGTCGTCCACAAGCCGAGTGCGCCGATCCCGCTGACATTCGATGATGTTGCCGTGGTGGCACGGCGATCGCGGAGAGGTGGCAGATGACCTCAACGGTGCTTTCCGTCGGCTCGAACCTCGGCGACCGGCTCACCCGGTTGCAGTCGGTGCTCGACGGTCTCGGACCGGCGGTGCGCGCGGTGTCACCGGTGTACGAGACCGCGGCGTGGGGCTTCGTCGATCAGGGCCCGTTCCTCAACGCCGTCCTGCTGGCCGACGATCCGGCCCTCGACGGGCACGGCTGGCTGCGTCGCGCGCAGGATCTCGAGGCCGCGGCCGGACGCGTCCGCGGGCAGCGTTGGGGTCCGCGCACCCTCGACGTCGACCTGATCACCGTGCACGACGGCGCCGACGAGGTGACCTCGCGCGCCGAGGGCCTGACTTTGCCGCACCCGCTGGCACACCTGCGGGCGTTCGTGCTGATCCCGTGGCTGGACGTCGATCCGGACGCGACGCTCACCGTCGCGGGCCGGTCGCAGCGCGTGCAGCGCCTGCTGTCGGAGATCGATCCGGCCGAGCGGGCCGGGGTCAGGCGCACCGACCTGGTGCTCGACATCCGGACCGAACCCGCAGCCGGCTGATGGGGCCGACCCGCAAGCGCGACCTGACCGGCGCGGCCGTCGCCGTCGCCGTCGTGAGCTATCTGCTGATTCATGCGCTGTACCGGTGGTTCCCGCCCATCACGGTGTGGACCGGGGTGTCGCTGCTCGGCGTCGCGGTGTTCGAGACGGGCTGGGCGTTCTACGTCCGCTCCAAGATCAACGACGGGCAGATCGGGGTCGGCGCGGGCCGCCTCGACCCGCTGACCGTCGCGCGTTCGGTGGTGATCGCCAAGGCGTCGTCGTGGGTCGGCGCGATCGTCACCGGCTGGTGGGTCGGGATCCTGGCGTACCTGCTGCCGCAGCGCACGACCATCCGGGTCGCGGGCGAGGACACCCCCGGCGTGGTGGTCGCCGCGTTGTGCGCGCTGGCGCTGGCGATCGCCGGGCTGTGGTTGCAGCATTGCTGCAAGTCACCGGAGGAACCGCCGGACGACAGCGACGCCGTTCCCGAATGAGCTTCTGCCCAGGTCGGATCGCCGAATCGCCGTAGCGGTCGACACGCGAGCCGACCTGTGACAGGTACAGTCGGCGCATGACTGTTCCGCCCCGCGGTGTTCGGCCACGGCGCGGCGGCCGAAGGCCAGGCTGGCTGCTCTTAACGGTGTTGCTGGTGCTCGCCATTCTGGCGAGTTCGGCGCTGGTGTTCACCAACCGTGTGGAGTTGCTGAAACTAGCCGTCATCCTGGCACTGTGGGCCGCCGTGGCGGCGGCCTTCGTCTCCGTCATCTATCGCCGCCAGAGCGATCTCGACCAGGCCAAGGCCCGCGACCTCAAACTGGTCTACGACCTTCAGCTGGATCGGGAGATCTCGGCCCGGCGCGAATACGAGCTGACCGTCGAGACCCAACTGCGCCGCGAACTGGCCTCCGAGTTGCGGGCACAGGCCGCCGACGAGGTCGCCGCGCTGCGCGCCGAGCTGGCCGCGCTGCGGGCCAACCTGGAGATCCTGTTCGACACCGATCTGGCGCACCGGCCTGCGCTGGAACACGACCGCAGCACCACCGCGCGGCCCGCGGGCCGGGTCACCGCGAGCCGCCTCGACGTGCCCGATCTGGAGACCACCGACATCAGGGACTACCGCCTGGATCGCACCGAGGAGAGCCCGATCATCGACGTCCCGGCCGAACCGCACCCGCCCGAGGACGACTGGGAGTTCGATCGTCGGCCCGAGGAGGGCGGTGCACACCGGTTCCCGTCGCAACCGGCTCCGCAGCACGCCTCCCGGTCCACCCCGCAATCGGCCGAGGAGCCGCGCAGGCGTCGTCGGCGCCGCCTCGCCGACGACGAGCAGCCAGCCATGCCGCAGCCGCCCACGTCGCAGCCTCAGCCGCAGGCCGAACGTCCACAGCCGCCACAGGCACCGCCGACACCGCCCGCACCGCCGCGGCAGCAGCCTCCCCGGCCAACGCCGCCACAGCCCGAACCCCAGCCGGAACCGCGGCCGGTACCCCAGCCAGAGCCCCAGTCCGAACCCCAGCCTCAGCAGCCCCAACCGGCACCCCGGCCCGAACCGGTCTCGGCCTGGGCACCCCCGCCTCCGCCACCGTCGATGCCGCCGCTGCAGCCGTCCCCGACGATCGACGCGACCTCGGGCTGGCAGCCGGCACCCGCCGAAGGCCAGTGGATCCCGGCGGGCGCGCCCGGCAGCAACTGGGTCGCCCCGGTGCAGCCTCAGAACGGTGCGTCCGGCGAATACGTCGGCCGCCGCCGCGCGCCCGAGACGGGCGAGACCGCCGAACCCGCCCCCCAGGCCGAATCCACCGCGCCCGCGGAGCCGGCCCCGCCCGTCATGGCCCCGCCCGAACCGCCGGAACGGCCCCGCGGACGTCACTACGCCGCGGGCGCCGACGCCGAGGCCGGTGCCCAGACCACGGACCGGGATGAGGCCGGACCCGCCGACACCACACCGCCGGTCCTCGCGACCGAACCCGCGGCACCACCGCCGCCACCCCGGCACCGCGACGCCGAGGAGGAACCACGCGGCCAGCACGCGAACGGGCAGTCGGCCGCCGAGCTGCTCGCCAGGTTCCAGGCCGCCCCGACCACAGGCGGGCGTCGTCGGCGCCGCGACGAGTGAGTTAGTCTCGTGGCACCGTCCGGTACCCGCAGCGCGGGACCGGAACGAATGACCACTTCAATCCGTGAGGTTCGTCTGCAATGGAGCAGCCCCCCGAGAGCGGGTGGTCCCCGCCTGACGGACTGCGCCCGGCCCGGCTGAGCGTGGGGATCATCTCCGCAGGCCGGGTCGGTACCGCACTCGGGTACGCCCTGGAACGGGTCGAGCACGTGGTGGTGGCGTGCAGCGCCATCTCCCGCGCCTCGCGCCAACGTGCCGAGCGCCGACTGCCCGACACCGCGATCCTGCCCGCGCACGATGTCGCCCGGCGAGCCGAACTGCTGCTGCTCAGCGTTCCGGACGCCGAACTATCCGGCGTCATCACAGGTTTGGCGACGACGGGTTCGGTGCGGCCGGGAACCATCGTCGTGCACACGTCCGGTGCCAACGGCGTGGGCATCCTCGCGCCGCTCACCGAGCAGGGCTGCATGCCGCTGGCGATCCACCCCGCGATGACGTTCACCGGTTCGGATGAGGACATCACGCGTCTGCCGGACACCTGCTTCGGCATCACCGCGGCCGACGAGATCGGCTATGCCATCGGCCAGTCGCTCGTGCTGGAGATCGGCGGCGAACCGTTCCGGGTGCGTGAGGACGCCCGATCGCAGTACCACGCGGCGCTCGCACACGGCAGCAACCACCTGGTGACGCTGGTGCTCGATGCGGTCGAGGCGCTGCGCTCGTCGCTGCGCGGGCAGGAACTGATGGGCCAGGAACTCGTCGGCGACGAACCGGGTGGTCTGGCCGAACGTGTCATCGCGCCGTTGGCCCGCGCGGCCCTTGAGAACGCGCTGCAGCGCGGTCAGTCCGCGCTGACCGGCCCGGTCGCGCGCGGCGACGCTGCGGCCGTTGCGGCGCATCTGGCCGCCCTCGGGGAGTTGGAACCCCAACTGGCACAGTCATACCGGGCGAATTCACTGCGAACCGCCCAGCGTGCTCACGCACCCGAGGAGGTCTTCGCGGTGCTGTCGGAAGCGAGTCGAGGATGACCATCAGCAGAACACCCAAGTTCTCCGCGAGTGAGCTCAACGTGTACTCGGCACCCGCCGACGTCGCCGCGGTCACCCGCGCGTTGCGCACCGCGGGGCGGCGCGTGGTGCTGGTGCCCACCATGGGCGCGCTGCACGAGGGCCACCTGACGCTGGTGCAGGCCGCCAAGCGGACGCCCGGCGCGGTGGTCGTGGTGTCGATCTTCGTCAACCCGCTGCAATTCGGGCCGAGCGAGGATCTCGACGCCTACCCGCGCACGCTCGACGACGACCTGGCCGCGCTGCGCGCCGAGGGCGTCGAAATCGCGTTCACACCAAGCGGATCCGACATGTACCCGAACGGCACCCGCACCAGCGTGCATCCCGGCCCGCTCGGCGACGACCTCGAAGGCGCTTCGCGCCCAGGGCATTTCGCCGGTGTGCTGACGGTAGTGCTCAAGCTCTTCGAGATCGTGCGGCCCGATCGCGCGTACTTCGGCGAAAAGGACTACCAGCAACTCACCCTGCTGCGGCAGATGGTGGCCGACCTCAACCTCGACGTCCAGATCGTCGGTGTCCCCACGGTTCGCGAGTCCGACGGCCTGGCGCTCTCGTCGCGCAACCGCTACCTCGACAAGGACCAGCGCGAGCAGGCAGGCGCGCTGTCGGCCGCGCTGCTGGCCGGCAAGTACGCCGCCGCGGGCGGTGCCGAGGCCGCGCTCGACGCGGCGCGCGCCGTGCTCGACGAGGTGCCCGCGCTGGAGGTCGACTATCTGCAGGTGCGCGACCCCATGTTGGGTCCCGCGCCTGCCGAGGGGCAGGCCCGCCTGCTGGTGGCCGCCCGCCTGGGCCGCACCCGCCTGATCGACAACATCGCGATCGACGTCGGTGCCTCCGCGGGCATCGACGGTCATCCCCGGGTCGGCACCGACCAGAACCACGAACTGCCCTGGAGGAACTGATGCAGCGCACGATGCTCAAGTCGAAGATCCACCGCGCCACCGTGACGCAGGCCGACCTGCACTACGTCGGCTCGGTCACCATCGACGCCGACCTGATGGACGCCGCGGATCTGCTCGAAGGCGAGCAGGTGACCATCGTCGACATCGACAACGGCGCACGCCTGGTCACCTACGCCATCACCGGTGAGCGGGGCAGCGGTGTCATCGGGATCAACGGAGCCGCAGCACATCTGGTGCATCCCGGCGATCTGGTGATCCTCATCGCCTACGGTGTGATGGACGACGCCGAGGCGCGCACCCACCGTCCGCGCATCGTGTTCGTCGACGCCGACAACAAGCAGGTCGACCTCGGTGCGCACGGCGGCGATCCGGCCTACGTTCCGGATTCCGCTGCCGACCTGCTTGCGCCGAGGTAGAGCGGTGCTGCTCGCGATCGACGTCCGCAACACCCACACCGTGGTGGGCCTGATCTCGGGATCCGGCGACCACGCAGAAGTGGTGCAGCAGTGGCGGATCCGCACCGAGCCCGAGGTCACCGCGGACGAGTTGGCACTCACCATCGACGGTCTGATCGGTGACGACTCGGAACGCCTGACCGGCGCCGCGGGCCTGTCGACGGTGCCGTCGGTGCTGCACGAGGTGCGGGTGATGCTCGAGCAGTACTGGCCCAATGTGCCGCACGTGCTGATCGAACCGGGGGTGCGCACGGGCATCCCGCTGCTGGTCGACAACCCCAAGGAGGTCGGCGCCGACCGGATCGTGAACTGCCTTGCGGCATACCACAAATACGGAACCGCGGCGATCGTGGTGGACTTCGGTTCGTCGATCTGCGTCGACGTGGTCTCGGCCAAGGGCGAGTTCCTCGGCGGTGCGATCGCACCCGGCGTACAGGTGTCCTCCGACGCCGCGGCGGCGCGCTCGGCCGCGCTGCGCCGTGTCGAGCTGACCCGGCCGCGCTCGGTGATCGGCAAGAACACCGTCGAATGTATGCAGTCCGGAGCGGTGTTCGGGTTCGCGGGCCTGGTCGACGGCCTGGTGAACCGCATCCGCGACGACGTCGACGGCTTCTCCGGCACCGACGTGACCGTCGTCGCCACCGGGCACACCGCGCCGCTGGTGCTGCCCGATCTGCGCACGGTCGAGCACTACGACCGCCACCTCACACTCGACGGGCTGCGGTTGGTGTTCGAGCGCAACCGCGCCAATCAGCGGGGCAAGCTCAAGCCCGCGCGCTGAGGCAACGGCCACCGTCGAGCCGTCAGAGGTGGCTTCGGGCGTTCATTTAAGCTGGGCTTTCGTGACCCCAGCCGATCGTGACGACACGTCCCAGCCCCAGGCCGATATTCCCGAGCAGTTCCGTATCCGTCAGGACAAGCGGGAGCGCCTGCTGGCGCAGGGACACGATCCGTACCCGGTGAAGGTCGACCGCACCCACACCCTCGCCGAACTGCGCCGCGCCTACCCCGACCTGGCGGCCGACAGCTCGACCGGGCACATCGTCGGCGTCTCCGGCCGGGTGGTGTTTGCCCGCAACTCCGGCAAACTGTGCTTTGCCACCCTGCAGGAGGGCGACGGCACGCAACTGCAGGTGATGGTCAGCCTTGCGCAGGTGGGCCAGGAGGCGCTCGACGCCTGGAAGAGTGAGGTGGACCTCGGTGACATCGTGTTCGTTCACGGCGAAGTCATCAGTTCCAAGCGCGGAGAATTGTCGGTGCTCGCCGACAGATGGCAGATGGCGTCCAAGGCGCTACGCCCACTTCCGGTTGCTCACAAGGAAATGAGCGAAGAAGCCAGGGTGCGTCAGCGCTATGTCGATCTCATCGTCCGACCCGAGGCCCGCACCATCGCGCGCCAGCGCGTCGCGGTGGTGCGCGCCGTGCGTTCGGCACTCGAAAGGCGCGGATTCCTCGAGGTCGAAACACCGATGCTGCAGACGCTGGCGGGCGGTGCCGCCGCACGGCCGTTCATCACGCACTCCAATGCACTCGACATCGATCTGTACCTGCGGATCGCTCCGGAACTGTTCCTCAAGCGCTGCCTGGTGGGCGGTTTTGAGAAGGTTTTCGAGTTAAATCGTAACTTTCGCAACGAAGGCGTTGATTCCACGCACTCACCGGAATTTGCGATGTTGGAGACATATCAGGCTTACGGTGACTACAACGATTCCGCGGTCGTCACCCGAGAACTTATTCAGGAGGTCGCCGACGAAGCGATCGGGACGCGGCAGGTGCCATTGCCCGATGGCACTGTCTACGATCTCGACGGTGAATGGGACACCGTGGAAATGTACCCATCGCTGTCCGAGGCGCTCGGTGAGCAGATCACTCCCGAGACGCCCGCCGAGAAGTTGTGGCAGATTGCCGATCGACTCGAGGTCGAGATTCCGCGTGACCGTGGATACGGACACGGAAAATTGATCGAAGAACTATGGGAGCACACGGTCGGTGACAAGTTGTGGGCACCGACGTTCGTGCGCGACTTCCCGGTCGAGACCACCCCGCTCACGCGTGCGCATCGCAGCATTCCAGGGGTAACCGAGAAGTGGGACCTCTACGTCAGGAAATTCGAACTCGCGACCGGATACTCCGAACTCATCGACCCGGTAATCCAGCGTGAGCGTTTCGAGGCCCAGGCCCGTGCCGCCGCAGCGGGCGACGATGAGGCAATGGTTCTCGACGACGATTTCCTGGCCGCATTGGAGTATGCGATGCCGCCGACCACCGGAACCGGAATGGGCATCGATAGGTTGATGATGGCGTTGACAGGGCTGTCTATTAGGGAGACGGTTTTGTTCCCGATTGTGCGGCGTCACAGCAACTGACTGGCGTGATCTGGGCGTGTTGAAGAAGTATGCGACAATGTGGCACATTGGTCCCCAGGTGCGAGATACTCGAACTTGTCACCAATGCTCTAGCAGAAGGGTCGGTGCCGAGAATGGCGAAGAAAGTGACCGTCACACTGGTCGATGATTTCGACGGTGAGGCCACGGCCGACGAAACGGTCGAATTCGGCCTCGATGGGGTGACCTACGAGATCGACCTTTCCGCAAAAAATGCCGCAAAGTTGCGCAACGATCTGAAGCAGTGGGTGGAAGCAGGCCGCCGGGTCGGTGGACGCAAGCGCGGTCGCGCGGCGACCACCACGAGCCGGGGCCGCGGTGCCATCGACCGTGAGCAAAGCGCTGCGATCCGCGAATGGGCCCGCCGCAACGGACACAATGTGTCGACCCGCGGCCGGATTCCTGCCGACGTGATCGACGCATTCCACGCGGCAACTTAGCGGAAGGTTGCCAGCACGCCGGGCCGGGCATTCACCGGTCCGGCGTTTTTCGCTTCTGGCGAACTGATTACGGGCCAGATCGGGAAACGATCTGCGCAAAGACTGCGTTGCATATCAGCAGCACCGGGTAATCCAGAGCGGAACGGCCCGCCAACCTCCGCGCCCGGCGCGGCCGCCCATTAGAGTGGACGGCAGGTACTACGCACTCAGATCGCACACGGCCTGATGTGTGTCGGTACCGCTACGTGATGGAAGCAGGTAACCACCGATGTTTGAGAGATTTACCGACCGCGCCCGCAGGGTCGTCGTCCTGGCTCAAGAAGAAGCCCGGATGCTCAACCACAACTACATCGGCACCGAGCACATCCTTTTGGGACTTATTCATGAGGGCGAGGGTGTAGCGGCCAAGTCGCTCGAGTCGCTCGGGATCTCGCTGGAAGGCGTCCGCAGCCAGGTCGAGGAGATCATCGGCCAGGGCCAGCAGGCGCCGTCGGGCCACATCCCGTTCACGCCTCGCGCCAAGAAGGTGCTCGAGCTGAGCCTGCGCGAAGCGCTGCAGCTCGGCCACAACTACATCGGCACCGAGCACATCCTGCTCGGCCTGATCCGTGAGGGCGAAGGCGTCGCGGCCCAGGTGCTCGTGAAGCTGGGCGCCGAGCTGACGCGGGTGCGCCAGCAGGTCATCCAGCTGCTGAGCGGCTACCAGGGCAAGGAAGCGGCAGAAGCCGGGACCGGCGGCCGTGGTGGCGAGTCGGGCAACCCGTCGACCTCGCTCGTGCTCGACCAGTTCGGCCGTAACCTGACCGCGGCCGCGATGGAGGGCAAGCTCGATCCGGTCATCGGCCGCGAGAAGGAAATCGAGCGGGTCATGCAGGTGCTGAGCCGGCGCACCAAGAACAACCCGGTGCTGATCGGCGAGCCCGGTGTCGGCAAGACCGCCGTCGTCGAGGGCCTGGCGCAGGCCATCGTGCACGGCGAGGTTCCCGAGACGCTGAAGGACAAGCAGCTCTACACCCTCGACCTGGGCTCCCTGGTCGCGGGCAGCCGCTACCGCGGTGACTTCGAGGAACGCCTCAAGAAGGTGCTCAAGGAGATCAACACCCGCGGCGACATCATCCTGTTCATCGACGAGCTGCACACGCTCGTCGGCGCGGGTGCCGCCGAGGGCGCGATCGACGCCGCGAGCATCCTCAAGCCGAAGCTGGCCCGTGGCGAGCTGCAGACGATCGGCGCGACCACGCTCGACGAGTACCGCAAGTACATCGAGAAGGACGCCGCCCTGGAGCGCCGGTTCCAGCCGGTGCAGGTGGGTGAGCCGACCGTCGAGCACACCATCGAGATCCTCAAGGGGCTGCGCGACCGTTACGAGGCGCACCACCGCGTCTCGATCACCGACTCCGCGATGGTCGCGGCGGCCACCCTGGCCGACCGTTACATCAACGACCGGTTCCTGCCGGACAAGGCGATCGACCTGATCGACGAGGCAGGCGCGCGGATGCGCATCCGCCGCATGACCGCTCCGCCAGACCTGCGCGAGTTCGACGAGAAGATCGCCGACGCGCGCCGGGAGAAGGAGTCCGCGATCGATGCGCAGGACTTCGAGAAGGCCGCGGCGCTGCGCGACAAGGAGAAGCAACTCGTCGCCCAGCGTGCCGAGCGCGAGAAGCAGTGGCGCTCCGGGGACCTCGACGTGGTCGCCGAGGTCGACGACGAGCAGATCGCCGAGGTGCTGGGCAACTGGACCGGCATCCCCGTGTTCAAGCTGACCGAGGAGGAGACGACTCGGCTGCTGCGCATGGAGGAGGAGCTGCACAAGCGGATCATCGGCCAGGAGGACGCCGTCAAGGCCGTCAGCAAGGCGATCCGCCGCACCCGCGCCGGCCTGAAGGATCCGAAGCGTCCGTCCGGTTCGTTCATCTTCGCCGGCCCGTCCGGTGTCGGTAAGACCGAGCTGTCCAAGGCGCTGGCGAACTTCCTGTTCGGCGACGACGACGCGCTCATCCAGATCGACATGGGCGAGTTCCACGACCGCTTCACCGCCTCGCGGCTGTTCGGTGCCCCTCCGGGCTACGTCGGCTACGAGGAGGGCGGCCAGCTCACCGAGAAGGTGCGCCGCAAGCCGTTCTCGGTCGTTCTCTTCGATGAGATCGAGAAGGCCCACCAGGAGATCTACAACAGCCTCCTGCAGGTCCTCGAGGACGGCCGCCTCACCGACGGCCAGGGCCGCACGGTCGACTTCAAGAACACCGTGCTGATCTTCACTTCGAACCTCGGTACGAGCGACATCAGCAAGGCGGTCGGCCTCGGCTTCAGCCAGGGTGGTGGTGAGAACAACTACGAGCGGATGAAGCAGAAGGTCAACGACGAGCTCAAGAAGCACTTCCGCCCGGAGTTCCTCAACCGCATCGATGACATCATCGTGTTCCATCAGCTGACGCAGGACGAGATCATCAAGATGGTCGACCTGATGATCGGCCGGGTCGGCAACCAGCTGCGGGCCAAGGACATGACGATGGAGCTGACGCCGAAGGCGAAAGCGCTGCTGGCCAAGCGCGGATTCGATCCGGTGCTGGGCGCCCGCCCGCTGCGCCGCACGATCCAGCGCGAGATCGAGGACCAGCTCTCCGAGAAGATCCTGTTCGAGGAGATCGGCCCCGGCCAGCTGGTGACCGTCGACGTCGAAGGCTGGGACGGCGAAGGCCAGGGCGAGGACGCCAAGTTCACCTTCACGGGTGGGCCGAAGCGCGCCGAGCCCGAGCCTGATCTGGCCGGTGCCGGTGCCTCCGGCGCCACCGCCTCCGGCACCGAGTGATCGACAATCGGTAAACAGCGAGTTGCAGAAGACCCCCGGCATTGCCCGGGGGTCTTTTGTGTGGCTTAGGATGCTGCTGTAATCGACAGACGCCGGAATCTGGTGAGAATCCAGAACGGTCGCGCCACTGTGAAAGTCAGACCCTGCGTTTGTCACTCCTTCGAACTGGGACGCGGAATCCCAGAAAGGATCTCCTCAATGACCTCTCCGACGACCTCTCCGACTCACCACAGCGTCGCCCCGGCACTCGACCTCTCGGCCACCAAGGCCGCGCTGTGGCTGTCCCTCACGGCCGTCCTGGCCCTGGTTGTGCTGTACTTCGTCGGCCTCGATCAGGGCGCGACTTCGGTGTTCGGCAACAACACCTACGTGCACGAGTTCGTGCACGACGCCAGGCACCTGCTCGGCTTCCCATGCCACTGAGCACCTAGCAGGGGCCAATCGAATATGGAAAAGCACATCATCGGGCGCGGTCTTCTGGCCGGCGCCCTAGGTGGCCTGCTCGCGTTCGTCTTCGCGCGGATCTTCGTCGAACCCGTCATCGCCCGCGCCATCGCGTTCGAGGACGGCGTCAGCGAGGCGCACGCGCATGACCACGGCGCGGGCGGCGGCCACGACCACGGGGTGGAACTGTTCAGCCGCGGTGTCCAGGCCAACATCGGGCTGGGTTTCGGCGTCATCGCGTTCGCCGTCGCGATGGGGGCGCTGTTCGCGGTGGCCTACTGCGTGGCGTACGGCCGCGTGGGGGCGCTCTCGCCCAGGATGCTCTCGGTGCTGCTGGCCGGCGGGATGTTCCTGTCGCTGTATGTGGTGCCGTCGCTGAAGTACCCGCCCAACCCGCCTGCGGTCAGCCTCGACGAGACGATCCAGCAGCGCACGCTGCTGTATCTGCTGCTGGTCGTGTTGAGCGCGGCGCTGCTGGTGGCGGCGGTGTATCTCGGCCGCCAACTGGTCGGGAAGTTCGGCACGTGGAACGCCACGCTGCTGGGCGCAGGCGGCTACATCGTCGCGATGGCGGTTTTGATGCTGGTGCTGCCGACGATCGACGAGACACCGGGGCCGCTGGAGGACCACGGGCACATCGTCTTCGGTGGGTTCCCGGCGGACGACCTGTACGAGTTCCGGTTGTACGCATTCCTGACGCAGTTGGTGATGTGGGCGACGATCGGGCTGGTGTTCGCACCGCTGGCGGCCCGGCTGCTCGGTGAACGTCCGCGCCGTCAGCAGGCCGGCCTTTCGGCGTGAGTGAGGTCGTCCGGCTGTCACTGGTCTCGCATGCGATGACCGACGCGTTGGCAGCCGGACGATTTCCCGCCGACGAGCCACTCAACGAGCTGGGTCACCGCCAGACCGGCACCGTGGACATCAGTGCCTCCGGCACCGGGCAGATTGGCGCCTCCGGCACCGGGCAGATTGGCGCCTCCGGCACCGTGCTCTGCGGCCCCGAGAAGCGGACCGTACAGACCGCCGAACTGCTCGGCCTGTCGGCCGAGGTGCGCCCCGAGCTGGCCGACCTGGACTGCGGCGGCTGGCGCGGCAAGCCGCTCGGCGCCGTCGAACCCGCGGATCTCGCGGTCTGGCTCACCGAACCCACCCGCGCGCCGCACGGCGGCGAATCGATCGTCGAACTCATCGAGCGGGTACGACGCTGGATGCAGACGGTGTCGACGCGGCGCGGCAGGCTGGTCGCGGTGACGCATCCGGCCGTGATCCGCGCGGCGGTCCTGGTGGCGCTCGACGCGCCGCCGAAGTCCTTCTGGCGGATCGACATCGCCCCGGTCAGCCGCACCGTGCTGCACCACCGGGCCGGCGCCTGGACCCTGCGCAGCGGTTAGCCCACGGGCGCGAGCGCGAAGGCCCGCTTGGCGATCTGCAGCAGCCAGCCCGCCGCGGTCGAACTGCGGAACTGCGGCCAGTTCAACTGGAAGCTCACGACCCACGGTTGCCCGGTGTGGTCCACCGCGTACCAACTGAACGTCAGATCGCCGGGCAGGTTGCCGCCCTTGGCGCCGATGTAGGTCCACTTGGCCGGGTCCAGGTCGATGCCGGGCAGCGCGGACAGGATGTCCTTGACGGGTGCGGCCGGGCCCACGGCCGAGGCCTGCAGCGCGGCGTGCACGCGACAGATGTCGGCGGCGCTGCCGAACCACTCCAGCCCGTCGTTCGACGCGGGCGTGTGGGTGCGGTTCGGATCCGGTTGGTATGGACGGGAATTCGTCTGCTGGAACAGCTTGATCCGGTCCGCGTGGGAGGCGTTCTTCCACTGCTCACGCAGGTTCGGTTCGCCCCAGCCGACCGAGAACACCTGATGCATCGTCGGGAACGGCGTCATACTGGCCGGATCGTGGTGTCCGGCCGTGACGAGCGCGCGCTCCACCGCACGGGTTCCCACCCGCCCGATCAGCAGGTCGGTGGCCATGTTGTCGCTGGCCGAGATCATCTGCTGCGCCGCGGTGCGCACGGTGATCTGCGCGCCGGGCGGCAGTTTGTCCAGGCCCGCCGAACCGAGTGCCTTGCCGTCCTTGGTGATGGTCAGCTTGTCGTCCCAGCTGAGCGTGCCTTCCTTGATCGCATCCGAGACCGCAAGCAGCACATAGAGTTTGAAGATCGATGCCAACGGCAGCGACAGGTCGGTGTTGGTGCCCGCCACCACCTCGCACGCGCCGGGGCCGGTGACGCCGGGATGCACCTTGGACACCTGATAGGAGTACCGCGCGCCGGTCTTGCCGATCTCCTTGTCGATGTCCGACCAGGTGTTGATGATCGGCGGGTTGAGGTTCACCTCGAAACGGTCGACCATGCCCGCGTCGTTGGTGCGCAGTTCGATGTCCTGCGCGACGTTGTAGGAGGTGAGCACGTGCAGCCTCGCCTGGCCCGCTCCGATCTCGACAGAGGTGACCTTGAACGGGCGGTCCCACCAGATGGTGTCCATCTTGACGCCCACGTCGTCGATCTTCTCCGGGGAGGCGAGCGTGCCCACGCTCACCGGACCGATGGGCCAGTCCGAGTTGAGCATGTCCATGGTCTGCTTGGCGCGCAGACCGGGTGGGGTGTTGGTGTCGATGTGAGCGCCGTAGGACACCTCGGCCGCGGGCGCCGAACGTTCTGCACAGCCGCAAGCCAGGGCAGCGACGACCGCCACGACGGCCGTCAGGCCGACAGCGGGCCGAAGTGCCCGGCCTGGGCTACGCCTTGTCGCCCGACCCCGCAACGTCCAACACAACCTCGAACTCCAGCAGCGATGCCCCGGTGGCCACCGGATTGCGCTGCTCGCCCTTGTGCGCCTCGATGGCCGGTCCGGTGGCCCAGGCCTGGAACGCTTCCTCGGATTCCCACTGGGTCACCACGAAGTAGCGGTTCTCACCCTTGACCGGGCGCAGCAGCTGGAACCCCAGGAAGCCCGGCTGATTGTCGACGGCGTGTGCGCGGTGGGCGAACCGCTTCTCCAGCTCGGGTCCGGCGTTCGGCGGAACCTCGATGGCGTTGATCTTCACGACGGGCATGTCGTTCAGGGTAGCGTGATCCACCGGCAAGATAACGACATGGTCACAGATCTGCTCACCGCCCGTGGCGGCCGCGGCGACCCGATCGTGCTGGTGCACGGTTTGATGGGGCGCGGCACCACATGGTCACGTCAGGTGTCGTGGTTGACCGGGCTGGGCGAGGTGTACACCTACGACGCGCCGTGGCATCGTGGCCGCGACGTCGTCGACCCACAGCCGATCGGCACCGAGCGTTTCGTCGAGGATCTCGGCGACGCGGTCGCCGCGCTCGGGCGCCCGGCGACCCTGGTCGGGCATTCGATGGGGGCGTTGCATTCGTGGTGCCTGGCCGCGGCGCGGCCCGAACTGGTGACCGCGGTGGTGGTGGAGGACATGGCGCCTGATTTCCGGGGCCGCACCACCGGGCCGTGGGAGCCGTGGGTACATGCGCTTCCGGTTGAATTCTCTTCCGCGCAAGACGTTTACGACGAGTTCGGCCCGGTCGCGGGTCGGTATTTCCTTGAGGCGTTCGACCGGACGGCGACCGGGTGGCGGTTGCACGGGCACCCGCAGTGGTGGATCGACATCGCCGCGGAGTGGGGCAGACGGGACTACTGGCGGCAGTGGCGCGCGGTTTCGGTACCGACGCTGCTGCTGGAGGCGGCCAATTCGGTGGCGCCGCCCGGGCAGATGCGCCAGATGTCCGAGACCGGCGCGAAGACCACGTATCTGTACGTCGCCGAGGCCGGCCATCTGATCCACGATGACCGGCCCGACGTGTATCAGACCGCGGTCACGAAATTCCTAGCGGCGCTCGCCGAGGACGCCGGCTGACGGCCATTCCGGGTGCAGCTCGAACCGGCTGCGGATCGCCTCGGCGTCGTGGGCGATGCGGTAGGCGTCGGCGTCGGAGGTGTCGAAGCGGCCGGCCAGTGGCGCGCCGACCCGGAACTGGGCGAGGTCGAACCGTAAGACGTTGCCGCGGTGGGCCGCCCAGCCCAGGCCCACGGCGACCGCGAGCGGTGCTACCAGGATCAACAGAGCGATGACAACATTCATGGCAGTAATTGTTGGCGCCGCTCATATACCGCCAACAGTGGCAGCGGTGACATCTTCAGATAAAATGCTGCCATGCTCAAAAGTGTCTCCGTTCTCGTGCTGGATCGCCTCGCGATGTTCGAGTTCGGTGTGATCTGCGAGGTGTTCGGCATCGATCGCTCCGGCGACGGTGTGCCGAATTTCGATTTCAAGGTCTGCGGACCCGAACCGGGCAAGCCGCTGAGTACCTCGGTCGGGGCCACACTCACCCCTGACCACGGCCTCGACGACCTCATCGGCGTCGATCTGGTCGCGATCCCGGCGATCGGCAGCCCCGACTACCTGCCTGCGGCCCTGGACGCCGTGCGGGCTGCGGCCGACTCCGGGTCGATCATCCTCACGGTGTGCTCGGGCGCATTCGTCGCGGGTGCGGCGGGCCTGCTCGACGGCAGACCGTGCACCACGCACTGGATGCATGCCGACGAACTGGCGCGGCGGTATCCGACCGCCCGGGTCGACCGCAACGTGCTCTACGTCGACGACGGCAACCTCATCACCAGCGCGGGCACCGCGGCGGGTATCGATGCGTGCCTGCACCTCGTGCGTCGCGAACTCGGCAGCGAGGTGACCAACAAGATCGCGCGCCGCATGGTCGTGCCGCCGCACCGCGACGGCGGGCAGCGTCAGTTCATCGACCAGCCGGTGCCGGTGCGGTGCTCGGATCGGTTCGCGCCGCACCTCGACTGGATCGTCGGCAACCTCGACAAGCCGCACACCGTGTCGAGCCTGGCCAAGCGGGCGTCGATGTCCACGCGCACCTTCGCGCGCCGCTTCGTCGAGGAGACCGGCACCACGCCCATGCAGTGGATCACCGATCAGCGCGTGCTCTACGCGCGTCGGCTGCTCGAGGAGACCGACCTCGACATCGACTGGATCGCCGGGCAGGCCGGGTTCGGCACCGCGACCCTGTTGCGCCACCACTTCCGCAGGCTCATCGGTGTGACGCCGTCCGACTACCGTCGTCGGTTCGCTTGCGGCTCAGGCGCTTCGGGAGTGTGCGACGACATGGCCACAAGCATGGCAGGCGACATGGCCAGGGAGATGGTAGAGGCGACGGCCTGATCAGGCGGTCTCGCCTGCCTCGCCGGCGAGCGCGAAGCGACCGTCGGCGGTCTGCTCCACCAAACCGTCGACCAGCAGCGAGTCCAGCGCGCGGTCGCGTTGCGCCGGATCGGTCAGCCACGCGACGTCGAGCTGCTCTCGTGTCACGGGAGTTGTGCTGTCGCGCAACACATCCAGCAGTTTGCCGCGGACCTGGCGATCGGTGCCGGCGTAGCGCTGCACGCGGCGGGTGACGGTACCGGCCGGGAATCCGGCCGAACGCCAGGCGCATCGGCTCAGCGGGCAGATGCCGCACCGCGGCGAGCGTGCCGTGCACACCGTGGCACCGAGTTCCATGAGCGCGGCCGAAAACGTCGGCGCGGTGTCGTCGGGCGGCAGCAGCGCGGCCACCATGTCGAGATCGCGGGTGCTGGCCGGCGCGTCGGCGGCGCCGTGCACGGCCCGCGTGACGACGCGGCGCACATTGGTGTCCACCACCGGCACCCTCGCCCGGTAGGCGAAGCATGCGACCGCCCGCGCGGTGTACGCGCCGATGCCGGGCAGGGTGAGCAGCGTCTCGACGTCACTGGGAACGACGTCGTCGTGCTCGGTGGAGATCACCACCGCGCACTCGTGCAGCCGCTTGGCTCGGCGCGGGTAGCCGAGCTTGCCCCAGGCGCGCAACACGTCGGCGGAACCGGCGGCGGCCGTTGCCGACGGGGTGGGCCAGCGCTCGATCCAGGCCAGCCAGATCGGCTCGACGCGCGCCACCGGGGTCTGCTGCAGCATGAACTCACTGACCAAAATCTGCCAGGCCGTCACGCCCGGGCGCCGCCACGGCAGATCGCGCCGCGCGCGGTCGAACCACCGCAAAACTTCATCCGGGCTGATGCTCATCGGGTGTTCAGGGCAGAATGGTCGGATGCCGAACTCGAATCCAGTGGCAGCGTGGAAAGCACTCAAGGACGGTAATGCCCGTTTCGTGGCAGGCCAACCGCTGCACCCCAGCCAGGGGATCGAGCGACGCGCCAGCCTCACCCAGACCCAGAAGCCCACCGCGGTGGTGTTCGGCTGCGGCGACAGCCGGGTGGCCGCCGAGATCCTGTTCGACCAGGGCCTCGGTGACATGTTCGTGGTGCGCACCGCGGGTCACGTCCTCGACAACGCGGTGCTCGGCTCGATCGAGTACGCCGTGACGGTGCTGGAGGTCCCGCTCATCGTGGTGCTCGGCCACGACAGCTGCGGCGCGGTCAAGGCGACCCTCGCCGCGCTCGACGACGGCGAAGTGCCCAACGGGTTCGTCCGCGACATCGTCGAGCGGGTGACGCCGTCGATCCTGCTGGGCCGCAAGGCCGGGCTGAGCCGCGTCGACGAGTTCGAGGCGCAGCACGTCAACGAGACCGTCGCGCAGCTGCAGATGCGCTCGACCGCGATTGCCAACGGGCTCGCGGCGGGCACGCAGGCCATCGTCGGCACCACCTATCACCTCGCGGACGGCCGCGTGGAGCTGCGCAGCCACCTCGGCGATATCGGCGAAGTCTGACACCCGACGGCGACACGCCGAGGCGCCTCGGGCAACTGGGGATGACCTGGGCTTACCGTGAAAGTCGTGTTGGATCTCGAACCTCAGGGGCCGCTGCCCGCGCAGATTTACTGGCGGCGCAGGGCGCTGGCTATCGGTATCGCGGTAGTCGTCATCGGGGTTATCGCCGCGATAGTCGCGGTGATCATGACCAACAACAACTCTGGATCGGACAACACGGCCGCCGACAAACCCGGCGAGACCGCCTCCCAGCAGGCCGCCCCGCCGAAGCCGCTGCCCGGCGAGGATCCCGCCGTCAAGACGCCGATCGTGCCGCCCGCGCAGCACGCTCCGCCGCCGACGCCGACGCCGACCGCGGCGGTGACGCCGCCGCCGGTGCTCAAGGAGGGTGACGACTGCCCGGACTCCACGCTCGCGGTCAAGGGCATCACGAGCCAGCCCGAGTACGTCGTCGGCGATCAGCCCAAGTTCACCATGGTGGTCACCAACATCGGCCTGGTGGCGTGCAAGCGCGACGTCGGCGCCGCGGTCCTGGCCGCCTATGTCTACTCGCTCGACAACACCCGGTTGTGGTCGAACCTCGACTGCGCGCCGTCCAACGAAACCCTGGTCAAGACCTTCAACCCGGGTGAGCAGGTGACCACCGAGGTGACCTGGACCGGCATGGGTTCGGCGCCGCAGTGCCCGCTGCCGCGGCAGCCGATCGGGCCGGGCACCTACAACCTCGTGGTGCAACTGGGGAACCTGAGATCGGCACCGGTGCCGTTCATCCTCGCCGAGGCGAGTCCGCAGCAGCCTGCCGCACCGCCCGCCGACGGTGCGCCCGCCCCGGACGCCGGCGCGGGTAACTGATCTGCGCTCAGGCCAGGCGGTCGGCGATCGTCGACTCGGCCAGCAGTGACAGCCCTTCCCTGATGTGGCGGGCCCACATCGAGCCGATGCCCTCGACCGACTGCAGATCGTCGGCGCTCGCGGCCAGCAGGTTCTGCAGCGAGCCGAACGACCGCACCAGCAGGTCGACGTGGGCGAACTGCAGCCGGGGGATCGCCGCCATCGCGCGGTAACCCCGCGAGCTCATCGCCGAATCCTGGGCCTCGGCCGTCGAGGGATAGCCGAAGACCCGGGCCAGCACGGTGAAGTCGAGCAGTTCGCTGTCGGTGAGCGAGTCGAGTTCCTCCAGGGTCGCGGCCACCTGCGCGGCGGTCGGCGGGTCGGGGTTGGCGTGGTAGTCACGCACGATCAGCTCCCGGGCCGTCTCGTTGTCGCCGACGAGTTCGTCGAGCTGCAGTTTGAGCTGGCGGCCGTCGGTGCCGAGCTCGACCACGTCGGCGTCGATCTCCAGGCTGATGCGGCGCACCATCTCCAGCCGCTGTACGACGGTCATGACGTCGCGCAGGGTCACGAAATCCTCGATCTCGGCCGTCGAGAGCTGCCTGCTGACCTCGTCGAGCCTGCCCTTGTAGCGCTCCAGCGTCGCGATCGTCTGGTTGGCCCGCGACAGGATCGTGGCCGAATCGGGTACCACGTGCCGCTCGCCTGCCACATAGACCGTGACGATGCTCATCGAGTGGCTCACCGAGATCACCGGATAGCCGGTCTGGATCGCGGTGCGCTCGGCCGAACGGTGCCGGGTGCCGGATTCGTCGGTCGGGATCGACGGGTCGGGGACCAACTGCACATTGGCGCGCAAAATCCGACTGCCGTCGCTGGAGAGCACCACCGCGCCGTCCATCTTCGACAGCTCACGCAGCCGCGTCGGCGCGTAGCGCACGTCGAGGACGAACCCGCCGTCGCAGATCGCCTCGACGCTGTCGTCGTATCCGAGCACGATCAGCGCGCCGGTGCGGCCACGCAGGATGCGCTCAAGGCCGTCGCGCAACGGCGTACCGGGTGCCAGGCGGCCCAATGTCTCGCGCAACGTCGGCCGGGCCAGGTGTACGACGTTGCGTCCGGATCTCGCGCCGGACTTCACGGCCATCAGCCCTCCTTGGATCGGCCGCTATTGTCCCGATCCTATTGGCCACCCGCAATCGCGATGTCTTTCAGGGTCTGCACGGCGGCCCGGATGTTGTCCGCGGTGACGACCTTCAAACCCGCGGGAGCCGACGCGACACCCGGCGGGACGACGGCCGTGGTGAAGCCGAGGCGGGCGGCCTCGGCGAGCCTGCGGTCCATGCCGGTGACCCGGCGCAGGTCACCGGCCAGACCCACCTCGCCGATCGCGATCGCGTTCATCGGCATCGCGGTGTTGTAGTACGCCGACGCGATCGCCAGCGCCACCGCGAGGTCCGCCGACGGATCGGTGAGCCGCATGCCGCCGACGGTCGACAGGTACAGATCGTTGCTGTTGATCGGCATGCGGCAGCGGGTCTGCAACACCGCGCCGATCATCGCCGCACGGGCCGAATCGATACCGCTGACCGCGCGGCGCGGCGGGCCGGCCGGTTGCGAGACCAAGGCCTGCACCTCGCCGATCATCGGGCGCTTGCCGTCCAGGGTGACGGTCACCGCGGTACCGGGTACCGCGACCGGACGCTGGTCCAGAAACAGCCCCGACGGATCGCTGACGCACTCGATTCCGTTGTCGTGCAACTGGAAACAGCCGACTTCGTCGGCCGCGCCGAATCGATTCTTCACACCGCGCACCATGCGCAGCGTCGAGGCCCGGTCACCCTCGAAGTGCAGCACCACGTCGACGAGATGTTCCAGGGAGCGCGGACCGGCGATGGCGCCGTCCTTGGTGACGTGGCCGACCAGGATGATCGCGACGGCCGGGTCGCCGACCGCGGCCTTGGCGTATGCCGTGAGCGCGGTGGTGACCGCGCGCACCTGCGTCACGCCGCCGGTGACCCCGTCGGCCTCGGTGGTGGACATGGTCTGCACCGAGTCGACCACCACGAGGCTCGGCTTCACCTCGTCGATGTGGCCGAGGGCGATCTGCAGGTCGGATTCGGCCGCGAGATAGACCTGATCGTGGGTGCATCCGGTGCGTTCGGCACGAAGCCGGATCTGCCCGGCCGATTCCTCACCGGACAGGTAGAGCGCGCGTTTGCCGCTGTGGGCCCACCGGTTGGCCACCTCGAGCAGCAGCGTGGACTTGCCGACGCCGGGATCGCCCGCGAGCAGGGTCACCGAACCGGCGACCAGGCCCCCGCCCAGTACCCGGTCGAGTTCGCTGACACCGGTCCGATAGTGCCGGGTGACGCCCGGGTCGATCGACGTGATCGGCACGGCCGGTGAGGTGGGCGCCACCGAGCGCCGCACCGCGCCGTTGAGCTTGCCGCCGACGCCCGAGGACACCGCGACCTCGTCGACGGTGCCCCAGGTACCGCAATTCGCGCAGCGGCCAACCCATTTGGGGGTGACGTGCTGACACTCCGAACAGCGGTACTGCGAACGTACTTTCGAACCGGCCACGCGGTGACAGTATCGGCAGGCACCGACATGAGCACCGGCGACAGGCCGGGGATGGTTACCGGATCTAGTGGTGTCCGGCCTCGGCGGTCGCGGTGTCGCCGGTCTTGTCGCGACGCGGCTGTTCGCCCGCCGAGATCGGCACGGCGACCGTGGTCTCGCCGTTGTCGAAGGTGAACGTGAAGTCGTAGAGCAGGCCGTTGGTGATCGGCTTCGTCAGCTCCACCTCGGCGGTGACGGCGTCGGCGGCCTCGGCGTTCTCGACGGCCTTGAGCTGTCCGTCGGGCTCTCCGACGAGCAGTACGCCGTCGGCCTTGACCGTGCTGTCACCGCTCAGCGTGACCTTGCCGATGTCGGAGGTGATGGACTTCAGCTTGTTGTCGGCCTCGGACGAATCGTTGACGGCCACGAACAGCAGCTCGACCGTGGTGCCGGGTTCGACGTAGTCGGCCTGCTGGGGCGCCCGCAGATGGACGTTGCGCAGCGAAACCTGTCCGGTCTGGGCGTTGACCCCGTTGACGGCCGGCTCCTGTGTGGTGGTCTGGGAGATCTGCCCGGCACCGCACGCGGTGAGTGCCACGGCGGCGGCCAGGCCGCACGCAGCCAGACCGGCCGATGTGCGGGATGAGAAGCGGTTCACTCAAGCCTCCTGAACAGGTTCGCCGTTCTTCGACTATGCAGAGTAGTAGGTGGCGATCATCAGGGGAATGCGAGGGCTTGGCAGGCGCGGATTCCGGCCGCCCACAAGGCGGTCGGGAGTTTGCGCCGGGATCCCTTTCGGCCCCGTAAATCCCGTGGGGATTGCACGAATTCGTCATCGTGTCAACCCCTGCGGTTAACCTGCATGGCCCCTGACCTGCATCGTTGTACACGCATGATCGGGGCCCGTGTTAGGATGGAGCAGCGAAAGGGGCTCGAATCAGATGATTTTTAAGGTCGGAGACACCGTCGTCTATCCACACCACGGTGCTGCATTGATCGAGGCGATCGAAACCCGGACTATCAAAGGCGAGCAGAAAGAATATCTCGTCCTCAAGGTCGCCCAAGGGGATCTGACCGTTCGAGTACCCGCGGAGAACGCCGAGTATGTCGGCGTCCGCGATGTTGTGGGTCAAGAAGGTTTGGACAAGGTCTTCCAGGTGCTGCGCGCGCCGCACACCGAGGAGCCGACGAACTGGTCGCGTCGGTACAAGGCCAACCTGGAGAAGCTGGCTTCCGGTGACGTGAACAAGGTCGCCGAGGTGGTCCGCGACCTGTGGCGTCGGGATCAGGAGCGCGGCCTCTCCGCGGGTGAGAAGCGCATGCTGGCCAAGGCCCGGCAGATTCTGGTGGGCGAGCTCGCGCTGGCCGAGAACACCGATGATGCCAAGGCCGAGACCATCCTCGACGAGGTTCTGGCCGCCGCGTCCTGATTTCTCGGGACGCAACGGTGGCGACGGTTGCCGTCGTTCCGGCAGCAGGCTCGGGTGAGCGGCTGCGCGCGGGACGACCGAAAGCGTTCGTGACATTGGGGGGAGCACCCCTGTTGGAGCACGCGCTCAGTGGGTTGCGCGCTTCCGGGGTGATCGACCGGATCGTGATCGCGGTACCGCCCGCGCTCGTCGACGAGTCGAAGCTGGTGTTCGGCGGGGAAGACTCCGTGATCGTCCCCGGTGGGGGCGATCGCACCGAGTCGGTTGCGCTGGCTATCGAAGCGGCGGGTGACGCGGAGTTCATCCTGGTGCACGACGCGGCGCGGGCGTTGACCCCGCCCACGTTGATCGCCCGCGTGGTGGCGGCGTTGCAGGCGGGGCACAGCGCGGTCGTACCCGGCCTGGCGCTCACCGACACCATCAAGGCCGTCGACGCCAACGGTGCCGTGCTCGGTACACCCGAGCGGGCCGGGCTGCGGGCCGTGCAGACACCGCAGGGTTTCCATGCCGACGTGCTGCGGCGGGCCTACCGACGTGCCACCGGCGGCGCCGGTGAGCGCGGCGTGACCGACGACGCCTCACTGGTCGAACAACTCGGCACGCCGGTGCAGACGGTCGAGGGCGACCCGCTGGCGTTCAAGATCACCACCCCGCTGGATCTGGTGCTCGCCGAGGCTCTTCTGGCGGGTCGCGGATGATGCTGCCCCGGATCGGGCTCGGCACCGACGTCCATCCCATCGAGGCGGGCCGCCCGTGCCGTCTGCTGTGCCTGGAGTTCGACGACGCCGACGGCTGCGCCGGGCATTCCGACGGCGACGTCGCCGCCCACGCGCTGTGTGACGCGTTGCTCAGCGCTGCCGGGCTCGGCGATCTCGGAACCGTCTTCGGCACCGACCGGCCGCAGTGGAAAGGCGCCGGCGGCGCCGACATGCTTCGCCACGTCCGCGAGCTGGTGCAGAACGCGGGTTTCCGCGTCGGCAATGCCGCGGTCCAGGTCATCGGCAACAGGCCCAAGGTGGGCCCGCGGCGTGAAGAGGCCCAGCGGGTGCTCTCCGAGCTGGTGGGCGCCCCGGTCTCGGTGTCTGCCACCACCACCGACGGGCTCGGGCTGACCGGCCGCGGCGAGGGTCTGGCGGCCATCGCCACGGCCCTGGTAGTCGCAGAACCGGTCGGTCCTGCAAAGTAGCCCTCAAAGGGCCGGTAAGCTGGCACGTCGTGACCGATCGCGCTCAAGCCGTCGGGTCGGGCCCTGCCTCCGACTTGCGGCTCTACGACACCATGGCGGGTGCCGTACGTGATTTCGTGCCGTTGCGGCCTGGGCACGCTTCGATCTACCTGTGCGGTGCGACCGTGCAAGGTCTACCGCACATCGGACACGTCCGGAGTGGGGTTGCGTTCGACGTGTTGCGCCGCTGGCTGACCGCCAACGGCTACGACGTCGCGTTCATCCGCAATGTCACCGACATCGACGACAAGATCCTCAACAAGGCCGCCGACGCGGGCCGTCCGTGGTGGGAGTGGGCCGCCACCTACGAGCGTGCGTTCTCGGCCGCCTACGACGCGCTGGGCGTGCTCCCCCCGTCGGCCGAGCCGAGGGCCACCGGTCACATCACCCAGATGGTCGAGCTCATCGAGCGGCTCATCGACAAGGGCCATGCCTACGCCGCGGGCGGCGACGTGTACTTCGACGTGTTGAGCCTGCCGGACTACGGGCAGCTGTCGGGTCACCGCATCGACGACGTGCACCAGGGCGAGGGCGTGGCGACCGGGAAACGCGACCAGCGCGACTTCACCCTGTGGAAGGGCGCCAAGCCCGGTGAGCCGTCGTGGCCGACGCCGTGGGGCCGCGGCAGACCCGGCTGGCACACCGAGTGCGTGGCGATGTGCGAGGCCTATCTGGGCCCCGAGTTCGACATCCACGCCGGCGGTATGGATCTGGTGTTCCCGCACCACGAGAACGAGATCGCGCAGGCGCACGGCGCCGGTGACGGGTTCGCCCGGTACTGGCTGCACAACGGCTGGGTCACCATGGGCGGCGAGAAGATGAGCAAGTCGCTGGGCAACGTGCTCTCGATTCCCGCTGTGCTGCAACGGGTTCGGGCCGCCGAGCTGCGCTACTACCTGGGCAGCGCGCATTACCGGTCCATGTTGGAGTTCTCCGAGACCGCACTGCAGGACGCGGTCAAGGCCTACTCGGGCATCGAGGACTTCCTGCACCGGGTGTGCAGCCGGGTCGGTTCGGTTCCGGTCGGCGAATGGACACCCAAGTTCGCCGCGGCCCTCGACGACGATCTGTCGGTGCCGATGGCGCTGGCCGAGATCCACGCCGCGCGCGCCGAGGGCAACCGCGCGCTGGATTCCGGCGACCACGAGGGCGCGATGAAGCAGGCGTCGTCGATCCGGGCGATGATGGACATCCTCGGTTGCGATCCGCTCAACGAGCGTTGGGAGTCGCGCGATGCGACCTCGGCCGCGCTCAATGCCGTCGACGTGCTGGTGCAGTGGGCGTTGGCCAGCCGCGCCGAGGCCCGTGAGCGTCGGGACTGGGCGGCCGCCGACGCGATCCGCGATAGGCTCAAGGAAGCCGGTATCGAGGTCACCGACACCGCTGACGGCCCGCAATGGGCCCTGACAGAGCGGGACAGCAGGTAATGGCCGGAAATTCACAACGGCGCGGCGCGGTCCGCAAGCCCGGGACCAAGAAGGGCCCGACCGTCGGCTCGGGTGGGGTGCGCAGGCGCGGGCTCGAGGGACGCGGCGCGACGCCGCCGGCGCATCTGCGGCCCAACCATCCGGCGGCCAAGAAGGCCAGGGCCGCGGCCAAGGCGCAGCAGCAGCGCGCCTCCCGCAAGACCGACGACACCGAACTCGTCCTCGGGCGCAATCCGGTGCTGGAATGCCTGCGCGCCGAGGTGCCTGCCACCGCGCTGTACGTCGCGCTCGGCACCGACGCCGACGAGCGGGTGACCGAGTCCGTCCAGATCGCCGCCGACCGTGGCATCTCGATCCTGGAGGTGCCGCGCACCGACCTGGACCGCATGAGCAACCACGGACTGCATCAGGGCATGGGGCTGCAGGTGCCGCCGTACCAGTACGCGCACCCCGACGATCTGCTCGGCGCGGCCACCGCCGACGCCGCACCCGCGCTGCTGGTCGCGCTCGACAACATCTCCGATCCGCGCAACCTGGGCGCGATCGTGCGTTCGGTGGCGGCGTTCGCCGGCCACGGTGTGGTGATCCCGCAGCGCCGGTCGGCGTCGGTCACCGCGGTCGCGTGGCGCACCAGCGCCGGTGCCGCCGCGCGGATCCCCGTGGCACGTGCGACGAACCTCAACCGGACCCTCAAGAGCTGGGCCGACGCCGGGTTGCAGATCGTCGGCCTCGATGCGGGCGGTGACACCACCCTCGACGAACTCGACGCGTCCGGCCCGACGGTCGTCGTCGTCGGCTCCGAAGGCAAGGGGCTGTCGCGGTTGGTGCGCGAGCATTGCGACGCGGTCGTGTCGATCCCGATGGCCGGGCCCACCGAATCGCTCAACGCGTCGGTGGCCGCCGGTGTGGTCCTCGCCGAGATCGCCCGTCAGCGCCGCAGCTGACCGGCCGGCTCAGCCGAAAAGCCTTAGGCTCAGCCACAATCCGAGCACCGCGGCGACCAGCGTCAGCGGTGTGGTGACCAGGCCGACCCGGCTGAACTCCCCGGCCTTGGCCGCCAGGCCTTCCCGGTGGACGACGTGGCGCCACAACAGGTTCGACAGCGAGCCCACGTACGTCAGGTTCGGGCCCACGTTGACACCGATCAGCACTGCCAGCACCGCGCCGGGACCCGCGGCCGCCACCAGCGGCAGCAGCACCAGCACCGCGGGCAGGTTGTTGACCAGATTGGCCAGCACCGCCGCGACCGCGGCGTAGCCCAGCAGCGCGGGCAACGAGTCACCGTCGGGCAGCACATCGCGCATGGCCGCCGCAGGCCCGTTGAGCACCACCGCGTCGACCACCACGCCCAGGCACAGCACGAACGCCAGAAACGGCACGTTGACCGCGCGCACGATGCCGCGCGCGGTGCTGCGCCGCTGCGCGAGACTGCGGATCCCTAGCACCACCGCGCCGGCCAGGGCCGCCCACGCGGGCGCGATGTCCAGCACGGAGGTCACCGCGAAACCGGCCAGGGTCAGGCCGAGCACCACGAGGACGAACAGCGGCAGCTCCGGCGGTGGCGGCGCCGTCTCCGGCTCCGGACGTGCCCGCAGTTCGGCACTGAAAAGCCAACTCAGCAAGGCGAATTCGACTGCGACCGTGGCCAGCCACGGTATCGCCATGACCGCGCTGAACTCCACGAAGGTCAACCCGGCGACCGTGAACGCCAACAGGTTGGTCAGGTTCGACACCGGGAACAGCAGCGACGCCGAGTTGGCCAGATGCGCCGAGGCGTACGCGTGCGGGCGGGGTGCGATCGCGAGCGTGCGGGCCGTGGCGAGCACCACCGGCGTCAGCAGCACCACCGTCGCGTCCAGGCTCAACACCGCCGTCGTCGTCGCGCCGATGACGAACACCCGCAGCAGCAGTTTGCGGGGGTGGCCGCGGCTGGCGCGGGCCATGAGCGTGCCCGCGGCGTGGAACAGGCCCTCGTCGTCACACAAATGCGCGAGCACCAGCACCGCCGCGAGGAACCCGACGACCGGCAGCAGCCGGCCGGCCTCGTCCACGGCGTCGTGCACCGAGATCACGCCGAAGGCGATCAGCAGTCCGGCAGCGGGCACGGCCGCCACGGCCTCGGGCCATCCGTTCGGGCGCACCATCGCAAAGGTCAGCACGACGACCAGCGCGATGAGCGCCAGCGTCAGCGCCAGGACCCGCTCCCGGTCCGTGCCGCGCTCCAGGGGTCGCTGCGCCGCCACAGGGTCGGCAGGTGCAGTGCGACGCCGTCGTGCGCGGCCAGCGTGGTCAGCACCCGCATGGTTTCGTCGAGATCATCGGCGGCGTACGGCAGCGCCCGCAGCGGCCGGTGCAGCGGCCGGAAGAAGTCGTCCCAGTGGATCAGCACCACGCGGCGCGCGCCGACGGTGCGTACGGTCTCGGTCCAGTAGTCGGTGAGGTAGCGCTCGGGCTGCATCCCGAGCTGCCCGACACCGAGGTACACGACGTCGGCGCGGTGTCCGGCGAGGGCCCCGGGCACCGCGCCCGCGCTGCCGACGATCAGCAGGCGACGATCGCTGGGGCGGTGGTGCACCAGGGTCGACCACGCCTCACCGCACCGGTACGCCGACGCTTTCACCGGGGGTACGACGGGTTGGGTGATGGTGCCCGGGAACCGGTCGGGTGGGCAGTGTTCGGAGACGAACAGCGCGACGTCGTAGGCGCCGAGGCGAACGGCCTCGCCCGGTGTCGCGGTGACGATCCGGTCGGCGGGCAGACCGCCGCCGATGCCGATCTGGGCGGCCGACGCACCGCCGACCAGGGTCGCGCCGGTGCGTTCGGCGACGACGGCCGAGTCCATCGCGTGGTCGAAGTGGGTGTGCACCGGCAGCACGGCGTCGAGGCGGTCCACGCCGAGCCGGGCCAGGCAGCCGTCGATGCGCGGCCGGCTCGGCGTGAGCGTACGCACGGCCACGGTGAGCAGGTTGGGGCGGCTGAAGAACCCGTCGGTCAGCAGTGCCGACCTCCCGTCGTCGACCAGCAGCGTCGTGACACCGGCCCACGTGACGGTTACCGGGGAATCCGCTGTGGCCGAGGGCACGTCGAAGAACCGCGCGTAGTCGGCCAGGTCGGGCCTGCCGGGTTTGAGCCGCATGGCCCCACCCTAAGGTGGGCGGTCATCCGTAGCGACGTCGGAACTTCTCCACCTGACCCGCGGAGTCGATGTGCCGTGCCGATCCGGTCCAGAACGGATGCGAATCGCTGGTGACGTCGACCACGATGAGCGGGTAGGTCTTCGGCCCGCTGGGGGTGGGCCATTCGATGGTGCGGGTGCTGGTGGCCGTCGAGCGAGTGAGGAACTGCGCGCCGGTGGCAGCGTCCTGGAACACCACCGGGTGGTAGTCGGGGTGGATGCCGGGTTTCACGATGGTTCTCCTGTCTGGGTGTGGCGTGCGGCGGCTTGGTCTGTCTGCTCGGGTTGGCACGGTTCCTGGTGCCAGTCGCCGAACGGGTCGGGGTAGTGACGCCACACCTCGGGGTGGGCGAACTCGGCGTCGGTGAGCAGGGCGCCGCGCAGTGCGTCGAGGATGATCTCGGTGCGGGCGCCGCAGGCCAGGATGGCCAGCGATACGTGCCGGTCACCGAAATCCGGGTCCCAGTCGATGGCCGCCAGCGCGCGCCACTGTGGATCCGTGTAGGCAAACTCGCTGGAATCCATTGCGGCCAGCCACTTTCCGGCGGTGCTGACACGCAGCCCGCCGCCGGCCGATTCGATCCACATGACCTCGGCGTCCCGGTTGGCCAGCCAGGCGCGGCCGCGGGTGCGCACCACGCCGTCGAGCAGCAGGTCGATGGCCGCATGCAGCCGCACCGGGTGGAACGGACGCCGTGCGGTGAACTCGATGATGCGCACTGCGCCGTCGGCCGTCAGCGGCGGTTGTCCGGCCAGCAGGGAGTCGCGCGGCGAGAGCGCCCGTCCGCGTGGGCTGTCCGGTTCGAGGTGGGCCATGGCCAGCTCGAGGCGGTCCGGCCCGACCGTGATGCGTGCGCGGGGCGCGAGCCTGCGCAGCACCGCCAGTGTCGTGGCCTCCGGTTCGCCGAGCACGAGGACGTCGGCGACCTCGGCCTGCCCGACCACCACCTGCGCGGCCGTGCGGCCGTCGGCGAGTTCGTCCTCGCCGAGCGCCTGTTCCAGCCACGCCGCGGTGTCCACGCATGTCACCACGGCTGCCACCGCCACGTCGCGGGCCGCGGGTCCGTCGATGTACCCGGGGCCGACCCGTACGTGCACGTTGTCGATGGCCCAGCGCACGGGTTCGGGTTCGAGCCAGGGCATCAGCTGCACGACGATGCGGGTCACGTCGGCGCGCCGGTGCAGGCGGCGCAGCAGGATCAGCAGATCGTCACGCACCGTGCAGGACACGCATCCGTGCACCAGCTCAAGCACCCACTTCGAGCTGTCGACCGAACTGGCCACGGTGCGGACGACCACATGGCCGTCGAAGGTGTGGCTGACGAGCAGTGTGCCAGGGGCCTTGAGCAGTTCCTCGACGACGGCCCGACCGGTTCCGCGGGCGTCATCCTGTCCGGCGACCAGCACTACCGGCGTACGCATTGAGGCCTCCCGGTTTGATTATTGAAAACGATTATCATTATCGTAGAAGATACCGCACGACGAAGGAGAGTCAATGTCGGCCCACTGCCAGGTGACCGGGCGCCGCCCCGGATTCGGGAACTCGGTCTCGCACTCACACCGGCGCACCCCGAGACGCTGGGATCCCAACATCCAGAACAAGACCTATTACCTGCCGTCGGAGGGTCGACGAATCCGATTGCGGCTCAGCGCAAAAGGCATCAAGGTGATCGACCGCGACGGCATCGAAGCCGTCGTCGCCCGAATGCGTGCGAGGGGAGAGAAGATCTGATGGCCCGCAACGACATCCGGCCCATCGTGAAACTGCGGTCCACCGCGGGAACCGGGTACACCTACGTCACCCGCAAAAACCGCCGCAACGACCCGGACCGCATCGTGCTCAGAAAATACGACCCGGTGCTGCGCCGCCACGTCGACTTCCGCGAGGAGCGCTGATGGCGAAGAAGTCGAAGATCGTCCGCAACGAGCAGCGGCGAGAACTGGTACAGCGCTACGCCGAACGCCGCGCCGAACTCAAGAGGGTCATCCGTGATCCGGCCAGTTCGCCGGCGGGACGCGCGGCCGCGGTCAGCGCACTGCAGCGGCTGCCGCGCGACTCCAGCCCGGTGCGGCTACGCAACCGCGATGTCGTCGACGGCCGACCGCGCGGGCATCTGCGCAAGTTCGGGTTGTCCCGGGTGCGGATGCGCGAGATGGCCCACCGCGGCGAGTTGCCGGGTGTGCGGAAGGCGAGTTGGTGATGGCGTCCAAGGCAAACAGAAAACGCGGTACCGCAACCGAACTCAAGAAAAGGCGGCGCAATCAGCTCGAGGCGCTCGGTGTGGACACCGTCGACTACAAGGATGTCGCGGTGCTGCGCACCTTCCTCAGCGAGCACGGCAAGATCCGCTCGCGCCACATCACCGGGTTGACGCCGCAGCAGCAACGGCAGGTCGCGACCGCGATCAAGAATGCCCGCGAGATGGCGCTGCTGCCGGTGGTGGGTCCGCGCTGAGGCGCGCGGTATGACACCATCGGTGCCGAAGGCGACTGCGGTCCGAGGAAGCCGGTGCGAATCCGGCACGGTCCCGCCACTGTGAGCGATGCCCCCGGGCGTCCAGAGTCAGACACTCTCCGCAGTCACCACCTCGTAGGTGCTGGGGCGGATCTCCCCGGCGAGGAATGGAGAGAACATGGCAGCGTGGCGTGCAACCGCATGCTGGTCGGTGGTTTCGGCGATCGCACTGGTGGCGTCCGGATGTGCGCCACCGCCCGACGCCGGTGCGGCCGCCGCACCCGGATTCCCGATCACGGTGGAAAACTGCGGCGTCACCACCACCTATGAGCGGCCACCCACCCGCGCCGTCGCGCTCAATCAGCACGCGATCGAGGTACTGCTCGCGCTGGGACTCGAGGATTCCATGGTCGGCACCGCATTCCTCGATGATGCGATCCTGCCCGAGTATCAAAACGCCTATGACCGCATACCGGTCCTTGCCGACGAATACCCGTCCTACGAGGCGCTGCTGGCCGCCGAACCGGACTTCGTCTACGGCGGCTGGGACAGCGCATTCGACGAGAAGGAGGGACGCGCGCGACAACGCCTGTCCGACGCAGGCATCGACACGTACCTCAACATCGAGGACTGCCGTGCAGAACCCGCGACGATGGCGACCGTGGACGAGGAGATCCGCACCATCGGAGAGATCTTCGGAGTCGAGGAGCGCGCGAAACAACAGCTCGACCTGCTGCATCGCGGCCTCGCGGAGACCGCGGAGATCGTGCACGGCGTGCAACCGGTGCGCGTCGCGGTCTACGACAGCGGCGAGGCGTCGGTGTTCACCTCCGGCGGCAAGGGGATGGGCAATCAGATGATCGAGGCCGCGGGCGGGGTGAATCTCTTCGACGATGTGCCGAAGGTGTGGGCCGACGTGTCGTTCGAACAGTTCGCCGACCGTGCACCGGAGGTGATCCTGATCTACGACTACGGCGACGAGTCGGTGGAACAGAAGAAGGCTTTCCTGACCGCCCATCCCATGCTGGCCCACGTGCCGGCGATCGTGCATCAGCGTTTCGCGGTGCTGCCGCTGTCGTCGGTCGTGGTAGGTGTGCGGGTGGCGAAGGCGGTGGATTCCCTCGCGCGGCAACTACATCCGGACCGGTTCTAGGTGACGGTCCGGTCGCGGCTGCCCTACGGGCTGGTGGTGGGCGCGTTGGCGGTGCTCCTGCTGATCGTGATGACCGCCGGTGTGGCGATCGGATCGGTGGCGATCGCACCGCGGCAGGTGTGGCAGATCGTGTTGAACGGCATCCATTCGACACTGGCCGAGCAGACCTGGCCCGCGGTACGAAGCTCGATAGTGCTGGACGCGCGCCTGCCGCGGGTGGTGCTGGCCGCGGTCGTGGGCGCCGGATTGGCTGCGTGCGGAATGGTTCTGCAGGCCGTCGTGCGCAATCCGCTCGCCGATCCGATGTTGCTCGGCGTGTCCTCGGGCGCGACGGTCGGGGCGGTCGCCGTGCTGGTCGCCGGTGCTGGTGTGCGGCAACTGGTCACGCTGCCGGTCGCGGCCTTCATCGGTGCGCTCGCGGCACTGGTCGCGGTGTACTTCCTAGCGCGTTCTGGCGGACGGATGACCACGGTGCGGCTCATCCTGGCGGGTGTCGCTGTCGCCGAGGTGCTTTCCGCGGTGGCGAGCCTGCTGATCGTCACCTCCGACGACCCGCACAAGGCGCAGGCCGCGTTGCGGTGGATGCTGGGCGGCCTCGGCGGGGCCACCTGGCGCGCGGTGTGGATTCCCGCCGCGGCGGTGTTGATCGGCGTCGTGATCCTGCTCGCGGTGACCAGGCCGCTGAACCTGCTGTACACGGGGGAGGAGGGGGCCGCCTCGCTCGGACTGGATGTCCATCGGTTTCGCGCGGCGATGTTCGTCGTGGTGGCGCTCATGGTCGGGGCGATGGTCGCGGTGAGCGGGTCGATCGGCTTCGTCGGCCTGATCATGCCGCACGCGGTGAGATTCCTTGTCGGCGCGGATCACCGGCGCGCGCTTCCCGCGGCGGCGCTGCTGGGCGCGGCGTTCCTGGTGGTGTGTGACATCGCGGCCAGAACCGTCGGCGCGCCCGAGGAACTGCCCGTGGGTGTGCTCACCGCACTGGTGGGTGGACCGTTCTTCCTGTGGTTGATGCGACGGATGGCACCGGCATGACGGCCGACGTGCGACTGCACAGGATCTCGGTGGTGTTGTCCGGGAAACGTCCTGTGGTCGACGATGTCTCGCTACATGTGCGGCCGGGGGAGATGGTGGCAGTGGTCGGTCCGAACGGCGCCGGGAAGACGACGTTGCTGCGCACCATCTACCGCGCCCGACGGCCCACGGCCGGCAATGTGCTGGTCGACGGCGCCGATGTGTGGAAGCTGCCACGCAAGCGGGCCGCGCAGCGGGTGGCGGCGGTGATTCAGGAGCCGGCAACAGATTTCGAGCTCACCGTCTACGACGTTGTCGCGATGGGCCGCACCCCGTACAAGCGCTCGTTCGAATCCGACAATGCCACCGACCGGGAGATCATCGCCTCGGCGTTGGCGGCACTCGACCTCGCCGAGCTTGCTCGCGCACCGATCGGGAGGCTCTCCGGCGGTCAGAGACAACGGGTGTCGATCGCGCGGGCACTGGCGCAGCGCACAGATGTCATCGTGCTGGACGAGCCCACCAACCATCTGGATCTGCGTCATCAACACGACACGCTGCGCCTTCTGCGTGCCACCGGATCGACGGTCATCGCGGCCCTGCACGACCTCAACCTGGCGGCGGTCTACTGTGACCGCATCTGTGTCCTCGACGGCGGGCAGGTGGTCGCGCTCGGTACGCCGCATGAGGTCCTTACCGTCGAGCTGCTCGCCGAGGTGTACGGGGTCGACGCCACGATCGGCGACACCGCGGGTGTACCTCAGATCACGGTCGTGCCCGGACAGGTGGCTCCGCGGTGAGCAGCGGTGCCCTCAGTACGCGTAGGGGTGTGGCGGCGGGTCGGTGCGGGACACCCGCACGGCTGTAATGGTAGGGATCGTGCGTCGCGTCGAATCATCCTGTGCTGCAGGCACTGTGCCCTCGACTTCAATCCAGGAGTTCTCCGGGTAGCTCGCCGCCTGTGCGGCGGCGGGGCCGGCCAGCCGGATGCGTGCGAGCTGGGCATCGGCCGCACAGCAGATGATGACGATGCGGGCGAGGTCGGTGTGGTCACCGTCGCGCATGGTGAAACCCGTGACGGTGATCGTTCGACCGGCCAGGGTTGCGGCGGAGTCCTGTGCGATGCGGATCAGCACGTCCGGCAAGGAGATCTGTGGGGCATGACCTTCCGGCAGCGGCGGGAACGGCCTGCGCACGCTGTCGGTGGGGATTTCGGTCACCGACGCGGCGTCGGGACGGATCGCAGGCGGCGCCACGAACGCCAACAGGACGACGGGGATGAGCAGCAGCCACGCGGCGCCGCGTCGATGCGGGTGGTCCTGGTTCTCGGGATCATCGTCGTGACGGCCGCCTCGCCGGATATCGCGCACGATGGCAACCAGCGCCAGTACGATGAGCAGACCCGCGGTCGCAGCAAGGTAGGGCAGCAGCGACGGTTTGACGTATCGGGTGTAGGACCCGGTGAGCGTGATGATCGCGGTGCTCACCCCGATCAAGAGGAGCAGCGCGTTCTCGGTCTCGCGGCTCACCGTGGCCCCAGGATGAGCAGGCCGACAACCGTGGCGACCAGTGTGGCCACCGCGAATGTCGCAGGCGCGAAACGGATCGCGAACGCGCGGCCGAACAGCCCGGCTTGCATGGCGAACAGCTTGATGTCGACTGCGGGTCCGACGACCAGGAACACCAGGCGTGGCAGCAGCGGCAGCATGGTCAGGCTGGCCGCGACGAAGGCGTCGGCCTCCGAACACAGCGCCAGCACGACCGCCAGCACCGCCATCGTGATGACTCCGAGCGCTATTTGCCCCGCGACATGCTCGTACACCCAGGGCGGGGCCAGCACGTGCAGTGCGGCGGACGCGGCCGCTCCGACAACGAGATACGAGCATGCCGAAAGGAAATCGTGCCGTGCTGCCTCGGTGAACGCGGCCCAGCGCGACCCCGCGCCGTGGTCCGGGCGGGTGAGGCGGTGCGTGATCCACGCCGGATTGCCGAACCGGGCCCACGCCGCACCCATGATGATCGCGGTGAGCAGTGACGCCGCACAGCGCGCCGCGACCATCTGCGGGTGGTCGGGAAATGCGACCGCCGTCGCGACCAACACCACGGGGTTGATCGCGGGGGCCGCAAGCATGAACGTCAACGCCGCGGCACCCACATGCCCCTTGTCGGCGGCCTTGTCGGCACTGTCCCCGAAGAGCCTGCGTGCCACCGGCACCGACCCGCACTCGCACCCGGGCAACGCCGCTCCGCCTACACCGGCCGCCACGATCGCGGCGCTCGTGCGCCGTGGCAACCATCGCGCGAGCCGGTCGGGCGTGACCAACACCGCGATGAGCCCGCTGATCACCACGCCGAGCGCCAGGAACGGCAAGGCCTGGACGAACACCCCGCAGAACACCGTGGCCGCGGTGGCGACGTCCGGCGTGTCCGCCACGAACGAGCGAAGCGTGGTTCCGGCGAGCGCCAGGCCGACGACGCCGAACACGAGCACCTGCATGGAGTTCGGCCGCCAACGAGCCACCGCCAGGTTCATGGCCACGGCGGCCATGATGCCAGGCCGACGTTGCGAACTCCGCAGCAGTCAACAATGACTATCATTTTCACTAACTCGCGATAGGCTTGACCGATGATGTGGCATGGTCTTCTGGTCAAGGCGGCAACGACAGTGGTCACCGGGGCTGTCGGGGTCGCGGCTTACGAGGGGCTGCGTAAGGCGGTCGCCAAGGCGCCGGTGCGTGAAGCGGCCGTGGCGACGACCGCGTTGGCGCTGCGAGGAGCACGAAAAGCCGAGGTAGGAGCCGAGTCGGCGCGACTGAAGGTCGCCGATGTGATGGCCGAGGCGCGCGAACGCATAGGTGAGGAAGTGCCGCCGCCCGCCGCGGGCGACGCCGGGCACGGCCACGACCACTGAGTGACCACTGAGTACCGTGGCTGATCTGACGGTCCTATCCGACGCGGCCGGCCGCATGCGCGTGCACGCGCCGTGGTTCCGCGGGGACGCCGTGCGCGCCGTCGCCATCGAACAGGCCGTCGACCAAGTGCCTGGCGTTCGCGCCGTACACGCCTATCCGAGAACAGGATCCGTGGTGGTGTGGTACTCGCCGAGGCGCTGCGACCATGACGAGGTGCGGTCGGCCATAACAGCGGCAGCGGGGGTGGCCCGGCACCTGGTGCCCGGTCGTAGTCCCCGATCCGCCGACGTGCACAACGCCGACATTGTTCGTATGGCGATCGGCGCTGTGGCGTTGATTCTCTTGGGGATTCGTCGCTACGGATTTGCCCGGCCGCCGCTCTTGGGGTCCACCAGCCGCACCTTGGCAACGGGAGCGACGATAATCACCGGCTACCCGTTCCTGCGGGGTGCGTTACGAACTCTCACCGGCAACCGTTCGGCTGGAACGGATGCGCTGGTGTCGGCGGCCACGGTTGCGAGTCTCGTGCTGCGCGAAAACGTGGTGGCCCTCACGGTTCTGTGGCTGCTCAACATAGGGGAGTACCTCCAGGACCTGACGTTGCGGCGGACTCGCCGGGCGATCGCGAATCTGCTGCAGGGCACGCAGGACACCGTGTGGCTGCGGCTCGCGGACCGAACCGAGATCGAGGTCGCCGTGGACGGGGTGCGCGTCGGTGACCAGGTCGTGATACACGAGCAGGTTGCGATCGTCGTCGACGGCGTGGTGTGCGACGGTGAGGCGATCGTCGATCAGTCGGCGATCACCGGAGAGAACCTTCCCGTCGCGGTCGGGCCTGGCAGCAAGGTGTACGCCGGTTCGGTGGTCGTCCGCGGACGATTGGTCGTCACCGCTGAAGAGGTGGGGAGCCACACCACCATAGGTCGCATCATCACCCGGGTGGAGGAAGCGCAGCAACATCGCGCGCCCATCCAGACGGTCGGCGAGAACTTCTCACGACGTTTTGTTCCCGCCTCGTTCCTGCTCTCGGCCGCGACCCTCGTGGTGACGCGTGACGTGCGGCGCGCGATGACCATGCTTCTGGTGGCATGCCCGTGTGCGGTGGGACTCGCCACTCCGACGGTGATCAGCGCCGCGATCGGCAACGGCGCCCGGCGCGGCATCCTGATCAAGGGCGGTTCGCACCTGGAGCAGGCCGGCCGGGTTGACGCGATGGTGTTCGACAAGACCGGGACACTCACCCTGGGACGGCCGATCGTCACCAATGTGGTTGCTTTCCACAAGGACTGGGAACCCGAGCAGGTGCTGGCATACGCGGCCAGCTCGGAGATCCATGCTCGTCATCCGCTGGCCGAGGCCGTGATCCGTTCGACGCGCGAGCGCCACATCGTGATACCCCCGCACGAAGAGTGCGAGGTGCTCGTGGGGTTGGGCATGCGGACCAGGGCGGACGGGCGAACGTTGCTTCTCGGCAGTCCGTCGCTCTTGCGTCAGGAGAAGGTGCGTGTCACCAGTCGGGCCGCTGCATGGGTCGACAAGCTCCGCAAGCGCGCGGAAACGCCGCTGCTGCTGGCGGTTGACGGAAAGCTTGTCGGCCTGATCAGCCTCCGCGACGAGGTGAGGCCCGAGGCCGCCGAGGTCCTGCGCGCACTGCGCACGGCCGGCGTGCACCGCATGGTGATGCTCACCGGGGATCATCCGGACGCCGCGGCCGCCGTGGCCGATGAACTTGGTATCACCGAGTGGCGTGCGGAGGTGTTGCCGGAGGACAAGCTCGCGGTGGTGCGCCGGCTGCACGCCGAAGGGCACACCGTGGCGGTGATCGGTGATGGCGTCAACGATGCGCCCGCACTCGCTGCCGCCGACATCGGCATCGCTATGGGATTGGGCGGCACCGACGTTGCCGTCGAGACCGCCGACGTCGCGCTCGCCAGTGACGATCTGCGAAGGCTGCTCGACGTACAGGATCTCGGCGCCCGCGCGGTCGACGTCATACAGCAGAACTATGCGATGTCCATCGCGGTCAACGCCATCGGTCTCGCTGTCGGCGCCGGGGGCGCGTTGTCGCCGGTTCTTGCGGCCGTATTGCACAATGCGTCGTCGGTTGCGGTAGTGGCCAACAGCGCCCGGCTGATCCGGTACGAAATCGACTAGGGCGTTCGGCGAACGCTGCCGGTGGGCAACCCGTCGTCGTACTGCCCACCGGCGCGTTCACCATGTCGGCCGACGGCATTCCCGCGGCGGCCGATTCGGTTGGCCTAGCTCATGTTCCAGGGCTCGCCGTAGGTGGTGACGCTGTCGCCCGTCGAGGCGATCAACCGGGCGAACGGACGCAGGAGCACGCCGCCGGCCGCGCCGGTCACGGTGCCATGCGCATTGGATACGGCGACCGCTCCTTTCGCCTTCTTCACGTCCACCGAGAAGGTGGCGACCTCCTGGATACCGGGACCGTTGCGGAGGTCGGCACTGATGGACACGCCGGGGAAGAGGTTGGGGGTGATGATGGTGTCCAAGCCGAACGGCGGCTGGGTGATGTCGCCTCCGTCGATGAGGATGTTCGGGGCCGTGTACGAGAAGTTGATGCCGACGCCCAAGGACCACGGGAAGCCGACCTGATACCCGAATTCGATCGTGCCCTCGAATTCGTCGGCACCGGGGCCGGCCACGTGATAGGTGGCGCGGCCGGAATGAAACCACTCACGGGTCAGTCGGTTCCGGTCGAGCGGGAACACGCCGTTGAGGAATGTCTCGACTTGCTGCACGGTCAGCGTGCGACCTTGGCCGTCGACCACGCTGAGCTGATTGTCCACCGCGTTGGCAAAGCCGGGGCTCACAAGCGTCACTGACACGAGTAGAGCGAACATCATGACGAGGTAGCGCACGATTGAGTCGATGTCCTTTCGGGAGGATGGGCGGAACGCACACTTCGGTGGTTCCTCTTGGGGAACAGCGGTATCGGTGAGGTCACAGGACCTCGGTCGGGCGACTTATTGAAAATCGTTTTCGACAAGGGCTCCGCGGCACTGTAGCGTGAGACCCGCCTGTTGAAAACCGTTACCGATTAGGGGTGCGATGCGTACGCCGGTGGTGCTCGTCTCGACCGGCTGCGACGACAGCGCGTCCCGTCGCACCGATCAGGAGGGTTTGTGAAACCGGATGGGTGTCCGACCGCCCGGCCTTTCACCGTGGCGGTCTGCACGGGCTGCACCACCTCTGCGGTCTCCTCGTTGGTCCCGACCTTGGCGGGGGTGGTCGGCGGTTGCCCTCATGGCGTCTTGGTGGTCACCCGCTGCCTGCTCGGCGGGCTGACGTGTGCGACGCGCCGCCGCGAACACGGGGTGATTCTGTTGCTGCAACCGTGCACCGCGGACCGAAGGCCAATTGGTCCGGCGAAGTGGATCGGCCCCATCACGACCGAAAGTGACCTTCGAGCCGCGTGCGATTGGATCACCGACGGGTCATGGCACAGCCAGACGCTGTCGCCACGGCTGCGCGTCGACGTCAACCTGACAAGGGCGGCTCGACGTAACTGAACTCCTCCGGTGCGTCACCGGGGGGTTTCGGACCGCGCCTGGATGAACGAGGCCAGCTCGACCGCCTCGGAGGCGAGGCGGTCCCGCACGGCCTTGGCGATCTGCACCGCACCCGGTGAATCACCGTGTACGCAAACCGATTCCACGGAGACCCCGATGACCGTCCCGTCGACCGCCGTGGCATGGCCATCGATCACCATGCCCGCGACCCGCTCGGCGATCTCGAGCGGGTCGTGCAGCACCGCGCCCGGTTCGCGCCGGGACACCAGCGTTCCGTCGGGCCGGTAGGCGCGGTCGGCGAAAGCTTCGGTCACCGTGCGCAACCCGAGCCGTCGTGCTTCGGCGAAAAACGCCGAGCCGGGCAGGCCCAGCACCGGCAGGGCCGGGTCGACGGCGTGTACGGCGGCGGCGACCGCGGCCGCCTGTTCTTCGTGGTGCACGATCGTGTTGTACAGCGCCCCATGAGGTTTGACGTAACGGACGTCGGTACCCGCGGCGTGCGCGATGGCCTGCAGCGCACCAATCTGATAGATGATCTCCGCGGTCAGCTCGTCGGGGTCCGCGTCGATGAAACGCCGGCCGAACCCGGCGAGGTCCCGGTAACTGACCTGCGCGCCGACCGCCACCCCGCGCTGCGCCGCGAGCCTGCAGGTGTGCAACAGCAGCGCCGGGTCACCGGCGTGGAACCCGCACGCCACGTTGGCGCTCGTGACGAGACCGAGCATCGCCTCGTCGTCACCGAGCCGCCACACGCCGAAGCCCTCGCCGAGGTCTGCGTTGAGATCTATTGTCGTCGGCACGAATCCAGCCTAAGCGTGCGGTCCTACACCGGCGCGTGCTCGGGCCAGCTGTTCTCCGACACGAACTCCGGCAGGGGACGCCCCACGGTCCAGTGCTCGATCTCCAGGACCGGCCGATCCGGGAATTCCGGTACCGGACCCAGGCACAGGATGGCGACGGGTTCGGCGCCGTCGGGCATACCCAGCAACTCGGCGAGCGGCTTGGGTTCGAAGATCGACACCCACCCCATGCCGAGCCCCTCGGCGCGCGCCGCCAGCCACATGTTCTGAATCGCGCACGACACCGACGCGAGGTCCATGTTGGGCAGCGTGCGGCGGCCGAACACATGCCGTTCGCGGCCCTCGCCGAGCGCCACCACGAACAGCTCCGCGCACTCGCGCACCCCCTCGACCTTGAGCGCCAGGAACTCCTGGGCGCGCGGTCCGAGCGCGTCGGCGGTCTTGACGCGTTCCTCGTCGACGAGTGCGTGGATCCGGCGGCGCAGCGTCGAGTCGGTGATGCGGATGAACCGCCACGGTTGCATGAGGCCGACGCTGGGTGCGGCGTGCGCGGCGTGCAGCAACCGGCTCAGGACCTCATCGGAGACGGTGCTGTCCGGAACGAACTGGCGCATGTCACGGCGTTCGGTGATGGCACGGTATACGGCTTGCCGCTCGCTGGAGCTGAACGCATGTGGAGGCACCACCTGAGCCTATCGTCGCGGTGTGTCCGCTCAGGCCGGTAAGGCTCAGGTGGTGCTCGAATTGGTCGAGTGCACCGGCATCGTGGGTGGCGGCCACAATCGTGGTCCCGGAGTTGGCGAGTCGGCGAAGCTGCCGGTAGACGGTCCGCGCGCTGTCGGCGTCGAGACTCGCGGTGGGTTCGTCGAGCAACAGGATCGGGGCCTGCTGAGCGAATGCCTGTGCCAACAGGGTGCGTTGCCGCTGACCGCCGGACAGCTCGGTCATGCGGCACCTGCGGAGCTCCTCGAGGCCTAGTTCGGTGAGCCAGAAGTCGACGATGTCGCGATCGGCCCGCGATGGGCGGCGCAACAGGCCCAATCGACGCCAACGACCCATCATGACCGCCTCGGCGACGGTGATCGGGAACGTGCGGGCGACCTCGTCGCGTTGCACGGCGATGGCCACGTCCCGGGTGCACAGGTCGACCGTCCCGGAGTGGGGTCGTAAGACGCCGGCGATCAGGCTCAGCAATGTCGACTTACCGCAGCCGTTGGGACCCGTGACCGCGGTGCAGGCCGCCTCGGGGAACTCGACCGTCAGATCGGTGAACACCGGATTCCTGTTGTAGCCGAAGGTGATTCGGTTCAGTCGGATGACGCTCACCGTACGCTCCTTTTGAAAATGATTATCATTAGTGATAAGAGTTTAGCTGTGAATTGGCTGTCTGCTCCATTCGGCTCGGAGCTCGTTGTGCGCGGCGCTGTCGCAGGGTCCTTGGTGGCGTTGATGTGCGCGATCGTCGGGACCTGGGTGGTGTTACGCGGGTCGGTGTTCCTCGGCGACGCGATGTCGCACGGCATGCTGCCGGGCGTGGCCGCGGCCTCGGCGCTCGGTGGCAATCTGCTGGCCGGCGCGCTGACTGCCGCGCTCGCGATGGCCTACGGCGTGTCTGTGCTCAGCCGAACCGCGCGGTTCTCCTCGGATACCAGCATCGGCCTACTCCTGGTCGGCATGCTCGCGGTCGGCGTCATCGTGGTGTCGCATTCGAACAGTTACGCGGTCGATCTGACCGCCTTCCTCTTCGGCGACGTGCTCGGCGTGCAACTCGGTGACATCGCGGTGCTCACCGGCGCGCTCGTGCTCATCGCCGGCGTCGCCTTCGTCGGACGCCGGGCGTTCGTCGCGGCCACCTTCGATGCGCGCAAAGCCGCGACGCTGGGGCTGCGCCCCGCACTGGCCGGCGTCGTGCTGACCGTGCTGATCGCCGTCGCGATCGTCGCGTCCTTCCATGTGGTCGGCACGCTGCTGGTACTCGGCCTGCTGGTCGCACCCCCGGCGGCCGCCACGCTGTGGGCGCACTCGATCGGCCGCATCATGCTGCTCGCCGCAGTCGTCGGGGTGGTGTCGGTGTGGCTGGGCCTGCTGCTGTCCTGGCATGCCGCAACCGCGGGCGGCGCGAGCATCGCCGCCGTCGCGGTCGCACTGTTCTTCTGCTCGGCGGCAGCCTCCGCGGTGTCCCGGCGGGCGGCGGCATGAGGGCAGGTGTCGCCCTGGTGGGCTGCGTTCTGCTCGTGGCGGGCTGTGGTGTGGCGCAGAAACCAACCACGCCAACGCCTTCGGTATCGGCACCCGCTTCGGCCGACGATACCGGCATCGATGCGCACGAGAGCTCGGAGCCGGTGACCCGGCTGGTCCTCGTCGATCCGGATACCGGTGCGACCGTGGTGTACGACGCGAGCGAGGAATCCGAAACGCCGCTCGGGGCTTTCGGCCCTACGCGAGGTGTCAGCGGCGATGGGCGGTTCGCCTATCTGCGCGGCGACGATGCGCTCACCGTCGTCGATGCGGGATCCTGGACGTTCGACCACGGCGATCATTCCCACTTCTACGTCGAGCCTGCCGCAGTCGCGGGCCGCGTCGACGGCCGGGCGGTCGACGCCAGAGGTGGTCGCGAACTCACGACCGTGCAGCGCGAGGACGACACCGTCCAGGTTCTGGATGGCACCAGCCTTGCCCGCCAGAGCATTTCCGCAGCCGACGGGTTCAACGAGCTGCGCGACGTCGCGGCCGCAGCGCCGATCGGCGACAGCGTGGTCGCGGTGTCCGGCAACGGCGCGGTCATCGAGGTCGGCCCCGAGGTCGGCCTGGGGGTCGGCGCAGAAACGCGCGAGCTCGGCCGCTGCCCTGGCGTGACGGGTGCCGTGGCGATGGGCCGTGAGGTGGTCTTCGGCTGCGCCGACGGGGCCGTGCGGATCGTGAAGAAAGCGGGCCGGGTCACCGCGGAGCCGATGCCACTGCCCGCTGGTGCGCCGCACCCCGGCCCCCTCGTGTACCGCTACGGAAGTACGACTTTGGCCGGAACCGCGGCAGACACCGTGTGGGTTCTCGACGCCCGCCGCGGCACGTGGAAGTCGGTGGACGTGGCCGATGTGGTCGCGGCGAACACCGTCTCGGGCGATTCTGTCCTGGCGCTCACGGCAGACGGCCGGCTGCGCGCGTTCGACACGGCCGACGGTCGGCAGACGGCCGCGGTCGAGCTCTTCGGCGGCCGGCTGCCCGAGGACCAGCCGGCACCGGTGATCGAGGTCGATGCCGACCGCGCCTACGTGAACGACATCGCCGGGCGGGCCGTGTACGAGATCGACTACCGCGACGGGATACGGGTGGCGCGTACGTTCGAGACCTCCATACCGCCAGGGTTCATGGTGGAGGCGGGCCGGTGACGCGGCGGTGCATCGCGGCGTGCCTGGCGATCCTGCTGCTCGCCGCGTGCGGTGCGCCCGACGGCAGCGACGGCAGGCGGCAGATCGTCGTCACCACGACGATCCTGGGCGATGTCGTCTCGGAAGTGGTCGGTGACACCGCCGATGTCAGGGTGATGATGAAACCCAACGCCGATCCGCACTCCTATGGGCTCTCGGCAGCCGACGCGGCCGAGATGGCCCGGGCCGACCTGGTGATCTACAACGGGTTGGGCCTGGAGGAGTCGATGCAACGCCATGTCGATGCGGCAGCCGAAAACGGTGTTCCCACATTGCCTGTCGGTGATCACGTCGATCCGTTGCAGTTCTCCGCGGATGAGCACGGTGCAGCCGATCCGCATTTCTGGACCGATCCGCAACGCATGATCCTCGCCGTCGATGCGATCACCGGCCGCGTGGCCGAACTTCCCGGTATCGATCGGGCCGCGGTGGCGGCAAACGCCGCGCGCTACCGCGATGAGCTGAACAACCTGTCGGCTCACATGACGGACCGGTTCGCGGGCATTCCGGCGCAGCGCCGCAAGCTCGTCACCAACCACCACGTACTCGGCTACCTCGCAGACCGATTCGGGTTCACCGTGATCGGCGCGGTGATTCCGAGCGGCACCACACTGGCCTCACCGAGCGCATCGGACCTTGAGTCGTTGGCCGGCGCCATCAGGGATGCGGGTGTGAAGGCCATCTTCGTCGACTCGTCGCAGCCTGACCGTCTCGCGCGCGTGCTCGCCGAGCAGTCCGGGGTGCGGGTCAACGTCGTCTCGCTGTACAGCGAATCGCTCAGCGCACCGGGAACCGAGGCCGACAGCTATCTCGGAATGATGCGCGCCAACACCGAAACCATTGCGAACAACCTCATTTGAGAAAAAGGAGATTCACCACATGGCAAGACCCCTGCCGCTGACCGCTGCGCTCGGCGCGTTGGCACTGGTATCCACGCTTGCGGGATGTAGCGGTGAAGCCGAGCGGTCGACGGCAGAACCCATCGCCGAGCCGCTGGTCGCCACGTACGACGGTGGCCTCTACGTGCTCGACGGCACGACGTTGGATGTGGTCGCCGACATTCCGATGGAGGGATTCCTGCGCGTCAATCCAGCGGGTGATGATGCGCATGTGCTGGTCACCACGAACGAAGGCTTCCGTCTGCTCGACGCGAAGTCGGGCGAGTTGACCGAGACCACGTTCACCGCTTCCGAACCCGGCCACGTCGTCCCGCACGGCGAGCGCACCGCCTTATTCGCCGACGGGTCGGGCGAGATCACCATTTTCGATCCGCACGAGCTGGCTGACGGCAAGCCGGAGGTCACCACGCTCTCGTCGCCGAAGCCGCATCACGGGGTGGCCGTGGTGTTGTCGGACGGCAGCTTCATTCGCACCGAAGGTGACCCGGACGAGCGCTCCGGGGCGGTCGCCTTCGACTCGAACCAGGCCGAGATCGCCCGCAGCGCCGAATGCCCCGGAATTCACGGGGAGACGGTGGTCGAGGGCGAGACGGTGGTGTTCGGTTGCGAGAACGGCGCTTTGACGTACTCGGACCGGGTCTTCACCAAGATCGCCGCCCCCGGCGACTACGGCAGGATCGGCACCATCAAGGGCCATGACGACTCCGCGGTCGCCCTCGGTGATTTCAAGGTGGATCCGGATGCCGAGCTGGAGCGGCCGAATCAGTTCGCGTTGATCGACACCGCAGGCAACCGACTGCAGCTCGTCACGCTTCCGCCGTCGGTCAGCTACTCGTTCCGCTCATTGGCGCGCGGTCCCCACGCCGAGGCGTTGATCCTCGGCACCGACGGCAAGCTCTACGTCGTCGATCCGGCGTCCGGGGACACCGTCAAAACCATTGCGGTGACCGAACCGTGGACCGAACCCGACGACTGGCAACAGCCCCGACCGACGGTGTTCACCCGGGACCACGACGTCTACGTCACCGACCCGGCGACCAGGCAGCTGCACCTGGTGGATATCGAGTCCGGTGCGGTGACCAAGACCGCCACACTGGAGAAGACGCCGAACGAACTCAGCGGTGCCGTCGGGCACGAACACTCGTAGCCGTGCGAACATCCGGCGCCCGTCCACCAGGACGGGCGCCGGATTCGTATCAGGGTGCGTGCACGTGGGTGAGATCCCAGGCCGGCAGTGGATCGGGGTAGCGCAGCCAGGTGTGTTCGCCTTGGGCCCATTCCGAATCGGTGAGCAAGGCAGCGCGCAACATGTCGCCGATCGCATCCCGGTCCAGGTGAACGCCGATGAACACGAGCTCCTGGCCGGGGTCCAGTTCTGTCGATGACCAGAGCTGCGCCGGCTCGATCACCAGGTTGGGACCCGCCTGTGACCAGATCGCGGCGATCGACGGCCGGCTCGCGATCCAGCAGAATCCCTTGCTGCGCAACAGTCCTGTCATCTTCTCCAGGGCATCGGCAAGCCGCTGCGGGTGAAAAGGCCGGTCGGCCAGAAACGTCATCGAGCCGATGCCGTACTCCTCGGTTTCGGGGGTATGACCCATGGCGATCTCCTCGTCCCAGCCGGGTGCCTCTGCCGCGGCCACCGGGTCGAACAGCCCGGTGTCGAGCACCTCGTCGAGCGCGACCACGCCATGGTCGGTGTGCAGCAGCCGGGCGGTGGAATTGAGCCGGCGCACCACCGCCTCGACCGCGCCGAGACGCTCGGCGGTCACCAGATCGGTCTTGTTGAGCAGGATGACGTCGGCGAACTCCACCTGGTCGACCAGGAGATCGGCCACGCTGCGCGCGTCGTTCGGTCCGGCCGACATCTCACGCTCTGCGAGTGCGTCGCCGCGTGCCAGTTCGGTCAAGAACGTCGACACATCGACCACGGTCACCAGCGTGTCCAGTCGGGCGAGCGCACCGAGGCTGAATCCGTCATCGAACTCCCAGCTGAAGGTCGCGGCGACGGGCATTGGCTCGGAGATCCCGGTCGACTCGATGACCAGCTGATCGAACCGGTTCTGGCGGGCCAGTGCGCCGACCGCCTCGACCAGATCCTCGCGCAGGGTGCAGCAGATACAGCCGTTGGTCAGCTCGACGAGTTTCTCCTCGGTTCGGTCGAGGTGGCCTTGCCCGGCGATGAGCGCGGCGTCGATGTTGACCTCGCTCATGTCGTTGACGATCACCGCAACCCGCTTGCCGTCCCGGTTGGCGAGGATGTGATTGAGCAGGGTCGTCTTGCCTGCGCCGAGAAAGCCGGACAGGACGGTGACGGGCAACAAATCGGGCATCGTGCTCCTTATCGAAAATGATTTTCAATAAATGAGCATCCGGATGTGCGCCGAGTAATGCAAACGGTTATCGTTATCGCCGTGATCTCGCCCCTCAGCATGCGTACCCTGGCCGTCTCCGTCGCGCTTGCCACCCCGTTTGCGCTGGCCGCATGCGGCGCCGACGACACCGCGACCAACGCCGAGCCGGCAGGCGACTGCCCGACGACGCCGGTGAACGTGGTCGTCAGCGTCGACCAGTGGGGTGACATCGTCTCGGAGCTGGGGGGTGCATGCGCCAACGTCACCACGGTCCTGGCCGGGTCGTCGGTGGACCCGCACGATTTCGAACCGTCACCGTCGGATGCCACCAAGTTCGAGGGCGCCCAACTCGTCGTGGTCAACGGCGGTCACTACGACGAGTGGGCCACCAAGCTCGCGCAGAGTTCGGCGCCGGATGCGCCGGTCATCGCCGCCCTCGACGGCGACCATGATCACGCTGACGAGCACGGCGACGAACACGGCCACGCTCACGCGGAAGAGGGCGTCAACCCGCACGCCTGGTACAGCCCGGCCGCGGTGACCACCGTCGCCGACGAGGTGACCGCGAAACTCGGTGACCTGGCACCGGAGGCCAAGGACTACTTCGCCGAGCGGCGCGCCGCGTTCGCCGACTCCATGAAGCCGTACGACCAACTCATCGACGACATCAAAACCAACGCCTCCGGCAAGAGCTACGCCGCCACCGAGGTGGTGTTCGACGACATGGCCGGCGCGCTCGGGCTGACCAATCGCACCCCGCCCGGCTACCAGGTCGCCTCCTCGAACGAAACCGACCCGTCGCCCGCGGACTTCGACGCGTTCCTGACCCTGCTGGAGAACCGCGGCGTGGACGTGCTGATCTACAACGTCCAGACCGAGGGCTCGGTGCCCCAGCAGTTGCGTTCCGCGGCCGAAAGCGCGGGCGTGCCGGTGGTCGAAGTCACCGAAACGGTCGCGCCGGGCGCCGATTCGTTCGAGGCTTGGCAGGTGGACCAACTGTCAGCACTGGCCAAGGCGCTCGGTGTCGAGTCATAGCGCCGAAACCGAGTCCGCGCTGGTCTTCGACGACGTCAGCGTCGTGCGGGGCGGTCGGCTGATCTGGTCGGAGGGCACGTTCACGATCCCCTCCGGCGGCATCGTCGCGCTGATCGGTTCCAACGGTTCGGGGAAGTCGACGATGCTGCAGGTCATCCTGGGCCTGCTGCCGGTCGCGTCCGGTTCGGTGCGGGTGCTCGGCGGCAGACCGGGCGAGCACAACGATCAGATCGGATACGTGCCGCAGGATTACGTCGCGGGCGCAGGTGAGGCGATCCGCGCGCGCGACGCGGTCACCCTCGGGCTCACCGGTCACCGCTGGGGGATGCGGCGCACCACCGCCGAGGAGAAGGCCAGGGTCGACGAGGCCCTCGCGGCCGTCGAGGCCACCGACTTCGCGGACCGCCGCGTCTCACAGCTGTCCGGCGGCCAGCGTCAACGCATCGCACTGGCCAACGCGCTGGTGTCGCACCCCAGGATGCTGATCCTCGACGAGCCGCTGGCAGCCCTGGATCTGCGCAGCCAACACGAGATCGTGCACCTGCTGGCGCGGGTGAACTCCGAATTCGACGTCACCATCATCGTCGTCGCGCACGATCTCAACCCTCTGCTGAGCGTGCTCGACAGCGCCATCTATCTGCTCGACGGGCACGCCCACCACGCGGCCATGGATGTCGTGAACGCCGACCTGCTCACCCACCTGTACGGCACCAGGGTGCAGGTCGCCAACACCCTGCAGGGCCAGATGTACATGAGGAGCGAGTGATGCCGCCGGGCGACCTGGCGCAGACGTACCTGGCGATCGGCTATCAGCACAACTGGGTGCACATCCTCGGATCGGCGTTCATGCGCAACGCGCTGATCGGCGGCACCCTGGTGGCGCTCGCGGCCGGGCTGATCGGCTACTTCATCATCGTGCGCAACACCGCATTCGCCGCGCACGCGCTCGCGCACATCGGCCTTCCCGGCGCCACCGGCGCCGCGCTGCTCGGGCTGCCCGCGGTGCTCGGCCTCGGCGTGTTCTGCGTGGCGGGTGCCGTGGTCATCGGGGCGCTGGGCAAGCAGGCACACGACCGGGAGGTCGCGACCGGCACGGTCCTGGCACTGGCGACGGGGTTCGGTTTGTTCTTCAACTCGCTGGCCACCAGGAACTCCTCGACGCTCACCAACGTGCTGTTCGGGAATCTGCTGGCGATCACACACGATCAGTTGCTGACGTTCACGGCGCTGCTGCTCGTGTTGGCCGCCGCGATCGTATTCATCTACCGCCCACTGCTGTTCGCGTCGGTCAACGCTCAGGTGGCCGAGGCCAAGGGCGTCCCGGTGCGAACATTGTCGGTGGTGTTCATGGTGCTGCTGGGTGTCGCGGTCACGATGGCCGTGCAGGCGGTCGGCACGCTGCTGCTGTTCGCGCTCGTGGTGACCCCGGCCGCGACGGCGATCACCCTCACGGCCCAACCCCGGCTGGCGATGGCGATCTCGACCGTGATCAGTCTGTTGTCGGTGTGGGCGGGTCTGACGCTCTCGGCGGTGTTCAACCTGCCGCCGAGTTTCGTGATCGTGACGATCGCGTGCGTGGTCTGGCTCGTGGTGTGGGCGGCCAACCGTGCCAGACGCTCAGCGGTGACGCGCCCGTAAACCCCTCGGTCACGGGTGCGGGCGTGTCATCTACTACCCTCAGAGGGCATGCCCCGGAGTCCACACCCGCCCCGGCGGGCTACGCTGGCCTCTTTGGCGGCCGAGTTGAAGGTTTCCCGCACCACGATCTCCAACGCGTACAACCGTCCCGATCAGTTGTCGGCGGATCTGCGCGAGCGCATCTTCGACGCGGCCAAGCGACTCGGATATCCGGGTCCGGATCCGGTGGCACGGTCGTTGCGCACCCGCAAGGCCGGTGCGGTCGGCCTCATGATCACCGAACCGCTCAATTATTCGTTCAGCGATCCGGCGGCGCTGGATTTCGTTGCCGGCCTTGCCGAATCGTGTGAGGAGGCCGGGCAGGGCCTGCTGCTGGTGGCCGTCGGCCCCAACCGCACGTTCGAAGAGGGGTCGAATTCGGTGCTGTCGGCCGGTGTCGACGGGTTCGTGGTGTATTCGGCCTCCGACGACGATCCGTATCTTCCGGTGCTGCAGCAGCGTCAGCTTCCGATGGTGGTGGTCGACCAACCGAAGGATGTGCCCGCGGTCTCGCGCATCGGCATCGACGATCGCGGGGCCATGCGCGAACTCGCCGAGTACGTTTTGGAACTCGGTCACCGCGACATCGGCCTGCTCACCATGCGGCTGGGACGCGACTGGCCCCACGGCGATCCGCGTCCGGCGCTCGCCGACCCGGACCGGGTGCTCTCACCGCACTTCCACGTGCAACGCGAACGCATCCACGGCGTGTACGACGCGATGTCCGCGGCAGGCCTTGACCCGTCGTCGTTGACCGTCGTCGAAAGCTATGAGCACCTGCCGACGTCCGGAGGTGCGGCCGCCGAGGTGGCCCTGGAGGTCAATCCGCGTATCACGGCGCTGATGTGCACGGCCGATGTGCTTGCCCTGTCGGCGATGGATCATCTGCGCTCCCGCGGCATCTACGTGCCAGGGCACATGACCGTGACGGGTTTCGACGGCGTGCCGGACGCGTTGCGCCGCGGGTTGACCACCGTGAAGCAGCCCAGTATGGAAAAGGGCCGTCGCGCAGGGCATCTGCTGCACAATCCACCCGGATCGGGCCTTCCGGTGATCGACGTGCTGCGGACCGAGGTGGTGCGGGGTCGCACCTCAGGCCCGCCGGCGTGATCAGCCGCCGCGGCGCGCGGCGAGCAGGTGATCCAGCGCTGCGGCAACGTCTTCCGGCGCATCGACGCGATACCGCGCGAGGCTGTCTCCCGGTCCGACCTTGACGCCGACGTCGTCGCCGCGCAATCTGGCGAACGCCTTCTCGTCGGTGACGTCGTCGCCGAAAAACACCACAGCCGTTGCGTTTTCGGTTTGGCGCAGGATGTCGACCGCCTCACCCTTGTCGGTCTGGATCACCGCGAATTCGAGCACGGCCTTGCCCTCGGTGAGCTGAGCGTCCCACCCCGCGGCGGCCGTGCGCGCCGCGGCCAGTGCTGCGGCGCCGTCCTCGGGTGAGGCGTTACGCACATGCAGCGCAACGCTCGCCGGTTTGGTCTCCACCGTGACCCCGGGCCGGCCCGCCGCGATCGTGTTGAGCTCATCGGTGATCCGCTGCAGCAGCGCGGTGTCGATGTCGTGGCCGAAACCGGAGGTGAACTCCGCGCCGTGGCTGCCCACCAGGTGCACCGCCTCCGGTAGCCCGGACAGCGCCCGCAACACTTCCAGGGCGCGCCCGGAGATCAACGCCGACGCGGTCTGCGGCAGTGCGGCGAGCGCTGTGAGCGCATCGGCCGCGGCGGACAACGGCCGCGCATCGGCGGGGTTGTTCACGATCGGCGCGAGGGTGCCGTCGAAATCGGAGGTGACCAGCAGGCGCGGGGTGGCAGCGACCGAGGTGAGCGCCCGCTGCAGATCGGCCGAAAGACTCACCCGCTAGATCTTAGGTTGCTCCTCGGTGCCGATCAGCAGCCGCACGGCCAGGTCCAGGCGCTTGGCCACGTCGGTCGCCGAGGCGCGCCGGGTGAGCCAGGCCAGCAGGTTCGACAGCCACACGTCCGAGATGACGCGGGCGATGTGGTACTGGTCCTCGGTGGGTTCGCCGTCGCTCATGGCGCGCGCGAACATCGAATCCATGAGCTTGCCGACGTGATCCACCTCGCCGGCGGCTGAGGCGTCGGCGAACACGAACGCGCGCGTCATGGCCTCGGTGAGCAGGGGATTGCGCTGCATGGCCCGGTTGAGCTTGCCGACCATGAAGTTCAGCCGCTGGTAGGGCGTGCCGCCGGCCAGCGAGGCCCGGTCGGTCTTGGCGTCGATGCGTTCGAACTCGCGTCCCAGCGCGGAGACCAGCAGGTGCACCTTGGACGGGAAGTAGCGGTACAGGGTGCCGACGGCGACGTCGGCGCGTTCGGCCACGGCCCGCATCTGCACGGCCTCGTAGCCGCCCTTGGAGGCGATGGCAAGGGTTGCGTCGAGGATGCGCTTACGCCGTTCACGCTGAGCTTCCGAGCCCAGTTCGGACTCGGAGAGAACCGCCACGTTGGTCACCTCACGTGGTCGTGAGTCCGACCCGGACGACGGCTCGGGCCGTGTTGACTGTGGGTTTCCGGCCATGGGACGGGCGGCTCCTTCTCGATGCGTAGCTTAACGAAAACGATAAGCGCGCAGCTCTCATTCCTACGTCTCCGGGCTGGGGAACGGCGATGTACTCAGCCTGGCTGCGGGTCGACTTGACGGTCGAACACTGTCACTATTAGAACACGTTCTAGTGAGAAGCACGGACTTCTCGCACTACGGCTAGGAGTTGACTGTGTCACTGTTGTCGTCGGGGGCGGGCACCTCCGAGGAGTTCGCCGCCCGCGATATGGTCCGCGGCTGGGCATCGGCGTCCGGTGCGGTCGCGGCCGTTCGGGACTGCGAGACCGACCCGCAGGCGTGGCGGGCGGCCTACCGCGGTTTCGCCGATCTGGGCATCTTCGGTGTCGCGGTCCCCGAGGAGCGCGGCGGTGCGGGCAGCACCGTCGTCGACCTGTGCGCCATGATCGACGAGGCGGCCGCCGCCCTGGTGCCGGGACCGGTGGTCGCCACGGCGCTCGCGACGCTGATCGTCACCGACACCGACCTGTTGGCGGCCCTGATGTCGGGTGAGCGCACGGCCGGTGCCGCGCTGACCGCCGAGGTCACCGTTGCCGACGGGCGTGCTTGTGGGACGGCCGATTTCGTGCTCGGCGCCGATGCCGGCGGGGTGTTGCTGCTGCCCGCGGGGGATGACGTGGTGCTGATCGACGCGGCAGCCGACGGCGTGACCGTCGAACCGCTCACCGCCACCGACTTCTCGATCCCGCTGGCCCGTATCGAACTGGACTCCGCACCGGCCGAGGTGCTGCCGGTGTCGCGGCAGCGCTTCTTCGACCTCGCCGCCACCCTGCTGGCGGCCGAGGCGGCCGGGTTGGCACGGTGGACGCTGAACACCGCCACCGAGTACGCGAAGGTGCGCGAACAGTTCGGCAAGCCGATCGGCAGTTTCCAGGCGATCAAGCACATGTGCGCCGAGATGCTGCTGCGCTCCGAGCAGATCGCGGTCGCGACGGCCGACGCCGCGCGAGCCGTCGCCGAATCCGACACGTCCGATTCACCGGCCCATTCTTCGGCCCATTCGCCGGCCCAGTTGTCGATCGCGGCCGCGGTGGCCGTCGCCACCGGCATCGACGCGGCCAAGGCCAACACCAAGGACTGCATCCAGGTGCTCGGCGGGATCGGCATCACCTGGGAGCACGATGCGCATCTGTACCTGCGGCGCGCCTTCGGCATCGCGCACTTCCTGGGCGGCAGCCGCCGCTGGGTGCGTCGCGTCGCGGCGTTGACGCAACAGGGCACCCGTCGCGACATCCAGATCGATCTGGAGTCGGTGGCCGATCTGCGACCGGAGATCGGCGCCGCGGTGGCCGAGGTCGCCGCGCTGCCCGAGGAGAAGCGTCAGGTCGCGCTGGCCGAGTCGGGCCTGCTGGCACCGCACTGGCCGAAGCCGTACGGCCGCAACGCATCGCCCGCCGAGCAGTTGCTCATCGATCAGGAACTCGCGGCGGCCGAGGTGGAACGGCCCGATCTGGTGATCGGGTGGTGGGCCGTGCCGACGATCCTCGAACACGGCAGCCCCGAGCAGATCGAGCGGTTCGTGCCGGCCACATTGCGCGGTGACCTGTTCTGGTGCCAGCTGTTCTCCGAGCCGGGAGCGGGTTCGGATCTCGCGGCGCTGCGCACGAAAGCCGTTCGCGCCGAAGGCCCCAACGGCGAGCCTGGTTGGAAGCTCACCGGGCAGAAGGTGTGGACCTCGGCGGCCCAGAAGGCGCACTGGGGGGTGTGCCTGGCCAGGACGGACCCGAGCGCTCCGAAACACAAGGGCATCACCTACTTCCTGGTGGACATGACCTCGCCCGGCATCGTGATCCGCCCGCTGCGCGAGATCACCGGCGACGAACTGTTCAACGAGGTGTTCTTCGACGACGTCTTCGTGCCCGACACCATGGTCGTCGGCACGGTCAACGACGGGTGGCGCCTGGCGCGCACCACGCTGGCCAACGAACGCGTGGCGATGGCCGGTGGTACCGCGCTGGGCAATCCCATGGAGGAGGTGCTGCGGGCGGTGGCCGCGCAGCCCGAGGTCGATCCGGCCGACCTGGACCGGTTGGGCGCGCTGATCGTCATGGCCCAGGTGGGCTCGCTGCTGGATCAGCGGATCGCGCAGCTCGCGGTCGGCGGGCAGGACCCCGGCGCGCAGGCCAGCGCACGCAAGCTGATCGGGGTGCGCTACCGGCAGGCGCTGGCCGAGTTCCACATGGAGCTGTCTCCCGGTGGCGGCGCCGTGTGCAACCGCGAGGTGCACACGTTCCTCAACACCCGCTGCCTGACCATCGCGGGCGGCACCGAGCAGATCCTGCTGACGCTGGCCGGGGAGCGGTTGCTCGGCCTGCCGCGCTGACTTCGCCGCGCCCAGCGTGGGCGGCTCTGATCAGCTGAACTTCGTCTGGGCGCAAGCGGGCGGCGTCGTGACGTTGGACCCGCCGCGCACCACCTGGATCACCGAGCACGCGATGAACGTCGCCTCGGTGTTCGGGTGTCCGCGGTACCAGTCGATGGGTGTGGAATCGCCGTCGACGGTGAACCGTTCGATCGGGCCACCGCCGAAGTAGGTCACCGAGATCTCGACCGTGTTGAGCGACTTCTTCAGGGCCGACAGCACGTTGTCGTGATTGGCGCCCTTGTTCTCCCTTGGCATGCCCGCGGGGGCGCTGTAGAAGGCCTCCTGCCACACCGTACGGTCCGAGCTGCGCAGGGTGATGGTCTGCCGGGCCCAGGTGTCGCCGGGGAATCCGGTGGGGACACCGCCCGCGAGCAGGTTCGCCGTGGTCTTGAACGTGCACCGGCTGTCGGCGAGCGTGCAGTTGGCGTCGACGTGCATCTCCACGGTGTTGACCGGATCCAGGGGTACCGAGGTCTGCCCCGAATCGGAGGCGGCCGACGCCGGTGCGGTCAGCGTCGCCGCGGTCACCAGTGCTGCGCCTGCACCGGCCGCGAGGCGGTACATCCCGGTCTGAACCCGCATAGTCATCGTCACGAAACTAGCCTCTCGCTATTCGTCGTAGGTGACTTCGACGGAATCGGACACCGGTGTCGCCTGGCAGCCGAGGATCAGACCCTCTTGTAGATCCGACGGTTCGAGTACGTCATTGACCTCCATGTGGACCTCACCGGACTTCTTGAGCACCGCGCATGCGCCGCAGTGCCCTTCGCGGCACGAGAACGGTGCGTCGAGGCCCCTGTCCAGGAGCACGTCGAGCAGCTTGGCCGAACGGGGCCAACGGATTTCGTGGGTTGTCCCGTCGAGGGTCACCACGGCGGTGGCCGGGGGTTGGTCGGTGTCGTCGTCCTCGGGGATCACGACGGCGGCGAACGGATCGGAATCCAGCGACTTGAACACCTCGATGTGGACGCGGTCGTCCGGGGTGCCTGCGGCGCGCAGCGCCTCCTGGGCCGCTGTCATGAACGGCCCGGGCCCGCAGATGAACGCCTCACGCCCGGCGAACGGCCGGGCCAGCGCGGTCAGCGCGGCCGCGGTGGGCAGGCCCTGCACGGATTCCAGCCAGTGCACGACCGTGAGCCGGTCGGAGTACTTGGCGGCCAGTTCACGCAGCGCCCCGGCGAAGATCACGGAGTTCTCGTCACGGTTGGCGTACACCAACACGATGTTGCCGGTGCCTTCGGCGAGCGCGGACTTGCAGATCGCCATCATCGGCGTGATACCGCTGCCCGCGGCCAGCAGCAGGAAGTCGGTGTCGAGGTCTTTCGGCACGAACGTGCCCGACGGCGCGAGCACGTGGATGCGCATACCGGCATGGGCGTTGTCGCACAGCCAGTTCGAGGCGTAGCCGTCGGCGGTGCGTTTGACGGTGACGGTGAGCCGGTCGTCGGTGGTGGGCGACGAGGACAGCGAGTAGCAGCGCGCCACCGAACCGGTGCGGTCGCTGGGGACCCGCAGCGTCAGGAACTGGCCGGGGGAGTACCGCAGCCGGTCTGCGGAGATCTCCGCGCCCTCGGGCACGGTGAACACCAGTGAGCGGGCATCGGAGGTCTCCTCGACGACCTCGGCCACCTGCAGTTCGAGCACGTGGCTGCCCAGTGGCTCATCAGTCACGGGTGTGACCCTTCCTCTTCGTCAAACCGGCCAGAATTAGAACAGGTTACAAAACTACAGTTGCGCAGGTCCAGCCGATGTTTTGCAGCGCTACTCGACACAAATCGTAACGTGTTCTAATCTCTGTCTAGTTGTGGATCTCGATCCGGGAGGCAATTCAGTGACGTCCATTGAACAGCGTGACGTGCAGGCGGTCCTCGCCGGCGTTGATGATCTGCTGCCGAAGCTGCGGGAACGCGCCCAGGCCGCGGAGGAGCTGCGCCAGATCCCGCAGGAGTCGATCGACGAACTCGACGAGATCGGCTTTTTCAAGCTGCTGCAGCCCGAGCAGTGGGGTGGCCTGCAGGCGGATCCGACGGTGTTCTACGAGGCCGTGCGCCGACTGGCCAGCGCCTGCGGTTCCACAGGTTGGGTCGCATCGATCATCGGTGTGCACAACTGGCATCTCGCGCTGTTCGACCAGGAGGCCCAGGAGCAGGTGTGGGGCGATGATCCCACCGTCCGGGTGTCGTCGTCGTACGCCCCCATGGGCGCCGGCGTGGTGACCGAGGACGGGGACGGCTACATCGTCAACGGCGCCTGGCAGTGGTCCTCCGGCAGTGAGCACGCCACCTGGGCGTTCCTCGGCGGTCCGGTGATCAAGGACGGCCGCCCGGTCGATTTCGGCAGCTTCCTGATTCCCCGGACCGAGTACACCATCGACGACGTGTGGCACGTGGTCGGCCTGCGCGGCACCGGAAGCAACACGATCGTGGTCAAGGACGTCTTCGTGCCGCGGCACCGCTTCCTGTCCTACAAGGCGATGAACGACGGCACCGCGGGCGGCTACCGGACCAACACCGCGCCGGTGTACAAGATGCCTTGGGGCACAGTGCATCCCACCACGATCTCGGCGCCCATTGTGGGGATGGCCTACGGCGCCTACGCGGCCCACGTCGAGCATCAGGGCAAGCGGGTGCGTGCGGCGTTCGCCGGTGAGAAGTCCAAGGACGATCCCTTCGCCAAGGTCCGGATCGCCGAGGCCGCGAGCGACATCGACGCCGCATGGCGGCAGCTGATCGGCAATGTCGGTGACGAGTACGCACTGCTGCAGGCGGGTAGGGAGATCCCGTTCGAGCTGCGCGCCCGTGCCCGTCGCGATCAGGTGCGCGCGACCGGTCGCGCCATCGCCTCGATCGATCTGCTCTTCGAGTCGGCCGGTGCCACCGCGTTGGTCAACAGCGCACCGCTGCAACGGTTCTGGCGAGATGCGCACGCGGGCCGGGTACACGCCGCCAACGAGCCCGAGCGTGCCTATCTGATCTTCGGTAACCACGAATTCGGTCTTCCGCCCGCGGACACGATGGTCTGATGACTGCCACACAGGAGATCACGTTCGAATCCACCTCCCGCTTCGCCGACGTGCAGGCCGGGGAGCTGGCCATGCGGTTGCACTTCCACGAGGCCGGTGACCGCAGCGCGCAGACCGTCGTGCTGCTGCACGGCGGCGGGCCGGGAGCGGCCAGCTGGTCGAATTTCGGCCGCAACATCGCGGTGCTCGCCGAGCGCTTCCACGTGCTTGCGGTCGACCAGCCCGGTTACGGCCTGTCGGACAAGCACACCGAACACGAGCAGTACAACCGCTACAGCGCCAAGGCCGTGCTCGGCCTGTTGGATCACCTCGGTATCGACGGCCGCGTTCCGCTGTTGGGCAACTCGCTGGGCGGCGGCACCGCGGTGCGGTTCGCGCTCGACCATCCCGACCGGGCCGGCAAGCTCGTGCTGATGGGTCCGGGCGGGCTCAGCGTCAACCTGTTCGCGCCGGATCCCACCGAGGGCGTCAAGGCGCTCGCCAGGTTCAACGTCGAGCCGACCCGGGAGAACCTCGAAGCGTTCCTGCGCATCATGGTGTTCGACCAGAAGCTGATCACCCCGGAGTTGGTCGAGGAGCGCTTCGCCATCGCCAGCACACCCGAGTCGCTGGCCGCAACGCGGGCCATGGGCAAGTCGTTCGCCGGACCGGACTTCGAGCTCGGCATGATGTGGCGCGAGGTCTACAAGCTGCGCCAACCGGTGCTCTTGATCTGGGGCCGCGAGGACCGGGTGAACCCACTCGACGGTGCGCTCGTCGCGGTCAAGCAGATTCCGCGGGTGCAATTGCACGTGTTCGGGCAGTGTGGACACTGGGCACAGGTGGAGAAGTTCGACGAGTTCAACAAGCTCACCATCGACTTTCTGGGAGGCTGAATGAGCATCAAGTCGTTGGGTTATCTGCGGATCGAGGCCACCGACGTCGCGGCGTGGCGGGAGTACGGCCTGAAGGTTCTCGGCATGGTCGAGGGCAAGGGCACCACCGATGGTGCGCTCTATCTGCGGATGGACGAGTTCCCCGCACGCCTGGTGATCGTCCCCGGTGAACACGACCGCCTGCTGGTCTCGGGTTGGGAAGCCGCGAACGCCGCTGAGCTCCAGGACATCCGGAACCGTCTCGACGCTGCGGGCACGCCGTTCAAGGAGGGCACCTCGGCCGAACTCGCCGAGCGCCATGTCGACGAGATGATCGTGTTCGACGATCCCTCCGGTAACACCCTGGAGGTGTTCCACGGCGTCGCGCTCGAACACCGCCGCGTGGTCAGCCCGTACGGCCACAAGTTCGTCACCGAGGAACAGGGTCTCGGCCACGTCGTGCTCACCACCAAGGACGACCGGGAGACTCTGCGCTTCTACCGTGACATCCTCGGTTTCAGCCTCCGGGATTCGATGCGGCTGCCCCCGCAGCTCGTCGGCCGTCCCGCCGACGGCGAACCCGCGTGGCTGCGGTTCCTCGGGGTCAACCCGCGGCACCACAGCCTGGCCTTCATGCCAGGGCAGACCCCGAGCGGCATCGTGCATCTCATGGTCGAGGTCGGCAACTCCGACGACGTCGGTCTGTGTCTCGACCGCGCGCTGCGCCGCAAGGTGAAGATGTCGGCGACGCTGGGCCGCCACGTCAACGACAAGATGCTGTCCTTCTACATGAAGACGCCCGGCGGTTTCGACATCGAATTCGGTTGCGAAGGGCTGGAAGTCGACGACAACAACTGGGTCGCGCGGGAGTCCACCGCGGTCAGCCTGTGGGGTCACGACTTCTCCGTCGGGTTCAAGTGACCGTCACCCAGCCGATCGACCCGCGCACGTTCCGCAACGTGCTCGGCCAGTTCTGTACCGGCGTCACCGTGATCACCACGGTGCACGACGACGTGCCGATCGGTTTTGCGTGTCAGTCGTTCGCGGCGTTGTCACTGGATCCGCCGCTGGTGCTGTTCTGCCCCACCAAGCAGTCGCGGGCGTGGCAGGCGATCGAGGCCAGCGGCCGGTTCTGCGTCAACATGCTGCATGAGAACCAGCAGCAGGTGTCGGCCCAGTTCGGTTCGAAAGCACCCGACAAGTTCGCCGGGATCGACTGGCGCCCTTCCCAACTCGGTTGTCCGGTGATCGAGGGGACGCTGGCCCACATCGATTGCACGGTGCATTCTGTGCACGACGGCGGTGATCACTTCGTGGTGTTCGGCGCGGTGCAGTCGCTGTCGGAAGTGCCCAAGAAGAAACCGCGTCCGCTGCTGTTCTACCGCGGTGAGTACACCGGCATCGAACCCGACAAGAACACCCCGGCGCGGTGGCGTGACGACCTGGAGGCCTTCCTCACCGCCACCACCGACGACACCTGGCTGTAGCCTCGGCCGAACCACCCGACACAACCGGGCCCCTCCACGCGGAGGGGCCCGTTTGCCTGTGTGCCACGCGCAAACTTTTTCGGCCGCGTAAGTGAGGTTAGGCTAACCCATTGATATTTAGGGAAACCTAAGCTAATTTCTGGTTGTTCCTCAGTCAATTATCAGCTTCAGGAGATCAGTTGCACCTTCCTGCCCTTGCCTCGTCCGGTGAAACCCCAGCGGTGAGCCGGAAGGACAAGTTCCTTCTCGGCGGCGTCGCCATGATGGCCGCCACCACCATGGCGGTGACGCCGGTTGTCCATGACGCGGCCGTCGTTCAGCATGCTCGGACCATCGCCTACGACCTGACCGCGGCGATGGATGCCACGGCCTCACCCCTCGAGGTCTACGGATCGCTGGTCAACACCACCCTCAGCAACCTGCAGCTCCTGGGCTCCGCGGTGGCAGCGAATCCGGCACCGTTGCTGAGCCAGGTCCTGGAGAACCAACTCGGGTACGCCGCTAAGTTCGGCGCCGCACTCGAGGCCATCCCGACCTCCCTGGAGACCTGGTACAACGGCGCCAACGGCAAGGCGCGCCTGGATCAGGCGCGGGCCGCCCTGGAGGCGGGCGACATCGGCGAGGCCTACCGGTGGTTCAACCACTCCATGTTGTACGCCTTCCAGGGCGCTTTCGGTCCGCTGATCGCTCCCGGGTTCATCTTGTCGGGCATTCCTCGCGGCGGGACCGAGTACCTGGCAGGCATTCCCGAACAGATCGCGCAGAACCTGACGAATGTGGTTGCCGCGACCTTCACTTCGAGCGTCGTCGTCAGCGCCCTGTTCCAGGGCGCCTTCGCGACGGTCAGCGGCCCGGCGTTCGAACTCGCTCGGATCGCCGAGGCATTCACCGGCGCCGTTTCCGCCGGGAACGTGCAGAACGCCGTCAACGTCCTGGCGAACACGCCCGGCATCCTCGTCAATGCGGCCCTCAACGGATTCGACTATGCCGATCCCGACCCGGAGTCCGGGACCGGGGGCTACACCGAGTGGCCTGCCCTGCTCACGTTCGCCGAGCCGGGCGAGCAGGGCGGCGCCAGGATCGTCGCGGGTCTTCTGCAGAACCTGTTGGTGAACATTCCCAAGAGCCTCGCCGACGCCATCGACAACACCCCGGAGCCCGAGCCGACGGTCCTGGCGGCTCAGCAGCTTTCGGCGGATCCGAGCGTTTCGCCCGCCCTGGAACTGACCGAGGCGGTCACCGAGGCGCAGCAGGTTGCCGGCCCGGCGGTCGTCGCCGGCAAGACCGAGTCGGCGGTGGAGTCCGCCGGGGTCGAGACCGCGAAGGCCCAGACCGTCGCGACCGAGACCGCGAACGTCGAGACCGCCGCGACCGAAACCGCGAACGTCGAGGCCGCGGTCGCCGATGCCGAGGCTGCCGCCGGCTCCGCACCGGCAGCCGCCGACGGGGTCAACGCCGGTGACACGACCGAGAGCACGACCGAGAGCACAGCGAAGAGCGCCGCCAAGAGCACGGCCAAGGCCACGGTGGCCGACCGGATCAAGGCCAAGGTCAAGGAGGCCAGGGAGGCCAGGCAGGCCAAGCTCAAGGCGGCGAAGGAGGCCAAGGCGGCCAAGCTCAACGCGGCCAAGGAGGCCAAGGAAGCCAAGGCCGCTGCGGACAGCAAGTCCAAGAGCAGCAACGAATCCAAGGACGGCTCGGACTCCTCGTCTGAGTAGTCAGCGCTTCCGCGTCGCTGGGCCCCATCCGCCGGGTGGGGCCCAGTTCCGTTTTCACCGGCTCGAAGCACCGACCGATCCGGTCAACCGACCTGCGAGTCGATGAACTCCACGATGGTCGCGGCCACCTCACGATGCATCGACTCGTTGAGGATGTCGTGGCGGGCGCCACGGAACTCCTTGAGCTGCAGGGCTGCTATCTGCTCGGCGTAGGCACGCACGGCGTCCACCGGCGCGATCACGTCGGCCGAGCCGTGCACCGCCAGCGTCGGCACCTTCAGCTTGGGCAGTTCGAGTCCGAACCGGTCCCAGGCGCGGTCGAGTTCGCGGGTCAGCGGTGCGCCGTCGGCGTCGACGAAGGCCAGCGGATCGTTCTCCATCGAGTCGCGGTAGAACGGGTCGCTCGACAGCCAGCTCGGGTCCAGGTCCAAAGACGTGTCCGCGTCGAGCATTTCGGGGATCGGCACCAGCGGTGCGCCGGAGATGATTCCGGCCCGGTACCGGTCCGGCGCACCGAGCAGGCGGAACAGCGTCACCACCGATCCGAACGAGTGTCCTTGCGCGATGAGCGGCAGTCCCGGATGGCGCCGTTCGGCCAGCACGGTCAACGACTCGGCCAGTGCCGAACTGTCCTCGATCTTTCCGAAGTCCCCGCGCGTGCCCGGCGTGAGGCCGTGACCGAACTGGTCGACGGCCCACAGGTCGATGCCCGCGGCGTTGAGCGTGAATCCGTACCGGTGGTAGAGGCCCGTGTGCTCGCCGAACCCGTGCAGGAAGATCACCGCGGCGCGCGGGTCGGGTGCCGGCCAGTGCCGGTAGTAGGCGCGGCCGCGCGGATGGTCGACGAAAGGCATGTCTTTACTGCAGCAATGTCGCGCCGCGACCGCAAGGGTTTGCATCGCCTGGCGGGCGGTGGGGCGTGCACAGCAGCGCGATCGCGTCATTCTCGGCGTCGACCCCACCGGTGCCGATGTGCTGCGCCAACCGCATCCGCAGCTGCGCGCGGGTGCGGTCGGGCAGGGTGAGGATGTTGGAGTAGGTGCACGCCATGTTGATCCAGTGATTGGTGTCGTAGTGGTGCCGCTGCACCGCGGTGCTGCGCGCGACGGTGAACCCGCCCTGCTCGATCATCGCCGACACCGCGGCTTCCCGGTTGGGGTCGACTGCCCGCAGGTCGGTGGTTTCGAGGAATTCGGAGTACACCTCGTCGAGCGCGGACTGCGTCGGCGACACGGGTGTGATGCGGTTCCACATCAACGCCAGCACACCGCCGGGGCGCAGGATCGCCGCGACCTTCGGCAGCGCCCGGCGGGGCTCCACCCAGTGGAACGACGAGGCGAACACCACCAGATCGAAGCTGCGGCCTGCCGGGTCCCAGTCCTCGAACGTGGCGAGTTCGACGGTGAGCCCTTTGTCCCGGGCCAGTTGCGCCATCCGTGGATCCGGTTCCACCGCAAGAACTTCGGCGCCCGCGTCGCGCAACTGCTGCGACGCGATACCGGTTCCGGCGCCGACGTCGAGGACGCTGACATGGTCGGCGCGGACCAGGCCGGCGATCAACTCGTCGGGGTACCGGGGCCGGTAGCGGTCGTAGTCGTGCGCGGCACCGCCGAAGGAATCGGCGCGGGTGCGATCGGTGTGGTAGGAGATGTCATCCGGCATGGAATGTGAAACGTTATCGGATGCCCAGAAGTGCATCCTGCTGGTGGGCCATCCGATCGTGGATCGCCTCGACCACGGCCGCGACCACCGGGCGGCGCAGCGTCTCGGCGCGCGCCACCATCCAGTAACTCAGGCGCACCGAGACCGTCTCGGGCAGCACGCGGACCAGATCGTCGTGCCGATCGGCCATGAAACACGGCAGCAGGCCGATCCCGGCCGCCGCGCGGGTGGCCTCGACATGGACGAACACATTGGTCGACGTCACCGATTCGTGCATGGCGGGGGCGAAACTCGGCGCCAGGTCGAGGTCGTCGACCTGCAGCATCGAGTCGATGAAGTACACCAGCGGGTACCGCGCGAGGTCGGCGACGTCCTGCGGCGTCCCGTGCTCGGCGAGGTAGTCGTGCGCCCCGTAGAGGCCAAGGCAGTAGTCCCCGAGCCGGATCGCCTCGGCGCGACGCACCTGCGGTGCGCCCACCACGATCTCCAGGTCCAGGCTCGTGCGTTGTTGCGACGCCCGGCGGGTGGTGGCCACGAGTTCGACGGCGATGCGCGGGTGCTGACGCTGCACCTGGGCGGCGGCGGGCGCGGCGATGTAGGCACTGAACCCGTCGGTCGCCGAGATCCGCACCACGCCCTCGAGTTGTCGGCGGTTTTCGGCGGCCAGTGAGGTCACCGCGGCCTCGACGGCCTCGGCCGCGGCGAGCGCGTCGTGGCCCAGATCGGTGAGCTCCCACCCGCCCGTGCCGCGGGTCAGCACGCGCCCGCCGATGGCCTCCTCGAGCGCGGCGATGCGTCGCGAGATTGTCGTGTGGTTGATGCCGAGTTCGTCGGCCGCGGTGGTGTAGCGACCGGTGCGGCCGACGGCGAGCAATACCAGGAGGTCATCGGCGCTGGGGCGGGTCGGCGCGGGCACATCAGCCATATCTGCATTTTTGCAGACTCGTGGTGCACTCATGGGCATTGCGACCGGGTCACTCGTGCAGGAATACTCACCAGAAGCTGTCGCGGGCGTCACAGCTCTCGCAGTGGATGACCCACGCCATATCTATGCCGTAAGGAGTCGCTGATGAGCGCGCCCATACCGACCGGGCTCCGCCGAGTCGTCGTCGCATCGATGGCAGGCACGGTGGTCGAGTGGTACGAGTTCTTCCTGTACGGAACCGCCGCCACGCTGGTGTTCAACAAGGTGTTCTTCGCCCAGGGCGGTGACGCGCTCGACGCGATCCTCGCGGCCTTCATCACCTACGCCGTCGGCTTCATCGCCCGCCCGCTCGGCGGCATCGTGTTCGGCCACTACGGCGACAAGTTCGGCCGCAAGAAGCTGCTGCAGTTCTCGCTGCTGCTCGTGGGTGCGGCGACCTTCCTGATGGGCTGCCTGCCCACGTTCGGGCAGATCGGCTATCTGGCACCGACCCTGCTGGTGGTCCTGCGGTTCATCCAGGGCTTCGCGGTCGGCGGCGAATGGGGCGGCGCGGTGCTGCTCGTGGCCGAGCACAGCCCGAACCGCAGCCGCGGCTTCTGGGCGAGTTGGCCGCAGGCCGGCGTCCCGGTCGGCAACATGCTGGCGACCGTCGTGCTGCTGGTGCTCAACGGCCTGCTGTCCGACGCGGCGTTCCTGTCCTGGGGTTGGCGCGTCGCATTCTGGCTGTCGGCGGTGGTGGTGCTGATCGGCTACTACATCCGCACCAAGGTCACCGACGCGCCGATCTTCGTTGCCGCGCAACAGGAAGCCGAGCGCATCAAGGCCAGCTCGTTCAACGCGATCGAGGTTCTCCGGCTCTACCCGCGCGGTGTGATCACCGCGATGGGCCTGCGGTTCGGCGAGAACATCATGTACTACCTGGTGGTCACCTTCTCCATCACCTATCTCGCCCAGCACGTGAAGGCCGACACCAACTCGATCCTGTGGTACCTGCTGGTCGCGCACGCCGTGCACTTCCTGGCCGTGCCGACCGCGGGTTGGCTGTCCGACCGCTACGGCAGGCGGCCGGTGTACTTCGTCGGTGCCGTCGCCGCGACCACCTGGGGTTTCTTCGCCTACCCGATGATGGACACCGGCCAGTACGCGGTGGTCACCCTCGCGGTCACCCTCGGCCTGGTGATCCACGCGCTCATGTACGCCCCGCAGCCGGCCATCATGGCCGAGATGTTCCCGACCCGCATGCGGTATTCGGGTGTGTCCCTTGGCTATCAGGTGACCTCGATCGTGGCCGGATCACTGGCCCCGATCATCGCGGTGTGGCTGCTGAAGACGTTCAACTCGTCGGTGCCGATCGCGATCTACCTGGCGATCGCTGCGATCGTCACCCTGGTCTCGGTGATCGCCGCGCGTGAGACCAAGGGCATCGACCTGGCCGACATCGACGCCGCCGATGTGGAACGGGTGCGCGCGTGACGGATCTGGCCGGTCGCAAGGCGCTCGTGACGGGTGCGGCCAGCGGTATCGGCGCGGCCTGTGTGCGTGAGCTCGCCGCGCGTGGAGCCGCGGTCACCGTCGCCGACATCGACGCCGAAGGTGCCGACGCGCTCGCTGCCGAGGTCGGCGGAACCTCGTGGGCCGTCGACCTTCTCGACGTGGGCGCCCTGGAGACGGTGGAACTCGACGTCGACATCCTGGTGAACAACGCCGGGGTGCAGAGCATCAACCCGATCGAGGAGTTCCCGCCGGAGAAGTTCCGGATGCTCATGGCGTTGATGGTGGAGGCTCCGTTCCTGCTCGTCCGCGCATCGCTGCCGCACATGTACCGGCAGCGCTTCGGGCGCATCATCAACATCTCGTCGGTGCACGGTCTGCGTGCCTCCGAGTACAAGGTCGGCTACGTCACCGCCAAACACGCCCTTGAGGGGCTGTCGAAGGTGACCGCGCTCGAAGGTGCTCCGCATCAGGTGACCAGCAACTGCATCAATCCCGGGTATGTTCGGACACCGCTGGTCACCAAACAGATTGCCGACCAGGCCCGCATCCACGGCATCCCGGAGGATGATGTGGTTGCGGAGATCTTGCTGAAGGAGAGCGCGATCAAACAACTGGTCGAGCCGGAAGAGGTTGCCGCGCTGGTGGGTTGGTTGGCTTCGCCGTCGGCGCGGATGGTGACCGGGGCGTCGTACACGATGGATGGAGGATGGAGCGCGCGATGACCACACCACAGTGGGAACCGACGCAGGACGACATCGATGCGGCGCGGGTCACCGACTTCGCGCGGTACATCGAATCCCGCACGGGGATCAGCGCGCCGGACTACCGGACGCTGTGGCAGTGGTCGGTCGATGAACCGGGCGCGTTCTGGGCCGCGCTGTGGGACTACTTCGACCTCGGTGAACGCCCCGACGACGTGCTCACCGCCGCGCAGATGCCGGGCGCGCGCTGGTTCCCTGGCGTCAAGCTCAACTACGTCGACCAGGTCAAGCGCAATGCGCGCACCGACCGACCGGCGATCCTCTACGTCGCCGAGGGCGGTGCGGTCACCGAGCTGTCGTGGAAGGAACTGCTCGGGCGCACCGCGGCGTTCGCCGACGCGCTGCTGTCGCTCGGGGTGAAGCCGGGTGACCGGGTGGCGGGCTACCTGCCGAACATCCCCGAGGCGATCATCGCGTTCCTGGCCACCGCGAGCATCGGCGCGATCTGGAGTGCCTGCGGGCAGGACTACACGGCCAAGGCCGCGCTCGACCGTCTCGGCCAGCTCGAACCCACGGTGCTGGTGACCGCGGACGGCTACCACTTCGCAGGCAAGACGCATGACAAGACCGAGGACATCACCGCGCTGCGCGACGGGCTGCCCACCCTCAAGGCCTCGGTGCTGGTGTCGCGGCTGGGCGAGGCCCGGCCCGACTGGTTGGACTGGGCGCAGCTGAGCACGCCCGGGCCCGGCGAACTCACCACCGCCGCGGTCGATTTCGACCACCCGCTGTGGGTGCTCTACTCCTCGGGCACCACCGGGCTGCCCAAGGGCATCATGCACGGCCACGGTGGCGTGCTCGTCGAACACCTCAAAGCCGTTGCCCTGCAGAACAACATCGGCCCCGCCGACACCTTCTTCTGGTACACCAGCCCGAGCTGGATGATGTGGAACTTCCAGGTGGCCGGGCTGCTCGTCGGGGCCACCATCGTCTGCTACGACGGCAGCCCCACCTACCCGCAGGCCGATGCGCTGTGGGACATCTCGGCCAAGATCGGTGTCACGGTACTCGGCACCAGCCCCGGCTATGTGCTGGCCTGCTCGAAGGCCGGCGCCGTACCGCGCAAGGAGCATGATCTCTCGGCGCTGAAAGTCGTTGGTATCACGGGGTCGTCGTTGCCGCCGTCGTCGGCGCTGTGGTTGCGGGACAATGCCGGCGAACGCGTGCAGGTCGCGTCCATCAGCGGCGGCACCGATGTGGTGTCGGCGTTCATCGGCGGTGTGCCCACCGTTGCGGTGTGGCCGGGCGAACTGTCGGCGCCCTACCTCGGGGCCGCGATCGACTCGTGGGACGAGAACGGCAAGCCGGTGCGCGGCGAGGTCGGTGAACTCGTCATCACCAAGCCGCTGCCGTCGATGCCGATCGCGTTCTGGAATGATCCCGACGGAACCCGTTATGAGTCCGCCTATTTCGAGATGTTCCCGGGGGTGTGGCGCCACGGCGACTGGATCACCCTCACCGACCACGGCAGCATCGTGGTGCACGGCCGTTCCGACTCCACGCTCAACCGCCACGGCATCCGGATGGGCAGCGCCGACATCTATCAGGCCGTCGAACGGTTGCCCGAGATCGTCGAGGCCCTGGTGATCGGCGCCGAGCAGCCCGACGGCGGCTACTGGATGCCGCTGTTCGTGGTGCTCGCCGACGGTGTGGAACTCACCGACGAACTGCGCGACCGCATCAACTCGACGATCCGTACCGAGGTGTCACCGCGCCATGTTCCCGACGAGATTCTCGTCGCCCCCGGGGTGCCACACACCCGCACCGGCAAGAAGCTCGAGGTGCCGATCAAGAAGCTCTTCCAGGGTGCCGACCCGGCCAAGGTCGTCGAACGCAGCGCCGTCGACAACCCGGATCTGCTGCAGTGGTACGTCACGCAGCGTCGAAGGTGACCAGGTCGATGGTGAGACCACTTTCGACCAGGCTGAGGATGTGCCGCACCGGCGGACCCGGTAGCGGGGGAGCGGTCGAGCGGTAGACCGCCCCGGTCGGGGTGGTGTATTCGGCGAGATGCTCCCCGTCGGTGGTGGGTGCGACGGTGACGGTCCAGCCGGGGGCTTCCTTGGCGTAGTTGCAGGCTTCGCACGTGCCGAGTCCGTTGTGCGCGCTGGTGGGTCCGCCGTCGCGGGCCGGGGTGGCGTAGTCGCGGTGGCGGATCGGTGCGTCACAGTACGGGGTGCGGCAGGTTTGATCGCGTAGCCCGATGAAGGTGGCAAGCCCTTTCGGGAAGATCCGGGCCTTGGACTCCATGGCGACCAGTTGCCCGGACGTCGGATGCCGGTACAGCCGTCGCACCGCGACTCTGGTGTTCTCGTCCACGGCGGCGTCGGCGACCAGGCGGCGGGCCACCTCGGCGGGCACCGGGCCGAAATCCTGTATCCAGGCGGGTTGGTCGTCGTCGCCGAACAGGGTGCTGTCGGCCATCACCAGGTTCAGGTTGACCGGGACGGGCGCGGCGGCGGGCCGGCCGGTGACGCGTTCGACAACGGTGTCGGCCATGACCTGGCCGCGGTTGCGGTCATCGGAGGTGGTGTCGGCGGCCCGATTCAGCGCGGCGTAGACCGCGACGCCCTGTTTCAGCGGCAGCAGCACGGTCAGTTTGGTCATGGAGTCCGGTGCCGGGCGGATGGTGACGCGGCGGTCTTTCTCGGCTTTCGCCGAGCGGTCCAGCACCGCGCCGATGTCGAGGCGGCAGGCGATCTGTTTGGCTTCGGCGGCCACCCGGGCATCACCCCACCCGTCGAAGCGGATGGGATCGGCACACAATTCGGCGTCGAGTTGGCGGCGCAGGTGCGGTGGTAGGCAGGCGGATTCGCGGGCGATGAGCGTGGCGCGCCATTCCGAGAGCTCCCCGGCCTCCATGGCGGCCAGGGTGTGGGGCAATTCGTCGACCAGGGCGCGGGCCAGACCGAGGTGGCGTCCACCGGCGTGGGGGGATTCGCGCCGGGCCAACGCCACCTCGGTGGCCAGTCCCTTACCGCGCCGGGCCGTCGCTACCCCGGCGGCGGCTTCGGCGGCGCGGCGTTTCTGATCCCACAGCGCCGCCGCCCTGGCCTGCGCGGCGGCCGCCTGGGCCTTCAGGCGTTCGAACTGCTCGATGCGATCACGCAGGTCGGCCTCCGATGCCTGCGGATCGATATCGAACATACTTTCGAACATGTTCTGAACGCTACACGGCACCACCGACAACCGCGCCAGGATCGGCGAGAACGGGCGCGAAGGCCAGCTCGGCGGCGCCGATCACCAGCGTGTCGGGCCCCAGGGTGGCGGGCACGATCCGCACCAGGTTGCGGGGTGCGGCCATCGTCCGCTGTGCGAGTTCTTCGCGCAGCACCGCGGCGGCGAACGCCGGGAACACCCGCAGGAATCCGCCGAGCACGACAAGCCCGGGGTTGAGCATGTTGATCGCATTGCCCAGTGCGATGGCCAGGGCGCGGGCCTGCCGGTGCAGCTCGTCGCGCCCGGCGCAGTCCTTGATGACCGGGACGGCACCGTCGAGGTCGGCCAGCAGGTGCGTCAGCGGTGCCTGGGTCACCTCGGTTTCCAGGCAGCCGACGCTTCCGCAGTGGCATCGCCTGCGGCCGCCGACGAAGGTGTGGCCGAGTTCGCCCGCATAGCCGGCCACGCCTTGCAGGAGATCACCCGCGACGACGAAACCCGCGCCGATACCGGAAGGTCCGCCGTTGACGTAGATCAGGTCCTCGACGTCGTGGTGGCCACCGAAGAGGTGCTCGGCGATCGCGCCGACATTCGCGTCGTTGCCGGCATGGACCGGTAAACCGGTTGCCGCGCTGAGCATCTCGCCGAGCTGGACGTCATGCCAGTCCAGGTTGGGGGCCAGTTGGACGAACGACGCCCGGCCGTGCACCAGTCCGGGAACCGCCACGCCGACCGCGGTCACGGTCTGCTCCGAACGCAGCGCGCGGCGGATGTCGGCGATCGCCTCGGCGGCGATCTCGACGGTGTCGGTGGGGCTGGGGACTCCCGCCGTGGGGCGGCGCACGACGTCGAGCACCGCACCGCCCAACGACACCAGCCCGACGGTGACGGCGTCGACCTCGGGGGTGACCGCGACCGTCAGCACCCGATCGCTGGGCCGCACGATGGGACTCGGGCGTCCCACCTGCGACACCGACGGTGCGGGCGACTCGTCGACCAGGCCCAGGGCGACGAGCTGTTCGACGAGATCCTTGGTGGTCGACCGCGACAATCCGGTGTGGCGGGTCAGGTCGGCGCGGCTGAGCGAACGGTGCCGGTGCACGAGCGTGAGCACGCTCGACAGATTGCGCCGCCGGACGTCATCGGTGCTGGTCCCGACCCGAACGGCCCGGTTCTGCTGGGTTCGGTGGGCCACCGCAAAACCTCCTCACATCCAGACCTTGACGTGTCTTGCGCCACATCTTAAGTTCGTCGTGAGAACAAAATACATCCCTCACACCGCCCACTGAGGAGCACCCGCATGACCGTGCTGGAGTCGAACGTCTCCGCATCAGAACCGCTCACCCCGAAACCAGGGGACAAGTTCTCGTTCGGCCTGTGGACCATCGGCTGGTCCGGCACCGACCCGTTCGGCGTCGCCACCCGGCCCGCGCTCGATGTCGTCGAGGCCGTCGAGAACCTGGCCGAACTCGGCGCCTACGGGCTGACCTTCCACGACGACGACCTGTTCCCGTTCGGCAGCTCCGACGCGGAACGGCGGCGGATGATCGACCGGTTGACCTCGGCGCTGTCCGCCACCGGCATGGTCGTGCCGATGGTGACGACGAACCTGTTCACCCAGCCCGTCTTCAAGGACGGCGGATTCACCAGCAACGACCGGTCGGTGCGACGCTTCGCACTGCGCAAGGTGCTGCGCAACATCGACCTGGCCATCGAACTCGGTGCGCAGACCTTCGTGTTGTGGGGCGGTCGCGAGGGCAGCGAATACGACTCGGCCAAGGACGTCCAGGCCGCGCTGGCGCGCTACCGCGAGGCGCTGGACCTGTTGTGCCAGTACGTGATCGACCAGGGCAGCGGCCTGCGTTTCGCCATCGAACCCAAGCCCAACGAACCACGCGGCGACATCCTGCTGCCCACGGTGGGCCACGCGCTGGCGTTCATCGACACGCTCGCGCGCCCGGAGATGGTGGGGGTGAACCCCGAGACCGGGCACGAGCAGATGTCCGGGCTGAACTTCATGCACGGCATCGCGCAGGCCCTCTACAGCGGCAAGCTCTTCCACATCGACCTCAACGGTCAGCGCGGCATCAAGTTCGACCAGGATCTCGTGTTCGGGCACGGCGATCTGGCCAACGCCTTCGCGCTCGTGGACCTGCTCGAACACGGTGGTCCCGACGGCACCCCGGCGTACGAGGGCCCCCGGCACTTCGACTACAAGCCCAGCCGCACCGAGGACATCGACGGTGTGTGGGCCTCGGCCGCGGCGAACATGCGGATGTATCTGCTGCTCAAGCAGCGGGCCGCGGCGTTCCGCGCCGATCCGGCGGTGCGTGAGGCGATGGCGGCGGCCAAGGTGGGAGAACTGCGGCAGCCGACGCTCGCGCCGGGCGAGACGTACCAGGACCTGCTGGCCGACCGCTCGGCCTTCGAGGAGTTCGACAGCGATTCCTACTTCGGCGGCAACGGTTGCGGTTTCGTTGCGTTGCAGCAGTTGGCCATCGAACACCTGATGGGCGCGCGATGATCGGCGGGCACCCGAGAAGCGAACGCAACCAGACCAGTCGGAGGAATTTTCACGTGAAGAAGACCAGCACCCTGCTCGTCACCGCAGTCGTCGGAATCGGGCTGACCTTGACCGCATGCGGTTCAAATTCCGGCTCCGACGCCGGGTCCGCGCAGGCCTCGGGCGGCAAGATCGGCGTCATCCTGCCGGACACCAAATCATCTGTCCGCTGGGAGACCAAGGACCGGCCCGCGCTGGAGGCCGCGTTCAAGAAGGCCGGCGTGGACTACACGATCCAGAACGCCGAAGGCTCCGCCGACACCATGACCACGATCGCCGACGGCATGATCGCCGACGGTGTCACGGTGCTGGCGATCGTCAACCTCGACTCCGACAGCGGTGCGTCGATCCAGGAGAAGGCCGCCAGCCAGGGTGTGAAGACCATCGACTACGACAGGCTCACGCTCGGCGGCTCGGCCGACGTCTACGTGTCGTTCGACAACACGAAAGTCGGTGAGCTGCAGGGCCAGGGGCTCGTCGACTGCCTGGGTGACCGGCCGGCCAACGTGGTGTTCCTCAACGGCTCGCCGACCGACAACAACGCGACGTTGTTCAGCGGCGGCGCGCACTCGGTGATCGACAAGGCGGCCAACATCAAGATCGTCGGTGAGCAGGCGGTACCCGATTGGGACAACGACAAGGCCGTGACCATCTTCGAGCAGCTCTACACAGCCGCGGACGGCCGGGTCGACGGCGTGTACGCGGCCAACGACGGTCTCGCGGGCTCGGTCATCTCGATCCTGGAGAAGAACAAGCGTGCCGGCCAGGTCCCCGTCACGGGCCAGGACGCGACCGTCGAGGGTCTGCAGAACATCCTTGCAGGCACACAGTGCATGACGGTCTACAAGTCGGCCACCGAGGAGGCCAACGCGCTCGCCGACGCCGCGATCGCGCTCGTCAACGGCGAGGAGCCCAAGACCACCAGCACCAGCCGCGACGACACCGGCGGACGCGACGTCCCGTCGGTGCTGCTGACGCCGAAGTCGATCACCAAGGACAACATCGACGTGGTGTTCGACGACGGCGGGCAGTCCAAGGACGAGGTGTGTGCGGGGCAGTTCGCGGCGATGTGCTCCGCGGCAGGAGTGTAAGCATGACCCCTGAGCCGATTCTCGAATTACAGGGCGTCAACAAGAGTTTCGGTGTTGTCCATGTTCTGCACGACGTGGACTTCCGGGTGTATCCCGGGCAGGTGACCGCGCTCGTCGGCGACAACGGCGCGGGGAAGTCGACGCTGGTCAAGGCGATCGCGGGCATCCACCCCATCGACTCGGGCAGCTACCTGTTCGAGGGCAGACCGGTGACCGTGCGCACGCCCAACGACGTCTCGGCGCTCGGCATCGAGGTGGTCTATCAGGACCTCGCGTTGTGCGACAACCTCGACATCGTCGAGAACATGTTCCTCGGAAGGGAACTCAGGGTCCGGGGCATGCTCGACGAGGCGCGCATGGAGACCATGGCCAGGGACGCGCTGAGATCGCTGTCGGTGCGCACGGTGAACTCCGTGCGCCAACCGGTGTCGAGCCTGTCCGGCGGGCAACGCCAGACCGTGGCCATCGCCAAGTCGGTGCTGTGGAACTCCAAGGTGGTCCTGCTCGACGAGCCGACCGCCGCACTCGGCGTCGCGCAGACCCGCCAGGTGATCGACCTGGTCCGCCGGTTGGCCGATCAGGGCCTCGGCGTCGTGCTGATCTCGCACAACATGAACGACGTCTTCGACGTCGCCGACCGCATCTGTGCGCTGTACCTCGGCCGGGTGGCCGCCGACGTACCGGCGGCCAACGTCACGCACGGCCAGGTGGTCGAACTGATCACCGCGGGGCGGTCAGGCAATCTCGGCCTCGCCCCCGCCGAGGCCGCCGAGTCGATGTGAGAGCGGTTGTGAACACCGATACGAATTCGAAAGACCGCGGAATGAGCATCCAGGCACCATCCGAGATATCAACTGTCAGTGAACAATCCGACGTCGGTGGCTTCGCCGGCGACACCAGGTCCGACCAGTCGTTCGGCGACGCGACGCGCAGCTACCTGCAGCGCGTGCGCGGCGGTGACATGGGCTCGCTGCCGGCCATCCTGGGCCTGGTGGTGCTGTTCATCGTGTTCGGCCTCGCCAACGACCGCTTCCTGTCGGCTCTGAACCTGGCCAACCTGATCACCCAGGCCGGATCGATCTGCGTGCTCGCCATGGGCCTGGTGTTCGTCCTGCTGCTCGGCGACATCGACCTGTCCGCCGGTGTGGCAGGCGGGGTGGCGGCGTGCGCGATGGCACTGGCCGTGGTGAATCTGGGCTGGGCATGGTGGGCTGCGGTGCTGGCCGCCATCGCCTGTGGCGCGGTGATCGGGTTGATCATCGGTGTGCTGCGCGCCAAACTCGGCATCCCGTCGTTCGTCGTCACCCTGGCGTTCTTCCTCGGGTTGCAGGGCGTGACGCTCAAGCTCATCGGTGAGGGCGGCTCGGTCCGCGTCGACGACCCGGTGATCCGCGGGCTGACGATCGCGAATCTGCCTGTGGCGGTGGGCTGGACGATCGCACTGGTGGTGGTGCTCGCGTTCGCGGGTCTGGAGATCTACCACTACCGGCGCAAGAAGGCGCTGCACCTGACGCACTCGCCGCTCGGTGTGGTGATCGCCCGCGCGGTCGCCGTGGCGGTGGTCGTCCTCGGGGTGACGTTCGTGCTCAGCGTCAACCGCAGCGTGAACCCCCGCGTGCAGATCAGCGGCATCCCCTATGTGCTGCCGCTGATCCTGGTGCTGCTCATCGGCATGACGGTGCTACTGCGGCGCACGGCATACGGCAGGCACATCTACGCCGTCGGCGGCAACGCCGAGGCCGCACGCCGCGCGGGTATCTCGGTGGACCGCATCCGGGTGACGGCGTTCATCGCGTGTTCGTCGCTCGCGGCGCTGAGCGGCATCATCGCGGCGTCGTACGCGGGCAAGGTGTCGGCATCCTCGGGGGCGGGCAACACCCTGCTGTACGCGGTGGGTGCGGCCGTGATCGGTGGCACCAGCCTGTTCGGCGGCAAGGGCCGGGCATTGGACGCGGTGATCGGTGGCGTGGTGGTCGCGACCATCGCCAACGGTCTCGGCCTGCTCAACCAGTCGTCGTACATCAACTTCCTGGTGACCGGCGGCGTGCTGCTGCTGGCGGCGAGCGTGGACGCGATCTCGCGCCGCAGGCGTTCGACCTCCGGCCTCTAGCCGAGCCAGGGCCCGATGCGCCGCAGCGCCTCCTCGATGTCGTGCGTCGGGCCCGCGAACGAGAACCGGACATGGGAAGTGCCACGCACCGTGTCGAAGTCGACACCCGGTGCGATGGCAACTCCCGTGTCGTTCAACAACTTCTCGCAGAACTGCAGCGAGTCGGCGGTGTACTTGCTGACGTCGGCATACACGTAGAACGCGCCGTCGGCGGGTGCCAGCCGGTCGACGCCGAGGCCCCGCAGGCCGTTGAGGAGCAGCTGCCGGTTCTCGGCGTAGTGCGCCAGCAGCCCCTCGGTCTCGGCCAGTGATTCCGGGGTGAACGCGGCGAGCGCGGCGTACTGCGCCAGCGCAGGCGGGCAGATGGTGAAGTTGCCGGTCAGGCAGTCGACCGCGCGACGCAGCCTCTCCGGCACCAACAGCCAGCCCAGCCGCCAGCCCGTCATCGCGAAGTACTTCGAGAAACTGTTGACCACCACGGCATCTCGTGACGTCTCCCATGCGCATGTGGTCTCCGGCGCGCCCTCATAGACCAGGCCGTGGTAGATCTCGTCGCTGACCAGCCGCACACCCGACGCGTCGCACCACCGCGCGATGGCCGCGAGTTCCTCGGGGGCGATCACGGTGCCGGTGGGGTTGGCCGGGCTCGCGACGATCACACCCTGCACCGGGGGATCGAGCGCGTCGAGCATCGCGACGGTCGGCTGGTACCGGGTCTCGGGTCCGCACTCGATCTCCACGACCTCGCAGCCGAGCGCGGACAGGATGTTGCGGTAGCAGGGGTAGCCGGGGCTGGCGATCGCCACGCGGTCACCCGCGTCGAAGCAGGCCAGAAACGTCAGCAGGAACCCGCCCGAGGATCCCGTGGTCAGCACGACGTCGTCGACGCCGACGTCGATGTGGTGCCGCGCGCGGTAGGTCTGGGCGATCTGCTCGCGCAATTCGGGGATGCCCAGCGCGACGGTGTAGCCCAGCTGGTTGCGGCCGAGTGCGGCCGCGGCCGCGTCGCGCACCGGGGCGGGCGCCCCGGCACTCGGTTGGCCCGCGGACAGATTCACCAGATCACCATGGGTGCGCTGGCGTTCGGCCGCGGCCAACCACACGTCCATCACGTAGAACGGTGGAATCCCTGCGCGAAGTGCGACGCGGTCGTTCATCTCACCCACGCTAGAGCACTCGGGCCTCGTGGTACTCGGTGTCGCCGACCAGCCGTCCGAGGTCGTCCAGCAGTGTTTCGGCGGTGGCGAGGTCGCCGCGCAGATCCCGGTCCTGGTCGTCGCGAGGCAGCACCGCGGCCAGCGACATCGCTTCGCCGACCACTCCCGTGAAGCTCTCGTGCAGGCCACGTTGCCGGAGCAGCCGGACGGCCCCGACGAGCTCGCAGCACAACAGCACCCGATATGCGCGCACCGACCGCTCGAGCTGCAGTGCGCTCTGGGAGGCGAAGGTGGCGTCCTCCTCCATCCCGCGGGACAGTACCAATGTGCCGACGGATGCGGGCTGCGCGGCGGCGCGGATCTCGGCGATCGCGCCCGCGGCGACGTACTCGACCATCATGAGCCCGGAGGAGCCGTCCTCGGCCGATGACAGAAAAGCCTTGCGGCCGTTGGTTTCGGGATCGTTGAGCATGCGGATGCGGGAATGGGTGATCGGGGCGGTCAGTGCCATCGCCAGCGTGGTCCCGTCGAGCTCCAGCGACAGTGCCGCCTGATAGAAGGCACCGTGATGCACCACCTGGTCGCCGTCGACGTCGAACAACGGGTTTTCCTGGGCGGTGTTCATCGTTCGTTCGAGCTGTGCGCCAAGAGATTTGAGGGCAGCGACGAGGCTGGCGTGGGCGACCGGGTAGACCCGCAATCCGTAGGGGTCCTGGATCCGGGCGGGGACATGGTCCTCGCGGCCTGCGCCGGTGGACAACGCCCGCAGGCGCGCGGCGACGGGGTCGACCTCGGGTGCGGCGGCGGCCCGGGCGGCGGCGGCCGAGAACGCCGAGGGGTTGCCGTCCAGCGCCAGGAAGCTCAGGGTGTAGATGACGCTCGACGCCCGCTCCAGCCTGTCGAGTTCGTCCACGGCAAGACAGCTGCGGCCGATGGTCAGCGCGCTGCTGCTCATGAACGGCAGCGCGCTGTCGGCATGCCACGGCGGCATCGGGCTCAACGGCCTGGTGGCCGGACGCTCACCCATCAGGGTCAGCGCGGTGCCTGCCAACGCGGCCAGGTCGCCGGTCCCGATGGACGCGTAGTGGCGTACCTCGGGCAGCGCGTCGTCGTTGAGCATCCGTTCCAGCCCGAGCAGGATCTCCGGGTCCAAACCCGCTCCGGGAACGCACAACTGCACCAGGCGCACCGCGAGCATGGCTCGGACGGTCCTGTCATCGAGTGGATCGCCCGCGTCCGTCGCATGGCTGCGCAGCAGACGCATCCCATAGGTGTCGTCTTCGGGCAGCACCGGCGTATCGCGATTGGCGCCCACACCGGTGGTGCGGCCGTAGGTGGCGAACCGCGAGCTCAGCTCGGCGGCGTGCTCGTGCATCCGGGCGATGGCCGCGCGGACGGACGGCGGCACCGACACCTTCTCCAGGCGGTCGGCCAGTGCCACAACGTCGGCGATCGTGCCCGCATCGTTCAGCACAATCATGCGAATTCCCCTTGTTTTCTTTCACTTGTGAGCGGCGCGTCCTATCATCACGGAACACCGAGGCATTCCGCTAGATGGCAACGAGATTTTACGCAATGGAAATCAGTCGGGCGTTTGACGAAACCTCACGGCCCTACCTTCGGTCGGGCGGATAGATCGGCGAAGCAGGACGGCGAAGGAGGACGCTGTGGTGGAAACGTCCACGCGGACGGTGGAACGGGCACTTGCCCTGCTCGCCACCGTCTGCGAGAGCGGCGGGACGAACCTCGTCGAGAGCGCCCGGGATTGCGATCTGGCGCCGAGCACCGCGCTGCGACTGCTGCGCACGCTCGAAACCACAGGCTTCGTCGCCAAAGACGAGGCCGGTATCTACCGGCCGGGCGGCCGGATCATCCAGTTGGGCGCGCAAGCCCTGAGCAACGAGTCACTGATCGAGCTGGCACAGCCGACCATGGAGGCTCTGGTCTCGGACACGGGCGAGTCGGCCTATCTGTCCGTGCGGGGGCACGACGACACCGCGATCTATCTCAACATCGTCGAGGGCACCCATTCGGTTCGGCACACCAGCTGGGTGGGGCGGACCGTTCCGTTGGACACGTCGGCTGTCGGACACGTGCTGCGCGGGGAGATCCCCGACGACGGGTACGTCGTCGTGGAACGTGGCGTCGAAGCAGACGTCACGGCCATCGCGTCCCCGGTGCGCTCGGAGGCCAGGATCGTCGCCGCGCTCAGCCTCGTCGTCCCGAGCTATCGGCTCACGGCGCCGAACACGGTGAGGTACGGCCACAAGCTGGTCTCCGCGGCCGCGGAGATCTCCGCCCGGCTGAGCCGACCCGCGAAACCCGAACCCTGAGAGAGATATTGATGATCACGTTCGAATCCGTCTCCAAGGTGTACGTCGACGGAACCGTCGCCGTCGACGACCTCACACTGACCGCGCCGAGCGGAATGATCACCACGGTGGTAGGTCCGTCGGGCTGCGGGAAGACCACGTCGTTGCGGATGATCAACCGGCTCATCGAACCCAGCTCCGGATCGATCCGGCTGGACGGCGTGGACAGCCAGTCCCTGGACCGGGTGGCCTTGCGCCGCAGGATCGGTTACGTCATCCAGAACGCGGGCCTGTTCCCGCATCGCACGGTGGTCGACAACATCGCCGCACTACCCCGGCTGCTCGGCGGCAGTAAAAAGGAAACCCGTTCCAAGGCAATGGAACTGTTGGAGCGCGTCGGCCTGGATGCGAAGTTCGCCAAGCGGTATCCCTGGCAGCTGTCCGGTGGTCAGCAGCAGCGCGTCGGTGTCGCGCGGGCCCTGGCCACCGATCCGCCCTTCCTGCTGATGGACGAACCCTTCAGCGCCGTCGACCCGATCGTTCGCAGCCAACTGCAGGACGAGTTCCTGCGGCTGCAGGCCGATATCTCCAAGACCATCGTGATGGTCACCCACGATATCGACGAGGCGCTCAAGCTCGGTGATCAGGTCGTGGTGCTGCGCGAGGGCGGATCCCTCGCACAGGCGGCGCCACCTGCCGAGCTGCTGGCAAGCCCCAACGATGCCTTCGTCGCCGACTTCGTCGGCTCGGCACGGGGTTACCGGGCGCTGGGATTCCACGGCTCCGATGACCGTCTCACGCTCCGACACGAGCCGACTGTCACGGTGGGACAGTCGATATCGGCCCTTCCGGTGCACCACGGACGATGGGTGCTGGCCGTCGACCAGGCACAGGTGCCGGTCGGCTGGGTCGATACCGAGCGCCTCAGCGGCGATCGGGTCCGCGATACCGACGTCAACCTCAGTGGCACCACGGCACGCCACGATGCCTCCCTGCGCGATCTGCTCAATTCGGCGCTGTCCAGTCCGAGCGGGCGCTGCGTGGTCACCGACGAAGCCGGAGTCCTGATGGGTACCGCAACCGACCACGACGTGATCGACGCGATCCGACGGGCGAGGGGAGTCGAGGAGGCATGAACTGGATCTCGCTGAACATCGATCGCATCGTTGCGCTGACCCTGAGCCACATCTGGCTGACGCTGGCGCCGACGGTGATCGGGCTGCTCGTGGCACTGCCGCTCGGTTGGTGGGCGCACCGCTCGGGTCGCGGGCACGCGGCCATCGTGGGAACCGCGGGCCTGCTCTACACCATCCCGTCGCTGGCGCTGTTCATCATCCTGCCGGTCATCCTCGGCACCAAGATTCTCGACCCGGTCAATGTCGTTGTGGCACTGACGCTGTACACGGTGGCGTTGTTGGTGCGCGTCGTGGCCGACGGTCTCGGGTCCGTGCCGCACGACACCGTCGCCGCGGCGGAGGCCATGGGGTACCGGGCATGGCAGCGACTGTTGCTGGTCGAACTTCCCGTGGCGGTCCCGGTGATCGCCGCGGGGCTGCGGGTGGCGGTGGTGTCCAACGTCAGCATCGTCACCATGGCTGCGCTGCTGGGCATCCCGCAGCTCGGGTCGTTGTTCACCCAGGGTTTCCAGCTGCGCCTCTATGAGCCGCTGATCACCGGCGTGGTGCTCTGCGCGGCGCTCGCCGTGATCTTCGACGGCCTCATCGTCTGGCTGAACAAGCTACTCACCCCGTGGCGGCAGCGGGCGGTGACCGCATGAACATCGTCGGATGGTTCACCGACCCGGCGAATTGGACCGGCTCCGGCGGGATCCCGGTACAGATCGGTTACCACCTGCTGTTCTCGGCCGTCGCACTCCTGATCGCAGCGGTGATCGCCGTGCCACTCGGCATCGTCATCGGCTACACCGGCCGTGGTGAGCTGGTGGTCGCCGGGTTGGCCAACGTGCTGCGCGCGCTGCCGTCGCTGGGCCTGCTGACCCTGCTGTTTCTCGTCATCTCGCCCGTGGTTGCAGGAAGACTCGTGTATGTCCTGCCCGCCATTGTCGTGCTGGTCCTGCTCGCGGTGCCGCCGATCCTCACCGGAACCTATGCAGGCATCCAGAATGCCGACGCCGACGCCGTCGGCGCGGCGCGCGGCATGGGGTTCACCAGAGGACAGATCCTGCTGCGGGTGCAACTTCCGTGCGCGTTGCCGCTGATGATCTCGGGGGTCCGCAGCTCCACGCTGCAGATCGTCTCGACCGCCACCATCGCCGCCTACCTCGGTCTTCAGGGCCTGGGTCGGTTCATCCTGGACGGCCGGGCGACGGCCAACTTCGCCGAAATGGCCGGTGGCGCAATCCTCGTCGCCCTGCTCGCCGTCGTACTCGAGCTCACCTTCGCATGGCTCGGCCGGCTGATCGTGTCACCCGGCCTGCGTCGGGCCGCTCCGAAATCCGCCTCACCCACCGTCAGTTTGGAGAAAGCATCATGAACAAGCGCCCATTCCTCGCCTGCGTCGGCCTCACCGCGGCACTCGTCCTGTCCGCCTGCGGCGCAGGTGGCGACCCGCTGTCCGGAGGCGGGGACAGCACGGGATCCGCGGGGTCACAGGTCATCGTCGGCTCCGCCGACTTCACCGAGAGCCAGCTGATCGCCAGCATCTACTCGCAGGCATTACAGGCCAAGGGAGTCGAGGTCAAGGAGCAGTTCAACATCGGCAGCCGCGAGGTGTACATCGAGGCGCTCAAGGACGGCTCGATCGACCTGGTCCCCGAGTACACGGGCGCGCTGTTGAGCCATCTGGATCCCAAGTCCACCGCGGCAACCCCTGAGGCAGTGACCGCGGAACTGAAAGAGAAACTCCCCGAGGGTATCTCGATGTTGACGCCGTCCGCGGCCGAGGACAAGGACGTCATCGCGGTCACCCAGGAAACCGCCGACACGTACCACCTGAAGACGATCTCCGATTTGGCGCCGGTGGCAGGCCGGCTGGTCTTGGGCGGGCCCGCGGAATGGAAGACCCGCGTACAGGGCGTGGTCGGCCTGCGTGATGTGTACGGGCTGCAGTTCAAGGACTTCGTCAGCCTCGACGCCGGCGGCACCCTGACGATGACGGCACTCACCAACGGTCAGATCCAGGCCGGGGACCTGTTCAGTACAGACCCGGGGCTGAAGGCCAACAAGCTGGTCGCCCTCGAAGACGACAAGAACCTGTTCGCGGCCGAGAACGTGGTGCCGCTGATCAAGTCGGGCAAGCAGAACGACACCATCACCCAGACGCTCGACGCGGTGTCGGCGAAACTCACCACCGAGGATCTCATCTCGATGAACGCCGAAGCCGCAACCGGGGCCAATCAGTCCGATATCGCCAAGAAGTGGCTGGCCGACTCCGGTCTCACCGACCAGTGAACCGCGACGATCCGTATGCGGTCTAGAACACCTCGGCTTCGAGCCGGCGCAGCTGCTCACGCGGCGGGCCGAGCAGCTGCGCGCTGCCGTGGGCTCGCTTGAAGTACAGCTGGATGTCGTGTTCCCAGGTGATCGCGATACCGCCGTGAATCTGGATAGCCTCCGACGTCACCGCCGACAGCGACTCGCTGGCGAAGTAACGCGCCAGCGCGGCCGACGTCGGTGACGGGGCCGCGATCGAGTCGTGCACGACGGCGCGTGCCGAGGCGACCTTGACGTACAGGTCGGCCATCCGGTGCTTGAGCGCCTGGAAGCTGCCGATCGGCCTGCCGAACTGCACCCGGTCCTTGCTGTAGGCCACGGTCAGGTCCAGGCACCGCGACGCCGCGCCGATCTGCTCGGCGGCGATGAGCAGCGCCGCGCTGTCGGCGATGCCCGGATCGTCACCGAGCGCGGTGGTCGCCCCGGGGATCACCGATGCGAGCCGACGCGTCATGTCCATGGTGGGTTTGGGCTGTGCGGTGAAAGTGTCCCACTGCGTGAGGGTTTCACCGTCGGCGGCGATCATCACGTCGGCGACGTCGCCGTTGATCACGAACTCGGGGTCGAACACCACGGTCCCGATGGCCGTGCCCTCCGCGAGGCCTTCGAGCGGTTCGGTGCGCCCGACCGACAGCAGCGCGAGCTCGGCGAGCGTGGTGCCCAGCAGCGGCGTCGGCACCAATGCCTTGCCCAGTTCCTCCAGAACCACTGCGGCGTCGGCCAATTCGCCGCCCGCGCCACCGAACTCCTCCGGGATCACCAGCGCCGCGGCGCCGACCTGCTCACACAGCAGCCGCCACAGGTCCGGGTCATAGCCCAGCTCGGATTCCATCGCCGCGCGCACCGCCTCCGGCGATGCGTGTTTCTCCACCAACGCGGCGACGGTATCCCGCAGCAGTTCGCGTTCTTCACTCACGTCAGGCCCTCCAGTACTCTGCGGCGGTGTAGCGCCGGATCCCCCCAAGCCGGGCGCAAAGCCTGCACCCGCAGCAACAACAACGACAGGTCGTGCTCCTGAGTGAACCCGATCGCGCCGTGGGTCTGCAGGGCCGACCTGGCGGACAGCAGCGCCGCGTCGGCGGCAGCCACCTTGGCCGCGCTCACGTCGCGGGCGGTGTCGGGTGAGCCTTCGGCCAGCGACAGCGCGGCGCCGTACACCAGCGGGCGGGCCAGTTCGATGGCGATGTGGACGTCGGCCAGTTTGTGCTTGATGGCCTGGTATGAGCCGATGACGCGGCCGAACTGGGTGCGCTGCTTGGCGTATTCCACGGCCTGGTCGAGCATGGCCTGACCGGCGCCCACCAACTGGGCGGCCGTGGCCAGCACGCCGAACTCGTAGGCCATGGCGGTGTCGGCGGCCACGGCGTCTCCGGCGGGTGAGACGTCGAACAGCCTGCGGGCGGGGTCGACGGATTCGTGGCGCTCACCGGCGGTTGCCCGGCGCACCTGGCCGTCGTGCGCGAACAGGATCAGGCCCGCGGTGTCGGCGTCGACGGCGCGGGGAACCTGCGGCGGCAGAGCCACGGTGGCGATCAGCTCACCAGAGGCCAGCGCACCGCAACGTTCGTCGTCGGCGAGCAGGATGGGCGCGACGGCGATGGACTCGGTGACCGGTCCGGGCACACCCCAGTAGCCGAGCCGTTCCAGCGCCACCACGAGATCGGCCGGGTGAGCCTCGATGCCGTCGAACTTCTCGGGGACCAGCAGCGCGGTCACCCCCAGATCGGTCAGCTGTGCCCAGACCTTGCGGCCCGCGGTGGTGTCACCCTCGCCCCACGCGCGGATCGCCGTTGGTACGTAGGCGGCGCCCAGCGCGGCGTCGATGCTTGCGGCGAAATCGCGCTGCTGATCGTCGGTTTCGAAGTTCATTTGCTCTTTCCCGCAGATTCGCGTGGCAGGCCCAGCAACCGTTCGGCGATGATGTTGCGCTGAATCTCGTTGGTGCCCGCGTAGATCGGGCCGCCCAGCGCGAACAGCAGACCGTGGGTCCAGTTGTTGGCAAGCTCGCCGTCCGCGCCCGCCAGATCCAGCGCGGTCTGGTGCAGCGCCACGTCGAGCTCGGACCAGAACACCTTGGTCACCGAAGATTCCGCACCCAGCTCGCCACCGTTGGCCAGGCGGGTCACCGTGCCGAACGTGTGCAGCCGGTAGGCCTGCGCCTTGATCCACGCATCGGCCACGCGATCGGTGAACGCCGGATCGGGGTTGGCCTTCCACCGCTGCACGAGGCGTTCGGCGGGGGCCAGGAAGCGTGCCGGGCTGCGCAGCGACATGCCGCGCTCATTGCTCGAGGTGCTCATCGCCGCGCGCCAGCCGTCGTGCACACCGCCGATCACGTCGTTGTCGGGCACGAACACGTCGTCGAAGAAGATCTCGCCGAAGCCGGTGTCCCCGCCGAGCTGCGCGATCGGGCGCACCGTGACGCCCTCGGCCTTGAGGTCGAACATGAAGTACGTCAGGCCCTTGTGGCGCTGCGCCTCGGGGTCGGACCGGAACAGCCCGAAACCGCGCTCCCCGAACACCGCCCGCGAGCTCCAGATCTTCTGCCCGTTGAGCAGCCAGCCGCCGTCGGTCCTGGTGGCCGTCGACCGCAGCGACGCCAGGTCGCTGCCCGACTCGGGCTCCGACCAGGCCTGGGCCCAGATCTCCTCGCCGCTGGCCATCTTCGGCAGCACGCGGTCGAGTTGTTCCTCGGTGCCGTGCGCGAACAGCGTCGGCGCCAGCATCGAGGTGCCGTTGGCGCTGGCCCGGCCCGGGGCACCGGCACGGAAGTACTCCTCTTCGAACACCACCCACTGCAGCAGCGTGGCGTCACGTCCGCCGTACTTCTTCGGCCAGGCGATCACCGACAGGCCCGCGTCGAAAAGCACCCTGTCCCAACGGCGGTGCTGCTCGAAGCCTTCCTTGGTGTCGTACGATTCGGTCGGGAACGAATCCCGGTTGGCGGCGAGGAACTCGCGAACCTCGGCTTGGAACTCGCGAGTGGCCTCGTCAATCTGCAGGTCCATCACACCTTCTCCCGTAGGGCCGGCTTGACCACTTTTCCACCCGGATTGCGTGGCAGCGCGTCGAGGAACTCGACCGATCGCGGGACCTTGAAGTTCGCCAGATGCTCGCGGGCATAGGCGATCACGGTGGCCTCGTCCAACTGCGCGCCGGGCCTGGTGACGACGAAGGCCTTGCCCACCTCGCCGAGGCGTTCGTCGGGAACGCCGATCACCGCGGACTCGGCCACGCCGTCCAACCGGGCGAGCACCTGTTCGATCTCGGCGGGGTAGACGTTGAACCCGCCGCAGATGTACATGTCCTTGAGTCGGTCGGTGATGGTGAGGTTGCCCGCGGCGTCGAGTTTCCCGATGTCACCGGTGTGCAGCCACCCGTCGGCGTCGATCGCCGCCGCGGTGGCCTCGTCGTCGTCGAGGTAGCCGAGCATCACGTTCGGGCCGCGCAGCAGCACCTCGCCCGAATCGCCCAGGCGCAGTTCGAAATCGGCGATCGGCCGGCCACATGTGGTGGCGACGGTGACCGCGTCGTCGTCCGGGCGGCACATCGTGCCGAACCCGGCGGCCTCGGTCAGCCCGTACGCGGTGAGCACGATGTCGATGTCCAGTTCGGTCTGCATGCGTTCGATCAGCACCACCGGCACCACGGCAGCGCCGGTCACCGCGAACCGCAACGAGCTCAGGTCGTAGCCGCCGCGGCCCGGGTGGTCGAGCAGCGTCTGGTAGATGGTCGGCGGACCGGGCAACACCGTGATCTCGTGCTCGGCAACCGCTTTCATGGTCTGCTCGGGGTCGAACGTCAGCATCGGGTACAGCGTCGCGCCGGTCTGCAGGCATGCCAGGATCCCGGCCTTGTACCCGAAGTTGTGGAAGAACGGGTTGATGCACAGGTAACGGTCGGCGCTGGTGACCTGCCCGCACTCGGCCCATGCGGCCGACCCGTCGAGCGACTGGCGGTGCGCGCAGCGCACCCCCTTGCTGCGGCCGGTGGTGCCGGAGGTGAACAGGATGTCGGAGACGTCGTCGGGGGACACCGCCGCCGCGCGGGCGTCGACCTCGGCCAGTGCCGCGTCGTCGGCGCGCGAGGTGAATTCCTCCCAGTCGCCGTCATTTTCGTCGATCGGCACGCGCACGATGTGTCGCAGGGCGGGCAGCGCGGCGCGGTCGAGGTCGGCGGTCCTGTCGGTGCCGAGGAACTTCCCCGACGCGATCAGCAGCGGTGCGCCCGTGCGGACCAGGATGTCGGTCGCCTCGCTCGCGGTGTAGCGCGTGTTGAGCGGGACGACGACGCCGCCGGCGTAGTGCGTGGCGAGGCTGGCCACCACCCAGTGCCAGGTGTTCGGCGACCAGATCGCGACCCGGTCGCCCGGTGCGACGCCGAGGGCGATCATCGCCGCGGACGCGCGCCGGACCTCGTCGCGCAACTGCGCATAGGTCAGTCGACGATCGGGGCTGACCACGGCGTCGTGGTCGGGGAACTGCGCAGCCACCCGGTCCAGCACCGCTGGAACGGTTCTGACCCCCCGGTCGCTGCGCGCGTGACCAACGGCGCTCGTCATCAGTGCTCCTCTAACAAAGCAAGTGCTTGGTAGGTTAGCCTACAAGGGTGATAGAGGTCCAGGAGTTCCGGGCCGAGGTCCGGCAGTGGCTCGCAGACAATCTCGTCGGCGAATACGCCGCGCTCAAAGGACTCGGCGGGCCGGGGCGTGAGCATGAGGCATTCGAGGAACGTCGAGCGTGGAATCAGCACCTGGCCGCGGCAGGCCTGACCTGCCTCGGCTGGCCCGTCGAGCACGGAGGACGGGGGCTGTCGGTGGCCCACCGCGTCGCGTTCTACGAGGAGTACGCGCGCGCCGACGCACCCGACAAGGTCAACCACTTCGGTGAGGAACTGCTCGGCCCCACGCTCATCGAGTACGGCACCCCCGAGCAGCAGAAGCGCTTCCTGCCGAAGATCCTCGACGTCACCGAACTGTGGTGCCAGGGCTACTCCGAGCCCAATGCGGGCAGTGACCTGGCGAATGTGTCGACCACGGCCGAACTGGTCGGCGACGAATGGGTGATCAACGGCCAGAAGGTGTGGACGTCGCTGGCGCACTGGGCGCAGTGGTGCTTCGTGGTGGCGCGCACCGAGAAGGGGTCCAAGCGCCACGCGGGGCTGTCCTATCTGCTGGTGCCGCTCGATCAGCCCGGCGTCGAGATCCGGCCCATCAACCAGCTCACCGGCGACTCCGAGTTCAACGAGGTGTTCTTCGACAACGCCCGCACCGAGGCCGGCCTCGTGGTCGGCCGGCCCGGCGACGGCTGGCGGGTGGCGATGGGCACGCTGACCTTCGAGCGTGGCGTGTCCACCCTCGGGCAGCAGATCCGTTACGCCCGCGAACATTCCAACCTCGTCGAGCTGGCCAAACGCACCGGTGCCGTCGACGATCCGTTGATCCGCGAACGGCTGGTCCGGTCCTGGACCGGTCTGCAGGCCATGCGCTCGTACGCGCTGGCCACGATGGACGCCGAGCAACCAGGACAAGACAACGTGTCGAAGCTGTTGTGGGCCAACTGGCATCGTGAGCTGGGCGAGATCGCCATGGACGTGCTCGGTAAGACCGGGCTCACGCTGGACGACGGTGAGTTCGACGAGTGGCAGCGGCTGTACCTGTTCTCCCGTGCCGACACCATCTACGGCGGGTCCAACGAGATCCAGCGCAACATCATCGCCGAGCGGGTGCTCGGCCTGCCCCGAGAGGTCAAGGGATGAAGCTGTCGGAGCCGCCGAAAGAGATTGACGGGCACGGCCTTCTGAAGGACAAGGTGGTCCTGGTGACCGCGGCCGCCGGTACCGGCATCGGCTCGACCACCGCGCGGCGCGCCCTGCTCGAGGGCGCCGACGTGGTGATCTCGGACTACCACGAGCGCAGGCTGGGGGAGACCCGCGATCAGCTCGCCGGGCTCGGTCTGGGGCGCGTCGACTCCGTGGTGTGCGATGTGACCAGCACCGAGGCCGTCGACGCGCTGATCGCCGAGACCGTCGAGAAGGCGGGCCGGCTGGACGTGCTGGTCAACAATGCGGGCCTGGGTGGGCAGACCGCCGTCATCGACATGACCGACGAGGAGTGGGACCGCGTCCTCAACGTCACCCTCACCTCGGTCATGCGTGCGACGCGCGCGGCGTTGCGGTACTTCCGCGGCGTCGAGCACGGCGGCGTCATCGTCAACAACGCCAGCGTGCTGGGTTGGCGCGCACAGCATTCGCAGTCGCACTACGCCGCCGCCAAGGCCGGTGTCATGGCCCTGACGCGCTGCAGCGCGATCGAGGCCGTCGAGTACGGCGTGCGGATCAACGCCGTGTCGCCGAGCATCGCGCGGCACAAGTTCCTGGAGAAGACGTCGTCGGCCGAGCTGCTGGACCGGCTGGCCGGCGACGAGGCGTTCGGCCGCGCCGCCGAGCCGTGGGAGGTCGCCGCGACCATCGCGTTCCTCGCGAGCGACTACTCCAGCTACCTGACCGGCGAGGTCATCTCGGTGTCCAGCCAGCGGGCCTGATTTTCCTTCGCCGAGATTGCACTGAAGGACAAGCCAGGGCGATTTTTTGTCCCTGGATGCAATCTCGGCGCGGGCCTGCTCGGTTCTCACGGAACCGGTCAGTCTCGCTGGTGTCGACCGTACGATCGCTGATCGAAAAGCCATATCCGACTTCCGTAGTAGCCGGCGAGGTAGAACAACGGAAAAACCCCGAGGGTGAGAACAGATACGAGGGCGAACTGAAGTGTTTGGCCCCCGGAGAACCCGCCGCCCGACCCACTATCGCGGTAGCCGAAGACCGCGCCGATCGCGATGACAATCAGCGCTGCGACCACCGCCGGCCACATCGTTGCATTGCTGAGGGTCAGGGATATGGCACCAATAGTTAGAACTGCCGACGTGCCGACCAATCGCCACCAGGATTTCGCAACCGTCACGCCGCCGCCGTAAGGCTCACTTCTTTGGCTGTAGAACGAGATACGACGACCGCGTATGTTCAGAAAAGGTGTGTGCACGTACGCAACGAAGATTACCGCCGCGAGAACGAATGCGGATGCGCCGAATCTGGCCCCGAGCCCTGGCGTTTCAGCAATGAAGTACGACGAAATGCACGTCAATAACCCACCCGACCAGAACACTGCGCGGCCAGTTCGCAAGTCTCGACGAGGAGCCAAAGCCATTGCAGCCAAGCCTACGATTGCGGCGATCAACGGGATTTTGTTCACGGGCTGCCTGTCAACCATCTGTACACAAGGTCGCCGCCTTGTTCTCCGTAAATCGCGCCGATAGTTCCGAGGGTGACGGCGCCCAAGAATACGCCGGGAGGGCCTCCGACAGCGCCTATCTCAGCCCCGAGTGCGCCAAGCCCCCAGGCGCCTATCATCCCACCGCCAGTTTTTGCTGCGACCTGCCCGACTGGTACGCCATTGTGGATGTCGTAGAGCCCAACACCCAGATCTACGAGGGTACCGACGGTGCCTAGCTTCCCGCCGATTGACCTGAGTGCCTCGACGTCACTTGGTGAGTAAGTCTCTACGGAGGGCATCCAATGTTCGCCGGTGGGTAGGGCGTCTGCCGTGCGGTTGAAGGCCTCGTGCAGTCCCGAGGTCACCTTTCCGGCCGCAGAAGCGCCTTTGACGAGCTCCGGTGGAATCACCCCGTGTGACATTTGCTCAGCTGCTTGAGCAGCACCCTCAGGGGTCATCCCGGCTTGTTGGAGTTGCTGCTCAACACGTGCCACTACCATGCTGCGTGCCTCAACCTCGGCGTTATCGAGCATCGCGGTGGCCTGGTCAGCGGTCATCGGTGCGGCGCCAAGCAGTCCCTGTTCGAGCTTCGCCTGCATCTCAAGACGGGACTGGGCCCGCGTGCGCGCATCGCCACCGAGGACAGGGTCAACGGGAAGCGGCCCTGAGGCCTGAGCCGTGAAGTAATCGTTCAAACGCTCGCCGGCATAGCGACGTTCGTCTAGCGAGGATGAGGGATTGTTTAGAGTGTCATAGTCGCGGAGTCGGCCTGCAGCCGCCTCCTTCTCCGCAGTCCATTCGCCCGGAGTGTTGACGAGTGCTTCGTCCGCCGTGCGTTCGGCTTCTCCGTATCTGCCTGCGTCACTCTGCCCGAGAGTCGGATTTTCGCCATGACCGTCAACAGATGATGTGACATCCGGGCTGTATTTTTCGGCCGCCATTTCTCTGCTTGACTGAGAAAGCTGTTCGGAGTAGTGGTCGCGGACCGCTTCAACTCCGCGCAATCCCTCCCGAACCCGCTCGACGGCGGCTTCTTTTAGTTCTGACCAGTCGACAGTTTCCCCGTTCGCCTCAGCTTCCTGGATCAAAACGTCGACCTGGTTATCGAGAGCTTGGAGAGCGCCCTCGAGCTGGCTGATCATCTGATCAGCGCTCTGCTGCGCTTCAGCCAGCGACGCAGATATATTTTGAAGATCGACGGCTACTTTCGCCATTTGCTCCCATGACAAATGAAGGGACTCCGTCGCTCGGCGTACTTCAGCCGCATCATTGATCGGGTGGTCCCCGCCATCTTGGCGGTCCCACGCGGCTTCGAATCGCTGTTTCGCCGCGTTGAATTCGTCAGTTATCTCTTGTGTCGCTTGCCAGGGTGATGGGACCACCTGATTGCCGAGGGGGATGGGACCACCGTGGCGCGTTATTGAGGATGCTTGTTGGCAGGGTCTGGGTCAAGCTGGGGCCGGGTTCGTTGGCGGTAGGACGGTCCTTCGATGACCAGGGTGTGCGCGGCGGAGGTCAGCCGGTCGATGGCTGATTGGGCCAGCAGGGTGTCGGCGGTCATGGTCAGCCATTCGGCGGGCTCCCGGTTCGAGGTCATGATGGTGGTCTTGGCGCGGTGGCGCTCGACGACGATTTCGTAGAAGTCGCTGGTTTCGGTGGCGTCGAGGGGTCGTAGCGCGAAGTCGTCGATGATCAGAACGTCGACGGCGGCCAGTCGGCGGATCTCGGCATCGACGGTGTGGTCCAGGCGTGCAGCGCGCAGCCGGGTGAACAGTTTGTCGGCGCGGCCGAAAACGACGGTGTGTCGGCGGCGAATAGCCATGTGGCCCAATGCTGTTGCCAGATGGGTCTTGCCGACGCCGACGGGCCCGAGGACGATCGCGGACTGGCCGGCGTCCAGGAACCGTAGCGAGGTGAGATCACCGAGCAGGGTGCGGTCATAGCGCAGGTCGTCGTGGGCGGTCCAGGTGTCAAACCGCATGCTCGGGTCGAGTCCGGCTTTGGCCGCCCGCAACGCGGCGGAGCGGGATTCGCGTCGGGAGACCTCGTCGGCCAGCAGTGTTTCCAAAAAGCCGATGTGGCTGAGTTTGTGTTGTCGGGCCAAGGCGGCGCGTTCGGGCAGGGTGTCAGCCATTGCACCGAGCTTGAGGGCTTTGAGCAGTCGGAGCAGATCAGCGCCGACCGGATCGGTAGCGCCACGGGCGGTGGTGGTCATGTCAGCGGTTCTCCTCGGAAACGATGGTCAATGGTGTTGGGGTGGAGCTGAATTCGGAAGGATCACGGGCGAAGCGGGTCGCGGTGTGACCGACCGCCTTCGGCAGGGCCGGGGAGCTGGTCTCGGTGGCACGTTCGAGCATGGAGGCGATCTTGTTCACCGAGACGACATCAAGATCCAGCGACAGCGAGCAGGCCTGTTCGACCCGGTCGGCGCCGTAGCGGCGCACCAGACCCAGCAGTCGGTAGACGGTACGCATCTTCGTCCAGGGCAGCCGGTCATCGAGGATGCGTTCGGCGTAGATCCCGACGTTGGGGCCGTGCGCGGCGCAGGTGGCGATCAACGCCGCCACATCACGCAGCGCGTAGCCGGTCTTGTGTTCGGGCAGATCCGCGGGGTCGGTGCTGCGCCCACCGGCCGGTTGGCGGGGATGGACCTTGACCAGCACGCCGCGGCGATAGAACTTCACCAGCTCGGTGTCGGCGCGCACGTCCAGGTACTGACCGATCCAGCATTCGGGCAGCGAATACAGGGCCTTGGCGACCTCGGCGTGGAAGTCGCGGTGGACCTTGACCCTCTTGAACACCGGCACGTCATAGACCTCCGGCACCGCCAACAGCCGGGGCTGCTCTTCGTCGGTGAACACCTCCAGCGGGCGTGCACAGGTGGTGCCGTGGGTGCGGGTGCCCGCGGTGTCACGACACCAGGCTGCGGCGGCGTCCTGCGCCTGCTGCAGACTGGTGAATGTTTCTCCGTCCCAGAAGTTTCGCCGCACGTACTGCACGGCGCGTTCCACGCGTGGCTTGTCCTTCGGCGAGGCCACCCTGGCGGGGTCGGTCAGAAACCCGCTATGACCGGCGTAGTCCAGCCAGCCCTGGCTGAACTGCGGGTTGACCGCGTCCGCGTCGGCGATCACCGGCTTGAGATTGTCGGGAATCAGCACGGCGAACACCCCGCCGAAGAACTCCCAGGCCGCCTCGCAGCCGGCGATCACCGCAGCCAGAGTCTGCGAATACGACAACCACACGAACATGTGCCGGGAGTACACCGCGGTGAAGATCAGCGCGTGCACCTTGCGGCGCCGCCCGTCAGCAGCGTCGGTGAGCATCCCCAGATAGCCGAAGTCGACCTGGCACTCCACTCCGGGATCACCATCGGCAACCCGCACCGTGAGGTCTTTGCGGCCGAAACCGCAACGCTCACTGGCAAATCGGTGCAACGTCCGATACGGCACCACGCACCCCTGCCGGGCCAACAGGGTGTGGATCTTGGTCACCGTCAACGGCCGATGCTCACCGGTGCCGCCCACCCAGGCGGTGATCTGATCTTCGAACCCCACCAGCTGCTCCCACGCCACCCCGTGGCCATCGGGGCGCACCGGACGCACCGCCTCGGCAACCATCCCGATCAACACGTCATCGACCGCGCTGACGTCGTCGTCACGACGCAAACCCGCCGCCTGGGCGGCCTCGACATAGCGGCGCACCGTCTTGCGGTCCAAGCCGCAATGCGCGGCAATGGTGCGGTACCCCGGCGCCGGGAGTCCCGCCACCCCCAGCCACACCCGCAGCACTTCCCTGATCTCGTTCACACTGACCTCCCGAAAAGCCATGCCGGCGACCTCCGTGACTTTGAGCCGTCACGGCGATCGAACGGACAGATGAAAAGACCACCGACGCGACGCGCCGGTGGTCCCATAACTGGCAATCCAGGTGGTCCCATCACCCTGGCAAAAATCAGGTCACACTGGTCCCATCCTCATGGCAAGCGACATCTTGTGTGCACGACCCTGCCTTATAGAACGATGTGGCGAGCTCGCTGATCTCTCCGGGAGAGCCACTTTGAAGGCTTCTGTTGACATTCCAGGGATCACCACCCGCTGAACTAATGAGCTCTTGTAAGGAGAGGTGCCTCAGTTGAAGGGCCATCGTGCTCAGGTGAAGCGCGTGCCGGCTGCTTCTATGGAGCACTCACCTGCTTCGTCCTCGGCAACGAAAGTTGCAGCCGCAGTATCAGCCTTCTCCGACAGTAATGCTAGTTCGGTGCAATGAGCTCGCAATGTGTCGACGTGTCCTTCTTGGGCCCGAGTCAGCGAGTTGTGATACGCGTGGGCCTCCTCGAAGTCGCCGAATATGCCGGCGGGTAGAACGGTTTCGCTGAGTTCGGCCGCTCCGTCCTTCGCGATCTCGCTCGCGCTCCTGGAAAAGCCTGCTCCCATCCGTAGCAGAGCGCTGTCTACAAACATCTATCCCCCTTTCCGGTGTTAGCTTACCTTCCCCGCAGCAGCGGTCTCGCGGCAAATGAGGCCGGTCAGCTAACTACATGGAAGCCGTATCGTGCCAGCGGCTCAAGGGGTGACGCGTCGACGCCCTCAACCACAAACACCCAAGTCCGACCGTCGTTATCGATTTTCGATGCGTATCGGTGTGTTGCTCGGATCACGGCAAGATCAGCTTCCGACGCGCCGCGGTCGGCATACACGCCTACCAAAACCGGGGCGGACGTCGGCATCCCGCAGATTCCCCAGTCGGGGGCATGAGGGAGTAGAGAGTTGGGTCCGTTGTTCTCGAGTAGAGAAGGGTTGCCGCACGCGGCTGAAATCCAGGCGAATCCGTCGGCTGTTTCGAATGGTCGCTGCATCGGAGGAGGGCCGAAGCCGGCGGTTGTTGGCTCGGATGCAGGTGCTGTTGAATCCGCGGCGGGTGATTCACTTTGCAGTGCGAACACCACCCACGCCACCGATCCCAAGATGGCGAGCAGAAGCAGATCGACAGCGATGATGATTTTGCCGCGTCTAGTCATGCTGTGAGCTCCCGTCGTCGGGAGCAGGCTACATGTGAAACGCGCTTACGCGCCCGCCCGACTCTCTCGCCCGCAACCACCCACTCGACGTGGCCGAGCAAGTGCTTGGTTGGTATGCTGGGTCAATGCCGCCGGATACGCCCAGCCAGCCGGCCAGCAGACGCGATGAGCTCTTGCAGCTGGCGGCCACGATGTTCGCCGACCGCGGCCTGAAGGCCACCACGGTCCGCGACATCGCCGACTCCGCAGGCATCCTGTCGGGCAGCCTGTACCACCATTTCAAATCCAAGGAGCAGATGGTCGAGGAGGTCCTGCGGGACTTCCTGGACTGGCTGTTCTGTCGCTATCAGCAGATCCTCGACACCGCGACCAACCCGCTCGACAAGCTGACCGGCCTGTTCATGGCGTCGTTCGAGGCCATCGAGCATCGGCATGCGCAGGTGGTGATCTACCAGGACGAGGCCAAGCGGTTGTCGGCCCTGCCGCAGTTCGATTTCGTCGAGACGCGCAACAAGGAGCAGCGCAAGATGTGGGTGGACATCTTGCAGGAGGGCATCGCCGACGGCTCGTTGCGGCCCGATCTGAACGTCGATCTCGTGTACCGGTTCATCCGGGACACCACGTGGGTTTCGGTTCGCTGGTACAAACCGGGCGGGCCCCTTACGGCCGAGCAGGTCGGCCGCCAGTACCTCGCCATCGTTCTCGGCGGAATCACGCAGTCACAAGGAGAAAATCATGCCTGAGGCGTACATCATCGATGCCGTACGCACCCCCGTCGGAAAGAAGAACGGGTCGCTGGCTCGGGTGCATCCGATCGATCTGGGCGTGCACGTGTTCCGCGGCATCTTCGACCGGGTCGACGTGGATCCGGGCGCGGTCGACGACGTCATCGTCGGCTGCGTCGACGCCATCGGTGGGCAGGCGGGCAACATCGGCCGCAACGCATGGCTCGCCGCGGGCTACCCGGAAGAGGTCCCCGGCGTCACCGTCGACCGGCAGTGTGGCTCCAGCCAGCAGGCCATTTCCTTTGGTGCGCAGGCGATCATGTCGGGCACCGCGGACATCATCCTGGCCGGCGGCATGCAGAACATGAGCTGGGTGCCGATTTCGTCGGCGATGATCGTCGGCAAGGAGCTCGGATTCAGCACTCCCACAGCCGAATCCGAGCACTGGCGGCACCGCTACGGCGATCAGGAGATCTCGCAGTTCCGCGGTTCGGAGCTGATCGCCGAGCGCTGGGACATCTCCCGCGAGGAGATGGAGCAGTTCGCGCTCACCAGCCATCAGCGGGCGTTCGCGGCGATCCGCGCCGGGCATTTCGACAACGAGATCGTGCCGGTCGGCGACTTCGGCGTCGACGAGGGCCCGCGCGAGACCACGCTGGAGAAGATGGCCGCGCTGCAGCCCCTGGTCGAGGGCGGCCGTCTCACCGCAGCGCTGGCCAGCCAGATCTCCGACGGCGCAAGCGCGGTGCTGCTGGCCTCCGAGCAGGCCGTCAAGGAGCACAACCTCAAGCCGCGCGCCCGCATCCACCACATCAGCGCCCGCGGCGCCGATCCGGTCATGATGCTCACCGGTCCGATCCCCGCGACGCAGTACGCGCTCAACAAGACCGGCCTGTCGATCGAGGACATCGACACCGTCGAGATCAACGAGGCGTTCGCACCCGTCGTGCTGGCCTGGATCAAGGACCTCAAGGCCGACCCGGAGAAAGTGAACCCCAACGGCGGCGCGATCGCCCTCGGCCACCCGCTGGGCGCAACCGGCGCCAAGTTGTTCGCCACCATGCTCAACACCCTTGAGCGCACCGGTGGGCGCTATGGCCTGCAGACCATGTGCGAGGGCGGCGGCACCGCCAACGTCACCATCATCGAGCGCCTCTAGTTTTCTCGCGAGCAGACGCAAAACTGCGCTTTTTCCAAGGAAATTGGGCAGTTTTGCGTCTGCTCGCCAGTCAAGAAGCGGCGACGAGTGCCAGGCTCGCGAACGCGAAGATCCAACTGGCGAACGAGCCGACGAGGAAATACTCGACGACTTCGTCGATGCCGATGTCCTGCTCGTCGCGGTTGCGTGTCGCGCTGATCTCGGGGAACCGGATGACGCTCTTGGCGGCGACGACGGCCGAGGCCATGGTGAGCTGACCGGTCAGCCCCAGACCGACGATCAGCAGGCGCTCCATCGGGCCGAGCAGCCTTCCACCCTTGAGCCGGTCGGACGCCTGCGGCTGGCCGGCGGGCTTGACCGCACCGACTGATCCGAGCACCAGCCGCACGACGTGATTGGCGGTGGTGAGCTGCACGAGCATGACCCCGAGCACCATCAGCACGCGCCCGGCCGAGACTTCGAGGCCGGCCCACGTGACCCAGCGCCCCACCGCGCCGTCGACGCCGGATGCCCAGCCCGACAACAGGATCAGGGCCGTCACGGCCCCGCCGATGATCACCAGCGGGATGCCCTGGCGGGTGCCGGTGAGCTCGGTGCGTTCACAGGCCACATTCCAGCCGACCACCGCGATCGACGCGATGACGAGCAACGGCAGATCCCCGAGGTGCCACAGCCCGGCCAGCAGCGACCCGACGACGAGCACCCCGACGGCGAGCACCGGCGGGACCCACCGGGTGCCGACGAACCGCCGGGCGACGTCACCGAGACCGGTGGCGATCAGGAACATCGCCAGCATGCTCATGGGATCTCCGAAAGATGTTGCGATGCAAGCACGATGAGGTCCAACCCGTCGCGACCGGCGCGCTGGGACACCGCCGACGCGCTGATCTGCTCGGCGGCCGCGAGTTCCTTCTTCGACCGGTTGGACATGAGACCCCTCAGGATGCGGACGGACCGTTCATCGAGTGATCCAAACATGTGGTCCCGACACATCAGGGCCGCGTTGACGGCCTCCGGGGCGGGGCCGTCGGCAGAGGCCCTGCGATAGGTGATGCGTACGAGCGCCAGGCCCGGTTGGCGTTGCGCCTCGGCGGTCCACTCGATGGCCTCCCGCGCGGCCCACCATCCGGGACCGTCCTGGATGCCGGTGGCCTCGTCGAGCACACTGACCGGGCCCCACCCGATGCCGAACCGCACGTCGATCTCGGGAGCGACCGCGAGGCGGATGGTCCAGGCAGCGGCGAGCGCGTCGCCGACGTGGCGGTAGCTGCCCTGGAACTCGTCACCGACGGTGAACGCGGGGGCGTCGATCGCGGCGGTCGCGACGGTCGAGAGGGCGGCGTTGAGATCGCGGTGCAGCGCGCGGCGGTCGGCCGCGCCACGCGAGCCGACGACGTCCCCGATGAGGGTGGCGCGGGGTGAGCCTTGCTCCGCCATATGAAGACTATAGCTTCATCAAGATGGGATTAAGGCATCAGCTTCATTTCTACTGGATGAAGGAGGAACCTTTATTGAGGTGCTCGACCGCGTCGGCGACGATGCGCTCGATCAGCTCGGCGCATGACGGCAGATCGTCGATGATGCCCGCGACCTGCCCGGATGCCAGCACGCCGGCCTCGGTGTTGCCCTCGACCAGACCGGCCTTGAGCAGCATCGGCGTGTTGGCCGCCATCACCACCTGCGACCACGTGAGTTCCTTGCCGTGACGCATCGCCAGACCGTCTTTGATCATCGAACGCCACGTCATGCCGGACATCTTCTTGAACTTCTGGGCGTTGGCCACCGCTGCGGCGAAGCCCCGCGCGCGTGACCCGCTCTCCAGCTTCTCAACCAGGCCCGTGCGCAGCACCCGGTGCGGCATCCCGTCCACCCGGGTCGAGACGACCGTGCCGTCGAGCGCGGCCTGCAGGTACCGCCGCTTGACCGCGTCGGGCACGGTGGAGTCCGACGTCAGCAGGAAACGGGTGCCCATGGCCACCCCGGCCGCGCCGTAGGACAGCGCCGCGGCCAGACCGCGCCCATCGAAGAAACCGCCCGCGGCGATCACCGGCATACCGGTGTCGGCGACGGCGTCGAGCACCGAGGGCAGCAGCAGGGTGGTGGCGATCGGCCCGGTGTGCCCACCGCCCTCACCGCCCTGCACGATCACCGCATCGGCGCCCCAGCTCGCCACCTTCTTGGCGTGCTTGGCCAGTCCGACGGACGGGATGACCACCACGCCTGCATCTTTGAGCTTGGCGATCAGATCCGGTTTGGGAGCCAGGGCGAAGGAGGCGACTTTGACTCCTTCGCTGATCAGGAGGTCGACGCGTTCGTTGGCGTCGCCGGCGTCGGCACGGATGTTGATGCCGAACGGTTTGTCGGTGGCGGCCTTGACCTTCGCGACGGCGGTCTTGAGCTCGTCGAGCGTCATCGTCGCCGACGCCAGAATGCCCAGACCGCCTGCGTTGGAGGTCGCGGACACCAGTCGCGCCCCGGCAACCCAGCCCATACCGGTCTGGACCACGGGATGGTCGATGCCGACCAGTTCGGTCAGCGGGGTCTTGAGCCTGCTCACAGCTTGACTTCCTTGTCGCGCAGCGACTTCGGATCGATCACCTCGCGCAGCAGCTTGAGCTCCGCCTCGCTGGGCAGGCGGGTCGTCTCGGCGGTGTCGAGTCCGTGCACCTGGAACGACGTGTTGTCGGCGACCTGGTCGGGTTCGATGCCCGGATGCAGCGAGACCGCGCGCATCTGGTGGTCGGGTCCGTTGAAGTCGAACACGCCGAGGTTGGTGACCACGCGGTGGATATTGACGAACCGGTACGCCGGGTTGCCGGGATCGACCTTGTCCCAACCGATCCCGGAGACCACGTCGACCGACTCGCCGAACACCCGCTTGGAGTGGTTGCCCACCCAGTAGCTGGTGATGTGGTTGATGGTGTTGCCCGGCGCGCCGCGCACGCCGAACATCTGGCGCGTGGGGTGCTGCAGCGGACCGAACGCGGACAGGTTCTGGTTGCCGTAGCGGTCGATCTGGTTGGCGCCCATCACCACGTGGCGACGGCCCCACGTCAGCGTCTCGAAGACGCGCCCGAACGGCATCCAACCTTCGATCTCGGCGGGCGCGCCGATGGCCGGGGTGTCGGCGATCAGGCGGGCTTCCCCGTCGGTGAGCAGGATGTCGGGGGAGAACGTCAGCCGCGCCAACCGGGCGCCGATCGACACGATGGTCGTCATCGGGCTGACCATGATCTCGCCTGCGTCACGGAACAATTCGGCGCACGCGACGGCGCACACCTCGGCACGGGTCACCGACATCACTTGCCCTCCTTCTGCGCCTCGGCGAACTTGCGCACCGCGGCCTGGTAGTCCGCCTCGCTGCCCGACAGATAGGTCTCCACGAACTCGGCCCAAGTCTCCTCGGAGCTCGCGGCCTCGGCGTAGTGGCGCTGGAACTTCTCGTCACGACGGTAATCCGGTTCGGCCGTGGTGAAGTGGGCGCCGCCCGGGGCCTCGACGACGGTGTCGACCATCATGCGGTTGACCAGCAGGGCCTGTGGAGGCACGGCCTTGACCAGTTCGTCGGTGGGCACCACGCGTTCCACCGAGAGGAACCGCCTCCGTGCGGCCATCAGGAACAGGTCGTCGAAGTACGGGTCGATGCCGGTGTAGGCCGCATTGCCCTTGGCGTCACCGAGATTCATGTGCACGAACGCCGCGTCCAGGTTGAGGGCAGGCATGGCGATGAGTTCCTCGTGTGCGCCGTCGGTTTCGTACGGCGAGCGCACGGTCTTGAGTTCGTCGCCCCAGAAGTTGCGCACGTCGCTGCCCAGGCCGGCGCGGATCGGCAGGAACGGCAACCGCTGTGCGGCGGCCTGCAGACCGCAGCGCAGCATGCCCTCGTCCATCTCGCGCGCCTCGATCGATCCGCTGGTGCGGGCCTTGGCGAACCACGGGTCGTAGAACGGCGTCGAATCCAGCGACACGAAGCCGTAGTAGACCCGTTTGACCTTGCCCGCCGAGCACAGCAGGCCGAGATCCGGGCCGCCGTAGGTGACCACGGTCAGGTCGGTGACATCGGTGCGCAGCAGCGCGCGCACGAACGCCAGGGGCTTGCGGCGCGAACCCCAGCCGCCGATGCCGATCGTCATGCCGCTCTCGATCGCCGAGACGGCCTCGTCCAAAGTGGTTCGTTTATCGGTCATTTCGCCCTCTTCTCAGTCCCCGCGAACGCATCCCGGTGCTCGTCGGAGACACCGGAAAGGTTCAGTTCGAACGTGAAGCCCTGCTCCATGCGGTAACTGGAGTTGACGCGCTGCACGTCGATGAAGTTGAGCGCCTCCTTGGCCGCGCGGATCACCCGGGTGTCCTTGGCGGCGATGTCGCGGGCGACCCGCAGCGCGGCCTCGTCGAGCTCTTCGCGCGCGACCACCTCGTGCACCGAGCCGAAGTGGTGCAGGGTCGCGGCGTCGACGGTCGCGGCGGTGAAGAACAGGCGTCGCATCATGTGCTGGGGCACCAGTCGTGAGAGGTGCGTGGCGGCACCGAGCGCGCCGCGTTCCACCTCGGGCAGACCGAATTTGGCGTCGTCGGATGCGACGATCACATCGGAGTTGCCGACGAGTCCGATGCCGCCGCCGACGCAGAAGCCGTTGACGGCGGTGACAACCGGAACCTCGCACTCGTAGACCGCCTTGAAGGCCGCGAAGCATCCGCGGTTGGCGTCGATGAGCGCGGTGAAGCCCTCGGTGTTCTGCATCTCCTTGATGTCGACGCCTGCGTTGAAGCCGCGGCCTTCGGCGCGCAGGATCACCACGTGGGTCTGCGGGTCGCGGCCCGCGGCGGTGACCGCGTCGGCGAGTTCGAACCAGCCACGCGACGGGATGGCGTTGACCGGCGGATAGTTCACGGTGACCGAGACGATGCCCGGTTCGACGGTGGTGGATGTGATCGTCATCGGATTCCTTGATCGCGGCCGGATACCTAAGCAAGCACTTGCTTGGTACGCTAGCACAGTGACCGATATGCCAGAAGCCGGCGCGATCAACTTCGCTTTGGCCGGCAAGGTGGTCCTGGTGACCGGCGGAGTCCGCGGGGTCGGCGCCGGGATCAGCGCCGTCTTCGCTGGTCAGGGTGCGACCGTCGTGACCTGTGCCCGCCGTCGGGTCGACGGGTTGCCCTACGAGTTCCACAGCTGCGACGTGCGTGACGACGACTCCGTCGCCGCGCTCATCGGCGCGATCGTCGAGCGGCATGGCCGCATCGACGTCGTGGTGAACAACGCGGGCGGATCACCCTACGTCCCGGCCGCTGAGGCCTCGGCACGGTTCAGCACCAAGATCATCGAGCTGAATCTGCTTGGTCCGCTGTCGGTTTCACAGCACGCCAACGTGGTCATGCAGAACCAGGACGGCGGCGGCTCGATCGTCAACATCTCCAGCGTCAGCGGTCATCGGCCAACCCCGGGCACGGCGGCCTACGGTGCGGCCAAGGCCGGCGTCGACAACCTCACCAGCACACTCGCCGTCGAATGGGCGCCGAAGGTGCGGGTGAACTCCGTCGTCGTGGGCATGGTCGAGACCGAACAGTCCGAACTGTTCTACGGCGATGCCGACTCGATCGCCGCCATCTCGAAGAACGTGCCGCTGGGCCGGCTCGCCAAACCCACCGATATCGGCTGGGCCGCAGCGTTTCTGGCTTCGGATGCGGCTTCCTACATCAGCGGGGCGTCGCTGCAGGTGCACGGCGGCGGCGAGCCGCCGCACTACCTGGCGACCACCACCGCCGAACTCGGATAGAAGGAGAAAACGCACATGGGACTGCTCGACGGCCGGGTAGCGATCGTCACCGGCGCCGGCGGCGGCATCGGACGCGCGCACGCGCTCGCGTTCGCCGCCGAGGGCGCGTGCGTGGTGGTCAACGACATCGGTGTCGGCCTCGACGGGTCACCGGCCGGTGGCGGCAGCGCCGCGCAGGCCGTGGTCGACGAAATCGTCGCCGCCGGTGGGCAAGCCGTCGCCGACGGCTCCAACGTCGCCGATTGGGGGCAGGCCGAGGCGCTCATCCGGCACGCGGTCGACACCTTCGGCACCCTCGATGTCCTGGTGAACAATGCAGGCATCGTGCGCGACCGGATGTTCGCCAACACCAGCGAGCAAGAGTTCGACGCCGTCGTCGCCGTGCATCTCAAGGGTCATTTCGCGACCATGAAGCACGCCGCGGCGTACTGGCGCGCCAAGGTCAAAAGCGGTGAGGCCGGCCCGGACACCCTGGACGCGCGCATCATCAACACGAGCTCGGGCGCGGGTCTGCAGGGCAGCGTCGGCCAGGCCAATTACAGTGCGGCCAAGGCGGGTATCGCGGCACTCACCCTCGTCGCCGCGGCCGAGATGGGGCGCTACGGTGTCACCGTCAACGCCATCGCACCGTCGGCCCGCACGCGCATGACCGAGACCGTGTTCGCCGAGATGATGGCCACACAGGACCAGGAATTCGACGCCATGGCGCCCGAGAACATCTCGCCGATCGTGGTGTGGCTGGGCAGCGCCGGGTCCCGCGACGTCACCGGCAAGATGTTCGAGGTCGAGGGCGGCAAGATCCGCATCGCCGAGGGGTGGGCGCACGGCCCGGAGATCGACAAGGGCGCGCGGTGGGATCCGGCCGAGCTCGGACCTGTCGTCGGCGATCTGCTGGCCAAGGCCCGCCCCGCGGTCCCGGTCTACGGCGCCTGATTTCCTCTGCCGAGCAGACGTAAACCTGCCCTTTTTCCACCGAAAATTGGCAGTTTTACGTCTGCTCGCGCTACAAAATCAGGCCGGGTCGCAGATGACGATCGGGATCTTGCGGTCGGTGTAGGACCGGTAGTTGGCGAAGTCGGGGTACATGGCGTCGAGCTTGGGCCAGTACTCGTCTCGCTCGGCGTCGGTGGCGTCGCGCGCGACGAGTACGAGTTTCTCGCTTTTGGTCTGGAACCTGACCTTGGGGTTGGCCAGGAGGTTGCGATACCACATCGGATCGGTGGCCCGCCCGCCCTGGGACGCGACCAGGACGATACGACGCCCCTCCTGCAGGTACAGCAGCGGAATGTCGCGCGGCTCACCGGATTTGCGCCCGATCGTGGTCAGGATGCCGACCTCGGCGCCACGCAGGAACTTGTTGCCGAACTTGCCGTTGGTGGTCTTGAACACCAGCGTCTGCAGACGCGACATCCACTTGATGATCGTGCCGGTGGATCTGGCGTTGAGACGTTCGAGCTGTTTGGCGGTGAGCGGACGGGGACTATCGGCCATGCGAACCCTGACGTACGAGGAACGGGCGGACTTTCGCGCGGATGTGGTGGATCTGGGCGGTGTCACCGGAGGCCGGTATCAGGAAGACCTCGTCGATGCGGGCGCCGACCTTGCGTCCGGCGATCGACGGTTTGGTCTTCAGCTCGAACCTCGCGCACACCTCGTCGCCGGAGACGGTGAACTCCGGCTCGCTCACCGATTCGATGACCCGGTACTGCGGCCCGCCGTTGAGGCTGCGCCGCAGGTGGTTTCCGGAGAAGCCGGTCTTGACGCCGAACTCGATGCGCTGACAGCCGGGCGCGAACGGAACATCGTCGGCCTGATGGCTGGCCAGCGCCTCGATGTACGCGCGCGCCGCGGCGATGCGATCGGCCTCGGGCAGTCCCACGGCTAGATGCGCTCGATGATGGTGCCGGTGGACAGGGCGCCGCCGGCGCACATGGTGATCAGCGCGGTGCCCTTGCCGGTGCGCTCGAGTTCGTGCAGCGCCGTGGTGATCAGGCGGGCGCCGGTCGAGCCGACAGGGTGGCCCAGCGCGATCGCGCCGCCGTTGACGTTCACCTTGTCCATGTCGGCATTGTGCACCTGCGCCCACGACAGCACCACCGACGCGAACGCCTCGTTGATCTCGACGAGGTCGATGTCGCCGAGCTTCATACCCGCCTTCTCCAGCACCTTGGCGGTGGACTGCACCGGGCCGTCGAGGTGGTAGTAGGTCTCCGCGCCGACGTTGGCCTGCGCGACGATGCGGGCCCGCGGTTTGAGGCCTTGCGCTTTTGCCACCGACTCGTCCATCCACAGCACCGCGGCCGCACCGTCGGAGATCTGCGACGACGTGCCCGCGGTGTGAATGCCGCCGTCCAGCACGGGTTTCAGCGACGCGAGCGCCTCCGGTGTGGTCTCGCGCAGCCCCTGGTCGCGGGTCACGGGTGCCCACTGGGAGGTGGGCTGTTTGTTCTCGTCGAGCACGGGAGCCGAGATGGGGGAGACCTCGCGGTCGAACCGACCTTCGTCCCACGCCTGCCTGGCCTTGCGCTGCGAGGCCACGCCGAGCGCGTCGACGTCTGCCCGCGTGATGCCGCGCCGCTTGGCGATGCGCTCGGCGGCCTCGAACTGGTTGGGCATGTCGATGTCCCACGACGACGCGCGGATCAGCGAGCGGTCGGGGCCTGCGTTGGCGCCGAGGCCCACGCGGCTCATCGCCTCCACGCCGCACGCGATGCCGATGTCGATGGCGCCGGTCGCGATCAGGCCCGCCACGAGGTGGTTGGCCTGCTGGGCGCTGCCGCACTGGCAGTCGATGGTGGTCGCGCCGACGTGCTCGGGCAATCCAGCGGTCAGCCAACCCACGCGGGTGATGTTGTTGGACTGCTCGCCGTACTGGGTGACGCAGCCACCGATGATCTGCTCGACGTCTGCGGCGTCGATGCCCGCCTTTTCCACCAGCGCCTTCTGCACGGCTCCGAGCAGTTCCGTGGCGTGCAGACCGGACAACCATCCATTGCGTTTACCGATCGGGCTGCGGGTGGCCTCGACGATGACAGGATTACCCATGCGGTCAGGCTAGAACACGTTTCAGTAGCTTGACAAGCGACGATGTGACCGCGCCTTTTATTAGCTACGAGGTCATGTTTTACTGGCCCTAGAACACGTTGCATTTTGAGGAGCGCACACCTATGCCCACGCCGAACATCCCTTCCGATTTCGACTTCCTCGACGCGACCCTGAACCTCGAGCGCCTGCCGGTCGAAGAGCTGGCGGAGCTGCGGAAATCCGAGCCCATCCACTGGGTGGACGTCCCGGGTGGCACCGGTGGTTTCGGTGACAAGGGGTACTGGTTGGTCACCAAGCACGCCGACGTCAAGGAGGTGTCCAAGCGCAACGACATCTTCGGCAGCTCTCCCGACGGCGCCATCCCGGTGTGGCCGCAGACGATGACCCGCGAGGCCGTCGACTTGCAGCGCGCGGTGCTGCTCAACATGGACGCGCCCCAGCACACCCGGCTGCGCAAGATCATCTCGCGCGGTTTCACGCCGCGTGCCATCGGCCGCCTCGAAGACGAGCTGCGCTCGCGGGCACAGAAGATCGCGCAGACCGCTGCCGCGCAGGGCGCCGGCGACTTCGTCGAGCAGGTCTCGTGCGAGCTGCCGCTGCAGGCCATCGCCGAACTGCTCGGTGTGCCGCAGGACGACCGCGACAAGCTGTTCCGCTGGTCGAACGAGATGACCGCAGGCGAGGACCCCGAGTACGCCGACGTCGACCCGGCCATGTCGTCGTTCGAGTTGATCTCCTACGCCATGAAGATGGCCGAAGAGCGCGCCGTGAACCCGACCGAGGACATCGTCACGAAGCTGATCGAGGCCGACATCGACGGCGAGAAGCTCTCCGACGACGAGTTCGGCTTCTTCGTGGTGATGCTCGCGGTGGCAGGCAACGAGACCACCCGCAACTCGATCACCCACGGCATGATCGCGTTCTCGCAGAACCCGGATCAGTGGGAGCTCTACAAGAAGGAGCGCCCGGAGACTGCGGCCGACGAGATCGTCCGGTGGGCCACCCCGGTGTCGGCGTTCCAGCGCACCGCGCTGGAGGACGTCGAACTGGGCGGCGTGCAGATCAAGAAGGGCCAGCGCGTCGTGATGTCGTACCGCTCGGCCAACTTCGACGAAGAGGTATTTGACACACCTCACGCTTTCAATATCCTGCGCAGCCCGAACCCGCACGTCGGCTTCGGCGGCACCGGCGCCCACTACTGCATAGGCGCGAACCTGGCGCGGATGACCATCAACCTGATCTTCAACGCCATCGCCGACAACATGCCGGAGCTCAAGCCGATCGGTGCACCCGAGCGCCTGAAATCTGGTTGGCTCAACGGCATCAAGCACTGGCAGGTCGACTACACCGGTGCGGCCAAGGCTTCGGTTTCCGGGGCTCCCGGTACCTGCCCGGTCGCGCACTGACAAACGGAGGTGGACTCGGTGGACTTCGCACCGAACCCGGAGCAGCAGGCCGTCGCCGATGTCGTGACGTCCGTGCTGGAACGGGACAACAGTTGGGACGCACTGGTATCCGGCGGTGTGACGGCTCTGGCGGTTCCCGAGCGCCTCGGCGGTGACGGACTCGGACTGCCCGAGGTCGCGACGGCGCTGACCGAGATCGGTCGCCGCGGCACGGTGTCACCGGCGCTCGCCACGCTCGGGCTCGGTTTGGTGCCGCTGCTGGAGCTCGCTTCCGAGACCCAGCAGGACCGGTATCTGGCGGAGGTCGCCAAGGGTGCGGTGCTGTCGGCCGCCCTCAACGAGCCGGGACGGCAGCTGCCGCAGCAGCCCGCGACCACGCTGGCCGGCGGCGTCCTCAACGGCACCAAAGTGGGTGTGGCGTACGCCGAATCGGCGCAGTGGCTGGTGGTCACGGCCGACACCGCGGTGGTGGTCGTGTCACCGGCCGCGGCCGGGGTGACGCTCACCAAGACCCCGACCGCCAACGGTTCCGACGAGTACGTCGTGACGTTCACCGACGTCGCGGTGAGCGACGACGACGTGCTGGCGGGCGCCACCGCGGCGCGCGTCAACCAGCTCGCCCTGGCGACGATCGGCGCGTTCGCCGCCGGCCTGGTGGCCGGTGCGCTGCGGTTGACGGCCGACTACGTCGCCACGCGTGAGCAGTTCGGCCGCCCGTTGTCGACCTTCCAGACCGTGGCCGCGCAGCTTTCCGAGGTCTACATCGCCTCGCGCACAATCGATCTGGTGTCGACGTCGGTGGTGTGGCGGCTCGCCGACGGCCTCGATGCCGAGGAGGATTTCGCGATCCTCGGGTACTGGCTGACCTCGCAGGCTCCGCCGGCCATGCGGCTGTGCCATCACCTGCACGGCGGTATGGGCATGGACATCACCTACCCGATGGACCGCTACTTCTCCTCGACAAAGGACCTCACCCGGTTGCTGGGCGGTCCGGCGCATCGTCTCGACCTGGTGGGAGCGTAATGTTCATCGACCTGACCGCCGAGCAGCGCAAGCTGCAGGAAGAACTGCGGGAGTACTTCTCCACGCTCATCACGCCGGAAGAGGCCGCGGCGATGGAGGCCGACCGGCACAACGAGGCCTACCGCGCGGTGATCAAGCGCATGGGCTCCGACGGCAAGCTCGGGGTGGGCTGGCCCAAGGAGTACGGCGGCCTTGGCTACGGCCCGATCGAGCAGCAGATCTTCATCAACGAGGCCAACCGCGCCGACATCCCGCTGCCCATGGTGACCCTGCAGACCGTGGGACCCACCCTGCAGGTGTACGGCACCGAGGAGCAGAAGAAGAAGTTCCTGCCCGGAATCCTCTCCGGCGACGTCCATTTCGCGATCGGCTACTCCGAACCCGACGCCGGCACGGACCTCGCGTCGCTGCGGACGACGGCGGTCAGACAACGGGACGAGTCCGGCGAATACTACCTGGTGAACGGCCAGAAGATGTGGACCACCGGCGCCCACGACGCCGACTACATCTGGCTGGCGTGCCGCACCGATCCGGATGCGCCCAAGCACAAGGGCATCTCGATCCTGATCGTCGACACCAAGGATCCCGGCTTCTCGTGGACGCCGATCATCCTGTCCGACGGTGCTCACCACACCAACGCGTCGTACTACAACGACGTCCACGTACCCGCCGACATGCTGGTCGGCGAGGAGAACGGCGGCTGGAAGCTCATCACCACCCAGCTCAACCACGAGCGCGTCGGCCTCGGACCGGCGGGCCGGGTCGCGGGCATCTACGACCGGGTGCACCGGTGGGCTTCGACGCCCGGTTCCGACGGCGTCACACCCATCGAGCATCCGGAGGCGCAACGCCTGCTCGGCCAGATCAAGTCGATCTGGCGGATCAACGAACTGCTGAACTGGCAGGTCGCCGCATCCGGTGAGACCATCGCCGTCGCCGATGCGGCGGCCACGAAAGTGTTCTCCACCGAGCGCATCCAGGAAGTCAGTCGGCTGGCCGAAGAGGCCGTCGCGCGGTTCGGCAATCCCGCCGACCGGCACACTGCGGACCTGCTGGTGTGGCTCGACAAGGTGGCCAAACGCAACCTGGTGATCACGTTCGGTGGCGGGGTGAACGAGGTGATGCGCGAGATGATCGCTGCTTCCGGATTGAAGGTGCCGAGGGTTCCGCGATGAGCGCACAGGTGAGCGAAGATCTGCACGCCGGGATCGAACGGATCAAGGCCGAGGGCAAGAGCGAACCCCGCAAGGCCCGAGACCCGGTGAATCAGCCGATGATTCATCATTGGGTGGACGCCATCGGCGACAAGAACCCGATCTACGTCGACCACGAGGCGGCCAAGGCCGCCGGTCATCCCGGCATCGTCGCACCGCCGGCGATGATCCAGGTGTGGACGATGGGTGGCCTCGGCGTGGGCCGTGCCGAGGACGACCCGCTGTCGAAGATCATGAAGCTCTTCGACGACGCCGGCTATGTCGGCGTGGTCGCCACGAACTGTGAACAGACCTACCACCGGTATCTGCAGCCGGGCGAGGAGGTCACGATCCACGCCGAGATCACCGATGTCGTGGGGCCCAAGCAGACCGCGCTGGGTGAGGGTTACTTCATCAACCAGCTCATCACCTGGACGGTGGACGACGGTGACGACGGTGAGGCCGTCGCCGAGATGAACTGGCGCATCATGAAGTTCAGGCCGCGCGAGGAGCAGACGGCGGCGGTGGCCGAGATTCCGGCGGATCTGGATCCCGACAAGCTGATGCGGCCCGCGTCGTCGCGCGACACCAAGTTCTTCTGGGACGGCGTCAACGCGCACGAACTGCGAATCCAGCGTCGCCCCGACGGCACCCTGCAACATCCGCCCGTCCCGGCGGTGTGGCAGGACAAGGACGAACCGATCGACTACGTGGTGGCCTCGGGCAACGGCACGGTGTTCAGCTACGTCGTGCACCACGCCCCGAAGGTGCCCGGGCGCAGTCTGCCGTTCGTCATCGCGCTCGTCGAACTCGAGGAGGGCGTGCGCATGCTCGGCGAGCTGCGCGGCGTCGACCCCGAACAGGTGAAGATCGGAATGCCGGTGCGCGCCACCTTCATCGACTTCCCGGACAGCGAGGTCAGTCCGGCGTGGACGCTGTACGCATGGGAGCCAAGAGCATGACCGTGATCGAAGTCGGCACCGCCCTGCCCGAACTGTCCGTCTACGGCGACCCGACGTTCATCGTGTCGACCGCGATCGCCACGCGCGATTACCAGGACGTGCACCACGACCGTGACAAGGCCCAGGCCAAGGGGTCCAAGGACATCTTCGTCAACATCCTCACCGACACCGGCCTGGTGCAGCGCTACCTGACCGACTGGGCAGGCCCGTCGGCGCGGATCCGCTCGATCGGTCTGCGGCTCGGCGTGCCCTGGTACGCCTACGACACCGTGACGTTCCGCGGTGAGGTGGCGGCCGTCGACGACGATCTCGTCACGGTCGAGGTGACCGGCTCCAACAGCCTCGGTAAACACGTCATCGCCACCGCCACACTTTTACTGGGAGACAAGGCATGAGCGGCTTGTCCGGCAAGGCGGCCATCGCCGGTATCGGGGCCACCGACTTCTCCAAGAACTCAGGCCGCAGCGAGCTGCGTCTGGCCGCCGAATGTGTACTCGACGCGCTCGACGATGCCGGGTTGGGGCCCGACGACGTCGACGGCCTGGTGACCTTCACCATGGATTCCAACCTGGAGACCGCGGTCGCGCGGTCCACCGGGATCGGTGAGCTGAAGTTCTTCAGCCAGATCGGCTATGGCGGTGGTGCCGCGGCTGCCACGGTGCAGCAGGCCGCGCTGGCCGTCGCCACCGGGGTCGCCGAGGTGGTCGTCGCCTACCGTGCCTTCAACGAGCGCTCGGAGTTCCGTTTCGGGCAGGTCATGACGGGCCTGACGGTCAACGCGGATTCCCGCGGTGTCGAGTACAGCTGGTCCTACCCGCACGGTCTGTCGACCCCGGCCGCGTCGGTGGCCATGATCGCGCGTCGGTACATGCACGAATACGGCGCCACCAGTGCCGATTTCGGTGTGGTGTCGGTGGCCGACCGCAAGCACGCCGCCAACAACCCCAAAGCGCACTTCTACGGCAAGCCGATCACGCTCGAGGACCACCAGAACTCGCGCTGGATCGCCGAACCGCTGCGGCTGCTGGACTGCTGCCAGGAGACCGACGGCGGCGTGGCCATCGTCGTCACCACACCCGAGCGGGCCAGGGACCTCAAACACCGGCCGGTGGTCATCGAGGCCGCCGCGCAGGGTTCCGGCGCCGATCAGTTCACGATGTACTCCTACTACCGCGACGAGCTCGGCCTGCCCGAGATGGGACTGGTGGGCAGGCAGCTGTGGCAGCAGAGCGGGCTGACGCCCGGGGACATCCAGACGGCCATCCTCTATGACCACTTCACGCCGTACACGCTGCTGCAGCTCGAAGAGCTCGGGTTCTGCGGTAAGGGCGAGGCCAAGGACTTCATCGCAGGCGGCGCCATCGAGATCGGCGGCAAGCTGCCGGTCAACACCCACGGCGGGCAGCTCGGTGAGGCCTACATCCACGGCATGAACGGCATCGCCGAAGGCGTGCGGCAGTTGCGCGGGACGTCGGTCAACCAGGTCCCGGGCGTCGAGCATGTCCTGGTCACGGCGGGCACCGGCGTCCCGACCTCGGGTTTGATCCTCGGATAAAGGTGCGTTGTCACCTCCGCTGCGCACGGTAATCTTTGCTGCAGACAGCAACGCGCAGAAGGGGGACGCGGCGTGGGGATCATGCCCGACAGCAGTCCGTTCGGCTCGCAGACGGTGATCGGTCCGGGGTGGCCGAACGTCGACGAGGAGCAGTTGACGGCTGCGGCGGCATCGTACGAGAAGCTGGCCACCACCATCAGCGGCAGCATCGTGCCCCAGCAGACCAACCAGCTCATGAAGCTCACGGAGGTCTGGCAGGGTGCCGGATCGGTGGCGGCCTCGGGTGAAGCCACCACGATGATCGCGGGCCATGAGGCCAACGCCGCGCAGGCGCAGGCCATCGCCGCGGCGCTCACGCAGATGGCGGCTGCCGTGGTCAAGACCAAGATGGCCGTCAATGCCGCGGCGCAGGAAGTGCAGCACGAGGTCGAGGCGCTGCAGGCGCTGCCGTTCGGCAACAAGCAGGAGTTGATCGAGAGCCGCATCAAGATGGGGCTCTCGCAGAACATCGCGACCGTCACGGCAGGCACCACCGAACTCGCCAGCGGGCTCGGCACGGTCGCCAACGTTCCCCAGGTGACGACGCCTCCGACGGCCCAGGCGCAGCAGGCCGTTCAGAAGGGCGCCGATCAGGGCGCCCAGATGGCGATGCAGATGGCCGGCCAGCTGCCGCAGATGCTCGGGCAGATCCCGCAGATGCTGGGGCAGGTGCCGCAGCAGCTCTCGCAGCCGCTGCAGCAGTTGACCCAGCCGCTGCAGCAGTTGACGTCGATGCTGGGGTCGGTCGGCAAGGGCGGCACCGGCGCGGGTCCGTCCCCGTTCTCCGCGTTCTCGAATCATCCGCTCGCCGGCGGGTCCGGTCCGAGCACCGGCGCCGGCCTGGTGAAGGCCGCGGGCACGCCGGGCGGGGGTGGCGGCGTTGGTGCGCAGACGCCGGTGTTGTCGAAGCTCGTCGGTAGCACTGCTCCGGTGTCGGTCGATCCGGGCGCTGCGGCGGGCGGCGCGGTCGTCGGTGGTGTCGCCCCGGTGGCGGCGGGAGCGACGGGCGGCATGGGCGGTCCGGCGGGGATGATGGGCGCACCGCGCGGTGGTGGCGGCGGTGGAACCGCTGCGAGCCTGGCGGTCCCGGCTCCGCTGGAGCACGAGATCGACGAAGGCGATGACGATGACGACTGGTGAAACCGCCGGTGAACTGACCCTGCACGGAGGAGTCCGCTCGTGAACCAACCGATGACCACGCCCGGCATGCTGAACTGGACTGCCGCGCCGGTGCAGTTGCCGGAGATGCCGCCGATCAAGCCTGGCGAGGACGCCATGAGCATGACCATTGCCGGTTTGCTGCCGACCTTGCACGCGTCGCTGACCGCCAACGTCACGGCGTTGGCGGCCAAGGAGAACATGTTCAACGGCAAGCTCGGCGATGCCCAGGGCGCTTACGAAAACGCCGACCAGGCAGGGCAACAGGGCGTCGGACAGATCGGCCAGATGATGGGCCAGCTCGGCCAGCTCGGCCAGATGGCATCTCAGCCGGCTCAGATGGCCGGCGGGATGGGCGGTCAGTTCAGTTCGCTGATGGAGCCGCTCATGAAGGCCATGGAAGGCGCCAAGGGTGGCGGCGGTCCCGAAGGTGCAGGCGCGCCAGGCGGTCCCGGCGCCCCAGGTGCTCCGATGGGGCCCAATCCCCAACAGCAGCAACAGGAACGCGAAGCTCAGCTCAACGAGCGTGAGGCCAAACAGAACGAGCGCGAGGACCATCTCAACCAGCGTGAGGACGACCAGAACCGGCGTGAGGCCGATCAGGACGCGCGCGAGGCCCGGCTGAACGAACGCGCTGGTGCGCCCTCGTCGTCGGCATCTTCGTCGGCCTCGTCGGCAGCACCTGCCGCGCCCGCACCTGCCGCGCCCGCACCTGCCGCGCCTGCGGCGGGTGCAGCCGGGCCCGGCGATGCCCGGCCCGCGCCCGGCCCCGTGCCGGTCACGCCTCACGAGCCGCCGCGGCACAGCGGCGGGGACGATCTGGCAAAGCGCATGTAGGTACATCTGTGCGGTCTCAGCAACGATTACACGTATGTCATATAGGTTGTATCGCTGTTGCTGAATCCGCACACGCCGGAAAATCCTGAGTGCATGGGTGGATTGCGGTGGCTGCCGAAGATGGCGGCGCTGACTGGTCGTCTGCGCCGGTGAGAGTAGAAAAATGCTGATAGAAGTTCGGTATCGAACCACGAGTGTGGATATCGGGGTCGTAATCCGACCATTAGTATGAAACAGGGCCCTAGCTGCGTAAATGTGACAACGGATTTCGTAGCGATTGACGCCTGCGAAAGTGGGATTCCTTACCGCCGCAACCTTTGCTCCTAATCACCTTTTGGTTCCGTTGACCGCGGTCGTGGCAAATGCCTACCATCGGCGCAAGTTGAACTCGGGCTCACGAATGCCGCATCCGTGCGGGGAGGACCGGCTTGATGATGGTGTGTTCAAAAACGCTTGCAGCTCTGACCAGGGGAGACCGTCTGGAAAGCGGGGCGGTTACTGCCCTCAGACAGCTGATCCGTTGACATGGACGAGTTTTCAGGCATCTCGCCGGACTCCGCTGGAAGTGGTGTTCGGACAGCGCCCGCCGACGAAGAGTCGTACGAGACGGCGGTCGGTGAGGCCGTCGAGCCGTCAGGCGGGTACCTGCCCGGCAACGGGCGTCGTCCAGCAAACGGACGAATCCACCAGTTGTCGTATGACGAGTGGCGGGACATGTCGCGTTCCTCGTCGACGGGGGCATGGGCGGAGTCCTACCGTGAGGCGACCGACGGCGCGGGTCTGCTGCGCGACGCACGGGTGTTGATCGTCGGGGATTGCACCCTGTACCGCGATTACCTCGCGGCGGTCCTGGCCTCGCACGGTGCCGTGGCGCCGGGAGTCGCCTGGGATCTGCCATCGTTGATCGCGTCATATGAGACAACCGTTCCGCGTGTCATTCTGCTGGACATGGCAACTCGCAATAGTGCGATGTTGCTGCGGCAGGCGTTGCAACGCAGCCCACATGTACGCGTGATTGTCATGGGGTTGTCAGAGGATGACGAGTCCGAGATTGTCGCGTGCGCTGAGGCCGGGGTGGCCGGCTATCACCTGCGGTCGGATTCGTTGAAAGATCTTCTTGTATTGATACACAAAGTTGCTGCGGGGGAGTCTTTGTGTTCGCCGAGAGTGTCGGCGATCCTGCTGCGACGCTTGTCGGCCCTCGCCTCGCAACGGCAACCCGCGGCAAAGGAACTAGTGCTTACTTCCCGGGAGATCCAGATCCTTCGATTGTTGGAGATGGGTCTTTCGAATCGAGATATCGCCGAACAGCTCTGTATCGCTGTCCACACCGTCAAAAATCACGTCCACAGCCTGTTGGCCAAGCTGGGGGTCAGTACGCGGGCCCAGGCTGCGGCCCTGGCGCGTACCACCGTGTTCACCGAAGAGGCTCTCGAGAACTAGTACCGGATCCAGTCCGAAGTTCGATCTGATGGTCTATGTACCAACGGCTTTCGTGCCTCGATAGTGAGAAGGTGTTTGCGGGGGTAGCTCGGAGCGGGGTCACGAAGTCGCTGAGGACCGATCTTGGTGCCGGTCCGGCGATCGGGGAATCGGCACCGGAAATTGTCGGAACCGAGATCGATCACATTGTTCTCGGGTCACCAAAGGCCACTCGCGACAACCAGTTTTACCGATTCTCGCCATCGTGGCGGGTGCGCGGACAGATCGCAGGAAGCCTATTAGCTGTTCCTGCCGAAGGGAGCCGGTGATGTGCGGAATTATCGCCTGCCATACCGATCGGCCGGCTGCGGAGTATCTGCGGGTGGGATTGCGCAGACTCGAATACCGCGGTTACGACTCGGTGGGGGTCGCGCTGAGGACGGTGAGCGGTGACATCGCCCGGCTCAGGACAACGGGGCGCATCGGTGCACTCGAAAGCCTGTTGGACGAGTGGTCGGGCCCCGAACTCGATGGTGTGGGCATCGGACACACCCGGTGGGCCACCCACGGCGCGGTGACCGAACGCAACGCGCATCCGCACGTCGACTGCACCGGGCAAATCAGTCTGGTGCACAACGGAATCATCGAGAATGCCGCGGGCCTGCGCGTCGCACTCGGAAACAGCGGCCACGCGTTCGCGACGACGGTGGACAGCGAGGTCCTGTGCCACCTGATCGAAGACGAGCTCCGCGACTGTGCCGACCTCGTGCAGGCCGTCGAGCGGGCGCTGTCGAAGGTCCATGGATCCTGGGCGATCGCGGTGCTCGACCGGCACACCGGACGAATCATCGTCGCGGCCAACGGGTCACCGCTACTGATCGCCCACACCGACCATGGCGATTTCGCGGCGAGTGACATCGCCGCGATCGCCGATTGGGTCGACGAGTTCCGTGTTCTGGAGAACGGCGACGTGGTCGAGTTGTCCGGCGACGGCCGTTGGACCCACTCCGGGGTAGTCGCCGCTCCGCCCGCGGCGACGCGGTGCACCCTCAGAGGCAGCGATGTGGAACTCAACGGTTACACCGACTACATGGCCAAGGAGATCGACGAACAGCCAGAAGCCGTCACCCGGGTGCTCGACGATCTCGGAGGTCGGGTCGCCACCGGCGCGCTGTGGCGCGAATTCGGGCTGCCGCCCTTCGAGCGCCTGCGGGTGATCGGTTGTGGCACATCGCTCAACGCGGGCGCGGTGATCGCCAACTTGGCACGTGAACTCGGTGGCATACCGGTCAACGCCACCGTGGCGAGCGAGGCATCCGTCGAAGTGTCGGAGTCGGCACAGATATGCATAGCGATCAGCCAGTCCGGTGAGACAGCCGACGTGCTGCGAGCGGTGGAGTCGCCCGCGGTGGGGGAGGCGCCGTTGGTGGCACTGACCAACAGCTCACATTCCACGCTGGCGCGTCTGGCCGACGCCGTCGTCGGGTGCTCGGCCGGCCCGGAGATCGGTGTGGCGGCGACGAAAACCTTCACGTGCCAGATCGTCTCGGGCACCGCGCTGATGATCTCGGCGTTGGTCGCGACGAGGCGCATCTCCACGGTGTGTGCGAATCGGCTCGTGGACGGCCTGCTGCGGGTGCCCGACCAGCTCGCCGCCGCGACATCGATCGCCAAGCGGGTACTACCGCAGATCGTCGACGAGTTGCTCGATTCCACCGGGTTCATCTTCATCGCCAGGGGATCGGGACTGCCGTACGCCGCCGAGGGTGCGCTCAAGCTCAAAGAGCTCACCTACCGGTGGGCGGAGCACTATCCGGCCGGCGAACTCAAGCACGGCCCACTGGCACTTGTCGGGCATGACACACCTGTTGTGGTCGTCGACAACGGAGACCAGAAACTGGGCAGCAACGTCGCCGAGGTGCGGGCCCGTGGCGGCCGGATCATCTCGATCGGTCAGGCAGGCAGCAGTATTCCGGTGGTCGGGCTCACCCGGGCGCCGTGGGGCCCGGTGGAGGCGACCGTTCCGTTGCAGATCCTCGCGCGCAGTCTGGCACTGGCCCTCGGTCACGACGTCGACAAGCCGCGCAACCTGGCCAAGTCAGTGACGGTGGAGTGACGTGATGAGAGCCTTGGTAACCGGTGCCGCCGGGTTCATCGGGTCGAACCTCGTCGACCGTCTGCTGGTCGACGGTCATCAGGTCATCGGGATCGACAACTTCTGGACCGGAGACCCGTCCAACCTGGAATTCGCGGTACGGCAGGCGAACTCGGGAAGCCGCGCGTTCACGCTGGTGAAGACGGACATCCTGGCCCCCGAGCTCACCGACGTCGTCGCGGGTGCCTGCCCTCATGTGGTCTTCCACCTGGCCGCACGTGTCGAAAGCGACATCTCGCTGCCCGATCCGCTGGTGGACGCCCGCAACAACGTGCTCGGAACCATCAACCTCCTGGAGGCCTGCAGGCAGGTCGGGGTCCGCCGAGTCGTCTATGCGACGTCCGGGGATTCCCGGTACGGAGACGGTCCGTCGTCATCTCACGCGGCCGCGAAACTCTCCGGTGAGTTGTACCTGCGGGCGTATGCCGAGATGTTCGGTCTGGCACCGATATGCCTTGCCCTGTCCAACGTCTACGGGCCACGCCAGCGCCCTCACGGTGTCGCGGCGCTCATCACCATCCTTGCCAGCGCGATGGTCACGGGTCGCCCGTACGTGGTGAACCGGGACCACGCGGATGCGCACGACTTCGTCTACGTCGACGACGCCGTCGACGCGTTCGTGCGCGCAGCACATGCGCCGATCGAGACGATCGGTAACTACGACATCAGCGGCGGTGTGCCCGTCACGGCCACCGACATACACCACGCGATTGCCGCGGTGCTCGACGACGCAGCGCCGCCAGGTGCCATCGGGGAGGAGAGCAGGAAGTTGTCCGAAAAGATTGTTGACGCCAACACTGAAACCAACACCGAACAAGGTCTCGGGTGGAAACCCACTGTCGGCCTCGCGGATGGGATCCGCCAGACCGTCGAATGGTTGTGCCGCACGCTCGAATCCGAGCCTGCAACAGCGGACTTCATGGCGGCAGGTGCATGATGACCGCCCAGATCTCGAACCTCAACAGTGAGTTCGGCATACCCCCATCCATGGCCGCCCCGAGGACCGAACCGTTCGTCGCGGGCACGAACATCTCGATCAAGTTGGCGCCGAGTAGTGTCTTTCAGCGGTCGAACTGGCAGAAGAGGTATTCCGCCTATCTGCTGATGACCGACACCGTGGTGATCTGCCTTTCGGTGGGATTCGCACAACTTGTCCGGTTCGGCCCCACTTTGACACCGTGGGGATACCCGAAGTTCTATGTGCCTGCGTTCTCGATCCTGTTCGCGATCGCCTGGTTGTCGGCGCTGTCCGCACTGCGGACCCGCTCACCACGTATCACCGCCGCGTGTGTCGACGAGTACCGCCGGGTCACAGCGGCATCCTTCTGGACATTCGGCGCCATAGCGATCGTGTCGTTGCTGCTCAAACTCGACATCGCCCGAGGCTATCTGGCGGTCGCGCTGCCCGTGGGCACACTGGGCCTGCTGCTCGAGCGGCGCCTGTGGCACCGACACGTCGCTCGCGAGCGCGTGGCGGGCCGCTACCGCACCGCGGTGTTGGCGTTCGGCGAGCTGGATGCCGTCACGGAACTGGCGAGCGAACTGGTGCGAAACCCTGCCGACGGCTACCACGTCGTGGGTGTGGGCATCCCGCGGTATGGCAGGCCGCGTGGGGAATTCGTGACGGTGAACGGTGAGCGCATACCCATCATCGGGGGTGAGGCGGAGATGCTCGATGCTGTGCACACCTGCGGCGCCGACACGGTGGCGATCGCCGGCACCGAAGCCTTCGGCGTCCGCGGTATCCGGCGGCTGCTGTGGCAGTTGGAGCCGCTCGGGGTCGACCTGGTGGTGTCGACGGGGGCCATGGATGTGGCGCTCTCCCGCATGGTGATGCAGCCGATCGCGGGAATTCCGCTGCTGCACATCGAGAAACCGTTGTACCGAAACGCCAAGCGGTTCCAGAAGTACCTGTTCGACATGAGCTTCGCGCTCGCCGTCCTGGTGATGACCTCACCGGTGCTGTTGCTCACCGCGATCGCGATCAAACTGACCAGCAGCGGACCGGTGTTCTATTCGTCGGAACGGATCGGCGTCGACGGCAAGCTGTTCTCGATGTTGAAGTTCCGCACCATGGTCGAGAATGCCGATCAGATGCTCGACGAGCTGGAGAATCTGAACGAATCCGACGGGCTGCTGTTCAAGATCCACGATGACCCCCGGGTGACGCGGGTCGGAAAGATCCTGCGCCGCTTCAGCATCGACGAGCTACCACAGTTCATCAACGTGCTCAGAGGCGAGATGAGCGTCGTCGGGCCGCGTCCGCCACTGCGACGTGAGGTCGAGGAATACGACTGCGAGATCCTGCGCAGGCTTCTCGTCAAACCGGGAGTCACCGGTCTGTGGCAGGTGAGCGGCCGCTCGGACCTGGCCTGGGATCAGGCCGTGCGGCTCGACCTGTCGTACGTGGACAACTGGTCGATGATCGGCGACGTCCTGATCGTCGCGAAGACCTTCGGCGCGGTTCTGCGTCGAGACGGCGCCTACTGAGGATCGATCATGCGCGGAATCATCCTGGCGGCCGGGCTCGGCTCGCGTCTGCATCCGATCACCATCGGCGTCAGCAAGCAGTTGCTGCCCGTCTACGACAAACCGATGGTCTACTACCCGCTGTCGACCCTGATACTCGCCGGCATCCGTGACATCCTCGTGATCACCAATCCCGTTGACGAACACGCCTTCCGGACCCTGCTCGGCGACGGCTCGCAGTTCGGCATCGACATCGAATATGCGACACAGCCCAAACCGGAGGGGATCGCGCAGGCATTCGAGATCGGGCGTTCCTTCATCGGATCCGACCGCGTCGCATTGGCGCTCGGCGACAACATCTTCCACGGCCCGAAGCTGGGTGTGAGCCTGAGCCGGTTCGTCGACATCGACGGCGGAGGCATCTTCGCCTACCGGGTCGCCGACCCGACCGCGTACGGCGTGGTCGAGTTCGACGCCCAGTTCCGCGCGGTGTCCCTCGAGGAGAAGCCGAAGGCACCGCGATCCGAGTACGCCGTTCCCGGCCTGTACTTCTACGACAACGACGTGATCGAGATCGCGGCAGGCCTGAAGCCATCGGACCGCGGTGAACTCGAGATCACCGACGTCAACCGCGCATATCTCGAGCAGGGACGGTTGTCGGTCGAGGAACTCCCGCGCGGCACCGCGTGGCTGGACACCGGGACGTTCGACTCACTGCTGGATGCGTGCAGCTACGTACGCACGATCGAGCAACGCCAGGGGCTCAAGGTCGGGGTGCCGGAGGAAGCGGCGTGGCGGCGTGGGCTCATCGACGACGACGCGTTGCGTGAGCGCGGCGAGCTTCTGCACAAGTCCGGCTACGGAAGCTACCTGCTGCGCCTGCTGGACGGTTGGGGAGGCCCCGCATGAAGATGGTGGTCTTGGGCACCGGCTACCTGGGAGCCACCCACGCGGCGTGTATGGCCGAACTCGGCCACGAGGTACTCGGCGTGGACATCGATCCGGCCAAGCTCGCGAAACTGGAGGCAGGCGAGGTCCCGTTCTTCGAACCGGGACTCTCCGAGGTCATTCGCCGCCACACCGGTAGCGGTCGATTGCACTTCTCCTCCTCGTACCAGGACGCGGTCGACTTCGCCGACGTCTTCTTCGTCGCAGTCGCGACACCCCAGAAGAAGGGGGACTACGGAGCCGATCTGTGCTTCGTCGACGCCGTGATCGACAGGCTTGCACCACTGTTGGACAAGCCCGCCGTGATCATCGGGAAGTCGACGGTGCCGGTCGGTACGGCAGCGCGGCTCGCGGCCCGAGCACGCACGCTCGCACCCGCACGCGGCGCTGTCGAACTGGCATGGAATCCGGAGTTCCTCAGGGAAGGCTTCGCGGTGCAGGGCACGCTGCATCCGGACCGCCTCGTCCTCGGTATCGAGCAGCCGGGTTCGGGACGCGCCGAGGCGGTGGTTCGCGAGATCTACGCGGATCTGATCACCGACGGCGTTCCGCTCATCGTCACCGACCTCGCAACCGCCGAATTGGTCAAGGTGTCGGCCAACGCCTTTCTGGCGACCAAGATCTCGTTCATCAACGCCATCGCCGAGGTGTGCGAGGCAGTGGACGCCGACGTCACGGTCCTGGCCGATGCGATCGGATACGACGGAAGGATCGGCCGACGGTTTCTCAACGCCGGCATCGGTTTCGGCGGTGGGTGTCTGCCCAAGGACATCCGGGCGTTCATGGCACGGGCCGGCGAACTGGGAGCCAACCAGGCACTGACGTTCCTGCGCGAGGTCGACAGCATCAACATGCGACGCCGCACCCGCGTGGTGGAGATCGCCAGGGAGGTCTGCGGGGGAAGCTTCATCGGCGCACGGGTCGCCGTGCTGGGTGCGGCTTTCAAACCGGATTCCGACGATGTGCGGGACTCGCCGGCATTGAACGTCGCGGGGCAGATCCAGCTGCAGGGGGCGTGTGTCAACGTGTTCGACCCACAGGCCATGGACAACTCGCGCGCCCTGTTCCCCACCTTGAACTACGCGACCACTGCGTTCGAAGCGTGCGAAGGGGCGGACGTGGTGTTGGTGCTCACCGAATGGGCCGAGTTCCGGGCGATCGACCCGGCCGCGCTGAAGACCAACGTCCGTTCGGCGGTGGTGGTCGACGGGCGTAACTGTCTGGACGCCAAGGCCTGGCGGTCGGCCGGGTGGTACTACCGGGCTCTCGGAAGGCCGGCGCTCCCTCGGGAGTCGAGCGCATCGGCGAATGCGATATGACCAACGCCGAGCGGTATGAGGCTTGTCCGGCAAGCGATCCGGTGCCGGGCCGCCATCTGTTGACCGCATCAACGGGTGGGCATCTCGCCCAGCTGGTCAAGTGGTCGCAGGTGATCGGCTCAGCTCCGGACTCCCTCTGGATCACCTTCAAGTCGCCGCAGAGTGATTCTCTGCTGCAAGGTCGAAGAGTCATCTACGTCCCCTATGTCGCGCCTCGCGACTTTCGCGGGGCAACCAATGCACTGATCCGCATGATCAGGGAGATCGACTGGAAACATGAGCACTTCACCGCGGCCGTGACGACGGGCGCGGCGGTCGGTCTGGCGGCGCTCGTCGCGGCGCGGTCACACCACGTACCGTCGTACTACTTCGAGTCCGTGTCCCGCGTGAACGGGCCGTCGCTCACCGGCAAGCTGGCCAGCCTCGATCCCTACATCCGGACCAGCTGCCAGTATCAACATTGGGCGGGACGCCGATGGAAATACCGGCGATCGCTGTTCGACAGCTACGAGACACTGCCGAAGGCACGGGTCGACAACCCACGCCTGTTCGTGACGCTCGGCACCATCTATCCCTATCGGTTCGATTCTCTTGTCGATGCGATCCTGTGCACCGGCCTCGCCGACGATCGGACGGTCTGGCAACTCGGAACCACGTCGCGCGACGGACTGCCCGGGCGGGCGGTGTCGCAGATGCGTGCGGCGAAATTCGAAGAGTGCGTGCGGGATGCCGATGTCGTCGTCACCCACGCCGGCGTCGGGACGATCATGCACCTGCTGGAGATGGGGGTGTTCCCGGTGGTGGTTCCGCGCCGCGCCAAACGGCACGAACACATCGACGACCATCAGGTCCAGATCGCCTCGTTGCTCAAGAGCCGGGAGATATCGGCGGTGACAGAAGCCGACGAGTTGTGCCGTGACGCGATCGTCGCGGCGACGCAAACTTCGGTGCGTAGTGCATCGGGGCTCGGGTCAGGACGTGACCACCGGCGCGGTCCGCTCACAGCGAGCAGTGAAATTCCCGCAATCCGACGAACGGAGATCTCATGACCTGCCGACTGTGCGGCTCCCAACGACTGCTGAGTGTGCTCGATCTCGGCGCGACACCTCCGTGCGAGAAGTTCCTCGCCGCCGGCGAACTCGACCTTCCCGAGCCCACGTATCCGTTGCATCTGCGGCTGTGCGAGGACTGTCTGCTGCTCCAGATCCCGGCGCTGATCACCCCGGAAGACACGTTCAGTGAGTACGCGTATTTCTCGTCGTACTCCGACAGCTGGGTCCAGCACGCCAAGCGGTTCGTCGACGACGCGGTCACCCGGCTCGGCCTCGGTCCGGACTCTTTCGTCGTCGAGGTGGCGAGCAACGACGGATACCTGCTCCAGCACGTGGTGGCCGCCGGTGTTCCGTGCCTGGGCGTCGAACCATCGGTGAACGTCGGCGCGGCCGCCCGCGATGCCGGCGTGCCCACCCTGACCGCGTTCCTGGACGAGGACCTCGCAGCCAGGGTGCGCGACGATCACGGACCGGCGGATCTGGTGGTGGCCAACAACGTCTATGCCCACATCCCCGATCTGCTGGGCTTCACCCGATCGCTACGCGGATTGCTTGCGGACGACGGATGGTTGAGCATCGAAGTGCACCACGCGCTGAATCTGGTCACCCTCGGCCAGTTCGACACCATCTACCACGAACACTTCCAGTACTACACAGTGCTTTCGGCCATTCGCGCACTCGCCACGGCCGGCCTGGCGGTCGTGGACGTGGAGATGCTTCCCACGCACGGCGGATCGATCCGGCTCTGGGCGCAACTCGAGGACTTCGCCGCACCGCAGAGCCGACGGGTGGCAGAAGTTCTGGCCATCGAGGAAGAAGCAGGATTGCACGCGGTCGACGGATACCTCGCGCTGAGGCCACGGGCCGAGGCCGTTCGTCATCAGTTGTTGCAGTTCCTCCTCGACTGCCGTGCCGACGGCAAACTGGTGGTCGGCTATGGCGCGCCGGGCAAGGGAAACACGCTGCTCAACTACTGCGGCATTCGCCCTGACCTGCTCGCGTACACAGTCGATCGCAATCCGTACAAACACGGTCGGTTCACACCCGGCACACGGATTCCGATCCACGACCCGGCGCAGATCGCCAAGGACCGGCCCGACGTGGTCCTGGCGCTGCCCTGGAATCTGGAAAACGAACTGACAGAGCAACTGTCGTACATCTGGGAATGGGGCGGACAGTTGATCTTTCCGCTGCCCACCCTGCACAGCTCTGCCGTGTTCAAACCGCCACTGGGAGGAATATCAGCATGAAAGTCGTTCTGTTCTGCGGCGGATACGGTATGCGGATGCGTAACGGTCCGGGAGACGCGGTACCGAAGCCGATGCAGATGGTCGGTCCGCGACCACTCATCTGGCACGTGATGAAGTATTACGCACACTTCGGCCACAAGGAGTTCGTCCTGTGCCTCGGCTACGGCGCAGACCACATCAAAAACTACTTCCTGACGTATCAGGAGGCGGCCTCGAACGATTTCGTGATGAACGGCGGCCAGGTCCAGTTGATGCACTCGGACATCAGCGACTGGACGATCTCGTTCGTCGACACGGGACTCGAATCACCGATCGGTGAGCGCCTGCGAAGGGTTCGAGACTATCTCGGAGGCGACGAGTACTTCTTGGCCAACTATGCCGATGTGCTCACCGACGCACCGCTGGATCGCATGATCGAGGAGTTCCATCAGTCCGGTGCGGTCGCTTCGATGATGGTCGTCCCGCCTCAGTCGTCGTTCCACTGCGTCGAGGTCTCCGAGACGGGGGAGGTCAAGGAGATCATCGCGGTCTCCGAGTTGACCATCTGGGAGAACGGTGGCTTCTTCGTTCTGTCCCAAGGAATCTTCGACCTGCTGCCGCCGGGCGGCGACCTGGTAGCGGATGTGTGCGGCACCTTGGCAGGCCAGGGAAAGCTGTTCGGATACCGGTACCAGGGATTCTGGAAGCCCGCCGACACATTCAAAGAGCGGGCCGAACTCGAGGCCAGATACCACGACGGCGACCGCCCATGGATGCTGTGGGAGAAGTCGGTTCGTTTGGTGCCCGAGGCATCATGATCGGGTTGCTCGCCGGGGCGGTCGAGGAGATCGCGGTTGTCGGTGCTCATTGTGACGACATCGCAATCGGGATGGGAGGTACCCTGCTCACCCTCGCAACCGCAATCCCTGCGCTTCGTGTCAGAGCCCTCGTGTTGTCGGGCGGTGGTACCGAACGCGAGACAGAGGAGACCGGGGCGTTGGCAGCCTTCTGTCCAGGCCTTGACCTCGACCTGACAGTGTTGGACGTGGAGGATGGCAAGTCGCCTGCGCACTGGGAAAGAATCAAGCAACAGGTCAACGAGTTTCGGAAGTCGTGTAGTGCTCAGGTCGTATTCGGGCCGCACCGCGGTGACGCGCATCAGGATCATCGACTCCTGGCAGAACTGCTGCCGACCGAGTTTCGTGACCACCTCGTGCTCGGTTACGAAATCCTCAAGTGGGAGTCCGACACTCCACGGTCGTCGATCTTCCATCCGATCGAGGCGTCGATAGCCGAGGAAAAGGCACGCCTGCTGCAAAAGCACTACCCGTCCCAGACCGGCCATGACTGGTTCGACGAGCAAGCGTTCCTCGGCCTGTTGAGGATGCGGGGGGTCCAGTGCCGGCATACATACGCCGAGAGCTTCATCTTGGAGAAAGCGACCATCACGTTCGGACATCGCGGCACACACGCGACGTGGTGACGAACGACAAAAGTGAAGGGGAAGTAGGGATGAGAGTACTGGTCACCGGCCATCAGGGATATCTGGGCACCGTCATGGTGCCGATCCTGCAGCTTGCCGGACATGACGTCACAGGTTTGGACACCGGCTTCTTCGCCGACTGTGTCCTCGGCCCGGTGCCTGCGGACCCACCGGGGATGCATGTGGATCTCCGGGATGTGACGGCGGAGCAGTTGATCGGGTTCGACGCCGTCATCCACCTGGCGGCATTGTCGAACGACCCGCTCGGTGCGTTGGCGCCGCAGATCACCTACGAGATCAACCACTTCGCCTCCGTGAGGTTGGCACGGGCGGCGAAAGCCGCCGGCGTGCGCAGGTTCCTCTATGCGTCGACCTGTTCGGTGTACGGTTCGGCCGGCCTGGATCTCGTCGACGAACAGGCCCCGCTGCGACCGCTCACCCCGTACGCGGAGAGCAAGGTGCGGGTCGAGGACGACGTGGCAGAGATGGCGGACGACTCCTTCACGCCGGTGTTCCTCCGGAATGCCACCGCGTTCGGGTTCTCGCCGCGGCTGCGCGCCGACATCGTCCTCAACAATCTCGTCGGGCATGCGTTCCTCACCGGAGATGTCCGCGTGTTGTCGGACGGCACGCCGTGGCGACCGCTGGTCCACGCCAGGGACATCGCCGCCGCGTTCCTGCTCGCGTTGGAGGCACCGGCCGAGAAGGTGCACTGTGCGGCCTACAACGTCGGCACCGAGTCGAACAATCTGACGGTGGCCGATATCGCGCAGGCGGTTGTCGACGTGGTTCCTGGAGCGAGGTTGGTGATCACGGGTGAGACAGGAGCCGACCCGCGTTCGTACCGGGTGGACTTCTCGAAAGTCCGGGACGAGTTGGGATTCGACGCCAAGTGGTCTATTCCGGACGGCGCCGCCGAACTCTACAAGGAATACGACGCGGCCGGATTGACCGCGGAGGCATTCGCGAAGAAGTTCACCCGGCTCCCGCACCTGGAGGCACTGCAGTCCGACGGCGTCATCGACAAGACGTTGCGGCGGATCACCGCAGGCGTGTGAGCAGGTCGGCCCAGCTTCCGGCGCCCGCATCCCGCGAGGAGACCATCGAGACCGGTAACGGCCACTCGATACCGAGATCGGGATCGTTGTATGCGACAGCGAGGTCCTCGGAGGGGTCGTGGGGGCGGTCGATCCGGTAGCAGACGTCGGCGGTGGCGGTCAGAGCCTGGAAACCATGGAGAAAACCGGGGGGCACGTACAGATGACGAAAATCCTTGTCGTCGAGCAGGAATGCCTGTTGGCGGCCGAAGGTGGGGGAGTCCGGGCGGATGTCGACCAGGACGTCGTGCACGGCGCCGTTGGCGCAGCGCACCAGCTTGGCTTCGCCTCGTCCGGAACGACCGTGCATGCCTCGGACGACGCCCTGCGACGAACGGGACTGGGAGTCCTGGACGAAGGACGCCGAAATCCCGGGTTGGCCCAGGTGGTCGTCGAAGATGTGGGCGTCGAACGTCCGGGTGAACAGTCCACGCTCGTCCCGGAACGGCTCCGGGACGAGGACCAGCACGTCGGCGAGGTCCGCTCTTTCGATACGCACATGGAGATGCTGTCATGAATGCGTGCCGAGGATGCGGGAAAACCGATCTCACGCGAGTCCTTGATCTCGGAAAGGTTCCGGCCTCGGACCACTTTCCGTGCGTCAGCACTCCCGTCACTGCCGAAGAGACATCGCACGCGCTGGCGATGGACCTGTGTGGCGCATGTGGCCTCGCGCAACTCGCCGACGACGACACGGTTGCCGACGAGCCCCGCGGGGTGGAACCCCAGGCACTCAAAGACCAGGCCGCGGCGGCGGTCGCGCTGGTGGACGGCGTGGGCTGGCTTCGAGGCAGCACGGTCCTCGAATTCGGCAGTCCGCACGGTGGCACGTGGCTCCCATGGCTCATCGACCGCGGTTTCACCGCGGTGCCGTCGCATGCGGATGTGGTGCTCGACTGCTTCGGCATCATGCACGAACCCGACCAGCGCAGGGCCTTCGAAGAGCGTGCACGGCAGATCCGGCCGGGTGGGGTCATGCTGCTGCAGTACCACTCGCTCATGACGATCGTCCGAGAAGGGCAGTGGAATGCGCTGCGGCACGGTCACTTCGCGTACTACTCCCTGACCGCGCTGACGCGGCTCCTCGCCGAGGTGGGACTTCGGGTGGCCACGGCGTGGGAGTTCGACCTGTACGGTGGAACGGTACTGGTGGCAGCCGTACCAGAGGACGTGCCCGGTGATGCCGTCGTCGCGCGCATCCTGAACCGGGAAGACGAGTTCGGCATAGCCGATCCGGCAGTCGTCGCCGACCTGCAACACCGGGCCGACCTGCACGTGCGGAACTTGCGGAGCTGGCTGCAGGCCCATCGCTCGGCGGGACGGACGGTCTTCGGGTACGGCGCCGCGTCGCGGGCGGTGGCGCTGTTCAGCCGGGCTGGGCTCGACTCACGGTTGGTCGCGGCGGTCGCGGACGCGTCGCCGGCAAAGCTGGGCCGTCGCATGCCAGGCACCGACATTCCGATCGTCTCGCCGGATGAGCTGCTCGCCGCGAACCCGGGCAGTGTGCTGCTGACGGTGCCCGATCTGCTTGCCGAGGTTCGCGCCCGATATCCGGAGCTCGACGGGCGCTGGAAGGTTGACGGGTCGTAGAAGGGACTCCGATGTACAAGACTTTGACAGATCGTCTCCACGGCAGGCGTCTGCTGCGGGTCGGTGACGTCGTCGAGATCAGGCCGCTCGCCGAGATCGTCGCGACACTCGACGAGACCGGCAGGCTCGATGGCATGCCGTTCATGCCCGAGATGGCTGCCTACTGTGGGCAGCGGGCGATTGTGGCCAAGCGTGCGCACAAGACCTGCGACGGTCATGGCAATCTCCGGTGGCTCGACGACACGGTGCATCTGGAGGGCCTGCATTGTGACGGGTCCGCCCATGGCGGTTGCCAGGCGAGATGTCTGATGTACTGGAAGACAGCTTGGTTGAGCCGCGTCGCCCGCAATGATTCCGGACCCGGCGGCCAGGAACAGTCGTCCCCGACCGCGGATTTGGCGTCCCAGCTCGCCCGGCTCGGCAGCACCACGTATGAAACATCGGACGGCACAGTGCGATACATGTGTCAGTCGACGGAGGTGAATGCCGCGACCCGGCCGCTGCCGATCGGTGAACTGAAGCAGTACCTCTGGGACGTGTCCTCGGGAAACTACACTCTCGCGGCGTTTGTACGGGTGATGGCCAAGGCGGTTTTCAACCGCTATCAACGGTGGAGCACCGAACATCTGCCGCCGGTGCTGTGGCTGCGCGGCGGACACCGCCTCGACCACATTCAGGGGCACGGGGTGCGCACACCGAAGATGACACTCGATCTGACGATCGGCGAACCGGTTCGGATTCGTCCGCGGCACGAGATCGAAGCCACCCTGAGCAAGAACAACGCCAACCGCGGGCTGTTGTTCGACTCGGAAGACGCCACCTGGTGCGGATCTTCGAGCGCAGTGATCGACCGCGTCGAGCGGTTCGTCGATGACCAGACCGGCGAGATGATCGAGATCAAGTCCGATTGCGTGATGCTCGACGGTGTCGGGTGTCGCGGGGAGTACTGGCGGATGTGCTCCCGTGGCCTGCCCACCTACTGGCGGGAGATCTGGCTGGAGCGTGAGCCGTAGCCGTCTCATACGCGGCTCAACGCAATATTTTTCGTTCGAATACCGGCGCCGACCAATGGAGAGCAAGATGCCAGACGTTCCCGAAAACCGATCATTCGATCTGTCGAACAAGATGCAGTCGAGGCTGCACGACCTCGTTCCCGGTGGCTCCCACACCTATTCGCGCGGGTCGGACCAGTACCCCGAATTCATGACCCCGATACTGACCCGCGGCGACGGATGCCACGTCTGGGATGTCGACGGCAACGAATACGTCGAATACGGCATGGGGCTTCGATCGGTCACGCTCGGTCACGGGTATCGGCCCGTTGTCGAGGCCGTGTGCGCAGCGATTGCCGACGGGATGAACTTCAGCAGGCCCACGGAGCTCGAACTGGCGGCCGCCGAGGATTTCCTGGAGATGGTTCCGACCGCCGAGATGGTGAAATTCGCCAAGAACGGCTCCGACGTCACCACGGCCGCAGTACGTCTGGCCCGCGCCGCGACCGGCCGGGTGAAGGTCGCGGCGTGCCTGCAGCCGTTCTTCTCGACCGATGACTGGTTCATCGGCACCACCGAGATGAGCGGCGGCATACCGGAAACCGCACGACAAGAAACCGTGCGGTTTCCCTACAACGACCTCCCGTCGCTCGCAGCGGTACTGGAGTCTGACGACTTCGCGTGTGTGATTCTCGAAGCCGCCACATCGACCACCGAACCCGAACCGGGATATCTGGAAGGGGTACGGCGGTTGTGCGACGAGCACGGAGCGCTGCTCATCATCGACGAGATGATCACCGGGTTCCGCTGGTCGGCGCACGGCGCCCAGTCGATCTACGGAATCCAGCCCGACCTCTCCTGCTGGGGAAAGGCAATGGGCAACGGTTTCCCCATCTCTGCTCTGGCGGGCAAGCGCGCGTTCATGGAACTCGGCGGACTTCGGACCGATCGAGAGCGCGTCTTCCTGTTGTCGACGACCCACGGCCCGGAACGGGGATCGCTTGCGGCGTTCCGCGCCGTGGTGCGGGCATACGCCGGTGACGATCCGATCGGCCGGATGGAACATGCCGGACGGTTGCTGGCCGACGGCGTACAGGCCGCGGTGCGCGAACAGGGGTTGTCCGATCACCTCCAGGTCGTCGGAAGACCGTCGTGTCTCACCTTTGTCACGCGCGACACCGAACTGGCGCCATCGCAGGCATATCGCACTCTGTTCCTGCAGGAACTGATCGCACGTGGCGTGCTGGGCCAGTCGTTCGTCACCTCCGCAGCCCACGCGGACCTCGACATCGAGGCGACGGTCGACGCCGTGCGCTGCGCGCTGCCTGTCTACCGGCGTGCGATCGAAAGCGGGTCGGTCGAAGGTCTGCTCGAAGGCCGCCCGGTGGCACCCGCGATCCGACAGTACGCGGCGCCACGCCGGATCGACGCGTTCCTCCCGAATGACACTGGCCGGGAGGCGATGTGGGGATGAGCGCGATCCGGGTGAGCACACGAGCGGCGAATGCGCGAGTCCTGTGCCTGTCGCACCGGGATATCGCGCCGGTCATCTCGCGCTGCGGGATGTACGAATTCGAAGACGTCGTCGGCGCGATCGACGCCGTCGACATCGTCGCGCCCGCGGACGCCCCCGACCCCGCGGAAGCCGACGGCTCGGTGCATAGCGCCGTGCGCACGTTCGCGCGGCTCGGGGTGAAGGCGGGCCGCCGGATGCAGGTCAAGCTCGAGGGCGCGACCGGACGTGGTGGCCGGCGCAGGCGGCCTGCGGACATCGGTGGTGATTACGAGTTGCTCTTCGTCAGCGCACAGTCCCCGCTGGACATCTACAACCTCGGCTCCATGCAGATGTGGCGCACGACGGCCCGCACCTCGATCTGCTATGTCGACGAGCTCTATGCGCGCGACATACCCAGGATGGGCGACCTTCTCAAGATACTCAGGCGGTTTGATCACCTGTTCGTCTCGGTGCGGGCGACGGTCGAGCCGCTCGAACGCGCGACCGGCCGGCCATGCCACTTCCTGGCGCCGTCCACCGACGCCCTCAAGTTCTGCCCCTACCCGGTGGAGCCCGAGCGCGTCATCGACTTCTACGCGATGGGAGGTAGCCCCCCGGAAACCCATAAGGCGCTGCTACGTATCGCAGCGGCGTCGGATTGGTACTACATGTACGACGTCGTGACCAACTGTCGGGTCCGCAGCCATGAGCAGCACCGGAGCCGGTTGGCGGAGCTGATCAAACGGTCGCGGTTCTTCCTCGTGACGCCGGTCAGGTGGCACGACTCCGAACGGACCGGTGGTGAGCAGGAGATGGGCTTGCGCTACTTCGAAGGAGCGGCGGGTGGGGCGGTTCTCATCGGCGTCGCGCCCGCCACCGCGTCGTTCACGGAATACCTGGGTTGGGAGGATTCGGTCATACCGCTTCCGCTGAACTCCGGCGACATCGCCCATGTCATCGCCGAACTGGAAGCCGACCCGGGCAGGCTCGACCGGATCAGCAAGACCAACGTGGTGAACTCCCTCAGGCGAAATGACCACGTCTATCGGTGGGCCCAGATTCTGGCCACCGCAGGGCTGGAGGAGACCGAGGCGATGGCCGACAGACGCAGGCAACTGGAAGATCGGGCTGCGTCGATCGAACACGTGATGTCGGAAGTTCTGTGAGGGGCGGCATGCCATGACGACAGAGGAGAGACAAGGGCTGCCCGAGGTCCGATCCGTGGGCCGGGACGAAGACACCTCCCTGTCGCACAGGGTGCGGCGCGCGGCGATGTGGACCGGTGCCAGCACCATTGTCCTGCGGCTGAGCAACATCCTCGTGATGGCCGTCGTGGCGCGGATCATCGCGCCCGAAGAACTCGGTGTATACGCCATCGCCATCACGGTTCACGGGTTCATCGTCTGCCTGGCCTCATGGGGCGTCACGTCGGCGATCGCTCGTTCAGATCTCGATGCCGACCCCATCGGGCCGACCGTCGTCACGATAGCGGTATGCAGCAGTTGCGTTCTCGCCGGTTCGATGGCGTTGGCCGCCGGACCTGTCGCGGGCGCATTGGGGGTGCCCGAGGCAGCGGGACCGATCCGGATACTCGCCATCGCTCTGGTGCTGCAGGGCATATTCGCCATTCCGGGTGCGCAGATCCACCGGGAGTTGCGCCAGGAGGTGATTTTCCGCGCAAGCGCCTTCGCGGTCGTCGCGGAGAGCACCGCACTGTTGATACTCGTGCACGTGATGAGCGGCGCCGACGCATTCGCGTGGTCGCGGGTCATCGGAGGCTTGACCGTCGGCGTTGTGATCGTGTCCGCGCTGGACCGGTTCTACCTGCCTGGCTGGCAGAGCCGATACGTCGGCCCCCTGCTGCGCTTCGGGATTCCCGCAGCGCTGGGTACGCTGCTGTCCCAATTGGTGTTGAACGTCGACTTCGTGATCATCGGTCGCGAGATGACGGCGGTCGATCTCGGCCTCTACATGCTGGCGTTCAACATCTGCACATGGCCGACCGCGGTGCTCGGCGCGGTCATGGACCAGGTCGTCGTACCGGCCTTTTCGGGCGTGCGGCGTGACCGTGGGGACCTCCGCTCGGCCGTCTTCCGGGCCGTTCGGGCGGTGGCATTCGTCGCCTGCCCGATCGGTGCGGTGACGCTTGCGTTTTCGGCATCTCTCATCGAAACGGTGTACGGCTCCAAGTGGCTTCCGGCAGCCCCGGTGTTGAGCGTGCTGGCCCTGTACGGCGTGCTGTTCGTCGTCGTATCGCTGTTCAACAACATGATGATCGCGGCGGGCAAGACGATGGTGATGTTCGCGGTGCAGGCGGCCGCGCTCGTCGCCCTCGTCCCGGTGCTGATCATCGGAATCCGCGTCGGGGGACTCGTCGGTGTCGGCATCGGGCACATCCTCGTCGTCATCTTCGTCACCCTTCCGGCATACGCGATCGCCATGAGGGCGACGGCGAACGCCGGTCTGGTCGTCATGGTGCGTGCCTTTTCCAGGCCCGCCCTGGCGGCCGTCGCGGCTGCTGTGGTCGCGCGTGGCGTCACCGAAGCACTGTCTTCCCCGGTCGCGAAACTCATGGTCGGCGGTGTGACCGCTCTGGTGGTCTATGCGGCGGCGGCCGGACCACAGCTGCTCCAGATGCTGCCGGGCAACCTGGCCGGCAATCGAATCCTCGGACTGGCAACGACATGGCCGTCGTCGTTGGCGGAACACCTCAGAACTTCCGGGTCGCCACGGGAGAGGTCCACGCGATGCCCAAAGTGACGATCTGCGTACCGACCTACAACTGCCAGGACATGATTCAAGCGTGCCTTGCGAGTGCACTCGAACAGTCGTACGAAGATTTCGAGTGCCTTGTCGTGGACAACGCTTCCACGGACGGCACGCTCGACCGGGTCACGGCACTCGGCGACTCACGGATACGGGTGCTGCAGAACCCGGTCAACATCGGGCCCAACGCCAATCACAATCGCTGTATCGAGTGCGCCACAGGCGAGTTGATGCAATTCCTGCATGCCGACGACCGGCTCTTCCCGGACTGCCTGGAACTGCTTGTCCCGACATTCGACGATCCCCGGGTCGGACTGGCCTTTGCGCCGAGGAGAATAGATCCGCCCGACACCGAGTGGGCGAGTCTCTTCGGGACGCTTCACACCCCGCTCGAGCCGCTGCGGCCGGTCAATGACGGGAGGGCGATAATCCGGAAGTACGTCCGCAGGGGCTCGCTCGGGAACTGGATAGGTGAACCGACCTCGGTGATGGTCCGCCGCGCGGCGCTGAGGGAGGTCGGAGGGTTCCGTTCCGAGCTGCGGTATGCCGATGACATGGATCTGTGGATCCGGATTCTTGCGCGATACGACGCGGCCTGGGTCGACAAGGAGCTGACCCTGCGGACCGAGAATGACGAGATGCTGACGGCCGGTTATGCGCGGGCTGACGAGGCATGGATGGATCGTCTCTGGATCCTCTCCGGTATCGCACGTAATGGTGATCTCGATCGCCGGATCAGATTGAAGGCGCGCCTGCAGTGGGTGGACGCGGTACTGCGCAGGGGTGCCCGGGTCCAGCTGTCGCCGAGAGACATTCGACGAACTCGCAACAAGCAACTGGGTCGCCACGTCGTCCAGTCCCTGAGTGAGCACCAGGATCCACCCGGGCACGTCTAGGGTGTCGAATCCAGTTCGAGGCCATCGATCACGGCCTCGAACTGGAGCGCGAGCCGACCCATGAACTCCCGGTTGCCTGCATCGACGGCAGGCGCGAAGTCGCGCCAATCGGCGAGAAGGTCGTGGAGGTCACCGAGCACGGCTTCCGGGTCGAGTGTCTCCACGTGGTGGCAGTACCGGCCCAGGCCCATGCTCGTCATGACGTCGTTGAACTTGGCTGCGTAGCCGACCGATATGACCGGACGATTCATCATCAGGGCACCGACGACATTGTGGTAACGCGTGCCGATCACCGCGTCCGTGCGTCCGATCTGCGCCAACAGATCTGACATGGATTCGATGGGCTCGTCGATCACGCGATCGGTACCGTGGACGTCGCCGCGTCGCAGCCGGATGGCTTCGAGAATTGCGTCGACCGCGTGCCGGTCACACCTCTCACCGATCAGGATGCGAAGTGCGTGGCCCTCTTCGAGAGCGCGGCAGGCAATGGTCGACATCTTGTCGATATAAGCCCGGAAGATGCCGTCACCGCTGACGGCGTCGTTGGCCCAGCCGTAGTACGACATCACGCCGAGGCCGATGGTGGTGACCGACGTGGTCGGCTCCGGCGAATGCGGGCGTGGTAACGCAAACACGATGTCCGGCATCACCGGGATGGTTGCGCTCGTTGCGCCGATCTCAGCCATGTATGCGCAGGACACGTTGTCGCGATACGAACAATAGGCCGAGAGTCGAACCGCGGATTTCATCAGGAACCGGCTCAACGGGTGGGTGATCGGCCCTGCACCGACGCTCAAGAACGTGAAGGGCTTACCCGCGAGCTTGGCGGCCGCTGACCACCGGAACAGGTGGTACGGCATCCCCTGGGGGCGTTCACCGAAATCGTCGAGTATCCCGGTGCCGGGGACGATCACGAGATCGACCCGACGCAGGAACCGGTAGACCGAGACCCACCTGGCGATCTCGTAGAACGGCCGCTGCAAGATACGCACCGGGCGCGGTCCGGAAGGTGCGTCCGGTCGGCGGCCGCGTTGTGCGGCCTGGTGGATGGGCACGGCGGTGACGCCGTGCTCAAGCCGGACGACGTCGGGATGCGGGCACACACAGACCAGCTCAGCTGTCGGGTCGAGTTCTCGCGCCGCCTGCAGTGCCGTGGACAGCGATGCTTCGTTGCCGATGTTGCCGACTCCGAACAGGCCGAAGAATGCGATGACGCGTGACTTCGATTCCGACCTGCGCGCGAGCAGATCCGCCCACGTGATCCGCCACTGCGGCCACGCGTGGTTGTTGTTGAGCCGTTCGTGCGCAGTCCAACTCACGAGGCACCTTCTTCTGGACCGACCCCCGGCCGCTACATCGCGGACGGCCGTCAGAGTACCCTTTCCGCAGGGCCTGAACTGCCATTCGGCACATTCAGCGGAGCATTCGCCGTATCGTCATGTGCTGTGACTTCTGAGATTCGCCCGCGGGTCACCGGCTGTGGTCCGAGCCGATGTTGAGTGGTTCTCCCGGCGTTCCCCGGACGCGAAATTCTCGACGTCTGATCGCCGCCGCACTAGTGATCCTCTGTGTGATCGCGGTTTTGGGCTGGCCCGTATATGTCCGGCCCCAGACGGATGTGCCCCGCGGCGCCGACGCGATCTTCGTGCTGGGTGGTGGCGGCGACGAACCCTACACTCTCGCTTTGGAATATGCGTTGGAAGGGTACGCCGGACATGTGGTCTTCTCCAACCCGAATGGTGCAGAGGCCATCTGGCTGATCGATCTCTGCGAACATCGGCGCTACCGCTTCGAGGTGAGTTGCATCGAACCGGATCCGCCGACCACACGAGGTGAGGCGCGGGCACTGAGGCGTCTTGCGGAGATCAACCAGTGGCACAGTGTCATGGTGATCACGTGGGTCCCGCATATCTCAAGGGCGCGTTGGATCATCCGGCGATGCTTCGACGGTGAACTCGTGATGGTTGCCAGCGGCCCGAATCTGTCACCGCCGGATTGGGTGTGGAACTACGTCTACCAGACGGCGGGATATGTTCGGGCGGCACTGCAATCGGGCTGTTGAATAGATCCGAAGATCTAGATCCAAAGTTTGCCGGATATCGAAAAAATCGCGGAAAAGCGCGATATGGCTTTGATCTTCCGAACAGGTCAACCGCTTGTACAGGCCCGATTACACTCGAACGTATGGCGCATCCAGCGGTCCGGGTTTCGATTCTCGGGATTAACTACGCACCCGAACGGACCGGGATCGCGCCCTATACGACCGGGCTCGCGAGGGGTCTGGCCGCGCGTGGGCATCAAGTCCAGGTGCTGACCGGATTTCCGCATTATCCGCAGTGGAGGTGTGACGGGGCGGCCTCCGGATTCCGGTTGGCGCAGACGGTCGACGGGGTGAACGTCCGCCGGCTCAGTCATCATGTGCCACAGAGCTTGTCCGTGCGAGGCCGGGGCCTGATGGAACTGACCTTCGGGTTGCAGTTGATGACGACCAGGTGGGGCAGACCCGACGTCGTGGTGTGTATGACACCACCCTTGTTGTCCACGGCCATGTCCGCCGTCCGTGCCCGTCTGACGCCACGGCGGCGACCCGCACTCGGAGTGGTCGTACAAGATCTCTACGGCCGAGGTGCAGCCGAGACCGGCGCCGTGTCGACATCAGCGGTCAAGGTGGCGGCGTCGGTCGAATCAACCGCCTTGCGACTGGCCGACGGTGTGGCGGTGATCCACTCCGGGTTCATCGGCGACCTCGTAGGGCAACTCGGTGTGGATCGGCGCAGAATTCGTGAGATCCGCAACTGGAATCACGTGCAGGAGCCGGATGTCGTTTCCAGCCGGAAGTTTCGGCATATCCACGATTGGGGCGAGGACGAGGTGGTCGTGCTCCACGCCGGCAACATGGGATACAAGCAGGGACTGGAGAACGTGATCGCCGCCGCCGAGATCGCGGACCGCAGTGGAGCTCCCGTTCGATTCGTCCTGCTCGGTGACGGCAACCAGCGCGCGAGTCTGGCCGCCGCAGGCGCGGGCATCCGAAACCTGGAGTTTCTCGCTCCGGTCCCGGAAAGTGTGTTCCCGACCGCCCTCGGAGCCGCGGACGTCCTCCTGGTGAACGAGCGTCCCGGGGTGGCACACATGGCGGTGCCGTCCAAGCTCACCTCCTATTTCAAGGCAGGAAAGCCGATACTCGCGGCAACCGATGCCGGGGGATTCACCGCGTCCGAGCTCGCCGCGTCGGGCGCGGGACTGTGCGTGCCTGCCGATCGGCCCGACCTGTTGGTGAGCGAGGCGCTGCGGCTGGGCACGGACACCGCGCTCGGTACCCAGTTCGGTGCGGCGGGCCGGCGTTACTGCGCCGCGCTGCTGTCGGAGAGGACCGCACTGGATCGGTATGAGCAGTGGATCATCGGACTCGCCGACATGCGGCGCCGGGGCTTTCCGCAGCCATCCCGCGATGCCGGGTGCGCCTGCGAGCCGACCATATCGGAGCAGGTATCCGTCCACGATGGGGAGAAGCCATGGGCATACGAAAACCGTTGACCGTCAGCATGACAGCAGGCCTGCTCGCGGTGCCGGTGCTGTTGCCCGCCGCTGTGCCCGACGCGCAGGCCACGTCGCGCGCCTGCCCGGCGTATCCCGCATTCCCCGATGCCGGGTGTACCGGGCCGACGACCGATGCGCTGCCGCGCTACACGGGGCCGACCGACTTCGATGTCGACGGGGAGGTCATCGAGAACGTGGAGATACATGCCGTGGAAGGCATCCGCATCGAGGGGGACAACGTGACGTTTCGCAACGTGCGAATCGTGTGGGACGGTCCGCTCGGCGAGAACATCATCAACAGCGATGGGTCGGGCACCACGTTCGAGGATTGCATCATCGACGGCAGGGGATCGGCGGAGCGCGCGATCGCCGCCAACGGGCGCGGAATCACGGTGCGGGGCTGCGAGATATCCGGCGTGGGTAACGCCATCGAGACCGAGACGCCGTTGACGGTCGAAGAGAACTACATTCACGACATCCACACGGCGCGCGGCGCCGATTGGCATGCTGACGGCGTGCAGGTTCCCGAGGGCGCCGACAATGTGACCGTCCGGCACAACACCATCATGTTGAACGGCCCGGAGACCGGCGCCGTGTTCATCACCGGGGACGCAGACGACCCGAATCGCAACGTCCTGATCACCCAGAACCTCTTGGCGGGTGGTGGATACACGATGTACACCGGTTACGGCCCGGGCTACCGCGTCATCGACAACCACATGTCCACCCGGATCTATCCGAAGGTCGGCTTCTACAACATCTGGTACACGGACGACCCGAATGCCGGTGAGGTTCGCAGCGGCAACGTCATTCACGAAACCGGTGCGCCCGCCGACCGCAACCTGTGACACCCGGCTCGCGGCTGCTACGGCTTGGGGTTCGACACCCAACCCAGGGCATCCGCGGAATCGCCGCGTAGGTTGACGTCCCATTTGAGATCGGTCGTCCCATCCGGCTGCGCGGGGACGTCCCCGCGATGGCGCGCCCAGAAGGCGTCGACGAACGGATCGAACGACGTCGTCTCCTCCGGCGGTCGGGGGTACCCCTGACGATTCGCGGCGTACAGGTCCGTCGGCCGCATCCAGTCATCGACGGTGTCGAAGAATGCGTTGTGATTCCAGTCCGCCTTGGCGCCCATCAGAAGAGCGGCCAGCCCCTCACCCACCCAGGACCGCACCGTGCAGCACACCCGGTACTCCTCCGATGTGCGATCCCAGTCGTCCCACGCGCTGGGCGGCTTCTCCTGGTAGGGCTGACGCGCCTCGTGATGCCAGACCATCTGCCAGAGCGCCTTCTGCCCATACCATCCCTGGCCGTAATAGGTTTGGGCATCCTCGTGGAACACCGTGCTCCTCGGCTCGGGAACGAAGGACGGGTCGTCGAGCATCAGCCCGGCGAACAATATAGGCCACTTGCGTCCGCTGGTGTGCCCGCCGCCCTCGTCGAAGACCGCTCCCAGTTCGACCATGCCGTGCAGATCGATGCCGTACTGGACGAGTTCGTAGAGCAGGCGGCGTTTCCGGTCATCGGGGGCATCGGTGTTGAGCAGCAATGAGGCTGTGCCCACGATGCGGGCGACCTCGCGGCCGTACGCCGGCTGGTTCTCGACCGGCCAGAGCCATTGGCCTTCCCATGCCCCGTTCATGTGATCGAGCCACGGCCGCTCAAGGTACCGTTCGTATTCCTGAAACGACGGAACCGAGTCCGCGGCGGCGTCCATGGGCAGGCGCCGGAGCCGGTCCCACTTGAGATCCGAGGCGCGGAAGATCTCCTTGTTGGCGCCGACATAGGTCGGACGGAAGGCATCCTCGGGCGGTGCCTCCGACAGGCTGGTGAGCACCGCGGCCGCCTTGAGCACACTCGAGGAGGTTTTCTCCGAGTCCCACATCAGGTCGGCGTACATCACCGGATTCGGGACGGTCACCTCACTGATCGACGAGATGAGGGAACGATCGGCATCCAACGTATAGGGGAATGTGACGGATGCGTTGGGGTCGTAGGTGATTCCGCGGGAGTCGTAGCCCTGGGCGGGACCGACCTCCATCACCACCATCGAGCCGTTGCGCCGTTCCTTGTTGTCCTGCAGGCCGGTGTCTCCCCAGTCGTTGACCCCTAGGTCGGTCACTTCGTCGGGAGGGGCGGGGCTCGGCCCGGGGGTGACCGATACGACGGTCACCGGTCCGACCACCCACCAGTCGCCGTTGACGAATTGGCCGACCGGATACTCGCGGTCGAACTTCCAGGTGATCCCGTACTGCGAGATCTCGCTCGCACGTCGCACATCGGAGTCGTCATCCGAGCCACACCCGGACAGCGCGCCCACCAGGAGAAGTTCGAGTACCAGGATCAGTGCGATGGGCCCCCGCCAGGACCGGGCTGACCGATACTCTGCGCCCGCTGATTTCTCGGTCATGATCGATACCCAGGAACGGCGACATTTGTGGCTAAATCGGCGACAACGAGCGGCGCTGATTGCCGACGGGCCTGCGCGGCAATCGAGTCGGTCATGGGTGCCAGTGTAGGGGTGTTTGCCACAATGTTGTAGAGCGAATCTTGATGGTTTTGTGACGGCACCGTGACAACCCGGTTCCCGTGGCACCGCAGCGGACGGATTCTGCGCCCGCTCATTTCGTTTCGTTCCACGTTTTCCCGGCAGGATCGGGTTGATCTTGGGACTCTTGAGTGGTGGGAGCCAAATACCTCGGTGCGGTGATCATTCCGGCGTACAACGAAGCGGCGGTGATCGAACGGACGTTGACCCCGTTGAGTGCGGCGGCCGTCGACGAACGCATCGAGTTGGTCGTGGTGTGCAACGGGTGCCGTGACAACACTGCCGATATTGCGCGCAGTATTCCGGGAGTGCGCGTTCTGGAGTTGGAGCAGGGCTCGAAGCCGGCCGCGCTCAACGCCGGTGATCGTGCTGTGAGCAGTTGGCCGCGACTGTATTTGGATGCCGACATCCGGGTCACCCCACAGGCAGTTCTGGCGGTCCTCGACCGGCTGGATCGGGGCGACGTGTTGGTCGCGCGTCCGGCGGCCAGGTACGACACCGGTGCCGCAGACATGCTGGTCCGCAGTTACTATCGCGCTCGGAATCGGGTGCCGCAGCACAAGCGAGCGATGTGGGGCGCGGGCGCATACGGTCTCAGCGAGGAGGGCCACCGTCGATTCGGTGCGTTTCCTTCGATCACCGGTGACGATTGGTTCATCGACGCGCAATTCGGCAGTGACGAGAAAGCGGTCGTGACGACCGAACCCGTGGTGGTGACCACACCGGCGAACGTCACGAGCCTGCTCGCGATTCGTCGCCGGATCCACAGGGGGACCGGCAAGTTACCCGCCGGATACGAATCCGACCTGCGGACCGGCAGTACCGGGATGGCCACGGCTGCCGCGGTGCTGCGCACCGTCCGGGGACCTCGATCGCTGTTCGACGCGGTGGTGTACGTCGGGGTCGCGCTCGCGGCGCGGTGGTCGCCCCGTTCGGCCCAACCGTGGGAGCGCGACGAGAGCAGCCGATCGCACGGATGACGTCCGCGGCCCAGCGCGGGCGCCGATCGCGGTGTGGTTGCAGCACAACATGCTTCAGTGGATCCTCAGCGACGCCCGGAACCGGGTTCGGGCATGTTCCCTGCGTGCTGTGCGCTCGGCGGGTTGCTCGGCGCAGTGCAGGTCCGCGGGAGCGGCCGCGCCCACAGCCACGGTGGCATGGGGAAGCGCGCTCCAACGGTCGCGCCGCAACAGCGTCCACAGCGTGCGCCGGTGGTCACGGTCGCGGGCGCGCAGCGCCTCGGCGAGAGCCGCAATGCCTCTGTAGGCGGCGGCGTACGGCCTGCTCCGGTACCGCTCGACGTAACGGACCCGATTGACCGCCTGCAATGTCGCCAGCGATGGTGATCTGCCGGAACCTCCGCCGATGTGATGGATCACCGCTTCGGGTTGAAACCACACGCGGTATCCCCGGTCGCGAATCCGGTGGCAGTAGTCTGTCTCCTCGGAGTACAGGAAGTAGGACTCGTCCCATTCGCCGACCTCTCGGTCGACATCGGCGCGGACGAGTATCGCGGCTCCGGTCGCCCAGTCCACGGCATGCCCGGTCCGGTACCTCCGCAGTCGGAGGTTGGTTTCGCTCAGCCACATCGGACGGCCGGGGAAGCGGCGGCCTCCGACCAACGCGTCGACCAAAGCCCCTGACAGCGAGGGCTCGTGGCGCAGTGTGAGCACCACTTCATCGGCCGCGGCGTCGGTGATGAGCGGGACGACCGCACCGACCTCGGGCGTCGAGAGGGCCGCCAGCATGGTCGCGAGCGCGCCACGGCCCAACCGGACGTCGGGGTTCAGGATGAGCACGCCGGTGCAAGGTGCCACATACGGCCGTGCACAGTTGATCCCGCCGGCGTATCCCAGGTTTCCGCCCGAGCGGACCAGGACCACGTCATCGTGGCGGGCGACGAGATCGGCAGTTCCATCGGGTGAATCGTTGTCGACGACGACGACCCGCAACGACAGCTGCCCCGCCTCACGGCGTAGGTCGCAAAGCAGTTCCTCCACCTGATGAAAGCTGTTGTAGGTCACGATGACGACCGCGATGTCGGCGAACCGTCCCGCTGCGACGAAACATGCGGTCTCATCCATTCGATCCCCAGGTGTCATGTGTCCGGCCCGGGAGACGAAACTCTGAAGGTCGACCAGAGCATCCCGAACATCACGAAGAGCAGAAGTGCCGCCTGCTGGAAGCCCAGCACGTCGAAGGTGAAGCTGGACACCATGATCGCGGCGAACGATGCTCCGAGCGTGTACGCCAGATCACGATCGCTGCGAGTCGTGGCGCGGCGCAACGCGGCAGCGATACCGAGGATGCCTCCGCCCATCAGCAACAACATCGCCACGATGCCCACCACGCCGCCCTGCACGATCGCCTGCAGCCATTCATTGTCCAGATACCCGTAGACGTCGGGCGGAGAACCTCCGAGCCCCAGGCCGAACACCGGATGGGCGCGAAAGGTTTCCGATACCTCGGCGTAGTCCGCGGTCCTGCCGAGCACGCTCGGATCCCGCTCCGAGTTGACGATCGTCACCCACAAGGCGTTCGCGATACCCGGGAAGGTGACGACGTATGCGCCTGCGGCAAGGACACCGATGACGATCCCGGTGACGATGTGACGCACGGTGTGGGCCAGCATGAGGACCAACAGCGCCGCGCCGAGTGCAATGACGCCGGTCCGCGAGATGCCGGTCGGCATGGCTACGACCGCCAGGACACACGCGCAGGCGGACAGAAAGCGGGCGTTGCGTGTGGCGGCGTTACGGGCGAAATAGATGGCAAGGGGCAGCAGCACAGTGGCCAGCACGGAGTACTCGATCGCGTGTGCCGAGGTTCCGAGGGCGCGCGCCACGCCGGCTCGCTCGGTCAACGCCAGTTCGTCTGTGTTGAGGACGAATCCGGGTGGCTGGAACAGATATCGGATGTCGACGGACGCGACGGTCTGCAGTATGCCCACCAGGGCTGCGAATGCCAGTCCTATGGTGAGGCAGCCGAGAACGAAATGCCGTTGCCGTACCGTCCTGACCCTGGTGATCACGTACAGACCGACTCCGACGTTCGCGGTCAGGGCGATGAGCGTGCGGGTCATGCTCGAAGCTGTCGAAGTCCACCCAGGCGTGTAGTCGAAACCGTGGAGTGCGACCCCGTACGTGGTGAGCCACAGTGAGAAGTACGCCAGGAGGATCAGTGCACCGGGGCTGGTTCGTCGCGCGTGGCCGCTGCGGCGCACCATCACGAACCCGAGGATAACCAGGCCGAAGAACAACACGGCGATCATGCGTGCCGGAGAACCGTTGCTCTTGAGCGGCCCGGGTAGCACGACGTACGTCGGCAGGGCGGGGATCAAGAAGCACAGGAACCCCAGTAGCCACGGCGTGCGTTCCGCGGGTGTGGCCTCCCCGCCTTCGCCGGTGCGGTCCCGCAGTTCACTGCGGGCGGAGGTCACCGCGGTCATTTCCGTTTGTGTCCGCGCCGTGGGAAGTCAGTGCCGAAACCGTCTCCGGCTGACCGTTTGTCGCCACGGTGCCGGGAACGGGTGCTCCGGCGGGCGCGCTCGGAGCATGCGTGCCCTTGCTCCGGCGGGTGCGGCGACTGAGCAGCACGTCGACCAGCACGGTCACCACGACCGTCAAGCCAAGTCCCGCAACGAAGATGGTCAACGTCGACCGGGTGCGGGCAGGCGTTCCCGCAGCCGGGGTGCTCGGGGGTGAGACCACGAAGGGCACCACCATCTGTGCGTCGGGAACATTGGCCTGCTGCTGCAGGGCCCTGGTTGTCGCTTCGGCCTCCGCGACAACGAGTTCCAGGGTCTTGGACGCGGCATCGGGCTCCGCGGTGGTGGCTTCGATCATGATGAGCGGTAGCTGCTGCATGTTCGCAGGTCCGGGAAACATCCTGGCCGAGTAGTCGGGTAGACCGCCGGACGCCACCACGCGATCGACCACCGCCGGCTCCTGTAGGCCCAGCGTGGTCATGTTGGCGATCAACGAGGCCCCGCCGACGTCCAGAAGACCATTGCGGGGAATCGGAATCCCTTGTGGCGGATTGTCGATCCGGCTGCTCGGTGCCGCAAGGCCGATGACGGCGTTCGAGTAGTAGACCGGCTGAACCGAGGTGTACGCGGAATAGCTGAACCACGTCACCATCGCCAGCAGCGGAACGAAGACATACCAACGGCGGGCACATGACCGCACTACATCAAACAGATCCACGTTTTCGTCCCTTCATGATGGACAACGGGCGTCCGGAATTTTGTCACCGCTCAGGCTACCGATCAGACCCACCTTTGGAAACGAATTCGTAATTTGCGGAGCGAATCCAGTCGGCGAGTTTCCGCACGCGTAGGGCGTGAGCGGCCTTCTCGTGGCGTTGCAGGCAAGCGACTTTCGGCGATCATGAAGCGCATTCGTCATCGACCCGGGGCTTTGCGGGTGCATTTCGCGTGCATAAGGCAGGTGCCGTCCTGGCAAACGATTTTCTGATTTGTTTGAAAAGTAATAAATACTTCAAAGACCGCGCCGTGGGTTTTGTTGCCGGCCCGGCGTCGGATCGGGCCGAAGGCGCGTGGTGTCGTCGTGGATGTCGCTGCGTATGCACCTGATACCCGCGGCGGAACTCCGAAAGGGTTCGTTGCCAAGGCAATTTCCATCCCGGCTCGGCGGATGCCGCGCATGCCCTCTCATCTCGTGATTCACATGGGTGGGATTCACCGCCGCCTGCCGACCAGTGCGGCGTCGACGCTGATGAAGCGGGCCGTCGCTCGATTCCCCTCGACGATTCCGGAGGCGTAACGGGCGGTGTGTGCAGCAACGGCAAACGCGGCGCACCCGTTTGCGCTTCAGCAACTGTAAGAGAGCGAATTTCACGCACATCTGTTCCGGTGGTGGCAAAGAGTGTTAGCATTGCCACCTCGACTGGCGGAGTGCGAGCCCCGAGGGCTCGTGGCGCGGGAAGGGCAGTCGATGCCTGAATTCGACACACCGGACGTCAACGACGCCCGCACTGCAGATGGTGTGACCAACACGTCCGTGCCCTCTGCGCGAAGCGGGTTGCGCGTTGCGGTCTTCGGCCTGGGCTACGTCGGTAGCGTCACCGCGGCCTGCCTTGCCAGCCGGGGCCATTCGGTCATCGGCGTGGATGTTCGACGTGAAAAGGTCGACATGATCAACCGCGGTCAGAGCCCGGTGGTAGAAGGCGGCCTCGACGAACTGGTGTTCGGCGAGGTCGCCGCCGGCCGGCTCTGTGCCACCACGAATGCTGTTGAGGCGGTGGAGAACACCGACATCGCCCTGGTGTGCGTCGGCACCCCGTCGGCCCCCAACGGTAGCCTGCTCACGACGTTTCTGGAACGGGTCAGTGACGAGATCGGTGCGGCACTCACCGCGCGCGCCGAGCGCTACACCGTTGTAATACGGTCGACGATGCTGCCCTGGACGTGCGAGCAGACCGTCCTGCCGCGTCTGCAGGCCGCGTCGGGACAACGCGCGGGCGAGGACTTCGGACTGGCGGTCAATCCCGAGTTTTTGCGCGAGGGGAGTTCGATCCGCGATTTCTTCGATCCGCCGAAGGTCGTCATCGGCCAGTTCGACACCGCCAGTGGAGATGCGGTGGCCGAACTGTACCGCGGGTTGCCCAGCCCGGTCTTCCGCGTACCGCTCGCGGTGGCCGAGATGGTCAAGTACGCCGACAATGGATTCCATGCGCTCAAGACCGGTTTCGCCAACGAGGTCGGGGCTGTGTGCAAGGCGCTCGGGCTCGACAGTCACGCCGTGATGGACATCTTCGTGGCCGATACGAAGCTCAACATCTCGCCGGCGTACCTGCGCCCCGGGTTCGCGTTCGGTGGTTCGTGCCTGCCCAAGGATCTCCGCGCGTTCGTCCACCACGCGCGCCGCTCGGATGTCGCGGTGCCGATCCTGGAGAGCGTGTGTACTTCGAACATCGGTCAGATCGAACGCGCCTTCAAGATCATCGAGGCCACGGGCAAGCGTCGCGTCGGACTGCTGGGCCTTGCCTTCAAATCCGGTACCGACGACTTGCGCGAAAGTCCGTTGGTGGCATTGGCCGAACGCCTTCTGGGACGCGGATTCGAGTTGCAGATCTATGATCCGCGCGTCGCGGTGTCTCGACTGCTCGGCGCCAACCGCGCATATGCCGAACAGCGGATTCCTCATCTGTCGCGGTTCGTTGCGGACTCGCCCGACGAGGTCGTCAATCATGCTGAGGTATGCGTCGTGGGCGCCGCGGACCCAGAGGCGATCGCCGCGCTGCGGCGCGTCGACGGGCGCATTGTCGTCGACCTGGTCCGGTTCCCGGGTTCGGTGGACTACCAAGATGATCCTCGGTACATCGGTATCAGTTGGTGACGACCGCCCCCGGACGTGCGAATGCGAGCACCGACGACACGCGTGTCGCGTACCATTGTGGGCGATTGATCACGCGGGGGGAGCTACCCCAAGTGGGGAAGGTGGTCATGCGGTGAGCGTTGGTCCACGAGGTTGTGCACCGGCTTGTGAAGGCCAATTCGACGCTGGGAGATCCTTTTTCGGATCATCGACCAACTGTGTCGGTACCCGGTGAGCACGATCCTTGTCACCGGCGGCGTCGGCATGATCGGCAGCGCGGTGGTTCGAAGGTTGCTGCGCGACCGTGCCGACAAGATCAGAGTGTGCGACCAACGGCCCGCACCGCAATGGATGAACGAGGCATGCGAAGTACGCACCGGTGACCTGCGTTGCGCCGACGAGGCCCGGGCGGCTGTCGCCGGTTGCACCCACGTCATCCATCTCGCCGCGATCGTGGGCGGCATCGCCAATTTCCACAGACTTCCCCACACGCTCCTCGAGATGAACACCGGTCTCTACAACTCGGTGTTCGGCGCCGTCCTGCGCGAAGGTGTCGAGCGACTCGTCTACGTGTCCTCGTCGATGGTGTTCGAACAGGCGACGCAGTTTCCTACCACGGAAGAACATCTCCTGGACTGCCGCCCACCACGATCGGCGTACGGATTCTCGAAGCTGGCCGGTGAGATCTACTGCCGCGCATTGCACGAGGAACACGGCGTGGCGTTCACCATCTGCCGGCCGTTCAACGCCTACGGTCCCGGCGAGCTCCCCGACACCGAGCCGGGCATCGCGCATGCCGTTCCCGATCTGATCAGAAAGGCGCTCTCGGGACAGTATCCGTTGCAGATCTTCGGATCCGGCAGCCAGACCCGCACGCTCACCCACGTCGACGACATCGCAGACGGCATCGTGACGGCGATGTTCGATCCGGCGGGCGAGAACCAGGATTTCAACATCTCCGCCTCGGAGGAACACACGATCGCCGAGATCGCGCAGATGATCTGGGCGGCTTGTGGGCTGGACCCGGAGAGCTTCGCGCTGGAGAACGTGCCGACCTTCGAGGTCGACGTTCAGCGCCGATGGCCGTCCGTGCAGAAGGCGCGCACGCTGCTGGGGTGGCAGGCCCGGGTGGACCTGCGGGACGGCATCGCGGCGACCGTCGAATGGCTGCGGCAGCAGCAGTGCGTTTCGCCGAACGCGTGACCGCGTCCTCTTCAGTTGCCTTCCGCCGATTCGACTCTTTCCGGTGGGCTCTCGATCGAATCGCCTGGGCCGGGGCCGGCTGGTTCGCGGGATGCCTTGATCCACACGGCGGCTGCACCGAGCAGCAGGGCCGCGAGTGCTGCCAGTAGGTAGAGCAGAGCCCGCTCGACCGGATCCCTGCGCGCCGGCGTCGCGTCACTGACCACCGTGGTGCGGACTTTCTGCCTGTCCTCGCCGGTGGCCGTCTCGATCGCGGCGGTGTACGCGACGAACTCTCTGGCCACGGTGTTGGCGATCAGTTCGGCGCGTTCCGGCGACTTGTCGGCGACCCTGATGTCAATGAGAGAGGTCTTGGGTGGCACGTTCGTGGCGGACAATTCTGCGGCGAGTTGCGTTGGGGTCATCGGCAATCCGAGTCTGTCGATGACCCGCCGGGTCACCACGTCACTGGTCAACAGCGGGATGTAGGTGCGGATCCGCCGGATCGCCGCCTCCTCGTTCTGATACGCCGCCGCGGTCGTCGATCCCTCGATCGAGACCATCAGTCGCGCCGAGGAGACATATGTGACGGGCAACAACAGGATCACGGCCGCACCGATGATGAGAACCAGTCCCGACACGAGCAGATACGTCGACCGGAATCGCCGTGCGGCAGCGACAAACGACTTCAGGTTCACCTTCTCACCCCCGACCGTTCGGCTTCCGCTTGGGTATCTGTGTGTAACGCCGAGCGGACCACCGCCGCAGTGGCTCCCGCGAACAGGCCGACGAGTGCGACCCCGAACAACAGGAGTGCCAGCGGGATACCCCACGCCACCATCCTGGTGGGCCGTCCTGGCGGGTCGACGACGACGAGTTCGGCCCTGGGAACCAGCGACCCGGGCACCGACTCCAACATGCGGACCGTCGCCGCATATTCGGAGAGGAACATGGTCGCGGTCTGTTGCGCTTCGGCAGCCGAAGGCGCGCCGACCGATACGGTGATGAGCGCGGTGCCGGAGACGTTCTCGGCGTCGATCCGCGACGAGAGAGTGGCCGGGGCGATATCGAGGTCGAGGTTTTTGATCACGCGTTCGGCCACTGCCGAACTCGTCGCCAGTCGCGCGTAGGTGGCGGCGCGTTCCCGAGCGTACGTGTCCCCGCCGTCGACGACCTGGCTGACATCACCCGGAGTCCGGACCAGCACCGTCGCCTGCGCCCGGTACATCGGCGGTTGCAGGATCAGCGCCACCGTCGCGACGGCCAGACAGACCAGTACACCCCATAACAGCCACCGCCATCGCTCACCGAGGATGCGCAGATAGGTCGCAAGCGCAGGGTTCATGACGGTGCCCTGACGTGCTGCGTCTGAAGGGCCTCGATCAGGGCGGCGAGAATCTGTTGCTCGCCTTTTGCGTTGGGGTGAATCTCGTCCGAGCCGAGCAGATCTGACGTATCCGTGCCGGACAGCGTGCTGAGCGGATCGATGAAGATCACACCCTTGGCTTCGCGCGTCGCCTGCAGACGCGCCATGAATTCGTCGGTCATTCCCAGATCGTCTCGGGGATCTGCGAGAAATCGGGGCCGGATGAACACGACCTGCGCACGGGGCCACGCCCGGCGCACCTCACCGAGCGTCGATAGCGTCTCTTCGAACGCGTATGCGCGCGGGGCGAAGTCGTCGTTTCGTCCACCGTCGAGCACCACCAGGTCCGGGTCGTATTTGGCGGACAGGAGCGGGATTCGTTCGATGAACGACGACGACTCGCCGGTGTACGGGTCGTCCCAGCGGTTGGCCGGGCCACCGCTGATGTACCCCGTCCCGCCGACCGCGGACAAGGCGCACAGCCAGCCCATCCGCAGCGCGGCGCGGCATGCGTAAGACAACTCGGCAGTGCTCTCACCCGCGGTGTAGGAATCTCCGATGAACAACGCCAGTGGCCGCGCTGTCGAGGTGGCTCGATCTTCCCGGACGTAGGACGAGGTTGCATACGGCGGCCCGATTTGTGCCGAATGAGAGACACCGGCGATGCCGAGCGCGATCGCGGCCGAGAGGGTGATTGCGCCGAGATCCAGCCATCGCGTCCGGTTCATTTCAGAACCTCTGTGCGCAGCCACGTTGCGATCTTGTCGGCCGCCACCGACTGCCCTTCGTCACTCGGGCCGCTGCGGTCGGGATGCATCTGGTCTCTGGTGAACAAGGGTGGGTCGAGGGCATCGAAATACGGCACTCCGGTCTGCTCTGCGGCCTTGCGTACGGCGTCATCCACCCGCCGAACCGACTCGGGAACCGGTGTCTCGTACCAGAACGGGCCCACCACGGCGACCTGTTCGCCGCCGCGGATGGTCTTGTTGATCGCCTCGGCCGCTCCGACGGTGACTGCCCGCATCTCGGGAACGGAGGCGTCGGCGGTACCGGTCACCAGCAGGATGAGTCGCGGACGTTGCGCCTGCGCGCGTTCCACCTGGAATCGGAAGGCCTGCCCGCCCATCCCGTCCGCGGCGAATCCGGCTTCCGGCAGCGCGTAATTGGATACCGACCAGCCGGTGCGCGTGGCCATCAGCGTCGGCCAGACCACGCGGTTCTTGATGCCTGCCGTGTTCTGGTCGCCGACCACGGCGATGGTCACCGCAGGGGCCGTGGCGGTGGCCGGCGCCCAGGCAAGTGTGGACGCGAGAACCAACTGGAGGCCGAGCAGTGATCCGACCACCCACCGGATCCGCCGGTGAACCGTCTGTTCCCGGTTCACGGTGCGCCTACCAGAGCATCGGTGTACGTGCTCACCAGGCGGTCACCGACTCGCCGCATGCCGAAGCGCTCGAGCGCGGTGTCTCTGCCGCGCTCACCGATCGAGCGGGCCCGCACGCGATCCCGGAGTATCGAACCGACGGCGGTTACCAGACCGGACACCGACGCGTCGGTGACGGCACCGCAACCCGACTGCTCGATGATCGGTGCGAGGCCGCAGTCATCGGTCACCACCACCGGCAGGCCGACCGACATCGCCTCCAACACCGACATCGGGTACGGTTCCCGCACCGAGGGCAGCACATAGACGTCGGCTTCTGCCATCCGTGCCGGGATGGCATCGGGGCTCAGGGCACCTTCCCAGGTGATCCGCGGATCGCCATCGATGGCTGCCCGCAGGGCCGGGCCCTCACCTTCGTCGGGCCCCACCAAGGTGAATCGGGCGTCGACACCCGAGGCGAGTAATTCCCTTGCCATCTCAACGAATACGAGGGGTCGCTTCCTCGCGTGCATACGCGCCGCGAACAGCACCTCCGGCGCGCGCCCTGGTGCACGGTGCGGGTGGACGGCGGGGTACTCGGGTACGCCGTTGCCCAGTTGCACAAGTCGCAGATCGGGTCCGGCGACAGAGACGAGCTGCTCCCGCTCCGACGAGTCGAGGAAGAACACGGCGCGCGCGTCCCGCAGAAGGTCGCGGGTCCACATCCGATCCAACGGCGCGGCAAGGGGATGGTCGGTCGGCACGACCATGCCGTGCGTCTGCAGCACATAGGGGATCCCGCGACGGCGCGCAGCCGCGGCCACCGGCATGCCGACGAGGTCGCGGGCGAAGTGGACATGCACGGTGTCGAATCCGGCCCAATTGCCCCGCAACCATGCCGTCAGTCCGGGGGCGCAGGTCCAGGCAAACCCGCCTCGGCGCAAGATACTTCTGGCAGCAAACAGTTTGGCCGGTACGCCGTTCAGCTGGGTCGGCAAAGTGCGGTAACCGCGCGCCGCTCCGGCGATCGTCACCTCGTGGCCGCGGCGGACCAGTTCGGCACTCTGGTTGGACGCCACGCGGGTGGGGCCGCCGTACAGCCCGTCCGGACTGAACAGCGTCGCCACCTGCAGGATGCGCATGTCGTCACATCCGGCTGACGGTCGGCTGTGCGGCCTGGACCAGAGAGCCCGGCGGCACATCGCGCTGAACCAACGACATCGCGCCGATGACGGAGTTCGCGCCTATGCGGACACCGCGCAGCACGGTGCTGCGCGCGCACACCCACGCACCGTCCTCGATCGTGATCGGACCATTGTCGAATTCGAAGGTGGCAGACCTGCGGTCGTGACTACCGGTGCACAGGAAGACATGCTGCGAGATGCACACGTCCGATCCGATCACGATCCGGTCGAGGTTGTAGAGCTCGCTGCCGACACCGACCCAGGAATTGTCTCCGATCGACAGTTTCCAGGGCCACTGAACCGTCACCCGGTGCCTGATCAACACGTTGTCGCCGATCTGCGCGCCGAACCAGCGCAACATGGCGCACCGGAGCCGGTTCGGGCACCACACCTGGGTGAAGATCAGGGTGGACACCGCCACCCAGAGGATCTGCGCGCCGAGACCACGGCCCTTGTCGTAGGACCTGCCACGCCGCGCGGCCAGCGATCGGTTCGGCTGTGTGATCGACACATTGCCTCCGCTAGCAAAGAATCTGTCGAGGATCATGGTAACGGGAGCTACGACTTCGCCACATGAAACCGGATAAACAGCTATCGTCATCTTTGCGCGCATCGGTCAATTGGGGGTGTGTGTTGACAACTACCGAGCTCGCACCCTGTTCACTGCGGGACAACAGCCGCGTGCGTTCCGTGATGCCGGGCCAGATCTTGATTTTCGCGGCGGCGGCTGCCTCGGCGATCCAGGGCGCCAACATCACGGTCACGGCACTGTCGCTGGTCTGCCTGTTGATCGCGCCGGCGTGGTTGCTCATGTCGCACCGGGGAATCGACGTGCTGCCGCTGTTGCTCGCAGCCCTGGGATGGATCTCGTTCCTGGCATCCTGTCTGGTGAACGATGTGAGCGTGCTGTGGCCGAATGCCCTGGCGCCTGGGGCTTTCGGCTTGTACTTCATCGGGTTGACGGTTCTGACGGGGCGTGCGGTCGATTCGGTCGCGGTGGTGCTGGCCGGACTGGCCGTCGGCGCGATCGTGTTCTTCCTGGTGGAGGGGATCGAACTGACCCACACCGGACGCTTCGCTGATACCTGGAAGTACGGCATCGCGTCTGCCGTGACGATCCTCATCGTGTTCGGGTTGACGATGATGCGAGCGCCGGTTCCGGTGGTGTCGGCGACCCTTTTGGCGTTGGGTCTGGCCAGCCTCGGCCTGAACTACCGAGCGCATGCGCTGGTGTGCTTCCTCGCTGCCGGAACTTTGTTGATAAATCACACTTTTGGATCAAGGCTGCGCCGGGGATGGCAGATCGTCGGTCTGATCATGATCGGTGTGGCATTCGCGTATGTGATGCCGGTGGTCGCCCGGACCGGACTGTTCGGATCCGCGCTGCAACGCAAGACCATCGAACAGGACGCGTTCGACGTGCCGCTACTGCTGGCGGGCCGCACCGAACCACCCATGAGCATCACCGCGATACTCGAGCATCCGCTTCTGGGCTGGGGCAGCGCCATGAACCTGACCCCCGACGTGTACACGCGTGCCCAGCATCTTGCGACCCGATTCGGATTCGACCCGACGTTCCCCTTCGACGTGTACTGGGAACTGCCGCCCTCCAACTATTCGGCGATGCATTCGATTCTCCTGGGATCCTGGGCCGAAGGTGGTGTGCTGGCCGTGCTCCTGCCCGCGGCGCTGCTGGTGGCGTGCCTCGGGATCGTGTGGAACTTCACCAGGCTCGGCCGGTGGGCGCCGCTCGGGGTCACGGTGGCGCTGCAGGGGATCTGGGACATCATGTACGGCCCGTGGCTGTACAACATGATCCCCACCTTCGCGTGCATCGCATTGTTGTTCTCTGCCACTCACTTTCGCGGGCGGCCGGTACGATCAGACGGGCGATGAAGCCCAGCGTCAGCGTGGTGATCGCCACGATCGGCAGACCGTCCCTGGCCTGTGCCATCCAGTCGACGCTCGTCCAGACATACCCGGTCGACGAGGTGCTGGTCGTCGCGGAACCCGGCGCGCGGTTGTGCCTGCCGTCCGACGACCGTATCAGGTTCCTCAAGGCCCACACCGACGGCGGGCCCGCACGAAGCAGGCAACTGGGGATCGACGCCGCACGGGGGACCGTCATCGCGCTGCTGGATGACGACGACCTGTGGCAGCCGACCAAGCTGGCCCGTCAACTCGCGGCAGTGAAGAATTTCGACGACGACCACTGGATCGTGTCCTCGCGGATGATGGTGCAGGGGCCGGGTGATCGGCGGCGGATTTGGCCGCGGCGGCTCATCGAACCAGGGGAGTTGGTGGCGGAGTATCTGTTTCGCGCCGATAGGCTCGGGTTCGGCAACGCCAATCTGCAGACGTCCACCCTGTGCTTTCCCACCGCGTTGGCACGTTCGATCCCGTGGGGCGGAACCTTCGATCAACCTCACGATGAGCCCAGCTGGCTGATCCGGGTGCAGCGCACCATTCCGGACCTGCGGGTGGTGCATCTACCCGAGCCGTTGAGCATCTACAACGTGGGCGGCCGCTCGGTGTCGCGGGACGCCACCGACCGGACCGACATCTACATCCGCTGGGGATTGCACCACCTGGCGTCGGAGTCACCGCGGGTCCTCGGCGACTATCTCTGCACGAGCCCGGTGAGCGCGGCGGTCTCGGCTGGGTCACTGGGCGGGGTCATCCGAGCGGTGTGGTCGGCACTGCGACACGCCCGTCCGGGCGTCGTCGCGCTGACGTACGCGGTACTGAACGCGGTCAGGATCGTCGTGCGCCCGCTCTTCCCGGCTGTCCGGCGATGACGGACGATCAGCGGCGCCTGGCACCGCAGGAGCGCCGTTCGTTGGTGCTCGGCCCGCTGTACCGCATCCTCGGCACACCGGTCGTGGCGTTGCTGGGTCTGGTGAACACGGCGATCATCGTGCGCGAGACCGGCGAGGCCGTATTCGGTCTGGTCTCACTCGTCGCCACCGTCACCGTGTTGTTTCCTTTTGCCGATCTCGGTATCGGCGCCACGGCGATCAACGCCGCGGCGATGCTCGGCGGAGAGAACCATGACGAAGCCGTCGACATCATTCGGCGCGCCTATCGCGTCCTGTTCGCGGTCGCAGGCGTTCTGATCGCGATCGCGTTGAGTGTCATGATGCTCGACGCCTGGAAGGTCGTCGTCGGCTTCGCCAGTGGGCCGCAGGACCGCTGGGCGATCACGGTGGCCGCGGGTATCTTCGCGCTGACCGTCCCGGCGGGCCTCGGACCTCGGATCCTGGTGGGCATCGACCGAAATCCGTTGGCCACATTGGTGTTGATGAGCTGCCCCGCGTTCGGGCTCGGGCTCACAGTCGTACTCCGTGCCATCGGGGCGGACGGGATCTGGTATGCCATATCGGCACTGGGCGGTCTGCTCATCGGCCAGTCGGTGGGCACGGTGCTGGCGCTGCGACTGTCCGGCCTCGGGACGGACGTGTTCTCGCCGGTGTCCCCGTCGCGGACAGGCAGACACCTGCTGGCGGGCAGCATCTGGCTGTTCCTGGTCGGAGTGGGTATCCCGATCGGGTCGCAGGGCGGACGCGTTCTCCTGGCGCATCTGTCGACGCCCGAGGAGCTGTCGCGCTACGCGTTGATGGCGCAGATCTACGCCGTGGGCTGGCAGGTCCTGTCGACCGCGGCGCTGGCGTACTGGCCGATCTTCGTCAAGCGGCGCGGAGCCGCGGATGTGACGATCCGGATGTGGTGGCGGCTCACCGTGGCGCTTGCCGTCGTCGGTCTGTCCGCGATGATGTGCCTGGGGTTGCTCGGCCCGTGGGCGGCCTCGGTGCTGTCGGGTGGCGCGATCGACGTATCCGCCTGGCTTGCCCTGGCATTCGGTGCGGTCCTGGTCGGCCAGGCGCTGCATCTGGCGGCCTCGGTGCTGCTGACCAGACCGAACGAGGCACGATGGCAGGCATTTTGGACGTTGGCGATGGCAGCGGTCAGCATCGGGCTCGGTTGTCTGGTGGTCGCCCGCTTCGGTGCGGTGGGCGTCGTGTTCGCCTCGGCTTTCGCCATCCTCGCGGCTCAGGTCCTCCCCGATCTGCTGTGGGTGCCTAGGCTTGTGCGTCGCCGGCCACCGGTCGGTGCAGAACCGTCGCGGTGGGTGCGACAACCGTCGCCCCAGCGGGCACGTCGTGGATCACCGTCGCGTTGACACCGATCGTCGCGCCGTCGTGCACGGTGATCGGACCGATCACCACCGCCGCGGCCCCCACCCGCACATGATCACCCAGTGTGGGCCTGCCTCGGGTGTTGTGCCCGATGGTGACCTGCTGGTTGACCCAGCAGTAGCGCCCGATGGATTCCGCGGCGATGATGGTCCCCACACCATGCTGGATGAAGAAGGCCGGTCCGATGCTGCCGACATCGAGCGTCAAGGTGGGTTCCGGCGGGTAGAACCTGCGCAGCAGCATGCGCAGCGGCCACGGAATCGACTGCAGCCGGTAGTGGACAAGCGTGCGGAATTCCCGCAACGCGCCGCTCAGATAGGCAAAGCGCGAATAGTGGTCGAGTGCAGAAAGATCGGGGTCGTCGATACAGCTGATCCACCAGTCGACATCCTCGGCGACCACATCCGCCGCATCCGATCGGCCGACGGTGAACCACAACGGATAGGCCCAGATGCGCGCGAGCGCGAGCAACGTCGTCCGGCGGTCGCGCGTCATATCGTCATGGTAGGTCCGAAACGGCGTCGTCCACCGGTCGTTGTCACTCGGCCATCGCGGCTCGACGCTGGCGGGGTGTCAGCTGGTCACACACGCTGGCGAGAGCCGGCTGGCTCAACGAGGCCTCCGGGTAACTCTGGAGCGCTCGCGTACTCGCGTAGCTGAATGTCATCGAGTATCGGTCGGTCGACGTCGGTGGCTTGGCGCGGTGGAACACCGAACTCGTGTCGACGAATATTGCCGTCAGTCGTCTTCCTGTGGCACGGATCCAGTCCGTGGGTGCCACCACCCTTGCCATGGCCTCGTCGGACACGTAACCGGACGAATAGTGCAGGACGCCGACGGCGCGTTCGGTTGCCTGGCGATTCAGGTACTCGAACGGTCCGCATCCGTCGTCGACGTCGTTGAGGTACACGATGATCTTGAGAATCCTGCGGTCCTCGGGATCCAGGTGCCACTGCCGGGTGTTGGCGGCTATGCCGTCCGCCCGCTCACGTTTGACCGCGACGCCGCGGTAATGAACAGGTAGTCCGATGTAATTCTCGGCCAGGTTCAGATTGTCGTCGCTCAGACCCCACTTGTAGAGCGCCGGATCCGCCACCAGGTCGTCGGGAGAAACGTTCGGACTGGACTTGTGGACCGTGGTCTCGCGCAGTTGATCGACGAATTTGTCGGCGAGCGCCACCACGTCGGGGGAGAACATCGAAGTCGCGTCACGTACCACGATGCCGTCGCTGCGCAGGGCCGTGACGATCTGGAAGCCCTCCTGGGTCAGCCACGGCAGTTTCGCGGCGTGCCGTCCGAGCTGGGCGAGCCAACGCAGTTCGGACCATTGGTTGACGACCGGCGCGCGCAGGGCCACCCGTTTGGCTTTTCCTCGCACGCGTGCGGCAACGGCAGGGACGCTGAAATCGTCCATATGTCCCCCAATCCGCTCGGGTATGCAAAGGCGACTCATCGTACGTCGCGGGCCGAGGTTGCGAGTGGGAAACCGCTGTTCGCGCAAGGGAAGCCGCGTCGCGGACACTTTCGATCGCAAAAAAACGCACGGGTGTGGCCCATTCGCCGGACATCCGCGCGCAGTGGGCGCGATCGGTGCGTGACCACCGCGGCGACGCAGGCCCGAAGTGGTCACCGAGTCAAATGAATGTACTGTGCCCCAGTATTGTTCGCGATCCCGGCCACCGGCCTCACGGGTTGTCGGACGCACGAGCTCCTTGACATGGCAACCAATGGCGGCAGTTTCGGCAACTGATACCTGTGAAATCCCTGTCAGTAGTTCCGTGCGTAGTGTGCAGCGATGAATCGGCACGTTCGTACCGTCAGCGCCATCATCGTCAGGGTGTGATTCTGGAAACCCGACGAAACGAAGCACGCACCGTCGGTGACGAAGACGTTCTCGGCATCCCAGACCTGGCAGTAGGGGTCGAGCACCGAGTTGTGCGGGCTGTCGCCCATTCTGGCGCCGCCGCTCTCGTGGACCGCCGCCCCCGGCCAGTACGCGCCGTAGTCGGTGAAGAATCGGGACCGCAGCAATCGCAGCGCGATGCTCCGGCGTTCCAGGTCATGGTTGGCCTCGACCGGAAGCCCACCGGCCGTGGCGATCTCGCGGACCGCTGACCGCATGTGGGCGACCATCCTGATCTCGTCCGCTGAGTGGGTGCACTCGATCCTGGCCGCAGGCACCCCCCACGCATCGGTGACCTTTGGGTCCAACGACACCCGGTTTTCGTAACGCGGTTGCATCTCCCCGAGGGCGTACATGCTCCAGGTGGGCTTCCCCCGGCCGATGCCGATCTGGATGCCGTAGCCACCGGGAAAGCCGACGGAGGCGTTGTCGCAGAAATTCGGGATGTAGAGGCCGGTCGCGGCGAAATCGAACCCGTCCTCGGCGGGGTTGGGCTCGGTCTGGTGTTCGGGCACGTTGCCGCTCTGCGCGTAGGCGACATGATCACAGACGTATCTGCCGAGGTGACCGGAGGAGTTACCCACCCCGGCGGGATGCCTCGCGGTTTGTGAATTCAGAAGTATTCTCACGCTTTCGATCGCCGATGCGCACAGCACGACGACCCGGGAGTGAGCCGCGTGAGCCGCCCCGGTGAACCGGTCGACGTAGTCGACGCCGACCGCTCTTCCCGTCGCATGGTCGACCAGGAGACGCCGAACCACTGCGTCGGTGCGGATCTCGAGGTTGCCGGTATCGGAGGCCAACCGCAGTGGCAGGGGAATTCTCTCGTTGTCGTACTTGACAATTCTTCCATAGGTCACGCGGACGCGCGGAAGCCGGTCTTCGACATCGGTTTTGAACTTCTCCTCGATCTGTGTCGTCTTCGCAGGTCCCAGGAACTGCCCGTCCGGGCAGGTCGGAATTCCCGAAGGGGTCCCGTACACGCCGAGTGTCTGTTCGACGACGTCGTAGTACGGTGCCAGGTCCTCGTAGGAGATCGGCCAGTCGATACCGTAGCCGCGCAGGCTCGCGGACTTGAACTCGTTGTTCGACATGCGCGGCACATGCCGGGACCACGTGTGCAGACGCCCGCCCAGTTGCCGCCCCCGATACCAGAGGAAACGTTTCCCCGGCGCCGTGGTGTACGGATTCTCCCGGTCGTTGACGTAGAACTGCTTGGTGGTTTTGAAGAATGCCGCACACTGTGCCTGAATGGGCTGGCCACGCATGGCCGCCCTGGCGCGGCCCGCCATTCCGATGGCGCCCGGGGGTGCATCGACGGGAAAGTCCGACACGGGATCGACGGCCCGGCCCGCCTCCAGCAGGAGCACCCTCAGCCCGCCCTCGGTCAGCTCCTTGGCGGCCCATGATCCCGCGGCACCGGAACCCACGACGATTGCGTCGTAGCGGGATTCGTCAAAGCTCATCTGGGGCTCATCTGCGGCTCATCTGCGCATCTCGTTCGCATAGGGGCGCGGCGGATCGTCCGGATGCACTCTTTGCCGCCGCGAAGCGCTTGCTGGCAAGGGACTCTACATCACCGGTGCCGTTGCCGAGAACAGTTATTCCTACCTCGGACAAGTTCGCTGAGTTGGTCACGGCCAACGCCCGATGTTGTCACAATATTTGCTGTGCACTGCACGGCCGATGTGAGCGAGGCGGGCTCACCATGACGGTCCGGACGTCCGGACCGCGCAGCGGGCTGGGATTTCTCGACGGGTGGTACGAGCATCCCGAACGCCCGGCGTTGATCACCGACCGGGGCACCATCACCTACGCCGAGCTCGCCGCGCGCGTCGAGGCCGAGTCGCAGCTGCGTGATATGGCCCGGTGCCTGGTGCTGATCGAGCTGAAAAACACTGTGGCAGCGATAGTCAGCTACCTGGCCGCCTTGCGGGCGGGGCACGTCGTGCTGGTGGCGTCCGACGCGGCCACGCGCGACGCACTTGCGGCGGCATACGACCCCGACGTCATGATGGGCATCGACGGCGAGAACGGGTGGCGGGTGCACCGACGCCGGGAGACGACGCGGCACGATCTGCATCCCGATCTGGCGCTGTTGCTGTCCACATCGGGGTCGACCGGGTCACCCAAGCTGGTGCGGCTGAGCTATGAGAACCTCGACAGCAACGCCCGCGCGATCGCGCAGTACCTGGGGATCCACGGCACCGACCGGGCGATGACGGTGTTGCCGTTGTCCTACTGTTACGGGCTTTCGGTGCTGCACAGCCATCTGACCCAGGGCGCAGCGGTGGTCGTGACCGGGCTGTCGGTGGTGGACTCCGGTTTCTGGGAACTGGCGCGGACAACCGGGGCGACCTCGTTCGCGGGTGTGCCCTACACATTCGAACTCCTCGACAGCGTCGGTTTCGCCGATATCGACCTGCCCAGCCTGCGTTACGTCACCCAGGCCGGCGGCAAGATGGGCGCCGCCCGGGTGCGGCGGTTCGCCGAACTCGGAAGGCGCAGGGGCTGGGATCTCGTCGTCATGTACGGGCAGACCGAGGCCACCGCCCGGATGGCCTACCTGCCGCCCGACCGGGTGCTGGACGCACCTGAGGCGATCGGGCAGCCGATCCCCGGCGGGGAATTCACCATCGACGGTGACTCCGAACTGATCTACCACGGTCCGAATGTCATGCTCGGCTACGCCACGGCGATCGGCGACCTCGCACTCGGCCGCACGGTCGATTGTCTTCGCACCGGTGATCTGGCCCGTCGCCGCGCCGATGGGTTGTACGAGATCATCGGCAGGCGCAGCCGGTTCCTGAAACTCTTCGGCCTACGCGTCGACCTCGACCAGCTGGAGCAGACCCTGCGAGCGGACGGCATCGAGGCCTTGTGCGCGGGAGACGACACCCGACTGGTCGTCGCGGTCACGCCGGGCACACCCGATCCGGTCCCGGTCGTCTGTACGAGAGTGGGCCTGCCCGCAACCGCCGTGCAAAGCGTCGTGCTCGGCGAGCTCCCCCGCAACACAAACGGCAAGCCCGACCACGCGGGCGTGCTGCGGCTCGCGGATCGCCGTGCCGGAAGTGCCGCTGCGGCAGCCGAAACCAGTGACGTTCGTGCGCTCTACCGGGAGGTCCTCGGAGTCGACGAAGTGGCGGACACCGACACGTTCGTCAGCCTCGGCGGTGACTCGCTGTCCTTCGTCGAGACGTCGCGGCGGCTCGACGACCTTCTCGGTGCGCTCCCTGCCCACTGGTATCTGCGCAGCGCCGCCGATCTGGAACGGCACGCGCGGGGCGGCCGGCGCGGGTTCTTCGCGGGGATGGAACTCAGTACCGTCCTGCGAGCCGTGGCCATCGTGCTGGTGTGCGCCAATCACGTTGGCCTGACGTACCTGTTCGGCGGTGCGCATGTATTGCTCGCCGTCGCCGGCTACAGCTTCGCGCGGTTCCAACTGAATGCCGTCGCGACGAGCGGACGTGTCAGACCGCTGATCCGGTCGATCGCGCGGATAGCCGCGCCGTCGGTGGTGGTGATCGCGATCGCCTACCTGATCACCCGCCAATACGACGTGTGGAACATCCTGCTCATCGAGCACTTCTTCGCCCCCGAGGGTGTGGTGCTCGGACCCGACGCCTGGGACCCGGTGTGGAACTACTGGTTCATCGAGGTTCTGGCGCTGGCCCTCGTCGCCTGCGCCGCGCTCTTGTCCATCCCAGCGGTCCGCCGGATCGAACGGATGTGGCCGTTCGAATTCGCCATGGGGATCGTCGGAATCTGTTTGGTGATGCGGTTCCAGGCGGTCATCGGCAATGGGCCGATGGAGCTGTACCGCCCGCTCGCGACGGTGTGGCTGTTCGCGATCGGGTGGGCGGCGGCGCGCGCGACACGCATCGGCCACCGACTGCTGGTGACGGTCGCCGCCATCGGCGGAGCGCTGCTGCCGGGATTCTCCGACGCCGACAGCGGGCGCAAGCTCGTCATCGGCTGCGGTCTGCTGCTGCTCATCTGGGTCACCCGGGTGCCGGTTCCCGCCGGACTGCGGCGCATCACCGCCGTGCTGGCCGGTGCGTCCCTGCTGATCTACCTGACCCAGCCGTTGACCTTCTTCCTGCTGGAATGGGGGCAGTCGCTGCTCGTCGACCGGCCCGCGACCCAGGTCGCCGGACCGGGCCCCTCGGGGCCGATGCACGACCTGCGACTGGTCCTCGCCACCGTCATCGCCCTGGCGGTTGGCGTGATCGCTTGGAAGGCATACGAACTCGTGCTCAGGCAGCTTCCGCGGTCACACCGGAACCAACTCCACACCCGAGAGTACGACCGTGTTGTCCCGTGACGGCGCGGTCAGCACGCCGATGAACCTGCCGTCGTCCTTCCAGATGTTCGCCGAAAGTGTCTCGCCCGGGAACACGACGCCGGCGAACCGGGCACCGTAGCTCGCCACACGCGACACGTCGCCGTCGAGCAGGTTGTCGACGATCGCCTTGCAACCGATGCCGTATGTGCACAGCCCGTGCAGGATCGGCCGGTCGAAGCCCGCGGCCTTGGCGAAGGCCGGGTCGGAGTGCAGCGGGTTGCGGTCGCCACACAGCCGGTACAACAGCGCCTGCTGGGGCAGCGTGGGCAGGGGGACCTCGAAGTCCGGTGCCCGCGAAGGCGGTTCGACCGAGGTCGAGGGTCCGCGCTCGCCGCCGAAGCCGCCCTCGCCGCGGGCGAAGATGGACCGCTTGGTGGTCCACAGCACCTTACCCGACGGGTCGGACACCGTGGTCTCGCTGACGATGACGGCAGCCTTGCCCTTGTCCCAGATCTCGGTGAAGCGCTGTACCGACGTCGCCGTGCCGCTGGTCGGGATCGGCCCGGGCACGCTGACGGCCTCGCTGGCGTGCAGCACCTTGGACAGTTCGATGTCGATGCCGGGGAACTGGACCTTTGGCGGCTCGGTCATGTGGAAGCTGGCCGCGACGTTGCCGAACGTGGGCAGCACCTGCGGGGTGCCGTCGACCAGGTACCGCAGCTCACGCTCGTCCATCGGGTCCGCGCCCGCGCCGAGTGCCAGGTGGTAGAGCTGGATGTCGCTGCTGGTCCAGGAGAACTCGACGGGTTCCAGCTCGGCGCCGAGTGCTTTGTCGAGATCGATTGGCATATCAGCCCTTTCGGGAGGACGCCGCGGTGGCGGCGATGTCGAGTGCAGCGAGGTAACCGAATGTCATGGCCGGACCGATGGTGCCGCCGGGCCCCGGGTAGGTGTGACCCATCACCGGCGAGCTGGCATTGCCTGCGGCATAGAGATTCTCGATCACCGAATCGTCGTCGCGCAGAGCACGTCCGCGCACGTCGGTGCGGATGCCGCCCTTGGTGCCGAGGTCACCGGGCACCATCTTTGCGGCGTAGAACGGCGGGTGGCTGATCTCGCCCAGGTTCGGATTCGGCTTGTTGGTGGGATCGCCGTAGTAGCGGTCGTAGGCGCTCTCGCCGCGCTTGAAGTCCTCGTCGACACCGGAGCGCGCGAACCCGTTGAAGCGCTCGACGGTCGCGGCGAACGCGTCGGCGGGCAGGCCGGTCTTGCCTGCGAGGTCGGCCAGTGTGTCGGCCTTGACGATCACGCCGGATTCCAGCCACTTCGACGGGATCCGCTGCCCTGGCTGCAATCCCGCGAAGATGTAGCGGTCGCGGTACTGCTGGTCGAAGATCAGCCACGCCGGGATGTTCTCGCCCGGCCCCGGACCCTGCCCGTACCGGCCGCCGTACATGTGGTGGCAGGCCTCGACGTACGGCATGGATTCGTTCATGAACCGCTTGCCGGACATGTTGACGATGATCGACCCGGGGGAGTTGCGCTCCGACAGCGCGAACCACGGGGCGCCGACCAGCGGGACCGTTGGGCCCCACCAGGCGTCCTCCATGAGTTCGAGTGCCGCACCGAGCTTTTCGGCGGCGACGATGCCGTCGCCGGTGTTGGCGGCCGCACCGACCGTCCACTCCGTGGTGATCGGCGCACGCTGGTACTTCACCCGCATCTGCTCGTTGTGCTCGAACCCGCCGGAACCGAGGATGACGCCGTGGCGTGCGCGGATCAGCCGGGGCTCGGCGTCGTCGCCCGCCGTGGTGTCGCGGACGTAGATGCCTCGCACCTTGCCGTCCTCGACGAACAGGTCGGTCAGCGCGGTGTTCAGCAGCACCGGAACCCCGGCGTCGCGCAGGCCGATACGCAGCGGTGCGATGAGCGCGCGGCCCATGCCGACGAGGTTCTTGCCGGTGACCTTGGCCCAGGTCGCACGGATGCCGACCTTGAGGCTGCGCAGCACACCGCGCGGATGACGCTTGAGTTGGTTGAGCCGCACGTAATCCTGTTGCATCACGACCATGTTCATCGGCACCTTGCCGTACGGCGGCTCAAGGCCTTCGAGGTCGGGCCCGAGTTTGTTGGCGTCGAACGGCCGCGGCTCGACGGACCGGCCGGTCGGCTTTCCGCCGGGGGTCTCCGGGTAGTAGTCGGAGTAACCCGGCACCCAGCACAGCTTCAGCGGCGAATGCCTGAGCACGAACGACAGCATCTCCGGGCCGCGGTCCAGATAGGTGTCGATCTTCTCGGCAGGAACGACGTCGCCGATGATGGCGTGCAGGTATTTCCGCGCCTCTTCGGCAGTGTCCTTGACGCCGTCGCGCTTGAGGACCTCGTTGTTCGGGATCCACACGCCACCACCGGACCGCGCAGTGGAACCGCCATAGTGCGGAGCCTTTTCTACGACTACTGTCGAGAGGCCCTGGTGGGCTGCGGTGAGGGCGGCGACCATGCCGGCGGCACCGCTGCCTACCACGACTACGTCAAAGGCACCGTACTCCTGTCCAGTCATGTAGAACACGTTATAGAATTGGCCGGTGATCGAACAACCGCCCCGGTCAAAGAAGTGAGGGGACTTCACCACCATGCTCAGTGACGAGGTGCGCGCTCGACTGGCCGCCGACCTGGCGCAGGCCGAGCGGAGCCGGCAACCGATCACTCCGTTGACCGACGGCCATCCCGATATCGACGTCGTCGACGCCTACGAGATCCAGCTGATCAACATCCGTCAGCGCGTCGCCGAGGGCGCCACGGTGGTGGGTCACAAGGTGGGTCTGTCCAGCAAGGCGATGCAGGACATGATGGGCGTCGACGAGCCCGACTACGGCCATCTGCTCGACGAGATGCAGGTCCACGAGGACGTCCCGGTGCAAGCCGGTCGATATCTCTACCCGCGGGTCGAGGTGGAGGTCGGGTTCGTCCTCGCCGACGACCTGCCGGGTGCGGGTTGCACCGAGGAGGACGTGCTCGCGGCCACCGCGGCGTTCGCGCCTGCCATCGAACTCATCGACACCCGGATCACCAACTGGCAGATCAAGCTGTGCGACACGATCGCCGACAACGCGTCGTCGGCGGGTTGGGTGCTGGGGGAGGCGCGGGTGTCGCCGAAAGACATCGACATCCGCAACATCGACGCCGTCCTCAAGAACAACGGCGAGGTGGTCGCCGAGGGCCGCAGCGATGCGGTGCTGGGAAATCCCGTGACCGCGGTCGCGTGGCTGGCCCGCAAGGTGGAGAGCTTCGGCGTGCGGTTGAAGGCCGGTGACATCGTGCTCCCCGGCTCGTGCACGCGTGCGATAGATGCACCTGCCGGTAGCGATTTCGTCGCGGAGTTCACCGGGTTAGGTTCAGTACACCTGCGTTTCGAGTGATGTCCTCGAGAAAGACCATCGAACAGGCTGGGAGAAACAATGCCGAACAAGTCCTCCGTTGCGATCGTCGGATCCGGCAACATCAGCACCGACCTGCTCTACAAGCTGCTCCGCTCGGAATGGCTTGAGCCACGCTGGATGATCGGCATCGATCCGGAATCCGAAGGCCTGGCGCGGGCACGCAAACTCGGCCTGGAGACCTCCGCCGAGGGGGTGGACTGGCTGCTGGCGCAGAGCGAAAAGCCCGATCTGATCTTCGAGGCGACCAGTGCCTATGTCCATCGCGACGCCGCACCGCGCTACCAGGAGGCGGGCATCCGCGCCATCGACCTCACGCCTGCCGCGGTGGGCCCCGGCGTCATCCCGCCTGCCAACCTGCGCGAGCACCTCGACGCCCCCAATGTCAACATGGTGACCTGCGGCGGGCAGGCCACGATCCCGATCGTGCACGCGGTCAGCCGTGTCGTAAACGTGCCCTACGCCGAGATCGTCGCGTCGGTGTCCTCGGCATCGGCAGGCCCAGGCACCCGCGCCAACATCGACGAGTTCACCAAGACCACGAGCGCCGGTGTGCAGAACATCGGCGGCGCCGGGCGGGGCAAGGCGATCATCATCCTCAACCCGGCCGAGCCGCCGATGATCATGCGCGACACCATTTTCTGCGCGATCCCGGAAGACGCCGACCACGACGCGATCACCCAGTCCATCAAGGACGTGGTGGCCGAGGTGCAGACCTACGTGCCGGGCTACCGCCTGCTCAACGAACCGCAGTTCGACGAGCCCTCGGTGGTCAACGGCGGCAACCATCTGGTCACCACCTTCGTGGAAGTGGAGGGCGCAGGCGACTACCTGCCGCCCTACGCTGGAAACCTGGACATCATGACCGCCGCGGCGACGAAAGTCGGCGAAGAAATCGCCAGGGACCGCGCCCTCATGGTGTCCTCGGAAGGAGCGCAAGCGTGAGCACCGACATCTTCTTCAACCCCATCTGGGACGTGCGCATGACCGACACGTCGCTGCGCGACGGGTCGCACCACAAACGGCATCAGTTCACCGGTGACGAAGTGCGGTCCATCGTGGCGGCGCTGGACGCCGCGGGTGTCCCGGTCATCGAGGTGACCCACGGCGACGGTCTGGGCGGGTCGAGCTTCAACTATGGCTTCTCCAAGACCCCCGAGCAGGAACTCATCAAGATCGCGGCCGAGACGGTGACGGAATCGCGCATCGCTTTTCTCATGCTGCCGGGTGTCGGCACCAAGGAGGACATCAAAGAGGCGCAGGACAACGGCGGTTCGATCTGCCGGATCGCGACGCACTGCACCGAGGCCGACGTGTCGATCCAGCACTTCGGCCTGGCCCGCGAACTGGGCCTGGAGACCGTCGGCTTCCTGATGATGGCGCACACCATCTCGCCGGAGAAGCTCGCGCAGCAGGCCCGCATCATGGCCGACGCCGGTTGCCAGTGCGTCTACGTCGTCGACTCGGCCGGTGCGCTGGTGCTCGAAGGCGTGCGCGACCGAGTCGCTGCGCTGGTCGCCGAACTGGGGTCGGATGCCCAGGTCGGCTTCCACGGCCACGAGAACCTCGGCCTCGGCGTCGCCAACTCGGTCGAAGCGGTGCGCGCGGGCGCAAAGCAGATCGACGGCTCCTGCCGGCGGTTCGGTGCGGGTGCGGGCAACGCGCCGGTCGAGGCGCTCATCGGCGTGTTCGACAAGATCGGCGTCAAGACCGGCATCGACTTCTTCGACATCGCCGACGCAGCCGAAGAGGTGGTCGCCCCCGCCATGCCCGCCGAGTGCCTGCTGGACCGCAACGCGCTGATCATGGGCTACTCGGGGGTGTACTCGAGCTTCCTCAAACACGCGATCCGGCAGTCCGAGCGGTACGGCGTTCCCGCACACCAGCTGCTGCACCGCGCGGGCCAGCGCAAGCTGATCGGCGGTCAGGAGGATCAGCTGATCGACATCGCGCTGGAGATCAAGCGCGAGCAGCAGGCCGCCGCGGCGTCCGGGTAGGGCGTTGTTTAGCTTCTGAGTCATCGGTGAACCCTTCGGCAGCGAGCAACCGAAGGAATTATCGATGAAGAAGATGTCCGCACGTACTGTCCGTCGATGCCTGTATGGAATGTGCGCGGGCGGCGTCATCTCCGCCGGGTTCACGATTCCGATGGCGAATGCCGACCCCGATCAGTGCAGCGAGAGCGGCGTCGCAGGCACCGTCAGCTCGGTGGCCGCGTCCACCAGCACGTACCTGAACGCGCATCCCGAGGCCGACCGGGCGCTCACCGACATCTCCCGACAGCCCGATGACCGCACCGACGACCTGTACCGGACGTTCTTCGCCGGTAACCCGCAAATCGCGCAGGACCTGCAGAAGATCAACCAGCCCGTCGTCGACATCCACACCCGGTGCGGCATCGACGTGACACCGACACCGGTGTCCGACGCGCTCGAAGAACTCTGATCGACACAACCAGGTGGCGGCTTCCCCCGGGTCGTCACCTGGTTTCCTGCGCGGATTGCATGCGCAGCCTCGAATCTTGTGATCCGGTGTCGGAGCAACCCGGCAGGATTGACCCATGGCCACCCGTGAGCAAGCGCAGTCCATCCTCGAACAACTTGCAGGCCCCACGGCACGGCTGCGTGACGATCAGTGGACCGCCATCGAGGCCCTGGTGGTCCAGCGCCGACAGGCGCTGGTCGTGCAGCGCACCGGGTGGGGCAAATCGGCGGTGTACTTCATCGCGGCGAAACTGCTGCGCGGCGCCGGACTCGGACCGACGGTGATCGTGTCGCCGCTGCTGGCCCTCATGCGCAACCAGGTGGCCGCGGCCGAGCGCGCGGGAGTGCGGGCCGCGACGATCAACTCCGGAAACGTCACCGAATGGGACGCGATCCACCAACAGGTCGCCGCCGGTGAACTCGACGTGCTGCTGGTGAGCCCCGAGCGTCTCAACAACCCCGACTTCCGGGACAACGTGCTGCCCGCCCTGGCGTCCGACGCGGGCCTGGTGGTGGTGGACGAGGCGCACTGCGTTTCGGACTGGGGACACGACTTCCGCCCGGACTACCGGCGTATCCGCACTCTGATCGCCGAATTGGGTTCCGACATACCGGTTCTGGCGACGACCGCGACAGCCAATGACCGAGTGGTCAGCGATGTGGCCGCACAACTCGGGGTCGGCGGCCGCGACACGCTCGTGCTGCGTGGCGGACTCGACCGCCAATCCCTGCGATTGTCGGTCGTACAAGCGGGAACCCCCGCGCAGCGGGCGGCATGGATTGCCGCACAACTGAATTCGTTGCCCGGTTCGGGCATCATCTACACCCTCACGGTGTCGCAGGCGCACGATGTGGCGGCGCTGCTGGCCGAACAGGGGCACAAGGTGGCCTCCTACACCGGGTCCACCGACACCGCAGAGCGCGAACAACTGGAAGCCGACCTGCTCGACAACCGGGTCAAGGCACTGGTCGCGACGTCCGCACTCGGGATGGGCTTCGACAAACCGGACCTCGGTTTCGTCGTCCATCTCGGGGCGCCGTCCTCACCGATCGCCTACTACCAGCAGGTCGGCCGTGCCGGTCGCGCGACGGACAGCGCCGAGGTGATCCTGCTGCCCGGCGCCGAGGACCAGGACGTGTGGCGCTATTTCGCCTCCGTGGCGTTTCCGTCGGAACCGTTGGTGCGCAACGTACTTGACGCGCTTGCGACCGACCGCCCGCAATCGACGCCAGCGCTGGAGGCCCAGGTGGATCTGAACCGGTCGCGGCTGGAGATGGTCCTCAAGGTGCTCGACGTCGACGGGGCGGTGCGCCGCGTGAAAGGTGGCTGGATCGCGACCGGCGAACCCTGGAGCTACGACTCCGACCGGTACCGCGCGCTCGACGAGGCCCGTCGCCGCGAACAGCAGGCGATGCTCGACTATCAGGCCACCGACGGTTGCCGGATGGCCTTCCTGCGTGGACAGCTCGACGATCCCGAACTCGAACCGGGACAGCGCTGCGGACGCTGCGACAACTGCACGGGGTCGCGCTACCCGGCAACAGTCGACGACGCGACGCTGGCCGTCACCGCCGAGCGGTTACGGCGCCCCGGCGTGCCCGTGGCGCCACGCAAACAATGGCCGTCGGGCCTGGCGGCACTGGGGTTGGAGCTGTCCGGACGCATCACCGACGGTGCGGCACCGGGGCGCGCCATCGGCAGGCTCACCGACCTCGGCTGGGGTGCGCGGCTGCGGCGGCTGCTGGCCGAACCGGATCAGGACGTGCCCGATGAGGTGGTGCAGGCCGCCATCGCGGTGCTCAAGGCCTGGAACTGGGACCGTCGACCCGTCGCTGTCATGGGACTCGACTCGGACCGGCATCCACGGCTCATCACCTCGACGGTGCGACGCCTGGCTCAGCTCGGCCGCCTGACCGACCTGGGCATTCTGCGCTACAGCCCGCAACGGCGACCCGTCACGGCCGCGAACTCCGCGTACCGCGTCGCGGCGCTGACCGGGTCGTGGGAACACCCGCAGATCGACTGTGACGGTCCGGTGCTGTTGATCGACGATCTGACCGACACCGGCTGGACCCTGACGATGGCCGCGCGGCTGCTGCGCGCCGGTGGGGCGCCGGAGGTGCTGCCATTCGTTTTGGCGAGTACCTCGTAGAGCAACCACTTCTACTGGGAGACAAACTCTTTCGACATACGCGTGCTGTGCTGCTCAGTTGTGAACGAGACCTATGTCGTTGCACACCATTGTTTTTCCGTATGCAACGAGGTAGCGGGCCGTGACCGTGGGCGTTTCCGAAACGGCGGGGATGGCTCGGCGGCGACGAGTAGAGTCCGGGCCGGAGGAGACGTCATGGAACCATCACCGATCAGGACGGCCGTTGCTGTCGGCGGGCTGGCGGTCGCGGCGACCATCGGGATCGCCGGAGCTGGTACCGCATCCGCCGAGCCCAACCTCGACTCCGCGGTCAACAGTACGTGTAGCTATCCGCAGTTCGTCGCGGCGTTGAACGCCCAGGACCCGGTTGCGGGCACCGTGTTGACCTCGTCGCCCTCGATGCAGTCCACGCTGCAGCAGTTCATCAACGCGCCGCGGGATCTGCGACAGCGCATGGCGAAGGCGATCGTCGAGTACCCGCCCAATCAACCCTACATCGGGTTGCTGCAGTCGGTTTTCGACACCTGCAACAACTTCTGAACACTCCCGACGTTCACCCACTTCTGTTCTGCCACGCCCTGAACAAATGGTTCACCAGCGTCGCCACCTCCTCATAGGTGTCCCAGTTGTCGGGCGCTCCGTAGAACGAATCGGATTGAGCGGCGACCGGTAGCTTCGCGTACTCGGCCCGATACTGCTCGTAAACGGCCTTGGTGAAAGCGTTTCCGGTGTCGGTCAACATCGATTCATCGAATTGATCGCGGCAGAAATGCCGGAGGTACTGACCCGGGCTGATGATGCGGGCCAGCAGCTCGGCCCGCGCGAACTTCGGCCGGGTCAGCTCGTGCAGCGCCAACCATGCCATGAACATCGCGATGTGAGTGCTCGCGGCAGTCGGCCTGAGATCGTGTTCGATGACCGACTCCCGATGCCACTCTGCAGCGTCGTAGGTCACTTTTCGAGAGTAAGCGCGCCGCCGGATACTTGAACGCACCAAATCAGCGGCGGGCGGCTGAGCCCGGCCGTGTCGGTGCCGGCTTGTGACCCCCCAACTGCGCCGTGACCGCGTCGGCGGCCGCGATGACGCCGCGGGCCCGCTTGGTGATCTCGGAGTCGGTCAGCGAGCGTCCGACGTGCAGAGAGACGACCATGACCTGACGCTGATGGTGGTCGTGCACCGGCGCGGAGATGACGCTGACGTCGTGGCGCTGCCGGCTGTGGGCCTCGCTGCGCAGGTAAACCCGCTCACCGATGTCGGACACCAGCTCCCGCAGCAGCGCCTGCAGTTCGTCGGGCAAGCGGCTGGACATGCCCGCCATCAGACCGTAGAGCCGCTGACCGGCCGGGGTGAGCCGTTCCACGAGGTAACCGGAGGTCCGGCACTCGTCGATGACCTTCTCGAGGCGCTCGGAATCGGTGCGCAGCGGCACCGTGGGGGATTTGTCCAGCCAGGCCCGCAGCGCGTCGTCGTCCCACAGGACGAACATGAGGCCCACGGGCGGTGCGAAAGGGTAGCTCTGCCCGACGCGCACCCCGACATCGGTGCCGGGCGGCGCCACGAGCTCCAGCACCGTGATGCGGTCGTCGATCACCGCCGAGATCGCCGCGGTGCTGCCGAAAGCGGCCGACAGCGCCCGTAATTCGGCGCGGGCGGCGGGGTTGACCCGCATGGACTCCTGCGCCATGTGACCCAGCGAGATCAACGCGGGCCCCAGTCGGTAGCACTTGTCGCGCCCGTCGCCCTCACGCACCAGATGACCCGATTCGGTCAACGTGGTGAGGATGCCCAGGCAGGTCGGCTTGCTCACCCCGACCCGCCGGGACAGTTCCGACAACCCGAACCGGTCATGGGGGTGGCGTGCCAGGAAATCCAGGATCGCCACGACCCGCGCCGTGGGCGGCGACGCCCGGCCCGCCGACTCCGCAGCCTCGGTCATGAGCACCCCTGAGTATTGACGCGAAATAGAACGCGTTCTAGTGTCGGGTCGGAAACTCTACCACAATGGTCCAATATTGGACCAAGAGATCGGATGCCGATGCACACACAGCCGTTGCTGGATGCCATTGCCGAGGCCGAACACCTGGTGGCCGCGGCCCCGTTCATCGAATCCGAGGCCGATCTGCTGGAGGGCCTGCAGTACCTCGCCGGATGTGTCTCGGGATGCCTGCACCTGGCCTTCGACTACGAACGCGACCACCCGTTCCTGCAGTCCGGAACCGGCCCGTTCGCCAAGATGGGCCTGGACAACCCTGACACGCTGTACTTCGGCACCCGCGTGCAACCCGGCCGCGAGTACGTCATCACCGGAAAACGCGGAACCACAACCGATCTGAGCTTCCAGATGCTCGGCGGCGAGTACACCGACGACAACGTGCCCGCCAGCCAGGCCGCGTTCGACGACCGCGAACTCGACATCGCCGAGGACGGCACCTTCGAGTGGCGGGTCACGCCGACGACGCCGTCGCAGTTGTTGATCCGCGAGGTCTACAACGACTGGTCCGCGCAGCGCGGCCACCTCGCCATCACGCGTACCGACACCGCCGGCACCGCCCCGCCGCCACTGACCGCCGAACTCATCGAGAAGCGGTACGCGGTCGCGGGTAGGCAACTGGTGCAGCGGGTCAAGACCTGGCTGCAGTTCCCGCAGTGGTTCTACGACAACCTGCCGGTCAACACCATGGTCGCGCCGCGGCTCACCCCCGGCGGGCTGGCGACGCAGTACTCGTCGGTCGGACACTTCGATCTGCACCCCGACCAGGCGATGGTGATCACGCTGCCGGTGCCCGACGCGCCGTATCTCGGCTTCCAGCTCGGCAGCCTCTGGTACATCTCGCTGGACTACATCAACCACCAGACCTCGCTGAACGGCACTCAGGCGCAAGCGGATCCGGACGGCAAGATCCGCATCGTGGTGTCCGACGCCAATCCCGGCGTGACGAACTGGTGCGAGACACTCGGCCACCGCAAGGGCTACCTGCAGTTCCGCTGGCAGCGTCTCTCGCGCGCGCTCACCGAGGCCGACGGCCCGACCGTCGAGGTGGTCGACGTCGACCAGGTGCCCGACAAGCTGCCGTACCACGAATCCAACAAGATCTCCGACGAGGACTGGCGGGCCCGGATCGCGTTGCGCCAACAGCAGATTCAGAACAGGATGGTGGGTTGACATGGGCGGTGCGCCGCACGGACTGTTGAAGGACAAGGTCGTCGTCATCAGCGGCGTCGGGCCCGCGCTGGGTACCACGCTCGCGCGGCGGTGCGCTCAGGAAGGCGCCGACCTGGTGCTCGCTGCCCGCACCGTCGAGCGTCTCGACGACGTCGCCAAGCAGGTCACCGACACCGGAAGGCGCGCACTGTCGGTCGGCACCGACATCACCGACGACGCCCAGGTGAACCACCTCGTCGAGGAGGCGATGAACGCGTACGGCCGGGTGGATGTGTTGATCAACAACGCATTCCGGGTCCCGTCGATGAAACCGTTCGCCAACACCACGTTCGAGCACATGCGCGACGCGATCGAGCTCACGGTGTTCGGCGCGCTGCGGCTCATCCAGGGCTTCACGCCCGCGCTGGAGGAATCCAAAGGTGCAGTGGTGAACGTGAACTCGATGGTGGTGCGCCACTCCCAGGCCAAGTACGGCGCGTACAAGATGGCGAAGTCGGCGCTGCTGGCGATGTCGCAGACCCTGGCGACCGAACTCGGTGAGAAGGGCATCCGGGTGAACTCGGTGCTGCCCGGCTACATCTGGGGCGGGACCCTGAAGAGCTACTTCGAACACCAGGCCGGCAAGTACGGCACCAGCGTCGAGGACATCTACAACGCGGCCGCCGCGGGATCCGACCTCAAGCGGCTGCCGACCGAGGACGAGGTGGCCTCGGCGATCCTGTTCATGGCCAGCGATCTTTCCAGCGGGATCACCGGTCAGGCGCTGGACGTCAACTGCGGGGAGTACAAGGCATGAACCCGCGAAGACGAGTGCGAGTGAGGAACGAGCGAGGACCGGAGCGAGTGGGAGTCGAGCCATGAATTTGCGCACGAACGTGGGCACGGTCGAGGATCTTTACGCGTCGGCCACCAGGGCGACCGGCTTCGACGACTTCGGACCCGACGACGACAACTACCGCGAGGCGCTCGGCGTGCTGCTGGAGTCCTACCAGCGCGACGCCGATCTGACCGAGCTGGGCAGCAAGATGTCGCGGTTCTTCCTGCGCAACGCGCTGGTGGCGCGGCTGCTCAGCGAGGCGTCGTGGAAGCAATACCCGCAGTACGCCGACGTGCAGATCGAGCGCCCCATCTTCGTCACCGGCCTGCCGCGCACCGGCACCACGGTGCTGCACCGGCTGCTGACCGCCGACCCGGCCCACCAGGGCCTGCAGATGTGGCTGGCGGAGTTCCCGCAGCCCCGCCCGCCGCGCGAGACCTGGCCCGACAACCCGGTGTACCAGCAGCTCGCCGCGCAGTTCTCACGGCACCACGAGGAGAACCCCGACTACACGGGACTGCACTTCATGACCGCCGACGAGGTCGAGGAGTGCTGGCAGCTGTTGCGTCAGTCGCTGCACTCGGTGTCCTACGAGACCCTCGCGCACCTGCCCACCTACGCCCACTGGCTGGCGCAGCAGGACTGGACCAAGCCGTATCAACGGCACCGGCGCAACCTGCAGCTGATCGGCCTCAACGACGCCGAGAAGCGCTGGGTGCTCAAGAATCCCAGCCATCTGTTCGCACTCGACGCGCTGTTCGCGACGTACCCCGACGCGCTGGTCATCCAGTGCCACCGCCCGGCCGAAACCATCATGGCCTCGATGTGCTCGCTGGCGGCGCACACCACCGCCGGGTGGTCCGACACCTTCGTCGGCGCCCGGATCGGCGCCGACGCCATGGACACCTGGGCGCGCGGGCTCGAGGCGTTCGAAGCCGAACGCGCCCATCACGATCCCGCACAGTTCCTCGACGTGGACTACGCGGACTTCATCGCCGACCCGCTCGCGACCGTCGAGAGCGTCTACCGGCACTTCGGCCTGCCCTACACCGACGCCGCGCGCACCGCCGTCGCCGAGGTGTACGCCGCCAGCCGGCGCGGACCCCGCGCACCCAAACACACCTATGCGCTGGCCGACTACGGTCTGACCGTCGAGGCCGTCAGGGAACGGTTCGCCGGCCTCTGACGTCAAGAAGCGGTGCGCGTGGTCACCGCGACCGGCTCGATCGACGGTGCAGCTAGCCGTCGCCGGGGGCCGGTGACGTCGAGGACTCCTCGAGGACACCCTCGGCCACGGCGTGCCTGATGCTGTCGGTCAATCGCGGGCAGGACGGGGTCCGCGCGGGATCCCCACCCGCGGCGCGGATTTCGTTGAACACCGCGCAGCGCCTGGTCGCCTCGGAGTTCCACTGCACCGCGGTGTGCGCCGGGCCGAGCTTCTTCACCTGCACCGACACGTGGCAGTGCCTGCAGTCCACCGACACCAGCCCGGAGTTCAGGTACCGCTCGCGGTCACGCAGGCTGGCTTCCCGCACGGCCGCGGCGCGCTGCGGATCGGACGCGAAATCGGGTGCCTTGGACCAGCTTCCGGAGCTCGGCTGACCGCCGGCCGGATGATCGTCGTCATGGATGCCATGCAGGAGCAGCATCGAGCGGGCCAGATCGCCGACATCCGGTGTCTGGGTCTGGCCCGGCTCGTCGCGTGCCGACATCAGCTCGGTTGCTCCGCCCTCTCGGCTTCCTTCTGGGCCGCCTGGATCCGCAGGTTCTCCTGGACCTCGATGTTCCACTTCTCGACCGCGGCCGTGGTGTCGACCTCCATCTCGAAGCGGTCGGTCATGTCCGGGGTGATGTCGGCGACGTCGACGTAGAACTGCTGGTACCAGCGCCGCATCTGGTAGACCGCGCCGTCCTCCTCGACGAGCAGCGGATTGTCGATGCGGGTCTTGTGCTTCCAGATCTCGACGTCCTGCAGGAAGCCCTTGCTGACCCCCTCGGTGAACGCCGCGGCGAGCTTATCGGTGGTCGCGTCGTCGAGGCCCTTGGGCTTCTCGACGATCACGCCCCACTGCAGCACGAACGAGTCCTGCGTGACGGGGTAGTGGCAGTTGATCAGGATCGACTCGGCCTTGAAATCGCCGTAGGTGTTGTGCAGCCAGTTGATCATGAACGACGGGCCGAAGTAGCTGGCCTCGGAATCCAGCTTGGCCTCACCGTAGGCGGTGCCCAGGTCGTTGACGTCGGGCCTGCCCACGTTGTGCAGGTACTGGCTGGCGATGTGGCCCTCGAAGACGTTCTTGAAGTACGTCGGCAGCCCGAAGTGGATGTAGAAGAAGTGGGCCATGTCGGTGACGTTGTCGATGATCTCGCGGCAGTTGCTGCCCTCGATCAACATCGAGTTCCACTTCCAGTCGGTCCAGTCGCCACTCGACCATTCCGGGATCTCGGGGATGCGGACCTCGGGCTGGGGTGGATTGCCCTCATGGTCGTGCCACACGAACAGCAGGCCGCCGCGGACGTCGGTGTGCCAGGAACGGGTGCGGGCCAGCCGCGGCGTGCGCTTGGCGTACGGCACGAGTTTGCACTTGCCGTCACCGCCCCAGCGCCAGTCGTGGAACGGGCAGGCCACCTCGTCGCCCTTGATGGTGCCCTGCGACAGGTCGCCACCCATGTGGCGGCAGTACGCGTCGAGGATGTGGAGCTCGCCGTTGGAGTCCGCGAACACCACGAGCTTGGTGCCGAACGCGTTGACCGAGTGCGGCTTGCCGTCCAGGAAGTCCTGCACCGGTCCAAGGCAGTGCCAGCCGCGCGCGTACCGATCCGGCAGCGCGCCGGTGTCGATCTCACGAATCCCGACAGTCTCGGTAGCCATGAACGCCTCCAGTCCCTCGCTTCTAACTAGAACACGTTACAGTTTTCCGGTCCGATCGTGCAACGAGTGGCGCGTGACCTGCGGCATACCCGCACCGAGGAACGGCTACTCCCGCTCCGGCAGGCCGATCCGCAGGGCGATCTGCTGCATCCGTCCGATGGTGGCCACGGTCTGCTCGGTGACCGGGTCCTGCGGTGCGCTGTCGAACTCAAGGCGCACCAGCGCACGGCCCTGCGTGAACATCAGCAGCGTGACGGCCTTGGAGTCGTCGGGAGCCATCCCGGAGATCACCGTGCCGCCCGTGCCGACCGGCACCGGTTCGGGAGTGCCGCCCTTCACCATGGTGTTGACCGCGGCGACGGCCTGCTCCAGCGTCGCCGAGGCCGTGGCCACATCGGGGTAGATCAGGAGCGTGTCGGCGATCGCCCTGGTGTCGTCGGCGTTGACGAACAGCGCGCTCGCGCCGTCCTGACCGTCCGGGTTGACCTTGGTGGACCGCGCGGTGAAGGTGTCCGGCGGGATGCTGATGTCCTCGGCCTGCAGCAACAGATGGCTGTAGTCGGAGGCCTGTGCTTCGGGCGAACTCGACGCGGTGGCGGCCGGGGCGGCGGGCGTCTTACCCGTGGCCGGGTTCATGGGCAGTTGCGCGTCCTGACAGCCGGCGGCCGTCGCAACGACAGCAGCGGCTAGGCCAGTGGTGAGCAGAAGCTTGAGGCGGGTGACCGTCGTGCGCGACATAGTTACCGATCAGAGTACGCGGGCCCGTCATTTTCGCCGAAACGGCATTCCGTCAGGCCTCTACTCGCACTTTGCCTGCTGGAATGCCGTTTCGGCGGAGAAGGGGCAGGGGTCAGGGCTTGTCGGACGACACCACCCACATCGAGAAGTACTGCGAACCACCGCCGTAGGCGTGGCCGAGTGCCTTGCGGGCGCCCTCGACCTGATGCTCGCCCGCCTTGCCCATCACCTGGATGGCCGACTCGGCGAACCGGATCATGCCCGACGCGCCGATCGGGTTCGACGACAGCACACCGCCCGACGGGTTGAACGGGATGCGTCCACCGATCGCGGTCTCGCCGGCCTCGGTGAGCTTCCAACCCTCGCCCTCCGGTGCGAAGCCCAGGTTCTCCAGCCACATGGGCTCGAACCACGAGAACGGCACGTACACCTCGGCGACGTCGATCTCGTCGATCGGGCTGGTGATGCCCGCGTCGCGCCACAGCGCCCTGGCGGCGTCACGACCGGCCTGCGGATTCACCTGATCACGCCCGGCGTACGCCAGCGGTTCGGTGCGCAGCGCGGTCGCGTGGATCCAGGCCACCGGATGGCCCTCGGCCACACGGCGATCCGCGATCTGCTCGTCACCGATGACCATCGCGCACGCACCGTCGGACGACGGGCAGGTCTCGTCGAACCGGATCGGATCCCACAGCATCTGCGAGCCGAGCACCTTCTCGAGCGTGATGTCGGGCTGATGCAGATGCGCCAGCGGGTTCCTGGCCCCGTTGAGCCTGTCCTTGACCGCGACCATCGCGCCGATGTGCGTCGGCGCACCCGAGCGGCGGATATAGGCCCGCACGTGCGGCGCGAAGTAACCACCGGCACCCGCGCCGACCGGCTTGGTGAACGGAACCGGAATACTCAACGCCCACATGGCATTCGATTCGGACTGCTTCTCCCACGCCATGGTGAGCACGCGGCGGTACTTGCCGGATTTGACCAGGCTCGCCGCCACGATCGCCGTCGACCCACCGACCGAGCCCGCCGTGTGCACACGGATCAGCGGCTTGCCGGTGGCGCCCACGGCGTCGGCCATGAACAGTTCGGGCATCATCACGCCCTCGAAGAAGTCCGGCGCCTTGCCGACCACCACGGCGTCGATGTCGGCCATCGTCGAGCCCGAATCGGCCAGTGCCCGGTCGATGGCCTCGCGCACCAGGCCGTTCATCGACACGTCGGTGCGCTTGGCGACGTACTTTGTCTGGCCGGTGCCCAGGACGGCGGCGTTGATGGCCATCAGTTCCTTCCTTCCAGGACGGCAACCAGGTTCTGCTGCAGCGCCGGGCCGCTGGTCGCGTGCGCGAGCACCCGCCCCGCCGCACCGTCGAAGATGTGCTGCGCGGCAAAACCGATGCGCTCCAGGCCCGCCGAGAACATCGGGTTGGCGGCCAGCGCCCCACCCGACGGGTTGACCTTCGTCGCCTCGCCGAGCCCGATCGCCTCGGTGAGGATCAGGTGCTGGTGGGTGAACGGGGCGTGGATCTCGGCCACCTCGATCGACGACGGGTCGCCACCGGTGGCGGCACGCGCCGACGCCGTGGTGGACGGCGAGGTGGTCAGATCCCGCGCGCCCAGCACCGGGGTGTCGATGCGGTGTTCGATGCCGGTGATCCAGGCCGGGTTCGCCCGCAACTCACGGGCCCGGTGATCGGCGGCGAGCACGATCGCCGACGCGCCGTCGGCGATCGGGGCGATGTCGTGACGACGCAGCGGATCGGCGAAGAACGGCCGGGCGAGCAGCTCCTCGACGGAGGTGGCCGGTTTCTCCGAATCGGTGCGCTCGGCGGCGGCGAACGAATCCAGCGCCACCCGCGCCATCTGCTCGGCGGTCCACTTACCCGCGTCGAGCCCGAACCGGGCCTGCAGGCCCGCCAGCGAGACCGAATCGGGCCACAGCGGGGCCACCGAGTACGGGTCGGTCTGCAGCGCGAGCACGCGCCGCAGGACACCGGCCGAGGACTTGCCGAAGCCGTACACCAGCGCGGTGTCGACCTCGCCGGTCAGGATCTTGATGTAGGCCTCGTACAGCGCCCACGCGGCGTCCATCTCGACGTGCGACTCGTTGATGGGCGGCACGGCGCCGATCGAGTCGATCGCGGAGATGAACGAGAACGCGCGTCCGGCAAGGTAATCCGAGGACCCCGAGCACCAGAAGTCGATATCGGTCTGCTTCAGACCCAGCTCTCCGTAGAGCTGCTGGAAACACGGCATCAACATCTCGACGCCGTTGGTGGTGCCGTCGGTGCGGCGGACATGCGGTGAATGGGCGAAGCCGACCACCGCGACTTGTCTACCCGAGGGTGCGGTCATCTTTTCCCTTCACAGGTGGTGCTTGTAGGTGTCGTAGTCGGCGTCGGGCTCACCCGTCGGCCGGAAATGCGAGATGTTGTCGATGCCGAGGTCCCATTCCTCCTCGGGTTTCCACACCGCCTGCACCCGCATGCCCATCCGGACCTCGGCCGCGTCGACGTCGGTGACCAGGTGCAGAAACGGGATGTCGGCACCGTCGAGCAGCACGTAGGCCGCGACATAGGGCGGTTTGATGCGCTGCCCGGCGAACGGGATGTTGATGATCGCGAACGTCGTCACGGTGCCCTTGTCGGGCAGTTCGACGAACTCGTCGAGCTCAAGGCCGGTGGCCGGGTCGGCCTCCTTGGGCGGGAAGTAGACCTTTCCCTTCTCGCCGTTCGGACCGACGGTGCGGGCCCCGATCAGCTTGCCCTCGCGCAGGCCGCGCAGGTAGATGCTCTCGGGCTGCGACGCCGAGTGCTGGATCTCGATGCTCGACGGCGACACCAGCATGGTCACCGGGTCACGCTCGTCGGCGGGCGCGTCGGGAACCGGCTCGGGGGTGTCGCCGGGCAGGAAGTAGGCGATGTCGGTGATCGCTCCCGCCGGCTCGTCGACCCAGTGCGCGTGCACCCGCATCCCGGTGTGCACCGAACCCTCCTGCGCGGCAACGGCATGCAGCAGCGCGGTGTCGGCACCATCGAGCTTGATCAGCGCCCACGCGAACGGTTGGTCGAGCGGCTGACCCTCCAGCGGCGCGGGCTGCCAGGTCCAGGACACGACGGTTCCGACGCTGGCCACCGGCACCACCTCGGTCAGTGCCTGATAGGTGACCGGGTCATACTCGGCGGGTGGCACATGCACACGTCCGTCGGATCCGCGAACGCCGACGATGCGGCGGTCACGCAGCGCGGTGAAGAACTGACTGAGCAGAGGCCCGACTGAACGGGTGTAGTCGAAAGACAGTCTCAGTGGCGCAGAAAGTGGCGGCTCACGGTGATCTGTCGAGGCCGGGCGGCTTTGGCTGGCTGTCACACATCGAGTAGAACAGGTTCTAAGAATCGTGGCAAGGAGTCAAGGAAGGCGGCCGGAATGAAGTTGGGTTTGCAGCTCGGATATTGGGGTGCGCAGCCGCCGACCAACCATGCGGAGTTGGTGGCCGCGGCCGAGGAGGCCGGTTTCGACACGGTGTTCACCGCCGAGGCGTGGGGTTCGGATGCGTTCACGCCGTTGGCGTGGTGGGGACGTGAGACGACGCGGCTGCGGCTGGGCACGTCGGTGGTGCAGCTGTCGGCGCGTACCCCCACGGCGTGCGCGATGGCGTCGCTGACCCTGGACCACCTCTCGGGTGGCCGGCACATCCTGGGGCTGGGGGTGTCCGGGCCGCAGGTGGTGGAGGGCTGGTACGGGCAGCGTTTCCCCAAGCCGCTGGCCCGCACCCGGGAGTACATCGACGTCATCCGGCAGGTGTGGGCCCGCCGGGCGCCGGTGAGCAGCGACGGGCCGCACTACCCGCTGCCGCTGACCGGTGAGGGCACCACCGGGCTCGGCAAGGCGCTCAAGCCCATCACCCATCCGCTGCGCGCGGACATCCCGATCATGCTGGGCGCCGAGGGGCCCAAGAACGTGGCGTTGGCCGCTGAGATCTGTGACGGCTGGCTGCCGATCTTCTACACCCCGCGCATGGCCGACACCTACAACGCGTGGCTCGACGAGGGTTTCGCGCGTCCCGGTGCGCGTCGCACCCGCGAGACCTTCGAGATCTGCGCGACCGCCAACATCGTCATCACCGAGGACCGGGCCGCGGCGTTGGCGGCGATGAAGCCCTATCTGGCGCTGTACATGGGCGGTATGGGCGCCGAGGACACCAACTTCCACGCCGACGTCTACCGCCGCATGGGTTATGGCGAGGTCGTCGACGAGGTCACCCGACTGTTCCGTTCGGGGCGCAAGGACGAGGCCGCCGAGGTGATCCCCGATGAGGTGGTCGACGATGCGGCCATCGTGGGCGACGTCTCCTACGTGCGCGAGCAGATCAAGGTGTGGGAGGCCGCAGGCGTCACCACCATGGTGGTGTCCGGGCGCAGCCCGGAACACATCCGAGAGCTCGCCGCGCTGGTGTAGACACTTCTTGCAAACTGTCTAGAACACGTTCTAGATTTGGCGTGTGACGCAGCACACGATCGCCGGAAGCACGGTGACCATGCCGGTGCGGATCCGCACGGCCGACCAGCACATGGCGATGTTCTCGGTGGACGCCGATGCCGCCCAGCGGTTGATCGACCACAGCGGCCTACAGGTGTGCCGGTACCGGCCGGGACGCGCGATCGTCGTCCTCATGCTGATGCGCTACGTCGACGGCGACCTCGGCGAGTACCTCGAATACGGCACCAACATCATGGTGAACCCGCCGGGGTCGACCGCGACCGGCCCGCGGGCCCTGCGCTCCGCAGGCGCGTTCGTCCACCACCTGCCGGTCGACCAGTCCTTCACCCTCGAAGCCGGCCGCACCATCTGGGGTTACCCGAAAGTGATGGCGGACTTCACCATTCGCCAAGCCCGCCAGTTCGGGTTCGACGTGACCATCGACGGCGAGTTCGTGGTGGGCATGGAGTTCAAACCCGGTATCGGCGTGCCGTCGTCGTTCACGTCGCGTCCGCAGGTGCACCCCACCTACTCGCACCTCGACGGAGTGACGCGCCGGACCGAGGGAAAGATGCGCCTTTCGGGTGTGCGGTACCGGTTCGGCGGGGCGCGCCTGCGCCTCGGTGACCATCCGTACGCGGCCGAACTCGCCTCGCTGGGGCTGCCGAAACGGGCGCTCGTGTCGAGTACGGCGGCCAACGTCGCGATGACTTTCGGTGACCCGGAGGTGATCTCGTGACGCAGGTGCTCACCAGGCCCGACGTCGACCTGGCCAACGGCATGTTCTACGCCGACGGCGGCGCGCGCGAGGCCTACCGCTGGATGCGGGCCAACGAACCGGTGTTCCGTGACCGCAACGGGCAGGCCGCGGCGACGACGTATCAGGCCGTGCTCGACGCCGAACGCAACCCCGAGCTGTTCTCGTCGACCGGGGGCATCCGGCCCGACCAGCCCGGCATGCCGTACATGATCGACATGGACGACCCGCAACATCTGTTGCGGCGCAAGCTCGTCAATGCCGGGTTCACCCGCAAGCGCGTCATGGACAAGGTCGAGTCCATCGGTCGGTTGTGCGACACCCTGATCGACGCGGTGTGCGAACGTGGTGAGTGCGACTTCGTCCGTGACATCGCGGCCCCGCTGCCGATGGCGGTGATCGGCGACATGCTCGGGGTGCTGCCGTCCGAACGCGACATGCTGCTGCGGTGGTCCGACGACCTGGTGTGCGGGCTGTCCTCACACGTCGACGAGGCGGCCATCAAGAAGCTCATGGACACCTTCGCGGCCTACACCGAGTTCACCAGGGACGTCATCACCAAGCGGCGTGCCGAACCGACCGACGACCTGTTCTCGGTGCTGGTGAACTCCGAGGTCGAGGGTTCCCGCATGTCCGACGACGAGATCGTCTTCGAGACCCTGCTGATCCTCATCGGCGGCGACGAGACCACCCGGCACACGCTCTCGGGCGGCACCGAACAGCTTCTGCGCCACCGGGATCAGTGGCAGGCGCTGGTCGCCGACGTCGACCTGCTGCCCGGAGCGATCGAGGAGATGCTGCGCTGGACCTCGCCGGTGAAGAACATGTGCCGCACCCTGACCGCGGACACGGTGTTCCACGGCACCGAGTTGCGGGCCGGCGAGAAGATCATGCTGATGTTCGAGTCGGCCAACTTCGACGAGACCGTCTTCGGCGACCCGGACAACTTCCGCATCGACCGAAATCCCAACAGCCATGTGGCCTTCGGCTTCGGTACACACTTCTGCCTGGGCAACCAGCTGGCGCGCCTGGAGCTCAGGCTCATGACCGAGCGCGTGCTCCGCAGGCTGCCCGATCTGCGTCTCGCCGACGACGCTTCGGTGCCGCTGCGGCCCGCCAACTTCGTCAGCGGGCCAGAGTCGATGCCCGTGGTGTTCACGCCGACCGCGCCGGTGCTGGGCTAGACACTCGCGGAGAACGCGGAACGCCCGCCGCCTCGATCCTCTTGAGGATGTCGGCCTCACCGTCTTGCACCGTCACCCGGATGTGGGTCCAGCCCAGCCGCGTGACGGCCTCCGACTTGCGGATGTCGCGGTTGAACCGTCGCCGGTCGGTCCGGTGCTGGTCGCCCTCATAGTCGAGGGCAACCATGACGTCTTCCCAGCCCATGTCGAAAACCCCGACCAGCACCCCGTATTCGTCGTGAACCGGGATCTGGGTTCGTGGACGAGGGAAGCCGCCGCGGATGACCTCCAACCGGAGCCAGGTCTCGCGGGGTGACTCGGCGCCACCGTCGACGAGGTCGAGCACCTGGCGTGCGGTCTTGATGCCCCGCCGGCCCCGGTACCGGTCCACGAGGAGTTCGACGTCGGCCATCTTGAGCCGAGTCGCGTTGGCCAGCGCATCGGTGAGCGTCACGGCCGCATCGAGCGGATACCGGCACGCCAGATCGAGCGCCGTGCGTGCGGGTGTTGTCACCCGCATCCCGCCGACGACGGCGACCTCGTCGTCTTCGAATCTGTCCAGCCACGTGTGGATTCCACGGGGTGGGCGGCGGTTGTCGTGGATCAACTCGGCGGGTCGGCGCGGGTCGAGCCACTTGGCGCCGTGCAGTGCCGACGCCGAGCGGCCGGCCAGCACCGCGCGTCGATCCGACCACAACCACGCGGCCTTCGCGCGCAGCGCTGCCGTGGGCTCGGTGTCCTTCGGGATGTAGACGCCCGGGTACACCGCCCGATACCGGCTACGCAGCTGATAAGGAGTCGCGACGCCGGATGAGACGGCTTCGGTGCCGATGACTGGATCCCCCATGCGGGGAGTGTGCCCGCGGGCACCGACAGCTCCGCGAGTGTGAAACGTCAGCGAAAAATCGGCCGAAAAGTCGCAGAGGTTTCACAGTCGCGACATGGGGAGTTTGTGGTTTCGCTGTGTGAACTTAAGCATCGGCTGTGCACAGCGTTCCGCAGGTTCCGCCTAGATTGTCTAATTAGATAGGCTTGGCATATCGGGGGATGCGCGACGAGTGAAGGGTGCACGATCTGGCACGACTGTTACCGGGGCGACGATTGTTGAGCGGAATCCTGTTGGGGAGCACCCTGTTTGTTGGTGCGACGGGTGCGGCCACGGTGGCCGGTGCGCAGCCCGTGACCGATGCGGCGCCGGCGAGTGCTCGGGCCGGTGCCCGCGTTCCCGCCGCCGCCTCCGCCGCCACGGCCCTGGGGGCCGCCCGGTCACTGGCGCTGAGTTGAGCACAATTGGGGCCCGGCTCGATGCGAGCAGGGCCCCAACTGCGTTGGCGTCTACTTCATCTGGAAGTTCGGCGCGCGCTTCTCCTTGAACGCCCGCGGGCCTTCCTTGGCGTCCTCGGACAGGAACACCGGGATGCCGTTGGCGGTGTCGGGTTTGAACGCCTCCTCCTCGTGCATGCCCTCGGTCTCGCGGATGGTCTTGAGGATCGCCTGCACGGCCAGCGGGCCGTTGTTGTTGATCACCTCGGCGATCTCGAGCGCCTTGTCCAGTGCGGTGCCGTCGGGAACGACGTGGCCGATCAGCCCGTACCGCAACGCCTCGGCCGCGGTGATGTGGCGACCGGTGAGCAGCAGATCGCACGCGATGGTGTAGGGGATCTGGCGCACCAGGCGCACGGCGGAGCCGCCCATCGGGTACAGGCTCCACTTCGCCTCGGAGATCCCGAACTTGGCGCTCTCGCCGGCCACGCGGATGTCGGTGCCCTGCAGGATCTCGGTGCCGCCCGCGATCGCCGGACCCTCGACCGCGGCGATCAGAGGCTTGGTCAGGCGCCGGCCCTTGAGCAGCCCGGGGATCTTCGACGGGTCGTAGCTGCCGTCCTTGAACGACTCGCCCGGCGGCTTGTTGTCGGCGCTCTTGAGGTCCATGCCCGAGCAGAAGTACCCGCCCGCACCGGTCAGGATGCAGCTGCGGATCTGTGGGTCGTTGTCGACGCGATCCCATGCGGCGACCATGATCGAGAGCATCTCGCCTGAGAGAGCGTTACGCGCCTCCGGCCGGTTCATCGTCACGATCAGAGTGTGTCCGCGCTGCTCAACGAGGGCGTCGGGCCCCTTGCTGGTCTCACTCACGGGTATTCGCCTCCATGCTCGATAACCCCAGACTTGTCTGGAAATGTAACACGTTCTAATTTAGGTTCTGTGGCTCTGAACATTGCGGATCTTGCCGAGCACGCCATCGACGCCGTGCCTGACCGTGTCGCGCTGATCTCGGGCGCCGAACAGTTGACCTACGGGCAGTTGGAGGAGAAGGCCAATCGCTTCGCCCACTACCTGATTGACCAGGGCATCAAGAAGGACGACAAGGTCGGGTTGTACTGCCGCAACCGGATCGAGATCGTCATCGCGATGCTGGGCATCGTCAAGGCAGGCGCGATCCTGGTCAACGTCAACTTCCGTTATGTCGAGGGGGAACTCAAGTACCTCTTCGAGAATTCCGACATGGTCGCGCTGGTGCACGAGCGCCGCTACAGCGACCGGGTGGCCAACGTGCTGCCGGAGACACCGCACATCAAGACGATCCTCGTCGTCGAGGACGGGTCCGATGACGACTATGAGCGGTTCGGTGGCGTCGAGTTCTACTCGGCGCTCGAGAAGAGCTCCCCGGAACGCGACTTCGGCCCGCGCAGCGAGGACGACATCTACCTGCTCTACACGGGCGGCACCACCGGGTTCCCCAAGGGCGTGATGTGGCGCCACGAGGACATCTACCGCGTGCTGTTCGGCGGCACCGACTTCGCCACGGGCGAGCCGATCGAGGACGAGTACGGGCTGGCCAAGCAGGCCGCCGCGAATCCGCCGATGGTGCGCTACCCGATTCCGCCGATGATCCACGGCGCGACACAGTCGGCCACCTGGATGGCGTTGTTCGCCGGCGGAACCGTGCTTCTCACACCGGAATTCAATCCCGATGAGGTGTGGCAGGCCATCCACGACCACAAGGTCAACCTGCTGTTCTTCACCGGTGACGCGATGGCCCGGCCGCTGCTGGACTCGCTGCTCGCCGCGAACGAACATGGCCAGCAGTACGACCTGTCCAGCCTGTTCCTGTTGGCCAGCACCGCGGCGCTGTTCTCGACGAGCCTGAAGGAGAAGTTCCTCGAACTGCTGCCCAACCGGGTGATCACCGACTCCATCGGCTCGTCGGAGACCGGGTTCGGCGGCACCAGCATCGTGGCGAAGGGCCAGTCGCACACCGGCGGTCCGCGCGTGACCATCGACAAGAACACCGTCGTACTCGACGACGAGGGCAACGAGGTCAAGCCCGGCTCGGGCGTGCGCGGTGTGATCGCCAAGCGTGGCCACATCCCGCTGGGCTACTACAAGGACGACGAAAAGACTCGGCAGACTTTCCAGGTCATCAACGGCGTGCGGTACGCGATCCCGGGTGACTACGCCGAGGTCGAGGCCGACGGCAGCGTGACCATGCTGGGTCGCGGCTCGGTGTCGATCAACTCGGGTGGCGAGAAGATCTACCCCGAAGAGGTCGAGGCCGCGCTCAAGGGGCACCCCGACGTGTTCGACGCGCTCGTGGTCGGTGTGCCCGACCCGCGCTTCGGCCAGCACGTCGCCGCCGTCGTCCACCCTCGCGAAGGGACCCGCCCGACGCTGGCCGAACTCGACGCCCACGTGCGCACCGAGATCGCGGGATACAAAGTGCCGCGCAGCCTCTGGCTGGTCGACGAGATCAAGCGGTCCCCGGCGGGCAAGCCCGACTACCGCTGGGCCAAGGACGTCACCGAGGAGCGCCCGGCCGACGAGGTGCACGCCAACCATGTCGGCGCGAATTCCAACTGAGGGATGAAATGAAAACGGAACTCTGTGAACGGTTCGGGATCGAATACCCGATCTTCGTCTTCACCCCGTCGGAGAAGGTTGCCGCCGCGGTGAGCAAGGCCGGTGGTCTCGGTGTGTTGGGCTGCGTCCGGTTCAACGACGCCGACGACCTCGAAGAGGTCCTGCGGTGGATGGACGCCAACACCGACGGCAAGCCCTACGGTGTGGACGTCGTGATGCCTGCCAAGGTGCCCACCGAGGGCACCGCCGTCGACATCCAGAAGCTGATCCCGCGGGGGCACCGCGAGTTCGTCGAGAAAACCCTTGCCGACCTTGGTGTTCCGCCGCTTCCCGAGGAGGGCGAGCGCAACGAGGGGGTGCTGGGCTGGCTGCACTCGGTGGCCCGCAGCCACGTCGAGGTCGCACTCAAGCACCCGATCAAGCTGATCGCCAACGCGCTGGGCTCACCGCCCAAGGACGTCATCGACCAGGCGCACGCCGCGGGTGTTCCGGTGGCGGCGCTCGCCGGTAGCGCCAAACACGCCGTGCGGCACGTCGAGAACGGTGTCGACATCGTCGTCGCGCAGGGGCACGAGGCCGGTGGGCACACCGGCGAGATCGGCTCGATTGTCTTGTGGCCGGAGATCGTGGAAGGGCTGCGCGCCCTTGGCCATCAGAATCCCGTACTGGCCGCGGGCGGCATCGGCACCGGTCGCCAGGTGGCGGCGGCCCTGGCGCTCGGCGCGTCCGGTGTGTGGATGGGCTCGGCGTTCCTCACCTCGGCCGAATACGACCTCGGGCACCGCAAGCCCAGTGGCATCTCCACGATCCAGGAGGCGCTGCTGCGGGCGGGCACGGCGGACACCGTGCGTCGCAAGATCTACACCGGCAAGCCCGCACGGCTGCTCAAGACGAAGTGGACCGACGCCTGGGATGCCGCCGACGCGCCGGAACCACTGCCGATGCCGCTGCAGAACATCCTGGTCAGCGAGGCGCATCAGCGCATGAACGAGTCGGACAACCCGGACACGGTGGCGATGCCGGTGGGGCAGATCGTGGGTCGGATGAACGAGATCCGTCCGGTCGCCGACATCATCGCCGAGCTGGTCGAGGGGTTCGAGGAGGCCACCAGACGTCTCGACACCGTCCGCGACGCCTGATTTCTCCTGCCGAGCAGACACAAAACTGCGCAATTCCACTGGAAAATAGGCAGTTTTGCGTCTGCTCGCGAGAAGAACCTAGCGGCCGGGGAGCTTCTGGACCGCCTGGATCATCGGGGTCAGCGCCTTCTGCCACAGGGTCTGTGAAATGCCGAGCGGCGGATCGAGATTGAGCACCCGCGCGGTGGCGACGGTCTGGGACTCGGTGTATTTGAGGATGCCGTCGGCGCCGTGGCGCCGGCCCAGTCCGGAGGCCTTCATGCCGCCCATCGGGGCCGCGGTGCTGCCGAACGCGAGCGCGTAACCCTCGTCGACGTTGACGGTGCCCGCCTGCAGCCGGGCCGCGATCGCCTCGCCTTCGGCCTTGGTGGCGGCCCACACGCTGGCGTTCAGGCCGTACTCGGTGTCGTTGGCCTTCTCGATGGCCTCGGTGACGGAGTCGACGGGATAGATCGAGACGACCGGGCCGAACGTCTCGTTGCGCGCGCACTCCATGTCGTCGGTGACGTCGGTGAGCACGGTCGGCTCGTAGAACCGCGGGCCGATGTCGGGCCGCAGGTTGCCGCCGGCAACCACTCTGGCGCCCTTGGCCTTTGCGTCGTCGACGTGGCCGGAGACGTTCTTGATCTGGTCCTCGGAGATCAGGCTGCCCATGTCGGCGGTGAAGTCGTAGGTCGCGGCGAGCCTCATGCTGCGGACCTGCTCACCGAACTTGGCGGTGAACTCGTCGGCGACCTCCCGCTCGACGTAGATGCGCTCGATCGAGATGCACAGCTGACCGGCGTTGGAGAAGCACGCGCGCGTCGCGGCCTTGGCCGCCACATCGAGTTTGGCGCCCTTGGTCACGATCATCGGGTTCTTGCCGCCGAGTTCGGCCGAGAAGCCGACGAGCCTGCGGCCGCACTGCTCGGCCAGCGCGCGTCCGGTGGCGGTGGATCCGGTGAACATCAGGTAGTCGCAGTTCTCGACGATCGCGGTGCCCACCACCGAACCCGGGCCGGGGACGACCGCGAACACGTCGCGCGGCAGACCCGCCTGGTACAGCAGCTCGGCGTTGGCCAGTGTGCAGTACGGCGTCTGGCTGTCGGGTTTGACCACGACGGCGTTGCCTGCGAGCAGCGCCGGGATCGAGTCGGAGATCGACAGTGTCATCGGGTAGTTCCACGGCGAGATGACCCCGATGACGCCCTTGGGGTGGTGGTTGACCACGGTCTTGACCACGCCCGGCAGCAGGCCCTTGACACGTTTGGGCGCAAGCAGTTTGACGGCCTCACGCGCGTAGTAGCGCGCGTTGAGCATCATGTCGACGATCTCTTCCTGGGCCGCCGAACGAGCCTTGCCGGTCTCGGCCTGGGCCACATCCATCAGGAAGTCGCGGCGCTCGGCGACGAGCGCACGGAAGCGCTCCACGATCGCGGCGCGCTCGGCCACGGGACGCTGCGCCCACCCCCCGCTGGGCGGCGCGCGCCTTGGCGAACGCCGCGCTGACATCCTCGGCCGTGCCGACCGGGATGGTGGTCAGCTCGCGGCCGGTGAACACCTCTTCGATGGGACGCGACTGGCGGGCGTCGATGTCATCGATCGCGACGAGCTTGCGCAGCCGGGCGAAGTCGGCGGCGGACGGAGCGGGCATGTCTGACCCTCCCTACTGGCGAGTAACTAGCAGTCATCCGTCAACCTACCCGGGAACGCGGGTACCACCAACCCTCAGTTGTCCGATTCGTTCACGACATCCCGGATCGACGCGCATAACCTGCGGATATGGCACTGCAACCGACATCGGCGGTCATCGAGATCGTCGCGAAGAACCTCACCCGAAGCCTCGGCTTCTACCGGCTGCTCGGCCTGAACGTGCCCGACCCCGATGGGCCGCACGTCGAGGTTGCGCTGCCGGGTGGCAACAAGCTGGCGTTCGACACCGAGGAGGTGATCGCCGGGATGCATCCGGGCTGGACCCCGCCTGAGGGTGCCGGCCGTGTCGCGATCGCCTTCGGGCTCGCCGCGCCCGCCGACGTCGACGCGCTGTACGAACGCCTCACCGCGGCCGGTCACCCGGGCAGCCTCAAACCGTTCGACGCGCCGTGGGGGCAGCGCTACGCGACGGTCGAGGACCCCGACGGCACGTCGGTGGACCTGTTCGCCGCGCTGGAGACCGCATCGAGCAGTTGACGCACCCCGACCCCGGCCAGCGCCCGCACCTCGCGGTGCAGATGGGGCTGATCGGCATACCCGGACGCCGCGGCCACCGTCGACAGGGCCGCCCCGCCGCCGAGCAGCCCGACCGCGCGCCGGAATCGCAGGACGCGTCGCAGCATCGCCGGTCCGTAGCCGTAGACGCGCAGGCAGTGGCGGTGCAGGGTCCGGGCCGAGCAGCCGAGGTCGTGGGCGACGTCGTCGACGGTCGCGCCGTCGGCGAAGCGGCGCGTGACGTGGCGTAGCGCGGCAGTTGACCACGGCGCGGTCTCGGCCCGCGGCCGGTCCGCGATGAGGGCCATCGCCAGCGTCTCGAGCGAATCGAACCGCGGTAGGGTCCGCAGATCACCCACGTCGACGCGGATGTTGCGCAGCTCGGCAGCCGGAACACCGAGCAGGCGGGGCAACGCGCCGGGTCGAAAGCGCAGGCCGCGCACCGGTTGCGGGCTCGCGGCGGCGACGTAGGAGATGGTGTCCGGACCTGCGACCACGATTCGGCCGTCCAGGTGGATCAGGTCCATGCAGCCGTCGGGCAGCACCCGCGCGGGCCCGGCCGGACCGCTGCGTTCCCAACTGCCCTCGACCAGTTCGCGCAGCTGCGGCACCGGCGCCTGCTCCCGGTAGGTCACCCCCCGAACGCTACTCGCGAGCGGTCAGTGTGACCGGCCTGCCGACGCCGGATTCGAGGACGTCGATCCACTCGTCGAACGACACCAGCACACCGCCGCACACATACCGGTGCGGGCCGCGGCCGGGCCTCATCAACGCGACGTGCGCATCGGCGACGTCGCGCACGTCGATCATCTGCATCCCGCCCCGCAACCGCGGCGCCACCCGCGCCTTCACGATCGGACCCCAGCCCCGCCTCGGCGGCGCGGATCAGCACGGCCTCGGTGGCATGGGCGTTGATCTCTCACATCAACTGTGTGCGGCTGCGGTCGGTGCCCACCACACCTGCCGCGTGGATCATCGAATCGCAGCCTTTGAGCAGCCGGTCGACGGTGTCGGTGTCGCGGATGTCGCCGACGAGCGTCTCCACCTCGCCGACCTCCGCGAGCCTGCCGATCACCGGTTCGCCTGCGCAGCCCGGCGCGACCAGCAGGCGGACCCGGTGCCCGGCCCGCAGCAGGCCGCGGACGGTGTGGGCACCCAGGTAGCCGGTGCCGGCCGGTCACTGCGATTCGCACGAATCCCTCACTCACGCAGTCGTGTCGGCGCGCGCGATCGGCCACACCGGGTCGGTGCAGTCGGTGCCCTCTGCGGTCAGTTGGCGCTTGATCACCTTGAAGGTCTCGGTGCGCGGCAGTTCGGTGCCCACCCGCACGTACGACGGCCACTGCTTCGGTCCGAGGTCGTCCTGCGCGGCCAGGAACTCGCGGAACTCATCGGGGTCGAAGGGCGCTCCCGGTGCCGGCACCACCGCGGCCATCACCTGATCGCCCACCGCCGGATCGGGGACGGGATACACCGCGACCTCGAGAATCCCGGGATGGCGCACCAGGATTCGCTCGATGGGCGCGGTGCCCAGGTTCTCGCCGTCCACCCGCATCCAGTCCCCGAGGCGGCCGGCGAAGTACACGTAACCGTTCTCGTCGCAGAACGCCAGGTCGCCGGTGTGGTAGACGCCGCCCGCCATCCGCTCGGACTCGGCCTGTGGATCGTTGTAGTAGCCGCGGAACCATCCGGCGCCGGTCGGGTTCACCAGTTCGCCGACGCGTCCGGGTGGGCACGGTTCACCGGTGTCGACGTCGACGATCGCGACCTCATCGGTCAGTGGGCCCAGCGCGCCGTCGGGGGTGTCGGGGGTGCGGGCGATGGCGACGCCACCCTCGGTGGAACCGAACCCGTCGACGACGTGCACGCCGAACCGTTCGGCGAACCGCTCCAGGTCACGCGGCGCCCCTTCGTTGCCGTACAGGATCTTCAACGGGTTGTCGGCATCGTCCGGGCGCGGTTCGGTGGCCAGGATGTAGGACAGCGGCTTGCCGACGTAGTTGGCGTAGGTGGCGCCGTAGCGGCGCACGTCGTCGATGAACCCCGACGCGGAGAACTTGCGGCGCAACGCGATCGACGCACCGGCGGCAACCGCGACGGCCCAGCCGGCCATGATCGCGTTCGAATGGAACAGCGGCATCGACAGATAGGCGGTGTCGGACGGGCCGAGGCCGAAACGTTCGGCGAGCATCCGGCCCGGGAACGCGACCTTGTCGTGTGTGACCCGCACGGCCTTGGGTTCACCGCTGGTGCCCGACGTGAAGATCAACATGAACAGGTCATCCGGGCGGAGCGGTCCGAACTGCACCGGCGCACCTCGATGGCCCACCAGTTCGGTTGCCCACTCGGCAGATTCGACGTCGATCACCGGGATCTCGCCCGCGGGCACCAGGCCAGGGTTGTCGGTGAGCACCACCTGGCAGTCCGCCCGCACGATGTCGCGCGACAGCGCCTCACCACGGCGCGTGGGATTCAGGCCCACCGGCACCAGTCCCGTAAGACCCGCTGCCACCAGCAGGCTGGAGAAGGACGTGGTGTTGCCCAGCAGCACCCCGACGTGCGGGGGCCGCCGCGGGTCCATGCGGGCGCGCAGCGCGGCCCCCGCCTGGGCGCCCGCCGCAATGTGCTCGGCCCAGCTGACGAACGAATCACCCTCGTACACACCGCGATCGGTAACGTCGACCAGGGAAGCGAGCAGAGCCGTCACGGTCTGGGGATCGGTGGGGTCGGCCATCCCTAGGCGGGTGTTTCGGCCAGTTCGCGGCCGATGTGCAGCAGCTGGCCGGTCGCGCTGCCGAGGGCGAACTCGGTCTGCTTGGCGGCCAGGAAGTAGCGGTGGACCGGGTGGTCCGTGTCGATGCCGACCCCGCCGTGCACGTGAACCGTGGTGTGCGCGACGCGGTGTCCGGCCTCGGCGGCCCAGAATGCCGCGGTGGCGACATCGATGTCGGCGGGCAGATCCTCCGACAACCGCCAGGCCGCCTGGGTGAGCGTGAGCTGCAGGCCCTTGACGTCGATGTAGCCGTCGGCCAGCCGTGACGAGACCGCCTGGAAACTGCCGATCGGACGGTCGAACTGTTCACGCTCGCGCGCGTACGACGCGGTGAGCTCAAGGGCGCGTTCCAGCACACCGAGTTGATATGCCGTGCGGCCGAGCATCGTGCGCGTCGTCAACCACTCGGCGACCACCCCACCGAGCGCGCCGCCGAGCGCCCGGTCGGCGCCGACGGCGACGTCGTGGAGTTCCAGATGCGCGACGCTGCCCTTGCCGGTGGTGTCCAACGAGGTCTCGGTCACCCCGGCGTCGTCCGCGGCGACGATGAAAACGCCGACGCCGGAACCGGTTTCGGCCGGGACCAGATAGGCGTCGGCGACCGGGCCGTAACCGACCTGGGTGCGGGTGCCGGTCAGGCGGTAGCCGTCCCCGTCGGCCTGCGCCTGCACCGGACCCTGGCCCATCTCGGCGTCGAGGGCGACCGTGAGGATCTTGTCGCCGGCGACCGCGGGCGCACCCCACGCGGCGCGCTGCGCTTCGGAGCCGAACTGCGCGATCGCGCCCGCGGCGGCCACCACGGACTCCAGATACGGCACCGCGGCCAGTTGCCGTCCCAGCGCCGTCAGCACGGCGGTCTGCTCCAGCACACCGAATCCACCGCCGCCCACCGATTCCGGTGCCGCGGCCGACAGCACGTCGGACTCGATGAGCTTGGCCCACAGGTCACGGTCGAACCGCTCGGGGAGCTTGTCGAGCTCACGCTGGTGTTCGGGCGTGCACACCGATTCGGTGATGGTGCGCACCAGGCCGCCGAGGTCGGCGGCCGCTTCCGGTTGTGAAAAGTCCATGTCAGGTTCCGCCTTCTACCGGTTCACTCGGGGCAGGCCGAGCGCGACCATGCCGATGATGTCTCGTTGGATCTCGTTGGTGCCGCCGCCGAAGGTCAGGATCAACGCCGAACGGTGGAACCGCTCGATCCGGCCGCGCAGCAGTGCACCGCGGGTGTCCCCGCGCAGCGTCGCCGAGGTGCCGAGCACCTCCATGAGCAGCCGGTAGGCCTCGGTCGCCAACTCGGTGCCGTACACCTTGGCCGCCGACGCGTCGGCAGGTGACGGCGCGGACTCGGTCGAGGCGAGTTCCCAGTTGACGAGTTTGAGCACCTCGGCCTTGGCGTGCACGCGGGCCAGGTTGAGCTGCACCCACTCCGAGTCGATCAACCGCTTGCCGTGCACGTCCTTGGTGTTCTGGGCCCACTCCCGCACCCCGCCCAGTGCGACGTAGATGGGCTGGGCCGATACGAGTGCCACCCGCTCGTGGTTGAGCTGGTTGGTCACGAGTTTCCAGCCCTGGTTCTCCTCGCCGACCAGATTGGTCACCGGCACGCGCACGTCCTGGTAGTAGGTGGCGCTGGTGTCCACCCCGGACATGGTGTGCACCGGCGTCCAGGAGAAGCCCTCGGCCGTGGTCGGGACGATGAGCATCGAGATGCCGCGGTGCTTCTTGGCCTCGGGGTTTGTGCGCACCGCGAGCCACACATAGTCGGCGTAGGCGATCAGGCTGGTCCACATCTTCTGGCCGTTGATGACGTACTCGTCGCCGTCGCGCACCGCGGTGGTGCGCAGCGATGCCAGGTCGGTGCCCGCGCCCGGTTCGGAATAGCCGATCGAGAAGTGCAACTCGCCCGATGCGATCTTGGGCAGGAAGTAGTTCTTCTGCTCCTCGGTGCCGAACGCCATGATCGTCGGCGCGACGCTGTTGATGGTGAGGAACGGCACCGGCGCACCCGCGATCGCGGCCTCGTCGGTGAAGATCAGCCCGTCCATCGGCGGGCGGGCCTGACCGCCGAATTCCTTGGGCCAGGACAGCGTGAGCCACCCGTCCTTGCCCATCTGCGCGACGGTCTCGCGGTAGACGTTGCCGCGGCCCATCTCGCCTTCGGATGAGCCGAGCGCCTCCACCCGTTCCGGCGTCATCAACTTGGCGAAGTACGCGCGCAGCTCGCGGCGCAACTCCTCCTGCTCGGGGGTGTATCCGATCCGCATCTGCTGCATCCTCACTGCTCAAACGACCTGACTTCCCACCCGGTTGTAACACGTTCTAGTCTTGGGGTCCAGACCGGTGGTTGGCCGTCTCCGGTCGGATCGGGTCGTATTCTGTGGCTGCGTGCCCCCAGCCCGGTGCGCGCACACGCCTTGAGGAGGTCGTCATGCGAGTTGAAGTTGACCGCGATCGCTGCGAAGGCAACGCGGTGTGCGTGGGAATTGCCCCGGATCTGTTCGAACTCGACGACGAGGACTACGCGGTGGTGAAATCCGATCCGGTGCCCGCCGATCAGGAGGATCTGGCCGATCAGGCGGTCCACGAGTGCCCCAGGGCCGCGCTGATCCGCAAAGACTAGAGGCATTCATAAATTGACCCAGCCGCGCACCCGAGGAGCCGCATGACCAACGACACGCACCCCGCCGATCAGAAAGCCGGGAACGACGCCGGTCTCGATCTGTCCGGAAAGGTCGCCATCGTCACCGGCGCCGCCGCGGGCCTCGGCCGCGCCGAGGCGATCGGTCTGGCCCAGTCCGGCGCCACCGTCGTCGTCAACGACATCGCGGGCGCGCTGGAGCGGTCCGACGTGCTCGACGAGATCGCCGCGGCCGGATCCAAGGGTGTGGCCGTCGCGGGTGACATCAGCCGGCGGTCCACGGCCGACGAGCTCATCGAGACCGCCGACGGGCTCGGCGGCCTTGGCATCGTCGTCAACAACGCGGGCATCACGCGCGACCGCATCCTGTTCAACATGACCGACGAGGAGTGGGACTCGGTCATCGCGGTCCACCTGCGCGGGCACTTCCTGCTGACCCGCAACGCCGCCGCGTACTGGCGCGGGCAGGCCAAGGCCGGGGACGGGACGGTCTACGGCCGCGTCATCAACACCTCGTCGGAGGCCGGGCTGTCCGGCCCGGTCGGCCAGCCCAACTACGGCGCCGCCAAGGCGGGCATCACCGCGCTCACCCTCTCGGCGGCCAGGGCACTCGAGCGGTTCGGGGTCAGGGCCAACGCGATCGCGCCAAGGGCGCGCACCGCGATGACGGCCGGTGTGTTCGGCGACGCGCCCGAGCTTCCCAAGGGGCAGATCGACCCGCTCTCCACCGATCACGTCGTGACGCTCGTGCGGTTCCTCGCGGCACCGGCCTCAGAAGGTGTGAACGGTCAGCTGTTCATCGTTTATGGTCCATCTGTCACCTTGGTCGCGGCGCCCACCGCCGAGACGCAGTTCGTCGCCGACGCCGACGCGTGGGAACCGTCAGACCTGAGCGTGACGCTGCGGGACTACTTTGCTGATCGGGATCCGGAGCGTGGGTTCTCGGCGACTGCACTGATGCAGTCGCGAGACTGACAGTCTCAATTGTCGGTCGTCCGAGGACAAGTAGAACGCGTTTCAGATTTCGGTTGGCTGCATGTGCCCCGAAATGGGAAGACGCTGGGGTTTTCCTGAGATTCGCTGTTCTTTGACACTGCGAACTTGTTCTAGTTAGTATGATCCGGCTCACGTGAGCGCGATGTCAGATCAGGGGTGGGACAGTCGTCGATCCGGCGGCTCGGAACTTTCGCCGGAGTGAATTTCGGCGAGGGTAGAGTCTCCACCCCCCGCCCCAAATGAACGGAGCTGAGGTTGATCGAACAGCTTGCGGTTCCAGCCCGGGCCGTGGGCGGTTTCGTCGAGATGTCCCTGGACACCTTCGCCAAGATCTTCCGGAGGCCGTTTCAGCTCAAGGAGTTCCTCGACCAGACCTGGATGATCGCCCGCGTCTCGTTGGTGCCGACGCTGCTGGTGGCCATCCCGTTCACCGTGCTGGTCGCGTTCACACTGAACATCCTGCTGCGTGAGATCGGCGCCGCCGACCTGTCCGGTGCGGGCACGGCCTTCGGCACCATCACCCAGCTCGGTCCGGTGGTGACCGTGCTTGTCGTCGCGGGCGCCGGCGCGACGGCGATCTGCGCCGACCTGGGCGCACGCACCATCCGCGAGGAGATCGACGCCATGCGGGTGCTCGGCATCGACCCGATCCAACGGCTCGTGGTGCCCCGCGTGCTGGCGTCCACCTTCGTGGCGCTGCTGCTCAACGGTCTGGTGTGCGCCATCGGCCTCGCCGGGGGCTATGTGTTCTCGGTCTTCCTGCAGGGCGTCAACCCCGGCGCCTTCATCAACGGCCTGACCGTGCTCACCGGTCTCGGTGAGCTGGTGCTCGCCGAGATCAAGGCGCTGCTGTTCGGGGTCGTCGCGGGATTGGTGGGCTGCTACCGCGGCCTGACCGTCAAGGGCGGGCCCAAAGGTGTGGGTAACGCCGTCAACGAGACCGTGGTCTATGCGTTCATCTGTCTGTTCGTGATCAATGTGATCATGACCGCAATCGGCGTCAGGGTGCTCACACCATGACGGATGCACGAGCGGAACGCGCCATGATGGCTGCTTGCGCAAAAAAGAGACGCCGATGAGTTACGACGCCACGCTGCGATTCCGCCGCCTGTTCCGTGGGGTGCCCAGGACCGTCGACACGGTCGGCGAGCAGGCCCTGTTCTACGGCGAGACCATGCGGTACCTGCCGAACGCCTTCACGCGGTACCGCAAGGAGACCATCCGACTGGTCGCCGAGATGACCATGGGCGCGGGAGCGCTGGTGATGATCGGCGGCACCGTCGGGGTCGCGGCATTCCTCACGCTGGCGTCCGGCGGCGTCATCGCGGTGCAGGGCTACTCGTCGCTGGGCAACATCGGCATCGAGGCCCTCACCGGCTTCCTGTCGGCCTTCCTCAACGTGCGCATCGTCGCGCCGGTCATCGCCGGGATCGCGCTCGCGGCCACCATCGGCGCGGGCGCCACGGCCCAGCTCGGGGCGATGCGCGTGGCCGAGGAGATCGACGCCGTCGAATCGATGGCCGTGCACGCCGTGTCCTACCTGGTGTCGACGCGGCTGCTGGCCGGCCTCATCGCGATCGTGCCGCTGTACTCGCTGTCGGTGCTCGCGGCGTTCTTCGCGGCGCGGTTCACGACGGTGTTCATCAACGGGCAGTCCGCGGGCCTCTACGACCACTACTTCAACACCTTCCTGATCCCCAGCGACCTGCTGTGGTCGTTCCTGCAGGCCATCGTGATGGCGATCGCCGTCATGCTCGTGCACACCTACTACGGCTACAACGCCTCCGGCGGCCCGGTGGGGGTCGGGATCGCGGTGGGGCAGGCCGTGCGCACCTCGCTGATCGTCGTCGTCACCATCACCCTGTTCATCTCACTCGCCGTCTACGGCGCGTCCGGCAACTTCAACCTCTCGGGGTAGAACACCATGTCGAACGGAAACGCCAAACGCAGCCACGTGCGGATCGCGGCCGCCGTCCTGGCGGCGATCGTGCTCGCCGCGGTCGTGTTCACCTACCTGTCCTACTCGGCCGCGTTCACCCCCACCGACAAGGTCACGGTCACCGCGCCGCGCGCGGGCCTGGTGATGGAACGCGATGCGAAGGTCAAGTACCGCGGCATCCAGATCGGCAAGGTGACCGACATCGAATACGCGGGTCGCGAGGCGAGGCTCACGCTGTCGCTCAAGCGCGGTGAGATGCAGTACATCCCGTCGAATGCGACCGTGCGGATCGCGGGCAACACGATCTTCGGCGCCAAGTCCGTCGAGTTCCTGCCGCCCGAGCAGGCCGCCGACACGCCGCTGCGCCCGGGCACCAACGTCCCGGTGGGCGACGTGCAGCTCGAGGTCAACACGCTGTTCCAGACGCTGTCGGACCTGCTCGACAAGATCGACCCGGTGAGCCTCAACGGCACGCTGACAGCACTGGGCGAGGGTCTGCGCGGGCACGGCGACGATCTCGGCGCGACCCTGGCCGGGTTGAACACGCTGCTGGCGCAGCTCAACCCCAAGCTGCCCACCCTGCAGGAGGACTTCGCCAAGGCGGCCGGTGTCGCCAACATCTACGGTGACGCCGGACCCGACATCGCCGAGGTGATCGGCAACGTCCCCGACCTGAACCGGACCATCGTCGATGAGCGGGCCAACCTCGATGCCACGCTGCTGGCCGCGACCGGCCTGGCCAACAACGGCACCGCGACACTGCAGCCCGCCGCCGACAACTACATCGCGGCCATCCAGCGGCTGCGGGCCCCGCTCAAGGTCGCAGGCGACTACTCTCCGGAGTTCGGCTGCATCCTGCAGGGCACGGCCATCGCGGTCGACCGGTTCGCCCCGATCATCGGTGGTATCCGGCCGGGCCTGTTCGTGGCGTCCAACTTCCTGCCGGGGGCGCCCGCGTACACCTATCCCGAGAGCCTGCCGATCGTGAACGCCTCGGGCGGGCCGAACTGCCGAGGCCTGCCCGATGTGCCGTCCAAGCAGTTCGGTGGCAGCTGGTATCACACGCCGTTCCTGGTCACCGACAACGCCTACGTGCCGTTCCAGCCGAACACCGAACTGCAGTTCGACGCGCCCGCGACGCTGCAGTTCCTGTTCAACGGTGCGTTCGCCGAAAGGGACGACTTCTAGATGCGCCGCGACAGAACCATGCTCAAGGTCAGCATCTTCACGGTGGTGATGCTGCTGGTGGCCGCCGGGCTCGTGGTGGTCTTCGGCGAGTTCCGCTTCGCCGCGGGCAACACCTACCACGCCACGTTCGCCGAGGCCTCGCGACTGAAGGCCGGTCAGGACGTTCGCATCGCCGGCGTGCCGGTCGGGACGGTCAATTCCGTCAAACTGAACCCGGACAACACCGTCGACGTCGGTTTCGACGTCAACAAGCGCTACCAGCTGTACACCTCGAGCCGGGCCGTGGTGCGGTACGAGAACCTGGTCGGTGACCGGTACCTGGAGATCACCTCGGGGCCGGGGGAATTGCGCAAGCTCGCCCCGGGCAGCACCATCGCGCAGCAGAACACCCAGCCCGCACTGGATCTCGACGCGCTCCTGGGCGGGCTGCGACCGGTTCTCAAAGGCCTCGACGGCGCCAAGATCAACGAGGTGTCCAACGCGGTGATCGAACTGCTGCAGGGCCAGGGCGGTGCGCTGGCCAACCTGTTGACCAGCACGAGCGCGTTCACCCAGAACGTGGCGGCCCGCGACCAGCTGATCGGCGACGTGATCACCAACCTCAACACCGTGCTGGGCACGGTCGACGAGAAAGGTTCGCAGTTCGACGCCAGCGTCGACGAACTGCAGAAACTGATCACCGGATTGGCCGAGGGGCGCGACCCGATCGCCGGTGCGATCCCGCCGCTCGCGTCGGCGGAGAGCGATCTGACCGAGATGCTGGAAACGTCGCGTCGGCCGCTGCAGGGCGTCATCGAGAACGCCCGGCCGCTCGCGCAACGAATGGACGAACGCAAGGCCGACATCAACAAGGTCATCGAACCGCTCGCCGAGAACTACCTGAGGCTCAACGCCCTCGGGGCCTACGGTTCGTTCTTCAACATCTATTACTGCTCGATCCGGATGAAGGTGAACGGGCCGGCGGGCAGCGACATCCTGATTCCGTTCGGCGGTCCGCCGGACCCGTCCAAGGGGAGGTGTTCGGAGAATGGCTAGCCTCGACAATGACAAGACGCTGCGCACCGGGATCTTCGGCATCGTCCTGGTGACCGCGGTCGTGCTGGTGTCGTTCGGATACACCGGTCTGCCGTTCTTCCCGCAGGGCAAGCCGTATGAGGCGTACTTCGCCGACGCCGGAGGTATCGAGACGGGCAACGACGTCAACGTCTCCGGTATCACCGTCGGCAAGGTCACCGACGTGGCCCTGGCCGGTGACGCCGCGAAGGTCACCTTCACCGTCGACCGCAAGATCAAGGTGGGTGACCAGTCGCTGGTGGCGATCAAGACCGACACCGTGCTGGGACAGAAGTCGCTGTCGGTGACGCCGAAGGGCGCGGGCTCGCCGACGGTGATCCCGTTGGGCCGCACCACAACTCCCTACACGTTGAACACCGCGCTGCAGGATCTCGGGCAGAACGTCGGCGAACTGGACAAGCCGCGCTTCGAACAGGCGCTGCAGACGCTGACCGACACCATGCGCGACGCCACCCCGCAGTTGCGCGGCGCGCTCGACGGTGTGGCGAATTTGTCGCGCAGCCTCAACCGCCGCGACGAGGCGCTCGGGCAGCTGCTGACGCACGCCAAGCGCGTGTCGGACCTGCTGGCCCAACGGGCCGGGCAGGTCAACCAACTCATCACCGACGGCAACATGCTCTTCGCCGCGCTCGACGAGCGCAGGCAGGCGCTGAGCACGCTGATCGCGGGCATCGACGACGTGTCGCGGCAGCTCTCGGGTTTCGTGGCCGACAACCGCCGCGAGTTCAAGCCCGCGCTGGACAAGCTCAACCTGGTCATGGACAACCTGCTCGAGCGCCGCGAGCACATCGGCGAGGCACTGCGCCGGCTGCCTCCGTACGCCACGGCGCTGGGCGAGGTCGTCGGATCCGGACCCGGCTTCCAGATCAACCTGTACGGGGTGCCGCCCGCCTCGATGTCCGAAGTGCTGCTCGATACCTACTTCCAGCCCGGTAAATTGCCGGACAGTCTCGCCGACATGTTGCGCGGCTACATTTCCGAGCGGACGATCGTTAGGCCGAAATCGCCATGACACAGGACAATTCGGTGTCCAGCAGGACTCGCTGGATTCGTATCGCACTCGCCGCGATGCTGCTGGTGACGCTCGCGGTGGGGGTGTACCAGGTGTGGCCCTCGCGCGGCGGGCACACGCTGACGGCCTACTTCACCAATGCCGTCGGTCTGTACCCGGGCGATCAGGTGCGGGTGGTCGGCGTGCCCGTCGGCAGGATCGACTCGATCGAACCGCGGCCGTCGGACGTCAAGATCACCATGACGCTCGACCGCGGCATCAAGGTCCCCGCGGACGCCAAGGCGTTGATCATCGCGCCGAACCTGGTGGCCGCCAGGTTCATTCAGCTCACCCCCGCCTACACCGAGGGCGAACAGATGGCCGACGGCGCCTCGATCGGGTTGGACCGCACCGCGGTCCCGGTCGAGTGGGACCAGGTCAAGGAGCAGCTCACGCAGCTGTCCGCCCAGCTCGGCCCGCAGCAGGGTTCCGTGCAGGGGCCGCTGGCGCAGGTGGTCAACCAGGCCGCAGAAACCTTCGACGGCAACGGGGACTCGTTCCGCAACGCCCTGCGCGAGCTGTCGCAAACCGCCGGGCGGCTAGGGGATTCGCGTACCGACCTCTTCGGCACGGTGCGAAACCTGCAGATCCTCGTCGACGCGCTGTCGAACAGCAACGAACAGATCGTCCAGTTCACCAACCATGTGGCGTCGGTGTCGCAAGTGCTCGCCGACAGCGCCAGCGGGCTGGACAGCACGCTCGACACGCTCAACCAGGCGCTGTCCGATGTGCGCGGTTTCCTCAACGAGAGCAACGACGCGCTGATCGCCCAGGTGGGCAAGCTCGCCGACTTCACCCAGATCCTCACCGATCACAGTGACGACATCGAGCAGATCCTGCACATCACGCCCAACGGCCTGGCGAACTTCTACAACATCTACAACCCGGCCCAGGGCACCGTGGGTGGCCTGTTGTCGCTGCCGAACTTCGCCAACCCCGTGCAGTTCATCTGCGGCGGCACGTTCGACACCGGCGCCAACCCGGACAACTACAAACGCGCCGAGATCTGCAGGCAGCGAATGGGTCCGGTGCTCAAGCGGATCACGATGAACTACCCGCCCGTGCTGTTCCACCCGATCAACAGCATCACCGCATACAAGGGGCAGATCATCTACGACACCCCGCAGACCCAGGCGAAGGCCGAGACCCCGGTGCCGTACCTGCAGTGGCAGAACGCGCCAGGCGTCACCGCGCCGCAGGTTCCCTCCGATGCCGCGCTGAGTGACTTCATCGTTCCGCCGGACCCGGCCACGGCCACCGCACACGGCGGTCCGGCCTCGCCACCGGGACCGGCGCCGGGACCCGCGCCTGCCCCGCCGCCGCCCGCGAACACAGGTGCGGGCGGATGACGGGCGCACACGCAGACTCGAAGGGCAAGGCCTTGGGACGTAAGGCATCACGGCTGGGATCGCGCACGGTGGCGATCGGCGGCGGCGCGATGCTGGTGGCGGGCTGCCAGTTCGGTGGTCTCAACTCGCTCAACATGCCGGGCACCGCGGGCCACGGGCCGGGGTCCTACACCGTCACCGTCCAGTTGCCCGACGTCGCGACGCTGCCGCAGAACTCGCCGGTGATGGTCGACGACGTGACCGTCGGCAGCGTCTCCGGCATCGACGCGGTGCAGCGCCCCGACGGCACGTTCTATGCCGCGGTGCAGCTGTCCCTCGACGGTGACGTCGACCTCCCGGCGAACGCCGTTGCGCGAGTGGCCCAGACGTCGTTGCTGGGTTCCCAGCACGTCGAGCTCGCCGAACCGGCGGACGAACCACCCGAGGGCCGACTGCGCGACGGGGCCAACATCGCGCTGGGCGGCGCAGGCCGCTACCCGACCACCGAGGAGGTGCTGTCCTCGCTGGGCATGGTGGTCAACAAGGGCAATCTCGGTGCGCTGCAGGACATCACCGATGAGGTCTACGCCGCGGTGGCGGGCCGGTCGGGCAGCTTCACCGACCTCGTGCCGCGCCTCGCCGAGTTGACCGCGTCGCTCGACCGCCAGACCGACGACATCATCGCCGCCGCCGACGGGCTCAACCGGTTCGCCGGTGTCCTCGCGCGCAGCAAGGACGATCTCGGTCGGACGCTCGACACCCTGCCCGCCGCGCTCAGGGTGCTCAACGACAACCGTGCCGACATCGTCGAGGCGTTCACCGCACTGCGCGGGTTCGCCGACGTCGCCGCACGCATCCTGTCGCAGACCAAGGCCGATTTCGCCGCCGACCTCAAGGACCTGTACCCGGTGGTCAAGGCGTTCAACGACAACGCCGACGACTTCATCAAGGATCTGGAATTCCTGCCCACCTTCCCGTTCCACTACAAGTACCTGCGCAGTGCGGTGCGCGGCGACTACCTGAACGTCTTCGTGACCTTCGACCTGACGCTGCGACGGTTCGGCGAGTCGATATTCACCACCTCCGGTTTCGACCCGAACATGAAGCACCTCGCCGAGGTGATCAACCCGCCCGACTTCCTGACCGGGGCGATGGCCAACCTGTCCGGCCAGGCCGCCGACCCGTTCAAGATCCCGCCGGGGACCGCGACGCAGCATGAGGAGATGCCGAAATGATCGACCGGCTCACTCGGATGCAGTTGACGATCTTCGGGATCGTCACGGTGCTCACCGTCGGCGCGATCTCGCTGTTCTACCTGCAGCTGCCCGCCGCCGTGGGGATCGGCACCTACCACGTCAACGCCAACTTCGTGGCAGGCGGCGGAATCTATCCGAACGCCAACGTCACCTACCGCGGTGTCACGGTCGGCCGGGTGGAGTCGGTGGGGTTGGCCCCCGACGGTGTGGTGGCCAGGATGCGGCTCAACAGCAACACGTCCATCCCCGAGGACGTCACCGCGACGGTCAAGAGCGTGTCGGCGGTGGGCGAGCAGTACATCGACCTGGTGCCGGCCGGGGACTCGTCGGCTCCGAAGATGCGCGACGGCGCCACCATCTCGCAGCAGAACACCAGGGTGGGCCAGGACATCGCCGGGCTGCTCGCTCAGGCCGACAGCCTGGTGAGCAGCGTGAGCAACACCCGCCTGCAGGATCTGCTGCGCGAGACGTTCAAGGCGTTCAACGGCTCTGGCCCCGAGCTCGCGCGGCTCATCGAGTCGTCACGGTTGCTGGTCGACGAGGCCAACGCCAACTTCGGCCAGACATCGCAGCTCATCGACCAGGCCGGACCGTTCCTGGAGGCACAGCTGCGCAGCGGTGACGACATCCGCTCGCTTGCCGACGGGCTCGCGCGGCTGACCGGTGAGGTCAACCGGGCCGATCCGCAGCTGCGGACCACGCTCAACCGGGTCCCCGACACGACCGAGGCGGCCAACACGGCCTTCACCGGCATCCGTCCGACGTTTCCGATCCTGGCCGCCAACCTGGCCAACTTCGGGCGCATCGGCGTCATCTACAGCAAGTCGATCGAGCAGGCGCTGGTGATCTTCCCCGCCCTGATGGCGGCGCTGAACACCGTCGCGGGCGGCGTCCCGACGGACGAGGGCGGCAAGCTCGACTTCAAGATCGACCTCGGTGATCCGCCGCCGTGCAATGTGGGCTTCCTGCCCGCAACCGAGACCCGCTCGCCGGCCGACCTGACGCTGCGCGAGCTTCCGACCGATTTGTACTGCAAGACCGCGCAGAACGATCCGGCCGTGGTGCGCGGTGCGCGCAACTACCCGTGCCAGGAGTTCCCCGGCAAGCGCGCTCCCACGATTCAGCTGTGTCGCGACCCGAAAGGTTATGTGCCGATCGGCAGCAACCCGTGGCGCGGGCCGCCGGTGCCGTACGGCACGCCCATCGAGGACGGTCGCAACATCTTGCCGCCCAACAAGTTCCCGATGATCCCGCCGCAGGTGGACCCGGACCCGGGGCCGCCGGTGGTGCAACTGCCGCCCGGTGTCGAGCCGGGTCCGGGACCCGCGCCGCACGCGCCGTTCCCGCTGCCGGTGCCGCCGAACACGCAGGGGCCGCAGCCTCCGCCGTGGCCGTATTACGCGCCACCGGACCAGATCGTGCCGCCGTACGGCCGGACGCCACCGCCGCCGCCCGCGGGTGCCCCGGCACCGGCGCAGGCACCGCCTGCGGCGGACGGGTCGCTGCCCGCCGAAGCCCCGCTGGCCGGCCCACCCGGAATCGGCACCTACGATCAGCACAGTGGGGTCTTCGCGGATGCCGACGGAGGCACCGGTGTGTACGCGTCGGGTGCCGACAAGCTGGCGCCCGCGGAGACCTGGGTAGACCTGATGCTGGACCCTAGGCAGGCTTGATGACCGACAGAACGGCCTTAGACAGTCCGAGGCCGGTACGCCGTCGTGCGTCCCGCCCGGCGGGCCCGGTCAGCGGTGCGGCGCTGGACACGACCACCCCGGGGGCCGAGGCCCGGGTCGAGCCGACGCCGTCGGCGCCCAAGGTGAAACCGGTCAAGGTTCCGCCGCGGCGCAGGCCGCACGCCAAGCTGGTGGCGATCGTCGCGGCGGCGGTGCTCGCGGTCGCGACGGCGGTGCTGGGCGGGCTGACCTATGTCCTGATCGATCAGCAGCGCACCTACGTGGCGGCCCAGGAGCGCGATCAGCGCTTCGTCGACGCCGCCAAGCAGACCGTGGTCAACATGTTCAGCTACACACAGGACACGATCGACGAGAGCGTGAACCGCTTCGTCGACGGCACCAGCGGGCCGTTGCGGGACATGATGAGCCAGGGCAACAACGCCGAGAATCTCAAGGCGCTGTTCCGCGACACCAACGCGAGTTCGGAAGCCGTCGTCAACGGCGCGGCGCTGGAGAAGATCGACGAGGTCGCCAAGAACGCCTCGGTGCTGGTGTCGGTGTGGGTGACCGTGACCGATCTCGACGGGGTCAACTCGCCCACCCGGCCGTACCGGTTGCGGGTGATCGTGCACGAGGACGACAACGGCCACATGACCGGGTACGACCTGAAGTATCCCGACGGGGGTAACTGATGCGCTCCAAGCTCATCGGGGCGCTCGTCGGTGTCCTGGCCGTCGCCTTCGTCGCACTGTCGGGTGTCGGCGGCGCGATGTACTGGAACCGCGTGCTGCAACGGGCCCAGGAGGCGACCCGGTCAGAGCTGCCGTCGCTGGCGTTCGAGCAGATCCCCAAGGTGTTCGGGTACGACTATCAGACCGTCGAACGCAGCCTCATGGAGACCTACCCGCTGCTGGCGCCCGGTTTCCGGCAGCAGTTCGAGGCCGACGCCCAGCAGAAGGTGATCCCGGAGGCCCGTGAGCGTCAACTCGTGGTGCAGATCAACATCGTCGGCGTCGGGGTCGAGGCCGCGCAGCGCGACACCGGATCGGTGCTGGTGTACATGAACCGGACCGTCACCGACAAATCTCGGCAGCCCCTCTACGACGGCAGCCGGCTGCGGGTCGAGTACCGCAAGGTCGACGGCAAGTGGCTGATCGACGCGATCAAGGTGATCTAGAAGGGTTCCGGTTCGGCCTCGGTGTGGCCGGTGTCGCCGGAGGATGTGAGTGCGTCGAGGAACGAGCGGGCCCACCGGTCGACGTCGTGCGCCAGCACCTGGCGGCGCAGTGCACGCATCCGGCGCTTGCCCTCCTCGGGATTCTGGTTGACCGCGGCCTCGATCTTGTCCTTGACGCCTTCCAGGTCGTGCGGGTTCACCAAGTAGGCCTGGCGCAGTTCGGCCGCGGCGCCGGTGAACTCGCTGAGCACCAACGCACCGCCGAGGTCGCTGCGGCACGCCACATACTCCTTGGCCACCAGGTTCATGCCGTCCCGCAGCGGGGTCACGAGCATGACGTCGGCAGCGACGAAGAACGCGATCAGCTCGTCGCGGGGGACCGGCCGGTGGATGTAGTGCACGATCGGGTGCCCGACCTCGCCGTACTCCCCGTTGATGTGGCCGACCTGGCGTTCGATGTCCTCGCGCATCGCGATGTAACTCTCGACGCGTTCCCGGCTGGGCGTCGCCAGTTGCACCAGCACGGTGTCGTCGCGCTTGATGCGCGTCTCTTCGAGCAGTTCGGACAGCGCCCGCAGTCGGACGTCGATGCCCTTGGTGTAGTCGAGGCGGTCGACGCCGAGCATGATCTTGCGCGGGTTGCCCAGCTCGGCGCGGATCTGGCGGGCCCGCTGGCGGATGGCGCGGTCACGTGCCTTGCCGTCGAGTTCGGCCGAGTCGATCGAGATGGGGAAGGCGCCGACCTTGACGGTCCGGAAGCCCACCTGGACCTCGCCGAACCGGGAGCGCACGCCGATGCTGGCGCGCGACGTGTTGGCCCCGACCAGCCTTCGGGACAACACCAGGAAGTTCTGTGCGCCGCCGGGCAGGTGGAAGCCCACCAGGTCGGCGCCGAGCAGACCTTCGACGATCTCGGTGCGCCACGGCATCTGCATGAACAGCTCGACCGGCGGGAAGGGGATGTGCAGGAAGAAGCCGATGGTGACATCGGGGCGCAGCATCCGCAGCATCTTGGGTACCAGCTGCAGCTGGTAGTCCTGGATCCAGACCGTGGCGCCCTCGGCGGCGGCGTTTGCCGTGGCCTCGGCGAACCGGCGGTTCACCTCGACGTAGCGGTCCCACCATTCGCGGTGGTACTCGGGTTTGACGATCAGGTCGTGGTAGAGCGGCCACAACGTCGCGTTGGAGAAGCCTTCGTAGTACTTTGCGACGTCGTCGGCCGACAACCGCACGGGATGCAGTTGCAGACCGTCCTGGACGATCGGCTCCTCGTCACTGTCGGCGACGCCGGCCCAGCCGATCCAGGAGCCGCGGCGCTTGCGCAGCAGCGGCTCCAGCGCGGTCACCAGGCCGCCCGGGCTCCGTTTCCACCGGGTGGAGCCATCGGGCAGCCGCTCCAGGTCGACCGGTAGCCGGTTGGCGACCACCACGAAGTCCGAGTTCCCGGAGATGGGTTCGTGGCCGCTCTCCGGTGACATCTAGACCTCGGACTTCGACGGTCCAATACCGAGCATCGACAGGAACATCCGGCACTCGTCGGCGTCGACGGCGTAGGTGGCCACCACCCGGCGCGCCTGGCTGGCGGTGTCGTCGGTCAGCGGCTCCACGTCGCCGAGATCGGCGGGATCAGTTTTCGCAGGCATAGGAACAACTGTAGGCGACCGGGCAAACCCCGGTCGCCCCAGCGCTGGTCAGCCGATGGAGCCGTGGACCGTCGGGCTGCTGCCGACGGTGGACTCCGGGTTCACCCCGGGTCCCTGGGACTGGGCCTCCTCGGCCAGGCCGATGCACTGACCGCTGTTGGCGCCGGTGCACGGAATGGCTCCGCCACCGCCGGGCACGTTGACGGCAGGCAGGTTCGGGTTACCGGCGATCGGGCTGAAAGCGCCACCCGAGTTGGGGACGGTGTGCGGGACGCACACGCCGGTGTACAGGTCCTCTTCCTCACCGGTCGGGCACGCCGCGGTGGGCAGGGACGAATCGGGCACGGCGAACACTGTGATCGCCGGAGCGGCGGCCGCAGCGACTACGAATCCGCCGGCAAGGATCAGTCGTCGCAATGAATACGGGAAGGTCGCCATCGTCACGCTTTCTGTAGTTGTCTGACTGGTTCGTCGGTGAGGATTCTAAGGAAGCTGAGAACAATCTGCATCAGTTCTTCGAGCTGCCTGAAAAGCTGTGTTCAACTGCCCGTCCGCGGATCGGCGCACCGATCGGCTCACGGGCTGGCGCTGATGGTCGACCGCGGTTGGGCCATCGGGCCCTCGGCGGCATCCTCCTCGGCAAGGCCTATGCATTCGCCCGCGTTGTGCCCGGTGCACGGGATGGCCCCGCCGCCGCCCGGCAGGTTCACGGCAGGGAGATCCGGGTTACCCGGGATGCCGCCGAACGGCGACGGTGAATTGGGCACCATGAACGGAGTGCACACCATCGTGTAGGTGTCTTCTTCTTCCCCGTTGTGGCACGCCGCCGACGCGGTCGGTGCGGGGAGCAGGGTGAGGGCCATCGCGCCGACAGCACCTGCTGCCGCTACAAGGACAGTGCGGATCACCCCAGCAGTTTATGGCCGTTGGGGGCGAAATCGGGCCGTATCGCGATCAGCCCGCGTATGTGATTTGCGTCGGTGTCAGTTCGAGGGTGTCAGTTCGAGGGTGTCAGTTCGTGTGGCCGGTGACCGTCGGGCTGCTGCCCACCGACGACCGTGGGGCGGCCGCCGGGCCCTGCGCCTGCTGCTCCTCGGCCAAGCCGATGCACTGGCCGGTGTTGGCGCCGGTGCACGGGACGCCGTCGATCTGCGGCAGTTGGTTCGGCGCCGAGGCGAACGTGGGCGAGTTGGGCACCAGGTCCGGCACGCACTGGTTGGTGTAGGTGTCCTCGGTCTCGCCGTTGGAGCATGCCGCCAGCGCCGGGGTGGGTGCGGACAGCGCGGAGATCACCGGTGCGACAGCGACCGCGGCGGCCGCACACGCCATGCCGACGGCAAGCGGCAGCCGACGGGCCGTGAACTGGGAGATGGTCATTACGCGTGCCCTTTTCTGAAGTGCCCTATATGTTTGCTGACTACGGTTGTCCGGTGCCGGGTCCGAACCGTCAACGGAGTTGGTCAGCGTACGACATCATACGCGCCGCAACGGAAAAGCGCTCCGCGGCGGACTAGCCGAATAGCGTATGGGCGTCCGCTGTGACCAGTCTGGACAATTGCTGTGATCCCGGTGTGAGACGGCTGCGGTGATACACGTATGGTGCATTTTGTTACGTGCCAATCTGCTGAAGAGGTGGTTCGACATGACCCGTTCCGACGGCGCAGGTGAGCAGTCCCGCCAGATCGAGTACGAGACGCTCGACGACGGGCGGATCGCCAGGATCTGGCTCAACCGACCGGACGCACAGAATGCGCAGTCGCGCACCCTGTTGGTGCAACTCGACGAGGCGTTCGCGCGCGCCGAGGCCGACGATACGGTGCGTGTGGTCATCCTGGCCGCGCGCGGGAAGAACTTCTCGGCGGGTCACGACCTCGGTTCGGAGGAGGCGCTCGCCGAGCGTCAACCCGGTCCCGGGCAGCATCCGACGTTCCAGGGATACGGCGCCACCGCGGCGGGTGTCGTCGAGCGCACCTACCGGCAGGAATGGCACTTCTACTTCGAGAACACCAAGCGCTGGCGCGACCTGCGCAAGATCACCATCGCCCAGGTGCAGGGCAACGCGATCTCGGCGGCCCTGATGCTGATCTGGGCGTGCGATCTGATCGTGGCGGCCGACGACGCCAAGTTCAGCGACGTGGTCGCGGTGCGCATGGGCATGCCCGGCGTCGAGTATTACGCGCACCCATGGGAATTCGGGCCGCGCAAGGCCAAAGAACTGCTGCTGACCGGCGATTCGATCGACGCCGACGAGGCCCACCGGCTCGGCATGGTGTCGAAGGTGTTCCCGCGCGCCGAACTGGAGGACAAGACCCTGGAGTTCGCGCGCCGGATCGCCGAACGGCCCACGATGGCCGCGCTGCTGGTGAAGGATTCGGTGAACGCCGCGAGCGACGCCATGGGTTTCGCCGAGGCGCTGCAGCACGCGTTCCACATCCACGAGCTCGGGCATGCGCACTGGGCGGCCGTCAACGAGAACCGCTGGCCGGTCGGTATGCCGCCCGATGTCCCGGATTGGCGCACATTGGGGGCTCCCAAGCCCGCCCGGCGTGATACACCTTGACGCGGAATCGTTTCCACGAGACGAGGGGCACCGCAGTGCAGCTGTCGTTGGCGCAACGTACGTACCTGGTGACCGGCGGCGGAAGTGGCATCGGCAAGGGCGCCGCCGCCGCGATCGCGGCCGCGGGTGGCGACGTCATGCTGATCGGTCGCAACGCCGACAAGCTCGGCGCCGCCGCCGACGAGATCGGTGGCCTCGGGGGCGGTTCGGTGCGCTACGAACCCGCCGACGTGACCGACGAGGACGAGGTGCGCCGCGCGGTCGACGCCGCGACCGCATGGCACGGGCGCCTGCACGGCGTCGTGCACAGTGCGGGCGGATCGCAGACCATCGGGCCGATCACCCAGACCGACTCCGAATCGTGGCGCAGGACCATCGATCTGAACATCAACGGCACGATGTATCTGCTCAAGCACGCCGGTCGCGAACTGGTCCGCGGCGGCGGGGGATCGTTCGTCGGGATCTCGTCGATCGCGTCGAGCAACATCCACCGCTGGTTCGGCGCCTACGGCGTCAGCAAGGCCGCGCTGGACCATCTGCTGCAACTCGCGGCCGACGAACTCGGGCCGTCGTGGGTGCGGGTCAACAGCATCCGGCCGGGTTTGACCCGCACGGAGATGGTCGAGCCGATCCTGAACGTGCCCGCCGTCACCGACGACTACGCGGCCTGCACGCCGCTGCCGAGGTTCGGTGAGGTGCAGGACATCGCGAACCTCGCGGTGTTCCTGCTGAGCGACGCGTCGAGTTGGATCACCGGTCAGGCCATCAACGTCGACGGCGGTCACGGGTTGCGTCGGGGACCCGACATCTCCGGCATGCTCGAGCCGCTGTTCGGCGCCGACGGCCTGCGCGGCGTCGTCGCGGAGGGATGACGTTCAGGCCGGGCGCGGTGCTCCGGCCTCCCACGCGCTGAGCGCACCGAGCGCCGACCAGTCCAGCTCTCCGCCCTGCGCGACCGGTTCCTCACGCTGCTCGCCACCGGGTCGCGCCCTGCTCGGCCAGCGCGGCGACCTTCTGCGGTGACCGGTTGTAGGCGACGACCTGATGTCCGGCCTTGAGCAGATTGGCGGCCATCGCCGCGCCCATGTTGCCCAGCCCGATGAATCCGATTCTCATCGTTTCACTGTCACCGCTGACGCGCGGTGGCGCTACTGCTGCGCGGGTACCTCCAGGTCACCCGCCGGATCAGCCGCCGACAGTTCGGCCGCGCGGTGCACGGCGTTGATGATGCCCTGGTACCCCGTGCAGCGGCAGAAGTTCCCCGACAGACCTTCGCGGACCTCCTCGTCGGTGGGTGTGGGGTTGTCGCGCAGCAGCGCGGTGATCGAGGTGACGAACCCGGGGGTGCAGAACCCGCACTGCAAACCGTGGCATTCCTTGAGCGCGGCCTGCACCGGCGACAGCCGCCCGTCGGGTTCGGCGATGCCCTCGACGGTGGTGACCTCCTGACCGTCCACCTGCACCGCGAAGATCAGGCACGAACGCACCGCCTGGCCGTCCAGCAGAACCGTGCAGGCGCCGCACGCGCCGTGCTCGCACCCGAGGTGCGTGCCGGTCAGGGCGCAGTTCTCCCGCAGGAAGTCCGCGAGGGTGACCCGTGGTTCCACCCGACCGCGGTAGGTCCGGCCGTTGACCGAGACCTCGACCGGCAGTTCATGCATCGATTGCCCCTCCGGTGGCTTGCGTACGTGCTTGTTTGAAGGCCCTGGCCACCATGGTGGCGCCGACCCGGGCGCGGTACTGCGCCGTGCCCTGCAGATCGGCGGGAACGTCGGTGAGCTCACTGAGTGCGAGCCTGCCGACCTCTTCGGCGGCGACGGCGTCGACGGGTTGCCCGAGCACCGCGGCCTCGGCAGGCGTGGCGCGCAACGGTGTGGAGCCGAGGCCCAGCAGGCCGATACCGCAGCGGGCCACCCGATCGTCGTCGTCGAGCTGGATGCCGACCACGGCGCCGGCGATCGCGAAATCGCCGTGGCGGCGCGCGAATTCCTGCACGGCGAAGCCGCGGCGGCCCGACCAGACGGGAAACCGCACCGCGGTGAGGATCTCGTCGGCGGCCAGCGCCGTCTCCCACAGGCCGGTGAAGAACTCGGTCGCGGGAATCTCGCGGACCCCGCGCGCCGAGGTGGCCTCGATGGTCGCGTCGAGCGCGAGTGCGACGGCCGCGTACTCGGCGGCCGGATCGGCGTGTGCGATCGCGCCACCCAACGTGCCGCGCGTGCGGATCTGGAAATGCCCGATGTGCGGCGTGGCCAGCGTGAGCAACGGAACCGACTCGGCCACTTCGTCGTCCAGGCCGACGTATGCGTGCGGCGTGGCGGCGCCGATCCGGACCTGATCGCCGACCCGGTCGATGTCGTTGAGTTCGGACATGCGCGAGATGTCGATGAGGTTGTCGAAATGCGTGAGCCGCATCGCGAGCATCGGCACCAGGCTCTGCCCGCCCGCGAGGATCTTGGCGTCGTCGCCGTACTCACCGAGTAGCGCCACCGCGTCGGCGACCGACGCGGGCCGGTGGTAGGCGAACGGGGCGGCCTTCACGACACCAACCGCGCCAGCGCCGCCTGCAGGTCCTCGGGGCGCAGACTCGGCTGCCTGCCGGGTTTGCGGCGGCCCAGCAGGAAGCCGAGCACACCGGCGGCGGCCACGGCCCCGATCGCCGGGGCGAACCGCTTGGCCAACGGCAGGGCCATGACCTTCGCCAGAGCCAGGGCGTTGATCGGAGCAGCCTGCTGTGGCTGTCCGGAAGCGGTTGTGTCCGAGGAGGTTCCGTCGGTGGCGGTGGGCGTGGCACTGCCGAGCAACTCGCCCTCGAGGCTGCCGGCGAACTGGTCGATCAGTGTCGAGGCGACATCGGCGAGCACGCCGCGGCCGAACTGTGCGGCCTTGCCCGAGATCTGCAGGTCGGTGGTGACCACCACGAGCGTGGAGTCGGCGGCCTCCTCCTTGAGTTGCGCGGTGACGACGGCCGCGGCTGTGCCGTTGCCCCTGGTCTCCTTGCCGCTGGCCTTGAGCACGACCCGTCTGGCGCCTGCGTCCTTCTCCTGGAAGGCGGCTTCGCCCTTGTAGGACACCGTGATCGGGCCGACCTTGACCTTCACCGCGCCGGTGAACTCGTCGCCGTCGACGTCGAGCAGCGTGGCTCCGGGCAGGCAGGGCGCCACCCGTCGGACGTCGGTGAGCACCTCCCAGGTTTTCGCTGCAGGTACCGCGACCCGGAATTCGTTGTTGAGCTCCACGGTCAGTCGTCCTTCCCTTCCGAACGTTGTGCGGCGGCCTCGATTGCCGCACTGATGGCGGCGGGGCTCGCGGGCAGCGTGGTCAACGTGACCCCGAGCGGTGCCAGTGCGTCGTTGATGGCGTTGATGACGGCGGGGGTGGAACCGATCGCGCCGCCCTCTCCGGCGCCCTTGTATCCGCCCACGCCAGGGCCGGGGATCTCGATGTGGCCGTACTCGATAGCGGGGACCTCGGTGGCCGTGGGCAGCAGGTAGTCGACGAAGGTGGAGGACAGCGGGTTTCCGGCGTCGTCGTATGCGAGTTGTTCGAGCAGCGCGCCGCCGATGCCCTGCACGGTGCCGCCGGCGATCTGGCCCTCGACCACGTTGGGGTTGATCATCGGGCCGACGTCCTCGCTGACGATGTAGCGCGTGAGTTCGACCTGCCCGGTCTCGATGTCGACCTCGCACGTGCAGGCGTGGGTGGCATTGGCCCAGTGGATCGGTGCGGTGGGAGGTGCGGTGTAGCGCGCGGTGGCCTCCAGCGAGGCCGACAGACCGGGCGGCAACTGCTGCGGGTCGTAGTAGGCGCGGTAGGCGAGTTCGCCGAACGTCACGCTCCTGTCCGGATCGGAGCGCACCGTGGCCCTTGACCCGCCGAGTTCGATCTCGGACTGTTCCACCCCGAGCCACGCCGCGGCCATCGCGACGATCTGGTTGCGCAGAATTGTGCCGGCCTCGTTGACCGCTCCCGCGGTCATCGGCGCGCTGCGGCTGCCCTGGGTTCCCGCGCCGTAGGGTGTGACGGCGGTGTCGCCCTGGATGGTCGCGACGTCGTCGATGTCGGCGCCGAGCGCATCGGCCGTGAGCTGAATGACCGTGGTCTCCAGGCTGTTTCCGGTCGATCCGCCGTTGACGTACACATTGATCTTTCCGGTCGGCTCCATCCGGATCGTCGCACCCTCGCCGGCGAGGTGGCCGGTCGCCGCGCCCGTCGGCTCGATGTAGGCCGAGAACCCGAGCCCGATGTAGCGGCCCCGCGCGAGCGCCTCGGCCTGCTCCTTGCGGAAGCCCTCGTGGTCGAGGATCTTGACGGCCTGCTCGAACGTCTCGGCCGGGGCCACGTGGTCGTACGGCATGCCGTTGGGGTTGAAGTACGGCATCTCGTCGCGGCGCAACAGGTTTCGGCGACGCAGTTCGACCGGGTCGATGCCGATCTTGCGCGCCGCGATGTCGAGCAGGATCTCGCGGCTGAGCGTCTCGTACTGCCACGGCCCGCGGTAGGCGTGCAGACCCGCGGTGTTGGAGAACACGGTCTTGTAGTTGAAGCTGGCCTTGGGAACCCGGTACGGGCCGGGGAAGAACATGCCGATCGCGGCGGTGGTGAGCACCGGGTACGGCGTCGGGTAGGCGCCGATGTCCTGCACGAAGTCGATGTCGGCGGCCAGGATGTTGCCGTCCTCGTCGAACGCCATGCGGACGTCGCCGTCGACGTGGCGGGCCTGCCCGGCCGACATCAGGTTCTCGCGCCGGTCCTCGATCCACTTGAGCGCACCCGTGACCTTGCGCGCGGCGAGCATGATGCACATGTCCTCGCGCATCGGCACGACCTTCTGCCCGAAGCCGCCTCCGGTGTCGCGCATGATCACGCGCACGTGCTGAGCCGGGATGCCGAGCAGGCGCGCGGCGAACGCGCGCAGTTCGTGCGGGGTCTGCGTGGAGGCCCAGATGGTGAGTTCGCCTGGGCCGGCCTGCCATTCGACCACCACGCCGCGCGTCTCGATCGGCACCGGGACGTAGGCCTGTTGATGGACGTGCGCTCCGACCACATGCGCCGCGGAGTCGAACGTCTCCTCGTCCGGCGGTACGCCCGCCATACCGCCCGCGTTGTTGTCCGGGTAGGCGTCATGGACGGCGACGGGGGAGTCGAGCGCGGTGCGGAAGTCCACGACAGCGGGCAGCGGTCGGTAGTCGACCTCGACGAGGTCGACGGCGTCCTCGGCGATGTAGCGGGACTCGGCGATCGCGATGGCGACCGGATCGCCGACGAACTTGACCTCACCTTCGGCCAGCGGCGGGCGCGGGGTGTCGGGCATGTCCTTGCCCGCGACGGCGTGCCAGGCCTCCTTGACGTCGGGGTTGATGTCGGCGGCGGTGAGGACCGCGCGCACGCCCGGCACCGCAAGGGCGGCGGTCGCGTCGATGCCGTTGATCTCGGCGCGGGCGAACGGGCTGCGGACGAAGCACGCGTGCAGCATGCCGGGGCGCACGATGTCGTCGACGAACGTTCCGCGGCCGGTGAGCAGGCGGGTGTCCTCGACGCGCTCGACCCGCCGTCCCGCGTACCGCGTCGTCACGGTTGCCGGTGCGGCTGACGCCATAGGATTCGCTCCAATCGGTCGGTTACTTCTGCGCGTAAGTAGGGCCGGCGACCGCCGACGTCATGATCAAGAGTGCGGTTATCGTACAACGGAAAGAAACATGCCTGAAGAAGAGAGTGTCATTTCCATAACGAGTACCAGGTCGGCGCGGCTGTGCGCGGTGATGAGCGGGCTCGCGTGCCTGGCAACCCTGTCAGCCCCGGTAGCGGCCGCCGATCCGGCGTCGGCCGCAGGCCTGGTCGACGTGCGCACCGTCGTGCCGGACGCGGTGATCGACCTGCGGTACGCGACCACCGACAACTTCGTGGGCGAACAGCTGTACCCGACCGGCTCGCGGTGCCTGGTGCACGAATCGCTCGCGCCCGGGCTCGCGGCCGCCGCGGCGCTCCTGCGGCCCGAGCGGCTCGTGTTCTGGGACTGCTACCGCCCGTACGAGGTGCAGGTCCGGATGTTCGAGGTGGTGCCCAACCCGGCATGGGTGGCCCGCCCCGGATCCGCGGCGCGCAGCCACGAGGCCGGGCGGTCGGTCGACGTGACGATCGCGGGCGCCGACATGGGCACCGGCTTCGACGACTTCAGCCCACGCAGCGGCGCCTACGCCACCGACGGGGTGAGCCCGGCGGCGCGGGCCAACCGGGCGCGGTTACGTGCGGCGATGCAGACCGGCGGGCTGAGCGCGTACTCCGGGGAGTGGTGGCACTTCGACGGACCGGGCGCAGCCGAGCCGCGGCCGTTCCTGAGAGTTCCGCTGCCGTAGCGGTTGTCGATCTTCACGGGTTTTCGTCGTGCCGGTATGTCAGCATGGTGAACGGCAAGGACGGCACGACCCGACGCCCGTGGAGTCGACATGAACGTTCTCAAACTCGTCCTCAAACTGTCAGGTGCCGCGCTCGTGGCGCTGTGCACCCTGCCGGTCACCCCCGCCTCGCCCGCATCGGCCCAACCGTGTCCCGACGTGGAGGTGGTGTTCGCGCGGGGGACGTTCGAACCACCCGGGGTCGGCATGACGGGACAGTCCTTCGTGGACACGCTGCGTGCGCAGGCCGCGCCCCGATCGGTGGACGCCTACCCGGTGAACTATCCGGCCAGCGGCGACTTCGGTGACCGCATCGCGTTCGCGCGGACCGTGGTCGACGGCATCGCCGACGCCGCGTCGCACGTCGAGGCCACAGCCAACAACTGTCCGAACACCCGCATCGTCGTCGGCGGTTACTCGCAGGGTGCGGTGGTCGCCGGCTTCGTCACCGCGGCCGACATCCCCGCCGAGGTCCCAGCCGAGTACCGGCAGTTCATTCCCGACCCGATGCCACCGGAGGTGTCCGATCACGTCGCCGCCGTGGTGCTGATCGGCAAGCCGTCGGATCAGTTCATGCGCGACATCGGCGCACCGCCCATCGTGATCGGGCCCCGCTACGCCGACAAGACGCTCAACCTGTGCGCGCCCGGCGACACGATCTGCGACGGCGCACCGGCGGGCGGGCCCAGCTTTGCGCACACGCTGTACAACGTGAACGGCATGATGAGCCAGGCCGCGACCTACGTGATCGAGCGGCTGTGACCGCTTCGGGGGGCGTGGCAATAACAATTTGAAACCTCAATGGTTGCAATGTGATACGCGCAGCCATCTGGCTCGTCGTGCCCACTATGTTCACGTGGTGCACCGTCGAACGGCCCTCAAGATCCCGCTGGTCCTGGCAGCGTCAGCGGCAGTGACTCCGCTGTTGGCCACGGCCCCGCGGGCGAGCGCCGCGCCGGGACAGTGGCCCGTGGAACGCGCGAACGCCTGGTATCAGGCGCAGGGCTGGCTGGTCGGCACGAACTTCATCACGTCGAACGCGATCAACCAGATCGAGATGTTCTCGCCGGGCACCTACGACCCACGGCGCATCGACAGCGAACTGGGGGCGTGCCGGTTGCTCGGGTTCAACACCGTGCGAGTGTTCCTGCACGACCTGCTGTGGGCACAGGACCGCGCGGGCTTCCAGAACCGGCTCGCACAGTTCGTCTCGATCGCCGCGCGCCAGGGCATCAAACCACTGTTCGTGTTCTTCGACTCGTGCTGGGATCCGCTGCCGCGGCCGGGCGCCCAGCGCGCACCGACACCCGGCGTGCACAACTCGGGGTGGGTACAGAGCCCGGGCGCACAGCGCATCGACGATCCGCGCTACCGGCCCGTGCTGCACGACTACGTCGTCGGCGTCATGAGCCAGTTCCGCAACGATCAGCGCGTGCTGGGCTGGGATCTGTGGAACGAACCGGACAACCCCGCCAAGCAGTACCGCAAGGTCGAGCGCAGCGACAAGATCGACGCCGTCGGATCGCTGCTGCCGCAGGTGTTCGGCTGGGCGCGTTCGGTCAACGCGTCGCAACCGCTGACCAGCGCCGTGTGGCAGGGGAGTTGGGAGCAGGGCAGGCGCAGCGAGATGGCGAACTTCCAACTCGACAACTCCGATGTCATCTCCTTCCACTCCTATGCGGGCCCCGACGAGTTCGAGGCCCGCATCGCCGAGTTGGAGCCACTGGGTCGGCCCATCCTGTGCACCGAGTACCTTGCGCGCAGCGAGGGCAGCACGCTGGAGGGCGTGCTGCCGGTCGCCAAACGCCACAACGTCGGCGCATACAGCTGGGGCCTGGTGGCGGGAAAGACCCAGACCTACTTCCCGTGGGATTCCTGGGACAAGCCCTACACCAAGGTGCCCAACGTCTGGTTCCACGACCTGCTGCGCCCCGACGGGCGGCCCTACAAGGACAGCGAGTACGCGACGCTGCGCAAGCTGACCTCACGCGTGTAGTCGGGTTTGGGGCGGTGCCCGCGCGGTGATCCTGTGCACCATGGATTCACACGCAGACGGCAGGCCCATACCGGAGGATGCCCGGCAGACCACCGAGCAACAGGAAGAACTGCAGGACGAGTTCGACCGTCAGGGTGAGGATCCCGAGGCGCCCGGGCGGCACGAGAGCCGACGGCAGATCGCCGACGAGACGTGACCTAGTACGACTTGCCCTCGGCGTACCGCTGCCTGCGGAAGTGGCGTCCCTTCCCGCGATTGCGGCTCTTGTACGTGGGCAGTTGGGAGTCGCAGTTCGGGCATACCAGGCGCAGGTTGTCCCGCCGGTTGTTCGTCGGGTCCCCGTCGATGTGGTCCAGCACCAGGGTCAGCGGCAGGCCCTGCCATGTGGTGGCGCCACCGCAGATCGCACACTGTTGATTCTGTGCGGTCGCGAGATACTGGCGGATGTAGTGATCGCGAATGGTGCCGACGGTTGCCTCGCCGGATTCGAGCCAGCGTCTGGTGCTGCCTCACGACGGGCTGACCCCTGACATGCATTGCTGCAGTACACCTTTTGGCTGCGCTTCGACAACGGTGAACCACAACCGCGACAGAGCCTCATGCGAAAAAGTTACTGGCCGGCACCGACAACGAGGCGGTGCACGTGGAGCCCCCGGTCGGGATTGAACCGACGGCCGCCCGCTTACAAGGCGGGTGCTCTACCACTGAGCTACGGAGGCAGGTGGAACGCACCTAGCTTACGGGTCACTCCTCGGCGTCGACAATTCGCTGCGACACCACGGGTGTGGGTGTGGTGGCGCGCCGGCCGTAGCGCCGCGGGAGCGGGATGCGGTCGGCGATGTTCGACAGCGGGTTGACCACCTGGCTGAGTGTGATGACCGCGTCGTGCAGCGCGTCGATGGTCGGCGCGAGGGCCTCGAGCCCCGGTGCGAGACGGTTGAGGGTGTCGGCGACGTCGGCGAGTTTGAGCAGCGGGCCGTCGGGATCGGTCAGGGTGTCGAGCAGGCCGCCCTCGGCGAGCAGGCGGTCGGCCACGCCGTCCTCGCGCAGCACGCGCTCGACCAGGCCGTCGTGCGCGAGCAGTTGATCGGCGAGCCCGCCCGGGGCGATCACCCGCGACAGCGCGCCGTCCTCGGTCGTGAGGCGGTCCAGCAGCCCGCCCTCCATGGTGATCTGGTCGATCAGCCCGCCGGGCGCAACGGCGCGGGTGACCGGACCGTTCTCGGCGGTCAACCGGTCGAGGAGACCGCCCTGCGCGGTCAGTTGGTCGACGAGTCCGCCCGGGCGCAGCAACCGGTTGAGCGGTCCGTCCGGCGCGAGTGCCCGGCCCAGTGGGGCGTCGTCGTCCATGAGCCGTGCCAGGCGGTTGGCGCGCTCGACGGCGTCGTCCAGACCGAGCATCTGTGCCAGCGAAGACCTGCTGGTCAACGGGCTCGCATCGGTCACTGTCCGCCCTACCGCGTTGAGTGTCTCCCCGGCGATGCCGAGGCCCGCGTCGGCGATGGCCATGCCGATGCGAACCGGGGCCGTGGCAACCTGGACGAGGGTCTTGCCGAGGTTCATGGCAGCCAGTGTAGGGCGGTACCTCACATGGTTTCGGGGGCTTTCGGTCGGGGTATTTCGCCGACATTCACAGGAACCACACAGGTAGTGTGCAGGAATAGTCCAATCGGCAGCGACAACATTGGGTAATGGCCATGCCCGCTCTCCCTGAAAACGTGCCAGAAGCTCGCGTCCTCGTGGTGGACGACGAGGCGAACATCGTCGAGTTGCTCTCGGTGAGTCTGAAGTTCCAGGGCTTCGAGGTGCACACCGCGTCCAACGGCGCGGCCGCGCTCGACAAAGCCCGGGAGGTCCGGCCCGACGCGGTGATCCTCGATGTGATGATGCCCGGCATGGACGGCTTCGGACTGCTGCGCCGGCTACGCGCGGACGGTATCGACGCGCCCGCCCTGTTCCTGACCGCGCGCGACAGCCTGCAGGACAAGATCGCCGGCCTGACCCTTGGCGGCGACGACTACGTGACCAAGCCGTTCAGCCTCGAAGAGGTGGTGGCCCGGTTGCGGGTGATCCTGCGCCGCTCGGGTCGTGGCGTCGAGGAGACCCGCAACGCGCGGCTCACGTTCGCCGACATCGAACTCGACGAGGACACCCACGAGGTGTGGAAGGCAGGCGAGCCGGTCTCCCTGTCGCCGACGGAGTTCACGCTGCTGCGCTACTTCATCATCAACGCGGGCACGGTGCTGTCGAAGCCGAAGATCCTCGACCACGTGTGGCGCTACGACTTCGGCGGCGACGTCAACGTCGTCGAGTCCTACGTGTCCTACCTGCGGCGCAAGATCGACACCGGCGAGAAGCGACTGCTGCACACGCTGCGCGGCGTCGGTTACGTTTTGCGCGAGCCACGCTGACCCGCGCGCGTCAGCGGCATACTTCATAGGTGTTTGACCGGGTGAACCGTGGTCGACGCGGGGTTCCGCTACGGGTGGGGTTGGTGGCCGCCGCGTTGGTGCTGGTGGCGTGCGGGCTGTTGGCGTCGGGCATCGCGGTCACGTCGATCATGCGGCACACCGAGGTCAGCCGTATCGACCAGACCCTTCTCGACGCGTCCCGCAGCTGGGCGCAGGCGCCGCGCCGCGCACCCGCCACGCCGCTGGAAGGCCCCAACCCGGCCCGGCCGCCGTCGAACTTCTATGTGCGCGGCGTCGACGAGGACGGACGGACCTGGATCGCGGTCAACGACCGCGAGGCCGAACCGGCGCTTCCCGAGAGCAACGACGTCGGCCCGGTGCCGGTGACCGTCGGCTCGATCGACAAGTCGAACGTCGAGTGGCGGGCGATGACGGTACGCGGCCCCAACGGCGAATTGACCACTGTCGCAATCGATCTGTCCGAGGTGCAGTCATCGGTGCGGGCGCTGGTGTGGTCGCAGATCGGCATCGGCGCCGCGGTGCTGCTGGTGCTCGGCGTCGTCGGCTACGTCGTCGTCCACCGGAGTCTGCGGCCCCTCGTCGAGGTCGAACGCACGGCCGCGGCGATCGCCGCGGGTCAGCTGGATCGTCGTGTGCCGGAACGGGATCCGCGCACCGAGGTGGGACGGCTGTCCTCGGCGCTCAACGGCATGCTCGCGCAGATCCAGCGCGCGGTGGCGGCGTCGGAGGCCTCGGCGGAACAGGCCCGCTCGTCGGAGGACCGCATGCGGCGCTTCATCACCGACGCCAGCCACGAACTGCGCACACCGTTGACGACGATCCGCGGCTTCGCCGAGCTGTACCGGCAGGGCGCCGCGCGCGACATCGAGATGCTGATGGGACGCATCGAGAGCGAATCCCGCCGCATGGGGCTGCTGGTCGAGGATCTGCTGCTGCTCGCGCGCCTGGACGCGCAGCGTCCGCTCGAACGCCGCCGGGTCGATCTGCTCGCGCTGGCGACCGATGCCGTGCACGACGCGCAGTCGATCGCGCCGAAACGCAAGGTGACGATGGAGGTTTTCGACGGCCCCGGCACGCCGGAGGTACTGGGTGACGAGGCCCGGTTGCGTCAGGTGATCGGCAACCTCGTGGCCAACGCCGTGCAGCACACACCGGAGACCGCGGGCATCACGGTGCGCGTGGGCACCGACGGGGACAACGCCGTGCTGGAGGTGTGCGACGAGGGTCCGGGTATGAGCCAGGAGGACGCGCGCCGGGTGTTCGAGCGGTTCTACCGCGCGGACTCGTCCCGCACCCGCGCCAGCGGCGGCACGGGGCTGGGACTGTCCATCGTCGACTCACTGGTGTACGCACACGGCGGCACCGTGAAGGTGACGACGGCGCTCGGGAAGGGCTCCCGGTTCACCGTCAGCCTGCCGCGGATTGCAGATCTGCCAGCGCGGCTTTGATCTTCGCCTGAGCCTCGTCGAGCGACTCCGGCGACGGGTTCCGGTCGACGTTCGCGAAGCCGAAGTCCGACAGGTTGCGTGCGGGGAAGACGTGCACGTGCAGGTGCGGCACCTCCAGGCCCGCGATGATCAGGCCCGAGCGCTCGGTGTCGAAGGCCTTGCAGACCGCCTTGCCGATCAGCTGTGAGACCTCCATGACCCGGTTGAACAGCGCGGGTTCGACGTCCTGCCAGTTGTCGACCTCGGCGCGCGGCACCACGAGCGTGTGGCCCTGCGTCATGGGCTCGATCGTCAGGAACGCCACGAGGTCGTCGTCTTCGTAGACGAATCGGCCGGGCAGTTCTCCGTTGATGATCTTCGTGAAGACGGTCGCCATGGACATGAGCATAGTGAGCCGGATGAGACGGCCGTCTCGTTGCGTCCGCGCCGATCGAGGAGTTGGATAGAGGGGCTTATCAATCGGGTGAAGGAGATGACGGGCTCGTGGCCGACGCGGTCAAGTGGGGAGCAGGCGGTGAGGAACCGGCGGCCCCGAACGAACGAGATGACCGCTTCGAGTGGATGGACCTCGACGTCCCCGCCGCCAGGTGGTGGGAGATCGCCGGCCATCCCGAGTTGATCCGCCGCGGCGTCGACGGCTGGGTGTTCTACTCCTGCACCGACTCACCTGCGGGCGACGACCACGTCGTGCTGACGTACTACCGCCCGTTGAAGGTGCCGGTCTCGCACGGGGTGCGTCCGGTGCGTCGGGGCCGACGCTTCGAACGCGGGGTGTGCGCTACCCGCCGTTGATCATCCGGTGCAGCTCGTCGAGGCTCCGGGGCCGGTCAGCGGACCGCTACTCGGTGGGGCCCTCCTGCTGGCCGAACTTCATGGCGTCCATGTTCCAGTAGCCCCGCAGGTTGGTGATCAGGCCCGCGTCGTCGACCTTGTATGTGAAAACGCCACGCACCGTCGCGGTGAAGCCGTTGGGAAATTCGGTGTGCAGCACCAGGATGTAGGCGATCTCGGTCGGCGAGCTGGACGGGAACGTCTCCTCGCACGTGACCGTCAGCTGGTTGGGGCCGATGTTCTGGTCGAAGAAGGACGCGACGGCGTCCTTACCCCGCACACCGGTGCCGTCGGGGTTGGTGACGGCCTGGCCGATCGGGTCCTCGATGACGACGTCGTCGGCCATGAGGGCCAGCCAGCCCTCGCGGTCACCGGACTGCACGCAGCGCCACGACGCCCGTGACGCGGTCACCACGGGTGATTCGGTGCTGGTCTCGGTCGCTTCGGTCGCTTCGGTCACGGGTTCCTCCGTTCTGTTCGGCCGAAACCGCATTCCAGCAGGCGTCTACTCGCAGTTTGCCTGCCGGAATGCGGTTTCGGCGCAAAGGGGGGTCAGCGGTCGGCGTCGGTGAAGCGGATGACGCCGCGGATGTTGCGGCCTTCCATCATGTCCTTGTAGCCGTCGTTGATCTGCTCCAGCTTGTACTGGCGCGTGACCATGTCGTCGAGATTGAGCTTGCCCGCCTTGTACATGCTCAGCAGCAGAGGGATGTCGTGGTGCGGGTTGCCGCCGCCGAAGATGGTGCCCTGCAGGTTCTTCTGCATCAGGGTCAACATCGCCAGGTTGATGTTGGCGTTCGTGTCGAGCATGCTGCCGATGGCCGTCAACACGCACGTGCCACCCTTGCTGGTCACGTTGAGGTAGTTGTCGACGTCCTCACCGTGCAGCTCGCCGACCGTCACGATGACCTTCTTGGCCATGCCACCCGCGGTGACCTCGGCGATACCCGCCATGGCCGAGAAGACGTCGGGGTAGACGTGGGTGGCGCCGAACTTGAGCGCCTGATCGCGCTTCCACTCGACCGGGTCGATCGCGAAGATGTAGCGTGCACCGGCGTTGACCGCGCCCTGCAGCGCGCCCATGCCCACACCGCCGATGCCGAAGATCGCGACGTCGTCGCCGGGACGGATGTCGCCGCTGCGCACCGCCGAGCCGTAACCCGTGGTGACACCGCAGCCGACGAGGCAGGCGACCTCGAACGGGATCGACTTGTCGATCTTCACCACCGAGCTCTTGTGCACGACCATGTACGGCGAGAAGGTTCCGAGCAGGGTCATCGGGAACACCGGCTTGCCGTTGGCGTGGATGCGGTGGGTGCCGTCGGAGACGGCGGTTCCGCCGAGCAGACCGGCGCCCAGATCGCACAGGTTGCGCATCCCGGCCTGGCACGACGGGCAGGAACCGCACGACGGGATGAACGACAGCACGACGTGGTCACCGGGCTCGAGGCCCTCCACCCCCGGGCCCACCTCGGTGACGACGCCCGCGCCCTCGTGGCCGCCGAGGACCGGGAACCCACCCATCGGGATGCCGCCGGTCACCAGGTGGTGATCAGAGTGGCACATGCCGGACGCTTCCATCTGGATCTTGACCTCGTCCTTGACGGGGTCACCGATTTCGATCTCCTCGATCGACCACGGTTGGTTGAACTCCCAGATGAGAGCACCTTTTGTCTTCATGAAGCTCCTGCCTTCGAAAGAAGTGGTCGGTTGGCGTCGAAGACCAGCCTAGTTACCCAGGTCACAATAGACCCAACCGGGCGGTCGGTTGGTCGGACCTCACCAGATCGGCACCGGACTGGTCCCGATCGGGTAGTAGCCCGGCAGCTTTTCACCCGCCAGCGACCGCTCGATGCGCTTCTGCATCGTGGGGGTCAGATCACCGGACTCGATGAGCTTCATGAACGCCTTCTGCACGTGCCCGAAGTCGAAGAAGTCCCGCTGCCACTCGATGAGCAACCCGTCGTTGAGTCGGAACCAGCTGCCGCCGATGCCGTAGATCTCGTCGCGCGCACCGTCGCTCTTGTTGGCGATCTGCTTCCAGAAGCCCACGATCTCGCCCTGCTTGTCGTCGATCAGCACCTTCTGGTACTCGTAGACCCAGTTCTCCAGGCCCTCCATCTCCAGACCCAGTGCCACATCACGGATCTCGTCACGGCCGATGCACATGACGTCTTCCTTGGGGCCGATGTTCCAGCCGTATGTGGCGTCCTCGGCGTAGAACTCCGCCAACGGTTTCCAGTCGCCGGCCCGCTCGGCATCCCGGTTGGCCTTGAGCCACCGGTCAACCCACTCTTCCAGCTGTTCGCGTGACGCCATACTCACTCCTTTTCGACGATGGAAAGGGCCCGGGTGGGACACATCTCGACGGCCATCTCGACGGCATCCCGTAGCTCGTCGGGTGGTTCGGAATCGAGGATCTCGACGGTTCCGCGCTTGGGGACCCGGAACACGTCGGGGGCCTCCAGTTCGCACATGGCGTGGCCCTGGCACAGGTCTACGTCGAGATGAATTCTGTAGCTGCGGTTTCCGATCATTTTTCAGCCCTTCACCCGCCTGCGGTAGCGCACCCTGGCAGGCCGAGCCAGCTGGACCACCATCTTCGAATGGTCGTTGCGGTAACTGTCCGGCGGCTGCGCCATCTGAAACTCGTAGTCGCGCAACAGTACCGAGAAGATCGCCTTGATCTGCATCTGCGCGAACGCCGCGCCGACGCAGCGGTGCTTACCCGCGCCGAATGGGATCCACGTCCACCGGTTGACCAGGTCTTCCTGGCGCGGCTTGTGGTAACGGTCGGGGTCGAAGGTGTCCGGGTCGGGGAAGTCCTGCGGGATCCGGTTGGAGATCGCCGGTGAGGCCGCGACCATCTGGCCCTTGTGGATCGGGCGCCCGGCGACCTCGAACTCGTCCTGCGCGACGCGCATCAGGATGATCAGCGGCGGGTGCAGGCGCAGCGTCTCCTTGAGCGCGTTGTCCAGGTTCGGGATCTGGCGCAGCGCATGGAAACTCACCTCCTGGCCGTCGGCGTACAGCTCGTCGAGCTCGGCCTGTACCTTCGCGTAGAACTCGGGGTGGCGCAGCAGTTCGATCAGCGTCCACGACGCGGTGCCCGAGCTGGTGTGGTGCCCGGCGAACATCAGCGAGATGAACATGCCGGTCACCTCGTTGGCCGAGAACCGCGGATTGCCGTCCTCGTCCTTGATCGACACCAGCACGTCGAGCAGATCCCGCTCGCTCTTGTCCTTGGGCGGGTTGGCGATTCGGCCGTTCATGACCTCCTGCACGAGATCGACCAGGTTCGCCCGCGCCTGGTCGCGGACCCGGAAGCTCTCGATGGGCAGGTACGGGTCGACGTAGCACAGCGGATCGGTGCCGCGTTCGAGCAGGTGGTAATAGTCCGCGAAGCGTTTGTCCAACTGGTTGCGGAACTTCACCCCGATCAGGCAGGCCGTCGAGGTGTAGATGGTGAGCTCGGCGAAGAACTCGAGCAGGTCGATCTCGCCTTCGTCGCCCCAGTGCTCGACCATCCGCCTGACCTCGTTCTCGATGGTCGAGGCGTGCCCTTTCATCTGTTCACCGCGAAGTGCGGTGTTGTGCAGCATCTCCGCGCGCCGCTGAGGATCGGCGTCGAATACGACACCCTCGCCGAAGATCGGCGTCATGAACGGGTAGGCCTCGGCCTGGTTGAGTTCGCTGTCGCTGGAACGGAAGAAGAACTCGTTGGCCTGCGCGCCGGACAACAACACCACCTGCTTGTCCGCGAGCTGGAACCAGCCGACATCCCCACATTCCAGCCGCAGTCTCCGCATCAAACCGATCGGATCGGTGCGGAATTCCTCGAGGTGGCCGTGTTCTTCCTCGCCACCGGAGACCCGCGGTACATCGTGGTGCGTGGTCACTTCTTCGGCATCCCTTCGTCACCGAGGGCGAGTTTCTGACGGTCCTTCACCTCGGCCAGCGGCGCCTCCGGCTGGATCTCCAGGTTCGCGATGAACCCGCCGCGCGGGGTTTCCGCGACGAACGTGATCGCCCTGGCCAGGTCCGCGGCCCGCAGGAAGTAGTCGTGACGTGCCTGTCCCCACCTGGCCCAATCCTCAAGCGCCGGACCGATCTTCTCGGCGGGCAGGCTCCAACCCATGGACGTGCGGGTGGGTCCGGGATGCACGATCGACGCGCGCACGCCCGTGCCCTCGAGCTCCATCTGCAGGTTGTTGACCATGGCCAGCAGGCCGGCCTTCGCGGCGCCGTAGGCGCCCATGTGCGGGCGTTGCCGCAGTGACACGTCGGAGCCGACGAAGATGACGTCGCCGCGCCGCCGCTCGACCATGGCCGGAAGCACCGCGGTGGCCATCCGGTTCGCGCCGATCAGATGGATCTGGACCTGCTGCTCGAATTCCTCGGTGCTGATCTCGTGCAGGCGACCGAAGTCGGTGTCGCCGGCTCCGGCCACCAGAACTTCGATGTCGCCGAGCGCCTCGGTCGCGGTGTGCACGAAGGACTTCACCGAATCCGCGTCGGTGACGTCGAGTGGCAGTGCGACGGCCTCACCGCCACGGGTGGTGATCTGTTCGACGAGTTCCTGGCATTTCTCGACCCGACGCGCACCGAGCGCGACCGGGAAACCGTGCGCCGCCAACTCGACCGCGGTGGCGGCGCCGATCCCGGACGATGCGCCTGCGACGATCGCGGGCCTGCGGGCGGGATGGGGTTCAAAACGGGCCATTTAGCGTTTCTCCACTGTGATCGGAAGGTGAGCGAAACCGCGGACGCTGCTGGAATGCACCCGCACGGCCGCGGATTCGTCCACCTCGTATCCGCGGATTCGCTTGAACAACTCGGTCAGTGCGACCCTGGCCTCCATCCGGGCCAGATGTGCGCCGAGGCAGAAATGCGCACCGCTGCCGAAGCTGACGAGCTTGGAGCCGATCTCACGGCCGATGCGGTACTCGTCGGGGTTGTCGAACGCCCGCTCGTCACGGTTGGCCGAACCGGCCAGCAGCACCAGCACATCACCCGCGGGCACCGTGATGTCGTAGAACGTGATGTCCTCGGCGACCGCGCGCGCCAGGATCTGGCTGGAGGTGTCGTAGCGCAGCGTCTCCTCGACCCACAACGGGATCCGGTCGTGGTCGTCGAACACCGGTGCCAGCTGTTCGGGGAACTTGAACCCCCAATATGCAGCATTGGCAAGAAGTTTGGTGGTGGTCTCGTTGCCCGCGACGACCATGAGGAACAGGAACGCCATGATCTCGTCGTCGGTGAGCTTGTCGCCGTCGATCTCGGCCTCGACCAGGGCCGAGGTCAGGTCGTCGCTGACGTTGCGGCGGCGAGAAGAGACCATCTCGGCGTAGTAGACCAGCAGTTCGCCCGACGCCGCGATCGCCGATTCGGGCACGTCGGCCACACCGTCCTCGCGGTGCATGACACCGTCGGCGAGTGCGCGGATGCGTACCCGGTCCTCCTCGGGGACGCCCATCAGTTCGGAGATGACGTCCATCGGGAGCTTGCCCGCGAAGTCGTCGACGAAGTCGAAAGTGTCTGACCCGAGGGCATTGTCGAGATGCTGCACGGCGATCTCGGTGACCCGGCCCTCCAGTTCGCGGATGCGGCGCGGCGTGAACCCCTTGGACACCAGCGTGCGCAACCGCAGGTGGGCCGGGTCGTCGAGGGCCAGAAACGACATCACACGGTGCGCCTCGTCGTTGCGCGACACCGGGTCCAGCGACACGCCGTGCTTGTTGGACAGCGCGGTGCTGTTGCGGAAACCCCTGAGCACGTCCTCGTGGCGTGACAGCGCCCAGAAGTTCCGCTCGTCGTTGCGGTACAACGGAGCCTCGTCGCGAAGCCGCTTGTAGTACGGATACGGATCCTCGTGGAAGTCGTAGTCGTACGGGTCGAGTATCGGTTCGGCGGTTCGCAAACTCATCGATCCTCTCCCAGGATGAGCCCGACCACGTACGTGAGGCGGTCGGCGATCTGGTGGTAGGTGAAGGCGCCGCTGCCTGCATTGACCAGCGCGCCGAAGAACGTCATCTCCAGGGCCGACACGGTGCGCGGATCGGCATCCGGCCCCACGGCCGAACGGATCCGCTTGTGGATCTCGGCGCCGATGCGGTCGCGCACGGCGCGGACCGCCTCATCGCCACCCCCGCCCAGCAGTGCGGTGGTGCAGGCCGCGGCCACCTCGGGCTCGTCGGCGACGACGAGCGTCAACGCCCGCAACGCCTTGTCGACGCGGGTCTTCATGGAGTCGTTGACGTCGGTGAAGTACGGCACCTGGCGCACCAGGTCCAGATACACCTCCGCGATCAGATGATTCTTGGAGGAGAAGTAGGTGTACGCCGTGGCCGGGGCCACCTTGGCGCGTGCCGCGACGGCCCGCACCGTGAGGTCGGCGTACGACGACTCCCGCAGCATCTCGATCCCCGCGCTGAGCACCTTGCGGAAGGTCTCTTCCTGGCGACGGTTACGCGGTGTCTCGCCACCGGTTGGTGTGATTGCAGCCACTGCATCGCTGGACACATGTCCAAGTTAACCGAGCGCGGTGGCGTCGAGCAAGTGCCGGCATCGAAACCGCAGTTAGACAGGGTCATTGTGCGCGGTACGGGTCGCTCCAGCATCACACCCTTGCGGCTGTGCAGCCGCTGCGACTATCGTTCGGGACCAGACAGCCAGACAGTTGTCCAGAATTGCGAAGTGGAGTTCAGCGATGCCGCTACTGGCCGATCGCCGCAGTCAACTGCTCATCGACGGCAAGCTCGTCGCCGGCCGAGGGGGCGTGTTCGACACCGTCAACCCCGCCACCGAAGAAGTGCTCGGCGTGGCCGCCGACGCGACCGCCGACGACATGGGTGACGCCATCGAGGCGGCCCGCCGCGCATTCGACGACACCGACTGGTCGACGAACACCGCACTGCGGGTCCGGTGCCTGCGGCAGTTGCGCGACGCGCTGCGGGAAAATGTCGAGGAACTACGCGAACTGACGATCGCCGAGGTCGGTGCGCCGCACATGCTCACAGCGGGCGCCCAGTTGGAGGGCCCGATCGACGATCTCGCGTTCTCGGCCGACACCGCCGAGAACTACCGGTGGCGAACCGATCTCGGGCACGCCACACCGCAGGGCATCCCGACGAACCGGGTGATCGCGCGGGAAGCCGTCGGCGTCGTCGGCGCCATCACGCCGTGGAACTTCCCGCACCAGATCAACCTCGCCAAGGTGGGCCCGGCGCTGGCCGCGGGTAACACGCTGATCCTCAAACCGGCCCCCGATACGCCGTGGGCAGCGGCCGTTGTGGGCCAGATCATCACCGAGTACACCGATTTCCCTCCTGGCGTCGTCAACATCGTCACCTCCAGCGAGCACTCCGTCGGCGCACTGTTGGCCAAAGACCCACGCGTGGACGTGGTTTCGTTCACCGGTTCCACCGCGACCGGTCGCGCGGTGATGACCGACGCCGCGCTGACCATCAAGAAGGTGTTCCTGGAACTCGGCGGCAAGTCCGCGTTCCTGGTGCTCGACGACGCCGACCTGGCGGGTGCGTGCTCGATGGCGGCGTTCACCGTCGCGATGCACGCCGGGCAGGGCTGCGCGATCACCACCCGCCTGGTGGTGCCCCGCGCCCGCTACCACGAGGCCGTCGAGATCTCCGCGGCCACACTGGGTTCCATCAAGCCGGGCGATCCCACCAGCAAACGCACGGTGTGCGGGCCGCTGATCTCGGCGCGCCAACGCGACCGGGTGCAGTCCTATCTGGACCTCGCCATCGCCGAGGGTGGCCGGTTCGCCTGCGGCGGCGGACGACCCGCCGATCTGGACAGGGGCTTCTGGATCGAACCCACCGTGATCGCCGGCCTGGACAACAACGCCCGCGTGGCGCGGGAGGAGATCTTCGGACCGGTGCTCACCGTCATCGCCCACGACGGCGACGAGGACGCCGTGCGCATCGCCAACGACTCACCGTACGGACTGTCCGGCACCGTCTTCAGCGGCGACGACACCCGCGCACAAGCCGTCGCGTCGCGCATGCGCGTCGGCACCGTCAACGTCAACGGCGGCGTCTGGTACTCGGCCGACGCACCCTTCGGCGGCTACAAGCAATCCGGAATCGGCAGGGAGATGGGTCTGGCCGGCTTCGAGGAATACACCGAGATCAAACTCATTGCCACGTCGGCTGGTTAAGGAGAGCTCAATGGGACAGTTCGGGACGAACTTCGAGGACAAGGTGGCCATCGTCACCGGCGCCGGCGGTGGCATCGGCCAGGCGTACGCAGAGGCGCTCGCACGTGAGGGCGCCGCGGTGGTGGTGGCAGACATCAATGTCGAAGGCGCGCAGAAGGTCGCCGACGCGATCGTGGGCGAGGGCGGCAACGCGCTCGCGGTGCGGGTCGACGTCTCCGACATCGACTCCGCGAAAGACATGGCGGCGCAGACTCTCTCGGAGTTCGGCGGGATCGACTACCTGGTGAACAACGCCGCGATCTTCGGCGGCATGAAGCTCGACTTCCTGCTCACGGTCGACTGGGACTACTACAAGAAGTTCATGAGCGTGAACCTCGACGGCGCGCTGGTGTGTACGCGGGCGGTGTACCGCAAGATGGCCAAGCGCGGCGGCGGCGCGATCGTGAACCAGTCCTCGACCGCGGCGTGGCTGTACTCGAACTTCTACGGTCTGGCCAAGGTCGGCATCAACGGGCTCACCCAGCAGTTGTCGCGGGAACTCGGCGGGCAGAACATCCGCATCAACGCGATCGCGCCGGGGCCGATCGACACCGAGGCCAACCGGACCACCACGCCCAAGGAGATGGTGGACGACATCGTCAAACAGATCCCGTTGTCGCGCATGGGTCAGCCAGAGGATCTGGTGGGCATGTGCCTGTTCCTGCTGAGCGACCAGGCCAAGTGGATCACCGGCCAGATCTTCAACGTCGACGGCGGACAGATCATCCGCTCATGAGTGGTGATGTGAAGCTCGGCTACATCGGTCTGGGCAACCAGGGCGCACCGATGGCCAGACGTCTGGTCGACTGGCCCGGCGGGCTCACGGTTTTCGACGTCCGCTCCGAGGCGATGGCGCCCCTGGTGCAACTGGGTGCGACGGGCGCCGAGGATGTCGCCGGGGTGGCAGGTGCCGACGTCATCAGTGTCACGGTGCTCAACGACGCGCAGGTCCGCGACGTGGTGGGGCAGCTCGCCGAGTACGCCGAGCCGGGGACTGTCGTCGCGATCCACTCGACCATCGAACCCGAAACCGCACCCATGCTCGCCGAGCAGCTGCGCCCCAAGGGTATTCACATCGTCGACGCACCCGTGAGCGGTGGCGCGGGCGCCGCCGACAAGGGTGAGCTTGCGGTGATGGTCGGTGCCGACGACGACGCGTACGCCACGGTCAAGCCGGTGTTCAAGAAGTGGGCCTCGCTGGTGGTGCGGGCCGGTGAACCCGGGGCAGGCACCCGCATGAAGCTGGCCAGGAACATGTTGACCTTCATCGGTTTCGCGGCGTCGTGTGAGGCCATGAATCTGGCCGAGGCGGCGGGTATCGATCTGCAGAAGCTCGGTCGGGTGGTCCGGCACAGCGATGCGCAGAGCGGCGGCCCCGGTGCGATCATGGTGCGCGACGACACCAAGCCGCTGACCCCTGACCACTGGTTGTACGACATGTTCGTCCACACCCGCGGGCTCGCCGAAAAGGACCTGACGCTCGCCCTCGGGCTGGGAGAGTCGGTGGGCGTGGACCTTCCGCTGGCGCACATCGCGCTGGAACGCCTCGCCGACGGTCTCGGTGTACCGCATTCGAAGGATCAGGAGTGACGATGGACGAGCTGCGCCGCAAGGGCCTGGAGAAGATGAACGAGGTCTACGGCTGGGAGATGCCCAACATCGAAGGGGATCCGTACTTCGATCTCACCGTCGACCACCTGTTCGGCACCATCTGGACCCGGCCCGGTCTGTCGATGCGCGACAAACGCCTTCTCACACTCGCGGCCGTGACCGCCGTCGGCAACTCGGACCTCGCCGAGATCCAGGTCAACGCCGCACTGCACAACGAGGAATTCACGGTGGACGAACTCAAGGAGGTGGCGGTCTTTCTGACCCACTACCTCGGGTTCCCGTTGGGCTCCAAGCTCGACGGCGCGGTCAGCAAGGTTGCGCGCAACCGGAAGAAGGCCGAGGAGAAGGGCGCAGGGGAAGACAAGAGAGCCAATGTCAATGCCGCGGTCAAGATGCACTCGGGACGCGGGCTCGATGACCAGTAGGTACGCTGCGCTCACGCGCGACGAACTGGCCGTCCTGGTCCCCGAGCTGCTGCTCATGGGCCAGATGATCGACCGCTCCGGGATGGCCTGGTGCATCAGCAATTTCGGTCGCGAAGAGATGGTGCAGATCGCGATCGAGGAGTGGGCGGCGTCCAGCCCCATATACACCAGGCGCATGCAGCGGGCGCTGAACTTCGAAGGCGTCGACGTCGTCACGATCTTCAAGGGCATGCAGCTCGACATCGGTGCGCCGCCACAGTTCATGGACTTCCGCTACACCATCCACGACCGCTGGCACGGCGAGTTCCATCTCGACCATTGCGGCGCGCTGCTCGACGTCGAACCCATGGGCGACGAATATGTGCGCGGCATGTGCCACGACATCGAGGATCCCACGTTCGACGCGACCGCGCTGGCCACCAACCGGCGCTGCCAGGTGCGGCCCATCCACCGTCCGCCCCGCACGCCCGCCGACCGGCATCCGCACTGCGCGTGGACGGTGACCATCGACGAGTCGTTCCCTGAGGTCGACGACATCCCCGCGCTCGACGTGATCCGCCGGACCCGCGCGGCGCAGGTCGACCTCGACCCGATCGACACCGGCGACGAGGGCCAGGCCGACTATTCGGGCCCGCTCGTCTCGGATCTGGACTTCTCGAAATTCTCGCACTCGGCGCTCGTGCGGATCGCCGATGAGGTGTGCCTGCAGATGCACCTGCTGAACCTGTCGTTCGCGCTCGCCGTCGGTGCACGCGCAGGCACCGATACGGCACTGGCCACCCAGATCTGCACCAGACAACTCATCGGTGTGGCCGGCCTCGGGGCCGAAAGGATCCATCGCGCAGTGGATCTGCCCGCTGGTATCGAAGGCGCGGTGCGCGTGCTCGAGCTGCATCCGATGTTCAACCCGGCCGCCTACGTCAGCGCCGAGTTCGGCCCGGACACCGTGTCGGTACAGCGCTGCGCGGCGCACCGGGACGGGGCGTGGATCGCCCTGACCGGCCCTGCCGAGACCCGGCCGCTGCAGGCTGTCGTCGCCGCGATCGACCCGCACCTCGACGTCGAGGTCGTCGGCACCGATGCGGAATGGACCGCCCGCGTCGTTGAAACCGACACTGCGGCAGAGGAATTTGGTGAGGTCGCGGTCGCCAAGATCAGCGGCGGTGCGTCCTTCGAGTTCCAGCCGCGCAAATCACTGCCGCTGACGGTGGTGTGAGGACCACCCGTCACGAGTGTGAAACGTCTGCGAGAAAACTGCGATTCTTTCGCTGAGGATTCACAGTCGCGGGGTCTGCACGGAAGTGGGCGCGCCGACCACGGCGGCACCGACCCAGCGGCGTAGATAGCTGCGCAGTGCCGCACCCGTCCTCGGCGGGCGGCCCGGGTCGATGATGAACGACTGGATGATCCGCAGCAGATGCTCGGCGAGCTCGTCGAGGTCGGCGTCGGTGAACCCGAGGCCGGCCCAGTCGACGTCGAACTTGCGCAGCATGGTGCGGGCGAAGTCGACCGCGACGTCGGAGGTCACGGATTCGGTGTGGGCGTCGGCGCGGCCGGGGGAGATGAGCAGGCCGAGGTGTTTGTCCTGCGGGACCCATTCCAACGCGGTGGCGATGCCCTCGGTGACGGCGTCGACGGGATCGGTGATGCCGCTCAGATGAGTGGCGAGCCGGTCGAGGAAACCGCTCGCGGCGTGCACGGCCGCGGCCACCAGCAGGGCGTCGGTGCTGGGGAAGTAGCGGTACACGGTCTGACGGGTGACACCGAGGGTGCGGGCCACGTCGGCGATGCTGAAGTCGGCGCCGCGTTCGTCGATCGCCTGACCCGCCGCGCCCAGGATGCGGGCGATCGCCTCCTCGTCGGTGGCGGGCGCCGACCCGGACCACCCGTGCGTACGCATGCGCGAATACTAGAACAGCCCGCCCGGTCAGCCGGTGTAGGAGACCTGCAGGTCCTTGACGCCGTTGATCCAGCCCGACCGGAGCCGTTGCGGTTCGCCGACTTTGGTGATGTCGGGAATCTGGTTGGCGATCTCGTCGAACATGAGCCGGATCTCCATGCGGGCCAGGTTGGCCCCGATGCAGTAGTGCGCACCGTTGCCGCCGAACCCCAGGTGCGGGTTGGGCTCACGCAGGATGTCGAAGCGGAACGGGTCGGTGAACACATCCTCGTCGTAGTTGGCCGAGCTGTAGAACAGCCCGGCGCGCTGACCGGCCTTGATCGGCACGCCGCCGATCTCGGTGTCGACGACGGCCGTGCGCTGGAAGCAGTGCACGGGCGTGGCCCAGCGGACGATCTCGTCGACCGCGGTGATCGGCCGCTCGCGCTTGAAAAGCTCCCACTGGTCGGGGTTTTCGAAGAACGCGTTCATGCCGTGGGTGATGGCGTTGCGGGTGGTCTCGTTACCCGCGACGGCCAGCAGGATCACGAAGAACGCGAACTCGACCTCGCCCAGGGAATCACCGCCGCCCTCTTTGGGATCGGCCTGCACCAGCCGCGTCACGATGTCGTCGGCCGGGCACTTCCTGCGCTCCTCGGCCATGGTGTACGCGTAGCCCATCAGCTCGGCATTGGCCGTGGTGGGATCGGCGTCGAAGTCCGGATCGTCGGTGTTCATGATCGCGTTGGACCACCTGAACAGCTTTTCGCGGTCCTGCTCGGGCACACCGATCAGGTCGGCGATGGCCAGCAGCGGCAGTTTCATCGCGATGTCGTCCACGAAGTTTCCGCTGCCCTTGGCCTTCGCCTCGGCCACGATGTCGCGGGCCGCGACCGCCAGTTTCTCCTCCAGCGCGGCCACCGCGCGCGGCGTGAACAGCCGTGAGACGAGCTTGCGCAGGCGGGTGTGCTCGGGCGCGTCGTGGTTGATCAACAGCGCCTTGGTGAGGTCGAGTTGCTCGGCGGTCACCCCGTCGGGCAGTCGCATGACCGCGCCCTTGGCGTTGGTGGACCACACCGCTCCGCCGTCGCGCGAGATGGTCTTGATGTCCTCGTGGCGGCTGATCACCCAGTAGCCGCCGTCGTCGAAGATCGTGTCGCCCTGCCCGTTCCACCACACCGGGGCGGTCTTGCGCAGCAGGGCGAATTCCTCGACCGGGATGCCCCGGAGCAGAACGTCGGGATCGGTGAAGTCGTACCCGCTACCGAACGGGCAGGTGTTCATGGTCGTCAAGCCGGACCATCCCCTCGTGTGACGGCGAACACGTTTTCTCGACCATACACCTAAGTGTCAAGTGTATGCCCGGAGTGTTGGGACTAGTCTTGAGGATCGTGCGCGTCCTCGTGATCGGATCCGGTGCCCGTGAACACGCCCTGCTCCTGGCTCTGCGAAGAGACCCCGAAGTCGAGGAGTTGGCAGTGGCTCCCGGCAATGCGGGGACCTCGTCGATCGCCGACCAGTACGACGTCGACGTCACCTCCGGTGAGGCCGTGGTCAAACTGGCCCAGCGCATCGGCGCCGACCTCGTCGTGATCGGTCCCGAGGTGCCGCTGGTCCTCGGTGTCGCCGACGCCGTGCGCGAGGCGGGCATCGCCTGCTTCGGCCCCACCAAGGACGCCGCACGCATCGAGGGCTCCAAGGCGTTCGCCAAGGACGTCATGTCCGCCGCCGGGGTCCGCACCGCAACCTCCGAGGTCGTCGACAACCCCGGTCATCTGGACGCCGCGCTCGACCGGTTCGGTCCGCCCGCCGGCCAGGCCGCCTGGGTGGTAAAGGACGACGGCCTGGCCGCAGGCAAGGGTGTGGTGGTCACGGCCGACCGCGACGCCGCCCGCGCACATGCCGCGAGCCTGCTCGACTCGGGGCACCCGGTGCTGCTCGAGTCGTTCCTCGACGGCCCCGAGGTCTCGCTGTTCTGCATCGTCGACGGCGAGACGGTGGTCCCGTTGCTGCCCGCGCAGGATTTCAAACGCGTCGGCGACAACGATTCCGGGCCCAACACGGGCGGCATGGGCGCCTACTCGCCGCTGCCCTGGCTGCCCGGGTCGGTGACCACCCAGATCGTCGACGAGATCGTCAAACCCGTTGCGGCAGAACTCGTCAGGCGTGGCAGCTCGTTCTCCGGCCTGCTCTACGCGGGGCTGGCGATCACGTCGAACGGCCCCGCGGTGGTCGAATTCAACTGCCGCTTCGGCGATCCCGAGACGCAGGCGGTGCTCGCGCTGCTCGAATCCCCGCTCGGCGGGTTGCTGCGCGCGGCAGCGACGGGTGAACTCGCGTCGTTCGGTGAGCTGCAGTGGCACGACGGCTACGCCGTGACCGTGGTGATGGCCGCCGAGAACTACCCGGGACGTCCCCGCGTCGGTGATCCGATCCAGGGTGCCGAGGCCGACGGTGTCCTGCACGCGGGCACGGCGCGCCGCGAGGACGGCACGATCGTCTCCTCGGGAGGCCGCGTGCTCTCCGTCGTCGGCACCGGTGCCGATCTGTCCGTTGCGCGCGACGCGGCCTACGCACTGACGAAGTCGATCCGGTTGCCCGGCAGCCACTTCCGCTCCGACATCGGCCTGGCGGCCGCCGAGGGCCGGATCAGCGTCCAGAGTCGCTAGGCGACCAGCAGCGGGGCCAGCCAGGTCAGCTCCGCGGGCAATTGCGCACTCCAGAACGCACCGTCATGACCGCCAGGTGAGAACCCGCCCGCAGGCGGGTTGGGCAGTTGGGCGATGAACTGCTTGGTCGCCGAATAGAACGGATCGCTGGTGCCGCAATCGATCCGGATCGGTATCGACCCCAGCGTGGGCTGCCCCCAGACGCTGTTGGCGTTGTAGTCCGCCGCGCTGTCGAACGCTCCCGGCGCCGCGGCACCCGGCGACGTCCACAGTGCCGGGCTCACCGCACAGATCGCGGCGGTGCGTCCCGGCCCGAGGCGCGACCCGAGCAGCAACGCCCCGTAGCCGCCCATCGACCAGCCGAGGAACGCCACCCGCGACGTGTCCAGACCTTGCTCGCCGAGCATCGGGATCAACTCGTCGAGCACCATGGCGCCGGAATCCTCGCCGGATGCGCGCTTGTGCCAATAGCTCCCGCCGCCGTCGACCGCCACGACAGCGAACGGGGGCAGGCCCGCGGCGACGGCTTCGGCGAGTCCCTGCTGCACTCCGCCCGCCATCACCCCTGCGGCGTCCTGGCCCTTGCCGTGCAGCGCGATGACCGGTCGCAGCGGCGCGGTCTGTCCAGGTGGGCGCGCGATCGCCCAGTTGGTGTTGACGCCGCCGCGGGCCGCGGACACGAACGCACCCGAGACGAAAGTGGGTGCTGCCGTGGCGGGAGGTTCCAGCGGGACAGGTGGTGCGTGCGGTGCGGGAGGTGTTTGCGGAGCGGGCGGGTTCGGCGACGCGGTGGCAGCGACCCCGAAGGCGCAGGCGCCTGCCGCGCCTGCGGCCGCACCGACGCCGAGACGCAGCACGGCCCGACGGCTCAACGTTGGCATGACGGCCATCTTGCCATCGGCGCGACAAGCAACCCACGGCACCGTGCGGCGCGCAAACCTGAGTAAAGACTGATGATTGGTCAAAAGCCCGATGTGAGACGGGCCTTGCTGGCAGCATGCTAAACGTGACGGCAGCGGTCACTCCCAAAGGCGAGCGTCGGCGGTACGCCCTCATCAGGGCGGCCGCAGAATTGCTGTGCGAGGGCGGCTTCGACGCTGTGCGCCACCGCGCGGTGGCACGGCGGGCGGGTTTGCCGCTCGCGTCGACCACATACTATTTCTCATCCCTCGACGACCTCATCGCCAAGGCGGTCGAGTACATCGGCATGCGGGAGGCGAACCAGCTCCGCGAGAGCGTGGCGTCGTTGTCGCGGCGCAGGCGCGGCGCCGAGTCGACCGCCGAGATCCTCGTCGATCTCCTCGTCGGCGAGGCGCCAGGCACCCGTGTCACCGAGGAACTCATCTCCCGCTATGAGCGGTACATCGCATGCGCGCGTCAACCGGGCCTGCGGGACATCCAGCGGCGCATACTGCAACAGCGCACCGACGCAGTCGTCGAGGCGGTGGAGAGATCGGGTCGCTCGGTGCGGGCCGAACTCGTCACCGCTCTCGTGTGCGCAGTCGACGGTGCCGTGGTTGCATCACTGGTGGACGAGGGGGACGGGCCGAGAGCCAGTGCCCGCGCGACGCTCATCGACGTGATCGACGTGCTCGCCCCGGTCGACGACAGGGCGGTGCGGGTCTGACGGAGTGGAGGAGGGGGAATGACGAAACCCGAACGGGTCGAAGAACAGCCGCAGTTGCGGCGGGTGATGGGCCCCGGCCTTCTGTTGTTGTTCATCGTCGGAGACATCCTCGGCACGGGCGTGTACGCCCTGACCGGTCAGGTCGCCAAAGAAGTGGGCGGCGCGGCCTGGCTCCCCTTCCTGGTGGCGTTTGCGGTCGCGACGATCACGGCGTTCAGCTACCTGGAACTGGTGACCAAGTATCCGCAGGCCGCAGGTGCTGCGCTGTACGTGCACAAGGCTTTCGGCATCCACTTCGTCACGTTCCTGGTGGCGTTCGTGGTGATGTGCTCCGGAATCACATCGGCCTCAACGGCTTCGCGGTTCTTCGCGGCCAATTTCTTCACGGCGTTCGACTTCAGCTGGGGCAAGGCCGGCGTGGTCCTGTTCGCGCTGCTGTTCATGGCCCTCATCGCCGCGGTGAACTACCGCGGCGTCAGTGAGAGCGTCAAGCTCAACGTCTTCCTCACCTTCGTCGAGATCACCGGTCTGGCGCTGGTGATCCTGGTGGGGCTCTGGGCTTTCACCGGCGGCAACGCCGACATCGACTTCGCCCGTGTTGTCGCCTTCGACACCCCGTCGGACAAGGGCGTGTTCCTCGCGGTCACCACCGCGACATCGCTGGCGTTCTTCGCGATGGTCGGGTTCGAGGACTCGGTCAACATGGCCGAGGAGACCAAGGATCCGGTGCGCATCTTCCCGAAGGTGCTGTTGACGGGCCTCGGCATCGCCGGACTCGTCTACGTCATCGTGTCCATCGTCGCGGTGGCGCTGGTGCCCGTCGGTGAGCTTGCCGGCAGCGAAACCCCGCTCGTCGAGGTGGTCAAGGCCGGTGCGCCCGGGCTGCCGATCGAGACCATCCTGCCGTTCATCTCGATGTTCGCGGTGTCCAACACCGCACTGATCAACATGCTGATGGCCAGTCGCCTGATCTATGGCATGTCGCGTCAACACGTGCTGCCGCCCGTGCTCGGCGTCGTGCATCCGCGCCGGCTCACCCCGTGGGTGGCCATCGTGTTCACCACGCTGATCGCGTTCGGCCTCATCTTCTACGTGTCGGCCTTCGCCAACAGCAGCGCCATCGCGGTGCTCGGCGGCACGACATCGCTGTTGCTGCTCGCGGTGTTCGCGATGGTCAACATCGCGGTCCTGGTGCTGCGGCGCGACGTCCGCGAGCCCGGCACGCACTTCAAGACCCCGACGGTGCTGCCGGTCATCGGCTTCATCACCTCGGCATATCTGGTGCTGCCGCTGTCGGGACGCCCGGTGCAGCAGTACATCCTGGCGGGCATCCTGATCGCGATCGGCATCGTGCTGTTCGGCGTCAACACGCTCATCAACCGACGCATCGGCATCACAGGTGCGGGCACCATCGACCCGACGCACCTGACCGACGCCCCCTAGCCGCGCAGCTTCTCGAATCGGTTGCGCAGCAACGCAACCCGATGGGTGTTGCCCTGCAGGCCGATGTAGCGGTCGCCGAAGACCGCGAGCAGTGCGTCATCGAGGCGACGCACCGCGCCCGGCGGATACCGGTAGTCCATCAGCCGGTTGATCTCGTCGGTGTCGACCGAGTCCAGCACGGCCGCAAGCGCATCGAGGGAAGTGATGCCGAGCTCGAGCAGCAGCCCCGAGATCCAGCCATAGTGGTCGGTGCGCGACCAACCGGCGTCGGCGTAGCGGTTGCCCAGGTAGGTCGCGAGCACCGGGCCGGGGATGCGCGAGTCCGGCGAGAACTCGGTCTCCCCCTCGGTCATGGTGGTGCGCAACCGGTTCCGGATCTCGGAGAACTCGCGGTCGGCCAGCTCGAGCAGCCCGGCGGCCAGGGTGAACCGGCGATCGAGTTCGGTGACGTGCGCGGCAGGGATCGAACCCTTGTAGCGGATATCGTGTTCGAACTCGGCCCACGCGTGCTGCAGCACCGTGCGCACCTGGATCGACGCGGGCTGCTGCTCGCCTTCCATGCCGACCAGCAGATGCCTGCTGGCATAACCCCACCGGCCCTCGCGCGCGGTCTCGGCGCCCATGTCGCGGTCGTCGAGCAGACGCATCTCGTCGGCCAGCAGATTGGCCACCGCGTCGACATCCTCACGCAGGTAGGTGATGACGCGCAGCCCCACCTGATCGGTGATCTCCACGAGCGGGTCGGTGTACAACGGTTCGCCGCCTGCGGTCCGCACCGCCTTCTCCGCGAACGACTCCACGGTCTTGGTGCGGGCCGTGATGCTCAGGTAGTTGATGCCCGCGTCGTCGAGCAGACCCGTCACGTGCTCGTGGTAGCGCGCCGTGGCACTGACCAGGGCGGGCCGCCGCGCGGCGTACTCGGCCACCGCGGGCGGCAACGCCGCGTGCGGGGTCAGGTCCTGCGGCAGCGTCGGCGTCAGGATGTAGCCGGTCTCGATGTCGCCGTAGATCGTGATGTCGTCGGGCCTGCGGGTGGCATACAGCGCGATGTACGCGCACAGCACCGCGTCCACGGGATCCTCGGCGCGGCGCAGCTCACTCTTGGTCGACGCGCCCTCCACCGCGGTGTACAGCTGTTGCCACTGCTCGCTGGTCGACACCTTGAGCGGCACCTCCGCGTGGCGCAGCCCCGCGATCAGCTCCATCAACCGCAGCAACTCCGAACGCAGCAGTTCGAAACTGCGGCCCGGCTTGGCCTTGTATTTCAGCGTTCGACCCAGCCGGAACAGCGCCACCGACGCGGCGTGCGGATAGATCTCCAGCGCGCGGCGCGGCCGCTCCGACCGCGGGTCGAGATCCAAATCGAGCGCCGTCGCCAACCGCGCGCCGCGCGGGGTGCCCGCGAACTCGGGCTTGCCGGTGTTCGACGGGTGCGCACCGGCCTCGTACGGACGGAAGTCCCGGTTGAGCGCGGCCTCGGCCGGGCGGTTGCCGGTCGGGTTCTCCACGATCAGCGGGGCGTCGATACCTGCCACACACTCCGCACCCACGAACGGCTCGAGCGCGGCGATGATGCTGTCGTCATCGGTCGCGGCCGACAGGTGCACGAGTTGGCCGTCGGCGTCGACGACCGCGACGCCGGTGGGCTTGCGCTCTCCCCAGGCGAGGTCGATGCCGAGGAAGTACGGGGGGTGGTGCATGTCTCCAGCCTGCCTCATCAACCCCTAAGCTGGTTGTTCGTGACGATTCCGAATGTTCTGGCCAGCCGCTACGCCAGCGACGAGATGGTTGCCATCTGGTCGCCGGAAGCCAAGATCATCGCCGAGCGGCGGTTGTGGCTGGCCGTGGTGCGCGCCCAGGCCGAGCTGGGCGTCCCGGTGCCCGACGGCGTCGTCGACGACTACGAGCGGGTGCTGGACAACGTCGACCTGGAGTCCATCGCCGCACGTGAGCGCATCACCCGGCACGACGTCAAGGCGCGCATCGAGGAGTTCAACGCGCTCGCCGGGCACGAGCACGTGCACAAGGGCATGACGAGCCGCGACCTCACCGAGAACGTCGAGCAACTGCAGATCCGCCAGTCGCTCGAGCTGGTGTTCTCCCACGGCGTCGCGGTGGTGGCCCGCCTGGCCGAACGCGCCGTCGTGTACCGCGACCTGGTGATGGCGGGCCGCAGCCACAACGTCGCGGCCCAGGCCACCACGCTGGGCAAGCGCTTCGCGTCGGCCGCCGAGGAGACCCTGCTGGCGCTGACCCGGCTGCGCGAGCTGATCGACCGCTACCCGCTGCGCGGCATCAAGGGCCCCATGGGCACCGGTCAGGACATGCTCGACCTGTTCGGCGGCGACGCAGGCAAACTCGCCGACCTGGAGCGGCGGGTCGCCGAATTCCTGGGATTCACCGAGGTTTTCACCAGCGTCGGGCAGGTCTACCCGCGTTCGCTCGACCACGACGTGCTGTCGGCGCTGGTGCAGGTGGGCGCAGGCCCGTCGTCGCTGGCGCACACCATCCGGCTGATGGCGGGCCATGAACTGGTCACCGAGGGCTTCGCGCCCGGCCAGGTCGGCTCGTCGGCCATGCCGCACAAGATGAACACCCGCTCATGTGAGCGCGTCAACGGCCTGCAGGTGGTGCTGCGCGGATACGCGTCGATGGCCGCCGAACTCGCAGGCGCCCAGTGGAACGAGGGCGACGTGTTCTGCTCGGTGGTGCGCCGCGTCGCACTGCCCGACGCGTTCTTCGCGATCGACGGGCAGATCGAGACGTTCCTGACCGTGCTCGACGAGTTCGGCGCCTACCCGGCGGTGATCCACCGCGAACTCGACCGCTACCTGCCGTTCTTGGCCACCACCCGCATCCTGATGGCCGCGGTGCGCGCCGGTGTCGGACGCGAGGCCGCCCACGAGGTGATCAAGGAACACGCCGTCGCCGTCGCGCTGGCGATGCGTGAGCAGGGCAAGGAACCCGATCTCATCGACCGGCTGGCCAACGACCCGCGGCTGCCGCTGGACCGGGTGGCCCTTGAGGCCGCGCTCGAAGACAAGCAGGCGTTCACCGGTGCGGCGGGCGATCAGGTCGACGGTGTGGTCGCCGCGGTCGGTGAACTCGTGAGTCGTTATCCCGAAGCCGCGAAATACACCTCGGGCGCAATATTGTGATCTGATGCGGGCCGACCTCACCGACCTCGACAACTTCGCCGACGGGTTCCCGCACGCGCTGTTCGAGGCCCACCGGCGTGAGGCACCCGTGTACCGGCACGAACCGACCGAGCACACCCCAGGCGGCGAGGGGTTCTGGTCGGTGGCGACCTACGCCGAAACCCTTGCGGTACTGCGTGACCCGGCGACGTTCTCGTCGGTGACCGGCGGGTCGCGCCCGTTCGGGGGAACCCTGTTGCAGGACCTGGCCATCGCCGGTCAGGTGCTCAACATGATGGACGATCCCCGCCACGCCCAGATCCGGCGCCTGGTGAGCTCGGGGCTCACCCCGCGCATGATCGCCCGTGTCGAGGACGACCTGCGGGCCCGTGCGCGACGCCTGCTCGATGCCGTCGTGCCGGGCGAGCCGTTGGACTTCCTGGTGGAGGTGGCCGCCGAGCTGCCCATGCAGATGATCTGCATCCTGCTGGGAGTGCCCGAATCCGAACGGCATTGGCTTTTCGAGGCGATCGAGCCGCAGTTCGACTTCGGTGGTTCACGAACTGCGTCAGTGGGGCAGTTGACACCGGAAGAGGCCGGCAACCGCATGTACACCTACGGTCGGGAGCTCATCGCCGCCAAGCGTGCGGCGCCGACCGACGACATGTTGTCGGTGGTGGCGAACGCAACTCTGGACGACGCGCTGGCTCCCATTTCCGACGTGGAGCTGTACCTGTTCTTCAGCCTGCTGTTCAGCGCCGGCGCCGAGACCACCCGCAACGCCGTGGCGGGCGGGTTGCTCGCGTTGATCGAGCATCCGGCGCAGTTGGAGCTGCTGCGCTCGGATCTGGGGCTGTTGCCGACCGCGATCGAGGAGATGGTGCGCTGGACCTCGCCGTCACCGTCGAAGCGGCGCACCGCGACCCGCGACGTCACGCTGGGTGGTTGTGAGATCGCCGCGGGCGACAAGGTGCAGATCTGGGAGGGCTCGGCGAACCGCGACGCGCTCGTCTTCACCGATCCCGACGTCTTCGACATCACGCGAAAACCCAACCCCCACCTCGGTTTCGGGCAGGGGGTGCACTACTGCCTGGGGGCCAACCTCGCGCGCCTGGAACTGCGGGTGCTGTTCGAGGAACTGCTCACCCGGTTCTCCGCGGCGCGGCTGGTCAAGCCGGTCGAGTGGACGCGCAGCAACCGGCACACCGGCATCCGCCACCTGGTGGTCGAGTTCGACGCGTGAAACCCAATGTGTTCGCCGTGGTCATGTCGTCCGGCATCGTGTCCATCGCCGCGGCCGACCACGGCCTCGACGTCGTCAGCGTTGCGCTCGCGGTGTTGGCGCTGGTGGCGTTGCCGGTGCTGATGTACCTGGCCGCGGCGCGCTGGTCCACCTTCGACATGGGTGACATCGACACCGTGATGGCGCTGTACACCTACGTGGCGGCGTGTTCGGTGCTCACCGCGCGGTTCGCCGGATACCCGTGGAGCGTATGGGTGTTCGGCCCGCTCGCGCTGTCGGGATGGCTGGCCCTGGCCCCGATCGTGGTGCGGCGGATGAAGCGACTCGGGCTGACCGGTATGCGTGACCGCGCCCGCGGGTTGTGGGAACTCGCCAGCGTCGCGACATCAGGGCTGGCCGTCGTGACCCTGGCAGGTGGAATTCTGTTCTGGGCGTTCGTCTTCTGGGTGCTGGCACTGTGTGTGTACGTGATGATCACCAGCCTGGTCGCGTGGCGGGCGTTCGTGGAACCCGCTGTGCGGCGCAACGTGCCCTCCGATCACTGGATCCTCATGGGCGGCGCCGCGATCGCCACGGTGGCCGGTGAACACATCCACTCCACGCTTGATCCTGGCCCGATCGCGCACGCCGTGCTCGTCGTCACCGTCGTCACGTTGGGCGTCGCGACGGTGCAGCTCGTGCCGTTGGCGATCACCGGGTGGCGACAACTCAACGACTGGCCCGCGGTGTTCCCGCTCGGGATGTACTCGGCCGCGTCGTTCGCCGTCGCCGTCGAAACCGGTTGGCACGCACTGGTGATCGTGTCGCAGGTGTTCCTCGGTATCGCGGTGGCGGCGTGGCTGCTGACCGCGGCAACGCGGGTGCGTCGCTAGATCACCTACCCTTGGGGAACATGGACTCGGTCTCAGGTGACAATCTGCGAGTCTCGGATGCCGAACGTGCCCACGTCAGACAGCTCCTGGAACGGGCCGTCGGCGCGGGCATGCTCACGCTCGACGAGTACACCGAACGGGTCGACATCGCGCTGGCCGCCCGGACGCGTGGGGAACTCAACGCGGTGCTCGCCGATCTGCCGGACCCGCACCCGGGGGCGCCGACGGTGCAGCATGAGCCGGAGGAACTGCGGGGCTGGATGTCGACGATCGAGCGTCGCGGGCAGTGGACCGTCGCGCCGAACCTGCACCTGACAACCCGACTGTGCAGCACCACGCTGATCGTGCCCGCCGATGCCACGGCCGATCTCAACGGTGTCCACGCGGTCGCGGGCAGCGCCACGGTGAAGGTGCGCACCAGCCCGCCGTCGGATCACCTGCATCTCGTCGTGCGCGGCAGGGTACGCATGGGTTCGGTCACCGTGCGGCATTCGTATACGAGATGGCTGCGGCGGCTGTCCTCGAGTCGATAGCGAAGCGGATCTCGGCTGACGTGTCGGTGGGTGGTGGCATACTCGAACACATGTTCGATGGAACGAGTGATGCGGGTCTGATCGACACCATCGCTGAGGCCAAGCGGCAGGAGAACACCGCGACCGCTCGGCGTCTGCTCGCGATCGCCGAGTTGGACACCCGTCGCACCATCGAACTGGTCGAATCCATCTTCTGGCGCACCGACCCCTTCGAAGAGGTCTGCGCCGAGGTTTCCGCCGCCCTGCGCGTCTCCCGGTCCCGGGCCGGGTGGCAGGTCCGGCTGTCGCGGGTGCTGCGCGATCGGATCCCCAACGTCGCCGCCGTGTTCGCCCAAGGTGACATCGACCTGCGCGTCGTCACCAAGATCGCCACCCGCACCGAACTGGTCGACCGCGCCGCCATGGCTGCCCTCGACGAGGTGCTGGCCCGCCGCGCGCCGGGCTGGATGCGCCTGTCGGAGCCCAAACTGCAAGAACGCATCGACCAGTGCATCCTGCGCCTGGACCCCGAGGGGCAACGCGTCACCAAGAGATCCGCAGAGAGCCGGTTCTTCGAGATCCAGCCCGCCGACACCCCCGGCATGGCCCTCGCCCAGGGCTATCTGCCCGCCGACGATGCCGCCGGCTTCGACAAACGCCTCGAGGCCATCGCCGCCACGGTGTGCCCCAACGACCCGCGCACCCTGGATCAACGCCGCAGCGACGCCGTCGGGGCGCTGGGCCGCTACCGCGACACCCTGGACTGCCAATGCGGGCGCCAGGACTGCACCGCGGTGGCCGAACGCCAGGCCGTCACCAACGCGATGGTCCACGTGCTGGCCGAACAATCCACCCTCGAAGGCGGTAACGAGCCGGGGTATCTGCTCGGCTTCGGCATGGTGCCCGCTGACATGGTGCGCACAATCGCCGAAACCGCGCTCACCACACCGGTCACCATCCCCGCCGACGCGGCCCAGCCCGGCTACCGGCCCAATGCCGAACTCGCCGAGTTCATCCGCTGGCGCGACCTGACCTGCCGCTTCCCCGGCTGTGACGCCCCGGCGATGGTGGCCGACATCGACCACACCCGCCCCTACCCGCAGGGCCCGACGCATCCGTCGAACACCAAGCTCTACTGCCGCACCCATCACCTGATCAAGACGTTCTACACCGGCCCGAACGGGTGGACCGACCGGCAACTGCCCGACGGCACCATCGAATTCACCGCCCCCACCGGGCACACCTACACCACCGAACCCCAAGGCGCGGCACTGTTCCCGATCCTGGGCACCCCCACCGGCGAACTGGACCTGCCACCCGAGCAGCAACCCCACCCCACCGCGCGGTGATGATGCCCAAACGCCGCCAAACCCGCGAACAAGACCGCGCCGACCGCATCAACGCCGAACGCCGCGAACGCGCCGAACTCAACGCCGAACAACAACGCCAACACCAAGCCTGGCTCGCCGAAAACTACGAACCCCCACCCTTCTGAGGCCAAGCGCTCACAAATCACCCGCTGATGCGGCGCAGGCGCATGCCCGCCGAGCGCAGTTCCAGGGCCGCGAGCCCACGGATGGCGGCCTGATCCTGGCGCTGCCACGCGCCGACCGGATCGTCGGAGACCGCGGTGAGCTTGCTCAGCGGGCGGTTGGCCAGCGCGCGCAGCGCCAGCAGCTGCTCGCCCGCGGCCGTGGAGGCCAGCGTGATCGCGGTCCACTTGCGTCGGAAGAACCGCACGCGCAGGTACAGCCATGGCATGACGACGAACAGGATGGGCGCCGCCGCGACGGCCAGCGCCAGCACCCACGCGAGCCAGCTCGCGGTGCTGTCGAGGTTGTGCCCGGCGCCGGCGATGTCGAGAGCCGCATCACTGGCGGCGCGCAGCGGCTTGCTCAACGTGTCGCCGATCAACGGCACGTCGTCCGTGCTGTCCCCGGCTGAGCTGAGGTTTTCCGATACGCCGTTGGCTCCGGTCTCCACCTGCCTGCCGACCTCGGCGATGGTGGACACCGCGGCATGAACGGCCATGCCCACCAGGACCCATATCGCGGTCCACAGCATCACCGCCACATCGCTGAACAACTGGGCGAGCAATCGGCCCGGTCTGCTGGCATAGGGCAGGTACCGCGATCTCATGGACCCGATCCCAACACATAGGCTGGCCGAATGCGCCCTGCTCTGTCCGACTACCAACACCTGGCCAGCGGCAAAGTCCGCGAGATCTACCGCATCGACGACGAGCACCTGCTCTTCGTGGCCAGTGACCGGATCTCGGCATACGACCACATCCTGGATTCCCAGATCCCGGACAAGGGCCGGATCCTGACCGCGATGAGCGTGTTCTTCTTCGACTACCTGCTCCGATCGGCGGGTGTGCCGAACCACCTCGCCGGTCCGCCCGACGACGAGCGCATCCCCGCCGACGTGCTGGGCCGTGCGCTCGTGGTGCGTCGGCTGCGGATGCTGCCGGTGGAGTGCGTGGCGCGCGGGTACCTGACAGGTTCGGGCCTGATCGACTACCAGCAGACCGGCACGGTGTGCGGGATCGCGCTGCCACCCGGCCTGGGGGAGGCGAGCAAGTTCGACGAGCCGCTGTTCACCCCGGCCACCAAGGCCGAGATCGGCGAGCACGACGAGAACATCTCGTTCACGAAGGTGATCGAGCTGGTGGGTGCGGAGCTCGCCAACCAGTTGCGCGACCGCACGTTGCAGACCTACACCGCCGGCGCCGACCATGCGCTGAGCAAGGGGATCATCATCGCCGACACCAAGTTCGAGTTCGGTGTCGACAAGGACGGCACGGTGGTGCTGGCCGACGAGGTGTTCACGCCGGACTCGTCGCGGTACTGGCGTGCCGACAGCTACCAGCCGGGTGTGGTGCAGAACAGCTTCGACAAGCAGTTCGTGCGCAACTGGCTCACCGGCCCGGAGTCGGGCTGGGACCGCCACGGCAACACCGCGCCTCCCGCGTTGCCGGACGACATCGTCGCGGCCACGCGTGCGAGGTACATCGAGGCCTACGAACGTATCTCGGGTCTGAAGTTCGACGATTGGATCGGTGCATGACCGAACAGCAGCATGTCGCGCCGCCCGTGGCCAAGCGACTCAACCACCGTCGCGAGCACCACGGCGATGTATTCATCGATCCCTACGAGTGGTTGCGCGACAAGGAAAACCCGGAGGTGATCGGCTACCTGGAGGCCGAGAACGCCTACACCGCGTACGCCACCGCGCAGCTGGAACCGTTGCGGCAGCGAATCTTCGACGAGATCAAGGCCCGCACCAAGGAAACCGATCTGTCGGTGCCCATGCGGCGCGGCCCGTGGTGGTACTACGCGCGCAGCTTCGAGGGCAAGCAGTACGCCGTGCACTGTCGCTGTCCTGTCACCGATCCCGACGACTGGACGCCCCCCACCTTCGACGAGCACACCGAGGTGGCGGGCGAGCAGATCCTGCTCGACGAGAACATCGAGGCCGACGGGCACGAGTACTTCGCGCTCGGCGCGGCGACCGTGAGCCTGGACGGCGACACCCTGGCGTACTCGGTCGATGTCCTGGGTGACGAGCGGTACACGTTGCGGTTCAAGGACCTTCGCACCGGTGAGCTGTACGACGACACGATCACCGGGATCGGTTCCGGCGGGATCTGGGCGGCTGACAGCCGGACGTTCTACTACACGACGGTCGACGACGCGTGGCGTCCGGACACCGTGTGGCGGCACCGCCTCGCCGCGGGTCTGCCGGGCGAGAAGGTGTATCACGAACCCGACCACCGGTTCTGGGTCGGCATCGGCCGCAGCCGCAGCGACAAGTACGTGTTCATCGCCGCGGGCAGCGCCGTCACCTCCGAGGTGCGCTACGGCGACGCGGCCGATCCGCATGCCGAGTTCACTTCCGTGTGGGGACGCCGTGATTCGGTGGAGTACTCCGTCGAGCATGCGGTGGTCGGCGGTGAGGACCGGTTCCTGATCCTGCACAACGACGGTGCCGAGAACTTCGCCCTGGTCGACGCTCCGGTCAGTGATCCCACCGACTTCCGCACCCTGATCGCGCACCGCGACGATGTCCGGCTCGATGCGGTCGACGCGTTCGACGGGTTCCTGGTGGTGAGCTACCGCAGCGAGGCACTGCCGAAGATCCAGCTGTGGCCGGTCACCGCCGACGGCGAGTACGGTCGGGCGCAGGAGCTCACCTTCGAATCCGAGCTCACCGCGGCGGGGCTGGCGGGCAACCCCAACTGGTCGACGCCGAAGCTGCGTATCGCGGCGACGTCGTTCATCACTCCCGCGCGGGTGTACGACCTCGATCTGGCCAAACCCGAAGGTGCTCCTCACGTGCGTGTCGGTGAGCGGACGCTGCTGCGCGAGCAGCCCGTGCTCGGCGGCTACCGCCCCGAGGACTATGTGGAGCGTCGCGACTGGGCGATCGCCGAAGACGGTGCACGCGTGCCGATCTCGATCGTGCACCGGGCCGGGGTGCAGTTCCCGGCCCCGACGCTGCTCTACGGGTACGGCGCCTACGAGTCGTGCGAGGATCCGCGGTTCTCGATCGCGCGGCTGTCCCTGTTGGACCGCGGCATGGTTTTCGCGGTCGCGCACGTCCGTGGCGGCGGTGAGCTGGGCCGGTCCTGGTACGAGCACGGCAAGCTGCTGGAGAAGAAGAACACCTTCACCGACTTCATCACGGCTGCACGCCATCTCATCGACGAGGGGGTGACTCGCCCGCAGAATCTCGTCGCACTCGGCGGTAGCGCGGGCGGCCTGCTCATGGGTGCGGTGGCCAACATGGCGCCGAAGTTGTTCGCCGGGATCCTGGCGCAGGTGCCGTTCGTCGACGCGCTCACCACGATCCTCGACCCGTCGCTGCCGTTGACCGTCACCGAGTGGGACGAGTGGGGCAACCCGCTGGAGGACCCCGAGGTGTACCGGTACATGAAGTCCTACTCGCCGTACGAGAACGTCGCGGCGCAGGACTATCCGCCCATCCTGGCGATGACGTCGCTCAACGACACCAGGGTGTACTACGTCGAGCCCGCGAAATGGGTTGCGGCCCTTCGTCACACCAAGACCGACAGCAATCCGGTGCTGCTCAAGACCGAGATGGTGGCCGGTCACGGCGGTTTGAGCGGACGCTACGAGCGGTGGCGTGAGGCCGCGTTCCAGTACGCGTGGCTACTGGCCGCCGCCGATCGCGACCACTACGGCAGCGGCCAGGTAGACCCCCTCTTCGACGGTCCGCAGACCTAGCTTCGACGACATCGACTTCGGCGGGTCGGGCATCCGCGCGGCGTGGATGTTGGCCGGGAACATGGCCAGCATCAGCGCGAACAGGCACACTGCCGCAGTGGTGCGCGTCGGGGGATACAGCAGGCCGACCGCGCCGAGGAGTTCGAGCACACCCGTGACGGTGACGAGCAGTCCCGGTGCGGGCAGGCGCGGGGGCACGATTGCGATCATGTCGCGCCGCAACGGGTTGACGAAGTGCGCGATCCCGGTCAGCACGAACATCGCGGCCAGGCCGATGGCCGTCGCCGACGGCCACGTGTCGAGATGGGCCACGCCGAACAGGCCGATGATCCGGGCGATGACGGTGCCGAGCACCAGCGTCGCGAATACCGCCATGATGTACCACCAATCTTGTCGGTGACTAGATCAATCATTCTGCGTGCTGATGTAGTCACTGTCAAGATTGCTCGGATAAGATCTTGGGCGTGGCGTATCACCACGGCGACCTCAGGGCCGTGATCCTGCGGCACGCGGCGGAGTTGGTGGCCGAGCGCGGCGCCGACGGCATCTCACTGCGTGAACTGGCGCGCACCGCGGGTGTCTCGCACGCCGCGCCCGCACACCATTTCACCGACCGGCGGGGACTGTTCACCGCGTTGGCCACCGAGGGGTATCAGCTCCTGGCCGACGCGCTGGCCGATGTGCGCGGGCAGTTCATCGACGCCGCCAAGGCCTACGTGCGCTTCGCGCTCGACCATCCCGGGCACTATGCGGTGATGTTCGACAAGTCGCTCTACGACGACACCGACCCCGACCTCGTCGCGGCGTCGTCGGCGGCGGGGGCCGAACTCAACCGCGGCGTCGGCACCCTCGGCGACCCCAAGGCCAAGGCCGACCCGGCGGGAGCCGCGCTCGCGGCATGGTCACTGGTGCACGGCTTTTCGCTGCTGTGGCTCAACGACGCGATCGACACCGACCGGGACCCGATCGCCACCGTCGAGCGGCTCGCAGCGATCCTGTTCGACGGCTGATTGCGGTACCGTCGCACCGGTGAGCTCCCAAGACTGCCTCAAAGATGTTGCACTGACCACCCTCGACGGCAGGCAGACCACGCTCGGTGACCTGGCTCCAGGTGCCGCACTGGTGGTCAACGTCGCGTCGGAATGCGGTCTGACACCGCAGTACAGCGCGCTGGAGAAACTCGCGCAGCAATACCGCGAAAGCGGACTCACCGTGATCGGTGTGCCCTGCAACCAGTTCATGGGGCAGGAACCGGGCACGGCCGAGGAGATCCAGACGTTCTGCTCGACCACCTACGGCGTGACGTTCCCGCTGCTGGCCAAGACCGACGTCAACGGCGCCGACCGGCACCCGCTGTACGCCGAGTTGACGAAGACCCCCGACGCCGGCGGCGAAGCCGGCGACATCCAGTGGAACTTCGAGAAGTTCCTGCTGTCCGCCGACGGCACCGTCGTCAACCGGTTCCGGCCCCGCACCGAACCGGATGCCCCCGAGGTCATCGCCGCGATCGAGAAGGTGCTGTCCTGAAGCCGGCCATTTGCCGTCCGCGTGTTCGCAACCGTCGCGCCATGTGACGTTGCCACACTGGCAGCGTGACCGGACAACTCATCGTCTCGATCTCCCAGATCAGCGATCGCACGCTGGCCGACGTCGCGTCGTTCAGCGCCGAACTCGACGCCCTGGGGTGTCGGCGTCGCTGTTGGTGGCGCCGCGGCTCAAGGGCGGCTACCGGCTCGAGGGTGACGCGCCCACGGTGCAGTGGCTCGCCGCCCGGCGCGCGGCAGGCGATGCCGTGGTGCTGCACGGCTACGACGAGGCCGCGACGAAGAAGCGCCGCGGCGAGTTCGCCGGACTGCCCGCCCACGAGGCCAATCTGCGGTTGCTCGGCGCCGACCGGATCCTCGAGCACCTGGGCCTGCGGACCAGGCTGTTCGCGGCCCCGGGCTGGAATGTGTCGGCGGGCACGGTGACGGCATTGCCGCGCAACGGCTTTCGATTGCTGGCCGATCTGCACGGGATCACCGACCTGGTCCGCCGGACCACGACGCGCGCCAGGGTGGTCGGTATCGGCGAGGGCTTCCTCAACGAACCGTGGTGGTGTCGCACGCTGGTGCTCACGGCCGAGCGCACCGCACGCCGCGGCGGGGTGGTGCGGGTGGCCGTCGCCGCGCGCCACCTGCGCGCGCCCGGTCCTCGACAGGCCATGCTCGACGCGGTCGATCTGGCTTTGCTGCACGGCTGCGCGCCCACGGTGTATCGGTGGCAGCCGGAAACTGCACTGACATCTGCACTGACCAAGGCCGCCTGACTCGCGCTATGGTGACGTCTCATGGCAGACGCCGACGTCATCGTCGTGGGAGCAGGTCTGGCCGGACTGGTCGCCGCATGCGAGCTCGTCGAACGCGGGCACAGCGTGATCATCGTCGATCAGGAGAACGCGGCCAACGTAGGTGGGCAGGCCTTCTGGTCGTTCGGGGGGCTGTTCTTCGTCAACAGTCCCGAGCAGCGCAGGCTCGGGATCCACGACAGTCAGGAACTCGCACTGCAGGACTGGCTGGGCACCGCGGGCTTCGACCGGCCCGAGGACCACTGGCCGCGTGAGTGGGCCCACGCCTACGTCGACTTCGCGGCGGGGGAGAAGCGCAGCTGGCTGAGGGCGCGCGGGCTGCAGACCTTCCCCCTGGTCGGCTGGGCCGAGCGCGGCGGGTACGACGCGCTCGGGCACGGCAATTCGGTGCCGCGGTTCCACATCACCTGGGGCACCGGTCCCGCGCTCGTCGAGATCTTCGCACGACGGATCCGCGACAGCGTGCGGGTGCGGTTCGCCCACCGGCACCGCGTCGACGAACTCATCGTCAACGAGGGCCTGGTGGCCGGCGTCCGCGGCTCGATCCTGGAGCCGAGCAACGCACCGCGCGGTGTCGCGTCGTCACGGAACGTGGTCGGCGACTTCGAGTTTCGCGCATCGGCGGTGATCGTCGCCAGCGGCGGGATCGGCGGCAACCTCGATCTGGTGCGCAAGAACTGGCCGCCCCGGCTCGGCCGGGTGCCCGATCAGTTGATCTGCGGCGTGCCTGCCCACGTCGACGGCCGCATGATCGGGATCGCCGAATCCGCCGGCGCCCACGTGATCAACGGCGACCGCATGTGGCACTACACCGAGGGCATCACCAACTACGACCCGGTCTGGCCCAACCACGGCATCCGGATCCTGCCCGGTCCGTCGTCATTGTGGTTGGACGCCAACGGTGATCGGCTGCCAGTGCCGCTGTATCCCGGGTTCGACACGCTCGGCACCCTCGAGCACATCTGCCGCAGCGGGCAGGACTACACGTGGTTCATCCTCAACGCGCGCATCATCGCCAAGGAATTCGCGCTGTCGGGGCAGGAACAGAACCCCGACCTGACCTCGCGTGACGTGCGTGAACTGCTGCACCGGGTCAAGGCGGGGGCGCCCGCCCCGGTGCAGGCGTTCGTCGACCACGGTGTCGACTTCGTGAGCGCCGACTCGCTGCGGGATCTGGTGGCGGGCATGAACGATCTGCCCGACGTGGTGGCGTTGGACTACGCCAAGGTGGCGGCCGAGGTGACCGCCCGCGACCGCGAGGTGAGCAACCGCTTCACCAAGGACGGTCAGATCACCGCGATCCGCGCCGCACGCAACTACCTCGGCGACCGGTTCACCCGCGTCGTCGCGCCGCACCGCCTGACCGATCCGAAGGCGGGCCCGCTGATCGCGGTGAAACTGCACATCCTCACGCGAAAGTCATTGGGCGGACTGGAAACCGATCTGGACTCGCGCGTACTCAAACAGGACGGCAGCACGTTCGGCGGGCTGTACGCAGCCGGGGAGGCCGCCGGGTTCGGCGGCGGGGGCGTGCACGGATACCGGTCGCTGGAGGGCACGTTCCTCGGCGGCTGCATCTTCTCCGGGCGGGCCGCCGGCCGCGGCGCGGCCGCCGACATCGCCTGAGGGGCACCTCAGAACATCTCAGAACTCGGTGCCGTTCTCCTCCTGCAGCACCTGGAAGTCCGTCGTCGTCATCTCCGAAAGGCGCCCGTAGAAGATGCCGCGCGCATCCGGGGCGATGATGCCCTGGTGGATCGGCACCGCGCGCTGCGGCGCCACCGCACGCAGATACTCCACGGCCTCAGAGACTTTCATCCACGGCGCGGCCGCGGGAGTGGCGAGCACGTCGACCGGTTCACCGGGTGTGAACAACGCATCACCCGGATGCATCAACCGGGCCGGATGCCCGTCGTCGCCGAGAAGGTACGAGATGTTGTCGATGACAGGGATTTCCGGGTGGATCACGGCGTGCCTGCCGCCCACACCGCGGACGTTGATCGAGCCGATCGTGAACTCGTCACCCACGTGCACAGCGGTCCACGGCTCACCCAGCTGGGCCGCGGTCTGCGGATCGGCGTACAACTTCGCCTGCGGGTTCGCGTCGATCAGCGCGGGCAGCCGCGTCGTATCGGCGTGATCGGGGTGCTGGTGGGTGATGAGGATCGCCGACAACCCGGTGATGCCCTCGAATCCGTGCGAGAAGTTGCCCGGGTCGAACAACACCGTCGTCTCGGAAATGGTGGCCAGTAGGCACGAATGTCCGAAATGCGTCAGTTGCATGGCTATATTGTTGCCCTCGGTGGGAGGATTCATGCGGCTGATCTGGGCAGTGTTGCTCGCCGCGGCGGGTTTGACCGCCTCGGTCACCGGCCCGGCCTGGGCCGCACCCATGAACTGCCCGCCGATGTGCGACCGCATCCCGGATTCGGCCTGGATCGACGCCACCGAGATCCCGCTGTACCGCGAATACCGCTGGCCGCAGTTGGCCGGTTTGGCCGTGACGACGGTGTCGCCGCGGTTCCGGTTCGAAGAGGACTGCGCGTTGCCGCTGCTGCCCGACGACCCGCGGCACTATGCGGTGAGCGCACGGGTCGAGGTGGACCGGCCGGTGGGGCACTGGCAGCTGCAGGTGCAGGTCATCCACTGGCGCGGGGAGACCTGGCAGGGTGGGCAGCACGCCACGGCGGCCGTGCGTGCGTCCGACGCTGCGATCCGGGCGTGCCAGCTGCTGGTGCCCGCCAGCTCGCCGTCGATCACGACCGGCGAGCCGGGGCGGCTGGCCGCGGTGATCAGCTTCCCCGACCGGGTGCTGCGCCAGTATCTGCTGGCCGATCCGAACAGCAGCACCGTCGTGGAGCTCGCGATGTGGTCGACGACGCCGCCGCGGCTGCCATGGCCGTCGGTCGCCGACAGCCAGGTGCTCGATGCGCTGGCCGCGCCACTGTGTGACGCCTACCTGGGATCGTGCCGGTAGAGTGGGCGCCGTGGCAAAGGTGGTTGTGCACGTCATGCCCAAGGCTGAGATCCTCGACCCGCAAGGCCAGGCCATCGTGGGAGCGCTTGGCCGGCTCGGGCATACCGGTATATCAGACGTTCGGCAGGGCAAGCGTTTTGAGCTTGAGGTCGACGGTTCCGTCTCCGACGAGACACTCAACGAGATCGCGGAATCGCTCCTGGCGAACACCGTCATCGAGGACTTCACGGTGAGCCGGGAGGACCTATGACCGCTCGCGTGGGCGTGATCACATTCCCCGGCACGCTGGATGACGTCGACGCCGCCCGTGCGGTGCGGCTGGCCGGCGGTGAGGCCGTGAGCCTGTGGCACGCCGACGCCGACCTGCACGGCGTCGACGCGGTCGTGGTGCCCGGCGGCTTCTCCTACGGCGACTACCTGCGGTGCGGCGCGATCGCGAAGTTCGCACCGGTGATGGGTTCGGTGATCGAGGCCGCCGACAAGGGCATGCCGGTGCTCGGCATCTGCAACGGTTTCCAGGTGCTGTGTGAGGCGGGCCTGCTGCCCGGAGCGTTGACCCGCAACGCCGGGCTGCACTTCGTGTGCCGCGACGTCTGGCTGGAAGTGGCCTCCAACACCACGGCATGGACGACGCGCTACGAGGCCGGCGCCGACCTGTTGATCCCGCTGAAGTCCGGTGAGGGGCGCTACGTGGCGTCGGAGTCCGTGCTCGACGAACTCGAAGGTGAGGACCGCGTCGTCTTCCGCTACCGGGAGAACCTCAACGGGTCGATGCGCGACATCGCCGGCATCTGCTCACCGAACCGTCGCGTCGTCGGCCTCATGCCGCATCCCGAACACGCCACCGAGGCGCTGACCGGTCCGTCCGACGACGGGCTCGGCCTGCTCTACTCCGCGCTCGACGCGGTGCTGTCGGTCTAGCACCAGATTTGGAAGTATCACGTGCGTTTGCCGCGCAGGTAGAGCTCGTCGGCAACGTGATGTGTGGGCCATGAAACTGTCGATTGCCACCGCGTACGTCTGTGTGGTGTTCGGCCCCTTCGGATTGTTCTGCCTCGTGTGGACCTTCCTGTTCGTCGGACGCGCGGAATTTCTCTCAGCGGTTGTGGCTCTGGGATTCTCTGCCTTCACGCTGGGTCTGGTGGCAATGGTGGCGGTTGTCGCGTCTCGTAAGGTGAAGCCGCGCATCAGTCGTCACGATGGTGGGATCACCCTGCGTCCAGATGTCCGGGTCGACCGCTCCTTGATGGCATCTACGATCGGCGTTTTCCTGGGCATGGTGGTGTATGCCGTGTTTGCGCCCCTTGACATGCTGACGATTCCGACTCCCGGCGATGACCGGAAGTACTTCATGGTGGCCTGTGCTGCGGGTGCTGTGGTCGGGTTGTTCACTCTTCGCCACGTTGTCAGGCAACGCGGAATGAGTCTGCTCCGACTGAGTACGACCGGGATCGAGTTGGGAAGTACGATCTCGACGGCGAAACGTTCATGGGACGACGTTGACGACATCGCAGACAGGCCACGGAATGGTCGCAAACCCACCGGGGCAACATTCATAACCGGTGCGGACGGACGAACGCTGACAATTCCGTCCGATTGGTACACGCCAGGCGGTCAGGTATTGCGTGACCTCATGCTCTTGTACTGGCAGCATCCGGACCTGCGTCCCGAGCTTGCCGACGGTCGAGCGGTCGAGCGGCTCAAAGCCAACGTATGAGGCGCGAAGCGCACCCTCGCCGCCCGTGAGCGTGCGCCGACTGCTGCCGAATTGCGGTGTGCCGAGCAGCAGACACGCACGCTCGCGGTGCAAATTACGCGGTGAGGGCGACGGAGGCCTCGGCGGTGTAGCACAGGAAGGTCATGGTCTCCTCCATGTAGAGATGGACCACCTCCGCATCGTGGGACAGGTAGCCGATGGAGACGTCGGTGCCGAGCTGCAGGTCGAAATCCCCACCGCGGGTGGACAGTACGAACGCGCCGTCGATCGCGGGCGCCCAGATGATGTCACCGTCGACGAGCCTGTTGATGTGTTCGCGGATCGGATATCCGTGTGCGGTGGTCTCGCTGACCTTGGTGTAGGTCTCGGCCGACAACAGCACCGAGTAGGGCCCGTCCACACCGGCGAGCCGCAGTTCCGACAGCGCCTGGGCGATCACGTCGGGGATCTCACGGGCATCGTCGGGCAGCGCCAGCGCGGGGTTCGAGCTGGAACTGCGGATACCCTCGATCGACGCGGCCGCGTAACCCTCGAAGATGGCCCGGTCCTCGACGAACGCGAGCTTCTTGGCGGCGTCCTTGACCGGATCCCAGTCGGAGTCCTGCGATCCGCGCTCGACGTCGTCGATGTCCCTGCGCGCCACCGTGAACGGCACCCGCAGCCGCACCAGCGGTTTGGCGTCGCGCAGATGCGCGATGACGCCGTCGCCGGGCGGGCTCACGTCGAGCAGGTGACCGGTGCTCACACTCGCGGTCACCGGACCGTTGGGACCGCTCACGTCGACCACGCGGCGTCCGGCGATATGGCGCTTGAACGTCCGGGTCGCCTCCAATTCGATCTCGGCCCAAGCGGATTCGGTGATGGGGGCGAGGTCGCGATAGAGGTTGTTCATCAGCGGGTTCCTTTCAGGCTGCCGATTCCGAGTGAGCCGTCACTGTTTGTCGGAGGCACGGCGGCGGGTTCGGCCCGGCCGTCCTCCGACGGGAGAGGCGGTGGGTCGTCGAGGAAGTCGACGGTGGGGGTGAAGAACAGTCCGCCGGTGATGGCGGTGGAGAAATCCAGGATGCGGTCGGTGTTACCGGGCGGATCACCGATGAACATGTTGTTCAGCATGCGCTCGGTGACGCTGGGGGTGCGCGAGTAACCGATGTAGTACGTACCGAACTCGCCCTTGCCGATCTCACCGAACGGCATGTTGTGCCGGATGATCTTGAGCTCGTTGCCGTCCTCGTCCTCGATGACGTTGAGCGCCACATGCGAATTGGCGGGTTTGACGTCGTCGTCCAACTCGATGTCGTCGAGCTTGGTGCGGCCGATCACGCGTTCCTGTTCCTCGACGGACAACGAGTTCCAGGAAGCCATGTCGTGCAGGTACTTCTGCACGTGCACATAGCAGCCGCCGGCGAAATCGGGGTCCTCGTCACCGATCTGCGTCGCGACGACCGCGAGGTTGCCGTCCGGGTTCTCGGTGCCGTCGACGAACCCCATCAAATCGCGGTTGTCGAAGAACTTGAACCCGTGTGTCTCGTCGACGATCGTGATCGCACCGGACATGGCCTCGACGAGTTTGGTGGCGAGTTCGAAGCACACGTCCATGGATTCGGCGCGCAGGTGGAACAGCAGATCGCCCGGCGTCGCGGGCGCACGGTGGCGCCCAGCGTCGATCTCGCGGAACGGATGCAGTTCGGCCGGGCGGGGTCCGCCGAACAACCGGTCCCACGCATCGGATCCGATCGACGTGATCGCCGACAGGCGCTTGGTGGGATCACGGAACCCGATGGCGCGGACCAGACCCGAGATGTCGGGCAGCGCGTCGTGGACTGTCGCCTCCTGGCCTTCGTCGATCGTCGCAACCAGGAAGACGGCAGCCGGGGTCAGTGGGGCGAGAACCGGCTGAGGCTGTGGTGCGGGCACAAGAGGACCCTAACGCGGCGTGGCGCGAAATCACGGTCAAGATAGAGAGATGGCAGCTAGCCCCCATAGCTTGTGTGAGTTCATCGACGCCTCGCCGTCGCCGTTCCATGTGTGCGCCACCGCAGCCGGCCGGTTGCGCGACGCGGGTTACACCGAACTGGCCGAAACCGACAGTTGGCCTGCGGCGGGGAAGTTCTTCACGGTGCGGGCCGGGTCGCTGGTCGCGTGGCGGGCCGGCGAGAAAACCACGGCGCCGTTCCGCGTCGTCGGGGGCCACACCGACAGCCCCAACCTGCGCGTCAAACAACACCCGGACCGTGTCGTCGCGGGCTGGCAGGTGGTGGCGCTGCAGCCCTACGGCGGGGCCTGGCTGAACTCGTGGCTGGACCGCGATCTCGGTATCAGCGGCAGGCTCTCGCTGCGCAACGACGCCGCGGCCGACGGCATCGAGCACCGCCTGGTGCGGATAGACGATCCGATTCTGCGGGTGCCGCAGCTGGCCATCCATCTGTCCGACGACCGCAAGGGCGTCAGCCCTGATCCGCAGCGGCACGTCAACGCGGTGTGGGGCCTGGGGGAGCGGCCCCGGTCGTTCGTCGACTTCGTCGCCGACCGCGCCGGTGTCGACGCCGCCGACCTGCTCGGGTTCGACCTGATGACCCACGACCTGGCACCGTCGGCGGTCACCGGCGCGGCAGGCGAGTTCGTCAGCGCACCCCGCCTGGACAACCAGGCCACCTGCTACGCGGGTCTGGAGGCGTTCCTGGCGGCCGACGACTCCGAATACCTGCCCGTGCTGGCGCTGTTCGACCACGAGGAGGTCGGCTCGCAGTCCGATCACGGCGCCCAGTCGGAGCTGCTGCCGACCGTCCTGGAGCGCATCGTCCTCGCGGCCGGGCAGAGCCGGGAGGACTTCCTGCGCCGGGTGGCCGGGTCGATGGTGGCCTCGGGCGACATGGCGCACGCGACGCACCCGAACTACCCGGAGCGGCACGAACCCGGCCACCTGATCGAGGTCAACGCCGGACCCGTGCTCAAGGTGCAGCCCAACCTGCGGTACGCCACCGACGGGCGCACCGCGGCCGCCTTCGCGTTGGCCTGCGATCAGGCCGGGGTGCCGCTGCAGCGCTACGAACACCGCGCCGATCTGCCGTGCGGGTCGACGATCGGTCCCATGACCGCGGCCCGCACCGGCATCCCCACGGTCGACGTGGGCGCGGCGCAGCTCGCGATGCACTCGGCGCGGGAGTTCATGGGGGCGCGGGATGTCGCGGCGTATTCGGCGGCGCTGCAGGCGTTCTTGTCACCCGGGTGATCTAGGGTCGCGGCATGGGATTATCCGTGGAAATGGTCACCGTCGACTGTGCCGACCCCGACGCGCTCGCCGGGTGGTGGTCGCAGGCCCTCGGAGGTGACGTCAACGTGCTCGCACCGGGTGAGTTCGCGGTGCTAGTACGCCCAGGGGGCGTGCGCCTTGGCTTCCAGAAGGTGCCGGATCCGACACCGGGCAAGAACCGCGTACACCTCGACCTGTCCGCCGGGGACGTCGAGGCCGAGGTTGCGCGGCTCGTCGGGCTCGGTGCCACCGAGACCGGCAGGCACAGCTTCGGCCCGGAGTTCAGCTGGGTCGTGCTGGCCGATCCCGAGGGAAACGCGTTCTGCATCGGCGGCGAGTGATTCAGCGCCGGTTCGGAAGCAGTTCGGCCGCTTTGTTCTTGGCGATCTCGGCGAACAGGCGCCAACCGTTGGGATCCTTGAGGAACGCCTGGGCGGTGGCCTTCATCTGCTCGTAGGTGACGTGCGGCGGGATCGGCGGCACCTCCGGGTCGGTGTGCACGTCGAGCAGCACCGGTTCGTCGGCCGACAGCGCGGCGTCCCAGGCCGCGCCGATCTGTTCGGGGTCGTCGACGGTGACCGACCGCAGCCCCATCGTGCGGGCCACGTCGGCGTAGGAGACCTCCGGCAGGCTCTGTGAACCCTCGAATTACGGGGCGCCGCCCATGGCGCGCAGTTCCCACGTCACCTGGGCCAGGTCGTTGTTGTGGAACACGCAGATCACCATGCGCGGATCGACCCATGGTGAGCAGTTCGGCGAGCCCGTTCATCTGCATCGCGCCGTCACCCACCAGTGCGATCACCGGGCGGTCGGGCTGGGCGAACTTCGCGCCGATCGCGTACGGCACCGCCGACCCCATCGTGGCGAGCGTGCCCGACAGTGAACCGCGGATGGTCGACCGGAACTTCAGGCATCGGGCGTACCAGTTGGTCGACGAGCCCGAATCGCCGGCGATCATCGCGTAATCGGGCAACCGCGAGGACAGTTCCCACACCACGCGCATCGGGTTGACCGGATCGGCCTTGAGCGTCGACTGGCGCTCGACGGTCTCCCACCACTGTGCGACGCCGTTTTCCAGGCTCTGCTGCCAGGACCGGTCGTCCTTGCGTTCGAGCAGCGGGATCAGTTGCGCCAGTGTGGTTTTCGCGTCGGCGACGATGTTGACCTCGGTGGGGTAGCGGATGCCGATGTTGGCCCCGTCGATGTCGATCTCGACCCCGCGGGCCTGCCCGTACTCGGGCAGGAACTGGCTGTAGGGGAAGTTGGTGCCGACGATCAGCAGCGTGTCGCAGTCACGCATCAGCTCGTAGCTGGGTCGGGTGCCGAGCAGTCCGATCGCGCCGGTGACGTACGGCAGGTCATCGGGCAGGACGTCCTTACCGAGCAGGGCCTTGACCACGCCCGCGCCGAGCAGTTCGGCGACCTGCTCGAGCAGGATCGCGACCTTCGAGCCCGCGTTGAGCACATCGGCACATGCTTGAACGCGTGCGCAGGCGGTTGGTAGGGCTGTTCGGCGTAACCGGTCGCGGCGAACGCGGCCATCTCCTCGTGCCGCGCCTGCACGAAACGCGGGCCGGCGGACTCGTCCTTGCCGAACGCCGCGATCAGCCCGTTGATGCCGTCACCCGGGTAGCCGAACACCTGCTCCACACTCCAGTGGCGCAGGCGTTCGAGAACATATTCGGCGACTGTTTGGCTCATCTGGCGGTGTTACCCGCGTCGCCACCCGGGAAACCTGGGCGGTCACTGCAATGATCTCCTGGTGTTGCCGTCCCTGATCGCGATCTCCGTGGTGCTCGCCGGGTGGTCGTTGCTGTCACGTCGACTGCAACAGATGCGGTTGACGGCGCCGATGGTGCTCGTGCTGGCCGGGATCGCGGTCGGCGTCACGATGCAGGACAAGCTCGACGTCACGCTGAACACCGACAGCGCCGAGCACATCGCCGAACTCATCCTCGCGGTGCTGTTGTTCGTCGACGCCACCGACGTCCGCGGCGGCTTCCTCGGCGCCGAACCGAAGGCGGCGCTGCGGCTGCTGTTCATCGCGATGCCGGTCGGCCTGGCGTTGTCGGTGCTGTTCGGGCTGTGGCTGCTGCCTGGGCTGCCGTGGGCGGTGCTGCTCGCGGTCGCCTGCATCGTGGTGCCCATCGACTTCGCGCCCAACTCGGCGCTGCTGCGGGACATGCGGATCCCCGGACGCGTGCGCGACCTGCTCAACGTGGAGGCCGGCTACAACGACGGCATCGTGTCGCCGGTGTTCATCTTCGCGCTCGTGCTCGCCGCCGACCGCGCGCACGCGTCGACGTTCATGGAGGCGCTCGGCGCGGCCGTGCCCGAGGCGGCCAAGGCCCTCATCGCAGGCGTCGTCGTCGGCGCCGGGCTGGCGCTGGCGACCAACGCCGCCGAACGGCGCGGCCTCATGACCGCACAGGCCAAACGCGTGATCCTGGTCGCCGCGCCGCTGCTGTCGTTCGGCGCGAGCCTCGCGATCGGCGGCAACGGCTTCGTCGCGGCGTTCGTGTGCGGCATCGCGTTCAACTACCTGCGCCGCTCCGCGGAGTTCCACACCGAACTCGAACTCGTCGACGATGTGGGCTTCCTGATGACGGCGCTCATGTGGTTCGTGTTCGGCCTCACCGCCGTGCTGGCGCTGGGGTCGGGCGTGCCGCTGGGCCTGGTGGTGTTCTGCCTGCTGGCGCTGACCGTGGTGCGTATCGTGCCGGTGCTGCTGGCGATGCTGGGCTCGCCGGTGAGCTGGCCCGAACGCCTGCTGCTGGGATGCCTCGGCCCGCGCGGCACCACCTCGATCGTGTTCGGACTGCTGGCCTTCAACGCGCTCGACGGTGTGGCGGAGAGCACGGTCGCGATGGTGCTGGTGGTGTCGGTTCTGGGCAGTGTCGTGCTGCACGGCGTCGGCGCACCCGCGGCTGCCCGCGCCTACCAGAGCCGACAAACTAAACTGTCCTCGTGACGTCGGAGCTCACTCACCAGACAGACACCGTTGAGCGGGCAGCCGCCACCCCCGATCAGCCCCAGCCGCACCGCGAACTCGGTCTCAAGGACGACGAGTACCAGCGGATCCGCGAGATCCTGGGCCGACGGCCCACCGACGCGGAACTGGCGATGTACTCGGTGATGTGGAGTGAGCACTGCTCCTACAAATCCTCCAAGGTGCACCTGCGCTACTTCGGGGAGACCACCACCGAGCAGATGCGCGCCAACATGCTCGCGGGCATCGGCGAGAACGCGGGCGTTGTCGACATCGGCGACGGCTGGGCGGTCACCTTCAAGGTCGAATCCCACAACCACCCGTCCTACGTCGAGCCCTACCAGGGCGCGGCCACCGGCGTCGGCGGCATCGTGCGCGACATCATGGCGATGGGCGCGCGCCCGGTCGCGGTGATGGACCAGCTGCGGTTCGGCGCGGCCGACGCGCCCGACACCCGGCGCGTGCTCGACGGCGTGGTGCGCGGCATCGGCGGCTACGGCAACTCCCTCGGCCTGCCGAACATCGGCGGCGAGACTGTGTTCGACGCGTCGTATGCGGGCAACCCCCTGGTCAACGCGCTGTGCGTCGGTGCGCTGCGCAAGGAGGACCTGCACCTGGCGTTCGCGTCCGGCACCGGCAACAAGATCATCCTGTTCGGCGCGCGCACCGGTCTCGACGGCATCGGCGGTGTGAGCGTGCTGGCGTCGGACACCTTCGGCGGCGACGAGACCGGGGCGGCGGGCCGTAAGAAACTTCCGAGCGTGCAGGTGGGCGACCCGTTCACCGAGAAGGTGCTCATCGAGTGCTGCCTCGAGCTGTACGCGGCCGGCCTCGTGGTCGGCATCCAGGACCTCGGCGGTGCCGGATTGTCCTGCGCCACTTCCGAACTCGCGTCCGCAGGCGACGGCGGCATGCACATCGAGCTGGACAAGGTGCCGCTGCGCGCGGCGAACATGACCCCGGCCGAGATCCTGTCGAGCGAATCGCAGGAACGGATGTGCGCCGTGGTCACCCCCGAGAACGTCGACGCGTTCCTCGCGGTGTGCCGCAAGTGGGAGGTGCTCGCCACCGTCATCGGCGAGGTCACCGACGGCGACCGGCTGCAGATCACCTGGCACGGCGAGACCGTCGTCGACGTGCCGCCGCGCACCGTCGCCCACGAAGGCCCGGTGTACGAGCGGCCGGTCGAGCGGCCCGCGAGCCAGGACGCGCTGATCGCCGACACCTCCGCCAAGCTGCCGCGGCCCAGCACGGGCGAGGAACTCAAGCAGACGCTGCTGAAGATGCTGGGCAGCCCCCATCTGTGCAGCCGTGCGTTCATCACCGAGCAGTACGACCGCTACGTGCGCGGCAACACCGTGCTGGCCGAACACGCCGACGGCGGTGTCCTGCGCATCGACGAGACCACGGGCCGCGGCATCGCGGTGTCCACCGATGCGTCGGGCCGCTACACCCAACTCGACCCCTACACCGGTGCCCAGCTCGCGTTGGCCGAGGCGTACCGCAACGTCGCGGTCACCGGTGCGACACCGGTGGCGGTGACCAACTGCCTCAACTTCGGTTCGCCCGAGGATCCCGGCGTGATGTGGCAGTTCAGCCAGGCCGTGCGCGGACTCGCCGATGGTTGTGCGGCCCTTGGCATTCCGGTCACCGGCGGCAACGTCAGCTTCTACAACCAGACCGGCAGCACCCCGATCCTGCCGACCCCGGTGATCGGTGTGCTCGGCGTGCTGGAGGACGTGGGTCGACGAGTTCCGACCGCCTTCGGCACCGAACCCGGTGAGACACTGCTGCTGCTCGGCGACACCCACGACGAGTTCGACGGGTCCATCTGGGCGCAGGTCACCGCCGACCATCTCGGTGGCGTACCGCCGAAGGTGGACCTGGACCGCGAGAAGCTGCTGGCCGAGGTGCTCACCGCGGCGTCGCGCGACGGGCTGGTTTCGGCGGCCCACGACCTGTCCGAGGGCGGGCTCATCCAGGCCGTCGTGGAATCGGCGCTTGCGGGTGAAACGGGTTGCCGCATCGTCCTCCCCGAAGGGGCGGACCCGTTCGTCTTCCTGTTCTCCGAGTCGTCGGGCCGTGTGCTGGTGGCGGTGCCGCGCACCGAGGAGAGCCGGTTCCGGTCGATGTGCGAGGCCAGGGGTGTTCCCGTCACCCGGATCGGCGTGGTCGACCAGGGCCCGCAGGGCGGCGACCCCTCGGTCGAGGTCCAGGGCCAGTTCAGCGTCCCCCTGTCCGAACTGCGGAGCACGTCGGAGGGCGTGCTGCCCAGGCTGTTCGGGTGACCGAGGAGAACCTCGACACACTCCGTCATCCTCTGCTGCGCTGGGCCTGGAGCCTGGTGCGGCTTGACTTCGTCGGCATCGCCGTCGGCGCGGTGTTCTTCTGCCTGTCGCTGACGCCGTCACTGCTGCCTCGCGACTGGTTGTTCGCCGGTCTGATCGGGGGCATCAACGCCGCCATCGGATACGGCCTCGGCGTGCTGCTCGGAAAAGGGTTGTACCGCTTCGTGCTCCGCAACCGTGCGTGGTGGCCGCCGCCCGGTTGGGTGCTGAAGTGGGCCAAGGCGCTGATCGTCGGCGGGTCCGCGGCGGCGTGCGTGCTGATGCTGATTCCCGCGGCGGCGTGGCAACGGCAGGTGTCGGCCCTCATGGGCATGGAAGGTCCCGCCACGCTGGGATACCTGCGTACCGCGGTTCTCGCGGCGGTCGTCGCGGGCGCGTTGATCGCGGTGGCCCGGGTGCTGCGCGACGCGGTGCGCCTGGTCGCGAAGGTGTTGATCCGGCGGTTGCACCTGCACCGTGAGGTCGCCCAGTTCATCGGCACGGTGATCGTGGTGGTGCTGGTGGTCACCCTCGTCAACGGTGTGCTGTACCGGGGGTTCCTGCTCGGGGCCAGCAGTGTGTTCCGGCCGCAGAACTCGACCACCCGGGAAGGCGTGAGCCAACCGACTGAACCTGAAAGATCAGGCAGCCCAGAATCTTTCGCGCCGTGGGACACGCTCGGATACCAGGGCCGCAACTTCGTGGCGACGGGGCCGCGGCCCGACGAACTCGAAGAGGTCAACGGCAGGCCTGCCCGCCAACCCATCCGCGTCTACGCGGGATTGCAGAGCGCCGACACCGACGAACAGCGGATTGCGTTGCTGCTCAGCGAGCTCGAACGCACCCACGCCTTCGACCGGGAGGTGCTGGTGATTGTGCCGACCACGGGCACCGGATGGGTGAACCCGGTGGCCGCGCGCGCCATCGAGCTGATGTACAACGGCGACACCGCGATGGTGGGCATGCAGTACTCGTATCTGCCGAGCTGGATCTCGTTCTTGGGTGACCGGGAGAAGTCGATGCAGACCGGGCGGATGATGATCGACGCGATCCAGTCCCGTTGGGCGCAACTGCCTGCCGAGCGCAGACCCAAACTGGTCCTCTACGGCGAGAGTCTCGGCTCGATGGCAGGGCAGGGAGCGTTCGAGTGGCTGCCCGACATCGCACGCATGGGTTTCTCGTCGGTGCTGTGGGTGGGCCCACCCAACGCGAGCCCACTGTGGCACGGGCTGACGGTGCGACGCGACCCGGGAACGCCCGAGGTGCGCCCGCGTTACGACAACGGGCGCACGGTCCGGTTCTCCGAGGCCGCCGACGCCGCCGAGATCGCCGGCGACATTGCCGATCCATGGGAGGGCACCCGCGTGCTGTTTTTGCAGCACCCGTCCGACCCGATCGTGTGGTGGTCGACGGAACTGCTGTTCTCCCGGCCCGACTGGCTGGTGGAACCGCCCGGCGGGGACCGCACCGCATCGATGCGGTGGTATCCGATCATCACGTTCTGGCAGGTCGCCGCCGACATGACGAACGCCTCGAGCGTGCCCGCGGGACACGGCCACAACTACGGCGAATCGGTGCTCGACGGCTGGGCGGCGGTGGCGCCGCCGGTTGGATGGACCGCTGAGGACACCGAACGCATCCGCATGGCGCTGGAGAAGACCGCCGCCAACGATGGTCCCGAATACTGATGGACGCCACAAAGATCCGCGCGCTGGCGGTGGCGACGGCGCTCGCGGTGTTCAACGTCGTGGTCGATCCGCGGCTACCCGGGCGCACCAGGCCGGTGGTGCGCACGCTCGTCGGTACCGGTCTGCTCGGCACGAGCCGCACCGCCCCGGGGCTGAGACCGCCCGCGCTGTGGTCGGGGGTGCGCACCGGGTCGGTCGCCGCGGCCGCGGTGGCGGCCACGGTGGCCGCGACGACGGCGGTGCCCGTGGTCCGCACCGCCATGCGGGAGCGGGATCTCCCGCCCGGCTTGGCGTCGTGGCTGTTGCTCGGTATCCCGCTGGGCACCGTGTGGTCCGAGGAGGCCGCGTTCCGCGGCGCGCTCGGTGCGATGGGAACCGAGGCGTTCGGACCGGCGGGTGGAAGGCTGCTGCAGGCAGCGACTTTCGGTATTTCGCACATCCCGGACGCACGCGCGGCCGGTGAACCCGTAGTCGGCACGGTGCTGGTGACCGGCGTGGCCGGTTGGCTACTGGACTGGCTGATGCGCCGCAGCAGCAGCCTGGCCGCCCCGCTGCTGGTACACCTCGCGCTCAACGAGACCGGTGCGCTGTGCGCGGTGCTGAGCCGACGCGGACGGGGTGGCGCTCAGGCGCCGAGCAACTCCCGGATCTCGTCGGGCATGCCGTCGACATCGGGGGAGACCGTGGTCTTCACCCATCGGCCGTCGGGGTGACGGTCGACGTGGGCCGAGCCCACATCGCCTGACAGCAGCCACAATTGGTCCTCGGTGGACAACCACGTGATACTGGTCTCGTGCCCGGCGTCGAACGGATGGTCGTCGTGGAACACCTCGGCGCCCGACTCGTCGATGATCACCGCCACCCACGTCTCGACCCCGTCCCGGAACGGCCCCTGGTCCACTGCCGCGGTGTAGATCTTCGACGGTGACACCTTGGGTGCACCGGGTCTGACGAACCGTTCCGGGTCGTGATCGGTGCCGAGCGGCTGACATCCCGACAGCACCACCATCACCGCGACGCCGGTGGCGACGGCGCGGGGCCGCAGAATTCCCCCCATCGCCCCGATATTAGGGCCGATCAGACCGTTCGTATATCCGCTTTCAGTTGGTGGGGTTCGGTTTCCTGGTCATCGATGCCGAAGCTGATGATGCGTCGCGGCGTGATCCGGATGATCGCGTCGTCCAGTTCATCCCCTGCCGCGCCCTGTCCGGTCGCAGCCACCACCTGCTCTGCGGTCCCGCGAATCTCCAGGCAGCGCACCCGCCACGGGTCGCGGGAGGTGATGTCGTCCACCACGAACGCGACCTGGTTGTTGTGCGCGATGTTGCGGTACTTCTGGCTGTGCGACATGCGGTAACCGGCGATGTCGATGGTGCCGAGTTGCTCGTTGAAGGTGAACCCCACCGGGCTGTTCTGGAGTGTGCCGTTCGGTTGGATGGTGGCCAGTCGGCCCAGGTCGGCACCGCGCAGGAAGGCGATCTCGTGTGTCTTGAAGGTCATGCACCAAACGCTAGGACCTCAATGGTAGTTGAGGTCAACATCACGGGTTGATCGTCGGCGCACCGACCTGACGGCCCCACACGTAGTCGACGAACATGGGCGAACCCAACTCGACATGGTTGTACGGCGCGATCGAAAGGCCGGTGTCCATCACCAGATACGGCGCGGGCCACAGCTCACGGGTGATCTTCTGCCAACAGCCGGGCCGTCCCTCGGGGCCGCCCTTGGCGTTCACGCGTGGCAAATTGTCCGGGTACACATACACGTTGCCTGCGCCGATGCTCGACGGCGTGCCCGCGGCCGCCAGCGAATATCCGTTGTCGCCGCCGAGCGCGCGATCCAATTCCGGTGCGACGTCGTGGTAGTTGCGGATCGTGCAGAAGATCATGCCGCGGTAGTCGTCGAGCAGCCGCGACGTCGGCAACAGGTCGGCGGCGCCGCGCCGCAGATAGCCGCCGCCGCGCTCGAGGATGCCGGTGCCGGTGTCGGCGAAGCCGATCGCGGCGATCAGCGCCGCGTCGACCTTGTCGCGTTGGGAGTTGAACGTGGCGGCACCGCGTACGGCGTCGTCCAGGCCGCTGAACAGATCCGGGGCCGCGTCGGCGTAGATCTCGGAGAGATCGGCCAGACCGGCAATGTCGCGACGCAGGGGAACCATACGGGCGTTCAGGTCATCGAGAATCGTGTTGCCGTCGACGAGGGCGGCGCCGAACCGGCCACCGAGGCCGCTCAACGCCTGCGCGGTCGCGCTCAACGTCTGGTTCAGCGCGACCGGGTCGACCTGTTCGGTGATGTTCATGATGGTTTCGAACAGCGTGTTGAACTCGGTGGTCACCCCGGTCGCGTCGATCGGGACCGACTCCGACGCGCGTTGCACGCTCGGGCGTTGCGGTGAACGTAGCGCGACGTACTTGTTGCCGAACACCGTGGTGGCCGTGACCGACGCCTCGACGTTGGCCGGCAGCAGCGGCACATAGCGGGGATCGACGTCGAGCAGCACCCGCGCCCGGTCACCGCCCTCGGTGCCGACGTCGGCGACTCGGCCGATCGGGACACCGTTGTAGGTCACCTTCGCGCCGGGGTCGAGGACCAGACCCGCGCGCGAGGTCAGCAGCGTGAGCGTGATCCTGGGTTCGAACGCCCCGCGGAACGACTGGCCGACGAGCACGAGGATCAGTGCCGTGATCGCGAGCGCGACGACCCCGGCGGTTCTGTACCGCGGTTTGCGGCGCTCGACAGACACTTTGAGACACTAGGGCATGGCCAGCCGCCGTACCGCCGATCCGGCGAAGACACTCGAAGCGGTATCCGCCGTTGCGGATTGGCTGCGTGACCCGCACCGCGACCAGCCCGCGCGCCCTCAACTGGCAGAAGCCGTGCGCCTCACGGCCCGCACACTTGCGGCGCTGGCCCCCGGCTCAAGTGTGGAGGTGCGGGTGCCGCCATTCGTTGCTGTGCAATGCATATCGGGACCCAGGCACACCCGCGGCACGCCGCCCAACGTGGTCGAGACCGATCCGCGGACCTGGCTGCTGCTCGCCACCGGCCTGCTGGACATCGCCGACGCCGCCGGTGCGGTGCAGATGTCCGGTTCGCGGGCGTCCGAGGTGGCGCGCTGGCTGCCCGTCGTGCGCATCGACCCGTGACCTCAGCGGAAGTACGGATACTCCTGCACCCAGTGGAAACCACGGCTGCGCAGCGTGAATTGGTCCGGGTCCACCTGGTCCAGCGCGATGCGCACCGGGCGGCCCGCCAGCTCGCCGTCGAGTTCCATGTGCTGCGGATCCTTGCGTGACACCCGGAAATCGGCGAGCGTGGTCCCGTCGGCGTCGGACACCGTGATGGTGTCGTCGCCGAACTCGGCAGGTGCAGGCACCAGCGCGCCGTCCATGCGCTGATACGTCAGCAGCCCCGGCTCGTCGAAAACCACGTGCTTCCAGCGCATCTGATCCGTGCTCAACGGCGGCACGGGCCTGCCGTCGACGACGAACTCGCGCACCGCCCAGATGCCGTACAACTCCGGTCTGTCCCGGCCGCCGCCGTACTCGAACCAACCGCTGCCCGAGATCACCACACAACCGATCAACGCCCAGAGGCCCAGCGCGGCCTGCACGCCCGCGGAGATGCGGCGCGCCCGCGCAGTCTCGAACAGTTCCGGCTGGCTCAGCGGACCCGAAGCACGCTGCAGCACGAACAGATCCACCAGACGGCGCACCTGCGGGGCGAGCAGCACGAAGCTCATCAACAGCAGGTGCCCGGACAGGATCTTGACGGGCACGTCGAACGTCATGTTCAGCAGGAACACCTGCGCCATGCTCGCCAACCCCACCAGCGCACCCAGCGTCGCGGTCCTCGGCACGAACAGCAGGACACCCGCGAGCACCTCGACCGCGCCCAGCGTCATCTCATAGGCGAACGAGCTGCCGACCTGAAGCCACAACACCGACGCGGGACTGAACTCGCCGTACGGTTGCAGCAGCGCCGCGAGCCCCGGTGCGGGCATCTGCGTCGGGATGAGCTTGGCGATCCCGTAGAACAACATCTGCCCGGCCACGCACAACCGCAGAAACGTCAGGAACCACGCCCACAACCGCGTGTAGTCCGCGCGGGCGCGGTCGAGGACCGACCACACCACCGTGGCGACCACCGCGACGGTGAACACACAGAACACCAGTAGCCAGATGACCAGCTGATCTCCGCTGCCCGAATCGAGTTTCAGCGAGGCGTCGACACCGAACACCGTGCGCCCCACCCACCCCAGCAGCGGGTCGAGCAGCACCATCTGCCACAGGATCGCCCGGTCCGGCAGATAGTGGCCGACGAAACCGGCGAACACGAACAGGATCTGGGCGAACACCAGGCAGAACAGGCCGAAATAGACGAAGCAGAAGCGAAATGCGACCTTCGTCGCGATCGACCACGGCTGATCCTCGACCCTCGGTTGCCCGGGAGGTTCACTCGTCACGAGTCGCGTGTTCCCTTCTCGAAAGTGCCGCGGCCGCTCTCTACTGCTACAGGTGTTCGTCCCTGCGGACAAGCGAATTCCGTTCAGCCGAGGCCCCCGGCGGCACCGGACGTGACGCCCGCGCCGCGACACCGACGTGTCGCACGACACGTCACCGATTCCCGTCAGCGGGCCTACGGCCCGTAGACTGGATCGCGTCACCCACAGCCCATTCCGGGAGCAGCCATATCGTGATCGGCCACGACGACAACGAGCCCGAAAATGAACCCCGCGAGGAATGTGGCGTCTTCGGCGTCTGGGCTCCGGGCGAAGAAGTTGCCAAGCTGACCTATTACGGGCTCTACGCCCTGCAGCACCGTGGCCAGGAGGCCGCCGGTATCGCGGTCGCCGACGGCTCGCAGGTGCTGGTGTTCAAGGATCTGGGCCTGGTCAGTCAGGTCTTCGACGAGCAGACGCTGGCCGCCATGCCGGGGCACGTCGCCATCGGCCACTGCCGGTACTCCACCACCGGGTCCACCACCTGGGAGAACGCCCAGCCCGTGTTCCGCACCACCGCGGCGGGCACCGGCGTCGCACTCGGACACAACGGCAACCTGGTCAACACCGCCGAACTGGCCGCCCGCGCACGTGACAACGGGCTGATGGAACTCAAGGGCGGCCCCGCGGCGACCACCGACTCCGACATCCTCGGTGCGCTGCTCGCGCACGGCGCGGCCGACGCGACGCTGGAACAGGCCGCCCTCGAACTGCTCCCCACCGTGCGTGGCGCGTTCTGCCTGACGTTCATGGACGAGAACACGCTCTACGCCGCGCGCGATCCGCACGGCGTGCGGCCGCTGTCGCTGGGCCGTCTGGACCGCGGCTGGGTGGTCGCCTCGGAAACCGCGGCGCTCGACATCGTCGGCGCCTCGTTCGTCCGCGACATCGAACCCGGCGAACTGCTGGCGATCGACGCCGACGGCGTGCGCTCCACACGCTTCGCCAACCCCGAACCCAAGGGCTGTGTCTTCGAGTACGTGTACCTGGCCCGCCCGGACAGCACGCTCGTCGGCCGCTCGGTGCACGCGACCCGCGTCGACATCGGCCGCCGCCTGGCGCGTGAACATCCCGTCGAGGCCGACCTGGTGATCGGCGTACCGGAATCGGGCACGCCCGCCGCGGTCGGATACGCGCAGGAGTCCGGCATCCCGTTCGGCCAGGGCCTGATGAAGAACGCCTACGTGGGCCGCACCTTCATCCAGCCGTCCCAGACCATCCGCCAGCTGGGCATCCGCCTCAAGCTCAACCCGCTGCGCGAGGTGATCCGCGGCAAGCGGCTCGTCGTGGTCGACGACTCGATCGTGCGCGGTAACACCCAGCGCGCGCTGGTGCGGATGCTGCGCGAGGCCGGTGCGTTGGAGGTGCACGTGCGCATCGCGTCCCCGCCGGTGCGGTGGCCCTGCTTCTACGGCATCGACTTCGCCACCCCGGCCGAGCTGATCGCCAACGCCGCCTCGCAGGAGCACGAAGGCGAGATGCTCGAAGCCGTGCGGCACGCGATCGGCGCCGACAGCCTGGGCTACATCTCGCAGCAGGGCATGATCGCGGCCACCGAGCAGCCGGCATCGCGGCTGTGCTCGGCGTGCTTCGACGGCAAGTATCCGATCGAGCTGCCCGGCGAGACCGCGCTCGGCAAGAACGTCATCGAGCACATGCTGGCTTCCGCGCACGCGAGGAGCGAATCCGGCCCCGCGGCTCGCAGTGGTATCCCCGCGGCGCAGAACGACAACGCCTCGGCATTGCGCCGACCCTGATCCGGTTCACCCGGAGAGCAGCCTGGCGACGCGCCGGTGCAGCAGCAGACGGCGCACCGGCCACACCGTCGCGGCATGGACCTGGCCGAGCAGGCCGCGCGCACGCCGCACGCTGCGGTGGACCACCGCGGCGTCGCTCTCGGCCGTGAGTTCCAGCCACGTCTGGCCCAGCCGGTCACGCTTCGTCATCGTCCGGGTTCCTTCTGCGCTGTCCGGCACCACATGCCAGCCGCGTCGACCCCAACCCGCGTCGTCAGCCACGCGCCGCAGCGCCGTCGCAGGATCGGCGCCGCCCGGCCGCGTCGTCGTCGTGGATCCGGCCACCCGGACCGGGGCGCCCGACCAGTCCGGGTCACTGGGCAACGGGTCCGCTGGCTCGCCCGACCAGGTGGTTGCGATGTCCGCGCGCATCTGGCACGCCAATGCCAGCGCGACGGCGTCACGGTAGGGCGTCAGCCCGCCCGGCGGCGGTGGGATCACGGCATCGATGTCGTGTTCACCGCAGATCGCGTCGCAGTGCAGCGATTCCACCAGCGGACGCGCCAGGCCCGACGGGATGGGCGTGACCAGCCCGACCCACCAGCTCGCGATCGCCGGCGTCAACCACGGCAACACCACCATCCGGCGCCGCCGCAGGCCGGCCACCTCGGCGTAGGTCTGCATCATGTCGCCGTACCGCAGCACGTCCGGCCCGCCGACGTCCCAGGCGCGACTCTGCGGGAAGCGCGCGGACGCCGATTCGACGAGGTAGTACAAGATGTCGCGGACCGCGATCGGCTGGATCCGGTTGTGCACCCACTTCGGCGTCGTCATGACGGGCAGACGGTCGGTCAGGTGGCGGATCATCTCGAATGACGCCGACCCGGAGCCCACCACGACGCCGGCCTGCAGCACGACGGTGTCCACCCCCGATGCCATCAGCGTCTCGCCGACCAGCGTCCGCGAGGCCAGGTGCGGCGACAGCCGGGCATCGTTTGGGTGCAGGCCGCCGAGGTAGACGATGCGCTGTACACCCGACTCCCGGGCGACCTCGGCGACATTGGCGGCCGCCTCGCGTTCGGAGTCGGCGAAGTCGGTGGCGGTGCCCATCGAGTGCACCAGGTAGTAGAGGACGTCGACGCCGGCGAAGGCGTTGCGCAGTGACTCCAGGTCGGAGAGGTCGCCGCGGGCCACCTCGACGTCGTCGCGCCACGGAACGCCGGACAGTTTCTGCGGGCTGCGGGCCAGCACCCGCACGTCATGACCCGCGGCCGTCAGCAGCGGTGTCAAACGGCCGCCGACGTACCCGGTGGCCCCGGTAACCAGACAGTGCGCCAGAACGGTCTCCTTCCGGGTTCGTGTGGAGGCAGTGGGTCCGTAACGGATTTGCCCGAAAGAGTCGGATCGAAACGGCCCGCAGCGCGGTGAGGTCCCGGTCGGGCTGCCGCGGCGCGGGCACGACCGGTAGATTTAGGCGCGATGACCGATCGCGAAGACTCCGTTTCCAGTGATGCAATCTCCTACGCGTCGGCCGGGGTCGACATCGAAGCTGGCGATCGCGCCGTGGAGTTGTTCAAGCCCCTGGCCGCCAAGGCCACCCGCCCCGAGGTCCGCGGCGGCCTCGGCGGTTTCGCGGGCCTGTTCGCCCTCAAGCGTGACTATCGAGAGCCGGTACTGGCCTCCTCCACCGACGGCGTCGGCACCAAACTGGCGATCGCCCAGGCGATGGACAAGCACGACACCGTCGGCCTCGATCTGGTCGCGATGGTCGTCGACGACCTCGTGGTGTGCGGCGCCGAGCCGCTGTTCCTACAGGACTACATCGCCGTCGGGCGCACCGTGCCCGAGCGCGTCAGCGCCATCGTGGCAGGCATCGCCGAAGGCTGTGTACGGGCCGGCTGCGCCCTGCTGGGCGGTGAGACCGCCGAACACCCGGGCCTGATGGAACCGGACCACTACGACATCTCCGCGACCGGTGTGGGCATCGTGGAGGCCGACGACGTGCTGGGCCCCGAGCGGGTGCGGCCCGGCGACGTCATCATCGCCATGGCCTCCAGCGGTCTGCACTCCAACGGCTACTCACTGGCCCGCAAGGTCCTGCTGGAGATCGACCGGATGAACCTCGCGGGCCACGTCGAGGAGTTCGGCCGCACGCTCGGTGAGGAGCTGCTGGAACCCACCCTGATCTACGCCAAGGACTGCCTGGCGCTGGCCGCCGAGACCCAGGTGCGCACCTTCTGCCACGTCACCGGTGGCGGTCTGGCGGGCAACCTCGAACGCGTCATCCCGCACGGTCTGACCGCCGAGCTGGACCGCGGTACCTGGACCCCGGCGCCGGTGTTCGGCATGATCGCTCAGCGCGGTCGGATCGAACGCGCCGAGATGGAGAAGACGTTCAACATGGGTGTCGGCATGGTCGCCGTGGTCGCTCCCGAGGACACCGATCGTGCTCTGGCCATACTGACCGCCCGGCATCTGAATTGCTGGACGCTCGGCACGGTCAAGAAGGGCGGCAAGGACAGTGTGCGCGCCCAGCTGGTCGGCCAGCACCCGCGGTTCTAGGAAGCGGGGGTGGTGAGGACGTCGGCCGGCTCAGCGCCGCCAGTCGTCCTCGGTCGCCCAGTCGTCGTCGGCGTCGTTGACACCGTCGGAGGCGGAACCGCCCGACAGCTCGCGCTGGAGCCGTTCAAAATCGGTTTGAGGTGAGCTGTACTTGAGCTCACGTGCAACCTTGGTCTGCTTTGCCTTCGCCCGGCCGCGGCCCATGGGGGGACCCCCTCGCGCAATAACGGAGCGGCCCAATTTCTAGGCGGCTCCGATCTGAGTGTCTTTTTTGTCCTGCCGACACTTTACCGTGCCCGCGGGTCTGGCGCTGGAAGGCCCTGCCCCAAGACCGAGGGCGCGGGCCCCTGCCACCGGGTTTACCCGGGTGTCACCAGCATCGGGGCAGGCCGGGGGCCGATTTCGACGTGACAGGAGTCACCTTCACCGGCGTGCCCGACGAGCCGACCGCGGGGCTTTCCGACGCGTCAGCCGTTGCGCAGCCGCTCGATCGCGAGCCGGCCGGCCCCCACGCTGTCCGGCGCAGGCAGCGAGTCGGGGTCGATGCTCGCGGGAACCTCGATGCTGCCGCCGGTCACCAGTTCGGTGTCGGCGGGCAGGCCCCGCTTGAGCAGTGCCAGCGCGATCGGGCCGTCGTCGACGTGGTCGACGACGGTGCCGAGCCGCCCCACGGTGCGGCCGCCGGCCAGCACCGGGTCGCCGGTGGCGGGGCGGTCCGAGGAGCCGTCGAGATGCAGCAGCACCAGCATGCGCGGCGGCCTGCCCAGGTTGTGCACGCGTGCCACGGTCTCCTGGCCCCGGTAGCACCCCTTGTCGAGGTGCACCGCACCGACTCCGGGACCGCCGATCCAGCCGACCTCGTGCGGGATCGTGCGCTCGTCGGTGTCCACACCGAGGCGCGGCCGCTGGGCGGCCACGCGGTGCGCCTCGTACGCCCACATCCCGGCGGGCCGCACCCCCGCGGCGGTGAGCCGCTGCCTCCAGTCGCCGATCTCCTCGCGCGCGACGAGCACATCGAGTTCGAGCCCGTCGGCGGGCAGACGGCGGACGAAGCCCCCGCCGGGCAGCGGCCGCGCCGTCGCCTCGTCCGGCAGCGCGTCGAGGCCCAGGGCGGCCAGCACCTCGTCCCCGGCCAGTCCGGGCCCCAGCAGCGACAGCACGCCGAGATCGGCGGGCTCGATCTGCACGTCGGACCAGAACACCATCTTGCGCAGGTACGCCGTGAGGGGATCCCCGCGCCACGACTCGGTGTCGAGGTAGGTCGTGCCGTCGAGTTCGGTCTGCAACCAGTGGTCCTCGACCCGGCCCTGCATGTCCAGGCTCAGGTTCTCGGTGACCGTGCCGTCGGGTTGGGCGCCGACGTGCTGGCTGGAGATGTTGTGCAGCCATCCCAGGCGGTCCTTGCCGGTCAAGGCGAGCACGGCCCGGTGGGAGCGGTCGACGACGACCGCTTCGGTGGCCGCGGTGCGCTGCTCCCCGAGCGGGTCGCCGTAATGCCACACCGCACCGGTGTCTGGACTGCCCTCGGGCGTCGGAACTGCTGACATACATCAACTCTAGGGAACGCACCGCTGGTGGCGTCGGCGCCGGTCGCCGGGGCTACGCTGGGGCTCCATGGCAAGCCATCCCGCGGTGCTGGTCACCCTCGACGGTCAACTGCACGATCCCGACGCGCCGCTGCTGTGCGCCGACGACCTGGCCGCGGTCCGCGGCGACGGGGTCTTCGAGACGCTGCTGGTGCGTGACGGGCGGCCCTGCCTGCTGGAGGCGCACCTCGCGCGGCTCGGCAATTCGGCCAGGATGTTGGACCTGCCGGAGCCGGATCTGGACGCGTGGCGGGCCGCGGTGGCCGTCGGGGTGGCGCGTTGGGTGGCCGATCACCCCGACAACGGTGTCGAGGGCGTGCTGCGGCTCGTGTACAGCCGGGGTCGTGAGGGCGGCGGTCCGCCGACGGCGTTCGCGACGATCGGCGCGCTGGCCGAGCGGGTGGCCGGGGCGCGCCGCGACGGCGTCGCCGCCATCACGCTCGACCGGGGTCTGCCGGTGCAAGCCAGCGAGATGCCGTGGCTGGCGGCGGGCGCCAAGACGCTGTCGTACGCGGTGAACATGGCCGCGTTGCGGCACGCCGAACGCCACGGCGCCGGTGACGTGATCTTCGTGAGTTCCGACGGGTTCCTGCTCGAAGGGCCGCGGTCGACGGTGGTGATCGCCGCGCCGGGTGACGACGGGCAGCCGCTGCTGCTCACGCCGCCGCCGTGGTACCCGATCCTGCGGGGCACCACCCAGCAGGCGTTGTTCGAGACGGCCCGCAACAAGGGCATCGACTGTGACTACCGTGCCCTTCGTCCCGCGGATATTGTTGCTGCACAAGGGGTTTGGCTCATCTCGAGCGTCACGTTGGCCGCGCGGGTGCACACCCTCGACGGCGCGCCGCTGCGCGCAGCCACGCACGCGCCCGACGTCGCGGGCCTGGTCGACGCGGCGATCGTCAGCGATCGCTGAGCGTCGGCGAAAATCGCTTGATGGGTGCTGCCGACGCGGGTACCTTCGCCTTTACACAAGGAAGGAGGTGGTCCGACAAATTGAGTGATTCATGGACATGTGAGGTGGCTGCCCGCTAGCAGCGCCGGGAGAATTGCCCGCGCGCGCTGGCGAATTCCCCGCAGCCACCCGGCCCCCGAGCCCCTCGGTTTTGTCCAACCAGGTACCACGGCTCGGGGGCTGCCCATGTCTGGGGCCGGTGTGCCCGCGTCAGCCCTCGGGTTCTCCGGCGGGACCCGGCGCCAGCGTCGCGCACGCGTTCACGGCCTCCTGCCACTTCTGCGGATCCACACCGGGCGGTGTACCGACCACGGGTCCCGGCGGCGCGGAAACGCCATGCTCGGACAGGCAGTGCGCGTACGAGCCGTGACCGGTCGGGGTCTCGGTCGCAGAACCGCCCGTCTCGGCGGGGGCGGGTTCGGTGTCGTTCGAACCACACGCGGACAACATGGCAGCGGCCACGGCGAAAATCGCCGCCGCACGGCGGATATGGGGCACTAGCCGACGTACCTCGACAATCTGGCCGACAGATGCGGAACCAGCCCGCCGTCGGCGTCCACACGTTCCTCGACGTAACCGAGATCGCCGCCTTCGACGATGCCGTACAGCCGTTTGGCGCCGCCGACCAATGTCCCGGACTTGCTGCGCGCCAACGCATCGGTGACCAGCTCCCACGAGGACTGGTTGAGCGGCCTGCCGTAGAAGAGTTCGATGTAGCCCGACGAATGCGCGAGCAGCAGTTCGATGGCCTGCGTCTCATGGGGATCGGCGGGATCGGAGACGAACCGCCAGTAACCCGTCTCGCGCAGGCTGGGGGAGTGGTACTCGCCGGACTCGTCCAGGCGCCACGAGCGGGCTTCCCAGTTCAGGTAGTCCCCGCCGTCGTGGGAGACCACGATCTGCTGGCCGAACCGGTAGTCGCCGTGCGCGTCGCGACCCTCACCCTCGCCGCGCCACACCCCGACCAGGGGCAGCAGCGCCAGCAGCGAATCGCTCAGGCTGACACCGTCGCGCAGATTGGCCGTGTCGGCGGGCAGCGGAAGGTCGTCGAAGACCGGGATGTTCCTGGCGCCGGTGGCTTTCGCCCGTTCGGCGGCCTCGGCCACGGCTCGGTCGCCCGAACCGCGCTCAGGAGTGCCCTGAGGGGTCGTCACGACTCGTCGGTGACCAGGCGGTAGAGCGCGTACACCGCGAACCACGTGATGACCAGCACGGCCGCGACAAGCAGGATCTCGAAGAAGAGCACCACGTCAAGGAGTCTAACCCGCTGGTGTCCGGGCTTCTGCCCAGGCCCACACCAGGCTCGTCACAGATCGCTCGGGAGCGCTCAGGGGCGAAACACGCGAACAGCGATGCCCGCAGCGCCTCGATGAGACGCTGCGGGCATCGCGGTCAGCTGCTCGGGCTCAGGCGACCTTGACGTCGACCTCGTGGATCCCCGCGCCGGTCGGCGCGACGGTCACGTTGCCGTTGCCTGCGGGCGACAGGGCGCGCACGGTCCAGGTGCCCGGCGCGGCGAAGAACCGGAAATCACCGGTCGCCGACGCCACCACCTCGGCGGTGAACTCGTCGCTGCCGTCCAGCAGACGGACGAACGCGCCGCCGACGGCCTGGCCGGCACCGTCGACCACACGACCGGTGATCACGGTTTCCTTCTCCAGGTCAACGCCGGCCGGCAACGTCAGCCCTTGTTTGGGTGCAGAGCACATATCAACTTCCCAACTCGATCGGGGCCCCCACCAGGGAGCCGTATTCCGTCCAACTGCCGTCGTAGTTCTTGACGTTCTTGTGTCCGAGGAGCTCCTGCAGCACGAACCAGGTGTGCGACGAGCGCTCACCGATGCGGCAGTAGGCGATGGTCTCCTTCTCGCCGTCGAGGCCGGCCTCGGCGTACAGCTTCGCCAGCTCCTCGTCGGACTTGAAGGTGCCGTCCTCGTTGGCGGCCTTGCTCCACGGGACATTGATGGCGCCGGGGATGTGGCCCGGGCGCTGGCTCTGCTCCTGCGGCAGATGCGCGGGCGCGAGGATCTTGCCCGAGAACTCGTCGGGCGAGCGCACATCGACCAGGTTCTTGGCGCCGATCGCGGCGATCACCTCGTCACGGAAGGCGCGGATCGAGTTGTCGGGTTCCTTTGCGGTGTAGCTGGTCTGCGGCCGCTCGACCTTCTCGGTCGACAGCGGGCGGGCGTCGAGCTCCCACTTCTTGCGGCCGCCGTCGAGCAGCTTCACGTCCTGGTGCCCGTACAGCTTGAAGTACCAGTAGGCGTAGGCGGCGAACCAGTTGTTGTTGCCGCCGTAGAGGATCACGGTGTCGTCGTTGTTGATACCGCGCTCGGACAACAGCTTGGAGAACTGCTGCGCGTCGACGAAGTCGCGGCGGATCGGATCCTGCAGATCCGTCTTCCAGTCGAGCTTCACCGCGCCCTCGATGTGACCGGTGTCGTAGGCGGAGGTGTCCTCGTCGACCTCCACGAACACCGTCTTCGGCGCGTTGAGATTGCTCTCGGCCCAGTCCGTGCTGACCAGGACGTCGGAGCGTGCCATTTGGGAGATCCTTTCGATTGCTTGGGTTTGAGAGGCTTCAGGCGTATTCAGATGTGCGACGCAGACGCATCACGAGCGGGTATATGCGGCAGCCGAGACAGATGTCGAACGCCGCGTTGAGGAACGCCGCCACCAATGCCGCCGCCGTCGCGACGAGACCGACCGCGGTGATGCCGAGGCCGAAGCCGACGACGCCGACGGCCGCGAAGACTAGGCCGACGAGTTGGGCGAACTTCAGCGGCGGCACCGGCTCGCGTTGGGTGACCGGTCCGATCCGGGGTGCGACGAAGGTGGCGAACAACCGGCCATAGGGCTGCCTGCGCGGGCCGCCGACGGCGCCGATGGCGAACACCACGGCCTGCACGGCCAGCACCGCAGCGGCCGCGACCGGGCTGAACCCGGAGACCAGCAGCGCCACGATCAGCACCGCGGTGGTCACCCACGCCGCGAAGCGGGGACCGCGCACGTCTACCTGGTCGAACCTGGTCTGCGTGGTATCGGTTGTCGATGATGACATGAAGAAGAACTCCTGTTGTTGTCTGTAGCTCTGGCTGGGTGCAGGCCGCATCGGTGGTCCCGGGCGGGCGCGTCAAAACGCGCAGCTGCGCTCAACAGCAGCAACAACAACAGCAGCAGCCCGCGACGCGGCACAGATCGACTGCGCGGCGCTTGATGAGCACAAGCTCAATGCGGGCGGACACGTGCGACAGCTTACCCAATGACCCGCGGGTCAAGCCAACAGCGGTTCCACCGCGGTGCGCAGGTCAGCGGCCTTGGGCACGCCGCTGGTGCGGTACCGCTGGTGGCCGTGGGCGTCGAAGATGAACGTCGTCGGCAACGACAGCACCGAAAGACGCTTGGCCGCCTCGGGATTGGCGTCCATGTCGATCTCGACGTGCGCGACGGCGGGCAACTCGGCGCACACCTGGTCGACCACGCGGCGCACACCGGCGCACGGCCCGCACCACTCGGCGGTGAAATGCAGGATCGTCGGGCCGGTGCGCGACAGCCCCAGTTCGTCGCGGTTGCGTTCGGCATCGGCATCGGCACCGGCACCGGCACCGTCGGCGTCCCCCGCCCGGACCGCACGCACGACGCCCGACCGCCGGGTCAGCAGCCGACCGATCAGATACGCCAGGACCAGAGCAGCGATCAGCACCGCGATCGCTGCCGACATCGATGGGCTCATGTCTGTCGAAACCCCGCCAGGTCGATGGTCGTTCCCTCGGCGATCCCTTCGATGATGATGTCGGATCCGCGGGCGCCCTGGCTGGTCGGTGCGATGCCGAACGGCAGCCTCAGACCGGGGATGGTGTTGCTGAACTCGGCCAGCACCGCCGCGGTCTTGTCGTCGGACACCGGTTCGTCGGCGGTGTTCGGGCCGGTGAGGATGCCGGTCGCGGTGAGCACCAGGGTGGTCTGATCGGGTCCGTCCAGCGACAGGTCGACCGCGACGCTGACCCGTTTGTCCAGGCCCGACGCCTTTGGGGTGCCCGTGAAGACGAGTCCCTTGCTGCTGGAGATGCCGGATTCGGTGGTGCCGCCGGTGGCGTCGTTGGTGTCCCGCGACGGCGCCTCCACCAGCAGGTCGTCGATACCCATGTAGCGACCCACGTGGGTGGAGTCGATGATGATGCGGCTCTCCACCTCGCCGACCGGCAGCGGGGCGTCCGCACGGATCAGCCACGACGCGTCGGTGATGTCGACGCTGTGCAGCGTGGACTCCAGCGACACCTTGCCGGTGACGGGATGTTCGAGGCCGTTGGCGCGGATCTCGATCTCGTTGTACATGTGGTCGCGGGCCTGCGGGATGAACGGGAACCCGAGGATCGCCACCCACGGGTCCCAGTCGAGGGACGCGGCCTCGCGGACCGTCCGGGCGAGGCGATACTCGGCATAGATGGCTGCTCCGAAATCGGTGCCGACGGCACCGACGACGAGCGCAGCGACCGCCGCCACGAACCCGACCACCAGTCTGCGCACCGGGACATTGTTGCCCACTGAACCGGCAAGGATCGGCTCGGCGCGGCTAACCGGCAGGTGAGGCGTTATCGTTAGGAGACTAATGGCCGGTAACGGCTACATGTCAGCGATGAATCCGGAAGATCACCCGACACCGGCGTCCGTGTTCTCCCGCAGAGATTCCTGACGAGCCGGGAGGACTGTTGGATCTACTGCTACTGACCGTCGACCCACATCCCGAGTCGGTGCTGCCCTCGTTGTCGCTGCTGGCCCACACGGTCCGGACGGCGCCGACAGAAGTGTCTTCCCTGTTGGAGACCGGTAGCGCCGACGTCGCGATCGTCGACGCTCGCACAGATCTGGCCGCCGCGCGCGGCCTTTGTCGTCTTCTGGGGACCACCGGAAGCTCCGTCCCGGTGGTCGCGGTCATCAACGAGGGCGGCCTGGTCGCCGTCAACCATGAATGGGGTCTCGACGAGATCCTGCTGCCCAGCACCGGGCCCGCCGAGATCGACGCACGGCTGCGGTTGCTGGTCGGCCGCCGCGGCGGCAACGCCAATCAGGAAAATGTCGGCAAGATCACTCTCGGTGAGCTCGTCATCGACGAGGGCACCTACACCGCCCGGTTGCGCGGCAAGCCGCTGGACCTCACCTACAAGGAGTTCGAGCTCCTCAAGTACCTCGCGCAGCACGCCGGCCGCGTCTTCACGCGCGCCCAGTTGCTGCAGGAGGTGTGGGGTTACGACTTCTTCGGCGGCACCCGCACGGTCGACGTCCACGTCCGACGGCTGCGCGCCAAGCTCGGCCCGGAGTACGAGGCGCTGATCGGCACCGTTCGCAACGTCGGCTACAAGGCGGTGCGCCCCTCCCGCGGCAAGCCGCCCGCACCAGGGGCGCCTGTCGGGGACGACACCGGATCCGACGGCCCGGACGACGGCTTCGGTGACGACTTGGACGTCGACGGTCCGTTGGCGGGGCGGTTGACCAGTCAGTGACCTCCAGTGAATGGCGAACCGGGCTGTCGGCCGCCCAACAGGCTGAGATCCGCGCACTGATCGACGCGGCCACCGCACACGACGGGGTGGCCCCGGTGGGTGATCAGGTACTGCGGGAACTGGGGCGCGACCGCACCCGACATCGGCTGACCACCGTCGACGACCGGGTGGTCGGTTATCTCAATCTCGCGCCGGCCGGCGATGGTGACCCGGCGATGGCCGAACTCGTCGTGCATCCGCAGTTCAGGCGGCGCGGGATCGGTGCGGCCATGGCGCGGGCCGCGTTGGCCGAAGGGGGCGCGGGCGCGCGGATCTGGGCGCACGGCAACCTCGCGGCCGCGCAGGCGATGGCGTCGTCGCTCGGGCTTGTGATCGTGCGCGAACTGCTGCAGATGCGCCGCGACCTGACCGGTCTGCCCGCTGTGCCGGCGACCCCCGGTGTGCGCATCGCCACCTATGCCGGCCCCGGCGACGACGCCGAGATCCTGCGGGTCAACAACGCCGCGTTCTCCTGGCACCCCGAGCAGGGCGGGTGGACCGAACACGACATCGACGAGCGGCGCAACGAGGGCTGGTTCGACGCCGAGGGGCTGTTCGAGGCCTTCGACGAGCAGACCGGCAAACTTCTCGGGTTCCACTGGACCAAGGTCCACGGCGACGCGCTCGGCGAGGTCTACATCGTCGGCGTCGACCCGCAGGCACAGGGACGTGGTCTCGGTTACATCCTGACCCTCATCGGCCTGCACCACCTCACCGAGCGGCTCACCGGGCCGGAACCGACCGTGCTGCTCTATGTCGAGGCAGATAACTCGGCGGCCGTGAACACCTACCGAAAGTTGGGTTTCGAGGTGTTCGGCGTCGACGCGGCGTACGCCACCGGTTAACCCGCTCAGCTGTGAACACGCTGAACGTGTTCACCCCACGTTCACCCGTTGTCCCGAATCCGTCCATGAGCGGCGAATACGTTGCCGGGGAGTCTGAAGCCGTCAACGGAAAGTGGGACACGACACGTGAAGCTCAACAGCATGGGCCGGAAGATTGGCAGGCCGGTTGGTATCGCCGCGGCGACCATCGCGGCGCTCACGCTCAGCGCGTGCGGCAGCGACAACAACGCTCCGGCCACCGGCACCTCGGGCGCGGCCACCTCCGGCAGCGCCGCATCGGCCGAGTGCGGTGGCAAGAACTCGCTGACGGCAGAGGGGTCGACCGCACAACAGAACGCGATCGCCGAGTTCAACAAGGCCTGGGGCCAGGTGTGCGCAGGCAAGAACCTCTCCTACAACCCCACCGGATCCGGCGCCGGGCGTGAACAGTTCATCGCCAAGCAGGTCGACATCGCGGGCTCGGACTCGGCGCTCAGCGGTGATCAGGTGGCCGCGGCGGCCGAACGTTGCGGTGGCAACCCGGCCTGGAACCTGCCGCTGGTGTTCGGTCCGGTGGCGATGGCCTACAACATCGAGGGCGTCGACAAGCTGGTGCTCAACGGTGACCTGCTGGCAAAGATCTTCCAAGGCCAGATCACCAAGTGGAACGACCCGGCGATCGCGGCGCTCAACGAGGGCACCACGCTGCCCGACTCCGCGATCACACCCATCTACCGCTCGGATTCCTCCGGCACCACCGACAACTTCCAGAAGTACCTCACCGCCGCCGCGCCGCAGTCGTGGACCAAGGGCGACGGCAGCGAGTTCAACGGAGGCGCGGGCGAGGGTGCCCAGAAGTCCTCGGGTGTGGTGCAGGCCGTGCAGGCGACGCCGGGTTCGATCGGCTACGTCGAGAAGGGCTTCGCCCAGCAGGCCGGGCTGCCCTATGCGCAGATCGACAGCGGTGCCGGTGCGGTCGAGCTGACCGACGAGTCGGCCGCCAAGGCCATCGACGCCGCAAAGTTCGCGGCCGAGGGCAACGACCTGGCACTCGACCTGAACTCGCTGTACGGCACGAAGGAGGCCGGCGCCTACCCGCTGGTGCTCGCCACCTACGAGATCGTGTGCTCCAAGGGTTATGACGCCGACACCGCGGCCGCGGTGAAGTCGTTCCTGACCGTGGCCGCCAACGACGGGCAGGCCAACCTCTCGGCCGCCGGCTATGTGCCGCTGCCCAACGCCTTCAAAGAGCGCTTGCTCACTTCCATCGATGCGATCAGCTAGTCAGCTGGATTTGCAGAACGAATCTGGTGAGGATGGATTTCGGAACACATGACCGACAGGTTCCCCGACGGGATAACAGTGACAACACCGAATCCAGCTGACTCAGGGTCAGGGGAGACGCTCGCGTCCCCCTTCCCCGAGCCGGATCCCACCCCCACCAACCCATCCAAGGGAGCCAAGGTCCGCCCGGCGGACCGGATCTTCCAGGGGCTCGCCGAGGGTTCGGGCATCCTGATCGTCGCGCTCATCGCGGCGATCGGGGTGTTCCTGCTCATGCGCGCGATCCCGGCGCTCGCCCGCAACGAGGAGAACTTCTTCCTCTACGGCGGCAACTGGGTCACCACCGACACCTCCGCGATGCATTTCGGCATCTTCGACCTGCTGCAGGTCACGGTGTTCGTGTCGGTGTTCGCGCTGGTGCTGGCCATGCCGGTGGCGCTGGGCATCGCGATCTTTCTGACCCAGTACGCGCCGCGCCGGCTGGCCGGTCCGCTGGCGTACATGGTCGACCTGCTCGCGGCCGTGCCCTCCATCGTGTACGGCGTGTGGGGCCTGTACGTGCTGGCCCCGGTGCTGAAGCCGTTCGCGGTGTGGCTCAACGAGGATCTGGGCTGGTTCTTCCTGTTCTCGACCGGCAACGCATCGGTCGCGGGCGGCGGCACGATCTTCACGGCGGGCATCGTGCTGGCGGTCATGATCCTGCCGATCATCACGGCGGTGACGCGTGAGGTGTTCATGCAGACCCCGCGTGGCCAGATCGAGGCCGCGCTGGCGCTCGGCGCGACGCGGTGGGAGGTCGTGCGCACCACGGTGCTGCCGTTCGGCTTGTCGGGCTACATCAGCGGCGCCATGCTCGGCCTGGGCCGCGCGCTCGGTGAGACCATCGCGCTGCTGATCATCCTGCGCGGCACCCAGACCGCGTTCGGCTGGTCGCTGTTCGACGGCGGATACACCTTCGCCAGCAAGATCGCCGCCACGGCAAGCGAATTCAACGACCAGTTCAAGGCGGGTGCCTACATCGCCGCGGGTCTGGTCCTGTTCATCCTCACCTTCGTCGTGAACTCGCTGGCACGTGCCGCGGTCGGCGGGAAGGGACGCGTATGACCACGTCGACGACGTCAACACTCGAACAGCCGGTGAAGGCCCCGGCGTTCCAGGGTGTGAGCCTGCGGCGCAAGCTGACCGATCACACCGCAACGGCGCTGGTGACCAGCTCGGTGCTGATCGCGCTGATCCCGCTGCTGTGGGTGCTGTACTCGGTCATCACCAAGGGGATCCATGCGGTGACCTCGCCGACGTGGTTCACCAACTCGCAGGCCGGGATGACGGCGTTCTCCCCGGGCGGCGGTGTCTACCACGCGATCGTCGGCACGGTCCTGCAGGGACTGGTGTGCTCGGTGATCTCCATCCCGATCGGTGTCATGGTCGCGGTGTACCTCGTCGAGTACGCGGGGAATTCGCGTCTGGGCAAGATCACCACCTTCATGGTCGACATCCTCACCGGTGTGCCGTCCATCGTCGCGGCGTTGTTCATCTATGCGCTGTGGGTCGCGACCCTGGGTTTCCAGCGGTCCGGCTTCGCGGTGTCACTGTCGTTGGTGCTGCTGATGATCCCGGTGATCGTGCGCGCCACCGAGGAGATGCTACGCATCGTGCCGATGGATCTGCGTGAGGCCAGTTACGCACTGGGCGTGCCGAAGTGGAAGACGATCGTGCGCATCGTGGTCCCGACGGCGCTGTCGGGCATCGTCACCGGTGTGATGCTGTCGCTGGCCCGCGTGATGGGCGAGACCGCGCCGCTGCTGGTGCTGGTCGGCTACGCCCAGGCGATGAACTTCGACATCTTCAGCGGTTTCATGGGCTCGCTGCCCGGCATGATGTACGACCAGATCTCGGCAGGCGCTGGGGCCAATCCGGTGCCCACCGACCGGCTGTGGGGTGCGGCGCTCACGCTGATCCTGCTGATCGCCCTGCTGAACATCGGCGCGCGTTTCGTCGCGAAACTCTTTGTCCCGAAGAAGGTTTAGGAACTCCCATGGCCAAACGGCTCGATCTCAAAGACGTCAACATCTACTACGGCGCGTTCCATGCGGTTGCCGACGTGTCACTGGCGGTGCAGCCGCGCAGCGTCACGGCGTTCATCGGCCCGTCGGGCTGCGGCAAGTCCACGGTTCTGCGCACGCTCAACCGCATGCACGAGGTGATCCCCGGCGCGCGCGTCGAGGGCTCGGTGCTGCTCGACGGCGAGGACATCTACGGTCCGGGTGTGGACCCGGTGGGTGTCCGCAAGACCATCGGCATGGTGTTTCAGCGTCCGAACCCGTTCCCCACCATGTCGATTCGCGACAACGTGGTGGCGGGCCTGAAGCTGCAGGGTGTGCGCAACAAGAAGACTCTCGACGAGGTGGCCGAGCGCTCGCTGCGCGGGGCGAACCTGTGGAACGAGGTCAAAGACCGGCTCGACAAACCGGGCGGTGGCCTGTCCGGTGGCCAGCAGCAGCGTCTGTGCATCGCGCGTGCGATCGCGGTGCAGCCCGATGTGCTGCTGATGGACGAGCCGTGCTCGGCGCTCGACCCGATCTCGACGCTGGCGATCGAAGACCTGATCTCGACGCTCAAGCTGGACTACACGATCGTCATCGTCACGCACAACATGCAGCAGGCCGCCCGGGTCAGCGATCAGACCGCGTTCTTCAATCTCGAGGCCACCGGCAAACCGGGCAGGCTCATCGAGATCGACGACACCGAGAAGATCTTCTCCAACCCCAGCCAGAAGGCGACCGAGGACTACATCTCCGGCCGTTTCGGCTGACCTGCCCGGCGGCCGGGACGCTCAGGGGGTCACCACCACCCGCGTGCCCGACGGTGCCGATTCGGTCCAGATGCGCTCGATGTCGGACAGCGGGCGCGCCTGCGTCCGCAGCTCGATCTCACCGGCAGCCGCCATGGACAGCAGTTTCGGCAGGGCCTCGGTGTTGGCCTGCTGCCAGACCTGCGGTGGCACGCTGCCGAGTCCCACGCCGGTGGCGGTGATGCCCGCGGCGCGCAGCACGGCGGCGTCCAGCGTCACGGTCGCGCCTGCCATCGAGCCGACCTGGACGTAGCGGGTGGCGTGGAACGTGCCTGCGGGGGTGGCCGCGGCGAGCGCGCCGAACACCTGCTCGGCGGGTTCGCCCCACAGATAGTCCAGGACCGCGTCGAAGGGCCGCGCGGCGTGCAGTTCGGTCACCCGCGCGGCGAGATCGTCCTCGCCGAGCCGGATCGTCTGCGCCCCGGTCGATCCCAACCACTGCAACCGGTCGGCGTCGCGACCCGCGGCGACCACCGCACCCGCGCCGAACATCGATCGGGCCAACTGGGTGGCCAACGATCCGGTCACGCCGGTGGCGCCGAGCACCAGGACGTGATCACCGGGTTTGACCGCCGCGGCATATGACAGCGTGATCCACGCCGAGGTGCCAGGGTTCGGCAGGGCGGCCGCGGTCACCGAATCCAGGCGCTCCGGGACCTCGACGGCTCGGTCGGGGTCGATGAGCGCGCGTTCGGCCAGCATGCCGCCCGATCCGAGGCCGACGGCGCAGACCCGCCTGCCATCTGCCAGCCGGGCCACCCCGTCGAACCCGGGGACCATGGGAAGCTGCATGGTCTTGGCGGCGTAGTGCTTTCCCGAGGCGATCCCCTTGGTCAGGTTGGTGAGCGCGCAGGCTTCGACATCGGCGACCACGGTGCCTTCGCCGGGCTGCGGTTCGGGCAGATCGGCGTAGACGGGTCCCTGACCCCAGGCGTTGACGACGGCGGCTTTCATGGCTGTCCCCCTTGGTTTCCGCGGATATGGTTTCTTCAGAAACCATATTGCCACTATCCGCGGCCGGGGCGGGCGGGGCAATATGGTTTCCGTGAAAACCAAAGGCCGGTTGGTCGATGGCATCACCGCCCTCATCCGCGAGGTCGGCGACCGGTTCGACGACCAGGACGAGGACGGCGACGCCGAACGCGACTTCGTCGCATCGCGCTGCCCGGAGAACCTCAGACGCTCCGCGCGGGCGCTGCCGACGCTGTCGATCCACCTGCTCGACACCATCGCCGAGGAACCGGTCAGCGTGGTCGGACTCGCCACCAAGACCGGCCTGCTCAAGGGCACGGTGTCCAAACACGTCCAGCGTCTGGTGGAGGCCGGCCTGGTCGTGCGCACGCCGGTCCCGGGCAACCGCAAGGAGATCGAGCTGCGCCCCAGTGCCGACGGCGAGCTGGTGGCCGCCGCGCACCGGGAACTGCACGCCGAGATGAACCGCGGCTGGCACGACTTCCTGATGCGCTACACGGCGAGCGAACTGCAGGTGCTCACCAAGGTCCTGCGCGATCTGGCGACCGCGCAGAAGGTGGGAGTGCGGCTGGTGGCGGCGGATCAGCCGTCCGCCGACGCTAAGAGGTGACGCTAAGAGGTGACCTTGTCGCCGTCGGGATAGCTGCCGGTGACCTGGAAGATGACCCGGCGGGCCACCTCCACCGCATGGTCGGCGAAACGCTCGTAGAACCGGCTCAGCAACGTGACGTCGACCGCGGCCATCACGCCGTGCTTCCACTCCCGGTCCATCAGCACGGTGAACAGGTGACCGTGCAGATCGTCCATCGCGTCGTCTTCCTCCTGGATCCGGGCGGCCTTCTCCGGATCCCGAGTGATCAGCACCTCGCGCGCGGCGTGCCCGAGCTCGACGGCGACGCGGCCCATCTCCGCGAAGTAGCCGTTGACCTCCTCGGGCAGCGCATGCTGGGGATGGCGCCTGCGGGCGATCTTCGCGACATGCAGCGCGAGGGCGCCCATGCGGTCGACATCGGCGATGATCTGGATCGCGCTCACCACGGTGCGAAGGTCGCCTGCCACCGGGGCCTGCAGCGCGAGCAGCACGAACGCCGACTCCTCGGCCTGCGCGCTGAGCGTCGTCATCTTCTCGTGGTCGCTGATCACCTGCTCGGCCAGTACCAGATCGGCTTGCAGCAAGGACTGGGTGGCACGCTCCATCGCCGTACCCGCCAACTCGCACATCGCGCCGAGCTGGTCGTTCAGAGACGCAAGCTGCTCATGATACTGGATCCGCATGCACCCAGATTATGCGGTGAACAGCCGTTCAGTCACGAAGCTGCTGGTGAACGCCCGATGAATGGCGTCCGTCGGATCATTCGCAGGTGGCGTCCGCGGCGTTGGTGACCGACAGGTCCTCCGGCAGTTGCGTCGGTGTGCTGCTGGTGCCGCGCACCAGCTTGACCTGGATGGCCGAACCGCTGGGCGACGGCGGGTTGACGGCCATGAAGTCCGTGCCGAGCACCACCTGGACCACATCACCGAGCCCGGTGACCCGCTCGATGGCGGCGTTGGAGAACGACGACGCGACGGTCGCGGCCGCCTCCTCGTTGCCGGGGGAGAAGAACACCGTGGTGGCGTCCAGCGGACCCGGATAGTCGTCGGGGGTGGCGACGTTGAACCCGTGCTGTTCGAGTTCGCCTGCCGCGGTCGCCGCGAGCCCGCTCTGGCCGGTCGAGTTGGACACCTTGACGGTGACCTGCTGCGGTTCGGTCGTCACGGTGTCGACCATCTCGGCGGACCCGGGAGGCGGCGCCGAGTGGGCGGGCTGCGGTGCCGCCGAGGTGCTCTCCGGCGCCTGTGCGGTGTTGGTGGTGGATTCCGGCGTGCCGGGGACGGGCGTGTTGTCCGGGTTCTTCTCACCGGGCAGCGGATCGTCGTTGATGATCGCATCGAACAGCGCCCGCACGTCGTCGAGGCGCGGCTGCTCGTTGCCCCATTCGTCGGCGTAACCGGTGGTCGGGATCGTGACGAAGGTGATGCGGCCGGCGTTGACGCCCTGCACCGACTGGCCGAGGTCGACGAGATCCTTGGTCTTGATGTTGTCGACGTAGCTGTCGGCGATGAACATGTTGACGACGTTGTTGAGCTTGCTCAGCGAGAAGAACGTGTCCTTGGAGATCAGCGAGCGCAGCAGTGACGACAGGAACAACTGCTGGCGCTTGATGCGGCCGTAGTCGCCGTTGTACTCGGTGGTGACCTGACGGGCGCGCACGTAGTTCAGCGCGGTGTGCCCGTCGACGATCTGGCGGCCTGCGGTCGGCAGCACGGTGCCGAGTTCGTAGTCCTCCAGCGGCGTGGTGCTGCACACCTCGACCCCGCCGAGCGCATCGACCATCTTGGAGAAGCCGGCGAAGTCGACCGCCATGAACCGGTTCACCGACAGGCCGGAGAGTTTCTGGATCACCTTCACCAGGCACTTCGGGCCGCCGAAGGCGAACGCCGAGTTCAGCTTCGTCTCGGTGTAGACCTTGTCCGGGCCGTAGGTGCCCGACGCCTCGTCCCAGATCGGGCCGTACGCGCCGGTCTCGGGATCCCACGGCTCGCACTGCATGGGCGTGATGGCCAGGTCACGCGGGAACGACACCGCCACGACCCGTTCCCGGTTGGCGGGAATGTTCACCAGCATGATGGTGTCCGACCGGGCGCCGTCGGCGTCCTCGGTGTTGCCCGCGCCCATCTGGGCGTTCTCACCGAACCGGCTGTCCATGCCGACGATCAGGAAGTTCTCGTCGCCGAACTGGGCGTTAGGGTCGAGGATGTCGCGCGACTGGGGGTCGAGCGCGGCCACCTTGTTCAGCGAGTCGTTCTTGGACGACTGCCACTGCCACGCGCCGCCGGTCAGCACGAGCGTCAGTGCGGCGATCATCGCCGCTGCCGCGCGGCCGACGATCATCGCCTTGCGGTTGTGGGTGCGTTCTCGGGGTTCGTCGACGTCGTCGGCGCCGATGTGCAGCGGACGGGCACGGCGACCGGGCAGCCACGAGTCCTGGTGCGTGTCGGGCAGATCGGGATGCTCGTCGCCCGCCGGGACGGCCGGGATGATCTCGGTGTCGCACGCGTCGGGATCGTCCACGCCCGGGTACCCGTCGTCGGGATACTCGGCCTCATCGATCGGGTACCGGACCGCCTGCAGGATTTCGGTCGGGTCGGCGGACGGGGGTGGCTCGGGAGCCGCGGCGATCTCGAGGGCCGGCTCGGCCTCGTACGCGGGCTCGGCCACGTAGTCGAACTCGGCCACGTATTCCGGCTCGGGTTCGTACCCGGGCTCGGGCTCGGGCTCGGGTTCCGGCTCGGGTTCCGGCTCGGCCGCGCGGCGCCGACGCGACCGGCGCGGTCCGGCGGCATCACCGCCGGCAAGCTTCGCGATGAGATCGGCGACCGTGACACCGTCGGCGTGGTTACCGGTGGGCTCGTCGGCCGGGGGCACGTCGCCGGCCTCGTCGGCCGGTTCGGGCCCGTCGGCGAGCTGCGGGTCCGTCCGAGGATCCCGGAAGCGCGTGTCGTCGAGACGCTCCCACGGCGCGGCGCCTGGTGCGGGCCGTGGTGTTCGGGTAATCCATTCGTTGTCGGTGTCGAAGCCGTCTTCGGGGGCGCGGTGGCGCCGACGGCCAGGAGTGGCGTTATCGCCGTCACTCATGTCCTATCGGCCTCCGACTCTTCGAACAGTGCGCGTCGGTGCGCGGGTATTGGCAAGCGCTGCTGCTGAAAATTCCCCTATGTCTTCTAGCAGCACACCGTGACACTCCGCCAGTCGGAGCCGACCACGGCAAGATCAACATCGTACGTAGACAACCTTGCAGACAGCTAGTCACGGCCGATGACGGGATGATCTCGAAGCTGTCTCGTCGGGTCCACCGACCAGGTCAGCCGCCCGAGTGCATGATCTCGGCGCCGACCGGCACCGCACAGTCGTCGGGGTCGTTCAGCCAGCCCTCCGGCAGGTGCACCGACGACGCCGATCCCTGCCTGCCGCGTGGCCCCGAGGCCGCGGGCGGGAACGGGGCGTCGCGGTCGAGCTGATCGAGGAGCTCGCCGAGTTCGCGGCGGGTCTTCACCAGCGCCAGCGCGCGACGCAGGTCGGCGCCCGCGGGGAAGCCGTGCAGATACCACGCGACGTGCTTGCGGATGTCGCGCATGCCCTTTTCCTCGCCGAAGTGCTCGCTGAGCAGCTCGCCGTGGCGACGCACGATGTCGGCGACCTCGCCGAGCGTGGGCGGGGTCGGGATGGGCCGGTTGTTGAACGCCGCCGACAGCTCGGCGAACAACCACGGGCGGCCCAGGCAGCCACGGCCGATCACCACGCCGTCGCATCCGGTCGCGTCCATCATGGCCAGCGCGTCGTCGGCTTCGAAGATGTCGCCGTTGCCGAGCACCGGGATGTCGGTGACGTGTGCCTTGAGCGCCGCGATCTGCTCCCAGTCGGCGGTCCCGGAGTAGCGCTGTGCTGCCGTGCGGGCGTGCAGCGCGACCGCCGCCGCGCCCTCCTCGGCGGCGATGCGTCCGGCGTCGAGGTGCGTGTGGTGCGCGTCGTCGATGCCGATGCGGAACTTGACCGTCACCGGTATGTCGGTGCCCTCGGTGGCGCGCACCGCGGCCGCGACGATCTGGCCGAACAGGCGCCGCTTGTAGGGCAGCGCCGCGCCGCCGCCGCGCTTGGTCACCTTGGGCACCGGGCAGCCGAAGTTCATGTCGATGTGGTCGGCGAGGTCCTCGTCGACGATCATCTTCGCGGCCTTGTAGGTGTTCTCCGGGTCCACGGTGTACAGCTGCAGCGAGCGCGGCGATTCCTCGGGCGCGAACGTCGTCATGTGCATCGTCACCGGGTGGCGCTCGACGAGCGCCCGCGCGGTCACCATCTCGCACACGTACAGACCGCTCACGGTGCCGGCCCGCGCGATCTCGAGCTCACGGCACAGCGTGCGGAACGCGACGTTGGTGACGCCGGCCATCGGCGCGAGCACGACGGGGCTGTGCAACGCGATCGACCCGATCCGCAGCGCAGACCGGGTCGGATCGAGGGTTGTCAGGCTCACGAAGAGGACGATACGAGCAAGTTCTTCATGGCCTTCTTCTCGGCCATCTTGCGTTCGCGCTCGAGGCGACGCTCCTTGGCGACCTCGAACTTGTCGCAGGCGTCCTCGAGCTCTTCGACGAGGCGGCCGAGGTCGTCGCGCAGGCGGGCGCCCTCACCGGTGAAGTCCTCGCGCTCGAAGATGCGCCACTTCTTGAGCACCGGCATCACCACGTCGTCGAGGTGGATGCGCGGGTCGTACACGCCGCCGACGGCGATGACGACGGCCTTGCGGCGGAAGTCGGGCACCGTGTAGCCCGGCATCTTGAAGTTCGCGAGCACCCGGTGCAGCGAGGCCATCGCCTGGTTCGGCGCGATGTCCAGGCCCGCGGCGGACACGTCGCGGTAGAAGATCATGTGCAGGTTCTCGTCGGCCGAGACGCGCTGCAGCAGCTGGTCGGCGATCGGCTCGTTGCAGGCCTTACCGGTGTTGCGGTGTGACACGCGGGTCGCCAGTTCCTGGAAGGTCACGTAGATGACCGAGTCGAACAGGCTCTCGGCAAACAGATCGCCCTGCTGGTTCTGGCCCGGCGAGAAGCCGCGGGTGACCTGCTCGACGCGCAGCTCTTCGAGCTCGACGGGGTCGATGGCGCGGGTGACTACGAGATAGTCGCGCAACGCGATGCCGTGGCGGTTCTCCTCGGCGGTCCAGCGGTTGACCCACTGACCCCATGCGCCGTCCATGCCCATGTTCATCGCGATCTCGCGGTGGTAGGAGGGCAGGTTGTCCTCGGTGAGCAGGTTCTGCACCATCGCGGTCTGCGCGACCTCGGACAGCTTCGACTGACCCGGCTCCCAGTCCTGACCGCCGAGCGCGTAGTAGTTCTTGCCGTCGGACCACGGGATGTAATCGTGCGGATTCCAGTCCTTACGCATCCGCATGTGGCGGTTGATGAGGGTCTCGACGACAGGCTCGAGTTCGTGCAGGAGCTGCAGGTCGGTGTATTCGGTCGACATCGCGCCCTCTCCCAGTTATCTGTACCTGTTGGTTGCAGTCAATATATCTGTGTAACCCGGTGACATCAAGTTACGCCTGAGGCGTCCCACGGCACACTGCGCCACGCGGGGGATGACGGTACGATCCGCTGAGCCATCGGGCGGATGCACGTTTTGCCCGACGGTCATCCATCCCTACGGTTACCCATACTCGGAGGTCGGGCACACGTGGACAACCGCAGCATTCTCGCGGCCTCGGCGGCGGTTGCGGCCGGTGCGGCCGCCTGCGTGGTGGCATCGGCAGGGGAGTCGGGTTTCATCGAGGTCAGCGCGCCCGACGAGTGAGTTGGGCGCCGTGTCAAAGGTTCGTCATTTGTTCACGAGCGCGCGTGCGTTCCGCTCGGTAGTCTCCTCCCAAGTTGACAGCGCGAATTCGGGGGGAAAAGGAGTAAGGGTGAGCATCAAGAAACTCGTCGTCATGGGCGCCGCGGCCGCGGCCACCTCGATCTCGACCGTGCTGTTCGGTGCCGGTGTCGCCGCCGCAGCGCCGGACGTCGTGGGTCAGACCTACGCGGACGCGTCGACGGCGATCGAGGACGAGGGCAGCACCGCCAAGATCGCGGTCACGGTCGGCAGCAAGCTCGCGCAGGACGACTGCATCGTCACCAACGCCTGGGACGCACCGTTCATGCGGGACGTCGGCGGCGAGTTCGGCCACGCCGACGGTGAGGTCATGCTCGCGCTGAACTGCGACGGTGACCATGCCACCGCCAAGGGCCCCGGCGCGTCTGTCGCCAGCCCGGCCGGACGCGAGGCGAAGGCCGCCGCGGACGAGGCCGAGCAGGCCGAGCAGAGCGAGCTCGAAGAGGTCAGCACGCCGGACGAGTAGTCCGCTGCGGATCCATCCCCGCTGACGGGGATTAAGATTCTGGTAGCTCCCGCAGCGCACGGCACTGCCGTGCGCAAGGGGGCGACTTGGAGCACGATCGGCGCTTGGCCGCCCCCTTTCCGGGAGTGATCACCGGATAGGGAAGGTCGCACCAAATGAAGATTGAGCTCGGAACTGTTCTCGGTGTCTCGACCGCAGGTTGCGCGCTCGCGTTCTGCGGGGCCGGCATCGCGACGGCTGCCCCCGACGTCGTAGGGCAGCCCTATGCGGATGCGGTCACCGCGATCGAAGACGAGGGCGGGACACCCCACGTCGCGGTCACGGTCGGCAGTCGGCTGCCGCAGGACGAGTGCATCGTCACCAACGCCTGGCAGACGTCGGCCGTCGTGCCGATGACCGACGACGTGTACTGGGAGCGCAACGACGACGTCATCCAGCTCGCGCTGAACTGCGCGGGCGGCCACGCCACGGCCACCAATCCGGGTGCGTCGGTGGCCAGCCCGCTCGGTCGTGAGGCCAAGGCGGCGGCCGACGAGGCCGCGACGGCCGAGGAAGGCGAGCTCGCCGAGGTCAGCACGCCCGACGAATAACCCTAAAAACTTCCGACCCGCCCGAGCAGCATGTCGACGCAGAAGTCGATGAACTGCTCGCGCGAGGCGGGCAGTCGGTCGTTGAGGTAGGCGGTGAACAACGCCGTCAACGCACCGATGAGGCTCGTGGCGACCATCGCCTGACGTACCGGGTCGGCGATGCGGGTGAGCTTGCGCTGCAGCAGGTCGATGAAGTTCGGCATCCACTCCGCGCCCGAGCGTGTCAGCACGGGCTCGGATTCCGGTGCCAGCAGCAGGACCCGGCCGCGCGTCGGATCGTCGACCATGAGCGCCACGAACTGTTCCACGGCCTTGCGCGGGGTGTCCGCCGCGGTGAGGGCCGACATCGCCGCCGCGCACACGTCGTCGTACACGGCGCGCACGAAACCGTCACGGTCGTTGAAGCACTCGTAGAAGTACCGCTCGGTGAGCCCGGCTTCCCGGCAGACCGCGCGCACCGTCAGCGCCGGCCCCTCGGCGGCGCCGAGCAGTTTCACCCCGGCGGCGATCAGTTCGTCGCGGCGCAGGGCAGCGCGTTCCCGCAGGGGAACGCCCGACCATCGGCCGCGTCGTTGACCGGACGGCACATGTACTCCTAAGCTCGATGACAACAAGTGTAGTCAAATTCCGAACTGGCTACTGCTCCGGGCGGCAGAAAGCGATCCTGTGACACAAGATACTTCTGAGACGTGCCCCGTGACCAGCGGATCCACCCGCCTCGCCGCGGGCTGCCCCGCCGCGCCCGGCGGCTACCAGGCCCCGCCGGATGTCCTCGGGCCCGATTCCCTGACCTGGAAGATCTTCGGCGACTGGCGCGGCCTGCTGCAGGGCCCGTGGGCGGGTTCCATGCAGAACATGCATCCGCAACTGGGGGCGGCGGTCGAGGAACACTCGATCTTCTTCCGTGAGCGGATCCCGCGCCTGCTGCGGTCGCTGTATCCGATCGGCGGCGTGGTGTTCGACGGCGACCGGGCCCCGCGGACCGGTGCCCAGGTCCGCGACTACCACATCGGCATCAAAGGCGTCGATTCCCTCGGGCGCCGATACAGCGCGCTGAACCCCGACGTCTTCTACTGGGCGCACTCGACGTTCTTCATGGGCACGATTCTCACCGCCGAGCGGTTCGGCGGTGGGCTCACCGAGGAGCAGAAGCGACAGCTGTTCGACGAGCACATCATCTGGTACCGACAGTACGGCATGAGCATGCGGCCCGTGCCCCAGACCTGGGAAGAGTTCCAGGAGTACTGGGATCACATGTGCCGCAACGTCTTGGAGAACAACTACGCGGCCCGCGAAGTCCTCAACTTGTCGACGATGCCCAAACATCCGTCACTGCAGTGGATCCCGGACTGGTTGTGGAAGCTGAACCTGAAAATACTTGGTCCATTCGCTGTTTGGGTCACGGTAGGCCTCTACGACCCGCCGGTGCGCGAGCTCATGGGCTACACGTGGTCCGAGCGCGACGAGAAACTGCACCGGGTGTTCGGCCAGATCGTGCACCGCATGTTCATGCTGCTGCCGGAGCGCAGGCGCAGGCATCCGCGGGCCAGGGCCGGCTGGGATCGGGCCAACGGCCGGATCCCGGCCGACGCGCCGCTGCCCGAGACGCCGGCCCGCAATCTGCCACCGCTGGACGCGCGGGACAGTCCGTGGCACTACTGCCCGGCGGTCACCGAGTAGCGGGTCAGCGCCCCACCAGGGAGGTGTACTGCGGGCAGTAGACGCCGACCGCTCCGCGGACCAGGCCGGCCGCCTGGCCCTTGCTGATGCCTGCCTGGTTCATCAGATGGGTGATCACCCCACGGACCGTGCGGGCGGGTTCGATCTTCCCGTCCTCCACGGCGCTGCAGATCTCATGTCCGACCTGGATGGCGGCCTCTGGCGAGCCGGGGATCTTGAGCTGTTCGACGATGGCCAGATATCGGTCGTCCTCGACCGACGCGTGCGCGGGTGCGACACCGACCGTCATGCCGACGGAGACCGCTGCGGCGGTGACGGCAAGCACGGTCCTGCGCCCCAGAAACATCGCGATGCTCCTTCGTCGAATTTTCATTTCCGAACAAAACCATAAAGGGCCGCCCACCATGATGCGAAACGTTCCCGCTCATCCTGGTGAGCTCCGCCGTGAGCCGCCTGTGAGAACCACGTAGCCGACCCGCTACGCACGGGTAATGATGCGGCAACGGGGTTCTCCCAGGCTGGTCGCATGACGAGCATCTACGAGCAGATCGGCGGGGCGGAGGCACTCGAGGTCGTCGTCGAAGACTTCTACGGGCGGGTTCTCGCCGACGAACAACTGGCCGGGTTCTTCACCGGCACCAACATGTCGCGCCTCAAGGGCAGGCAGGTCGAGTTTTTCGCGGCCGCGCTCGGCGGGCCCGACGAGTACACCGGCGCGCCGATGCGGCAGGTCCACCAGGGCCGCGGGATCACGATGCACCATTTCAATCTGGTCGCCGGCCACCTCAGCGATGCGCTGACCGCGGCGGGCGTGCCCGAGCCGATCACCGCTCAGATCATCTCCGCGATCGCCCCGCTCGCGCCGGAGATCGCCACGGCCCGTACGGCCTGAGGCCGCTCACGCGTCGAGCGGATTGCCCTTGATCCGGGCTGCGCCGTCGGAGCGCATCGATCTGGCCGCCGCGGAATCCGGTTTGCGCACCGCCTGATCGGCGAAGCACGCCACGAACTCGTCGCCGAAACCCAGACGCGGGTGTCGCCCGAGAATGTCGGCACGCACCGCGGCGGAGAACTCGTCGCGGTGGCGGCCTGCGACATCCCAGCTCGTGGCGACCTGCAGCAGGTGGGCCTCGGGGTCTTCGTCGGCCGCGACGTCATCGCGCATGTGCAGCACGATGATCTCGGCGACGCGCGCCGCCCGTTCGGCGGGCCAGCCCGCCGCCACGCCGAACACCCATGCCAAATTTGCGCCTGCGTCCTCGAAGTCGACACGGTGACTGTCGAACGGCTCCGTCAGGCCCATGTCGTGCAGCAGCGCCGCGACGTAGAAGAGCTCGTCGTCAAAGGCGATGTCGTGATTCGCGGCGTACGTCGCGCCCCACAGGTACCCCCGCAGGCAGTGGTTGCGCAGGGCGGGCGAGTAGTAGCGGGAGGCGACGGTCAATGCCGCCGTCGCCGTCGGTGTCTGTGGGAACACCGGGTTCAGCGTCGTGCTCATGCGTTGCTCCGCTCAGTGAGGGATTCGGTGATCAGTTCCGCGAGTGCGGCGGGCCGGGACAGGAACGGCGAGTGCGAGGTGGGCAGCCGCACGACCTCGTCGGCATTGCGCGCGAACACTTCCTGTTTGGCGACCGGGATCGCGTTGTCGGCCTCGCAGACGATGTAGGTGCTCGGGATGACCTGCCACGCGGTGGTGGTGAGTTCCTGGTTCATCGAGGCGATGGACTGGCGGCCGAGCATCGATACGGCACGCCGCGCGGTGACGTCGTCGACGTCGTTGTAGAAGGTGGTGCGCGGGGTGTCGACCTCGGTGTAGCCGTCGTGGCGGGTGACCCACGGCATCAGAACGCCGCCGTTGGTCGACAGCAGGGACTGCCCGGCCTGCAGTTGGAACGACGCGAGGTAGATGATGCGGCGGACGTTGGTGGCGTATCGCAGCCCCTGCGTGGTGGGGATGCCGCCGTACGAGTGCGCCAGGACCACCACGGGCCCGTCGATCGCCGCGGCCGCGGCGGCGATGACGGCGGCGTCGGTGTACATGTCCCCGAGCGCGGCCGGGTCGGTGCCGCTGCTGGTCAAGGCGACGGTGTGCACGTCGAATTCTGGAAGTTGTTCCACCAGAAGGCTGAAGTGCTCGGGACGGTGCCACGCACCGTGGACGATGAGCAGAGCGGGAAGTGTCAAGTCAGGACCCCTTGACGAGCTGGATGATCGCCTTGCCGCGCGGGCGGTGCGCCGGGGCGAACGCCTCCCTCGCGTCGGCGAGCGGGTACACCGTGCCGACCCGCGGGCGCAACCGGCCGTCGCGCAGCCTGCTTTCGAGTTCGACGAGGCCCGCCCGGTCGGGTTCGACGACGAAGAAGACGCCCCTGCCGTTGTCGGCCGGAATGCGCGGCGGTTCGACGATGCTGACGACCGTTCCGGTCGGACGCACCAAGGCCGCTGAACGGTAGAGGATCTGACCACCGATCACGTCCAGGACGAGATCGACCTCGCCGATGTCCTCGAGCCGGCCGTGGTCCAGGTCGACAAAGGCGTCTGCTCCCAGTCCCAGCACGTACTCGCGGTCGGCGGCCCGTCCCGTGCCGACCACGCGGGCGCCGGCCTCCTTGGCGAGTTGAACCGCGATCGATCCGACACCGCCCGCTGCGCCGTGGATCAGGGCGGTCTCACCGGGGCTGAGCCGGCCGTGGGTGAACAGGGCCTGCCATGCGGTGAGGCCCGAGATCGGCAGGGCCGCGGCGGTGGCGTGGTCGATGGTGGCCGACAGCGGGGCGAGGTTGCGGGCCTCGACCGCGACGTACTCGGCCAGCGTGCCGTTGCGGCACCAGTCGGTGAGCCCGAAAACCCGTTGTCCGACGGACAGTCCGGTGGTGCCGAACCCCAGTTCGGTGACCACACCGGAGACCTCGTGCCCGGGGATGGACGGCGCCCGGTCACGTCCGGCACGGTCGGTCCACGTGCCCGGCCAGTCGAGCTCACCGGGTGTGAACGCCGCCGCGTGTACCGCGACGATGACGTCGTTCTCGGCGGCGTGTGGGTACGGCATATCTTCGAGGGTCAGGCCGTCGATGCCTGCCGCGCGCTGTCGCGCGGTGATCGCTTTCATCGTCCTCATCGCGGTCACCGGGTGAACTGCCGGGCAGCGGGGTGGCGCAACGCATCTCGTTCCTCGATCTCGTGAGGTTCGAGCATGGTGATCATGTCGACACCCGGCGCGCACAGGCACACGGCGAGCAAGCGGGTCCAGGACGTGGCCTCCAGGTTGCGCATCTGGTAGTGGACCACGTCGCCACCGGGCTCCCAGAATGCCTCGCCCGCAATGATTTCACGCGGCTCTTCACCTTCGAGTTCGAACAGCATGCGGCCTTCCAGTACATATCCGAAGACCGGACCGGAATGCCGGTGCGGGGCCACGCCGTCGTCGGCCGGCGGGATCTCCACCAACTGCGTCATCGCGTGAGCGCCCTGCGCTATCGGAGGCGGTGCGGCGCACAACAGATCGGACACTTTGACATTGCCTGAATTCAACATGCTTCCACGCTAGGCGCGGATTCTCGGTTATCTGGGTCCACTTCGATGCCGCGAGCGGGGTCCAGTTCGCGGGTGATGTCAGGGCAGCAGCCGGACCACCGCGTCGAGCGCCGCCGACCATGCGCTGGGTGACGGAGCGGCGTAGCTGAACACCAAACCGTCACGGACACCGTCGAATTCGGGATGGCGGTAGCGGTCGAGGCCTTCGACGCCCAGCCGACGCCACGGCAGTTGATGGGCCAGCGCGCTGGCGTTGGCTCCGGCGATCTCGAGCATCACGTGCAGACCCGCGGGCAGACCGGCGACCGTGGTGGCGGGCGAGGCCCTTGCGACCGCGTCGACGAGTTGTTCTCGGCGACGCCGATACTGGGCGCGCATCGTGCGCAGATGCCGGTCGTAGGAACCGGAGTCGACGAACTCGGCCATCGCCAACTGATCGACGAAGCCCGAGGTCTCTTCCGTCTCACCTTTCTGCCGTAACACGGGGTCGATGAGGCGGTCGGGCAACACCAGCCAGCCCAGCCGCAGGCCTGGGGCCAGTGACTTGCTGGCCGTCCCCAGATAGATGACGTGTGCCGGGTCGACGCCGTGCAGGGCGCCGACCGGGCTTCGGTCGTAACGGAATTCGCCGTCGTAATCATCTTCGATGATCACCCCGCCGGTGCGGCGCGCCCAGTCGACGACCGCGGCGCGGCGATCGGATTGCAGCGGTACGCCGAGCGGGAACTGGTGGCTCGGGGTGAGCAGCACCGCGCCGATGTCGGGCATGGTGTCGAGGACGGCCACGTCGGCGCCGTCGGCGTCCACCGCCAGCGGCGGGTGACGCAGTCCGGCGCGCGCCAGGGCCGCCCGTTGTGTGGGCAGGCCGTACGCCTCGACAGCCACTGCGGCCACGCCGGTTTCCGCCAGCGCGCCCGCGACGAGGTTCAGCCCCTCCGCCGCGCCGCAGCACACGACGATGTTGCACGGCCGTGCGTGCACGCCGCGTGCGCGGGCCAGGTACTCGGCGAGGGCCCGCCGAAGCTCGGGGCGGCCCTGCGGGTCGGCGTAGCCGAACGCCTCCGACGGCGCGTTGCTCAGTGCCCGTTTGACCGCGCGACTCCACGCCGTGCGCGGAAACGACGACAGGTCCGGATGCCCCGGCCGCAGATCGTGGTCCAGCCGGCGGGGTGCCCGCGGCCGCGCCGGCGGGGTGGTGGACCGGACCGCCTGGGCGGCGCGCTGCGAAACCGTGGTGTGCGACCCGTGTTGCGACGTCAGCCAGCCCTCGGCGATCAGCTCGGCGTAGGCGCGCGCGACCGTGTTGCGGGCGACGCCGAGGTCGGCCGCCAAGGCGCGGCTCGACGGAAGGCGGGTGCCCGAGACCAGGCGGCCTGACCGGATGGCGTCGCGGACGGCATCCATCAGGGCCTCACGGGTCCTGCCGGCCGGGCGGTCCAGGTGCAGATCCAGCCCAGCGATTCGGTCCATGGCGTCTCCTTTGCTGCGATCTTGGGAAAACGCCGAACGGCATACGCATTATTGCAGCGGCGACGAGTGCACCCGACCCGCGCGCGGGGGATACACCGACACGACGGGAATCGCTTCGAAAAGTGCCCCCACCAGGGCTCGAACCTGGGACCTGCGGATTAAAAGTCCGTAGCTCTACCAACTGAGCTATAGGGGCGCGGAATGAAAGGATACTTGGTGTCTGCGGCGGTGTCTGCGGGCACCGTCGTCTCGGCGCGCCTCAACCACGCGCACGGTACCTGACCAGTCAATTTGAGCATTTGGGCCTTCGTACCCTAAGCTATCCAAGCTCCCAACGGAAACGTTGCGAACGCCCCGGAGAGATTCGGATTAGGCCCCCATCGTCTAGTGGCCTAGGACGCCGCCCTTTCACGGCGGTAGCACGGGTTCGAATCCCGTTGGGGGTACGCAACGCGGAGACGCGGAGCACGCAGGAAAGCAAGGCCCTGTGGCGCAGTTGGTTAGCGCGCCGCCCTGTCACGGCGGAGGTCGCGGGTTCAAGTCCCGTCAGGGTCGCCAGCACGGCGAGGTAACGGTTCAGACCGAGCCGGTGCCTTCCGGCCAGGTAGCTCAGTTGGTACGAGCGTCCGCCTGAAAAGCGGAAGGTCGCCGGTTCGATCCCGGCCCTGGCCACCGAGAGAACCACCTGACGGGTGGTTTTTCTGGTATCTGGGCAGAGTTGTGATCGCCTCCGAGATCAGTATCGCCGCCGGGTTTTCCAGCCTGAGCCACTTCGCAACTACCTTCAAGAAGCGCGTCGGGGTCACCCCCACCGTGTACCGCAACGAGGGCTGATCACGCCGTGACGAGCCTGGGGCCTACTCCTCGGTGGCGGAATCCTCCTCGGTGACGGGATCAGCCGTTCTATTCCACCACGAAATAGAACGGGTTCCAGTAGCCCATGTCGGCGATGGCGATCACGCCGATCTTGCGAGTCGTTGCCTGCCGTCCTGCGCACTGCTGCTCGACGGTCATTTCAAACCGATATGTCGATCTCTGACCCGACAAACCTGGCACGTCCTGATCCGTCTGTTCTCCGCGATCTTCGACCGAATCAAGGTCGTAACGACACCCTGGTGCAGGCATAGCCGACTCAACAGCGACCTTCTGCATGGACAGCTGCTTACCGTAGATGCGATGAATGGGAACCTCGTCGGCGTTGTGAGTGTTCAACCCAGCTACGAGTCGGTCTGCCCATTCGCGCTGTTTGTCGGGACCGTAGTATCCCATCGACAGACCGTCATCGTTTGACGGTAGGGTCAGATACCATGCGATGATTCCCGCCGTCGCAGCGACGCACATCACCAAAACCGTCGCGCGACGGTGCGCCTTCAGCCAGCCCATGCCGATCATTCTCCTGGGTATCGCAGCCGAACGAACTCGGCTTGAGCGGGCGCGCGAGTGTACTCACCCGAATCGGGCATCCAGTCGTCGTGTAGCTTGATTCCCCCCGAATGCTGGTCGATCACGTCGGTGAGAACGCCGTCAACCATGGCTTGTCCGACGTACACCGAAACATGGTTGATTTCGCCGTCGGCGTCCTTGTAGTAGATCAAGTCACCGGGCAACAGCCCTGCCTTCGATGGTGCGAGCGGATCTAATCCTGCCCTACTCGGAGTGGGAACCACTGCTGCGATCTCTCCGCGACCGGAATGTTGGGTGACGAAGTTGTGGTTCTCTTTCGCCAGCGTCCATGACTTCGAGGAGGCGTTGCCCGGAAACACCAGCCCGTCATTTTGGTAGTACCAGTCGTCGCCGTCACCGCGACGCCAGTCATCTAATCCGTTACCCACATCATCGAAGCCTCCAGCACGCATCACCTGCGAAACAAAGTTGGTGCAGTCCACACCGCCACCACCGAGCGCCTCATACTCGGGGTTGTAGCCGTCAGCCCACTTCTCGGCGTACTCCACAGCGGCGCGCCTGCTCTCGGAGAGCTTCGGTCCTGCAATCAGTGGAGGCGGTGATTCTTTCGTCGTCTCATTGTCCACCAGCCGTATCGTCGGGTCGCCCTGATCGCCGCCGCCCTGGCTTTCGAACCGGATGCCTTGCAGCTCAGCGGCTTTCGCTTGGAGCTGTTGTGCGACGAGAGTGTCGGTGGCGACGAGTTGCTCGGCGCGCCAACAGATGGACTCGGCATGCTCAGCGGCGGCGGTCATGCGGGCGGCAGCGGTCGTCAGGTCAATACGGCGAGCGTCGGTGACCTTAAGGTCTTCACTCACCCTGAAACCGTCACCTTCGGCATCGGCGATGGCGTTGAGCACCTGCCTGCGAGCCCACTGGATGTCCCGGCTGCCCTCCTCGGCGACAGCGGCAGCTTCCCGCTGCACCTCGCTGTGCCTTTGCACGACCGTCATGTCAGCGCTCACCCGAACGAAGGCGGCGTCCGCGGCTTCTCCGCTCCAGGTGCCACCGGCAGGAGTCACGATGTTGTGCCGGTGTTGCTCAAACGCCGACTCGGAGTCGTTCGCCCATTCCCGCCACCGGGCAGCGGCGGCATCGAGATAGGAGGTGTCCCAGCCTTCGACCGCTGTACGGCTGGGAACCACCGATGTAGCCGCAGGGGTCACACCGTCACCGAAATAGCGTTCGCGTTGCCTTCGTCGGTGGTGTTGAAGTCCGTCGCCGCCGATGCCATGGCTTCCGCTTGCACAGCAACCCGCGTCGCCTGCTGGCGACGCGCCGACGAGCACGCGGCGTCAACGGCTGCCATACCGGCAGCACTGGGGTGTGAGACCGCCGCTGTGTTGGGAACCGCACTGGTCATCAGTCCAGCAGAGATTTCCGCACTACGGGCAGCCGCCGCTCTCAAGCCCCCTATGTCAACATCCAGAATGCTCAACACACCCCCTCCAGCAATGTCCTGTCGGCAGGATAACGCAGCCGCACGGTGCTGATCATCGCCAAAGTTTCGGCTGGACAGGCAGGGGTTGGTGGCTGTCGCGGTGTGACCGTTGGCGGCTCCGCCAAGCTGGCTCCCCGGACCCGACCAACCATGGTGTAATGCTGCACTCGCGCGATGTTATGTCGCCGGGAGGTGGCGCTGATCCGCGACAGAGAGCCAAAACTGCGTCGTTGGGGGCGCCAGCTGCGCCCCCGGGAACTTACGGTTGTGCAAATTACGTCCGCAGCGGGTACTCCTCCCATGTTTGGGGAGGTCATCATGCGAGTTCTGAACGGACTGCTCGGCGTGGTGTTGGGAATTCTCGGAGCGGTACTCGGCGTCGTCCTCGGTGTCGTCGCGGCGTTGGTGTGGCTGGTCGGCATCGTGTTGTGCGCGACGATTCTTCTGCTGCCGCTCGGAATCCCCGTGACGAAACTGGGCAGCCGCCTGTTCCAGTTGGCCGGCGATCTGATGCATCTGGGCTGAGGATCACTCGGACGATCATTCGGACGCGGCACGGACCGCCACGATCACCGCGACGACGAGCAACGCCAGCAGCAGTACCACGGCGAGCACCGGCAGAAGCAGGATCGCGACCAGGGCCGCCAGGAACAGAAGCACCTTCGTTTCCGCGCTCAACCCGGACCACAGCCCTTTGATCGCGGCCCAGATCGGATTCTTGCCGGACAGCACCGCACGGATGGCCTCGATCACGGCTCGCCAACGGGCACTTCCGATTTCGACCGCATCGAAGAGGCGGTCCATCCATTGCCCGAGCTGCTTCGTCAGCGCCCGACTGCGGTCGCGCACCGCATCCAGCAGGCGGCGAACCTGCGCCTTGACCCAATCGATGGACCGCTCGAAGATCGAGCCCTGCTCATCGGATTCGACTGAGTCGAGGTGCGGTTTGGGCCTTGGCCGTGGTGGGGTTCGCCGCCGATCAGCCGGGGCTCTGCTTGGGGCGGCGCTCGTCGACGCGCGGCGACGTGGGGCCGCGCTCGTCGACGCGCGGCGACGCGGGGCACTGCGGCTGCGCGGTGGCGGTGCCTCGTCCGCGTCGTGGACCGGTCTCGCCGCCCGCCGGGGCTTCGACTCTGCGGGCGGCGTCGCGCGCCGTTTGGTGGCTGTCCTGCGTTCGCCGGTCCGGCGTCGCGAGTCTTCGCGGGAAGTCATACGCGCTCAACGCCTTCCGGTGTCATGGATCGGTGGGAAGTCACCGACGTCGCCAGAGGACGGCACTGACGATGACGGCCACGCCGACCACCAACAGCATCGCCTCGCGGGCTCGGAGGATGCCGATTGCCCGGGCGAGGACTCGGTCAACCGCGGACCGGGCGGCGTCGATGCTCTCCAAAGCGTCGGCGGCGACCGTGTCCGGAGCGTCGATGACTGCGTGCGTCGCCTCGGCGCCTCGATCACCGACGTCTTCGATGGTCCCGCCGAGGCTCTGCGTTGTCTGCTGGACGGCCTTGTCGAGACCGTCCTTGTCCTCGGGCCCGGTCACGGGGTTTTCCCTCCCGGCCCGGCTCCGCGATGGTGCACGAGTTTGTCGAAAGTGTCCTTGACCTTCTCGCCGGCGTCGTGCAGGTGCGCCTTTGCCTGGCCGGCGTGACCGTGACGCTCAGTACTCCTGTGGCCCGTAGCTTTACCGGCTGCCTCTTTGGCTTGGCCGATGAGATGCTGGGCCTTGTTCTTCGCCTTATCCATACCGCTCATGGGGCCGGAATACCCTGACGTGATCGTCAAAAAACATGGATTCCTCTGTCAAACAATGAGCTTGCGCTGCTTGCGCATGAACTTGCGACCCCGCCTCTTCGTCGTCCTGGCCATCTTGTCGGCCGACTTGGTGACTTCGCGAACCGGGTGGGCAAGCGGTCGCGGCAACATCAGGCGCACCGCGCGGCCGAAGAGTCGTCCGGCGAACGCGGCGAGGGGGATGCCGAGCGGCAACAAGATCACCGTCACACACAGCAACACCCCCAGCAGTCCAAGAACCGCCGCGACGATCCACAGCAACGCCCCGAGGAGGCCTCTCAGAAGTCGCATGACGACCCTCCCGTCGACCGGTGCGGATCCTGTTGGTGCAGGTGGGAGTACCCGCCCGGGGTCAAATTAACCGGGCCGTCAAGGCCTTGCAGCGGGCGCGGATTCGGTTCGGTTTGGCGGTTCGCGTTGCGCCGGGCGTCTGGGCGGTGTCATTCAAATTGACGTAAATGCAAATTGTGTTGGAGTGGCCGAAGCGGGGCGGGTCGCGTTCATCCGCGCCGGTGTGAGCAACGTGCGACCCACGCGCGGGTATTGACGAGCAAATACGCCGGCGACGCCGTTCGATGTTCGGTGCCGCGAACGCGTTCGCGGTGACGCAACCGCGGCGTGATCATCGGGAACGGGAGGCCGATTCGCGTGGATCCATTCCCAGGCTGGTCATTGATTTGGCCGCGCCGATCTCGCGTTCCGACGAAACATGTTGTGCCGCAACGACGACGGCGGATGCACGCGGTTGCATATGCGTCCGGCGTCGATCCCTGATCGTGGACCGCCCCGGCGCATCGCCATCAAATTGGAAACGCGGCACGCGAATGGGCGTGCCTCTTCGGCTTCATTTCGCGACCGTTGTGACTGTCGGTATATCGCGCAACGCAAGCGTTTACGATCTGTGCAGCAAGCAGTGCATTTCGCCGTGATCAATTCGAATTCGAGTCGATTATGAATTGCTCGCACCGGTTTTCTCAGGGCTTGTTACCGCCGCAAAGGCACTCCATATTCGGCGGTGAATCCGTTTGCCAACCTCTTCTCGTTGCCATTGTTGGATGGCAGCTTCTCACGCAGTTGGGCGATCGCAACCGGGAGTAATGCCAGGTCAGCTCGGTCGTTCGGGTCTGCGGTGCCGATCGGTACCCGGGACGGGGCCACTCGGTACGAAGTTTGTCCGGCCCGCAAGATTGCGTCCGCAACATTCACTCACCGTGCCATTGTTCAATGGCGTAAAAATGTTTAGCCAACATCAAATATCGCGTTTTGGTGATCTGGGTCACGGGTATTCGCGCTGTGCGCGGGTCGAAGAGTAGCCGACACCCAATCGGCTGAACACGACGTCCCGAAGTGTCAACTGAACTCAGGCTCGATTAAGGAGACCGTCGTGAAATGCGGAGCTCGCATCGCCATGGGTGTCGCCGGTGGCTACCTCCTCGGCAGGACCAAGAAAATGAAGCTCGCCCTGATGATGGGCGGCTGGGCGGCAGGCCGCCAGTTGGGAGGTCCGGGGCAGATCCTCGGGCAAGCGAACCAGGTTCTCAAACAGTCCCCTGAGCTGACCGCGTTGACCGAACAGGTGCGGGGCCGACTCTTCGAGGCGGGCAAAGAGGCGGCGATGGCCGTCGCCGCCCGCCGCGTGGAGGCGTTGGCCGACCGCGTGGGACATCGCGTCGAGGGCCTCGCCGATGTTCGCCGGATACGGGACTTCACCGGTGAGGACCGCGGCGAAGAAGACACCGACGAGGGTGACGAGGACTACTACGCAGAATCGGAAGCCGAATCCGAACCGGACGCAGAATCCGAATCCGAAGACGAATCCGGGTACGAGGCGGAAGAGGAAGAGGAAGAGGCGCCGCCGCCGCGCACCCGTCGTGCTCGCTCAACCGGCACGTCCCGCGCCGCCGGCCGGTCGTCGGGTGGTGGGACCCGCAGCGCATCCGGCACCGGCCGGTCGGCGTCCTCCCGGTCGCCGGGCCGCGCGACGAAGACGTCGCGCGCATCCGGCACCTCCAAGAGCGCGCCAGCGAAGGCCACGAAGGCAACGAAGGCAACCAAGGCGACAGCCAAGAGCGCCACCCGTGCCCAGCCGGCGAAGAAGGCGGCGTCGGCCAAGAAGGGAACGGCCGCGTCGGCGCGGACACCCAAGAAGGCGACAACAGGTCGGCGGGCGGCACGCACCGCACGCACACGTCGGGAGGGTAGCGATGGCTAGGCAGGATTCGTCGAAGTCCAGCGGCGGCACGGCAACTGACACGCTGCGCGATGCGGGTCAGCAGCTGCTGGGTGTCATGTTGCAACGGGCGGCCTCGTCGGCCACCGATCGGGTCGCGAACTTCTCGGATCGGCTGACGAATGTGGCCGAGAACGGAGAAGGGTTGCGCTCGCTCGTGCGCCGTCCGGACCGCGAAGGCCGTGACGGTGGTGACGATGACGACGGTGACGACGATGACGGCGGTGGCGGCAAGGGTGCCGGTCTGGGGTCGATGCTGGGCGGCCTCAAGGACAAGGTGAAGGACGCTTTCGGCGGCGGCTCGAAAGGCGGTCAGGGCGGCAAGAAGAAACTCAAGCTGACCAACATCGTCGAGACGCTCGACGTCGGTGTGCCGCTGCGCACCACATACGACCTGTGGACGCAGTTCACCGAGTTCCCGACCTTCATGAAGAAGGTCGAGAGTGTCACCCAACCCGAGGATGAGGTGACCCAGTGGAAAGCCCAGGTCTTCTTCTCGCATCGCGAGTGGGAGGCGACGATCGTCGAGCAGGTGCCGGACTCTCATATCGTCTGGCGCTCCAAGGGCGCCAAGGGCCATGTGGACGGCGCCGTGACCTTCGCCGAACTGGCCTCGAACCTGACCAGGGTCGCGTTGGTGATGGAGTACCACCCGCAGGGACTGTTCGAGCGGACCGGCAATCTCTGGCGCGCCCAGGGCAGACGTGCACGACTGGAGTTTAAGCACTTCCGCCGCCACGCGATGACGCAGGCGCTCCTGCATCCGGAGGAGATAGAGGGTTGGCGTGGCGAGATCCACGACGGTGAGGTCGTCAAGACCCACGAGGAAGCCCTGGAAGATGAGCAGTCCGGCCGCGGCGACGAGCAGGACTACGAGGAGCCCGACGAGTCCGAGGACTTCGAGGACGAAGCCGAAGCCGACGAGGAAGCCGGCGAGGAGGGCGATGAAGACTACGACGAGGAGGAGGCTCCCGAAGACGAGGACTATGCCGATGAGGAAGCCGACGAGGAAGCCGACGAGGAGCCCGACGAAGACGAGGACTACGGCGAGGACGATTACGCCGATGAGGATTACGAAGACACCGGCGAAGACGAAGATTTCGACGAAGACGAAGATTTCGACGAAGAAGAGCCACCCACCCGTAGCCGCGGTCGTCGGACCGTCGGCGCCGGCAGTGGCCGGAGGGGTGGGCGGGCATGACCATCACAACGCAGCGCGAGAGTAGCGGCAGCAACGTCGAACGCTATACCGGTGGAGGATCGAGCGGCCTGGCCGAGGTCGTCGAACTGATCCTCGACAAGGGCCTCGTGATCGATGTTTTCGTCCGGGTTTCGCTCGTGGGTATCGAGATCCTCACCATCGACGCGCGAATCGTGGTGGCGAGCGTGGACACGTTCCTGCGGTTCGCCGAAGCCACCAACCGATTGGACCTGTATGCAAAGGGCAAGGGCGGCAAGGATCTCACCGAGCTGGCCCAGGGCGTGATGGAAGGCGGCGCCAAAGGCAAGACCTCCGGGGTGCTCGAGGGTGCCGTCGAAAAGGTCGACGATCTGCTCAGCCGAGGGCGGGACCGGCGCGAACGCGAGGAAGAACCCGCGCCCCGACGACGTCCACGTCCGCGCCGTCGTGAGGATGACGAATGAGCGCCACCTATGTCTATGGTCTGATCCGCTCGGATGCCGAACTGCCAGAGCACCTCTGCGGTCTCGGCCCCTCCGGGCGGGTCACGACCATCGCCCATCAGCGGGTGGCCGCCATCGTGAGCGATATGCCGACCGGCCGTCCGCTCGGCACCCGTGACGACCTGATCGCACATGAGCGGGTGCTCGACACGGTGGCCGAGCGATGTGCGGTGCTGCCCATGCGGTTCCCGGCCGTGGTCGAGGAATCAGGTGTGGTGGAGGAACTGCTCGCCCCGCACGAGGAGAAGTTCGTCGAGATTCTGACCCGCCTAGACGGCATGGTGCAATACACCCTGAAGGCCCGTTATGAGCGGGATGTCGTGCTCCGCGAGATCGCCGAGACCGACGACGAGATCATGGCCCTGCGCGAGAGGGTGCGTGAAATGCCCGAGGAAGCATCGTATTACGACCGGATACGCCTGGGTGAATTGGTTGTCGGCGAGATGGAGCGCAGACGTAACGACGAGGGTAGCCAGATCCTGGAACGTCTGCGGCCGTTCGTCGCCGCGGTCTCGGTCCGTCCGCAGACGCAGCCCGACGAAGTCGTCAACGCCGCGTTCCTGGTGGCCCGCGACGATGCCGACGGATTCGACGGCGCTGTGGAAGACGTGGGCCGGGACTTCGACGGCCGCATGCATTTTCGCCTCCTGGGGCCGTTGGCGCCCTACGACTTCACACCGGGGAGCTGAACATGGGACTGATCACCGGACTGTTGACCCTTCCGTTGGCGCCTGTGCGCGGCGTGGTGTGGTTGGCCGAGCAGATCGCGGATTACGCCGAGGAGCAGTACTACGACCCGGCGAACATCCGCGCCGAACTCGAGCGCGTGGAGGAGGCGCGTCAGTCCGGTGAACTGTCCGAAGAGGAATGTGCCGAGTGGGAGAACGCACTGCTCAGCCGATTGATGTACCGGCGCGGCTGAGTGGTCCACCAGTGGAGCGATATGGCTGAACACACCGGGGCGAGCAACGGGGCCCGCCAACGCCGACAGCGTCCGCGCCGACTCGCGGCGGCCGACGTCGCGCGGGCCGCGGTGACGCAGATCGGCGGGCTCATCGACCACGACGTGGAGAGTGTGATAGCCGTGCAGCGCAACGACGACGACGGCTGGCAGGTCGGTGTCGAGGTCGTCGAGAGTCATCGCATCCCGGATTCGGCCGACATCCTGGCGATCTACGAGATCTGCCTCGATGACGATGGCGAGTTGCTGTCGTACCGCCGCACCCGCCGCTATGCCCGCGGCCAGACGGTCGGGCGGTCACGATGAACGGCGACCTGTATCCCACCAGAGGCTCCCGCCAACTCGATCATCGGCAGGAAAGCACCAACCTCGCCGACATCCTGGAACGGGTGCTCGACAAGGGCATCGTCATCGCCGGCGACATCCGGATCAACCTGTTGGACATCGAGTTGCTGACGATCAAGATCCGGCTTTTGGTGGCCTCGGTGGACAAGGCCAGGGAGATCGGCATCGACTGGTGGGAGCACGACCCGTCGCTGAGCGCGGGAAAGGGCGACCTCGCTCGCGAGAATCGTCAACTGCGGGAACGGATCAGCGAACTGGAGGCCGCGGATCTGGAAAGGGCCGCCGAGCATGAGTGAGCACAGCGTCTACCTCTACGCGATCGCCGATGCGGCGATCGCCGACTCGCTCGGGGAGTTGGTCGGTGTGGATGATGCGCAGGTGCGCACCGTCGTCGAGGGACCGCTGGCGGCGATCGTCGCGTCCGTGGACCGCGGGCGGTTCAGCGAACAGTCCATCCGTGCCCACCTGGAGGACCTGAACTGGCTGGAGAGGCTGGCCCGCGCACACCACGAGGTGGTCGACCGTGCGGCCCAGGCATTTTCGATCGCGCCGGTGCGGATGGCGACGGTCTACCTCGAAGACTCCGGTGTCCGCGAACTCCTGCGCGAACGTCGCGACGAACTGGCCGAGACCCTCGAACGGGTTCGCGGGCGCTCGGAATGGGGGGTCAAAGGGTACGCGGCACCCGCGGACACAGGGGCAGAACCGGATTCGCCGCAGGTCCCCTCGGACAAGCCAGGTACCTCGTACCTGATGCGCCGCCGGACCGAGCGTACGCGCGCCGCACAACATCGCGAGCGCGTCGCCGAGGCGGCCGACAAACTTCATCACGAGTTGGCCGGGCTCGCCGTCGACCATCGGCTGTACCCTCCGCAGGATCCGCGGCTCACCGGGCGCAGTGACGAAATGGTGCTCAACGCCGCCTATCTCGTGGACGACGCGGGTGCGGCGCGGCTGGCGCAGCGGGTTGACGCGGTGAACGGGGACGAGTTGCGTCTGGAACTCACCGGCCCGTGGGCGCCCTACTCGTTCACCAGCCTGGGGCAGCCATGACGGTCGAGAGCATCTCCGCACCGATCTCGGCGCACAGGACCGAGGAGGTCGCGCTGGTCGACCTGCTCGACCGTCTGCTGGCCGGCGGTGTGGTGATCGCGGGTGATCTGACGATCAGCCTCGCCGACGTGGATCTGGTGCACATCTCGCTGCGGGCGCTGATCAGCTCGGTCGGCACGCTCATGGAGCCGCGCTGATGGAGTCGCGGGCACGCGTGGAGATGGATCCCGAGGCCGTGGGCCGCGATCTCGGCCGGTTGGTGCTCACGATCGTCGAACTGCTGCGCCAGTTGATGGAACGGCAGGCGCTGCGCCGGGTCGACGTCGGTGACCTGTCCGAGGAGACCGTCGAACGGTTGGGGGTCGGCCTCATGCGCCTGGAGGAGGCCATGGCGGACCTGCGCGAGTATTTCGGGCTGCGCCCCGAGGACCTCAACATCGATCTGGGGCCGCTGGGTCCACTGCTGCCGCGCGAACCCGGCTGAGACATGTCCTGCGTGGCTTTCGTACTGGGCGGTGGCGGCGTGCTCGGTGCCGCCGAGGCCGGGATGGCGCTGGCACTGCTGGAGAGAGGAATCCGGCCCGATCTGGTGTGCGGAACGTCGGTGGGCGCGATCAACGGTGCGGCGCTCGCGGCCGATCCGACCCCCGAAGGTGCGCGCGCACTGGTGAAGTTCTGGGACGCACTGGGGCAGGAGGGTGTGTTCGACGGGTCCATTCTGCGCCGCGCCGCGGAGGTCCTGCGCAAACCGACATCGCTGCACGACAATTCGGAACTTCGCCGGCTGCTGCGGCAACGGCTGCCCGCGCAGACGTTCGAAGACCTGGTGGTCCCGTTCGAGTGCGTCGCGGCCAGCATCGAGCGGGCACGCGAACACTGGTTCGGCACAGGGGATCTGATCGAGCCGGTGCTGGCGTCGTGTGCGCTGCCCGGTGTGTTGCCGCCGGTGCGGATCGGCGACGAGCACTTCTTCGATGGCGGCCTGGTCAACAGCATTCCGTTGGACCGGGCCGTGCAGCGGGGCGCGGACACGATATGGGTGTTGCATGTCGGGCGCCTGGAAGAGGAACTCAGACCTCCGCGCTTTCTGTGGGAGGTCGGCTTCACGGCCTTCGAGATCTCCCGTCGGCACCGGTTCCACGGTGACCTCGAGCGCGTCGGGTCCGATGTCGCCGTGCACGTGCTGCCGTCCGGGTTGCCGCAACGGACCGCCGCGACGTGGTCGAATCTGCGGTACCGCGACAGCCGCCGGATCGGGCGGCGCGCGCAGCTGGCCTACGACGCCACCCGCGCTTATCTCGAGGCGCTGCCATGACCCTGCTGCGGCGCGCGGTCACGGTGCCTGTGGTCACCGTGCTCATGCTGTGCGTGCTGCTGTACGCGCCGCCGCTGATGGCCCTGGCCGTCGTGGCGGACCTGGTGCTGCGGTCGAGCAGGCCGACCCGGACCGTCGCCGCCGTCGTCGCGTATGCGGCGCTGGAACTTCGGGCCCTGGCGCGGTTGCTGCGCGGCGATCAGGACGGTGATCGGTTCATGCGGGACTTCGTCGGGATGATCTACACCGTCGCGCGCCGGGTCCTCGACGTGGAGGTGCTGCTGGACACCGACGCCATCGAGCCCGATGCGGTTCCTCGGGGCGAGCCGGTGCTCGTGTTGTCGCGGCATTGCGGGCCGGGGGACAGCCTGCTGGTGACGTGGCTGCTGACGTTCCACTACCGGTTGCGTACGCGGATCGTGCTCAAGGGTCTGCTGCGGTGTGAACCGGTGCTCGACCTCGCCGGTGACCTCGGACATCCGGATGGCAGCCTGTGCTTCCTGAGCCGGCGCGGCAAGCGGGCGCGGGCGCAGATCCGGGAACTGGCGGCGTCGCTCGGCGCCGGCGACGCGTTGCTGCTGTTCCCCGAGGGCGGCAACTTCACGTGGGCGCGCTGGCGTGAGGCGATCGGCCGGCTGCGTGCTTCGGGCCGGTTGCGTGAGGCGCGCCGGGCCTGGCGGCAGTCGTACACGTTGCCGCCGCGCACCGGCGGTGCGGCCGCGGCGTTGGCGGGCGCCCCGCAGGCCAATGTGCTGGTGGTGACCCACAGTGGATTCAGCGCCGACGGGCGGGCGCGGCCCTGGTGGCGATTGCCCGTGCACCGCAGACTGGTCGTCCACGTGACGCTGGTGTCCGCCGCGGAGCTGCCGCCGCGCGAGGAGCTCGGTGCGTGGTTGCGGGACGTCTGGAGCGCTGTGGACGCCTGGGTGGCCGAACACATCAAGTCCGCGGCCGTGACACCCGTCCCGTCACATGCGCACAAAGCGCCACAAGAATCCTATCTGTAACATCACCCCCAAAGGCCACGATATTCACGCGTGTCGCAACTTTTCGGGGGTGAGATGGGACCACGGGATGTCATCACCACGGTCGGGAACGGCAGGCGGCGTCTGACCGGGGCCATCGGGGCCATCGTCATCCTGGTGGCCCTGCTGGGCGGCGGACTGGCACCGCAGGCGCCGGTCGCCGCTGCCGCGCCGCCGGTGGCCGCCAAGGATTTCACCAAGCCGGCCATCGTCATCCTCGGCTACGGCCTCAAACCCGACGGCACGATGCGCCAGATCCTCTACCACCGCACACTGACCGGTCTGGTGATCGCGCAGGCGTTCCCGCAGTCGCCGATCATCGTGACCGGCGGCAACCCGCAGCGCGGCGTGACCGAAGCCGCGGCGATGCGGAATCTGCTTCTCATGCTTGGCTTCCCGGCGAACCGGATCATCGTCGAGGACCGCGCCAACAGCACGGTGCAGAACGCGCAGTTCTCGGTGCCGCTGGCCAAGAAGGCAGGCACCACGGGCATCATCCTGGTCACCTCGTCGACGCATCAGGGGCGCGCCGACAAGAACTTCGCCGACGCAGGCGGCGACATCCTGGCCACGGTCAGCTTCCCGGACGGCAACCCGACGGTGAACATCGCGCAGTTCGTCCGCGACGTGCTGAGCCCGTTGACGCCCATAGGTTGACGTCGACGGACTAGCGTGGCGGTCATGACGGGTCGACGACGCAGAGCGTTGCTGGGCTGCGGTGTGGCGCTCACCGTGCTCGCCGCGCCTGCGGTCGCGCTCGCCCCGGCCGCGGCGGCTGACCCCGCCGCACTCGACCCGACCGGCAACTACTCCGGCGGCCCGGTGCCGACGATGAACGGGATACCGTGCGTCGGCGGCAGCCTCGGCGTCTGCATCAGCATGCGCCAGAACAACCCATCCCGATCGGGGGCGACACCGCCGAGGGCCAATGTGGGGCACAGCCCGACGGTGCGCCGCTAGACCGCCGTCAGATCAGTCCCAGCCCGCGCAGATCGCGCACGTACTTGTCGAGCAGTGCCGCATCGAGGTGCGGGATGTCGCCCTGGCCGACCTTCGCCGCCCGCACCGCGTCGTGGAACACCTCGGTGGGCTCGGGCGCGCCGCGCAGCGGCACCTGCGGCGCGCGGAACGCGTCCATCAGCGGCAGCACGGTCTGGGCACGGCGCTTCTCGGGCAGCGCGGTGAGCGCGGTCTCGAACCGGCGCACCCAGTCGGCGTGCTCGTCGACCCGCTCGATCGGGTTTCCGTTCTGGATCAGCCAGTCCACCAACACGTCCAGCGAGATCCCGTCGTCGTGCGGGTTCATCACGTCGTAGGACACGTAGCCCTCGCGCTGCTGCGCGCCCAGCGTGACGACCGACTCGGCGACGAAGTCGACGGGCAGCGCGTCGTAATGCGCCCGCGGGCGCTCACCCCGACCGTCGGCCAGGTAGAACGACCGCGGTGCGACGCCGGTGATCAGCAGGCTCAGCAAGAGCCGCGTGAACATGTCGGGCACGTTGAGCTGACCGCTGTAGCGCGGATGCGCCAGGATCATGTCGGAACGCAACGTCGCCACCGGCAGGCCGCACAGGTCATGGGCCTCCCGCAGCAGCACCTCACCGGCCCATTTGCTGTTGCCGTAACCGTTGGCGTACCCGCCGTCGAGGGGGCGCACGGGGCTGACGGTGCGGATGTCGCCGTCCTCTTCGAAATTCGGGATGCCGACCGCCACCGACACGGTCGACAGGTAGGTGACCGGCTTGATCCGCTCGGTGATGGCCAGTTTGATCACCTCGGCGGTGCCGACGACGTTGGGGCCGAACAGCTGCCGGTAGGGCAGCACGTGGTTGACCAGCGCGCCCGGATGCGCGACGAGGTCCACCTCGGCGGCCAGCCGGCGCCAGAGATCCGGTGCGAGACCGAGATTCGGTTCAGCGATGTCGCCGGCGAACACCTGCAGGTGCTCGGCCAGTTCGGCGAACCGGCGCGACAACTCGGGGTCGGTGTCATACGACTCGGCGAGCCGGGCGCGCGCTGCCGCGTCGTCGCTGCCCCGCACGATCGCGATCAGGGTGCCGCCGACCGGTGCCAGCCGTTGCAGCCACTCCAGCGCCACGAACCGGCCCAGCCAGCCGTTGGCGCCGGTGAGCAGCACGGTCCGCGGCTCGGCGGTGGCCTTGGGCAGATTCGGTGCGGCGGAGAGTGTTTCGGCGTCGATGAACTTGTCCAGGGTCAGCTCGGTGGCCCGGATCTCGGTCGCGTCGGCGGCGTGCACGCTCGCGAAGGTCGGCCTGCGGTTGCCCGCGGCGCGCTGTGCCTCGATGTTCTCGGCCAGCTGGGCGAGGTTGGTCGCCGGGTTCACGATGGTGCCGACCGGGACCTCGAATCCGAAGAAGTCGCCGAGCAGGTTCGACAGTGTCAGCGCCGAGAGGGAATCGCCGCCCAGGTCGGTGAAGTGGGCCTGCGGTGACACCTCCTGTCCGGCGCCCAGGATGGTGGCCGCGGCCTGGGTGAGGGTGTCGATCACCGGTTGGGTCGCCGCCGCGCGCCGCAGGTCACGCAACTGGTCGGCCTGGGCGGCCGCGATGTCGGCGTACATCTGCTCCAGGCGCTGCCCGTAGTGCTGTTTCAGGTTGGGCCGCAACAGCTTTCCGACACCGGACAGCAACCCGTTGGCGGCGCTGAACGGTTCGGTCTCGATGATGAAATCGGCGGGCACCTCGTAGGACTGCAGTTCGGCCTCGCGCGCGGTGCGCTGCAGGGAGTCGGCCAGCGCGGTCTTCAGCCCGGTGCGGTCGTACTGCTCGAGCGCGTCGGGGGTCGGAACCACCACGGCCAGCAGGGAACTGCGCTCGCTGTTGCCGTACACGAAGATCTGCCGAATCAGCGGCGCGCTGGAGTAGATGCTCTCCAGGTTCGCCACCGCCACGAACTCGCCCTGCGCGAGCTTGAGGACGTTGTTGCGCCGGTCCACGTACACCAGGTGATCGGGTGCGATCTCGGCCATGACGTCACCGGTGTGGTAGTACCCGTCGGCGTCGAACACGCCTGCGGTGACCTCGGGACGCTTGTAGTACCCCGGCGTCAACGCCTCCGACCTGACGATGAGTTCGCCACGCGGATAAGGCTTGTCGGTGCCGAAGTAGCCGAGTTCGGGAACGTCGATGAGCTTGTAGTCGACCACGGGCGGCCGTACCACCACACCGTCGCGCGTCACCGGACCGGTCTCGGTGAGCCCGTAGCCGTCGACGATGTGGGCTCCCAGGGTGACGTCGAGGAAGGTTTTCATCTCGGCGGCCAGCGGGGCGGTGCTGACGAACCCGTTGACCACGCGTCCGCCGAGAACCTGGTCGCGCAGTTCGTCGCGGGCCTGCTTGTCGGCGGTCGCCTCGTCGCTGCCCTCGGCGACCAGTCGGTCCACGGTCGCCAGGTACTGCTGATGCAGCATGTCGGCGACCCGCGGCACCAGGGCCAACTCCGTCGGGCGCACCAGCGCCAGATCGTCGAGCAGCGTGGACATGTCGGATTCCGGTACGAAGTAGCTGGTGCCGCCGTTCTGCGCGGCCGTCGAGATCGGGATCCGGCCGCCGAGGTGGTTGAGCGGCATGAAGTTGACGTTGATCACGGGTATGGGGTCGCCGGTGATGAACGACATCGACCACAGTTTCGACACCATCGCCTCGGTGTACATCGCGCCCTTGGGTGCCCCGGTGGACCCGGAGGTGTACAGGATCATCGCGAGCCGCTGATCGGTGTCGGCGGTGTAGATCGGCTCGACCGCGAGTTGCGCCCCCTGCTCGGCGATCTCGTCGAGGGTGGTGACGGCGATCGCCGTGCCCTCGAGTTGTCGGCGCGCGCGGGCCAGACCGTCGCGGTGGTCGTCGACGCCGGGGAGGTGGTCGAACACCACGAGCTGGGTGACCGACGTGACGTCTTTGATGGATTCGATTGCCAGATCGAGGTATTCGGCGCTGACGGCGAGAATGCGCGGCTCGACCTCGGCGAGGATCGGGGCCAGGCGGCTGACCGGCGCGTTGTGCTGCAGCGGCACGGTGACCAGTCCCAGGTAGGCGCACACCAGGTCGAGCGTCAGGTAGTCGGGGCTGGCGAACCCGATGGTCGCGATGGCGTCGCCGGGATAGATCGGCTGGGTGAAGTTGTGCCGCAGGGCCGTCGCGACGGCCTGCACGCGCGACCAGACCTGCGAGTAGCTGACGGTGTCGAACCGCGGCAGCAGGCGCGCGACGGTGCGGCCGGTGTCGGGGTCGACGGTCAGTTCGCGGGCGCGGTATCCCAGCGCCGGACGGTCACCGTAGCCGGTGTAGAGGGTCTGCACGATCTCGGCGAGCCGCAGGCCGGGTTTGTGCGCCGCGTCGTACACCTCGGGCAGCGGTGTGGCCGCGGCGAACTCGCGGTCTGTGGCATAGAGTTCGGCGATGCGGCGGGCCGACTGCTCGTCTTGATCGGTGCCGTCGCGTGAGGCGTCGTGAACATCGCTCGTCATACCCGCAACAAAGCTCGCGGCCCGTGCGGATATTCTGTCCTGTGACCGTGATGTGGCGCACAGCCACGAAGTGGCTGGTGGTACCCGACCGGCGTGCCGTTTTTCAGCGGGTTCCCAGCTGATCCCCAGGAAGGCCGCCGACGGCGATCCCGGCGCGCTGGTGGCGGTGCTGGCGTTCCACGGTCGCGAAATAGAACGCGAATGCGAACGCGAAACTGGTGAACAGGCTGCTGACGAAGAACAGCCACGGATGCCGGATGCCCCGGCGCAGGCCGTCGGCGATGGTGAACAGGGGCAGCAGAATCACATTCGCGATGGTGTAGTCCGCGCTCGCCGAGCTCGCGGCCGGGTTCGTGTACCCGAGCGCGATGAACTCCGCCCAGCTGCCCGGACCCCAGATCGGGTTGCCGCCGGGCACGGCGTACTGCGCCACGAACTGCGAATTGAAGTACCAGCACAACGGGATCGAGGCCAGGCCGACGGCGTAGAACGTCGCCTCGAGCGCCGAGAAGCGCGGGCCTGGGGGGCGGGAGAAGATCTGCGGGTTCAGCCGGACCACCAGCGCGACGACGACGATGCCAAGCACTGCGTGAACGATGAGCGACACCATGGCGTGAGCTCACCCGCTCATCGAAGTTTTGTCAATAGTGACATAACTGGCGGTGATGACCGGGTGCGGTAACTTACCGGCATGGCCAGGCAGGCGCAGACCGCGCGCAGCGAACGCACCAGGGCCGCGCTGCGCCAGGCCGCCCTGGTGCGGTTCCTGGCCCAGGGCGTCGAGGACACGTCGGCCGAGCAGATCGCCGCCGACGCCGGGGTGTCCCTGCGCACCTTCTACCGCCATTTCAACTCCAAGCACGATCTGCTGTTCGCCGATTACGACTCGGGCCTGCGGTGGTTCCGCGCGGCCCTGGCCGAGCGGCCCGAGGGGGAGTCGATCCTGGACTCGGTGCAGTCGGCGATTCTGGCGTTTCCCTTCGACGTCGACGCCGTTCCCAAGATCGCGGCGATGCGTGCCAACGAACTCGACCCGGGCCGCATCGTGCGTCACATCCGCCAGGTGGAGAGCGACTTCGCCGAGGCCGTCGCCGACCACCTGACGCGGCGCGCGCCCACCGGCCCCTGCGGTGACGACCGGCTGCGGATCGCGGTGACCGCACGCTGTGTGGCGGCCGCGGTGTTCGGCGCCATGGACATCTGGATGACCGGCGACGACGAGGATCGGTCGCTGCCCGAACTGGCGCGGCTGTGCCGCACGGCGTTGGAGTCGCTGCGGGCGGGTCTCGTCTGACCAGGTTTTGTCACTATTGACAAAACTTGCATGCGGGTGTCAGCCTCAGGCGATGGCGGACTACGACGCGATCGTCATCGGCGCGGGCCACAACGGACTGACCGCTGCCGCGCTGCTGCAACGCGCAGGCCTGCGCACGGTGTGTCTGGAGGCCAAGCGGTACGCCGGCGGAATGGCCTCCACCGTCGAACTGTTCGACGGCTACCGCTTCGAGATCGCCGGGTCGCTGCAGTTCCCCACCTCGGCCGTGGTGAGCCGCGAACTCGGCCTCGACGAGCTGCCCACCATCGACCTCGAGGTGATGTCGGTGTCGCTGCGCGGCGTCGGCGACCCACCGGTGATCTACTACGCGGACCCGATGAAGATGCTGACCCATCTCGGCGAGGTGCACGGCGCCGACGCGGTGACCGGCATGGCCGGGTTGATGGCGTGGAGTCAGGCGCCCACACACGCGCTGGGCCGGTTCGACGCCGGCCGCCCACCCCGCACGCTCGACGAGATGTACGCCTGCGCCACAACCGAATCCGAGCGCCACGCGATCGACGACCTGCTGTTCGGCTCGGTCACCGGGGTGCTGGATCGTCATCTGCCCGACCGCGACAAGCACGGCGCGCTGCGCGGCATGCTGGCCTTCCTCGCGGTCAACACCACCTACCGCGGCCCAGAAACCCCGGGCAGCGCGGCGGCCCTCGCGTTCGGTCTGGCGGTGCCCGACGAGAACGCGGTGCTGATGAAGAAACTCGCGGGCGGCATCGGGGCCCTCACCGAACACCTGCGCAACCTGTTCGCCGCCCACGGTGGTGAACTGCGGTTGCGCAGCGCGGTCGAGGAGATCCGCACCGCGGACGGCCGCGTGACCGGCGTGCGACTCGCCGACGGTTCGACCGTCGAAGCGCCGGTCGTGGTGTCCGCCGTCGCGCCCGATCTGACCATCACCAAACTCGTTGCCGCCGAAGCGTTGCCGGCCGAGGTGCGCGAGCGGTTCGGCCACGTCGACCACCGCGGCAGCTATCTGCAGATGCATTTCGCGCTGGACGGCGCACCGACGTTCGCCGCGCCCTACGAACTGCTCAACGATCCGGAAATGCAGGCGGCCATCGGCATGTTCAGCACACCGGAGGAACTTCAGCAGCAGTGGCAGGACTGCAGGCGCGGTGTCGTGCCCGCCGATCCCGCCGTCGCGTTGCAGATCCCTTCGGCGCACGACCCGAGCCTGGCGCCACCGGGTAAGCATGCGGCGTCGGCGTTCTCGTTGTGGTTCCCGATCGAGAACTCCTCGGAGCATCCAGAGAAGAGCTACGGCCGACTCAAGGCCGAGATGGGGCAGCGGGTGATCGACAAGATCACCCGACTGGCACCGGATTTCGCCGACCGCATCATCCGGCACACCACGTTCACCCCGCGGCACATGGGCACGATGTTCGGCGCGCCCGGTGGCGACTACTGCCACGGCCTGGTGCACCCCGAGCAGATGGGCCCCAACCGTCCCGGGCCGAAAGGGTACGCAAACCGGCCCATCCCGCTGCGGGGGCTGTATCTGGGCAGCGCGGGCTGCCACGGCGGGCCGGGCATCACCTTCATCCCCGGCTACAACGCCGCGAAGGCCGCACTGGCCGAGATCTAGCGGGCGCGCAGCTGCGCGGCCCAGTCGGCGGGCACGCGACCGCGCGGGCCGGGCACCGGTTGGTCCTGCGGATGATGCTGCGGGGGAGCCAACTCCGGTCCGTCGGCGTACGCGTTCTCGGCGTAGTTCCAGAACCAGTCCTCGCCCGGTTCGAACGAACGGATGATCGGGTGCTTGGTCTCGCGCCAGTGCGCCGCGGCGTGCCTGCCCAGCGAATCGTCACAACACCCGATGTGCCCGCACTTCGCGCAGCGGCGCAGATGCACCCACCATCCGCCGACCGCTTCACATTCGGTGCAGCCGGTCCCCGACGGCGGGGCCTTCGGATCGATGGGCTTGCGCATGGTGCCGAGCCTAGCCCGGTTACCCGGCGTTCGCGGCCGACGCGGACTGTGCCAGCTCGTTGAGCAGCGGCGGGATGTCCATGCGCTCCACCAGCACCTCGACGAACACCATGCGGTCCTGGGTCTCGGCGGCCACGGTCAGTGCGTCGTCGAGTTCGCCGTAGCTGCGGCAGCGGAACGTCAGCGCATCGGAAACACCGAGGGCGGCGGGCAGATCGGTCCACCGCCACCGGGTGATGTCGTTGTACGGGGCCGTGACACCGTGGATCGCGCGTTCGACGGTGTAGCCGTCGTTGTTGACGACGACCACCACCGGGGTGAGTCCCTCCCGGCCGAACGCCCCGAGCTCCTGCACCGTCAGCTGCGCGGCGCCGTCACCGATCAGCAGCACCGTGCGCCGGTCGCGGTCGGCCACGCCCGCGCCGAGCGCGGCGGGCAGCGTGTAGCCGATCGACGCCCACAGCGGCTGGCCGATGAACGTCACCCCCGAGGCCAGCCGGTGCCCGGCCAGGCCGTAGAACGACGTGCCCTGATCGGCGAGCACCACGTTGCCCGGCGTCAACGCCTCGGCGAGCCTGTCCCACAACGCGTGCTGGGTCAGCGCGGCGTCTCGGGGCGGCGGTGCGGGCCGTTCCGGCGCGGCGGCGGGTGGCAACGCCGGGGACTCGATGCCCCGTTCGGTCAGGATCGTGGCGATCGCCTCGAGTGCGGCACCCATGTCGAGCGGGGCGAACACCTGCCCGGCGACGACGCTCTGGTTGACGCCGATGTCGATCGTGCGGGCGGGGTCGATTCGCTGGCTGAAGAACCCGCTGACCATGTCGGTGAACAGCACACCCGCGGTCACCAGCACCGGCGCGTTCTCGATCACCTCGCGTACCGAACCCTCACTGGCCGAACCGGCGTAGATGCCAAGGAAGTTCGGTGAGCTCTCGTCGACCAGGCTTTTGCCCCACATCAACGTCGCGTGCGGCACGGTGTCGGCGGTCAGCAGCTTGTCGAGCTCCTCGACGCATCCCATGCGGTGCACCAGGAAGTCGGCCAGCACGGTCAACCGGTGCTCGCCGATGACCTGCGCGGCGGCCTTGGTGAACAGCGACAGCGCCCGGGGGCTGGTGCCGCCGGAGTAGCGCGGCAGCGGCGTGTGCGGGGGTTCGGTGGGGAAGCGGGCGACGTCGGTGGCGAGCAGCAGGTAGCCGGGCCGCTTCTGCTCGCGCACCTCCGACAACACGCGGTCGATCTCCCGGGTGGCGGTCGCGGGCACCAGATTGGCCTGGGCGCAGGTGATTTCGCGGCTCATACGCAGGAAGTGCTCGAAGTCGCCGTCACCGAGAGTGTGGTGCACGATGCGGCGCGCGGCCTGCGAGTCCTTCGACGGCGCGCCCACAATGTGCACGACGGGAACGTGCTCGGCGTAGCTGCCCGCGATGGCGTTGGCCGCCGAGAGTTCGCCGACGCCGAACGTTGTGACCAACGCCGCCATGCCCCGCAACCGGCCGTAGGCGTCGGCGGCGTAGCCCGCGTTGAGTTCGTTCGCGCCGCCGACCCAGGTGAGGTGCGGGTGCGCCACGATGTGGTCGAGGAACTCCAACTGATAGTCGCCGGGGACGCCGAAGACCTCGGTCACGCCGAGTTCGGCGAGCCGGTCCAGCAGGTAGTCACCGACGGTGTAGCCGTCATCGGTCATGCCGCTAGTCTGCCTCGCATGACGAAGACCGGTCCCCTGACTGGCGTGCGCGTTGTCGAACTCGGCGGAATCGGTCCCGGGCCGCACGCCGCGATGATGTTGTCCGACCTGGGGGCCGACGTGGTCCGGGTGCGCCGCCCGGGCGGGCTGACCATGCCAGCCGAGAACGTCGACCTGCTGCACCGCGGCAAACGCATCGTCGATCTCGACGTCAAGGCCGAACCCGGCAGGCTGCTCGACCTGGTCGCCAAGGCCGATGTGCTGCTGGACTGTTTCCGCCCCGGCACGTGCGAGCGCCTGGGCATCGGCCCGAAGGAGTGCGAGGCGGTCAACCCGCGGCTGATCTTCGCGCGCATCACCGGCTGGGGCCAGGACGGCCCGCTCGCGCAGACCGCGGGCCACGACATCAACTACCTGTCCCAGACGGGTGCGCTGTCGGCCATCGGGTACCGCGACCGGCCGCCCGTCGCGCCGATGAACCTGGTGGCCGACTTCGGTGGCGGGTCGATGCTGGTGCTCGTCGGCATTGTCGCGGCGCTGTACGAACGGGAGCGGTCCGGCAAGGGGCAGGTGATCGACGCCGCGATGGTCGACGGCGTGAGCATGCTGGCGCAGATGATGTGGACCATGCGGGCCACCGGGACGCTGCGCGACGAGCGCGAATCCTTCCTGCTCGACGGCGGTGCCCCGTTCTATCGCTGCTACGAGACCGCCGACGGCGGCCATATGGCGGTCGGGTCGATCGAACCGCAGTTCTTCGCGCAGCTGATCGCGGGCCTGGGGCTGGGTGCCGACGAGATCCCAGGCCAGTTCGAGCCGGCCCGCTATGACGAGATGCGGGCGATCTTCACCGAACGGTTCAAGTCGAAGACACGTGCGCAGTGGACCGAGATCTTCGCGGGCACCGACGCCTGTGTGACGCCCGTGCTGACGTGGGGTGAGGCCGCCGAGAACCCGCATCTGCGGGAGCGTGCGACGCTGATCGACCTCGACGGCGTCGCGCAGGCCGCAGCGGCGCCGCGGTTCTCGCGCACCCCGGCCTCCGCGCCGGGCAGACCGCCGCAGGAGTCGACGAGCATCGACGACATCGGCTGGGATTAGGCGTTTCGATTAGGGACTTTCGGCCGTTGTCGGTGGCCCCCGCCGACCAGCAGGATCGAGGTATGAGCACATCGAACGCCCCGGTCGTGGTCGGTATCGACGGCAGCGACAGCGCGGTGAACGCCGCGCGCTGGGCAGGTGCGGTGGCCGAGAAACTCGGCGCACCGCTGCACATCCTGCACGCCCTGCCCACGCTGGGCCGCAACCTGACCGACAGTGCGGGCGCGCTGCTCGCGGCGATGATGACCTACCAGCAGGACTGCGCCGAGATCTTCCTCAAGGCCGCGGTCGATTCGGTCGCCGCCGAGCGGCCGGGCCTGACCGTCACCACGGCGTCGCTCAACCAACCGGCCGACGGGGCGCTGATCGAGGTGAGCGGGCGGGCCCGCCTGGTGGTCCTGGGCGGCAAGGCCGTGACACCGGCCGCGGCGCTGCTGGTCGGGTCGACCTCGCTGTCGGTGGCCACCCATGCCGCGTGTCCCGTGGTGGCCTACCGGGGTGACCGGCCCGAACCCGGCGACGGGCCGATCGTCGTCGGCGTGGACGGCAGCCCGGCCGCCGAGCACGCGCTTGCGGCGGCGCTGGAACTGGCCGACCGGCTCGGGGCGCCGCTGCGCGCGGTGCGGTCGATGTCGTTGCACGTGCCCGCCGAAACCGGCGTGACCATCCCGTTCGTCATCGACTGGGAGGCGCTGGAGGCCGCCGAACTCACCGCGCTCACCGAGACGGTGGACAAGGCCGCGCGCCGGTACCCGAACGTCGACGCGAAGTGCTTCGTCGAGGTCGCCTCACCGGCCAAGGCGCTCATGCAGCATGGCGCCGACGCACAACTCGTCGTCGTCGGCACCCGTGGCCGCAATGCGCTGGCCGGGGTGTTGCTGGGCTCGACGAGCCTGAACATGCTGCACCACAGCCGCGTTCCGGTGATGATCTGCCGGTAGCGGCTCGGCGGAATAGTGCCCCGGGTCACCCGGTTGGTGTGAGCATGTCAACCGGAGTGATGCTCAGAGTCAACCCGTCCGCCTCCAACGCCGTCGACAGGCTGATCGACGACGCCCGCCGGGCCTACGACATCGGGGTCCGCCAGATCTGGCTGGCCCAGCAGGCCGACATCGACGCGATCGCCGCGGCCGGTCTGATCGGCGCCGCGGTGCCGGGATTGGGCGTGGGAACCGCGGTGGTGCCGATCAACCCGCGCCATCCGCTGCTGGTCTCCGCGGCCGCCCAGACCGCGCAGGCCGCCGCGCACGGCAACTTCACCCTGGGACTCGGCCTCGGCGCGCGGGTGATCGAGCACCACGCGTTCGGCATCGACCGCACCAACACCGTGGGCCGGCTGCGCGAATACCTGCAGGTGCTGCGCGGGGCGTTCGAGAAGGGTGACGCCAACTTCCACGGCGACGAGTACTCGATCGAGGTGCAGTGGCCCGTGCGCGTGGCCGGCGGGACGCCGATCCCGATTCACGTCGCGGCCATGGGGCCCAAGGCGTTACGGGTGACCGGTGAACTGGCCGACGGCACCCTGCCGTATCTGGCGGGCCCGCGCACCGTCGGCGAGTTCATCGTGCCCACCATCAACGACGCGGCCGAGGCCGCGGGCCGGCCGCAGCCGCGCGTCACCGCGATGGTGCCGGTCGTGATGTCCGACGACGTCGAGGCGGCCAGGAAGACCGCCGCCGAGCAGCTCGCGTTCTACACGACCATCCCGTCGTATCAGAAGGTCATTGCCCGCGAGGGGGTTTCGGATATCACCGATCTGGCGGCCATCGGGTCCGAGGACCAGGTGCGCACCAAGCTGCAGACCTACCTCGACGCAGGCGCCACCGACATCGTCCTGAGCCCGTTGCAGCCCGACACCGCCGACCTCGAAAGGATATGGGCGGTCGTGGCGTCGCTGTGAACGCGCTCGACGCGCGCAGGCCGCACCGGTGACCTAGCATGAGCGCACATGCGGCCCCCTCGGCGTTCGGTACTGCTGCAGCAGTTGGTCGCCGTGGCGCCGTCGCAGCAGGCCGTGCTCGACGAGCTGCGCCGCGCCATCCTCGACGGTGGTGTGCCGCCGGGAACACCGATCCCGCTCGCCGAGGTGGCCGAGGTGTTCGGGGTCAGCCAGATCCCGGTGCGTGAGGCGCTCAAGACGCTCATCGGGGAAGGTCTGGTGGCGCACCGCCGCAACGCCGGTTACACGGTCGCGCTGCTCACCGCCCAGGAGCTGCGCGAAATGTACATCGTGCGTGAGACTTTGGAGTCCGCGTCGCTGATGGCCGCGGTGGCCAACGCGACCGACGCCGACCGGGACGCGGCGGTCGCGGCCAACGCGGTCCTGGAGCGGGCGATCGCCGACGACGACGCCGCCACCTACCACCGGGAGAGTCGCCACTTCCACGCCGCGCTGACCGCACCGTCGCGCATGCACCGGTTGCTGCACATGCTCCAAGCGGCGTGGAATGTCACCGAACCGGTGCAGTCGATGGTGCATGTCAGTGCCGCCGACCGCGCGCAACTGCACGCCGATCACCGCGAGATGCTCGACGCGTTCCTGATGCGCGACGCCGAACGCCTGGTCGCGGCGTCCGAGGCGCATGCGGCCCGGCTCAACGCCGTCATCGCGGTGCTGCCCATCGGCACCGGCCTGCTGGCCTGAAATATATCTTTCCCGAAATTGATGCATAGCCCCGACGAAATGCAGGGGAAACACATCGTTCCTAGCGTCGGGCCATGACAGAAACCGCGGTACCCAACGCAAGCGGCGACCTCGTCGAAGCGGCCGGTCACCCGATCGGCGGCGGCGAGATCAAACCGGGTTATGACCCGAGACTGACCAACGAGGACCTCGCCCCGCTGCGCAGCCAGAAGTGGGGCGCCTACAACATCTTCGCGTTCTGGATGTCCGATGTGCACAGCGTCGGCGGCTACGTCACGGCGGGCAGCCTGTTCGCGTTGGGCCTGGCCAGTTGGCAGGTGCTGGTGGCGTTGCTGATCGGCATCACGATCGTCAACTTCTTCTGCAACCTGGTCGCCAAACCCAGCCAGCAGGCCGGTGTGCCGTACCCGGTGATCTGCCGCACCGTGTTCGGTGTGCTGGGGGCCAACATCCCGGCCATCATCCGCGGCCTCATCGCCGTCGCGTGGTACGGCATCCAGACCTTCCTGGCCTCGGCGGCGCTGGACATCGTGCTGGTCAAGATGTTCCCGTCGCTGGCGCCGTACGCCGTGGTCGACAACTACGGTTTCGCGGGCCTGTCGCTGCTGGGCTGGGGGTCGTTCCTGCTGCTGTGGGTGCTGCAGGCGTGCGTGTTCTGGCGCGGCATGGAGTCGATCCGCAGGTTCATCGACTTCTGCGGGCCCGCGGTGTACGTGGTGATGTTCCTGCTGTGCGGTTATCTGATCTACAAGGCCGGTTGGGGTGCGATCGACCTGAACCTCGGCGACGTCACCTACACCGGGTGGTCGTCGATCCCGGTGATGCTCGGCGCGATCGCCCTTGTGGTGTCGTACTTCTCCGGACCGATGCTCAACTTCGGTGACTTCTCGCGCTACGGAAGGACGTTCGCCGCGGTCAAGAAGGGCAACTTCCTCGGTCTGCCGGTCAACTTCCTGGTGTTCTCGGTGCTGGTGGTGGTCACGGCATCGCTGACGCTGCCGGTGTTCGGCGAGTTGATCACCGACCTGGTCGAGACCGTCGCCCGCATCGACAGCACCTTCGCGATCGTGCTGGGCGCCTTGACGTTCGCGATCGCGACGATCGGCATCAACATCGTCGCCAACTTCATCTCACCGGCGTTCGACTTCTCCAACGTCAGCCCACAGCGGATCAGCTGGCGGGCCGGCGGCATGATCGCCGCGGTCGGTTCGGTGCTGATCACGCCGTGGAACCTCTACAACAACCCTGAGGTCATCCATTACACGCTGGAGACCCTCGGCGCGTTCATCGGCCCGCTGTTCGGTGTGCTGATCGCCGATTTCTACCTGGTGCGCAAACAGCGGGTCGTCGTGGACGATCTGTTCACCCTCGACGAGTCAGGAAAGTACTGGTACACCAAGGGCTACAACAAGGTTGCGGTGATCGCGACCGTGGTCGGCGCGGTTCTCGCGGTGGTCCCGGTGCTGCTCGGCGGCTCCGTGGTCGGCATGCACACCGCCGCCCAGTACAGCTGGTTCATCGGCTGCGGTGTCGCGTTCGGCCTGTACCACCTGCTGGCCAAGCGGGACGCGGTGGTCGCAGAGTCGCTCACATGATCCGGATCCGGATGGTCAATCCGAACACCACCACATCGATGACCGAGGGGATCGGCCGCTGCGCCAGTGCAGTGGCCGGTCCCGATACCGAGATCACCGCCGTCACCTCACAATTCGGGCCACCGTCCATCGAGAGCCACTACGACGAGGCGATGAGCGTTCCCGGACTGCTCGACGCGATCGCCGACGGCGAGCGGGCCGGGGCCGACGGGCATGTGATCGCGTGCTTCGGCGATCCGGGACTCGACGCGGCGCGTGAGATCGCAACCGGTCCGGTGATCGGCATCGCCGAGGCCGCGATGTACGCCGCGAGCCACCTGGGCCGGGGTTTCTCGGTGGTGACGACGCTCGCGCGCACCACGGGCCGGGCCGCCGAACTTGCCGAACGCTATGGCATGCAACGCTTCTGCCTCGGCATCCATGCGTGCGAGATCCCGGTACTCGACCTGGAGACCGATCCGACCGCGCAGAAGGTGGTCACCGAGGCGTGCCGCGAGGCCGTCGAACACGACCGGTCCGACGCGATCGTGCTGGGGTGTGCGGGCATGGCGCAGATGTGCCGGGCCATCTCCGAGGAACTCGGCGTTCCCGTGGTCGACGGCGTGAGTGCGGCGACGCTCACGGTGCAGTCACTCGTGGCGATGGGGCTCAGCACCGGCAAGCGCGGCGAGTACGCGACACCGCCGGCCAAGCGGTACATCGACCGGCGCTAGCTGGGGTGCACTTGCCGCCAGTGCTCGGCGATCTCGATCCGCCGAGCCAGCCACACCCGGTCATGGGACTGCACGTGATCCAGGAAGCGTTGCAGTGCGGCGGTTCTCGCGGGACGTCCGACCAGCCGGCAGTGCAGGCCGACCGAGAGCATCTTGGGTGCACCGGAAACCCCCTCGGCGTAGAGCACGTCGAACGCGTCGCGCAGATGCGCGAAGAACTCCTCGCCGTTGGCGAAGCCGGCCGGTGAGGCGAATCGCATGTCGTTGGTGTCGAGCGTGTAGGGCACCACGAGGTGGTCGGTGCCGTTGACGGCCACCCAGTACGGCAGATCGTCGGCGTAGGAATCGGAGTCGTACACGAATCCGCCGTGCTCGACGACCAGTTCACGCGTGTGCGGCGAGTCGCGGCCGGTGTACCAGCCCAGCGGTGCGGAGCCGGTGAGCTCTTCGAGGATCCGCACCGCCTCGGCCATGTGCTCACGTTCGGTGTCGCGGTCGGTCAACTGATAGGACTTCCACCGCAGCCCGTGGCAGGCGATCTCGTGGCCCAGTTCGGTGAACGCCGCGACCGCCTCGGGATTGCGCTGCATGGCCCGGGCCACCGCGAAGATCGTCAGCGGTATGCCGCGCTGCTCGAAAACCCGCAGCACACGCCACAATCCGGCCCGGGAGCCGTACTCGTAGAGCGATTCCATGCTCATGTGCCGGTTGCCGAACGCCTCGGCGGGCGTCATCTCCGACAGGAACGTCTCCGACGCCGGATCGCCGTCCAGCACGCAGTTCTCCGCGCCCTCTTCGTAGTTGAGCACGAACTGCACCGCGATCACCGCGTCGCCGGGCCACCGTGGATTCGGGGGCGTACGACCGTAGCCCACCATGTCTCTCGGATAGCTGTCCCTCGGATTGCTCATGCCAGTTCTCCGTACAGTCGCAGGCGCGCGAGGCCCCCGTCGGGGTAGATGTCCAGACGCACCTGCGACACCACATCGGCGACGTCGACGAGGAAGCGGTGCCGGGTATCGGGCAGCAACGCGGTGCGCGGCAACACCTGCACCCACTGCCCGTCGGCGCGCAACCCGCTCAAGGCGGCCTCGCCCGGGCAGTTGCCCACGAAGTAGGAGGTGTCGATCTCGGCCAGCCGCACCCGTCCGGCTCCGGCCAGACGGATTCGCACCCAGTCGTTTCCACCGTCGCGACGACGCGCGGTCTCCCAGCCGTCGCCCATCACCTGGGCCAGGCCCGGGAAGATCAGGTTGTGCGGCGAGCTGTAGAAACGGTTCGAGCAGTCCAGTACCAGCGCGCCGTTCTCCAGGGCCGCGAGATCCAGCGGCCCGATCCCCATCAACCGCTTGTCGGGGCGGCCTTCTCCGTGCACGCGCAGGCGCGCCACGCCGCCGTCGGGATAGATGTTGAGCCGCACGTGTGTCCAGCGGTCCTCGGATCGCACCTCGAAGTTGTTGCGGGTGTCGCCGTAGACGCGGCAACGTTCGATGATCGGCGTCCAGTCGGCGCTGGTGGCCAGTTGCTCCGCGGTGGGATAACCGTCGGCCTCGATGGCGTCGACCGACACCTCGGGCGGGTAGTTGCCCTTGAACCATGCGGTGTCGACGACGATGCCGCGGATCACCCCGGGCACGCCGAGCCGCACGATCGCCGAATCGTGCCCGGGCTGACGGCGCCTGCGGGTCTCCCAGCCGTCGTAGATCTGACCCTTGTGTCCGAACGTCGCCGGTCGGTACTGCGACGGCCCGGGGGAGATCAGGTTCTCCTTCTCGGCGAACGTCTCGTCGTTGGCCCACACCACCGCGCCACCCAACGACCGCAGGGCCAGATCGGGTAGCCAGATGAAATCCGGTGGGGTTTCGGTCATCACGTTCCGCTCTCTAGATCCGGTTCTTCAGGTTGTGCAGCACCTCGACGGTGGCGCCGGGAGCGAGCGCCAGCACATCCGCGGCATCGAACGCGCCGCAGTCGAGCCCGCGCAGCACCACGGTGGCCAGTGCCTCGGCGGTGGCCGGTTCGTCGACGATCGCGCCGCCGCGGTCTGCATCACGGCCTTGGCGTGGTCGGCGATCGGATGGTCCAGGAACCGGTGTTGCGGTGCGATACCGCAGGCCGCGCTGTAATCGTAGGTACCGTAGTGCAATCCGGTGCGGCGATGGTCGGCGCGGTGACCTGCTCGGCGTCCACCTGCGTCAGCAGCGCGTCGATGTGGGCGTGTACGTCGGGCGGGACCCGGTGTGTGGGGACCCGGTGTGTGGGTACTGGCACCGACACATCGTCTCGCGTCACGCCCTTTTCAGCACCTTCGCAGCACCTGAAGCCGGCGGATCGCCTCGTCGAGCGTGCCGTCACGCTTGCAGAACGCGAAGCGCACCAAGTGATTCCACACATCGGCGTGTGGTGCGTCGGGATCGCAGAACGCCGACATGGGGATGGCCGCGACGCCGGCCCTGGTGGGCAGTTCGGCGCAGAACGCGGTGCTGTCGTCGTAACCGAGTGGACGCGGGTCGGCGCACAGGAAGTAGGTGCCGCGGCTGTCGTGTACCTCGAACCCGATCTCGGCCAGCGCCGAACCCAGCCGGTCGCGTTTGGCCTGGAACGAATCGCGCAGGTCGCCGACCCAGCCGTCCTCGTGGTTGAGCGCATGCGCGATGGCGGGCTGGAACGGGGCACCGCCCACGTAGGTGAGGTACTGCTTGGCCGCGCGCACCCCGGCGATCAGCTCGGGCGTGCCGCAGGCCCAGCCGATCTTCCAGCCGGTCGCGTTGAACATCTTGGCCGCACTGGAGATCGTGACGGTGCGGTCGCGCATGCCCGGGTATCCCGCCAGCGGCCGGTGCTCGTAGCCGTCGAACACCAGGGCCTCGTAGACCTCGTCGGTGATCACCAGCAGGTCGCGTTCGACGGCCAGGGCCGCGACCGCGCGCAGCTCGGCGTCGGAGGCCACCGCGCCGGTGGGGTTGTGCGGCGAGTTGAGGATCAAGGCCTTGGTCGCGGGGGTGACCGCGGCACGCAGTGCGTCGACGTCGATGGCGAACCCTCGCCCGTCGGGCACCAGGGGCACCGCGCGGCGCTCACAGCCCGCCATCGCGATCGCCGGAGAGTAGGAGTCGTAGAACGGCTCGATCACCAGCACCTCGGAGCCCGGTTCGACGAGCCCGATGAGTGACGCCGCGATCGCCTCGGTGGCGCCGACGGTGACCAGCACCTCGGTGTCGGGGTCGTACTCGATGCCGTAGTGACGCTTTCGCTGCGCGGCGATCGCCTGCCGCAGCTCCGGCACCCCGAGGCCCGGCGGGTACTGGTTGACGCCGTCGGCGATGGCGTTCTGTGCCACCTTGAGCATCTCGGCAGGCCCGTCCTCGTCGGGGAAACCCTGGCCCAGGTTGACCGCGCCGAGGCGCGTGGCCAGCGCCGACATCTCGGCGAAGATGGTCACGGCGAACGGCTGCAGTCTGCGCACGGTCATAGCTGTCCAGCCTAGAACCGGCGCGGAACCGCGATCCGGCGCGCCCGGCTGCGATCGATTGCACCATGGCGCGTGGCGCCGCGGGCAGCGCGGTAACCTCGTGCGATGAGCCCAACAGCGCGGGCTCGCTGGAGGGTCTGTGGGGAAGCCGAACACGCCGAGACGGGTGACGATCGACGACGTGGCGCGCCTGGCCGAGGTGCACAAGGCCACGGTGTCGAGGGCGCTCAATGCCCGGACCCGCGATCAGGTCAACGCCGAGACGCTCAAACGCGTCAAGCGGGCCGCGCGTCAACTCGGCTACGTTCCCAACGCGATGGCGCGCAGCCTGCGCACCAGCCGCTCGATGACCATCGGGGTGATCATCCCCGACTTGATGAACCCGATCTTCCCGCCCATCATCCGCGGTATCGAGTACGTCCTGCAGGCCCAGGGCTACACCGTGCTGATCGCCAACACCGATTCTCACGACGACGTGGAGATCTCGGTGTTCGAATCGATGCTGCAGCGCCGCGTGGACGGATTCATCCTCGCCACCGGCCGCCTGGACGACCAGCCGGTGGTCAACGAGGCGGCCGCGGCGGAGGTGCCGGTGGTGCTGGTCAACCGCGGCGCGGGCATCGGCGACTACCCGCTGGTGGGCGGTGACAACGCGCGCGGCATCGAGTTGGCCGTCGAGCATCTCGTCGAACTCGGGCACCGCCGCATCGTGCACGCGGCCGGCCCGCTGAACTTCTCCACCACCCGCACCAGGGCCGAGGCGTTCGAGACGGCGGCGACCAAGGCGGGTGTGGCGCATCAGACCGTGCACGCGTCGGCGCTGACCATCGACGCGGGTGTCGAAGCAGCCGAACATCTGCTGGCGCACAACGAGGTTCACCCGACCGCACTGGTCGCGGGCAACGATCTGGTGGCGCTCGGGCTGATCCGGCGGCTGCGCGCCGAGGGGTTGCACTGCCCGCAGGACGTGTCGGTGGTCGGATTCAACGACATGCCGTTCGCCGAGGACTTCTCGCCGCCGCTGACCACGGTGCACATGCCTCTGCGCGAGATCGGCGCCGAGGCCGCCCGGCTCATGCTGCGCGGCATCGAGGTCGGTGAGCAGGAGGCCGTGACGCTGACGTTGCCGGTGTCGCTGGTGGTGCGCAGTTCCACCGGGCCGGCCAAAACCTAATCCCTACAACGATTGCAGGTCATGGATCACATCACGCTCGGCGTCTTCAGCCCATCGGTCCTGCTCGACGTCGCCCGGGACACCGGACGGCTCACCGACGCCGGGCTGCGGGTGCGTGACGTTCCGGTACCGTCCTCACCCGCGCAGTTCACCTCGCTGCGCGACGGCGAGTTCGACGCCGTGTTCACCAGCCCGGACAACGTTCTCGCATACCGGTTCCTGCCCGCGAACCCGCTCGGGGAACTGCTCGACGTCGAGATCGTCGCGGGCATCGACCGCGGCCTGCGGTTGTGTCTGGCGGCGCGCCCGGATGTCACCGGGCTCAGCGAGATCGCGCGCGGGCGGCTCGGGGTCGACGTGCCGAACTCGGGGTTCGCCTTCGTCGGCTACGCGCTTCTCGACGAACTCGGGATCTCCCGTGACGATCTGGAGATCGTCACGCTGGGCTCGACACCCAAGCGCGCCAAGGCGCTGTCCGGCGGCGGCTGCGATCTGACGGTGCTCAACGCCGGCAACGAACTGAGCGCGCGGGCCGACGGTTGCCTGCTGCTCGCCGACGTCAGCCGGCTGGGACCCTATCTGGGCACCGTGGTGGCCCGGCTGCGTGACGGCAACGGTGCGGCTGCGGTGGACCGGCTGGTCGGGGTTCTCGGTGACACCGCCAGGGCCATACGTTGCGGGGCACTCGATGCCGAGGCCGCGGCGTCCGCGGCGCGCCTGCTAAATCTCGACGCCGAGCTGGCCGCCGAACATGTCGGGGTGCTGAGGAGTCCGCTGCACGGGCTGATCGGCGACGGCGCGGTGGACGTCGCCGCGCTGGGCACCCTCGTCGCGTTGCGCAGGCGGTTCCTGCCGATGCCCGAACTCGACGGGCTCACCGAACGGTTCGACGTGGTGGTGCGTCCGGACGCGCTGGTGGGCTGAGGTCACTCGCGCACCACGTAGCGGGCGCGGGCCACCGTGGTGACGGCCGCGTAGCCCACCGACACCACCGCCGCCAGCGTGAACAGCGCACCGAAATGCCCTGCGCCTGCGGCGATGTTGCCCGCCGCGGTCCCGGCGGAGGTTCCGACGAACAGGGCGATGGAGAACAGCGACATCCCGATCGCGCGGCTGTCGGCGGCCGCATCGGTCATCCAGGTCTGCATGGTGGTGTGACCGCACGCCCACGCCACCCCGAGCAAAATCGCCGCGGCGAGCACCGTCCCCAGCGAGATCCGCACGGCCACCGCGACATACGCGCCGATGATGGCAACGCCGGCGAGCAGCATCAACACCCAGGTCGGCCACCGGTCCAGGATCAGCTTCATCACCTGGCTCGCGGCCACGACCGCCGCGCCGAACATCGCGGTCGCCGCACCCGCGGCCAGCACCGAGGCCCCGGTGGTCTGCAGGGCCACCGCGAGATAGTTGAAAACCCCGATCAGCAGCACCCCCTCCGCGACGGTGAAGGCCAGGATCGCCAGGGCCCACCGATTGCCCGCCAACCTGTGCAGTGACGGGACGAGTCGCTCCCTGGCGCTGGTGTCCGACTCCCGCAACCGGGTGAACCCGAGACCGAGGGCCAGCGCGGACACCGCGATCACCACGTAAGCCCAACGCCAACCCCACCATTGGGCGATGACGCCCGCGCCCACCGTTCCCGCGGCCAGGCCGAGTGCGATGGCGGCCGCGAGGTTGGCGGTGGCGACGGCTCGCTGCCGGATGGTCAGGGTCTCCCCGTAGTAGATGAGCACCGTGGTGATGGTCGCCGCGAACGCCGCCGCCGACACCGCCCGGGTGATGCCGTAGCTGACCGGCTCGTGGGTGAACGCCGTTGCCAGGTTGGCCAATCCGGCCAACGCCGTGGAGATGATCAGGATGCGGACCCGGCCGTAGCGGGCGGCGAGGGTGCTCCACGCCAGCTGGAACGCCGCATAGGCCACCGCGTACACCGTCAGTGAATGGCCGATCGCCTCGATCGGGACACCGAAGTCCGCCGCGATCACCGGGATGAGCGGCGCCATCACCGAACGGTCGACCAGTGATACGAAGGCGCCGATGATCAGAATCATCGAGGGGGCCAGACCGGCACCTCTCCACGGCCGGACCGGAACCGGACCGCCTTGGACCGGACGAACTCGCGCAGTGTCTCCGGGGCGTTCTCGCGGCCGAACCCGCTGCCCTTCTGACCCCCGAACGGCGAACCCAGGAACGAGCGGCGCATGTAGTTGTTGACGAAGACCATGCCGGCCTCCAGGCGGCCCGCGATATGCCAGGCCGCCGCCTCGTCACGGGTGATCATCGCGGCGGTCAGTCCGTAGGCGGTGCCGTTGGCGATCTCGATCGCCTCGTCCAGGGTCGAGTAGCGCATCAACAGGGCGATGGGGCCGAAGATCTCCTCCTGACCCGCGGTCGAATCCGGGGCCACATCGGCCAGCACGGTGGGCGCCACCCAGTAGCCGTCGGCGAACGGGCCCTCGGTGGGCACGCTGCCCTGCCCGACGATGCGGGCGCCCTCGTCGAGCGCGGTCTGCAGGTAGGCGAGCACCCGGTCGCGGTGTGTGGCGTCGACCATCGGGCCGACGTCGGTGCGCGGGTCAAGGCCGTCACCGACCACCAGGGCGGTCGCGGCGGCGGTGAACCTCGCCTCGAACTCGTCATAGACATTGTCGTGCACCAGGATTCGTGCCGTCGACGTGCACGCCTCGCCCTGGTTGTAGAACATCGCCTCGATCGACACGGTGACGGCGAGATCCAGATCGGCGTCCGGGAACACCATCAGCGCGTTCTTGCCGCCGAGTTCCATCGTCGCGTAGGTGAGGTGCTGCGCCGCCGATCGGAGCACCTTCCGGCCGGTGGCGGTGGCGCCGGTGAAGCTGATGCGCTCGACACCGCGATGGCCGGCCAACGACGCGCCGGCCGCCAGGCCGGGGACCGCGTTGAGCACACCCGGCGGCAACACCTCATTGGCGATCTCGACGAGCCGCAACACCGTCAGCGGTGCCTGTTCACCCGGCTTGATCACCACGGTGTTGCCGGTGATCAGCGCCGGTGCCCCCTTCTTGGCGAAGTGGATGGGCGGCCAGTTGAACGGCAGGATGCACGCGACGACGCCGTAGGGTTCGTAGATCACCCTGGTCTCGATTGGACCCTGGTCGATGATCTCGCCGGGCAGGCTGTCGCCGAGGCCGGAGAAGAACTCGAAGCAGTTCGACGAGAACGCCACGTCGTTGGCGAGGGCATCGCGTCTGGGTTTGCCGTTCTCGCGGGACACCAGTTCGCCGAGTTCGTCGGCATGCGCGCGGATGCGGTCGGCGACCTGTTTGAGGTAGGCGCCGCGTTGCCGTCCGGTCAGCGCCCGCCAGGCGGGCAGCGCCGCGCGGGCAGACTGCACGGCCCGGTCGACGAGCGCGTCGTCGGCCGAGACGACGGTGGCCAGCACCGTCGCGGTCGAGGGCTCGACGACCTCGAATGTGGGCAGGTCATCCGGCAGAACGAAGTGGCCGTCGATGAACGCACCCCATTCGGTGCGGGCCAGCGGCGGCCGCAGGGCCGCGGTGTGGGTGATGGTCATGAGCGCTCCGGAAGGGTCGGCGGGTGACACGGGATTCTGCAATCGATTGCGGATGACTATAGACCGAGGTCCTTCCGCGGGGAAGGGTTCGCCCCGGGCCGGTCCGGCCCCTTGTTGTGTTGCACGACGTAGCTGACCGGGAGTTCGCCGACGGCCGGCCGTGGGAACTGTTGACACCTCCGGTGCGCTGTGTGACGATTCACTGCAATCGATTGCAGGTGATGTGAGCAACACCGCGCTACCGCGTTGGGCAATCGGTCTGACAGAGAGGTTGGACATGCGTTTTCACCATGTATTTCGCGCGTTCGCCGCGACGGCGGCGATCGCGTTGACCGTTTCGGCGTGTTCGGCGGACAGCGGCGGCGACAGCGACACCCTGCGGATCGGTGCGTCGCTACCGCTCACCGGTGAGTTCAGCCAGGGTGGGCTGGACACCCAGCGGGGCTACGAGACCTGGGTCGAGATGACCAACGAAGCCGGTGGGCTGCTCGGCAAGAAGGTCGAGATCGTCATCAAAGATGATGCGACACAACAGGAAACGGCCGTCAGCAACTACAACAACCTGATCTCGCAGGACAAGGTGAACCTGCTGCTGGGCAGCCAGTCCTCGCTGCTGAACATCCCGGCGTCGGCCATCGCGGAGAAGAACAAGATGCTGTTCGTCTGCCCGTCCTGCGGCTCACCCGACATGTTCAACCGCGGCTTCGAGTACATCTTCTTCTCGCAGCAGGCCATCGCCACCGACCAGGCCAAGGTGTTCGCCCAGTGGATCGCCGCGCTGCCTCCCGAGCAACGGCCCAAGACCGCGGCCTATCCGACGCTCGACGACCCGTTCGCGGGTCCGGTGGTCGAGGGCGCCGAGAAGATCCTGTCCGCCGCGGGCATCCGGACGGTGTACAGGGACCAGTACCCGGCCACCACCAAGAACTTCGACTCGGTGGTCAACGCCATGCGCGATGCCGGCGCCGAGATCGTGGTGCAGGGTGCGCAGTTCGAGGACGGCGTCAACATGATCCGTGCGATGAACCGGGCCAACTACCAGCCCACCATCCTGTACCAGAGCAGTTCGCCCACCTACGGCCAGCAGTATCTCGACGCGGTCGGGCCCCAGAACGCCGAGGGCGTGTTCTTCTCCTCCAGCTACAGCCCGCTGTCGGACACCCCCCAGAACAAGGAGTTCGTCGAGCGCTTCGAGAAGAAGTTCGGCCAGAGCCCGCCCGAGGACGCCGCGGACGGTTTCGCCGCCGGGCAGGTGCTCAAGGCGGCCGTCGAGGCCGTCGGCTCGATCGACGACCAGGCGAAGCTCGCGGACTGGTTGCACAACAACAGCGTCGACACGCTGCTGGGCACATTGAGCTGGAACGCCGACGGCAGCCCCAAGGGCGACTTCCTGGTCGGCCAATGGCAAGCCGGCGTCTCCCAGGTCGTGCTCCCCACCGCGGTCGCGACGTCCGACCAGATCATGCGCTGGCGCGGCGGCGACCTGTGATCCGACGGCGCTGCGTCACAACCGGTTAGGAGCACGAAACCCATGAGTTCCCTTGTCCAAACGCTCATCCTGGGCCTGCTGGTCGGTGCGCTCTATGCACTGATGGCCTCCGGCCTGACCCTGATCTTCGGGGTCATGCGGGTGATCAACCTCGCCCACGGCGCGTTCGCCGTGCTGGCGGCATTCCTCACCTACACGCTGTGGCGCAACCTCGGGCTGGACCCACTGCTGTCCATCCCGATCGTGATGGCGGTGATGTTCGCCTTCGGCTGGCTGGTCTACGTCCTGGTCATCCGGCACGTGCGCGGTGCGCACGTCACCATGACCGTCCTGGCCACCTTCGGCGTCGCGCTCATGCTCGAAGGCATCATGGGCTTCATCTGGGGCAACACCTCATCGACGGTGGTGGTGTCCTACACCGACGCGTCGATGTCGTTGGGCTCCATCTACATTCCGCAGGCGATGCTCATCGCCGCGATCATCGCGGTGGTGGTGATGGGTGGGCTCTACCTGCTGCTCAATCACACCTGGGCGGGCCGCGCCATCCGCGCCGCGTCGTCCAATGAGAACGGCGCGCTGCTGGTGGGTGTCAGCGTCGCGACCATCGCCGCGCTCACCTTCTCGATCGGCGTGGCCACCCTCGGGGCAGGCGGGGCGATGCTCTCCACCATCTACCCGTTCCTGCCAGGCACGCACTACCAGTGGATCGCCCGGCTGTTGGCCATCGTCGTGCTCGGCGGCCTGGGCAGCCTGCCCGGCGCGGTGCTCGGTGCGCTGGTGATCGGCGTCGGCGAGATCGCGGCCACCGCCTACGTCGGCGCGGCCTGGCCGGTGGCGGTGCCGTTCCTGGTCATCATCATCGTGCTGATCACCCGGCCGCAGGGCCTGATGGGCACCCGGCTGCGAGAGGACGCGGTGGCATGACGACCCAAACCCCGCTCAGGGCAAAGCTTCTCGATCCCACCCTGCACACGTGGGCCGCCCGCGCGGTGATCGCGGCCGCGGCCGCGGTGATCCTGCTCTTCCCGCTGTCGCCCAGCATCTCCGCGCAGAACATCGTCATCCTGTCGCTGGTGCTGGCCATCGGCGCGAGCGGACTCAACATCATCACCGGGTTCACCGGCTACCTGTCGCTGAGCCAGGGCGCCTTCGTCGGTATCGGCGCATACACCGGGGCCATTCTGTCCAAACGTTTCCCCGACGTCGACCCCTTCCTGTGGGCGCCGTTGGCCGGCGTGGTCGCCGCCGTCGTCGCGATGCTGCTCGGCCTGGTCACCTACCGGTCCAGGGGCCCGGCGTTCGTCATCATCACCGTGGCGTTCCTGTTCCTGATCCAGTTCGTGGCCATCGAATGGGTGCCGGTGACCAACGGCACCTCCGGGCTCACCCTGCCGTTGCCGGATTGGCCCGACGCATGGGGCAACTGGCCGTTCCATCTGGCGCTCGTCGCGTTGCTGGCCGCGTCGCTTCTCATGACGTGGTGGATCCGGCGCACCAAGTTCGGCATGGGGCTGATCGCCATCCGCGAGGATGAGGGCAAGGCCGGCACCATCGGCGTCAACGCCCCCGTCTACAAACTGCTGGCGTTCGGACTGTCCGCGCTGTTCGTGGGCATGGCGGGTTCGGTGTACGGCTACTACCTGTCCTTCGTCGACCCGATCGGCATGTTCTCCATCATCACCAGCGCGCTGATCGTGCTCGCGGTGATCCTCGGTGGTCGCGGCACCCTGTGGGGTCCGGTGTTGGGCGCGTTCATCATTCAGCCGGTCAACATCTACGCCAACCAGGCCTTCGGCGGCGGCAACGCACGCCTGGTCCTGTTCGGAGGCCTGCTGGTACTGCTGGTCATCCTGCTGCCCAAGGGCATCCTGCCGACGCTGGCGTCGCTCATCGAGAAGGCCAGGACCAGGGGCACGGTCGGGCTTTCCGGCGCCCGGCTCAACCCGCTGGACAGCCCGCTGGTGGTCAACGAGATCCGCAGGCCCGAACCGAGCGGGCGCACCCTGCTCGAAGTGCGGGGCCTGCACAAGAGTTTCGGCGGCAACCACGCCGTCAACGACTGCAGCTTCACCGTTCCCGAGGGCTCGATCACGGCACTGATCGGTCCCAACGGTTCCGGCAAGACCACGGTGTTCAACCTGATCTCGGGCACCATGACCCCGGACCGGGGCGAGATCCTGCTGGGCGGGGAACACATCGAGAAGGGCTCCCCGTGGTCGCGGGCCCACCACGGCCTGGGCCGCACCTTCCAGATCACCCGCCTGTTCCGGGAGATGACGGTGCTGGAGAACGTCGTCGCGCCGCTGCGCAGCTTCTCGGTCGGACAGCTGGGACTGGGTGCGGTCAGCGGCTCGGAGGCCGCACGGGCAGAAGAACTCCTGAGCTTCGTAGGCATGTCGGCCTACCGCGACGCGCGCGCGGGCGCGCTGTCCTACGGTCAGCAGAAGCTGGTGGAACTGGCGCAGGTGCTCATGCTCGATCCGAAACTGATCCTGCTCGACGAGCCCGCAGGCGGTATCAATCCGACGCTGATCGAACGGATGGGGGACCTGATCCGCGAACTCAACGCGGACGGCAAGACCTTCCTGCTCGTCGAACACAACATGCCGTTCGTGGTCGGGTTGTGCGACCCGATCCGGGTGCTGGCCCGCGGCGCGGTGATCGCGCAGGGCACGCCCGAACAGATCCAGAAGGACCCGCTGGTGCTCGACGCCTACCTGGGCGACGACTACCTGCTGACGGCGCCGTCCAAGGTCGCGGAGAGGAACCCGGCATGATCAGGCTCGAAGGGGTGGTCGCCGGCTACGGCGGCGGCAACGTGCTGCAAGGTGTCGACCTGGAGGTCGGCGCGGGCGAGCTGGGCTGCATCGTCGGCCCCAACGGCGCGGGCAAGTCCACCGTGCTGCGCGCCGTGAGCGGGCTGCTGAAACCCAGCTCGGGCCGGATCATGCTGGACGGCAAGAACATCGCGGGCCTGGCGCCGGATGAGGTGCTCGGCTGCGGGGTCACCCAGGTGCCGCAGAGCGACGGGCTGTTCCCGACGCTCACGGTCAAGGAGAACATCCTGATGGGCGCCTACGTGATCCGCCGCAGGCGGGCGCTGGTCAAGCAGCGCTACGACGAGGTGCTCGACATGTTCCCGCTGGTGCGCGACAAGACCGGGATCCGGGCGGGCAACCTGTCCGGCGGCCAGCGCCGCATGGTGGAGTTCGCCCGCTCGCTGATGCTCGACCCGAAGCTGGTGCTGCTCGACGAACCCTCACTCGGGCTGGACCCCAAGTCGCTCACCGTGATCGATGAGGCCGTGGCGATCATGCGCGCCAACGGCAAGGCCATCCTGATGGTGGAACAGAACGTCCGGTTCGGTCTGCGGATGGCCTCCACCGGCATCGTCATGGAGAGCGGCCGCGTGCTGCTCACCGGTCCGGCCACCGACGTCCTCAACAACCCCGAGATCGCCGACCTGTACTTCGGCGGCGCGGTGCACGCCGAATCCGCCCCCGCCGCTTCACCGTCGGGCGACGCAGCGCAACCCACGGCCTGATCAGCTCCTGGCACGCCCGGAACACAACACAAAGAAGAGGAACTGAAACGATATGTCCCCCACAGACCTGAAGATCGGCTGGATAGGTGCCGGCCGCATGGGAGCCCAGCTCGTCCTGCGGCTGCTCGACGCCGGTTACGACGTCACGGTGTACAACCGCACCGCCGCCAAGGCGGAGCACCTGGCCGAGCGCGGCGCATCGGTGGTGAGCCGGCCGGTCGATCTGGCGGACCGGGACCTGGTGTTCTCGATGGTGTCGTCGTCGAAGGACCTGGAGCAGGTGATGCTCGGAGAGGGTGGGCTGCTGACCGGTACACAGTCACCGCGCATCATCGCCGACTCCTCGACCGTCTCCGCCGACGCCAGCACGCTGATCCGGGAGGCCGCCAACGCGCGCGGCAGCGACTTCCTGGCCGCCCCGGTCAGCGGCAACCCGAAAGTCATTGCCGCAGGCAAGCTCACGGTCGCGGTGTCCGGACCGCGCGAGGTGTTCGAATCGATCGAACCGGTGCTCGCCGTGTTCGGGCGCAGTGTCACATATGTCGGCGAAGGCGAGGTCGCCCGCCTGGTCAAGATCGCGCACAACCTGATGCTGGGCGTGGTGACCCAGTGCCTGGCCGAGATCACCGTGCTGGTCGAGAAGGGCGGGGTGAGTCGCGCCGACTTCCTGGCCTTCCTCAACGACTCGGTGATGGGATCGGTGTTCACGCAGTACAAGTCGCCGGCGTTCGTGAACCTGGACTTCACGCCCACCTTCACGATGGAGTTGCTGCAGAAGGACTTCGACCTCGGCCTTGAGGCGGCGTATCAGCTCAAGTCGCCGATGCCGATCGCATCTGCCACCCGGCAGATCGTCGCGCAGGCCGTCGGCGCGGGCATCGGCATCGAGGAGGATTTCGCGACGCTGCTGCTGGAAGTGGCCCGCGGCGCCGGTGTCGAACTCAAGCCCGAGAACGTGACCGTCGACGACGGCCTGAACCCGCCGGTGCACTCGTGACCGCGCTGGTGGCTCCTCCGGTGGCCGCGCGTCCGCTCGGTGCGCCCGGCCACATGGGGGTGGATTACGAGGAGCGTGTGGATTTCGCGCGGTTGCGGGAGTACCGGATCGGTCGGGCCAAGGCGGCGTTGGAGGCCAGTGGGTGTGGGGCGTTCCTGCTGTTCGACTTCTACAACATCCGCTACACCACCCAGACCTGGATCGGGGGTGCGCTGGGCGACAAGATGATCCGGTACTGCCTGCTGACCCGTGACGGGGATCCGATCCTGTGGGATTTCGGCTCGGCCGTGCGGCATCACAAGCTGTACTCGCCGTGGCTGCCGCAGGAGAACTGGCGGGCCGGGTTCCTCGGTTTCCGGGGTGCGGTGGCCCCGGATGCGGGACTGATGCGGGATGCGGTCACCGAGATCAAGAGCATCCTGGTCGAGGCTGGCGTGGCCGGCGAGCCGGTGGGTATGGACATCGTCGAGCCGCCGTTCCTGTTCGAGATGCAGCGTCAGGGGCTCGAAGTCGTTGACGCGCAACAGAGCATGCTCGATGCCAGGGTGATCAAGTCCGTTGACGAGATCATGCTGCTCAACCAGGCCGCGGCCATGGTCGACGGGGTGTATCAGGACATCGTGGAGGCGCTCAAGCCCGGTGTGCGGGAGAACGAGATCGTCGCACTGGCCAACAAGCGGCTCTATGAGCTGGGCTCGGATCAGGTCGAGGCGGTCAACGCGATTTCGGGGGAGCGGTGCAATCCGCATCCGCACAACTTCACCGACCGCATCATCCGCCCGGGTGATCAGGCGTTCTTCGACATCATCCACTCCTACAACGGGTATCGGACGTGCTATTACCGCACCTTCGGCGTGGGCAGCGCGACGCAGAGCCAACGCGACGCCTACAAGCAGGCCCGGGAGTGGATGGACCGCTCGATCGAGGCGATCCGTCCCGGTGGCGGTTCCGATCAGATCGCCCGGTTGTTGCCCAAGGCGCAGGATTTCGGTTTCGAAAACGAGATGGCGGCGTTCGGTCTGCAGTTCGCGCACGGGCTGGGGCTGGGTCTGCATGAGCGGCCGATCATCTCACGGCTGAACTCGCTGGAGAACCCGTTGGAGATCCAGGCGGGCATGGTGTTCGCGATGGAGACCTACTGCCCGGCCTCGGACGGCACGTCGGCCGCGCGGATCGAGGAGGAGGTCGTGGTCACCGACGACGGCCCGGTGATCCTCACCAAGTTCCCCGCCCAGGAACTGTTCGTCGCCAACCAGTACTAACGGTTTCGTGCGCGTCGGGGCGGTCCGGCTCTCGCGCGTAACGCCACGGCGGAAATCCGGCCGATTTTCCGCCGTGGCGTTACGAACGGCGCGCATCAGGTCGCGAACAGCCTGGCCGTGCGCACCTCGTGGCCCATTGCACTGATCTCCAATGTGGGTGCGGTGCTGTACACGTCGTCGGGTGAGCGACGGCATGCCTGCTCGGCGAGGTCGACGACCGCGGCGACGGTGCGCAGCTGGATCCGCTGGCCGTCGTCGGAGCGACACGACGTGTGAAGTGGCCCGGTCGTGGCAACTCCACCGCCATGGCTACCTATCGCGTGCTCAATCCCAAAGGTGACGTCGTCGACACCAAGGACATCGAAAGCGCCGACGACGCGCATGCCTGGTTCGTCGACCAGCGCGCCGACAACACGGAGCTGGGCTGGCGCATGGAGGTCCAGCACGACGGCGAATGGCACTTCTTCGACGACACCGAGGGCGCCTCGAACTAGGACGTGCACCACATCTCCCGGTGTCCCAACCAAGCGGTTGGGTGACCCTGCTAGGCTCGCGCTCAGAGCGGGTTGCAGCCCGTCATACCAACCCTTGACAGGACCTGGAGATCCACATGTCCGAAGAAGCCTTCATCTACGAGGCTATTCGTACGCCACGCGGCAAGCAGCGTGGCGGAGCCCTCAACGAGATCAAGCCCGTCAACCTGGTCGTCGGCCTGATCGACGAAATCCGTGCCCGGTTCCCCGACCTGGACGAGACGCTGATCAGCGATTTGGTGCTGGGCGTGGTGTCCCCGGTGGGTGACCAGGGCGGCGACATCGCCCGCACCGCGACCCTGGTCGCGAACCTGCCGGAGACGACCGGTGGTGTGCAGCTCAACCGCTTCTGCGCGTCCGGCCTGGAGGCCGTGAACATCGCCGCGCAGAAGGTGCGCTCGGGCTGGGATGACCTGGTGCTCGCCGGTGGTGTCGAGTCGATGAGCCGCGTCCCGATGGGTTCCGACGGCGGCGCCTGGGCAGGCGATCCGGAGACCAACTACCGCATCGGCTTCGTCCCGCAGGGCATCGGCGCCGATCTGATCGCCACCATCGAGGGCTTCTCCCGCGAGGATGTCGACGCCTACGCCGCACGCTCGCAGGAGCGCGCCGCCGCGGCCTGGTCGGGCGGCTACTTCGCCAAGTCGGTGGTGCCGGTCAAGGACCAGAACGGACTGGTCGTGCTGGATCACGACGAGCACATGCGTCCGGGCACCACCGTCGAGAGCCTGGGCAAGCTCAAGCCGGCGTTCGAGGGCATCGGCGCGATGGGCGGCTTCGACGACGTGGCGCTGCAGAAGTACCACTTCGTCGAGAAGATCAACCACGTCCACACCGGCGGCAACAGCTCGGGCATCGTCGACGGCGCCGCGCTGGTGCTCATCGGCAGCGAAAAGGCAGGCAGCTCACAGGGTTTGACGCCGCGGGCGCGCATCGTGGCGACCGCGACCTCCGGTGCCGACCCGGTCATCATGCTCACCGGTCCGACCCCGGCCACCCGCAAGGTGCTCGACCGCGCAGGCCTGACGGTCGACGACATCGACCTGTTCGAGCTCAATGAGGCGTTCGCCTCGGTGGTGCTGAAGTTCCAGAAGGACCTGGGCATCCCGGACGAGAAGCTCAACGTCAACGGTGGCGCCATCGCGATGGGCCACCCGCTCGGCGCCACCGGCGCCATGATCACCGGAACCATGGTCGACGAGCTGGAGCGCCGCGGCGCTCGGCGTGCGCTGATCACGCTGTGCGTGGGCGGCGGCATGGGCGTGGCCACCATCATCGAGCGGGTTTAGGGGAAAACACATGGCAGAGAACACGATTCAGTGGGACAAGGATGCCGACGGCATCGTCACCCTGACGCTGGACGACCCGACCGGTTCGGCCAACGTGATGAACGAGCACTACAAGGCTTCGATGCACAACGCTGTAGAAAAGCTTGTTGCCGAGAAGGATTCGATCACCGGTGTGGTGATCGCCAGCGCCAAGAAGACCTTTTTCGCCGGCGGTGACCTCAAGGGCATGATGAAGATCGGCCCCGACAACGCCGCCGAGGCGTTCGAAGAGGTCGAGACCATCAAGGCCGACCTGCGCAAGCTGGAGACCCTGGGCAAGCCCGTCGTCGCCGCCATCAACGGCGCCGCGCTCGGCGGCGGCCTGGAGATCGCGCTGGCCACCCATCACCGCATCGCCGCCGACGTCAAGGGCGTGGTGATCGGTCTGCCCGAGGTCACCCTGGGCCTGCTGCCCGGCGGTGGCGGCGTGGCCCGCACCGTACGCATGTTCGGCATCCAGAAGGCCTTCATGGAGGTCCTGAGCCAGGGCACCCGGTTCAAGCCCGCCAAGGCCAAGGAGGTCGGGCTGGTCGACGAACTGGTCGACAGCGTCGAGGAATTGATCCCGCGCGCCAAGGCATGGATCAAAGCCAATCCGGAGGCACACACGCAGCCGTGGGATGCCAAGGGCTACAAGATGCCCGGCGGTACGCCGAGCAGCCCCGGCCTGGCCGGGATCCTGCCGTCGTTCCCGGCGCTGCTGCGCAAGCAGCTCAAGGGTGCCCCGATGCCCGCGCCCCGGGCCATCCTGGCCGCCGCGGTCGAGGGTGCGCAGGTGGACTTCGACACCGCGACCCGCATCGAGAGCCGCTATTTCGTCAGCCTCGTCACCGGCCAGACCGCCAAGAACATGATCCAGGCGTTCTTCTTCGACCTGCAGACCATCAACGGCGGCGGTTCGCGTCCCGAGGGCATCGCCAAGCAGGAGATCAAGAAGGTCGGCGTCCTGGGTGCGGGCATGATGGGCGCGGGCATCGCCTACGTGTCGGCCAAGGCAGGCTTCGACGTCGTGCTCAAGGACGTCAGCCTGGAGGCCGCGCAGAAGGGCAAGGGCTACTCCGAGAAGCTGGAGGCCAAGGCACTGGAGCGGGGCCGCACCACGCAGGAGCGCTCCGAGGCGCTGCTGGCCCGGATCACGCCGACCGCCGACCCTGCCGACCTCAAGGGTGTCGACTTCGTCATCGAGGCGGTCTTCGAGAACTCCGAACTCAAGCACAAGGTGTTCCAGGAGATCGAGGACATCGTCGAGCCCAACGCGATCCTCGGCTCGAACACCTCCACGCTGCCGATCACCGGTCTGGCGACCGGCGTGAAGCGCCAGGAGGACTTCATCGGCATCCACTTCTTCTCACCGGTCGACAAGATGCCGCTGGTGGAGATCATCAAGGGCGAGAAAACCTCCGACGAGGCGCTGGCCCGGGTGTTCGACTACACGCTGGCCATCGGCAAGACCCCGATCGTGGTCAACGACAGCCGCGGCTTCTTCACGTCGCGCGTCATCGGCACGTTCGTCAACGAGGCGCTGGCCATGCTCGGTGAGGGTGTGCCCGCGGCCAGCATCGAGCAGGCCGGCAAGCAGGCCGGTTACCCGGCCCCGCCGCTGCAGCTGTCCGATGAGCTCAACCTCGAGCTCATGCAGAAGATCGCGACCGAGACCCGCAAGGCCGCCGAGGCCACCGGCGCCGCCTACCAGCCGCATCCGGCCGAGGTGGTGGTGAACAAGATGATCGAGATCGGTCGGCCGTCGCGTCTGAAGGGCGCAGGCTTCTACGAGTACGCCGACGGCAAGCGCGTGGGTCTGTGGGAGGGTCTCGCCGAGACCTTCGGCTCGGGCAACACCGAGATCCCGCTGCAGGACATGATCGACCGCATGCTGTTCGCCGAGGCGATCGAGACCCAGAAGTGCATCGACGAGGGTGTCATCACCTCGACCGCCGACGCGAACATCGGCTCGATCCTGGGCATCGGCTACCCGCCGTACACCGGCGGCAGCGCGCAGTTCATCGTGGGCTACCAGGGTGCGCTGGGTGTCGGCAAGGCGGCCTTCGTGGCCCGCGCCAAGGAACTGGCCGCCAAGTACGGCGACCGCTTCCTGCCGCCTGCCTCGCTGGAGTCCTGAACCGCGCGTGCCATAGCGCGAGAAGACGCAAACCTGCCCTTTTTCCTGCGGAAAAGGGCAGGTTTGCGTCTTCTGGGCCGAAGAAACCGACGTACGCTCCAAACGTGCGCCTTCTGTGGCCGCTGACCGGCCGCTCGGCAGCGATGCGGTCCATCCACACCGCCATCGACGCGGGCGATCTGGCCGGGATCGTGATCGGCGGGCCCGCCGGGGTGGGCAAGAGCCGGATCGCCCGGCAGGCGCTGTCCGACGCGAAAGCGCGCGGGTTCGAAGGCCGATGGGTGGTCGGAGCCACGTCGGCGGCGAAGGTTCCGCTCGGCGCGTTCACCGTGTGGGCGCCACCGGCCGTCACCGACACCGTCCACCTGCTGCGCGGGGTGATCGCGTCGCTGACCGCCGCGCCGTCCGGCGCGCCGATCCTCATCTGCGTCGACGACGCGCACCTGCTCGACGACCTCTCGGCGTTCGTCGTCCACCAGATCGTGCAGCGCGGCGCGGCCAAGGTCGTGTTGACGCTGCGCGACGGTGAACCGGTGCCGCCCGCGGTCGAGGAGATCACCGCCGCCGGGCAGTTCGACCGGCTCGATCTGGCCCCGCTGACCCCCGACGAGACCACGTCGCTGCTGGCCGCGACGCTCGGGGGCACGGTCGACCCGGACACCGGCCGCCGGTTGTGGACGCTGACCCGCGGCAACGTCCTCTACCTGCGCAACATCGTGGAACGCGAGGTGGCCGACGGCCGCATCGTGTCCCAGCGCGGCTGCTGGCGCTGGGTGGGGGACCCGGTCATGCCGCCCGGTCTGGTGCAGTTGATCGAATCCCGCATGGGCGCGCTCCCCGCGTCGGTCGACGACGTCATCGACGTGTTGGCGGTCGGTGAACCGATCGCATTGGCGGCCCTCGAACGCATCGTCGACGCGGCGGCGGTCGAGGAGGCCGAGAGCCGCGGCCTGGTCGTGCTCGAACCGGTCATGGGCGGTGTGCAGGTGCGGTTGACGCATCCGCTCTACGGCGAGGTGCGGCGCAGGCGCGCACCCGCGACGCGGCTGCGGCGGTTCCGCGGCCTGGTGGCCACCGAACTCGCCCGCAGCGCCGATGCCGACGACATCGGTGTGCTCGTGCGGCGCGCCACGCTGAGCCTCGAATCCGATCTGCCGGTCGACGCCGACCTGCTGGTCAAGGCGAGTTACGGCGCCGTCTGGTTGGCCGACCTGCACCTCGCCGACCGGCTCGCCGCGGCGGCCGTGGGTGCCGGTGCGGAGCCGAATTTCATCCGGGCCCATGCCCTTTCGTGGCTGGGTCGGGGTGAGGAGGCCGACGCGGTGCTGGCCGCGATACCGCCGGACGGGCTCAGCGACGTCGAGCGGGGCAAGCTGGCGTTCCTGCGGGCCAGCAACATGTTGTGGTCGCTGGCCGATCCGGTGCGGGCCAAACAACTCGTCGACGACGCGGCACGTGACGTCTCCGCGCAGGCGCGCGGCTACATCGACGCCTTCCTCACCGTTTACTGGTTCGCGATGGACCATCCCGACCAGGCCAGCCGTATCGCGAAAAAGCTTGCGGTGAAGGAACTTCCCGCGATCGTCGGCGCGGAGATCGCCTGGGTGCTCACGGTGATCGACGCCGACGCGGGCCGACTCGCCGAAGCTGTCGCGATCGCCGATACCGGCTATGCCGTGGCGGCCCGTTCCCTCGACGCCCCGCAGATGCGTTTCAACATCGCCGATGCCCACGTCGGCGCGCTGCTGCTGGCCGGGCGTATCGATCAGGCGGGTGCGGTCGCCGCAGGGGTGCGCAGGCAGGCCGCCGACCTGCCCGGGGTGGCGCAGACCCTGGGTGCTGCCGTGGCTGCCCGCGTCGAACTCGCTGCGGGACATGTCGATACCGCGGCGGCCGGGTTGGGTGATGCGGCGGCGGCGTTGTCCGAATCGGGGCATGCCACCGGCTGGGGGTACCGTTACGGCCTGCCGTATGTGATGGCGCTCGCGATGCGCGGTGACCTCGATGAGGCGGACACGGCGCTGAGTGCGCTGCAGACCCTTCGCAGGCCGTTCCGTGCGCTGCACTACGAGCGCGCGCTGGCCCGTGCCTGGGTGGCCGCGGCTTCGGGTGCGGTCACCGAAGCGATCGCGACGGTGACCTCCGCCGCGCAGAAGGCAAGGGAAGTGGGGCAGTACGCCGCCGAGGTGCTGTGCCTGCAGACCGCGGCCCAGTTCGGTGACAGCACCGGCGCCGCGCGGTTGGCCGAACTCGAAACCGTCGTGCAGGGTCCACGGGTCAGGTTGGCCGCCCGGTTCGCCGCGGGCCTGCGCGACGGCGACGCCGAGGGACTGTCGCTGGTGTCAACGGATTTCGAGGAGATGGGGGATCGGGTCGCCGCGGCGGACGCGGCCGCGCACGCGGCGTTGGCGCATCGCTACGCGGGTCGCCGCGGCTCGGCGCTGACCTGCGCAAGCCGTGCGACGGCCCTGGCCGACGAGTGCGGCGGACTGGCCACCCCGGCGCTGCGTCACGCCGTGACGCCGCTGCCGCTGACCGAGCGGGAACGCGAGATCGTGATGCTGATCGGTGCCGGGCTGTCCAACCGCGCGATCGCGCAGCGCCTGACCCTGTCCGTCCGCACCGTGGAAAGCCATATCTACCAGGCGATGTCGAAGACCGGCACGGCCACGCGTGAGCAGCTCGCGGCGCTGCTGCCCACATCCGTGCACCGCGCGGCTCACCCCGTTGCGAATGCGGGCCGGTTCGACGACGGGCAGGTGTAGCACAGCTCAGGACGGGTTGGAGTACACCCGCGTCGGGGTGATCAGCACCGCGGCGCGCCGCTCCTCGCGCATGACCCGGTCGTAGGTGTCCCAGTCGTCGTGGGTGCCGCCCGCTGCCTCGAACACGTTGCGCAGCAACACCCGCAGCGATTCGGCGTCGATGTCGCCGTCGTCGGGGCCGAGGATTTCCGCGGTGCCCTCGACCGTCGCCCATTCCCACCCGGCCCGGGCCGCGACCGTGGCCCGCGGGTTGGCGCGCAGATGACGCAACTTCAGCGACCCGCCGATGGCGACAAGCGCCACGACCGGCTCTGCGGTGCGCGGATGCACCATGACACCCGCGTTGACCACCGACGACTGGATGCTGTCGTCGCGGCGCAGTGTGCTCAGCACGCACAACCCGTGATCACGTGACAACAGTTCGGCGAATGACGACAGATCGGTCATGGGGTCACGCTACCCCTGCACGGCCGCGCGTCCACCCGCCGCGTTGTGGCACAACGGCGTTGGCCGGGCGATTCCCCGGTTGATCGGTCAGAGCGAACCGAGGTCGGCCGACAGCCAGTGCTCGGGCGTCAGGTGCACGATGACGCTCTCGCCGTGCTCGCGCCGGGCGAACTCCAGATACCCCTCGACCTTCTCGGGCGCCAGATAGCGCTTGGTCATCTCGACGAGGTGGTCGTCGGTGGCGGGTTCGATACTGCGGACGGCACCGTCGACCGCGACGTACCGCACCGTCGGCTCCAGGCGCTCCACCATCAAAGTGAACCGGCCCGCCGACTCGATGAGCCGGTGCTTGCGCGAGCCGTTGCCGGTGAGCACCCATGGCTCGCCGCCGGGGGAGTACTGGTACCAGATGGGAACCGTGAGCGGTCCGCGCTTGTCGCCTGCATACACCGAGAGGGCCGCGATGTGCGGTTCGGCGAGGAACTGTTCGCGTTCTTCTTTGGAGAGGGCCATCATCTCAATCTAGCCAGATGCTGTGACATACGCCGCTCTGCCGGGGATGAAGTGCAGGAAAACGCCTGGGGACTGGACATCCAGTTTTTGGGTCCTAGAGTCGAGTGTCATGCGCTTTGGATTGTTCATCCCGCAGGGCTGGCGTCTCGATCTCGTCGACATCCCCACCGATCGGCACTGGGCGGTGATGCACGATCTGGCTGCCTACGCCGACGGCTCGGATGCCTGGGATTCGCTGTGGGTCTACGACCACTTCCACACCGTCCCGGTGCCGACGGGCGAGGCCACCCACGAGGCGTGGACGCTCATGGCCGCCTACGCGGCCACGACGTCGCGCATCAAGCTCGGGCAGATGTGCACCGCGATGTCGTACCGCAACCCGGTCTACCTCGCGAAGGTGGCCGCCACCACGGACGTGATCTCCGGCGGTCGCGTGCAGATGGGCATCGGCGGCGGCTGGTACGAGCACGAATGGCGGGCCTACGGTTACGGATTCCCGTCGGCCGGGGAACGCCTCGCACGGCTCGACGAGGGTGTGCAGATCATGCGCGACGCGTGGCGCGACGGCCGGGTCAGCTTCGCGGGCAAGCAGTACCAGGTGGACGGCGCGATCGTGTCCCCCACGCCGCTGCAGGACAACGGCATCCCGCTGTGGATCGCCGGCGGCGGGGAGAAGGTCACGCTGAAGATCGCCGCCAAGTATGCGCAGTACACCAACTTCACGTCCGAGCCCACGGCGTTCCAGCACAAGTCGCAGGTCCTCGCCGAGCACTGCCGCAACGTCGGCACCGATTTCGACGCGATCGTGCGTTCGGCCAACTTCAACGCCGTGATCGGGGAGTCCGAGAAGGACGTCAAGGAACGCATCCAGCGGTTGCGGGCCCGGCAGGCCCCGGTCGCAGGCGAGGACGCGGTCGACGCCATGCTCTCGACCATGAGTGCGCCCGAATCCGCCTCGGGCACACCCGAACAGGTCGTCGAGAAGCTCAAGCGCCTGCGCGACCTCGGTTGCGAGTACGCGATCCTCTACTTCCCCGAGGCCGCCTACGACCGGTCCGGCATCGAACTGTTCGAGCAGAAGGTCATCCCGGCGCTGAGCTAGCGGGACTGGCTTCGTAGAAGCCGATCCGCCACCGGCCTTGCGCGCCGACCACCAGCACACCGAGGTTCAGGTGCACCGGGTCGCGGTCGACGTAGGAGAACTCGGCGGCCACGTACCCGAGCACCACCTCCGGTGCGGGCCGCCGGGTCTCGCTGATGCGGTAGTCCACGGTCATGCCGAGCGGTTGTGCCGCGTAGTAGTCCTGAACGCCTTGCGGCCCAACGCTGTAGGGGCGCAGACCCTGGAAGATCGCGTCGTCGGCGAACACCGCGGCAACCCGCGCGGGATCGTGGGCGTCGATGCCTGCCTTCCACTGGTCGAGCACACCGCGCAGCACGGCTTCGGTGTCATCCTCAGAGCCCGGCACTTTGACCACCGTCGACGTGCAGGATCTCACCGGTCACGAACTTCGCCTGCTCCAGGTACAGCACCGCGTCCACGGCGTCGTCGATTCCGCCCAGCTCGCGCATCGGGTTCAGTGCGGCCAGCGCGTCGTAGGACGACGGGTCGTGCATCGGCGTCTTGATGCTGCCCAGCGCCACCGCGTTGACCCGGATCCGGCGGGCGGCGTTCTCGACCGCCAGCGCCCTGGTGGCGGCGTTCAGGCCGCCCTTGGTCAGCGACGCCAACGCCGACGGCACCCGCGAGTTGGCCTGATCCACCAGGCTGGTGGAGATGTTGACGATGTGGCCGCCTGCAGGCAGCGCCCGCAGCGCCGCACGGGTGAGTTCGAAGAAGCCGCGCAGGTTCACGCCCGTGATGGCGTCGTAGTCGGCGTCGGTGTAGTCGGTGAACGGTTTGGCGATGAAGATGCCCGCGTTGTTCACGACGGTGTCGACGCGTCCGAAGCGTTCCAGTGCGGCGTCGACGAGGCGCTGCCCGACGCCCGGTTCGCCGATGTCGCCCGCCACGGCCAGCACCATCGGATCGTCGCTGGGGCCGATGCTGCGGGAATTGGCCACGACGGCGTAGCCCAGCTTGCGGTAGCCGGCGACGAGGCCCGCGCCGATGCCCTGCGATGCGCCGGTGATGATGACGGCTGGTGTGTTCATGATGTCCCTCCTGGTCGAGTGCCGGTGTGTCCCGGTTGTCCTGCTCAACGACAGGTGCGCGCACGCCGATGTCCGGTTTCGGCGATCTGCTTTCTCTCTGCTGAGAGGTTTTGCCTACTACGCTGCAACGGTGGAACTGCGCCAGCTGCGCTATTTCGTCACCGTGGCCGAGGAGCTCAACTTCGGCCGTGCCGCCGAGCGTCTGCGTATCGCCGGGCCGTCACTGTCGCAGCAGATCAAGGCGCTCGAACGCGATCTGAAGGTCGTGCTGTTCGACCGCGACCGCCGGTCGGTGACCCTGACCACGGCCGGTGCCGCGCTGCTGCCGGGAGCACGGGCCCTGATCACCCAGGCCGACGAGTTACGTAGGCAGGCAAGCGGTCTGGCGGTGTCGGATCCGGTGCGCATCGGGTACGTGAACTGGTGCCCGACGGACTGGGCCGAGCGCGCGGCGGGGGTCGCCGAGCTGCGCGTGGACACCTGGGTGATGCCGTCGCACGCGCAGGCCGCCCGCGTGGCCGACGGGACCCTTGACCTCGCGATCTGCTGGGTGCAGAACGCCGACCTGCGGTCGCTGGACCTGTCGGCGCGGCTGATCGGGGTGGACCAGCTGTACGCCCTGGATGCCGGGGCAGGCACCGGTCCGGTGCGGGCCGCCGACGCGCTCGTGCTCGTCGACGACGACGCCGCGAGCTGGTCGTCGTGGAACCGCTACGCCGAACAGTTCGCCGCGGCCACCGGGGCGCGCGTCATGCGCACCGACGACGGTGGGGTGACCGGGCCGACGTTCTTCGAACACGTGCGGCAGCTGCGTCGTCCGGTGCTCAACAACCCCAAGGGGCAGGATGCGGTGCTGCCGACCGGACTGATCCGGCGTGCGGTGGTCGATCCGTCACCGTTGTGGACGTGGTCGCTGGTGTGGCGACGTGGCGACGACCGCCCCGCCGTCCGCGCCGTCATCGACGAATTCACCCGCGATGTCGGTGAATTCGGTCTCGACGGGCCCGCGGTCTGGCTTCCCGACGACGATCCGCACCACCCCCGCCACCAGCGCGGCGACTGACACCACGACCGCGCCCACCACCAGCGCCGGGCGGAACCCGTGGTGCAGCGTGGGCGCCACCACCAGCGGCCCGAGGATCTGGCCCACCGAGTAGCCCGCGGTGAGCAGCGCGACGGCGCGCGGATAGCGCAGCAGCCGCCCGGCCGCGAGCGCCAGCGTGCTGATGGCGACGAAGGTGCCGCCGAAGAGCACCGCACCGACCAGCGCCGCCGGGACACCGCCCGCCACCCCGGCCGCCGCGATCCCGACCGCCTGCACGAACAGCGCCGCGGTCAACAACGCGGGATGGGACCACCGCGTGCTCATCGCCGCCCACAGCGCCGCGGACGGCACGGTGGCCAGGCCGACCACCAGCCAGGTGCTGCCGCCCAACCACCCCGGTGCGTCCTGACCGACCGCCGCCACCAGGAAGGTGCCCGCGATGATGTAGCCGACGCCTTCCAGCGTGTAGCTGACGAGCAACAGCGAGAAGGGCCCGTGCGGTGGACGTTCGTCGTCGTCGACCGCCGTCGGCGCGCCGGCGGGGCCGGTCGGATTCCCCAGGCCAGCGCGCACAGCACCGCGGCCACCGCCGCCGACGCCCACCACGCCGCCTTCCAGTCGCTGACCGCCAGCACCAGCACCGCCGACAGGGCGATCCCGGCGCCCACCCCGCCGAACCCCCAACCCGCCAGGTGCGCGGGATGGGAATGCAGGTGTTCGAGCATCGTGTTGACCGCGATCACGAACACCAGCGCGCTCACCGCACCCGCGATCGCGCGCAGCGTCATCCACTCGATCGTGGTGGTGGCCAACGGCATTACCGCCAGGCTCGCGACGAGCACCAGCAGCGACACCCGGCACGCCAACGGCGAGCGGGCCAACCGCGGCCAGATCGACCCGGCCACCGCGCCCACGAGGTAGCCCACGTAGTTGGCGGTGGCCAGATCGGCTGCGGCGTGCGCCGACATCCCGGCCTGTGCGGTCATCAGCGGCAGGATGGGCGTGTAGACGAAGCGACCGATCCCCATCGCGGCGGCCAGCGCCGCGGCGGTGCGGGCAACATGCGCGTGGTGTTGCATCGGTCCATCCTGTGCCGGTGACCGACGGCCCGGCCACGATCCAGATCCTCGCAGCTGCAAGGCAATGTCTTACACGCGGGGGAGCTCATCCGGCCCGCTGTCGGTGTTGTGCCGGGACACCGACAGACAGGAGAACTGCCATGACAGACAACATCGTCGCGCTGGTGACCGGAGCCAACCGCGGTCTGGGCCGCAGGCTCGCCGCCGAACTACTCGCCCGCGGCGCGAAGGTATATGCCGCGGCGCGGCGTCCGGAAACCGTCGACCTGCCCGGCGCCGTGCCGATCCAACTCGACATCACCGACGCCGAGTCGGTGCGACGCGCCGCCGAGATCGCCGGGGACGTCACGGTACTGGTCAACAACGCCGGGATCTCGACGCGTGCGAACCTGCTCACCGGCCCCATCGCCGACATCCGCGCCGAGATGGAGACCCACTACTTCGGCACGCTCAACGTCACGCGCGCGTTCGCGCCGATCATCGAACGCAACGGCGGGGGTGCCATCCTCAACGTGCTGTCCGTGCTGTCCTGGATGCACCCGCCGACATCGGGTGCGTACGCGTCGGCCAAGGCCGCGGCGTGGGCGCTGACCGACGCGGTGCGGACCGAACTCGCGCCCCGCGGAATCCACGTCGCGGCACTGCACGTCGGCTACATGGACACCGACATGGTGTCCTACGTGCCCGCCGATCAGAAGAGCGATCCGGCCGTGATCGCGGCCCAGGCCATCGATGGCCTGCTCGACGGAGCCGACGAGATCCTCGCCGACGAGTGGGCGCGCACCGCGAAAGCGCAGTTGTCGACGCGATAGCATGACTGGCAGTTTGCTGCGCCGGTCGAGGGGGCGCAAAGGGAGACAGATGAATACCACACCGCCGGGTTGGTATCCGGCGCCCGATGATCAACGGCAGCTCCGTTACTTCGACGGTCAGAGTTGGACGGACCAAACGGCACCTGTCGCAGCTGCGGCGCGTCCTCGTGGCGGCATGCCGACCTGGGCCTGGATGCTGATCGCAATGGGTGTGATCGTCCTCTTGGTAACCATTGTCGCGAGCGTCATCGTGTTCCGCGTAGCTCCGCCGATAGGCGTCGACGCTCTCGAAACATCGACCAGTTCTGTCGACGAATCGTCGTCTCAACCCCGACTCATTCCTGGTCTGACTCTTCCCGACGGCGCGAAGCTCACGAACGAGCAGCCGGGGGAATGGGAGCAGTGGATCGTGCAAATGGGGTACTCAGAGACGGTCGATAACCTTCGACAACAGCTGCCGATCGGCCGGTCCTACGACGGTTTGGCGTGGTGCACGGAGTTCGTGTCGTCGCAGGAGATCGATGGTGAGAGCCACGAGTTGACCATGTGGAGTTGGGGCACGGAAGCGGATTTCCTATCCGTCACGGCGAGTCCAGCTCCTCTTGAGAAAACGCACACCGAAGTCATGGTGAGTCGCAGTCCCAAAACGTCCGGCTGCGTTCGATAGGGAGTCCACCGCGCGAACCCGGTTGGGGCTGAGGTGAGATGGTCAACCCCCGCACACCAGGCGCTCCAACGGTGGGACGATGCTCGGTATGGAGAAGATGTCGCTCACCGCGCTCGCCCGTCAGCAACTGGCCGCAGCCCGCACCGCCAGCGCGGGCCGCAGCGCCCACACCGTCTACGGCGGGCATGAGCACAATCTGCGTCAGACGCTGATCGCGCTCGTCGACGGCACCGGCCTCGACGAGCACGAAAGCCCCGGCGAGGCGACCCTGCAGGTGATCGAGGGCCGGGTCAAGCTGACCAACTCCGCGGCGAGCTGGGAGGGGTCACCGGGCGATCTGCTGGTGATCCCGCGCACGAGGCATTCTCTGCAGGCACTGGCCGATTCGGTGGTGCTGCTGACCGTCGTCAAGCCCGTTGGGCCGCACGCGTAGCGCTCAGATGGCCGGGCCCAGCAGGTCGTCGGCGTCCTTGATGATGTAGCCGTAGCCCTGCTCGGCGAGGAACCGCTGCCGGTGCGCGGCGTACTCGGCGTCCAGGCTGTCGCGCGAGACCACCGAATAGAACACCGCGCCGCCGCCGTCGGCCTTCGGGCGCAGCAGCCGACCCAGGCGCTGGGCCTCCTCCTGACGTGACCCGAAGGTGCCCGACACCTGCACGGCCACCGACGCCTCGGGCAGGTCGATGGAGAAGTTGGCGACCTTCGACACCACCAGCGTCCTGATCTCGCCGCGGCGGAACGCGTCGAACAGCGCCTCGCGCTCTGAGTTCTTGGTCGACCCTTGGATCACCGGGGCGTCCAACTCCTGGCCCAGTTCCTCGAGCTGGTCCAGGTAGGCGCCGATCACCAGGGTTGGCTCGTTGGGGTGACGCTCCAGGATCGAGCGCACCACCGCGATCTTGGTGTGCACCGTCGAACACAGCTTGTAGCGCTCGTCGGGTTCGGACGTCGCGTAGAGCATGCGTTCGTTGTCGGTCATCGTCACGCGCACCTCGATGCACTCGGCCGGTGCGATCCAGCCCTGCGCCTCGATGTCCTTCCACGGCGCGTCATAACGTTTCGGCCCGATCAGGCTGAACACATCGCCTTCGCGGCCGTCCTCACGGATCAACGTCGCGGTCAGGCCGAGCCTGCGGCGCGACTGCAGATCGGCGGTCATCCGGAACACCGGCGCCGGCAGCAGGTGCACCTCGTCGTAGATGATCAGGCCCCAGTCGCGGCTGTCGAAGATCTCCAGGTTCTTGTACTCGCCCTTGGTGCGGCGCGTGATCACCTGGTACGTGGCGATGGTGACCGGCCGGATCTCCTTCTTCTCCCCGGAGTATTCGCCGATCTCGTCCTCGGTGAGCGATGTGCGCGCCACGAGTTCACGCTTCCACTGCCGCCCGGCGACGGTGTTGGTCACCAGGATCAGCGTGGTCGCCCCGGCCTTGGCCATGGCGGCGGCGCCGACGAGCGTCTTGCCCGCGCCGCACGGCAGCACCACCACACCGGAACCGCCCGCCCAGAACGAGTCGGCGGCCATCTCCTGGTAGTCGCGCAGCGCCCAGCCATCCTGTTCCAGCGTGATCGGGTGGGCCTCGCCGTCGACGTAACCCGCGAGATCCTCGGCGGGCCAACCGATTTTGAGCAGCATCTGCTTGACCCGGCCGCGCTCGCTGTTGTGCACGATCACGGTGTCGTCGTCGATACGCGCACCGAGCATCGGCGCGATCTTCTTGTTGCGCAGCACCTCTTCGAGCACCGCGCGGTCGAGGCTGACCAGCGTCAGCCCGTGCGCCGGATGCTTGACCAGCTGCAGGCGGCCGTACCGCGCCATGGTGTCGACGATGTCGACCAGCAGCGGCTGCGGCACCGGGTAGCGGGAGAACGACACCAGCGCGTCGACCACCTGCTCGGCGTCGTGGCCCGCCGCGCGGGCGTTCCACAACGCCAGCGGCGTGATGCGGTAGGTGTGGACGTGTTCGGGGGCGCGTTCGAGTTCGGCGAACGGGGCGATCGCCGCGCGGGCCGCGCCGGCCAGCTCGTGGTCGACCTCAAGCAGCACCGTCTTGTCGGACTGCACGATCAGCGGGCCGTCGGTCATGCGCGGTCCGGTCGGTGGAAACTCATCCTGTCCATTATTCCGAACCCGCGGACATGCCGTCCGACCGCGCCGTGCGCCGAGATTGCAGTGAGGGACAAAACCGCAGCTCAGGATGTGCGTGGAAGCAATCTCGGCGAATCAGTCACCATCGGCGGAAACCACCGACGTCACGCGGTGGATGGCGAATTCGCGTACCCGCCCGGCCGCCGGGTCGAATGCGGTGAGCTGGCCCCCGCGGACGTTGATCGGGGACACCACGCGCTGGGTGGCGACGCCGGCGGGGTCGACGTAGCCGATCACCACCGAGGTCTGCGCGATCGCGGCCTCCTGCAGTTGGGTGATGGCCGTCGCCGGGTCAAGGCGGATGCTGGAGAACGGGCCCGCGGCCACCTTGCGCAGCACGGCCACCACCGCGCCGAGGGTCTGGGCGGTGGGTGGTGACGGCGGGCGGTACACCCGGCGGCGTGACGGTGCGACGACGCGCGCCCCGCGGGCCCGGATGTCGACGACGGCGCCGGTCGAGTCCTCGGCGGCCGGGGCGAAACCTGCCTCGCGCAACGCGCCCAGCACGTCGGCGATCGGCGCCTGTGACACCGCAACGGTGGGCGCGAGGGCCCGCAGCTCGAGGCGCGCGACGACCGGGCTGGCGACGGCCTGCGCGAGCAGCGCGGGGTCCTCGCACCGCACGAACGACGACGCCATGCCGACCCGCAGCTGCCCGTGCCGACGCGCCACGTCGTCGATCAGATATGTGAGCCCCTGCGGGACAGGGGTTTTCGAGTGCTTCTCGAAGAACGTGTGCAACTCGCCCGCGGTGCGCCCGGCGTCGAGGGCGTGACGCACCGACGGCTCACTGATCCGGTACACCATGGCCGCCCCTGCGGATTCGACCGTGGCCACCTGCGCGAGTTCCTCGGCGAGATCCCGCTCGAGCGGTCCGGGCACGATGACGGTCAGATCGGCTTGCAGCAGGAAATGATCCAGCGGTTTGGGCAGGGCCTTGGTCATCGCCGCGAGCACGTCCTCCTCGGCGTCGCCGGCCAGCAGGTGACGCGCGGGTGTGCTGATCGCGCCGCGCCCGGCCATGCCGAGCGCGTGGGCCTCGGCGAACAACCCGCCGACCGTGGCGGGTTGCAGACGCACCGCCCAGCGTGGCCGCTGCCAGATCATGGCGCGCGACGCCTGCTCGGCGTTGACACCCGAGCCGGGGTCGAGGTCGGCGAGCACGGTCAGCAGCAGCCGCCGGTCCAGCGGTGCGGCCGTCGAGTACAGCGAATCCGAAAGCGCTCCAAAGGGTTTCCCGTCGGGACCGCGTGTGCCGATCAGCGCGGGGCGGGCGGGCAGGTCCAGCCACGTCGCGGCAAGCAGATGCCAGCGCACCGCCGTCGGCGATTCGAGGAACCGGTCGGCGGCCACCGTCGGTGCCCAGTACGGGCCGGTGCCGTCGCCCGGATCGGGGTCGGGCATCCCGGAGGCGATCAGCCCGGCGGCCGCGGCGAGCTCCACCAGCAGACCGAGGCGGGGCTCGTCGATACCGGTGTTCTTGGCTAGCCGTTTGACGTCGCGCACGCCCATCCCGCCGGCCCGCAACTCGGGAACCGGTGCCGCGCCCAGTGTCTCGATGATGAGGTCGACCTCGCGCAGCAGGTCGATCGCGGCGCCCGCGGCGACTGCGTCGACGTCGGCGACCGATGTGGTGGTCACATCCAGTTGCGGCTTGGCGAGCTCGCGCGGGCCGGGAACCTCACCGCGCAGGGCCTGCCCCACCAGCCGCGGCAGGATCACGGTGTCGTCGTCGATCCGGCGCAGCAGACCGGCCGCGATCAGCCGCGGCACGGGGCGCTCGGGTGGCGCGTCGGGCGCGGCGTCGCGGGTGCGGCCCATCGGCGAGCCCTCCAACAGCCGGGCCAGCAGCTCACGCGGGGCGTCGTCGAGCGCGTCCACGCGTGCGGTGATCTCCTCGGCTGTGAGGTCGGTGGGCTCAAGCACGGCCTGACCGGCGTACCACGGCAGGCCCGAGGCCACCTCGGGCGCGATCCGCAGCGTCGCCTCGCCCCACACCAGCGCGCGGTCGCGCAGCTCGGCGATCGCGGTGAGCACCGCCTCGGCGTCGACCCGGTCGCCGAGCATCTCGGTGACCTTCTCGACCGGGACCGCGGCGGTGTCGGCATGCAGCACCAGCAGCGCGTCGAGCACCGCCAACCGCAGGAAATCGAGGCCGTCGGTGGCGGCCTTGACCGACTGGCGGGACGTCGCACGCGCCGCCAGCGCCGCGATCGTGCCTGGTGGGGGCTGGCTCAGGTCCGGCCGCAGCTCCAGTAGGCGGATGAGACCCCCGTCGTCGAGGTCGGCCAGCCAGGCGCCCAGCGGCATCCCCGGAGTCTGTGCGGTCATATCCTGACCAGCGTAAAGCAGGCCGCCGGTATCGCGACCGGCGAAGCCATTTGCCACAATGTGGACGTGGCTGACAACAAGAAGAAGCAATACGTCGACAACGGCTGGCCGACCCTGTCCGGCGACGACGATCACGCCGTGACCGAACTGGCCAGCGACCGCACCGGTGCCCTGTCCCCGTTCGGCGACCTTGTCTTCCCACTGCCGGCCGAACAGCTGCCGTACCTGGCGCCGGTCACCGTCGTCAACAAATAACGGTGGGCCTGTCGCACCTCGACGATTCCGGCGCGGCGCACATGGTCGACGTCACGGGCAAGGACGTCACCAAACGCACCGCGGTGGCCGCGGGCACCCTGCTGACCAGACCGGACGTCGTGGCGCTCATCGCCTCCGGAGGCCTGCCCAAGGGTGATGCCCTGGCCACCGCGCGGGTGGCGGGCATCCTGGCGGCCAAGCGGACGCCCGATCTGATCCCGCTGTGCCACCAGTTGGCGCTCACCGGTGTCGATGTGGATTTCGACGTGCGTGCAGACGCCGTCGGCATCACCGCCACGGTGCGCAGTACCGGCCGCACGGGCGTCGAGATGGAGGCGCTCACCGCCGTCAGCGTGGCCGCCCTGACCCTCTACGACATGATCAAGGCCGTCGACCCCGCCGCACGTATCGACAACATCCACGTGGTGCGCAAAGAAGGCGGTAAAACGGGGTTGTGGGAAAGACCAACGCAGTGACCCGGTCGGCCCGGGTGGTCATCGCATCGACCCGGGCGGCGGCCGGGGTGTACGACGACCGGACCGGCCCGCTGATCGTCGAATGGCTGGCCCGGCGCGGCTACGACGTCACCGAGCAGATGGTGGTTCCCGACGGCGACGAAGTCGCCGGTGCGCTGCGGGCCGCGCTGTCCGAGAACGTCGACCTCATCATCACCTCGGGTGGCACCGGCATCTCGCCGACCGACGCCACCCCGGAAGCCACCAGGGCCGTGCTGGACTACGAGGTGCCCGGCCTCGCCGACGCCATCCGGCGCTCCGGGCTTCCCAAGGTGCCCACCTCGGTCCTTTCCCGCGGTGTGTGCGGGGTGGCGGGACGCACGTTGATCGTCAACCTCCCCGGCTCACCAGGCGGGGTCAAGGACGGCCTCGGCGTGCTCGACCACGTCCTGGAGCATGCGCTGGATCAGCTTGGCGGCCAAGACCATACGCGTTGAGTGACTGCGCGCCGACACAGGAGACAGCTGCGATGAGCGCTGAAATCGTCCGGGTCGAACTCACCGAGGACCCGATCTCGCTGACCGAATACGAGGCGCTCGTCGCGCACGAGGCCGCTGGCGCGGTCGTCGGGTTCGCGGGGGTGGTGCGCGATCACGACGGCGGCCGCTCGGTGCTGCGGCTCGAATACTCCGCGCACCCGACAGCACAACGCACGCTCGAAGACGTCGCCGCCGAGATCGCGGCCCAGGCCGACGGGGTCCGCGCGATCGCGGTCAGCCACCGCATCGGCGCCCTGAAAATAGGAGACGCCGCCCTGGTGGCCGCCGTGGCGGCCGACCATCGCAGGGCGGCGTTCGAAACCTGTGCCCGTCTCGTCGACGTCGTCAAGGAGCGGCTGCCGGTGTGGAAGCATCAGCACTTCGCCGACGGAACCGACGAGTGGGTCAACTCCGCCTGAACCGGCTCGCGCCGGACCCGGCTCAGGCCGGCGGCGGTACCGGAGCCCCGACCGGGGCCGGTGCATCCACCGGAGCGGGGGCCGGCGCGGGTGCCGGGGCACCGAACGGCGCGGGTGCCGGTGCCGGGGCACCGAGCGGCGCGGGCGCCGGGGCGGCGGCCGGATCACCGGCCGGAGCCGGCGGGGCGCCGATCGGACGGTTCGGAGCCGCACCGCCCGGGACGTCGGGGGTGGTCAGCGGGCGCTGGGTCAGCGCCAGCAGGGCGTCCTTGCCGCTGATGTCCTGGGTCTGGATCGCGTGCCAGATCTCGCGCAGGTAGGTCATGTTCGGGCCCTGGCCGGGAATCTGCGCCGGGGTCTCGGTGGTACCCGGAGGCAGGTTCTCCGGGCTCGCCAGGTGCGGAACACCGTCCGGCGGCGGGGGCGCCACATCGGCGTTCGGTGCGGGGGCCAGCGGATCGGCCGCAGGTGCGGCGACCGCGACCGGTGCGCCGGGTGCCGGGGCAGGTGCGGGTGCCGGAGCCGGGTCCGGCAGCACCGGATCGAGCGGCAGCGGCGCACCCGCGTGCAGCGCCCAGGTCTGGGGCTGATCGGCGGGAGCGGGGGCCTGATCCCAGTTCTGGTTCTCCGGGGCCGCCACGGCGTCGACCGGGGCCGGGGGTGCCGGCTCGACCGGCGGGGCCGGAGGAACGTCGGCGGGCACCTGCAGGGCGGCGTCGACGATCTGGGCCTCGGGGGCCGGAGCCGGAGCCTCGGGGGCCGGCGGCAGCGCCTCGGGCGCGGGAGCCGGGGCCTCGGGAGCGGGCGGAAGTGCTTCAGGCGCGGGCGGGAGCGGGGCCGGCGGCAGGGCTTCGGGAGCCGGCGGCAGCGGAGCCGGCGGCATTGCTTCGGGAGCCGGCGGAAGCGGGGCGGGAGGAAGCGCCTCGGGCGCGGGCGGCAGGGCCTCGGGCGCGGGCGGCAGCGGCGCGGGAGGAAGTGCCTCAGGGGCCGGCGGGAGCGGCGCGGGGGCCGGGGGCAGCGCTTCGGGGCCGGGCGGGAGCCGGCGCGAGCGGCGCGGCCAGCATGTCGACCGGGGCCGGCGGCGGCAGTTCGCCGTTCACGCCGGGTGCATCGAGCGGTGCGGGCTCTTCGATGACGTTGCGCGGCGTGGCGCCGGACAGTCCGCGGCCACAGGTGGGCCATGCGCCCTTGCCCTGGCTGGCGAGCACCCGCTCGGCGACGGCGATCTGCTCTTCCTTGGTGGCCATGTATGCGGCGGGCGCGAACTCGGTGCCGCCGTGGGACGCCCAGGTGCTCGGGGAGAACTGCAGGCCGCCGTGGTAGCCGTTGCCGGTGTTGATGGCCCAGTTGCCGCCGGATTCGCAGCGGGCCACCTGATCCCATTCGCCGTCGGTCGCGGCCATCGCCTGGCTGGCCATCCCGAGGCCGCCGCCACCCAGCACAGCGCCGGTGAAGGCGATCTTGGCTACGTTTTTGGCGGATGACGAAGAAGTGGGCTTGCGGTGCCGTCCACTCATAAGCGTCGAGTCCTCTCGTTTGCGCCCACGAGGTCAGCTGTCGGGTTCGGGTGGGAGAGGTCACCCGGCCGTCGACGCCGAAACGGCGACGGCTTCACCCCAAGGAGCCGTGCGGCTCCTGGTCCGAAAATCGGTGGACCGGTTGGGTCCCCCGCCTCCATCCTTGGTTGTTCGCAGTTACCTCCGCGCGATGGATGGAGCTCGGCGCGACCGGCGGAGGCAGGTCAACCGATTAGGGTCGGCTGACTTGGGAATGAACGGTAACCGGTAGGTCCGGAGGAGTCATCTTTTGCGCCACACGGCGTTTCAGGCCCCGGCAAAACTTAAAAGAGCGTTAAAGGCGCAGGTTGCCGAAGTGTTCTCGCAGGAAAACAAGCCGCCTCACTGCGGTACAGCCAGCTCGTTACCATTCCGTGATGTGACGCATATCACGTTATCCACCGGCGAACGGTGGTAACACGTCAACGGTTTGCGGCGTTACCAACCGCTTGCCCATGTCCCGCACCGCGATCTCGTCGCACAGATATGAGCAGCGCTTGAGCACCCGCGCGAGCTCGTCATCGCGCGCGCCGAGCTGCTCGACGAGCTCGGCCACCGTCGTCCCCGTCGCGATGTCCAACGTTTCGGTATCGATTCCGGCTGCGGCCGCCGCGGCCGCGAAATATCGGACCGTCACCCGAACTGTTGTCGCCGTCGTCATCTATCCGCCGATCGCACTCATCGGCCGGACCGGCTGCACGAAGTCCGGATCGTTGATGCCGTGCCCGGCCGGCTTGCTCCACATCGCCGCGCGCCAGGCCGCCTCGAGCGCGGCGTCGTCGGCGCCGCCGCGCAGCAGGCGCCTGAGGTCCGTCTCCTCGCGCGAGAACAGGCAACTGCGGATCTGACCGTCGGCGGTCAACCGCGTGCGGTCACAGGCCGAACAGAAGGCATGCGACACCGATGCGATCACACCGACCGTGCCCGCGGCGTGCGTGGGCCCCTCGGCCACCTGCCACAGCTCGGCGGGTGCGGAGCCGCGCGGACGCGAATCGGGGGTGAGCTCGAAGTGCTTCTGCAGGGTCTGCAGGATCCGGTCGGCGTCGATGACGTTGTCGCGCTGCCAGCTGTGGCCCGCGTCCAGCGGCATCTGCTCGATGATGCGCAGCTGATATCCGTGCTGCAGGCAGTACCGCAACAGCTCAACGGCGTCGTCGAGTCCCGACGCCGGGTCGAGGACCGCGTTGACCTTCACCGGCTCCAGTCCGGCCGCCTTCGCGGCGGCCAGCCCGGCCAGCACGTCGGGCAGGCGGTCGCGGCGCGTGATACGCGCGAAATGTGCGGCATCGACGCTGTCCAGTGACACGTTGATGCGGTTCAGGCCGGCCTGCTTGAGGCTTTCGGCGCGACGCGCCAACCCGAGGCCGTTGGTGGTCAGGGTGATCTCCGGGCGGGGTTCGAGCGCGGCGGCCGCGGCGATGACCTCCTCGAGGTGGCGCACCACCAACGGCTCGCCGCCGGTGAACCGCACGCTGGTGATGCCCAGCCGCGTCACCGCGATGCGCAGCAGCCGCGCCAGTTCGGCCGGGGTGAGCAGCGCGTCGCCGGGCAGCCAGTCCAGACCCTCGGCGGGCATGCAGTAGGTACAGCGCAGGTTGCAGCGGTCGGTCAGCGACACGCGCAGGTCGGTCGCGGCGCGGCCGTAGGTGTCGACCAGGGGTCCGTCGGCGGGCGCCGCAGACGGCCCAGCGACGCCGTCGCCCGGGGTCCGGGCGACGGTGGGTAGGCCGAGCGCCGTCACGGTCATGTGATCACCCGCTCCGTGTTGACGTTGTTGAACTGGTCCACCGGCACGATCTCCTTGCCCAGCGGCACCAGCGACACCGGGATCATCTTGAGATTGGCCAGCGCCAGCGGGATCCCGATGATCGTGACCGCCATGGCGATGGCGCTGGCGATGTGGCCGATCGCCAGCCAGATGCCGAACAGGATCACCCAGATGACATTGCCCACCATGGCGCCCGGGCGGGGTCCCGGCTTCTCGACGATGGTGCGGCCGAACGGCCACAGCGCATACGACGCGATGCGCAGCGACGCGAAACCGAACGGGATCGTGATGATGAGGACGAAGCAGATCAGCGCGGCCAGCAGGTATCCCAGCGCCAGCCACAGGCCGCCGAAGATCAACCAGATGATATTAAGTAGCACTCGCATATCTGGGGCATCTTCTCCTTCAGCGGTGGTCCAAGCCTACCGAGTATTCGGGGTGAAGGCGCAGTCCTGATCCGAGTAGGATCTGCTCATCGCGTCCCGGCGCAGACGGGACGCGAACTTTGTGTGTTTTTGTTGGCCGAGAACGACGAGCGGGTGAGGACAGTGCCGACCGGCAAGGTTAAGTGGTACGACGCCGAAAAGGGCTTCGGCTTTCTGTCGCAGGAGGACGGCGAGGACGTCTACGTCCGGTCCTCGGCGCTGCCTGCCGGCGTCGAGGCGCTCAAATCCGGCCAGCGCGTGGAGTTCGGCGTCGCCGCGGGCAGGCGCGGTCCGCAGGCGTTGAGCCTCAAGCTCATCGACCCGCCGCCGAGCCTGACCCGGGCGCGCCGTGAGGCCGAGCGCCCCGAGCACAAGCACACCCCCGACGAACTGCACGGCATGGTCGAGGACATGATCACGCTGCTGGAGAGCGCGGTGCAGCCGGAGCTGCGCAAGGGGCGCTACCCGGACCGCAAGGTCGCGCGGCGTGTCTCGGAGGTCGTGCGGGCGGTCGCTCGCGAACTCGACGCCTGAGTCGTCACATGTGCGCGCCGCGGTAGGCGCAAGATGGAGTGATGGCTCAGGGCACCTACGTCGCCGACAAGACCTCCGGCGGCGAGTTCAACCGCGACACCGCCTACATCACCACCCGCATCACTGCCGACGGCCGCGACGGCTACCCCGTCGAACCGGGCCGGTACCGGCTGATCGTGGCGCGGGCGTGTCCGTGGGCCAACCGCACCATCATCGTGCGACGGCTGCTCGGTCTCGAGGACGTGCTGTCCATCGGGTTCTGCGGGCCGACGCACGACGAGCGCAGCTGGACCTTCGACCTCGATCCCGACGGTGTCGATCCGGTGCTGAAGATCCCGCGGTTGCGCGACGCCTATCTCACGCGGTTCCCCGACTATCCCAAGGGCATCACGGTGCCTGCGATCGTCGAGGTCGCCACGGGTGAGGTGGTCACCAACGACTTCGCGCAGATGACCCTGGACTTCTCCACCGAGTGGATAGCCCATCACCGCGAGGGCGCACCGGACCTGTACCCCCACGCGTTGCGCGACGAGATCGACGAGGTCGCCCAACGCATCTACACCGAGGTCAACAACGGGGTGTACCGCTGCGGGTTCGCGGGTTCACAGGAGGCCTACGAGCGCGCCTACGACCGGTTGTTCACCGCGCTGGACTGGCTCTCCGAACGGCTCGCCACGCAGCGTTACCTGGTGGGGGACACCATCACCGAGGCCGATGTGCGGCTGTTCACCACACTCGCCCGCTTCGATCCCGTCTACCACGGCCACTTCAAGTGCAACCGCTCCAAGCTCAGCGAGATGGATGTGCTGTGGGCCTACGCGCGGGATCTGTTCACCACCCCCGGTTTCGGCGACACCATCGATTTCGTGCAGATCAAGCAGCACTACTACATCGTGCATTCCGACATCAATCCCACGCAGATCGTGCCGAAGGGCCCGGACCTGTCGTCCTGGTTGACCCCGCACGGGCGGGAAGCCTTGGGCGGCAGGCCGTTCGGGGACGGAACCCCGCCGGGGCCGACGCGGGAGGGCGAGCGGGTGCCCGCCGGGCACGGGGCGGGCTGACCCGTTACGACCAGACGGTGCTGATCGACCATTCGGCGTGGGGGAGCGCGAACTCCTCGCCGTTCTGATCGCGCACCAGGGTCAGCAACTGCACCGCCAGGCCGGTCAGCCGTCCGCGCTGCGGATCCACCGTCGGGATGGTCACCGCCAGCGTGGACTTCGGCCGGTACACCGAAACCGTTGTGTCGATGGGGTTTTCGTACACCCGCAGCAGCCGCCACGGCGCACGGCCGATCGCCGACGGCACCGAGAGCTGCACCGGGTGCTTCTCGTTGACCGGCAGTTCGGCGGCCTCGCGCGGGTCGAGGCAGTTGTCGAGGTCGAGCACCGGGCAGTACTGGAACGGGCCGGTGCGGACCAGGTGCCCGTTGGAGTAGGCGCTGATCTGCGGCAGCTTCTCGCCGTGGGAGCTGCTCAGCCGCCACACCCCGATCCCGGTGCCTGCGATCGCGAGCACGACGACGGCCGCGAGGATCGCGACGGTGCGCTTCACCGGGCCTCCCGCGCCATCGTCCCCTCCTGCTCCGCCAGCACCGGGCGGTTGCCGCCGAAGCCGGGGATGAGGGATTCGCCGCGGTAGCTCACGATGGTCTGGGCCAGGCCGAGTATCAGCACGGCCGTGATCGTAGTGAACCCGACTGAGAGGTCCGTGTAGATCAGGACCCCGACGGCGCCGCCGGCCACCCAGGCCAGCTGCAGCACCGACTCGGAGCGTCCGAACGCCGAGGCGCGCGACGCCTCGGGGAGGTCGTCCTGCAGCGACGCGTCGAGGGAGGCCTTGCCGATGGCGCTGGCGCCCGAGGTCACCAGCGTCGCGAGCGCGGCCACCAGCAGCGTGCCGGTCAGCGCGGTGATGAGCGCGAACGCGGTGACGACGACGGCAAGGCGCACGACCATCGTGCGCCGGGTGGCCCAGTTCGAGCCGCGCCGCGGTCATGTTCCCGGCGAAGTTACCGATCCCGGCGGCCGCGCCGATGATGCCGAGGATCAGCAGTTGCTCCCAGCCGCTGGCGTCGTGCGATTTGGCGACGAACGCCGGGTAGAGGAACAGGAACCCCACCATCACCTTGATGGTGCAGTTGCCCCACAGCGCGGTGATGGTGTTGCGCCCCATGGGCTGCCGCACGGCCTGCGGTTTCTCGGACCTGCCGGTCCTGTCGCGCTCCGGGCGGCGCAGTTCTCCGGTGCCGCCGTGGTAGCTCAGCGTCGTGGGCACCTCGCCCTCGGTGACCTCGACCCATTTGGGGATCCGCATCGACAGCACCGCGCCGGCGACGCTGACCGCGACGATCACGTACAGCGCGCCGGGCAGGTTCACGAGCCCGAACAGGTACTCGGCGCCCGCCGCGACGCCGCCGCCCGCGATCGTTCCGCCCAGCAGGCCGAATGTGGTGAGCCGCGAGTTGACCCGCACCAGGTCGATCGACGGGGGCAGCACGCGCGGGGTGACCGCGCTGCGCAGCACCGAGAACGATTTGGACAGCACCATCATGCCCAGCGCGCACGGGTAAAGCACCCATGACGGGAAGTTGCCGGTCGCACCGTCGTAGTTGGCGATCAGCACCACGATCAGCACGGTGCGCAGCGCGAACGACGCCGCCAGCGCGACCCGCCTGCCGTGCTGCAGGCGGTCCAGCGCGGGTCCGATGAGCGGCGCGATCACCGCGAACGGCGCGATGGTGATCAGCAGGTACAGCGCGACGCGGCTCTTCGACTCGCCGCTGGCGGCCGCGAAGAACAACGTGTTGGCCAGCGCGACGGCCATGGCCGCGTCGACGGCGAAGTTGGCCACCACGGGCCAGGTGAGCGCGGTCAGACCGGATTTGTCGGCGCCGTCGGCGGTCGCGGCGCGGTGCACCAGGCCGTACATCCGCGAGCCCATCTCGCGGCTGCGCGCGGCCGCCGCGCGGGTGACGGTGACGCGTTCGCCGGCAGCGGCATCCGAGCCGCGGGTGCGCCATGAGCGTTCGGAACTCTCCGAGTGGCCGGTCTCCCCGGAGAACCGCGTGTTCCCGGAGGCGGGCTGCTCGTCCAGCGGTGGGAGCCAGCGGTTGGAGCTGGGCGTCGAGGACCTGCGCGGCCTGCGGTGCGTCGCGTCGCTGGGATAGTTGGCCATGCCGGGATGCTCCGCGCCGCGATCGCCTGGCGGCCGCGGCGGGTAATAGGTCACGTCTCGATTCTCTCTTATCGGATCGCGCAAGGCTCACAGGCGACCGGTGTGGTTTGTGTTGTGCCGGTCAGGCACTATGGACGCGATGGAAAGTGTGACCGAACCCGCCGACCGGGCCGCAGGCAGCGACCTCGGATCCGCTGCGGCGCCCGAGGCGGCGGACCTGGAGTCGGTGCTGCGGGGCGCCGTCGACCTGGCCCGTACCGCGCTGACCGAGTTCAGCGGTGCGGACACGGTCGGTGAATATCTGGGCGTGACGCTTGAGGACCAGAGCTCGGCGACGCACCGCTTCCTGGCCAACATGCCCGGTTACCGCGGTTGGCAGTGGGCCGTCGTGGTCGCCGCCTACCCGGGTTCGGACCACGCCACGATCAGCGAACTTGTGCTCGTGCCCGGCCCGACCGCACTGCTCGCACCGAAGTGGGTGCCGTGGCAGGACCGCGTCCGGCCCGGCGATCTGGGCCCGGGCGACCTGCTCGCCCCGCCGCCCGAGGATCCGCGACTGGTGCCGGGTTACTCGGCGACCGGTGACCCGCTGATCGACGACGCAGCCCTCGAACTGGGACTTGGGCGTCGTCAGGTGCTCAGCGAGTGGGGCCGCGCCGCGGCCGCCCAGCGCTGGCACGACGGCGATTTCGGTCCCGACTCCCCGATGGCCCGCGCGACCCGCCGGGTGTGCCGCGACTGTGGTTTCTACATCCGGCTCGGCGGTGCGCTGGGCCGCATGTTCGGCGTGTGCGCCAACGAACTGTCCGCCGACGGTCATGTTGTCGACGCCGAGTACGGCTGCGGTGCCCATTCGGACACCCCGCAGCCGCCCGGTTCGGGTTCCCCGCTCTACGCACCCTTCGACGACGGGGTGCTCGACCTCGCCGACTGATCGGCCGTTGAGGCCGTTGAGGCCGTTGAGGCCGTTGAGGCCGTTGAGGCTACTGCGGCTACCGTTCGGCCGCGGCCTTGATGCGGGCCAGTGACTGGTTCATGCCATCGACGAGTTCGCCCTCGAAGCCGGGCACACCACCGAAGAACGCCGTGATCGCCGCGTTGGACACCGCGGTGGTGCCGTTCTCGGCGTGCCGGCTCTCGGTCACCCGGGTGCCGTTCTCGGTCGGTTCGAGTTCATAGCTCCACACCGTCTTGTTGACGTCGACGCGGAACGCCAGCTTCTGCTCGGGGATCACCTCGAGGATGTGGCAGGTGGTCGGCCAGAACATGAACTTGCGGCGGTTCAGGTTGATCGTCAGCGCACCCGGGCGCAGCGGACCGATCGTCTTCATCAGCCGGCACTGCGGGCTCCACTCGGGCATGCGGCTCAGGTCCGAGATCAGCGACCAGACCTTGCCGACGGGTGCGTTGATGTCGATCTGGGCTTGCAGCAACGGTGCGGCCATGTGTCTCCTCAGGTCAATCCGCTTTGGGCGCCCCGTGATCCGCGACGCACCGCCCGACGTTGCCACAGGAAGATCGACGTGCCAAGCACTCCGACGCCGAGGCCCGCGACGGTATAGGGCCGCCATTCCTGCAGATTCGGCAACGCGAACGCCGCGATCGTCGCGATGAGCCAGCCCACCGCGATCACGATGATCACCGGGCGCGGATCGAGCAGCGCGCGGGGCAGTTGCGGGGGCACGGGGGTGTCGTCTGGGTTCCGTTCTGGCGCACCGGTCACCGCCTCAACGTAACCGATGGCTCTGTCCCACATCGGCCCTGGCTCTGGGCCGTTGGGCCGTTCGCTCAGTACTATTTGCGTTGTGAAACATCTGGACGCGCGGGTCGCGAGCGACCTGGCACTGGCCGTTGTTCGGTTTGCCCGCCAATTGCGGACGCGCCGTTCGGATTCCCCGGTCACGCTCACCCAGCTGTCGGCGCTGTCGACGCTGGCCAAGGAGGGCGCCATGACGCCGGGCGCGCTCGCGGTTCGTGAGCGCGTGCGCCCTCCGTCGATGACGCGGGTGCTGACGTCGTTGACCGAACAGGGCCTGGTGGTGCGCACGGCACATCCCGTCGACGGCAGGCAGATCATGGTGTCGGCCTCGCAGGCCGGTATGGAACTCGTCGAGGTGGAGCAGCGCGCCAGCCAGGAATGGCTGCTGGAACAATTGGGCAAACTTGATCCCGATCAGCGTCAGACGTTGATCGCCGCGGCCGATCTGATGACGGCCATGGTCGACGAGAAGGTGTGAGCCCGCTGCAAGTAATCGACATCGACGATCCCGCCGATTCCCGCATCGACGACTTCCGTGACCTCAACAGCGTCGACCGCAGGCCGGATCTGCCCACCGGAAAAGCTCTGGTGATCGCCGAGGGTGTGCTGGTGGTGCAGCGCATGCTGGCCTCCCGCTTCCAACCCCGCGCCCTGCTCGGCACCGACCGCAGGCTCGGCGAACTCGCCGCCGACCTCGAGGGGGTCGACGTGCCGTTCTACCGCGCGAGCGCCGAGGTGATGGCCGAGGCGATCGGCTTCCACCTCAACCGCGGTGTGCTGGCCTCGGCGCCGCGCGCTGCCGAACTCACCGTCGAGAAGGTGCTCGCGGGCGCGCGCACCGTGGCGGTGCTCGAAGGTGTCAACGACCACGAGAACCTCGGCTCGATCTTCCGCAACGCCGCCGGGCTCGCCGTCGACGCCGTGATCTTCGGGGCCGGATGCGCCGATCCGCTGTACCGGCGGGCGGTGCGGGTGTCGATGGGCCACGCCCTGCTGGTGCCCTTCGCGCGGGCGATGTCCTGGCCCGCTGATCTGGAGATGTTGCGGGACAACGATTTTCGTCTGCTCGCGATGACCCCGGCCGGGTCAGCGGCGACACTGTCGGATGCGATGGTGCAACTCGGCGCCGAGCGTGTCGCGATCCTGGTGGGTGCCGAGGGGCCCGGCCTGACCGAGCGCACCATGCGTGCCAGCGACGTGCGGGTGCGCATCCCGATGTCCCGCGGCACGGATTCGCTCAACGTCGCGACGGCGGCGGCGCTGGCGTTCTACGAGCGGGCCCGGCTGGCGCACTGACGAGGCGCTAAGTTGGCAGCGTGACCGACGATTCGACGCCGTGGGGGACCGGCCTGACGGTGGCCGGGTTCGTCGCGGTGGTGCTCGCCGCCGCGATCGTGGTGCTGGGGGTCGGCCTGCTGCGGGTGCATCCCCTGCTGGCGATCGGGCTCAACATGGTCGCGGTCGGCGGGCTGGCGCCCACGGTGTGGGGTTGGCGACGCAGGCCGGTGTGGCGCTGGTTCGTCCTCGGCGCCGGGGTCGGCGTCGTCGGCGGCTGGATCGCGCTGCTCGCGGTGGCGCTGACGGGTGTCTGATCAGCGCTGGGTGCCCGAGGACCGCACACCCAGCAGCACGTCCTCCCAGGCCGGCACGGTCGCCCTGGCCTTGCGGCTGCGCTTGGGTGCGGGAGCGGGCTCGGGTTCCGGTTCCGGTGTCGGAGCGGGTGGCTGCTCCGCCTGCTCAGGCTGGACCTGCGGCTGGGGCGCCTCGAACTCCAGCTGCGGAACCGCGGCGACGGGCCGCAGCGGACGCGCGAAATCCGGGTTGACCAGCTGGTGTGCGGCGTCGTCGGAGGCCGTCACCAGCCCGCCGTGGGAGCCGGGGGTGAACCGGAAGTGCGCGAGGTTGTCGGAGCGCCCCGCCTTCCAGGCCAGCTGCACGGTCCAGCGGCTGTCCTCGTTGCGCCAGGCGTCCCACGCGACGGCGTCCGGGTCGAGGCCACGTGCCACCAGCGCCTTGGTCACCGTCTCCAGCAGCGTCAGCACCGAGGGACCGTCGGCCAGCACCGGGTGCGCCGCGGTTGCCAGCTCGGCCGCCCGCGCACGTTCCAGCAGCACCGGGTGGGCGAACCGCTCGACCCGCTCGACGGGAACGCCTGCCGCGGCGGCCAGCTGCTCGACCGATGCACCGGCGCGGATTTTCGCTTGAATTTCCTTGGGACGCAGCACGCTTTGAACCTCTAGATCGATCTCGGTCTGGTTCGAGGCGACCCTGTCACCGCGCACAGCGGCCCGCAGCCGGTCGTCCACACGCAGAGTGAACATTTCCGCGGAGTCGGCGGTCTCGCAGATGATGCGTTTGCCGTCTACATCCAGTCCGACGACCCTGAGTTCTCGCATACCGACCTCCTGGGCGCACCCTACTGCGTTATCGGCTCGTAACCGCGCTGACACGCGGGACGGCCGGCGGACGGTTCGGTTCGGACCTTCAGAGCCTCTCGAGGACCCAGTCGACACACTGCGTCAACGCGCTGACGTCGTCGGGATCCACCGCCGGGAACATGCCGATGCGCAACTGGTTGCGGCCGAGTTTGCGGTACGGCTCGGTGTCGACGATGCCGTTGGCCCGCAGCACCTTGGCCACCGCGGCGGCGTCGACGTCGTCGGAGAAGTCGATGGTGCCGACCACCTGCGAACGCAGCGTCGGGTCGGTGACGAACGGCGTCGCGAACGACGCCGCCTCGGCCCACGAGTACAGCCGCGACGACGAATCGGCGGTGCGTTTGACCGCCCAGTCCAGGCCGCCGTTGCCCAGCAGCCAGTCGATCTGCTCGGCCAGCAGGATGAGCGTCGCGATCGCCGGGGTGTTGTAGGTCTGGTTCTTGAGGCTGTTCTCGACCGCGATGGGCAGCGACAGGAAGTCCGGGACCCAGCGGCCCGACGCCTGGATGGCCTCGATGCGGGCCAGCGCCGCGGGGCTCATCACGGCCAGCCACAGACCGCCGTCGCCTGCGAAGTTCTTCTGCGGGGCGAAGTAGTACGCGTCGACGTCGGTGATGTTGACCGGCAGGCCGCCTGCCGCCGACGTGGCGTCGATGAGCACCAGCGCGTCACCGGCGCCCTCGGGGCGCTGCACGGGCACCGCGACACCGGTCGAGGTCTCGTTGTGCGCCCACGCGATGGCGTCGACCGACGGGTCGGCCTGCGGTGCGGGGGCGGTGCCCGGGTCGGTCTTGACGACGATGGGCTCGTCGATGAACGGGTTCTTGGTGACGCATGAGGCGAACTTGGAGCTGAACTCGCCGTAGGTCAGGTGCAGCGAACGCTTCTCGATCAGGCCGAACGCGGCGGCGTCCCAGAACGCGGTCGAGCCGCCGTTGCCCAGGATCACTTCGTAGCCGTCGGGCACCGAGAACAGCTGGCGCAGCCCGTCGCGCACCCGACCGACGAGGTTCTTGATCGGCGCCTGGCGGTGGGAGGTACCGAACAGATCTCCCGCGGCGGCCAGCGCGGTCAGTTGCTCGGGGCGGACCTTGGAGGGTCCGCAGCCGAAACGGCCGTCGCGAGGCTTGAGTTCGGCAGGAATGATCAGTTCAGCCATGTCACCAGCCTAAAGGGAGCGTCCGCACCGTCGAGTGTGGGCCCTGTGCACGCAAAACCGCCGCACGGCGTGCACACGGCCCACGGTCGGCCTCACAGCGTCAGGATGCGCGGGCCTTGCGCGGTGATCGCGACGGTGTGTTCACTGTGCGCGGCGCGGGCCCCGCTCGCGGTGCGCAACGTCCAGCCGTCGGCGTCGTGCAGGTAGTCCTCGGTGGCGTCGGCGATCAGCATCGGCTCGATCGCGATCACCAGGCCGGGGCGCAACCGCATGCCCTCGCCGCGTCGTCCGACGTTGGGGACGTGCGGCGCCTCGTGCATCGTGTGGCCGATGCCGTGGCCGCCGTGGTCGGCCAGCAGCGCGTAACCGGCGTCGCGCACGGTCGAGGAGATCGCGTATCCGATGTCGCCGAGCGTGTTGCCGGGGCGGGCCGCGGCGATGCCCGCGGCCAGGGCCGCGTCGGTGGCCTCGATGAGCGCGAGGTCGGCCTGCGTCGGGGTGCCGACGACGACGCTGCGCGCGGCGTCCCCGCACCACCCGTTCAAGATTGCTCCGAAGTCCACCGAGACCAGGTCGCCGTCGGCGAGCACCCGGGGTCCGGGGATGCCGTGCACGACGGCGTCGTTGACGCTGACGCACAGCACCGCGGGGAACGGGCCGGGCGCCCAGTTGGGGTGGTAGCCCTTGAACGGCGAGGTGGCGCCGTGATCGGCCAGGATCTGGGCCGCGATGCTGTCCAGATCGGCGGTCGTACGCCCGGCGGCGGCGTGCGCGGCCACCTCCCGCAACGCTTCTGCGACGACGGCACCTGCGGCTGCCATGGCGTCTATCTCGGCTTCGGTTTTCATTTCGACCACCGCGGGGAACTCCTCCGCAAACTTCCCAAATCGGGCATGGACTTTTACTCGATACCTGCGGTACCGTTGTACAACAAGTGGGTAGATGTAAACCTCAACACGAGAGCGAGAGGTTCTGCAACATGGCTCGGACCAAGATGGTCAGGCGTTGGCGCCGCAACATGGATGTCAGCGACGACACCCAGTACGTGGACATGCTCACCACACTGTCCGAGGGGTCGGTGCGGCGCAACTTCAACCCGTACACCGACATCGACTGGGATTCGCCGGAGTTTGCCGTCGTCCCCAACGACCCGCGCTGGATCCTGCCGGCGACCGACCCGATGGGCGGCCACCCGTGGTACCAGGCGCAGTCACAGGAGCGGCAGATCGAGATCGGCATGTGGCGCCAGGCCAACGTCGCCAAGGTCGGTCTGCACTTCGAGAACATCCTCATCCGCGGCCTGATGGAGTACTCGTTCTGGGTGCCCAACGGCTCACCGGAGTACCGGTACTGCCTGCACGAGTCCGTCGAGGAGTGCAACCACACCCTGATGTTCCAGGAGATGGTGAACCGCATCGGCAAGGACGTCCCCGGCATGCCGCGGTTGCTCAAGTGGGTGCAGCCGCTGATCCCGCTGGCCGCAGGCCCGCTGCCGGTCCCGTTCTTCTTCGGCGTGCTCGCCGGCGAGGAGCCCATCGACCACACGCAGAAGAACGTGCTGCGCGAGGGCAAGTCCCTGCACCCGATCATGGAGCGGGTCATGGCGATCCACGTGGCCGAGGAGGCGCGCCACATCTCGTTCGCGCACCAGTACCTGCACAAGCGCGTGCCGCACCTGCGTCGCCGCCAGCGCTGGATGCTGTCGTTGTTCGTGCCGCTGACCATGCGCATCCTGTGCTCGGCGATCATCGTCCCGCCGCGCGCGTTCTGGAAGGAATTCGACATCCCGCGCTCGGTGCGCAAGGAGCTGTTCTTCGACGCGCCGGAGTCGCGGAAGATGTTGCGGGACATGTTCGGTGACGTCCGGATGCTGTGCTACGACACCGGTCTGATGAACCCGCTCGCCAAGCTGATGTGGAAGATCTGCAAGATCGACGGGCCACCCAGCCGCTACCGCAGCGAGCCGCAGCGCGAGCACCTGGTCTCGGCGGCCTAGTCCGCACGCCTGGTTCGGGAGACTCATGCCCCACGTCATCACCCAGTCGTGCTGCAGCGACGGGTCCTGTGTGTACGCGTGCCCGGTGAACTGCATCCATCCGTCGCCGGATGAGCCGGGCTTCGCCACCGCCGAGATGCTCTACATCGATCCCGATGCGTGCGTCGACTGCGGTGCGTGCGTCAGCGCCTGCCCGGTCGGCGCGATCGCGCCGGATACCAAGCTGGCGCCCGAGCAGCTGCCGTTCATCGAACTGAACGCGTCCTTCTATCCGAAGCGCGAGGGCAAGCTGCCGCCGACGTCGAAGCTCGCACCGGTGCTGCCCGCACCGAAGATCACCCGCAACGGCCCGCTGACGGTTGCGATCGTCGGCTCCGGGCCTGCGGCGATGTACGCGGCCGACGAACTGCTCACCCAGCGCGGCGTGCGGGTCAACGTGTTCGAGAAGCTGCCGACGCCCTACGGGCTGGTGCGCGCCGGGGTGGCGCCCGACCATCAGAGCACCAAGCGCGTCACCGGGCTGTTCGACCGCATGGCCCAGCAGCGGGGCTTCACCTTCTATCTCAACGTCGAGGTCGGCAGGCACCTCACGCACGCCGATCTGCTCGATCACCACCACGCCGTGCTCTACGCGGTCGGCGCGCCCAACGACCGGCGCCTGGACATCGAGGGCATGGATCTGCCGGGCACCGCGACCGCCACCGAGGTGGTCGCGTGGATCAACGGACATCCCGGGTACACCGATCTGCCGGTGCGCCTGGACCACGAACGCGTCGTTATCGTCGGCAACGGCAACGTCGCGCTCGACGTCGCGCGCGTGCTCACCAGCGATCCGGATGCGTTGGCCCGCACCGACATCGCCGATCACGCGCTGGCGGCCCTGCGGTCGTCGGCCGTGCAGGAGGTGGTGATCGCGGCCCGCCGCGGACCGGCGGCCTCGGCGTTCACGCTGCCCGAGCTGATCGGCCTGACCGCCACCTGCGATGTGGTGCTCGACGCGGCCGATCACGATCTGGTGCAGCGCGATCTGGCGCAGCAGACCGATCCGCTGACCCGCAACAAACTGGAGATCCTGGCCAAGCTCAACGACGCGTCCGCGCCGATCACGCGTCCGCGCATCCGGTTGGCCTATCGGCTCACGCCGCGGCAGGTGATCGGCGAGAACCGGGTCACCGCGATCGAGTTCGGGGTCACCGGCACCGACGAGGTGCGCAGGCTCCACACCGGCCTGGTGCTGACGTCGATCGGCTACCGCGGCAGGGCCATCGCCGACCTGCCGTTCGACGAATCGGCCTCGGTGGTGCCCAACGACGGCGGACGCGTGATCGATCCCGCGACCGCAAGCCCCGTGCCGGGCGCCTATGTGGCGGGCTGGATCAAGCGCGGACCCACCGGGTTCATCGGCACCAACAAGTTGTGCGCGGCCGAGACCGTGCACCACCTGGTGGACGACTTCAACGCGGGTGTGCTCGCCGACCCGCCGCGCAGGCAGGCCGCGCTGGACAAGCTCGTTCGGTCGCGGCAACCCGAGGTCGTCGACGCCGCGGGGTGGCGCGCGATCGACGCCGCCGAGACCGCCCGCGGCGGCCAGGACCGGCCGCGCGACAAGTTCACGAACGTGTCGGACATGCTCGCCGTGGCCGCGACGGCACCGAAACCCTCGATGCGTCAACGGCTCACGGCAGGCCTGCTCGGCTGAGTGCGGCTCAGCTCGGCATGCTCTTCATGGCCTCCTCGATCTCGTCCATGCTGACCTCGCGAACCGGTTGCCCCATCGACCACTGGTGCCCGAACGGATCGCGCAGCATGCCGTAACGGTCGCCCCAGAACTGGTCGGCCAGTTCCATGACCACCTCGGCGCCGGCCTCGACGGCCTTGGCGAACTTGGCGTCGACGTCGGTCACGGTGAGGTGGATGGTCACCGGGGTGCCGCCGAAGGCCTTGGGGGTCTGGGACTTGCCGTTGTCGAACTCGGGGAAGTCGTCGTTGAGCATGACCGTCGAGCCGTTGATGGTCACCGCGGCGTGGATGATCCGGCCGTCGGGCCCGGGCACGCGGCCCAATTCGGTGGCGTCGAACGCCTTGACGTAGAAGTCGATCGCGGCAGCGGCGTTGTCGACGCAGAGGTGGGGGATGACGGCCGGGGTGATCTCGATTGCCATGGATGCCTCCTGGTGATAGTGGGCGGACACAATGCAGACCCGCCGTGTGGGCCGATCTCATCGCTGCGGCATGACCCATGCAACCACGAGGGTCTGACAGCGTCACCGATATTGACATGCAAGTCGCTACTTGCCTATTGTTTGGCGGTGTGGGTGACGTCTTCAAGGCCTTGGCCGATCCCACCCGCCGGACGATTCTCGACGAGCTGACCGAACGCGATGGTCAGACGCTGTTCGAAATCTGTGCCCGGCTGCTGACCAACCACGGCCTGTCCTCGACCCGGCAGGCCATCTCGCAGCATCTCGACGTGCTCGAGGGTGCGGGCCTGATCGAGACAAGACGCGAGGGCCGGTACAAGTTCCACCACATCAACACCGCACCGCTCGAACCGATCGTCGAGCGGTGGCTCAAGCAGCCCCGCGACAAGAACACCGAAACCGATGGGGGAGAGGGACCGATATGAGAATCAATCTGACGAGCGTGTTCGTGGACGACCAGGAGAAGGGCCTCCGCTTCTACACCGACGTGTTGGGATTCGTTCTCAAACACGATGTTCCGGTGGGCGTCGATCGGTGGATCACCGTGGTGTCCCCGCAGGACCCCGACGGCACGGAACTGCTGCTCGAACCTAGCGGGCATCCCGCGGCCAGGCCGTTCAAGGACGCGCTGGTCGCCGACGGAATCCCGTTCACCTCGTTCGCGGTCGACGACGTCGAGGCCGAGTACCGGCGCCTGCGCGGACTCGGTGTGCGGTTCACCCAGGAACCCACCGAGATGGGCCCGGTCACCACCGCGGTGTTCGACGACACCTGCGGCAACCTGATCCAGATCGCGCAGCAGAACTGAGCGGGCGAACCGCGAACTCAGACCACCGAGTACCCGTCGGGCAGCGGCGCCCGGCCGGTCAGTGCCAACAGCAGTGCCTCACCGTCGCCGAAGCGCGCCGCGGTCGACGCCGCCAGCAGCGTCGCGCTGGACAGCACATCGGCGGGCAGGCCGGCCGGGACGCCGGTGGCGCGGGAGATGTCGAGGCTGTGCACGGCCAGCTCGAATATCCGGGTGTCCAGGTAGTCGCTGAGCCGGATGCCGTGCCCGCCGAACACCTTGATGATCGGATCGCCGACCCCGTCGATGTCGGAGAGTGCCTGTGCCACAAGCCGATCCACCTCACCGGCGGGATCGTCGCCGAGCGCGAGGCCGGCCTGCACGCCGCGTTCGATGACCCCGGCCGCGTCCGCGCCCGCGAGGTGCTCGCGCACCGCGGCGTAGTAGTCGACGGCGTCGGCGAGGTCGGCGGTCTCGGCGGGAGTGTGCACATACGTGCTCACGGTCACCAGCGAGCGCGACGTGTGCCCGACGAGTGCGCGCAGATCCCAGTCCCCGAGGCCGGGGCCGTCGAACGTGGCAAGCGCGCGCACGAGCCGCGCGAAAGCCGCTGCGGCCGAAGCGAACACCTCGGCTGTCACGCCTGTTCGGCCCCGGCGTTCGCGATCTGGTCCCAGCCCTGGACCGACGTTGCGCTGCGCGGTTCGGGGCCGACGTAGATCGCCGACGGACGCACCAGCTTGCCCAGCCGTTTCTGCTCGAGGATGTGCGCGCACCAGCCCGCGGTGCGGCCGCAGGTGAACATCGCCGGCATCATCGCCGCGGGCACCTGCGCGAAGTCGAGCATCACCGCGGCCCAGAACTCGACGTTGGTCTCGATGGCGCGGTCGGGCCGGCGCTCGCGCAACTCGGCCAGTGCGGCCTGCTCCAGGGCGGCGGCCACCTCGTAGCGCGGCGCGCCAAGCCGCTGCGCGGTCGCCCGCAGCACCCGCGCCCGCGGATCCTCGGCGCGGTACACCCGGTGCCCGAACCCCATCAGCTTGTCGCCGCGGTCCAGGATGGCCTTGACCACCGCGCGGGCGTCGCCGGTGTTCTCGACCTCTTCGATCATCGGCAGCACCCGCGCGGGCGCACCGCCGTGCAGCGGACCGCTCATCGCGCCCACCGCACCCGAGAGGGCGGCGGCCGCGTCGGCACCCGTGGAGGCGATGACGCGCGCGGTGAACGTCGAGGCGTTCATGCCGTGCTCGGCGGCGGTCACCCAGTAGGCGTCGATGGCCTCGATGTGGCGGGGATCCGGCTCGCCCTGCCAGCGCGTCATGAACCGGGCTGTGACGGTGGGGCATTCGTCGATGGTGCGTTGCGGCACCGCGGGCCGGTAGATGCCGCGGGCCGACTGCGCGACGTAGGACAACGCCATCACCGACGCGCGGGCCAGCTGCCCGCGGGCGGTCTCGTCGTCGATGTCGAGCATCGGTGCGTAACCCCAGATCGGGGCGAGCATCGCCAGGCCGGCCTGCACGTCGACGCGCACGTCGCCACTGTGGATGGGCAGTGGGAACGGTTCGGCGGGCGGTAGGCCCGCACCGAATCTGCCGTCGACCAGCAGTCCCCACACGTCACCGAAGGTGACCTTCCGGTCGACGAGTTCTTCGATGTCGACGCCTCGGTAGCGCAGCGCGCCACCGTCCTTGTCGGGTTCGGCGATCTCGGTGGTGAAGGCGACGACGCCTTCCAACCCGGCGATGAAGTCGTCCGGTACGGCTGCCATGCGCCGATTCTCGCACCCGGGGCCAGGGGTAGCGTTGGCGCGGTGGGGATACCGGACGATCCGGCGGAATCAGCACCGGAAGACGTTGATCTGGCGACCATGCGCGTCGAGTACGTCGAGAAGGACGGCTGCGGCGATCTCGACGTCGACTGGCTCGGCGACGACCCGGCATCGGGGTGGCTGACCCTGCTGCAGCACTGGATCAACGACGCCTGGAAGGCCGGCCTGCCCGACGCCAACGCCATGGTGGTCGGCACCGTTGATGCCGACGGCAGGCCCGTGACGCGGTCGGTGCTGTGCAAGAGCGTGGAGCCCACCGGCATCACCTTCTACACCAATTACGACTCCGCCAAGGGCGAGCAGCTGGCCGTCAATGCCCATGCGTCGGCGACGTTCCCGTGGTACCAGCTGGGCCGTCAGGTGCACGTGCGCGGCGCGGTGACGAAGGTGTCGCCGCAGGAGACCGCCGAGTACTGGTCGAAGCGTCCGCGCGGTTCCCAGCTGGGGGCGTGGGCCTCGCAGCAGTCGCGCCCGATCGCCTCACGCGGGGCGCTGCTGCGGCAACTGGCCGAGGTGACCGAGCGGTTCGCCGATCTGGACCAGGTGCCGGTGCCGCCCAACTGGGGTGGCTACCGCATCGCGCCCGAGGTCGTGGAGTTCTGGCAGGGCCGCGAGAACCGTGTGCACAACCGCATCCGGGTCGTCGGCGGCCGGGTCGAGCGGCTGCAGCCCTGACACGTGGGACGGTTCTTCGCCGACACCGCGCCGCTGCGTTCGCCGGATTTCCGGCGACTGTGGCTGGCCGGTATCCCGACGGTCATCGGCGCCAATCTGACGATCTTCGCGGTGCCGGTGCAGCTGTATGCGCTGACGCAGAATTCGGCCTATGTGGGGCTGGCCGGTCTGTTCGCGCTGGTGCCGCTGGTCGTGTTCGGGTTGTGGGGCGGGGCATGGGCCGACGCCATGGACCGCAGGGTGCTGTTGATCATCGCCTCGGTGGGTCTTGCGGTGTCCTCGGTGCTGCTGTGGCTGCAGGCCGCGCTGGCGCTCGACAACGTGTGGCTCGTGTTGTCGATGCTGTCGGTGCAGCAGGCGTTCTACGCGATCAACAGCCCGACCCGCTCGGCGGCGATCCCGCGCATGGTGCCGGGTGAGCAACTGCCCGCGGCGAACTCGCTGAACATGACCGTGATGCAGTTCGGCGCGATCGTCGGGCCGCTGCTGGCCGGGTTGCTGCTCAGCTGGGTCGACCTGTCGACGCTGTATCTGATCGACGCGATCACCTGCCTGGCGCCGATCTGGGCCACGGTCCGGCTCACCCCGATGCCCGTGGACAATGCCGAGCGCGGTTCGGCGCGCTGGGGTTTCGGCGCGGTGCTGGAGGGCTTCCGTTATCTCGCGGGCAACCGCGTGGTGTTGATGTCGTTCGTCGTCGACCTCATCGCGATGATCTTCGGGATGCCACGCGCACTGTTCCCGCAGATGTCGCACGAGAGCTTCGGCGGACCGGTCGACGGCGGCACCGTGATGGCGCTGCTGGCGGCCGCGATGTCGGTGGGTGCCGTTGTGGGCGGGGTGTTCTCGGGGTGGTTGCCGCGCGTGCGGCGCCAGGGTCTTGCCGTGGTGGTGGCGATCGTGGTGTGGGGTGCGGCGATGGTCGGCTTCGGCATCGCGGGCGGCATGGCGCACGGCCGCACCGGGCTGGTGTTGTGGACGGCGTTGGCGTTCTTGGCCGTTGGCGGCGCGGCCGACATGGTGTCGGCGGCGTTCCGTTCGACCATCCTGCAGCAGGCCGCCTCGGATGATCTGCGCGGGCGTCTGCAGGGCGTGTTCACCGTCGTGGTCGCGGGCGGACCGCGGCTTGCCGACACCGCCCACGGCGCCGCGGCGGCGGCCGTGGGCACCACGGTGGCCGCCGCCGGTGGTGGTGTGCTGGTGGTCATCGGGGTGGTGGTCGCGGCGCTCGCGGTGCCTGCCTTCGTGCGCTACCGGGTGTCGGTCATCGGGACGCGGACCGTGCGCGATGCGGAATCCGAACCCGACTCGGTGTGATCGGCAAATTTCTGCAAATCCGCGTTAGCGGGCAGACCCTGCGGTTATACCGTTAACATCCGTCTGTGGCATACCGTTCGCAGCAGCTGGGTCGTCGTGAGCGCAAGAAGCAGCGGACCCGCACATTGCTGGTCAATGCCGCGATCGACCTGTGCGCCCGGCAGGGCTTCCAGCAGACGACGGTCGAGCAGATCGCCGTCGCGGCCGAGGTGTCGGCGCGCACGTTCAGCCGCTATTTCGCCACCAAGGATGCCGTGATGCTGGCGTTCCTCGACGACGTCATCGAGCTGCTTGCCGGGGCGCTCGCCCAGCAGCCGCCCGATCTCGGCGATCTCGACGCGCTCCTGCACGCGCACATTGCGGCGTTCGAGAAGACCCGGGTCGCGGAGCCTGGGCAGCTGACCGACGAACGGTTTCTGGCCTGGGCGCGCATCTTCACGTCCTCTCCTTCGCTCATGCAGGGGACCGTGCGGTTCCGTCCGGCCGTGCTCTTCGAGGTGCTCGCCGAGCGCATGGGTGTGTCGACCGACGACCGCAAACTCACGCTGATCTGGTCGGTGTGGAACGCGATCACGACGACGGCACTGGTCCAGCTGGGGTCCGAGGTCGACTGGGCAACGGTGACCGTCGAGCGCATCTTGGACCAGATCCGCTCGACATATGCCGAGTTCGTTGAGGTAACCGGGGGCGTCCGCGAATTCGCGTGAGCAGTTGGTCACCCCCCGCGGGCAGGCCGGAGTGAATGCGACTACCTTTTGTAGAGCAGTCTCACCTAGAGCAGTAGTCGGTTCCCAACGACTTCCCGACGAGGATGAAGGGATTCCCGTGGCCGAAAAACCGTCGAATGGGCAGGAGCACGCCACCGTCAAGTACCCCGGTGGCGAGCTGGATCTGGAGATCGTCCATGCCACCGAGGGCGCTGACGGTATCGCGCTGGGCTCATTGCTGGCCAAGACCGGCTACACGACGTTCGATGGCGGGTTCGTCAACACCGCGTCGACCAAGAGTGCGATCACCTATATCGACGGTGACGCCGGGATCCTGCGGTATCGGGGCTACCCGATCGAGCAGCTGGCGGAGAAGTCGACGTTCATCGAGGTCAGCTATCTGCTGATCTACGGGGAGCTCCCGACCGCCGAGCAGTTGGAGACGTTCACCAACCAGATCCAGCGGCACACGCTGTTGCACGAGGATCTCAAGCGGTTCTTCGACGGGTTCCCGCGCAACGCGCACCCGATGCCGGTGCTGTCCAGTGCGGTCAACGCCCTGAGCGCCTACTACCAGGATTCGCTGGACCCGCTGGACAACAAGCAGGTGGAGCTGTCGACCATCCGGCTGCTGGCCAAGCTGCCGACGATCGCGGCGTACGCCTACAAGAAGTCCGAGGGCCAGCCGTTCCTGTACCCGGACAACTCGCTGAGCCTGGTGGAGAACTTCCTGCGGATGACGTTCGGTTTCCCGGCCGAGCCGTATGAGGTCGACCCGGAGATCGTCCGCGCGCTGGACATGTTGCTGATCCTGCACGCCGATCACGAGCAGAACTGCTCCACGTCGACGGTGCGGCTGGTGGGCAGCTCGCAGGCCAACCTGTTCACCTCGATCTCGGGTGGCATCAACGCGCTGTGGGGCCCGCTGCACGGCGGTGCCAACCAGGCGGTGCTGGAGATGCTGGAGAAGATCCGCGCCCAGGGCGGTGACGTCAGCGATTTCGTCCGCAAGGTCAAGAACCGCGAGGACGGCGTGAAGCTCATGGGCTTCGGGCACCGCGTGTACAAGAACTACGATCCGCGGGCGCGCATCGTCAAGGAGCAGGCCGACAAGATCCTGGGCAAGCTCGGCGGCGACGACGAGCTGCTGGACATCGCCAAGCAGCTCGAGGAGATCGCGCTCACCGACGACTTCTTCATCGAGCGCAAGCTGTACCCGAACGTCGACTACTACACCGGCGTGATCTACCGGGCCATGGGCTTCCCGACGCGCATGTTCACGGTGCTGTTCGCGCTGGGCCGGCTGCCGGGCTGGATCGCGCACTGGCGCGAGATGCATTCCGAGCCCAACAAGATCGGCCGTCCGCGCCAGATCTACACCGGTTACACCGAGCGCGCCTACACCGACATCGGCGGGCGCTGAACCGTCCTCACCGCACCGGCAGGGCCACCCCGCCGGTGAGGGCCAGCAGCTGTTCGTAGGTCAGCGGCATGACCGAATCGGCCGTGCCGGCGGCGGTCCAGATCACCGGGTATGACGCGAGCGTCTTGTCGACGACGGTGCGCAGCGGTTGCGGATGCCCGGTGGGCGCCACCCCGCCGATCACCTGACCGGTGGCGGTGCGGACGAGTTTCGGGTTGGCCTTGGTGATCGCGTCGGCGCCGAGATGCTTGGCGAGGACGTCGGTGTCGACGCGGGCGGCGCCGCTGGCCATCACCAGCAGCGGTTCGCCGTCGCATTCGAACACCAGGCTGTTGGCGATCGCGCCCACCTCGCAGCCGAGTTGCTCGGCGGCCGCCGCGGCGGTCTTGGCGTCGGCGTCGAGGATCTTGATGGCCGGGTCGATTCCGGCGGCCGTGACAGCGGCCGCGACGCGCGCATTCCGTTCGTTCACGGTGACGATTCTCACCGATGCAGGTTTGCGGGCTACTTGCGGGACAAACAGTTGTGCTTTCACAATAGTTGTATGAATGAAACCGTCGGTGCGCTCAGCGCGCGGCGCAAGGCGATCATCCTCGTCTCGTGCTGCCTGAGCCTGCTGATCGTGTCGATGGACGCCACCATCGTCAACGTCGCGATCCCCAGCATCCGCACCGACCTCGGGGCGTCCCCGTCGCAACTGCAGTGGGTGATCGACGTCTACACGCTCGTGCTCGCGTCGCTGCTGCTGCTCGCGGGCGCCACCGCCGACCGGTTCGGCCGCAGGCGCACCTTCCACCTCGGGCTGACGGTGTTCGCGATCGCGTCGCTGCTGTGCAGCGTGGCGCCGAACATCGAGACGCTCATCGCGGCGCGTCTGCTGCAGGCCATCGGCGGTTCGATGCTCAACCCCGTGGCGATGTCGATCATCACGCAGGTGTTCACCGGCCGCGTCGAGCGGGCCCGTGCGATCGGCGTGTGGGGCGGCGTGGTCGGCATCTCGATGGCGCTGGGCCCGTTGGTCGGTGGCGCGCTGATCCAGTACGTCGACTGGCGCGCGGTGTTCTGGATCAACCTGCCGATCTGCGCGCTGGCGATCCTGCTGACCGCGATCTTCGTGCCGGAATCGAAATCGTCGACGATGCGTGACATCGACCCGGTGGGGCAGGGGCTCGGCGTCGGGTTCCTGTTCGGCGTGGTGTTCGTGCTCATCGAGGGCCCGGGCATGGGCTGGACCGATCCGCGCACCCTCGCGGTGTCGGTCGCCGCGCTGCTGGCCTTCGTGGCGTTCCTGCACTACGAATCCCGCCGCCACGACCCGTTCATCGATCTGCGGTTCTTCCGCAGCGTGCCGTTCTCATCGGCCACACTGGTCGCGGTGTGTGCGTTCGCGGCGTACGGCGCGTTCCTGTTCATGATGTCGCTGTACCTGCAGGCCGAGCGGGGTTACTCGGCGATGCACACCGGGCTCATCTACCTGCCGATCGCGATCGGCACGCTGATCTTCTCGCCGCTGTCGGGACGGTTGGTGGGACGCTTCGGCAGTCGCCCGTCGCTGGTGGCCGCGGGCATCCTGATCACCGCGGCGACCCTGCTGCTGACCCGGCTCACGGTGACCACGCCGGTGTGGCTGGTGCTGGTGATCTTCGCGGTGTTCGGTATCGGGTTCGCGATGGTCAACGCGCCGATCACCACGACGGCGGTCAGCGGCATGCCGATCGACCGCGCGGGTGCGGCGTCGGCGGTCGCATCGACCAGCAGGCAGGTCGGCGTGAGCATCGGTGTGGCGCTGTGCGGTTCGGTCGCAGGCGCCGCGCTGGCCGGATCCGGTGCCGACTTCGCCGTCGCGGCGCGGCCGCTGTGGATGATCTGCGCCGCGCTGGGCGTGGTGATCCTCGCGATCGGCGTGGTGTCGACATCACCGTGGGCGCTGCGCTCGGCCGAACGTCTCGCGCCGTTGATCGGTGCACACCATCGTCCTTCGGAGGTGGCCCATGTCCACTGAGGTCATGCAGGCGGTCGCGTCACGCAACGTCCACCCCGACGAGGTCTGGCGTGCGCTCACCGCACTGGTCTACGACAACCGGGACAGCTGGAAACGCGCCGTGATCGAGCGAAGCGGCCTGCCGTTCAGCCGGATTCGCGTGCTGCGCCGGTTGGCCCGCCAACCGATGACGGTCAAGGAACTCGCGCACGCGGCGACCATGGACGCGCCTGCCGCCACGGTCGCCGTCAACGATCTGGAAGAGCGTGGGCTGGTGGTCCGCACCGTCGATCCGGCCAACCGGCGGTGCAAGACGGTGTCGATCACCGATGCGGGCCTGGCGCTGTGGCGCATCATCGAGGCCGTCGATGACCCCGCGCCCGAACCCCTCGCCGCGCTCGACGGCGAGGACCTGCGGACGCTGCACGCGATCCTGTCGAAGATCCCGACCCGCTAGGGGCGCTTGGCGCTTTCCAGCACCGCCATCGCGGCGTTGTGCCCGCCGACGCCCGACACCGCGCCACCGCGGCGGGAACCCGATCCGCACAGCAGGATCCGTTCGTGCGCGGTGGCCACCCCCCAACGCTGCGCCGGGGTGTCCAGCGGCTCGTCGTCGTCGACGAACGGCCACCGCAGCGCATCGTGGAAGATGTTGCCCGCGGTCATGCCGAGACTGCGTTCCAGATCGACGGTGGTCTTGGCCTCGATGCACAACCGGCCCGAGCCGTCCTCCATCAGGACGTCCTGGATGGGTTCGGCGAGAACCGAATTCAGCGAGTTCAGCACGGCCGAGGTGAGGCGGTCGCGCATCCGGTCGGGATCGTTGGCCGCCAGTGAATGCGGGGTGTGCAGGCCGAACACCGTCAGTGTCTGCGCACCGGAGGCGCGCAGGTCGTCGGACAGGATGCTCGGGTCGGTCAGCGAGTGGCAGTAGATCTCGCACGGCAGCGGATCGGGCACTCGCCCGCTCGCCGCGGCGGCGTACGCCGAATCGAGTTGCCGCAGCGTCTCGTTGATGTGGAAGGTGCCGCCGAACGCCTGTTCGGCCGTGACGGTCTCGTCGCGCAGGCGCGGCAGCCGGCGCAGCATCAGGTTGACCTTCACCTGTGATCCCTGCGCGGTGTCGGGTGCCGGTTCACCCAGAAGTTTCGCCAGCACCGCGGGTGTGACGTTGGCCAGTACCCGGCCCGCGCCGATGCGGTGCGCGGTCCCGCCCTGCCGGTAGCGCACCTCGCCGTCCGGCGTGATCGCGTAAACCTCTGCGCCGGTGACGATTTCGGCTCCGAACCCGGCCGCCGACGCGGCCAGCGCGCCGGTCACCGCGCCCATGCCGCCGATCGGTACGTCCCAGTCACCCGTGCCGCCGCCGATCAGGTGGTACAGGAAGCACACGTTCTGGATGAGCGACGGATCGTCGGTGGCGGCGAACGTGCCGATCAGCGCGTCGGTGGCCATGACCCCGCGCACCAGGTCGCTGTGCACCGCGGCGGTGATCGCGGCCCCGATGGGCCGGGTGGTCAGGTCGTCCCACACCGCGGCGGCGTCGGACTGCTGACCGCCCAGCACGTGGTCGCGCATCTGGGTGCGGGTGCGCAGCGGTTGCAGCAGCGTCGGCCAGATCCGGGTGGTGACCAGGGCCCAGCGCCGGTAGAACTCGGCGAACGCGTCCGCGTCGGCCTCGGCGCCGACCGCCGCGAACGTCGACTCCGGTCCGACCAGCAGACCGGTGCGCCCCGATGTGGCGGGGTCGGGGGTGTAGGACGAATAGCGGCGACGCGCCAGGCGGATCCGCGCACCGAGGTCGTCGATGATGCTGCGCGGCAGCAGGCTCACCAGATACGAGTAGCGCGACAGGCGGGCGTCGACGCCTTCGAAGGCGTGGGCCGAGACGGCCGCACCGCCGACGTGGTCGAGGCGTTCGAGCACCCTGACCCGGCGCCCGGCGCGGGCCAGATATGCGGCGGCCACCAGGCCGTTGTGCCCGCCGCCGACGATGACGACGTCGAACTGCGGTTCGGTCATGCCGCGTCAGTTCTTGTAGTTCTCGACCTCGCCGGCCGGACGGACCTCGGCTTCGCGGGGATCCTGTCCGGTCTCACGCAGGGCGCGGCGTTGCCGCAGCAGGTCCCAGCACTGGTCGAGTGCGACTTCCAGCCGGGCCAGCCGCTGGTGTTCCTCGTCCTCACTGATCTCCTTGCGCTGGAGCCGGTCGCGCAGTTCCTGCTCCTCGGCAACCAGGCGGTGAACTTCGGCGAGGATGTCTTGGTCTTTTGCCACACCGCCAGTGTGCCCGACTACGGTTGGTCCGGTGACTACAAAACCTGAGATCGAGTTTCCGGACGGACCCGCCCCGACGGAACTGGTCATCACCGATCTGGTGGTGGGCGACGGTCCCGAGGCGGTGGCAGGCGGCAACGTCGAGGTGCACTACGTCGGTGTCGAATACGACAGCGGCGAGGAGTTCGACAGCTCGTGGAATCGCGGTGAGTCGATCGAGTTCCCGTTGCGAGGCTTGATCCAGGGTTGGCAGGACGGCATCCCCGGCATGCGTGTCGGTGGGCGTCGTCAGCTGATCATCCCGCCCGAGCAGGCGTACGGTCCCGCGGGCGGCGGTCACCGCCTCTCGGGCAAGACGCTCATCTTTGTCATCGACCTGCTGGCCAGCCGCTAGCCATCTCAGCGCGGGCCCGGCAGCCGCAGCAGCAGCCGGGCCCCGCCGAGCGGGCTCTGCTCCAATGTTGCTGTGCCGCCGTGCAATTCGGCCTGCTGCGCGACCAGTGCGAGGCCGAGCCCGGATCCCGACCGGGACGCGGTGGACCCGCGCGCGAACCGGTCGAACACCAGAGCCCGTTCCTCCTCCGGCACGCCGACCCCGTTGTCGTCGATGGCGATCTCGACGCCCTCGCGGGAGCTGACGGCCGAGAGCTGCACCCGCGTGGCGCCGCCGTGCTTGACGGCGTTGGCGATCGCGTTGTCGACCGAGAGCCGCAGCCCCGTCGGCAATCCCACGATGATCACGGTCGGTGACGGCGCGAGCGACACCTCGAGGTCGGGGAAGATGCGCATGGCGTCGTGGGCCGCGCGGTCGAGCAGTTCGGTGATGTCGACGGTCACGTGGTCGTCGGTGGTGCTCAGCTCGCCCTGTGCCAGCCGCTCGAGGGCGCCGAGCGTGGCCTCGATCCGTGACTGCGTGCGGATGACGTCGTTGATCACCTCTTTGCGCTGCTCGTCGGGCAGGTCGAGGGTCGCGAGGACTTCGAGGTTGGTGCGCATCGCGGTCAGCGGTGTGCGCAGTTCATGCGCCGAGACCGACGCGAAATCGCGCGCCGACGCCAGCGCCGACTTGGTGCGGTCCTGTTCCTTCCATACACGTTTGAGCATGCCGTTGACGGCCTCGGCGATCTCGACGGCCTCGGTCGCGCCGCGCACCTCGACGTCGGGGGCCTCGTCGCCCGCCTCGACCTGGCGGGTCTGCTCGGCGAGGCGTTTGAGCGGGCGCACCGCGAACGCCGCGAGCACCCAGCCCAGCACCGTGGCCGCGCCGACCGCGAACACGCAGATCACGATCACCCGGCGGTGCAGGTTGTTGGTGTCGGCGATGGTCGCGTCGTACGTCGCACCCACGGCCACCCACATCGGGCCGGGCGCCGGGATCTCGACGGTGCGCACCCGCCAGCGCACGCCGTCGATGTCGGTGTCGGCGTAGCCGGCGGGCAACTCGGGAAGCACCACGGTCGAGTTCGAGGTCACCGAGCCGGTCTGGCGCACGGTGATCACCGCGTCCTGATCGTTGGGGGAGCGCGGGATCTGGTCGAGCCCCCGCGGCAGGAACGGGATCGCGAATCCCGCGGCCTCGTCGAGGCGCCGGTCCAGCCGTTCCTTGCGGTCGTTGGTGATGCCGATCCACACGATCGTGCCGACGATGACGACGACGATCGCGGCCCCGATCGCCGTCGCGAACGCCACCCGGGTCCGCAGCGACGGGGTGCGGCGGAAGATCCGGGTGAGGATGCTCATGGCGGCTTCCTGAGGCCTCTACTGGGTCCTCAGGACGAAACCGACCCCGCGCACGGTGTGCAGCAATCGGGGCGCGCCACCGGCTTCGAGCTTGCGGCGCAGGTAGCCGATGAACACGTCGACGACGTTGGTGTCGGCCGCGAAGTCGTAGCCCCACACCAGCTCGAGCAGCTGGGCGCGGGAGAGCACCGCGGTCTTGTGCTCGGCCAGCACGGCGAGCAGATCGAATTCGCGCTTGGTCAGGTCCACGTCCACGCCGTTGACCCGGGCGCGCCGGCCGGGGATGTCCACTTCCAGCGGGCCGACCTGGATGGTCTCCGACGAGAACGTGGCCGACGAGCCGCGGCGGCGCAGCAGTGCCTTGACCCGGGCGACGAGTTCGGCCAGCACGAACGGCTTCACCAGGTAGTCGTCGGCGCCCGCTTCGAGCCCGGCGACCCGGTCGTCCACGCTGCTGCGCGCGGACAGCACGCACACCGGCACGTCGTTGTCCATGGCGCGCAGCGCGGTCACCACGCTCACACCGTCCAGTACCGGCATGTTGATGTCGAGCACGATGGCGTCGGGCCGGGTCTCGGTGGCGCTGCGCAGTGCCTCTGCCCCGTCCACGGCCGTCGACACGTCGAATCCGGACAGCCGCAGCCCGCGTTCGAGTGAGGCGAGCACGTCGGGGTCGTCGTCCACCACAAGCACCCTCGGCGAGGCCATGCCATTGGTAGTACTGTCCATGCCCGCCATCTTGCCCGATGAAGTGCGCTGAGCACCGCAGGCATGCCCGCGCGACACAGCGGGTATGGAATTGACCTCATCATTAGTTGAGGTTTTACGGTGAGCAAATGAGTATCGAGACCGTCGCGCGGCAGACCCTGTACCGGCAGACCCATGCCAAGGGCGGTGACCTGCACGCGTTGGCGGACCGGCGACTGCTGACCCGCATCTGGCGGTTCGCGGCTCGTCATCACCGCAGGCTCGGGGTGTTCTTCGCGGTCAGCGTGCTCAGCGCGGTGCTGGCCGTCACCACCCCGGTGCTGGCGGGCCGGGTGATCGACGAGATCACCCAGGGTGGTTCGGCCTCGGTCGTGCTGCTGCTGGCGGGCACCATCGCGGTCATCGCGGTGGCCGAGGCCGCGGTGTCGCTGATCACCCGCTGGCTGTCCTCGACCATCGGGGAGGGGCTGATCTTCGACCTGCGCACCGCGGTGTTCGACCACGTGCAGAAGATGCCGGTCGCGTTCTTCACCCGCACCCGCACCGGCGCGCTGGTGAGCCGGTTGGGCAACGACGTGATCGGTGCGCAGCGCGCGTTCTCCGACACCTTCTCTGGCATCGTCACCAACGTCGTGACGCTGACCCTGACGCTCGTCGTGATGCTGCGGATCTCGTGGCAGATCACCCTGCTCGCGCTGGTGCTGGTGCCGCTGTTCGTGGTGCCCGCGCGGCGCATCGGCACCCGGATGGCCGATCTGTCGCGCCGGGCCGCCGCGCACAACGCCACCATGAACACCCAGATGACCGAGCGCTTCTCGGCGCCGGGCGCCACGCTGGTCAAGTTGTTCGGCAGCCCGGCGCGCGAGTCCGGCGAGTTCGCGACGCGGGCAGACGCGGTCCGCGACATCGGGGTGCGCACCGCGATGCTGCAGTCGACGTTCATGAACTCGCTGACGCTCATGTCGGCGCTGGCCCTGGCGCTGGTCTACGGCCTTGGCGGGGTGCTGGCGATCGGCGGGCAGTTGCAGGCCGGGTCGATCGTGTCGCTGGCGCTGCTGCTCACCCGCATGTACGCGCCGCTGACCGCGCTGGCGAATGCGCGCGTCGAGATCGCGAGCGCGCTGGTGTCGTTCGAGCGGGTCTTCGAGGTGCTCGACCTGGAACCGCTGATCGCCGAGGAACCCGACGCCATGCCGGTACCGGACGGTCCGGTGACCGTCGAGTTCGACGATGTGCGGTTCTCGTATCCGTCGGCCGACAAGGTGTCGCTGGCGTCGCTGGAGGAGGTCGCCGAGCTCGACCACCGCGGCGGCGACGAGGTGCTGCACGGCATCAGCTTCCGCGCCGAGCCGGGTCAGATGGTGGCCCTGGTCGGCTCCTCGGGCGCGGGCAAGTCGACCATCGCCTCGTTGGTCGCGCGGCTCTACGACGTCGACGCCGGCGGGCAGGAGCGGAGCGACTCGGGGATCAGGTCCGGCGGGGTCCGGTTGGGTGGCGTCGACGTGCGCGACGTGACGTTCGCATCGCTGAAGGACACCGTCGGCATGGTGACCCAGGACGGGCACCTGTTCCACGAGTCGATCGGGGCCAACCTGCGGCTGGCCGCGCCGAACGCGACCGACGACGAGTTGTGGGACGCCCTGCGCCGCGCCCGGCTGGCCGATGTGGTTGCCGCGATGCCCGACGGGCTCGACACGGTTGTCGGTGAGCGGGGATACCGTCTTTCCGGAGGGCAGCGGCAGCGACTGACGATCGCGCGCCTGCTGTTGGGGCGATCGCGGGTGGTGGTGCTGGATGAGGCGACGGCGTCGCTGGACTCGGCGTCCGAGGCCGCGGTGCAGCAGGCCCTGGCCGAGGCGTTGGCGGGCCGCACGTCACTGGTCATCGCCCACCGGCTGTCCACGGTGCGCGCGGCCGATCTCATCCTCGTCGTCGAGGACGGGCGCATCGTCGAACGCGGCACGCATGATGCGCTGTTGGCCCGTGGCGGACGTTACGCCGAGCTGTACGAAACGCAGTTCGGCTCCGACGACCGGGCCGATGCGAGCGCCGCGTGAGGTTATTCAGTTGCCGCACATGGGAATATTGACTGGTTGTGACTGAATCTTCCTCCGAACCCCGCGGATCCGGCGCAGACGCTCTCGGCAGCGCGCCGGCCATCGCTGCGCCACCGGCGCGGCTCAGGGCCGGCTCGGACCTGCGTCGGCTGCTTCCGTACCTGCTGCCGTACCGGGCCCGCTGGGTGGCGATGGTGGTCGTGGCAATCGCGAGCCTCGGCGCCACCATCGCGATCCCGCTGATGACCAAGGCCGTGATCGACGGCCCGGTGCGGCATCAGGATTCCCGGGGTCTGTGGACGCTGGGCGCCGCGGCCGTGGGTATCGGCATCTCCGAGGCCGTGCTGTGGTTCATCCGGCGCTGGCTGGTCGCGCGCGCGACGATGGGCGTCGAGGCCGACATCCGCAAGGATCTCTACGCGCGCCTGCAGATCCTGCCGATGTCGTTCCACGGCCGTTGGCAGTCGGGGCAGTTGCTGTCGCGCGTCATGAACGACCTGTCGACGATCCGGCGGTTCATGTCGTTCGGCCTGGTGTTCCTGATCCTCAACGGTCTGCAGATCACCGTGGTCACCGCGATCCTGCTGGCGATGTACTGGCCGCTGGGTGCGGTGGTGCTGGTGTCGATCGTGCCGATCGCGGCCACGGTGCTGCATTTCGAGCGCGAGTACACCCGCCTGTCGCGGCTCGCGCAGGACCAGACCGGTCACGTCGCGACCCACGTCGAGGAGTCGGCGCTCGGGTTGCGCGTCGTGAAGTCGTTCGGCCGTGAGGAGTACGTCTACGACCGGTTCGACGAACAGGCGACCCGGTTGTACGAGACCCAGGTCGCCCGCGTCGGGGTGTCGGCGAAATTCTGGACGCTGCTGGAGGTCATCCCCAACCTGACGCTGATCGTGGTGCTGGGTTTCGGCGCCTACGCCGCGGGCCACGGCTACGTCACGATGGGCACGCTGGTCGCGTTCATCACCATGATGCTGTCGCTGGTGTGGCCGATCGCGTCGCTGGGCTTCCTGTTGTCGATGACGCAGGAGTCGTTCACCGCGGCCAACCGCATCGCCGAGATCTTCGACGCGCCACGCGAAATCGTCGACGGCCCGATCGCCGACGCGCCGCGCGGTGGCCGGCTGGAGTTGCGGGATGTGGGGTTTCGCTTCCCGGACTCGGATGCGTGGGCCCTGCGTCATGTCGACCTGACCGTCGAGCCGGGGGAGACGGTCGCGCTCGTCGGGTCCACCGGATCCGGGAAATCCGTCCTGGCCGCGCTGTTCTCACGTCTCTACGACGTCACCGAGGGGCAGATCCTCATCGACGGTCGGGACATCCGCGACCTGAGCCTGCCCGCGCTGCGCCGCACCGTGGCCACCGCGTTCGAGGATCCGACACTGTTCTCGATGTCGGTCGCCGAGAACCTGCGGCTGGGCCGCGCCGACGCGTCCGACGCCGAACTGGAACAGGCCGTCGACGTCGCGGCCGCGCACTTCGTCCACGACCTGCCGTTCGGTCTGGACACCCGCATCGGTGAGCAGGGTATGAGCCTGTCCGGCGGTCAGCGCCAACGGCTTTCGCTCGCGCGGGCGATCCTCGCCGCGCCCCGCATCCTGGTGCTCGACGACACGCTCTCGGCGCTCGACGTGCACACCGAGGCCAGGGTCACCGAGGCGCTGGGCCGGGTGCTCTCGTCGGTCACCGGGGTCATCGTCGCGCACCGCGCGTCGACGGTGCTGCTGGCCGACAAGGTCGCGCTGCTGGACCGCGACGGTCAGGGCGCGGGCACCATCACCCACATCGGCACGCACGCCGAACTGCTCGCCGAGGTGCCCCGGTACCGGTATCTGCTGGCGGCCGACGACGAACTCGACGACGAGTCCGAACGCATCTGCGAGTGGGAGGACGAGGAGGACCTGCAGCGGCTGCGCCGGGTGCACGACGAGCGCGCCGCGATCGACGGTCTCGACGAGCCCGAATATCTGGGCCAGGAGGTGCAGCGCCGATGAGCGTGACCGACTGGCGCGGCCGCCTGCAGGACGAGCAGAACCCGGACAACGACGGAAATCTGCCGATCGACGAGAACGTGCCCCTGCGCCGGGAGGCCCGGTCCCTGCTGGGCTCGCTGTTGGCGCCCTACCGCTGGATCGTCGCGCTACTCGCGCTCGTGGTGATCGTGGAAAACGCTGCGCGGCTTTCGGTTCCGGTGCTGGTGCAGCGCGGCATCGACCACGGGATCCCGCCCATCCTCGCCGGTGACTCGGCGCGTGAGCTCATGGTCATCGTCGCGACGCTGTGCGCGGTGGTGCTGGTGCAGGCCACCAGCCGGATGTTCTTCCTGCGCCGCTCCGGACGCATCGGGCAGAAGGTGCTGCTGGAGTTGCGGCGCCGGGTGTTCCGCCATTTCCAGCGCCTGGACCTGGCGTTTCACGACCGGTACACCTCGGGCCGGGTGGTGAGCCGCTCGACCAACGACGTCGAGGCCATCCAGGACATGCTGGAGACCGGCTTCGACAGCCTGATCACCGCGGTGCTCACGCTGTTCGGCACCGCGGTGCTGCTCGTGGTGCTGGACTGGCGGCTGGGCCTGATGTGCCTGGCGGCGTTCCCGATCCTCGTCGCGTTGGTGTGGTGGTTCCGCAACGAATCCGCCCGCACCTACCGCAAGGTGCGCGAGAGCGCCGCGCTGGTGATCGTGCAGTTCGTCGAGACCATGACCGGCATCAAGGCCGTGCAGGCCTACCGGCGCGAGCCCCGTAATCAGGAGATCTTCGCCGACATCGCCGACGGCTACCGCGAGATCAACGAGAAGACCTTCAAGCTGCTCGCGATCTTCATGCCGGGCGTCAAACTGGTCGGCAACATCACCACCGGCGTGGTGCTGCTCTACGGCGGTTACCGGGTGCTGGGCGGGCAGATGACCATCGGCACGCTCGCCGCGTTCCTGCTGTACCTGCGGATGTTCTTCGAACCCATGCAGGAGATCTCGCAGTTCTTCAACACCTTCCAGTCGGCGTCGTCGGCGCTGGAGAAACTGGCGGGCGTGCTGGCGCAGAAGCCGGGCATCGCCGATCCGGAGCGGCCCGTCGCGCTTCACGCGGTGGCGGGCACCATCACGTTCGACCACGTGCACTTCGCGTATGCGCCCGGCCGCCCGGTGCTGCCCGATCTCACGCTGACGGTGCCCGCGGGGCAGACCGTCGCGCTGGTGGGCACCACGGGTGCCGGCAAGACCACGATCGCCAAGCTCATCGCGCGGTTCTACGACCCCACCTCGGGCACCGTCACGCTGGACGGGGTCGATCTGCGTGACCTGTCGCAGTCCGACCTGCGCCGCCACGTCGTGATGGTGACGCAGGAGAACTTCATGTTCGAGGGCACCGTCGCCGACAACATCCGCTTCGGCAGGCCCGACGCCACCGATGCGCAGGTGCGCGCGGCGGCCGAGGCCGTCGGCGCCGACCGGTTCATCGCGACACTGCCCGAGGGTTACGGCACCGACGTCGCCAAGCGCGGCGGACGCCTGTCGGCGGGGCAGCGTCAACTGATCGCGTTCGCGCGGGCGTTCCTCGCCGACCCGGCGGTGCTGATCCTCGACGAGGCCACGTCCTCGCTCGACATCCCCAGCGAGCGCATGGTGCAACGCGCACTGGAGACGGTGCTGGCCGACCGCACCGCACTGGTCATCGCCCACCGGTTGTCGACCGTGCAGATCGCCGACCGGGTGCTCGTGCTCGAACACGGCCGCATCATCGAGGACGGCTCACCCGCCGATCTGATCGGCCGCACCGACGGTGCTTACGCCGCGCTGCACCGCGCCTGGGTCGACTCGCTGGCCTGACTTTTCTTTTGCCGAGCAGACGCAAAACTGCCCAATTTCCTTGCAAAATAGGCAGTTTTACGTCTGCTCGCGAAAGGAAAGCTCAGCGCACGGTGTCGAAGAAGGCCGTCACATCGTCGACGAAAAGCTCGGGCTGCTCGAACGCCGCGAAGTGCCCACCGCGCGGCATCATCGTGAAATGCGTGACGTTGTACGCCTTTTCGCACCAGGCCCGCGGCGCGCGCAGGATCTCCTTGGGGAACGACGCCACGCCGGTGGGCAGCGTCACGAAGTCGCCACCTGCGAAGGTGTCGTAACTCTCCCAGTACAGCCGCGCCGACGACGCGGCCGACGCGGTGACCCAGTACAGCATCACGTTGTCGAGCAGTTCGTCGCGGCTCAGCACGTTCTCGGGGTGGCCGTCGCAGTCCATCCACGACCAGAACTTCTCCACGATCCACGTCAGCTGCCCCACGGGGGAGTCGACCAGGCCGTAGCCCACGGTCTGCGGCCGCGTCGACTGCTGCTTCATGTAGCCGGAATCCCATTTGCGGTAGTACTGCATCCGCTCCAGCGCCTGCCGCACCTCCTCGGTCATCTCGCCGACGCCTTCGGCGGGTGGCCGCGCGATCGGCATGTTCACATGAATGCCAACACAATTGCCCACGTTGCGGCCGATCTGCGTCGTCACAGCCGCGCCCCAGTCGCCGCCCTGCGCGCCGTAGCGGTCATAGCCCAGCCGGGTCATGAGGGTGTCCCACGCCTGGGCGATCTTGCCGATGCCCCACCCGGTCGTCGTGGGCTTGCCGGAGAAGCCGTAGCCGGGCAGCGACGGGCACACCACGTCGAACCCGGCCTCGGTGAGCGGTTCGATCACCTTGTGGAATTCGACGATCGATCCGGGCCAGCCGTGGGTGAGCAGCAGGGGAAACGCGTCGGGCCGTGCGCAGCGCTGGTGGATGAAGTGGATGTCGAGCCCGTCGAGTTCGGTGACGTAGTGGTCGAAGCGGTTCAGCGCCTGTTCGCGGGCGCGCCAGTCGTAGCCGTTCGCCCAGTACTCGGCGAGTTCGCGGGCGTAGTCCAGCGGTATGCCCTGACCCCAGTCGTCGACGGTTTCCGGCTCGGGCCAGCGGGTGCGGGACAGGCGGCTCTTAAGGTCGTCGAGATCGGCGTCGGGTACGGCGATGCGGAACGGGCGGATCAACGAGTCGGTCATGGGTCAATACTGCACGGTATGACGCTCAATCAACTTCGGGCTTTCCTCGAAGCGCACCGCCTTGGCTCGTTCACCGCTGCCGCCGATGCGCTGGCGGTCGCCCAGGCGTCGGTCTCCGAACTGGTGCGTCGTCTCGAAGAAGAGCTCGATGCCCAGTTGTTTGTCCGCGGCAGCCGCAGGCTCGCGCTCACCGCCGCGGGTCAGGAGTTGTTGCCGTATGCGGAGCAGGCCGTGCACGCGGCCGACGGCGGCGTGCACGCGGTCCGCTCACTCGGCTCGCTCGGTGGCGGAACCGCAACCTTCGGAATGCCCCGCAATGCGGACTACTACCTGCTGTCCAGCCTGGTCCAGACCTTCCACATGCGCTATCCCGCGGTACGGGTGCGGTTGGTCGGGCAGAACTCCGCCGAGACCGCCGCGGCGATACAGGCCGGCGAGATCGAAGCGGGGATGCTCATCCTGCCGATCGACGACGAGGATCTGACGGTTCGCCCACTGCTGCGCGACGAGGTCTTCTATGTGACGGCCGATCCGGCGCGCGCCGCGGAACCCGTTACCATTCAACAGTTCTCCGAGGCCGACCTGGTGCTCTACGACGCCCATTACGGGTGGAAGGATCCGACCCGCAGGCAACTGGCGGAGCGTGCACAACTGGCCGGTCTGCGCTTGGAGCCGATGATCGAGATCGAACACGTCGAGGCCGCGCTGAAACTGGCCGCGGGCAAGGTGGGCGACACCATCGCCAGCGGCGCCGTCATCGACAGCGATGCGTTCCCGGCCGCCCTGTACACCGCACCGTTCGCCGAGCCGTTGTACGACGTGATCGCCCTCGCGCAGCATCGCGCTCGCCCGCTGTCCAACGCCACCCGTGAGTTCGCACGCCTCGCCGAGGACACGATTCGCGAATTGCACATCCCATCGGCACTGTCCGGCCCCGACGAAGTCGCGCCGCTGATCGCGCGTCGAGGGCGCTGAACCAGCATATATAGGGTTGTCCTTTGGTTTGTGCAGGAGTTGCCCATCTAGTCCTTTGTCTGATTTCGGCCTACCGTCGCCGGCATGCAGATCACGACCGATGAAGCTCGCACCCTCGGCCCTTTCACCTGGCTGAAGAAACCCGCAGTCGACGGCCCGCCTGCGCAGCGCGACCCGAAGGTCGTCGAACGCGTGTCGCAGATGCTGCTCGACATCGAACGCAGAGGCCTCGACGCGGTGCGTGCCTACGCCCGGGAGCTCGACGGGTGGTCCGGCCCGCTCGAGATCGGCGCCGACGAACTGCGCAAGAGCGGCGACGCCCTGCCGGCCGATCTTCGTGAAGCGCTGGAACTCGGCTACGAGCGCACCAACCGGTTCGCGGTCGCACAACGTGCCCGGCTCGCCGACTTCGAGATCGAACTCGCGCCAGGGGTGACCGGCGGCGTTCAGTACGTACCGGTCAACCGGGTCGGGGCCTATCTGCCCGCCGGGCGTTTCCCGCTCCTGGCCAGCGCGTTCATGACCGTCGGCGTCGCCAAGGCAGCCGGTGTGCCCACGGTGCTGGCCTGCACACCGCCGTCGGGTGAGCACGGTGCCCATCCCGCGGTGCTCTACGGTGCCTACCTGTCGCGCGCCGATTCGGTGTTCGCCGTCGGCGGTGTACAGGCGTTGGGCGCCATGGCATTCGGGCTCATCGGTGACGGGCCGGTCGACATGCTCGTCGGCGCGGGGAACGCCTTCGTCACCGAAGCCAAACGTCAGCTGTTCGGCCGGGTCGGCATCGACCTGCTCGCGGGTCCCTCCGAAGTCGCCGTGCTCGCCGACGAGACGGCAGATCCGGAATGGGTCGCCGCCGACCTGCTGGGGCAGGCCGAGCACGGACCGAACTCACCGGCCGCTCTGATAACGACGTCGGAGACGTTGGGCCGCAAGGTGATCGAGGCCATCGACCGGCAGCTCGAGACGTTGGCGACCCGCGAGGTCGCCGGGCCTGCGTGGCGCGATTTCGGGTCGGTGCTCGTCGCCTCGGATGCCGAACAGGCCGTGGCGATCGCCGATGTCCTCGGACCCGAGCATCTCGAAGTGCAGACCGCCGACGACGACTACTTCCTCAAGCGGCTGCGTAACTACGGGTCCCTGTTCCTGGGCAGGTGGAGCACCGTCGCCTACTCCGACAAGGGCATCGCGGGCACCAACCATGTGCTGCCGACCGGTAAGACCGCCCGCTACAACGCAGGCCTCTCGGTTTCGCGATTCGTCAAACCGCTGACCTATCAGCGCGCGGCCCGTGAGGCGACCGCCGCACTGGCACCCGCCGTCGAGCGCATCTCGGCATTCGAGGGACTGGCCGCCCATGAGGCGACGGCCACGATCAGAATCGAGGAGATCGGCCGTGACTCAGCGGTTTTCGACGGTACACCGGCGGCGAGCCGCCGATGACAGGTACGGTCTGATGAACCGGAAGCTGCGCGTCTCGGCGGTCACGCCCGACATCGTCATCGGCGATCTCGGTGGCAACCTCGCTCGTTTGCACAGTGCCCTGCGGGCCATCGAGTGGACCGGCCCGCACCTGGCGGTGTTGCCCGAACTCGCCACCAGCGGGTACGTCTTCACCGACATCGACGAGGCCCGAACCCTGTCATTGCGCGCCGACGATGCACGGTTGATCGCACTGGCCGATGACGTCCCGGCGGATTGCGTCGCCGTGGTGGGCTTCGCGGAGGCCGACGGTGACACGCTGTACAACTCGGCCATCGTCATCGGTGACGGCAAAGTGGTCGGTACCTACCGCAAAGCGCACCTGTGGGCGGCCGAGCCGGAGATCTTCGCGATCGGCGTCGAAGCGGGGACGGTCATCGACACCCCGATATGCCGGCTCGGGGTCGCGATCTGCTACGACAACGAATTCCCCGAGCTGCCAAGACGACTCGCCCTGCGCGGAGCCGAGGTGCTGGCCCTGCCGGTGAACTGGCCGCTGGTGGACCGGCCGGAGGGTGAGCATGCCCCCGAAACCGTCCAGGCGATGGCGGCCGCGCGGTCGTCACAACTGGCGACCGTGATCGCCGACCGCCGCGGCACCGAGCGTGGTGTCCGGTGGACCGGCGGGACCGCGGTGATCGGCCCGGACGGCTGGATCAAGGCGACACCACAGGGCGACGAGACGATCGCGACAGCCGTCCTGGACCTGACCGACAGCAAGGCGATCGGCGACCGCAACGACGCACTGGCCGATCGCCGACCCGACCTGTACCGCGACCTTGTCGAATCCGGCGAGGCCGCAACCGATATCCCTGACTAGGAACGAGATCTCATGGCCACCGACTCTGCGACGGTCGAATCGAAGTCGATCGACTGGATTCCGCTCGGCGAACGCCGCGGCAAGCCCTCGATGCTGTTTCCGCTGTGGTTCATGTCGAATGCGAACCTCACCACGCTCGCGACGGGCATGGTCGGTGCGTCCCTCGGCGCGTCGTTCCTGACGTCGTTGGTGGCCATCGTGCTCGGCGCCGCCGTCGGGACGGTGTTCACCGCGTTCCACTCCGCGCAGGGCCCACAGTTGGGCCTACCGCAGATGATCCAGTCGCGCGCGCAGTTCGGGTATCGCGGCGTCGTGGTGATCTGCGCCGTCGTGATCTTCAGCATCGTTGGCTTCAACATCTTCAACCAGATCCTCGCCGGTGATGTGCTCACCATGACCACCGGCGTCGATGCCCGCAATCTGTGGTTCGTGATCATCACCGCACTCGCGCTGGCCCTCGCGATCTACGGCTACCACTGGATCCACCGCGTCCAAAATTGGCTCACCTGGCTGTTTTTGGCGACCTTCGGGGTGTTCACGGTGGTGGCGCTCGTCACGCTGCACCTGCCGCACGGGCAGTTCGGCTTCGCCGGGTTCAGCTGGCCGGCCTTCCTGGTCCAGTTCGCCGCCGCCGCGGCCTACGCACTGGGCTGGGCCCCGTACGTCTCGGATTACTCCCGGTACCTGCCGCCGCAGACCAGCCCGGGCAAGGCGCTGTTCTACACCTACGGCGGGGTGTTCGTCGGTAGCTCCTGGCTGATGATCCTCGGGGCGTTCGTCGCGGCGCTGTTCGCCGATGTCTCACCGCTTGAGGCGGTCAGGCAGGCCGCCGACGGCATCCTGCCGGGTGCGGGTCTGTGGCTGCTCGTGGCGGCGCTGCCCGGCCTGGTCACGGTCATCACGGTCAACATCTACGCGTCGTCGATCGAGCTGATCACGATCATCGACTCGTTCCGGGCGGTGTCGCCGACCCGGCGGCTCAGGGTGGGCGCATGTGTGGTGATCGGTTTGGCCGGCTTGCTGGGCGCGGTGCTGAGCACCGGTGACTTCCTCGACAACTTCGGCAGTTTCCTGGTGATCCTGTTGTACCTGCTGGTGCCGTGGACGTCGGTGAACCTCGTGGACTACTACTTCGTCCGCCGCGGACGCTATGCCATCGGCGAGATCTTCGTGCCACGGGGCGGCGTGTACGGCACCTGGGGGTGGCGGGGCCTGGCCGCCTACGCGATCGGGATCATCGCGATGATCCCGTTCGTGGTCACCGTCTGGTACACGGGTCCGGTCGCCAACGCGCTCGGCGGCGTCGACGTCGCGCTGTTCGTCGGGTTGTTCGCGTCCGCGGTCGCCTACCTGCTGATGGCGAAATCTCTGGATCTGGCCGCGGAACAGGCCAAGGCGCAAAGCGATGCCCGCGAGCACGGTTTCGAGGCGGTGAGTTTCGCGTCGCCCCGGACCGGCGCCGGTACGGCTTCGCTCACAGATGGCGGGCAGTCTTCCTGAGCGGCTGCAGATGCGGTGACTCGCAGTCGTTGCGCCACATCATCGACAGTTCGATGGCGGGCGGGGCATCGGCGAGGTTCACGTATCGAACACCTCTGCGGCCGAGGTTGCGGACCGACTCCGGTACCAGTGCCACCCCGAGTCCGCCGGAGACCAGTCCGACGATGGTCTGCATACGCACCGTCTCGTAGGCGACGGACGGGGTGAAACCCGCTGCGGCGCAAGCACTGTGAATGACGTCGTAGAGGCCGGGGCCGAGGTGGCGGGGAAACATGATGAACGGTTCGTCGGCCAGCCCGGCGAGTTCGGCGGACTCTGCGCCGGACAGTGCGTGGCTGTCGGGCACCGCCAGCACCAGGGATTCGCGGGCGAGCACAACGGTGGACACCGCAGGGTCGTCGATGGGTGTGCGGCCCAGGCCGATGGTGATGCGCTGATCGCGCAGCCAGTCGAGTTGTTGCGCGGTCGTCCCTTCCTCCAGCCGGATCGAGACACCCGGATGATGTCTGCGGTGCGCGGCGACCAACCGCGGCAGCACGTCGTCGGCCGCGGACCCCACGAAACCGATGGTGACACTTCCGGTTTCGCCCCGGTGGACGGCTCGCACCGCTTGCGTCACCCGGTCGGCGTCACGCAGGATGCGCCGCGCCTCGGGCAGCAGGGTCTGACCGGCTTCGGTGAGGCTGACCGTGCGCCGGGTACGCAGGAACAGCTGTGCGCCCAGCTCCCGTTCGACGCGTTGGATCAACTGGGACAGCGCGGGTTGTGCCACGTGCAAGCGCTGTGCCGCCCGCCCGAAGTGCAGTTCCTCGGCGAGGACGACGAAGCAGCGCAGGTGTCGCATGTCGAGGCTCCACACGTCTTATTGATAACTCAATCCGATAAGTGGATGCAATAACACTATTGGCGCTTATCGAAGACCGGCTCTACCGTCGGACGCCATGAGAGCTGCCAACCGACTGGCCGTGGCCGCGACTTTCCTGGCGGTGATGTTTGCGACCGCATGTGAGACGAGGTCCGGTGAGTCGACCAGCGAGCTGTCCAGAACCGACACGAGGGTGGGCAGTGCACCCGGCGTCGAGGTTGCGGTCCGGGCGCTGCGAACGGAATCCGCCGACCGCGTACCGGTGATTCTGCTGCACGGCGCCCGGGTCCCCGGGATCGCGTCGTTCGATCTGCCCGTCCCCGGGTACTCGCTGGCCGAGGATCTCGTTCGGGCCGGTCACCCCACCTTCATCATGGATGCGCGCGGCTACGGTGGGTCGTCGCGGCCGGCGGAAATGGACGGCGATCCGGGGACGGGACGGCCGCTGGTGCGCTCGAACCAAGTCGTCGAAGACATCCACGCGGTCGTCGATCACATCAAGGCCACGACCGGTGCCGAACGCGTGGCGCTGGTGGGATGGGCGACCGGCGGGCACTGGGCCGGCATGTATGCGGCGACGCATCCCGACCGGGTCAGCCACCTCGTGATCTACAACAGCCTCTACGGCGCCGCCGAAGGCCATCCAACCCTCGCCGTCTTCGACCCGGAATCCGGGCCGTACCGGCTGTCCGACGGTCCGTCGCTTCTGACCTCATGGGACCGGTCGATTCCGGCGTCGGATGTGACGTTGTGGCGGGATCCGCGGGTGGCCGAGGCCTATCAGCGCGAAGCGCTCGCCAGCGACCCGACCAGTGAGAGCCGCACACCGGCGAGCTTTCGGGCGCCCAACGGGGCGATGGAGGACAGCCACTACCTGGCCACCGGGCGGCAACTGTGGGACGCCTCGTTGATCACCGCCGAAACGTTGATCATCAGAAGCGAACTCGACTTCTGGTCGCGTCCCGAGGACGTCGAGGACATGCGTCGACATCTGGTGCACGCCGCGGGTGTCCGTACGGTCGTGCTCCCGCAGGCCACACACTACGTGCACCTGGACCGTCCGGAACGCGGCCGCGCCCAGTTCCTCGGGGCGCTGCTGGATTTCCTGCCTTAGCGGGCTTGGTCGGTCAGGGAATCTGCCGCAGCCGCCGGGCTTTCGACACCGCCTCGTGCCTGCTGTGGGCGCCGAGTTTGCTTGACGCACTGCGCAGATAGCTCTTGACGGTTTCCGGCTTCAGCGAAAGGCGTTGGGCTGCCTCGGCATTGGTGCAGCCCAAGGCGATCTGCGAAAGCACGTCGATCTCGCGCGCGGTCAGCGGTGTGGCCGCCGGGGCGTCACCGGACAGTGCGCGGGCCAGCCGGTCGGCCAGCTCGCCGAGCTGTGTGGCCAGCGGCCTGGACGCGCGCGCGGCCATCCTGCGCAGGTCGGCGTGCACCTCGCGGATCTGCTCGGCACTGGCCACGTTGGCGCCGAACTGTGCCAGCTGCGCTTCGCGCATGCGCATCCGCCGGTCCACCTCGTCGCGCACACGCAGCTCTTCGCTGAGTTGCCGGGCCGATGCCACCATCGCCGCGGCGGCGCGGTCCCCGATCGGCGCCGACTGCCGGTAGGCGCCGTACAGCACGGCCCGTGCCTGCCCGTCCACGACAACCGGCACCGCCAGGATCGACCGGATGCCCTCGGAGAGCACCGGCCCGTCGTAGTCGTGGGTGATGGCCGAGGCGTGCCGGTAGTCGGCCACCGAGATCGGCCGGCGCGCCACCATCGTCGCGCCGCCCAGACCGGCGCTCGGCCGTACCGCAAGCCCGCGCATCGCGCCCGTTCTCGTCCCGAAGAACTCCGTGAGCAGCAGCGTTCCGCCGTGCACCTCACCGCCGAAGGTCAACGGCAGCTCGGTGGTGGCGGCCATCTGGCGAAGTGCGGCCCGTACGGCGTCGGCGTCACGTGGCCGCAGCAGCGGCGAGCGCATGCGGTCACCCTCTTTCGGGGGTAGCGGTCGACAATTGTGACGTAGAGCATAGCTGCCATGAGTGGTAACGCCGATCTCTACCGTAGTGCCCGTGATCAGCTCGTCGCGACCATCGCCGACTACGACAAGGCCGTCGAGACGTTCGCGTTTCCGGAGCTGACCGGCACTTTCAACTGGGCGATCGACTGGTTCGACGCGATCGCCAGGGGCAACGACCGTCCCGCGCTGTGGATCGTGGAGGAGGACGGCGCCGAGACGCAGGTGAGTTTCGCCGACATGGCGGAGCGCTCCGACCGGGTCGCGACGTGGTTGGCGGCTCTCGGCGTCGGCAAGGGCGACCGGGTGATCCTCATGCTCGGCAACCAGGTCGAGCTGTGGGAGGCGATGCTCGGCATCGCCAAGCTCGGCGCGGTCATCATGCCGACCACCGGGGCGCTCGGCCCGGCCGATCTGGCGGACCGCATCGCGCGCGGTGGCGCGCGGTTCGTGATCGCGAACGCGTCCGACACCGACAAGTTCGCGGCGGTCGAAGGTGACTACGGGCGGATCGTGGTGGGCGAGGCCGTGGAGGGCTGGCACGCCTACTCCGACGCGTCCGAGGTGCAGCCGCAGCGGTTCGCCAGTGCCACCACGGTCGACGACACCATGCTCATCTACTTCACCTCCGGAACCACCAGCAAGCCCAAGCTGGTCGAGCATTCGCAGGTCAGCTACCCCGTCGGGCATCTGTCGACGATGGCGTGGATCGGCGTGAAGCCCGGCGACGTGCACCTGGCGATCAGCTCGCCCGGCTGGGCCAAACACGCGTGGAGCTGCTTTTTCGCGCCGTGGATCGCCGAGGCGACGATCTTCGTCTACAACTACCGCCGCTTCGACGCCCCGGCGCTGCTGAACCAGCTGCGCCGCGCCAAAGTCAACACGTTCTGCGCACCGCCCACGGTGTGGCGCATGCTGATCCAGGCCGACCTGGGCGCCAGGCCCGAGGGGCTGCGCGAGATCCTGGGCGCCGGTGAGCCGCTCAACCCCGATGTGATCGCCCAGGTCGAGAAGGCCTGGGGGCTGACCATCCGCGACGGGTTCGGCCAGACCGAGACCACCCTGCAGGTCGGCAACACCCCAGGGCAGCCGGTGAAACCGGGCTCGATGGGCAGGCCCATGCCCGGTGTGCCGGTGGTGCTGGTCGACCCGATCACCGGCGAGCCCGCCGACGAGGGCGAGATCTGCCTGGACCTGAGCAAGCGTCCGCGCAACCTGATGACCGGTTACCTCGGCGATCCGGAACGCAACGCGGCCGTCATGGCCGGTGGCTACTACCACACCGGCGACGTCGCATCGCGCGACGCCGACGGCTACATCACCTACATCGGCCGCACCGACGACGTGTTCAAGTCCAGCGACTACAAGGTGTCGCCGTTCGAGTTGGAGAGCGTGCTGATCGAGCATCCTGCGGTGGTCGAAGCCGCCGTGGTGCCCCAGCCCGACGACACCCGCCTCGCCGTGCCCAAGGCGTACGTCTCGCTGGCCGACGGATGGGAACCCAACGCCGACACCGCAAAAGCGGTCATGGAGTACGCGCGTGACCACCTCGCGCCTTACCTGAAGGTACGCCGCGTCGAGTTCTTCGACCTGCCCAAGACCATCTCCGGCAAGATCCGCCGCGTCGAACTGCGCAAGCGCGAGGACGAGGCGCATCAGACCGGCAAGCCGATCCAGAGCGAATACCGATACGAGGACCTGTTGGGATGAAGTCATACGACGCCGGGCCGACCGACGCGCCGATTCTCGAAGAAACCATCGGGGCCAACTTCGAGCGCATCGCGGCCACCTATCCGGACAACGAGGCGCTGGTCGAGGTGGCCACCGGCCGACGCTGGACCTACGCCGAGCTGAACGACGAAATCGATGCGACCGCACGGGGTTTGATGGCTCTGGGGGTCGACAAGGGCGATCGCGTCGGCATCTGGGCGCCCAACTGCGCCGAGTGGATCATGACACAGTTCGCGGCGGCCAAGGTCGGGGCCATCCTGGTCAACATCAACCCGGCCTACCGCACGCACGAGGTCTCGTACGTGCTGCGGCAGTCGCAGGTGCACACCCTGGTCGCGGCGTCGTCGTTCAAGACGTCCGACTACGCCGCGATGATCGCCGAGGTGCGTCCCGAGTGCCCCGATCTGCGCGATGTGGTGTTCTGCGACAACGACGACTGGGATCGTTTGCGGGCCAATCAGGTCGACGACGCGCACCTGCGCGGGCGGATGGCCGGGCTGGCCAACACCGACCCGATCAACATCCAGTACACCTCGGGCACAACGGGTTTCCCCAAGGGTGCGACGCTGTCGCACCGCAACATCCTCAACAACGGGTTCTTCGTCACCGAACTCATCGCGCTGGGGTCCGAGGACCGGCTGTGCATCGTGCCGCCGTTCTACCACTGCTTCGGCATGGTGATGGGTACCCTCGGCGCGGTGTCGCACGGCGCGACGATCGTGATCCCGGCGCCCGGTTTCGATCCCGGGATCACGCTTTCGGCGGTGCAAGCCGAGAAGTGCACGGGCCTGTACGGGGTGCCGACGATGTTCATCGCGATGCTCGGCCATCCCGAGTTCGCGAACTTCGACCTGTCGTCGCTGCGCACCGGCATCATGGCCGGATCGGTGTGCCCGATCGAGGTGATGAAACGTGTTGTGGCAGATATGCACATGGCCGAGGTAGCGATCTGCTACGGCATGACCGAGACGTCCCCGGTGTCGTGTCAGACGCTCATCGACGACGATCTGGAACGGCGCACCGCCACCATCGGCCGCGCCCACCCGCACGTCGAGATCAAGATCATCGATCCCGGCACGGGGGAGACCGTGCAGCGCGGTCAGCCCGGTGAATTCTGCACCCGCGGTTACTCGGTGATGCTCGGCTACTGGGACGAAGAGGAGAAGACCCGCGAGGCCATCGACGCCGACGGGTGGATGCACACCGGGGATCTGGCGGTGATGCGCGAGGACGGGTACTGCACCATCGTCGGCCGCATCAAGGACATGGTGATCCGCGGCGGCGAGAACGTCTACCCGCGCGAGATCGAGGAATTCCTCTACACCCATCCCGACATCGACGACGCGCAGGTGATCGGTGTGCCCGACGAGCGGTACGGCGAGGAGATCTGCGCGTGGATCCGGATGAAACCGGGCCGCGCACCGCTCGACGCCGACAAGCTGCGCGAGTTCGCCAGCGGTCAACTCGCGCACTACAAGATCCCGCGCTACGTGCACATCGTCGACGAGTTCCCCATGACCGTCACCGGCAAGATCCGCAAGGTCCAGATGCGCGAGGAGACCGTCGAACTGCTCGGCCTGAAAGCGCCGTGAGCGCTCACGCCAGCAACGGACTCAGCTTCACCGCGGAGTCGGCCAGCGTCGGGACCTGACGCCGCAACAACTCGGCCTGCTCGGCGCGGCCGGACATCGCCACGGCCGCCACGAGCGACCCGGCCGGTGAACGCACCGGCACCGCGACACACGCGGATCCGTCGCGCAGTTCGCCGGTCTGGGTCGCATACCGGTGCTCGCGGATCTCCTCCAACTGCGCGATGAGCGCCGAGCGTGCGGTCACGGTGTGGTCGGTCAGCGCGCCGAGGGGATAGCACAGCAGTTCGTCGGGATCGCGCTTCTCGGCCAGCAGCAGCTTACCCACCGCGCACGCATAGAGGTGATGGTTGAGCACCGATTCCTCTGCGGGCGGCGGATATTCGGTGTCCGGGTCGGCGATGCGCACCGACGTGTTGGTGTAGTAGAACAGGTGCACGCCGAACCGCACGGACAGACGCAGCTCGGCGAGTTGCTCACGCGCCGCGGTGCACACGTTCGGCGTCACCGCGGCATCGATCAGCACACCCATACGCGGCCCGAGGGAGAATCCCGACAGATCGGGCAGCCGCACGATGTAGCCGTCGGCGACAAGGAGATTCAGCAACCGGTAGGTGGTGGCCGACGGCATCGACAGCCGCTCGGCGATCTCCTTGGCGGTCACCCCGACACCCGCGAGCGCCACGGCCTCGAGCACCTGCAGGGCACTCTGCACCGCCTTGGGTTGGCGCCCGGAGAGCGCGCCGTCCGCCGGACTCATCGGCGCACCTCCCACGGGTTGTAATCGGCGAACACGTCACCGGCGACGGTCTCGTCGAACACGCCGACACGATGGGCGAGGTCGGGAATCGTGCGGCGCCGCAGCGCGAAAACCCCGAAGCCCGTTGCCAACAGACCAGCGTAGACGGCGGTGGCGATCCACACCGGTGATTCCACGGTGAACGCGGCCCACGCGATGATCGCGGTCATCATGGCCGCGCTCGCCAGTCCCACCGCGAGCGGCGCGACGGTGAGTTCGCCGATGCGGCGCAGAAACGCCGGGGTGGCCAGGCACACCAGCAGATAGGCGCCGATGTAGCCGTGCGCCGACACCGCGAGCAGCCCGATGAGCACCTCCCTGGTGGACCCGGCGATCCACAGATAGCAGATCGGCACCGCGACGATGAGCGGGACGGCGGCGCACAGCGCGATGTGCGGGGTGCGGAAAACCCGGTGCGCGTGGCCGACCCGGTGGGACACGACACCTTCGCGGCCCATCGCGAACAGGGTGCGCGACAGGGCCGTGGTGGAACCGATCACGCAGGCGAACCAGGATGCGGTGATGCCGAGTTCCATCACGATGGACAGTGCGGTCGACCCGGCGCCCGCCGATTCGGGCATCAGCACGACCGGGATCGAGCCGATGCTGGCCCGGATGCCGCTCGCGGACTGCATGGCCGCGGCGAACGTGTACAGCACGCCGAGGGCCAGCGGGGTCCACCGGATGGCCCGCGTCACCGTGACGAAGGGGCGGCGGGCCTCGCGTGCCACCGTGCCCGCGCTCTCGAAGCCCACGTAGGAACTGATGGCCAGCAGCAGGGCGAAACCGAGTGCCGAATGCGGTTCGGTGGCAGCGACTTCGGGGGGATCGTGGCCACCGGTGACCGACCTGGTGAACGCGATGATCAGCACCGCCGAGGCGGCGACGATCGCGAAAACTTCGACCGTCAGCATGATCCGGGCCGACAGCCGGATGCCGCGCACCATCAGCGCCAGGGCCACCACGCCCACCAGAACCGCCAACAGCGTTGCCGTGAGCGGATCGTCGGGTACCCCGAGCCGGCTGAGCAACGCGGTCAGGTAGGTCGCCGCACCCAGCGTGCTGGCCATCGCCGCGCCCGCGTAACCGATGATCACCGACCAGCCTGCGGCGATGCCGGGGACGGGGCCAAGACCCTTGACGGTGTAGCTGTACACCCCGCTGACGGCGACCATGCGGGTGGAGAACTGGGTGGCGCAGTAACCGACCGCGGCCATCAACAGCGCGGTCACCACGAACACACCCAGCGTGGCGGGGCCCGCGGCGGGCAGCACCAGCGCGGGTAGCGTCACCATCACCGCCGACGGTGCGACGGCGGAGACGGACTGTCCCAGCACCTGGGCGAACGACAGCTGCCCGCGCCTCAGGCCCCAGACCGGTGAGCGGCTCCGCATGCCGCGTCTGTCCTCCATCCGTGGCAACGTAACCGATGCCGGCGCCGGGACACACCGATCGACGGTAAATTCTGGAAAATCTTCAAATGAGAATCCGCGGTTGCGAAATCGGCGGTCCGGCGTCGGCCGCCGTCGCGACCCGCGCCTCTGCAGGGACTTCGCGAAACCGCGAATGAGAATTCGACGCAGCGTTCAAATGAGAATCCACACGGGAGCAGAAATCCATTCGGAATAAGTGGTGACACGCACCACAAACGGGGTCGAACATGGCCTGCATGACATCCGTGCTCAGCCAGGAACTCGACCCGCGCACCGTCGATTTCACGTCGCGTCCGCGCCAGATGCTCATCGACGGCCAATGGGTCGAGGCGGCGTCGGGACGTCGCTTCGACACCGTCGACCCCGCCACCGAACAGGTCATCACCTCGGTCCCGCACAGCGGTCCCGAGGACGTCGAGCGTGCGGTCGCGGCGGCACGCCGCGCCTTCGACAACGGGCCGTGGCCGGCGCTGACACCCGCCGCGCGGCAGCGTCTGCTGTGGCGCATCGCCGAGGGCATCTCGGCCCGCGCCGATCAGTTCGCCGAGCTGGAGACGCTCGACAACGGCAAGTCGGTGGCCGTCGCCAGGGCCGTCGACGTCACCTGGGCCGCCGAGATCTTCTACTACTACGCGGGCTGGGCCACCAAGATCGAGGGCCGTACCATCCCGGTGTCGGTGCCGTGGGCGCCGGGCAACCGGTTTCACGCGTTCACCCTGCGCGAGCCGGTCGGTGTGTGCGCCCAGATCATCCCGTGGAACTTCCCGCTGGTGATGGCCGCGTTCAAGGTCGCACCGGCGCTGGCCTGCGGCAACACGGTGATCCTCAAACCCGCCGAGCAGACCCCGCTCACCGCGCTGCTGCTCGCCGAGGTCATCGCGGAATCCGGGGTGCCCGCGGGCGTGGTCAACGTGCTGACCGGCTTCGGTGACATCGGCGCGGCGCTGTCCTCGCACGACGGCGTCGACAAGGTCGCGTTCACCGGTTCCACCGAGGTCGGGCGCAAGATCGTCACCGCCGCAGCGGGCAATCTCAAGAAGGTCTCGCTCGAACTCGGCGGCAAGAGCCCACAGGTGGTCTTCGCCGACGCCGATCTGGAAGCCGCCATCCCGGGCGTGGCGAGCGGGTTCCTGTTCAACCACGGCCAGACCTGCACGGCGGGCACCCGGCTGCTGGTCGAGGACACCATCTTCGACGAGTTCACCGCCGGTGTCGCCGAGCACGCCGCGGGCCTGCGCATCGGTCCCGGCCTCGACCCCACCAACGACATCGGCCCGCTGGTCTCGCAGGAACAGCTCACCAAGGTCACCGGATACCTCGACGCGGGCATCGACCGGGGCGCGCGGGCACTCGCCGGTGGCGGCCGCCACGGCGACACCGGTTTCTATGTGCAGCCGACGCTGCTCGTCGACGTGCAGCGCGATTTCAGCGTCTACCAGGAGGAGATCTTCGGGCCGGTCGCCGTCGCGGTCCCGTTCAACCGGGACCGGGGTGTGCGCGAGGCCGCGAACGACACCCCCTACGGGCTCGCCGCCAGCGTGTGGACGCGCGACGTGTCGACCGCGCACCGCGTCGCGGCCGAGATCAAGGCGGGCACCGTCTGGGTGAATTGCCACAACGCGTTCGACACCGCGCTGCCGTTCGGCGGATACAAACAATCCGGCTGGGGACGCGAACTCGGCGAGGGCGCAATTGCCGAATACACCCAGACAAAAGCGGTCAACATCGCGCTCTGACTTTTCAAATGGGAATTGCCGGGGGGTCGAATTCTCATTTGACCGGAAATCCCTCATCCATTCAGCGGAAAGAATAGCCATGACAACTGACGCCGTGCTCCAACCGGGCGTGACTGCCGGTGATCAGGGGCACCGACTCGCGGGCCGGCTCGGCCCCACCGCAATCGTGTTCATGGTCGTCGCGGCCGCCGCGCCGCTGACCGTCGTCGCAGGCACCTTCCCGATCGGCATCGCCGCGGGCAACGGTGCGGCCTACCCCGCGTCCTACATAGTGTGCACCGCGGTGCTGCTGCTGTTCGCGGTCGGGTTCACCGCCATGGCCCGGCACATCCGCGGCGCGGGCGCGTTCTACACCTACATCGCCCACGGTTTCGGCAGGCATGTCGGCCTCGGCGCGGCGTTCCTCGCGCTGCTGTCCTACACCGCGGTGCAGGGCGGGGTGTACGGCTACATCGGCGCCGCGCTCGACGGCATCGTCACCTCGCACGGCGGCCCGTCGGTGCCGTGGTACCTCTACGCCCTGGTGATGCTGGCGGTGGTCGGCGCGCTGGGGTACCGGCACATCGAGTTGTCCGGAAAGGTGCTCGGCGTCCTGCTGGTCTGCGAGGTCGGCATCGTGCTGGTGATCAACCTCGCGGTGGTCGGCCGCGGCGGCGCCGAGGGCCTCTCCACGGCCGTGCTGCATCCGTCGGCCTTCTTCACCGGCGCACCCGGTATCGCGCTGATCTTCGCGCTCGCAGGCTATATCGGCTTCGAGGCCACCGCGGTGTTCCGCGACGAGGCCCGCGACCCGGCCCGCACCATCCCGCGCGCCACATATGTGGCCCTGCTGCTCATCGGCGGGTTCTACACGTTCTCCAGCTGGGCGATGGTGAGCGCCTGGGGCGATGAGGGCGCGGTGGTCAAAGCCGCGCAGGACCCCGAGGGCATCCTGCCCGAGACCGCGGTGCGCTACGTCGGCGCGGTCACCGGGGATCTGGTCCAGATCTTCCTCATCACAAGCCTTTTCGCGGCCCTGCTCAGCTTCCACAACGTGCTGGCCCGCTACATCTTCTCGCTCGGCAACACCCGCGCGCTGCCGCGCCGGTGCGGTCGGTCCCACTCCAGGCACTCCTCACCGCACATCGCCTCGGTGGTGCAGACCGGCTCGGCACTCGTGCTGATCCTCGCGGCGGTCGTGACCCACCTCGACCCGGTGACGCAGGTGTTCGCGTGGTTCGTCGGAACCGCGTCGGTGGGCATAGTCGTGCTGATGACGATCACGTCGGCCGCGGTGGTGGTCTACTTCCGCCGCCACCGCGTCGACACCAGGGCGTGGAACACGCTCGTCGCACCCACGCTCGGCTTCCTCGGCCTCGCGGTGTTGTCGGTCCTCACCGCGGCGAACCTTCCGCTGCTGGTCGGCGGGTCGGCCACGCTGGCCGCGGTCATCGGCGTCCTGCTGGCCGGAACCTTCGTCGGCGGTATCGCGCTTGCGGTCCTGCGTCCGCACGTCGCGCACCATCCGGATCACGAAAACCCTGAAATCGCAAAGGAGATCACGAAGTGACCGCAACCATCGAGCCCATCCGGCAGCAGAGCGTCGCGCCGGACCATCCGCTCACCCCGCTGACCGCCGACGAGATCCGCGCCGCGCGCGGCATCGTCGTCGACAACGGTCTGGTCACCGACCACGTGCGCTTCGTCTACCTGGCACTGGAGGAACCGCACAAGCAGACCGTGCTGGCGTTCACCCCAGGTGATCCCATCGAGCGTCGCGCCAGGGTGCTGCTGCTCGATCGCACCACCGGCAAGGGCAGCGACCTGGTGGTGTCGATCACCGAGGGTGCCGTCGTCAGCAAGGTCGACATCAACAGCGAGATCGACGGCCACGTACCGATTCTCGATCAGGAGTTCGAGGACATCGAGTCGTTCCTGCTGGACTGCCAGCAGTGGATCGACGCCATGCGCAAGCGCGATCTCGACCCGGCCAAGGTGCGTGCGGTCCCGCTGTCGGCAGGCGTGTTCGGGCACGAGGACGAGGTCGGCAAGCGCATCGTGCGCGTGCTGGCGTTCTACCAGTACGACCAGGCCGACCTGCCGTGGTCGCACCCGATCGACGGCGTCGTCGCCTACGTCGACCTCACCGAGCGCGCGGTGGTCAAGGTCATCGACGAGGTGCAGCTGCCGCTGCCCGCCGAACGCGGCCAGTGGGACGCCGAACCGCACGCCGTGCCGGAACGCACCGACCTCAGGCCCATCGAGATCACCCAGCCCGAAGGCCCCAGCTTCACCGTCAACGGCAACGAGATCACCTGGGCGGACTGGAAATTCCGGTTCGGGTTCGACGTGCGCGAAGGCCTGACCCTGCACCAGCTGTCGATCGGCGGCAGGCCCGTGGTGTACCGGGCCTCGGTCGCCGAGATGGTGGTCCCGTACGCCGACCCGTCCCCGGTCCGCTACTGGCAGAACTACTTCGACCAGGGTGAGTACCTGTTCGGTCGCTACACCAATTCCCTTGAGCTGGGCTGCGACTGCCTCGGCGAGATCAAGTACTTCGACGTCACCATCGCCGACGAGGACGGCAACCCGCGCCTGATGAAGAACGCGATCTGCCTGCACGAGGAGGACTACGGCGTGCTGTGGAAGCACACCGACATGTTCAACAACATGGCCGAGGTGCGCCGGTCGCGCCGCCTGGTGATCTCGTTCTTCCTCACCATCGGCAACTACGACTACGGGTTCTACTGGTACCTGTACCTCGACGGCACCATCGAGTTGGAGGCCAAGGCCACCGGCATCGTGTTCACCTCGGCCTACCGCGGAGCCGACGGCTACGCCACCGAGATGGCGCCGGGGCTGGGCGCGCCGTTCCACCAGCACATGTTCTCGGCGCGGCTGGACATGTCGGTCGACGGGTACACCAACACCGTCGAGGAGGCCGACGCCGTACCGGTGCCGGTCGGCCCCGACAACCCGTGGGGCAACGCGTTCCGTCAGCAGAAGACCACGCTGACCCGCGAGTCGCAGGCCATGCGGGTCGCCGACAACCTCAAGGCCCGGGTCTGGCACATCACCAACCCCACCAAGCAGAACCGCCTGGGCCAGAACGTCGGTTACGCGCTGCACCCCGAGGGGCAGCCGGTGCTGCTGGCCGATCCGTCGAGCTCGATCGCCAAACGGGCCGCGTTCGCCACCAAACACCTGTGGGTGACGAAATACGATCCGGCCGAACGGTATCCGGCGGGGCAGTTCGTCAACCAGCATCCCGGCAACGGTGGCCTGCCGTCGTTCGTCGCGCAGGACCGCAACATCGAGGGCGAGGACATCGTGGTGTGGCACACCTTCGGCCTGACCCACTTCCCGCGTCCCGAGGACTGGCCGGTGATGCCGGTGGACTACGCAGGCTTCAAGCTCAAGCCGCTGGGCTTCTTCGACCGCAACCCGGCATTGAACGTTCCGCGCGCGCCGAAGTCGCATTGCTGCGAGGATTGAGACATGTCCGTCGTGTACCCGCCCGCCGTCCTGGGACGGCGGGCGTGTGCCCTGCTCGCAGCGGCCTCGGCGACCCTGCACGTCTTCATGCTCACCCACGCGGGCAACCCGGTGGCTGGCGGTCTGCTCGCGGTGATGATCGCCGCGTGCCTGTGGTGCGCGCGGGATCTGTGGCGACGCGGCACGCCGGGCGTGTGGTGCACGGTGGCGTTGATGAACCTGGCGATGGTCGCGCTGCACACCCCCATGCCGTCGCACCATCACCACGGCGCCGGTGCGGCGGGGGTCTCGGGTCATTCCGGCCTGATGATGGTCACGGTGGCGCTCGCGCTCACCGAGGCCGCGATCGCGGGAACGGTCCTGTACTACCGCACCCGCAACCGGTCCGTCACGGCGTGAGGTTCACGCCTCCAGTTCGCCGAGGATCTTGCGTTCGATCGCGGTGCGCGTCGTCGCGGGCAGCACGATGAGCCCGTCGAGTTCCTTCTGCGCCCGGGTATAGGCGTTTTGGCGTTCCTGCGGCGTCGCGCCCTCATCCGAGGCGAGCCGCAGCAGGTGCTGGGCGCGGGCGATACGTTCCTGCGCCTCGGCGGAGAAGTCGCTGCGCCGACGACGGATCGCCTCGTTCTCGGCGATGTCGAACGCGCTGACGTATTCGTGTACGGCGTCGCGGTATTCGAGTTGCGCGGCCCGGTCACCGAGGATGTCGCCCGGGTTGTCGGGCCGCAGCAGGTCGGCGCGGCCGCGGGCCTTGTGGAACGCGATGGTCAACGGATCACGCATGTCCGTCATCAGCGGGAAGTCGAGCAGCTTCGCGATGTCGATCTCGTAGTCGAGCCACCGGGCATTGGTGCGGTCATGGCGCTGCATGACCTTGCTGAGCTCGCGCGCGTAACCCGCGTCGGCGGATCTGGCGGCCTCGGCCGCGCGCGCCATCTCGACCTTGGTCTGCTGTTTGATGCGGTAGCGCTCCAGGCGCCGTTCGGCACGTCGTTCGTTGGCGGCGGCCACCGCCCTGATGCCGCCGCCGATCATTCCTCCGAGCGGGAAGATCAACCACCAGAAGTTCCCTGCGAAGTGCCACAGAGGTTCCACGAAACCCAGCATGCCAGCCGGGGTGAACGGGCACTTTGTGTGATGAGATTGGCCCATGCCTCAGCTAAGTGCCGAGCCTGATCCGCAACCCGACGAGCAAAAGCCCCCGGCCGTCACCGCGCGGGGTATCACCTTGCGCGGGCCGCGGGGCCCGGTGTACGGGCCCGTCGACCTCGACATCGCCGAAGGCGGCGTGACCGCACTGGTGGCGCCGTCGGGTGTGGGTCGCACCGCGCTGCTGCTGACACTGGCCGGGCGCATGCGACCCGGGTCGGGCGAGGTGACGGTGTTCGGCCGCAAACGTGCCAGGGACATCTTCGGGCTTGCGGCGGTGGCCGCGGTCGAGGACGTCGACGCCGTTCCGGAGTCGGTGACGGTGGGTGACGTCGTCACCGAACAGCGCCGCTGGGATGCGCCGTGGTACCGGCTGGTGCCGCGGGCAGGCGGGGACGACCTCGCCGCGTTGTGCGCCCCGGTGTTCGGCGACCTGCCGCTGCCGCCGTTGGGGGCGGCCTTCGACGAGCTCACCGAACTCGACCAGTTCCTGCTGCGCATCGCCCTGGCCAACACGTCGAGGCCGCCGCTGCTGGTGGTCGGCGACCTCGACCACATCGCCGACGACCGCAGTCGCGAACTGGTGCTCGGCCGGCTCATCGCGCTCGGCGAGCAGCAAACCGTCGTCACCGCCACCGTCAACCCGGTGGGCAACCCCGCCGTGACCCACCTTGCCGTGCCGAACACCGCGCCTGCCGAACTGGCCGCCGCGACACAGAGGGGTGAGAAGTAGCCGTGCTCGCCGGAATGTCTCTCGGCACCGATTTCAAGCGCTTCTCCCGCGGGGCCGTTCCGCGCATCGCGCTGGTGACGGTGATCCTGATGCCGCTGCTGTACGGCGCGATGTACCTGTGGGCGTTCTGGAATCCGTTCAACGAGGTGAACAAGATCCCGGTGGCGCTGGTCAACGAGGACGAGGGTGCCGTGGCGCAGGGGCAGCGGCTCGACGCCGGACAGGAGGTGTCCGACGCCCTCGTCGCCTCCGGCGGGCTGCAGCTGCACCGCGTCTCGGCGGCCGAGGCCGCCGACGGTGTGTCCAGCGGCAGGTACTACTTCTCGATCACCCTTCCGCGGGACTTCAGCAGGAACATCGTGTCGCCGTCGGGTGATTCGCCCCAGCAGGCCAAGCTGGTGTTCACGTTCAACGACGCCAACAACTACCTGGGCTCGATCATCGGGCAGAACGCCGCGCGTGAGGTGATCAACCAGGTCAACGCGAGCATCGGCGAACGCACCGTCGGCACGGTGCTCACCGGGCTCACCGACGCCGGGGCCGGCCTGGTCAAGGCGGCCGACGGCGCCGAGCAGCTCGCCGACGGCAACGCTGCGGCCAACGACGGCGCGCACCGGCTGGCCTCCGGCGCCGACGCGCTGACCGCAGGACTGGTGACCGCGCGCGACGGTTCGGCACAGCTGGCCGCGGGCACGCGTCAGTTGTCGACGGCCGTCACCACCGCGACCGACCCGCTGCTGCACGTGCTGGACCGCGTCGGCGAGCTCAACCTCGATCCCGACGAGGTCGGCCGGGCCGCGCAGCGGCTGTCGGGTGCGGTGCGTTCGACGACCGATCGCATCGCGGCACTCAACGTCGATCAGGCGCAGGCCGCCGCGATCGTCGATCAGGCCGTCAGCTTCCTGCGCAACAGTCCCGACCCCACCGCCCGCGACACCGGTGAGTTCCTGGCAGGCGCGCACCGCATCCTGACCTCACGCGGCATCGACCCCACCACCGACGAGGGCCTGATCCGGTTGCGGGACAGCGCAGGCGAACTCGAGAACGAGCTCGGCGATCCCAACAGCAAGATGCGCACGTTCATCACCAGGGCCCTCAACGGCGGCCTGCGCGCCGACGTCGTCAAGTTGCGAGACGGCGTCACCCAGCTCAACACCGGGGCCCAGCGGCTCAACAGCGGCCTGGTTCAGTTGGCCAACGGCGGCCGTCAATTGTCGGACGGGGCAACCGAACTCGCCGCGGGCACCGACAAGCTCGAGACGGGCAGCAGGCAGTTGGCCACGGCGCTGCGGGACGGCTCGACCCAGGTGCCGTCGTGGACCCCGCAGCAGCGCACCGAGGTCGCCCGGACCCTCGCCGCACCCGTCGTTGCGGACATCGAGACGCACAACCCCGCGGTCACGTTCGGCACCGGTTTCGCGCCGTTCTTCCTCACGCTCGCGTCGTTCATCGGCGCCTTCATCGTCTGGATGTTGTTGAAGCCCTTGCAGTCCCGGCCCGTCGTCAACGGTCTTGGGGCGTTGCGGGTGGTGCTGGCGTCGTACTGGCCCGCTCTGCTGGTCGTGCTGTGCCAGGTCGTCGTGATGTACGTCGTGGCGCATTTCGGGGTCGGCCTGCACGCCGAGCACCCGATCGCCACGGTCGCCTTCCTCGGGCTGATCGCGGCGACCTTCCTTGCGCTCATCCAGGCGTTCAACGCGCTGCTGGGGGTTTCGGTCGGCCGCGTCGTCACACTGGCGTTCCTGATGCTGCAACTGGTGTCCGCGGGCGGCATCTATCCGGTCGAGACCACGGCCACGCCGTTCCAGATACTGCATCCCGTCGACCCGATGACCTACGCCGTCAACGGTCTTCGGCAGGTGATCGTGGGCGGGATCGACTCCCGGTTGTGGACCGCGATCGCCGTGCTCACCGGCCTGCTGGTGCTGTCACTTGCCGGCAGTGCCTGGGCGGCCCGGCGGAACCGGCAGTTCAACATGGACCGCCTGCGGCCCCCGATCGAAGTCTGATGCGCCGTTCGTAACGCCACGGCGGATTTTCGGACAAATTTCCGCCGTGGCGTTACGCACGCGAGGCCCAGGCCTTGGCGACACGGTTGCGAACCGTGGCCTCGCCGTCGCGCGCGGTCACGCGGATGACAATCCAGCCGGCTTCGAGCATCTCGTCCATGCGCTGGATGTCCTTGCGCAGCGTGTGGGGATCCGTGTGGTGCAGCCCTTCGTATTCCACCGCGATCTTGAGCTCGGGCCAGGCCATGTCGACCTCCCCGATCAACGCCCCGTATTCGTTGAGCACGCGGTACTGCGTCTGCGGGGGCGGATAGCCGGCCCGCACGAGTACGAGCCGCACCCACGTTTCGCGTGGGGATTCCGCGCCCGGGTCGACGAGGGCGATGGTGGACCGGGCCTGCCGGATGCCCTTACGCGCCGCGTGGTGTTCGGCGGCCAACTCGATGTCTGCGACCTTGAGTCGAGCGGCCTTGGCCAGGGCGTCGATGGCCGGGACCGCGATGTCCTCGGGGAACTTGCAGGCCAGGTCGACCGCGGTGCGCGCGGGCGTGGTGACCCGCATGTCGCCGATCAGGCAGATCTCGTCGTCGCCGATCGCGTCGGCCCACACGACGATCCCACGGGTCCGGCGACGGTTGGTGTCGAGAATGTAGGCGGGTAGGCCCGGGTCGATCCAGCGGGCACCGTGCAGTGCGGCCGCCGAGTAGCCGGCCAACACGCCCCGGCGCCTTGACCGCAGCCAGCAGGCCTTCGCGCGTAGCACCGCGGTCGGGGTCGTCCCCTTCTCGACGTAGACGTCTTGATGCACCGCGACGAACCGGCTGCGCAACTGGTGACGGTTCAGCGTGCCTGCGGCGAGCGCCTCACTGCCGATGAATGGTTCCCCCATGGGTGGAGTGTGCCGAGGGCCACCGACAACCTCGCGTGCGTAACGCCACGGCGGAAATTCCTCCGAAATTCCGCCGTGGCGTTACGCACGGCGCACGAAGGCAGGACGTCAGAGCCCGATCCGCCGGTACCGCTCCAACCGGGTCTGCAGGCGCTGCTCGTCGGGCACGGCACGCAGCCCGTACAGCTCGGCGGCGATCGCGGTGGACAACCGGGCCGTGAACGCGCGTGGCTCGTCGGCGGCGTCGGGTTTCTCACCGACGACGACGTCGACGATGCCGTGGCGCAGCAAGTCGACGGCCCGAACGCCCTGTGCGGCTGCGAGTTCGGCGGCGTGCTCGGTGTCGCGGTAGACGATGGCGCTGGCCCCCTCGGGTGGCAGCGGCGCGAGCCAGCCGTTGGACGCCGCCAGCACCCGGTCGGCCGGGACCATCGCCAGGGCGGGCCCGCCGCTGCCCTGACCCATGAGCACCGACACGGTCGGGGTGTCGAGCGTGACGAGTTCGGCCAGGCAGCGGGCGATCTCACCGGCCAGCCCGCCCTCTTCGGCCTCGGTGGACAGCGCAGGCCCGGCGGTGTCGATCACCAGCACGAGCGGTAGCCGCAGCCCGGCGGCCAACGCCATGCCGCGGCGGGCCTCGCGCAGCGCGCCGGGCCCCACCAGCCCGCCGACGATGCGGCGCTGCCCGAGCACCACGGCGGGCTGACCGGAGAACCGTGCCAGCGCGAGCAGCGTCGTCGCCGCCTCACCCCGCTCGGTTCCCGACAGCAGCACCTGATCGGTCGCACCGTGGCGCAGCAGGAATCCGACGCCGGGCCGGTCGGGCCGGCGGGAGGCGACGACGGAGTCCCACGCGGGCACATCCGGCAGCTCCTCGGAAGCCACCACAGCGGGCGGCGGGCCTGGCGGATCGGCGAGCACGCGCAGGGCTCGGTCCAGGGTCTCGCGCAGCAGCGCCAGCGGCACCACCCCGTCGATGACGCCGTGGGCGTGCAGGTTCTCGGCGGTCTGCACGCCGGAGGGGAACGGTTCGCCGTAGAGGTGTTCGTACACCCGCGGGCCGAGGAAGCCGATCAGCGCGCCCGGTTCGGCGGCGGTCACGTGGCCCAGTGAGCCCCACGACGCGAACACCCCGCCGGTGGTGGGGTGGCGCAGGTACACCAGGTAGGGCAGGTGGGCCTGTTTGTGCAGTTCGACGGCCGCGGCGATCTTGACCATCTGCAGGAACGCGACGGTGCCCTCCTGCATGCGGGTGCCGCCGGAACTCGGCGACGCCAGCAGCGGCAGCCGCTCGGCGGTGGCGCGCTGCACGGCCGCGGTGATGCGTTCGGCGGCGGCCACGCCGATCGATCCCGCGAGGAAGTCGAACTCGCAGGCCACCACGGCGACGCGGCGGCCGAACACGGTGCCCTCGCCGGTCACCACCGACTCGTCGAGGCCGGTCTTGGCCGACGCCTCGGCCAGTTCGCGGCGGTAGGAGTCGTCGGCGGCGACGTCCAGCGGGGCGGTGTCCCAGCTGCGGAAGGAACCCTCGTCCAGCACTGCATCTCGAAGCGCCAGGGCGCCGATCCGACTCACACCCGAAGGTTAGCCGACGCGCGGACACCCGTTCCGGTTGCCGAAAGTGGGTCGCCTTGACCATAATTGGCACTCGTCGGATGAGAGTGCTAACGCGGCCGCGCATTTGAATGAGTAGGAGGTTGACAGCGTGAGCGGCAACGATATCCTCGCCACGGCCGACGTCGACGATCCGCTGCGGATCGTGCTCGTCGCGCCACCCTATTTCGACATTCCGCCCAAGGGCTACGGCGGCACCGAGGCCGTCGTCGCGGACCTTGCCGATACGCTGACCGCCCGCGGCCACCACGTGACGGTGCTCGGCGCAGGAAAGCCGGGTACCACGGCGCGTTTCCAACCACTGTGGGAGCGGACACTTTCCGAACGCCTGGGCCAGCCGTATCCGGAGATCATGCACGCACTCAAGGTGCGCAACACCATCGAGCGTCTCGTCGAGACCGAAGGCGTCGACATCGTGCATGACCACACGTTCGCAGGCCCGCTCAACGCCCCCCTCTACCGCAAGCTGGGGTTGCCCACCGTGGTCACGGTGCACGGCCCGATCGACGACGATCTGTACCCCTACTACCGCGAACTCGGTGACGACATCGGCCTCATCGCGATCAGCGACCGCCAGCGTGAGCTCGCTGTCGACCTGAATTGGGTTGGCCGCGTTCACAATGCACTGCGCATCGACGACTGGCCGTTCAACACGGTCAAGAAGGACTATGCGCTGTTCCTCGGCCGGTACGCGCCGTACAAGGGGGCGCACCTCGCGCTGCAGGCCGCGCACGCGGCGGGCATGCCGCTGGTGCTGGCGGGCAAGTGCAGTGAGCCGCCCGAGATCGCGTACTTCGACGAACAGGTGAAGCCGCTGCTCACCGAGAGCGATCACGTGTTCGGGATGGCCGACGCGCAGGCCAAGCGCAAGCTGCTCGCCGAGGCCCGCTGCCTGATCTTCCCGATCCAGTGGGAGGAGCCGTTCGGCATGGTGATGATCGAGGCCATGGCGTGCGGCACCCCGGTGGTGGCGCTGCGCGGCGGCGCGGTGCCCGAGGTGATCGTCGACGGCGTCACCGGTGTGATCTGCGATACGCCCGACGAACTGCCCGCCGCGATGGCCAAGGCCGGGGATCTCGACCCGGCCGCGTGCCGCAGGCATGTGGCCGCGCACTTCGGGGTGGGCCGGTTCGGCGCGGGGTACGAGCAGATCTACCGCAACGTGCTGCGTACGCGTCGGCGGATGACGCTGCGCGAGGTGCTGACCGAGCCGCCGGGTGTGGCCGAGCGGGCGAGCGCATGACCGTGACCCCGACCGTTCTCAACGCCGGTGAGCCCGCAGGCATCGGATTCGGCGGAGCGACAGTGACACTCGTGGAGGGTGCCACGTTCTGCCTGTCCGACCGCCACGGCGACGTGCTGGCGGGCCGGTCGCACGGCCTGTTCTTCCGCGACGCCCGCGTGCTGTCACGCTGGCAGCTGCACGTCGACGGCGGTGAGCCCGAATCGTTGACCGTGCAGACCCCGGAAGCCTTTGCCGCGCAGTTCATCCTGCGTCGCACGCCGCGCGCCGGGATCGCCGACAGCACGTTGCTGCTGGTGCGCGACCGCCTCGTCGCCGACGGCCTGCGGGAGACGATCTCGCTGTACAACCTGGCCGACGAGCCCACCGTGGTGTCCCTCGAGTTGATCGTCGACGCCGATTTCGCCGACCTGTTCGCCGTCAAGGAGGGCCGCGCGCCGATAAGGGGAGCCGAGATCGCACTCGTCGACAACGAACTGGTGCTCAACGACCGGTCGAATCGGGTTCGCGGCGTGAAGATCACGGCGTCGGGGTCACCGGTGGCGACGCCGGGGGTGTTCCGGTGGCGCGTCGTCGTGCCGCCGCGCGGCTCGTGGCAGGCCGAGGTCGTGGCGGAGCCGACGTGGGCCAACCAGAGCGTCAAGACCCGGTTCCGCACCGGCGAGGAACTCGAGTCCAGCGCCCCGGCCCGCAAGATCGAGGCATGGCGGGGCACCACCACCACGGTCGAGACCGATCTGCGGGCGCTGGCCGCGACATTGCAGCGCAGCGAGAGTGACCTGGGCGCGCTGCTGATCCGCGACGAGACCGACGAGCGCCCGTATGTCGCGGCGGGGGCGCCGTGGTTCATGACGCTGTTCGGCCGCGACAGCCTGCTGACGGCGTGGATGTCGCTGCCGTTGGATGTCGGCCTGTCGGTCGGCACCCTGCAGCGGCTCGCCGACGCCCAAGGCCGCCGCGTCGACCTGCTCACCGAGGAGCAGCCGGGCCGAATCATGCACGAGGTCCGCCGCGGCCCGGCGAGCACCGACGTGCTGGGCGGTTCGGTGTACTACGGGTCGGCCGATTCGACGCCGCTGTTCGTGATGCTGCTGGCCGAGTGCTGGCGGTGGGGCGCCGACGAGAGCGCGGTGCGGGCGCTGCTGCCCGCCGCCGACGCCGCGCTGAGCTGGGCGGCGCGCTACGGCGACCGCGACGACGACGGCTTCATCGAGTACCGGCGCGCGACCGACCGCGGCCTGCTCAACCAGGGCTGGAAGGACAGCTTCGACGCGATCACCGACGCGGCGGGCCACCGCGCCGACCCGCCGATCGCGCTGTGCGAGGTGCAGGCCTACCAGTACGCGGCGCTGCTGGCGCGGGCCGACCTGGCCGAGGGGTTCGGCGAACCCGCGACCGCGAAGCGGCTGCGGGACCGGGCCGCGGGGTTGAAGAAGCGCTTCGCCGAGAAGTTCTGGCTGCCCGACCGCGGCCACTACGCGTTGGCCCTGGACGGGCAGAAACACCCGGTCGACTCGTTGACCAGCAACATCGGCCACTGTCTGTGGGCGGGCATCGCGACCGACGAGCACGCCGCGCGCATCGTCGAGCGGCTCGGCAGCACCGAGATGGACTCGGGATTCGGGCTGCGCACCCTGGCCTCCGACATGGGCGCCTACAACCCGATGAGCTACCACAACGGGTCGGTGTGGCCGCACGACACGGCCATCGCGGTCGCGGGTCTGCTGCGCTACCGCCACGTGCCCGGCGCGGTCGAGCTCGCCGAACGGCTGGCGCTGGGCCTGCTGGACGCGGCCGACGCGTTCGGTGGCCGGCTGCCGGAACTGTTCTGCGGTTTCGACCGGTCGCAGTTCGGCTCGCCGGTGCCGTACCCGACGTCGTGCTCGCCGCAGGCGTGGGCCAGCGCGGCGCCGCTGCTGCTGGTGCGGGCCTTCCTCGGCCTGGAGCCCGACGTCCCGCGCCGCAGGCTGGCGGTGCAGCCGCACCTGCCGCGGGCGTGGGGCCGGGTCGCGCTGACCGATCTTCGGCTCGGTCAGGCCACCGTCGCGGTGGAGGCCGAGGGCACGGTGGCAAAGGTCACCGGCCTGCCCGACGACTGGCAGTTGAGCACGGCCGAGAGCTGAACAGCACCCATGGTTAGGCTGGCGACATGATTGGTGTGACCCGAGACGGCAATGTCCTGACCCTGGAGCTCCAACGTCCCGAGCGGCGCAACGCGCTGAACTGCGAACTCGTCGACCGGCTGCGGGAGGCCGTCGAGAGCGCCGCATCCGAGGACATCCGTGCGATCGTGCTGACCGGCCAGGGGACGGTGTTCAGTGCGGGGGCGGACCTGTCCGGTGACGCGTTCGCCGCCGAACTGCCCGACAAGGCGACCGCGCTGAACCTCGCGATCGACAAGGCCCCGGTCCCGGTGATCGGCGCGATCAACGGGCCCGCGATCGGCGCGGGCGTCATCCTGGCCATGATCTGCGATCTGCGGGTCGTCGCGCCGGAGGCCTACTTCCAGTTCCCGGTCGCCAAATACGGTCTGGCCCTGGACAACTGGAGCATCCGCCGGCTGACGTCGCTGGTGGGCTACGGCCGGGCCCGCGGCATGCTGCTGGCCGCGGAGAAGCTCGACTCGGAGACCGCGCTGCAGACCGGCATGGCCAACCGCATCGGCACGCTGGCCGATGCGCAGAAGTGGGCGGCCGAGATCGCCGGGTACGCACCGCTTGCGCTGCAGCACGCCAAGCGGGTCCTCAACGACGACGGCGCGTACGAGGAGCCGTGGCCCGCGCACAAGGAACTGTTCGACCGGGCGTGGAAATCGCCTGACGTCATCGAGGCCCAGGTGGCCCGCATCGAGAAGCGGCCACCCAACTTCACCGGGGCCTGACGTGTTGCGTGGAGCGCTGCGGTTGACCACCCGGTCGGCCGGTCTGCTGGCCGGTGGCTGGCTGTTGCGCGCGTTGCGCGGAACGTACACCTCCCTGGGCGCGCGGCCGCGCGACATCAAACCGGTGGCGACGCGGTCGCCGCAGTTCGACGGCGAGGTCTTCGTCAACATCGAGCCCGCCTCGATGGGCATCAACATGGACCGCGAGGAGCGCCGCAGGCTGTTCGCCGAGATGTTCGGTTCGAAGGGCGCGAGTTGGCCGCCGGGCGCCATCCCGCTGGCCCAACCCGCCGACGGCGAGGCCAAGGCGAGCGCGGTGTCCTGGTACGGCCATTCGTCGGCGTTGATCGAGGTCGACGGCTACCGCGTGCTCACCGATCCGATCTGGAGCGACCGCTGCTCGCCGTCGCGCGTGGTCGGCCCGCACCGGTTGCATGCCCCGCCGCTGCCGCTGGAGGCGCTGCCCTCGGTCGACGCGGTGGTGATCAGCCACGACCACTACGACCACCTGGACCTCGACACAATCCGTGAGCTGGCCCGCACCCAGCGCGCGCCCTTTCTGGTGCCGCTGGGCATCGGTGCGCACCTGCGCAAATGGGGCATCCCGCAATCGCGCATCGTCGAGCTGGACTGGAACGAGAGTCACCGCATCGGCGAGCTGACCATCGTGTGCACCCCGGCCCGGCATTTCTCGGGACGGTTCCTGCAACGCAACACCACGCTGTGGGCGTCGTGGGTGGTGATCGGGCCCGCGCACCGCGCGTTCTTCGGCGGGGACACCGGCTACACCAAGAGCTTCTCCGAGATCGGTTCGGAGTACGGGCCTTTCGACCTGACGCTGCTGCCGGTCGGCGCCTACAACGCGGGGTGGCCGGACATCCACATGAACCCCGAGGAGTCGGTGCGCGCACATCTGGACATGACCGAGTCCGGCTTGCTGGTGCCGATCCACTGGGCGACGTTCCGCTTGGCCCCGCACCCGTGGGCCGAGCCGGTGCGACGGTTGCTCGCCGCGGCCGAACCGGCCGGGGTGCAGGTGGCGGTGCCGAAACCGGGACAGCGGGTCGACGGCGACTCGCCGGTGCTCGACCCCTGGTGGCAGTTGTAACCCATTGCACCGACTTCGGAGCTGTTTGCGGGCATACTGCCGTGTTGTGTACAGCGTGCGTAGGTCGGTGGTCGTCCTCGGTCTGGCAGCGGGTCTGGCGGTGACGGGGTGCGCAGGCGCCGACGAGCCGCAGCGCTCCACGCCACCCGCTCAGACGTTTGCCGACGAGCCGCCGCCGCTGGTTCCCGCGATGCCGCTGCCGGACAACGCGGTCGAGGACGCGGTGGCCCAACTCGACGGCATCGCCGAGGATCTCATGCGCAGCTCGGGTGTCCCCGGCATGGCCGTGGCGGTTGTGCACGGTGGAAAAACCGTCTACGCCAAGGGTTTCGGTGTGCGTGACGTCCGCGGCGGCGACGCCGAGAACAACCGCGTCGACCCCGACACGGTGTTCCAGCTCGCATCGCTGTCGAAGTCGATCTCGGCCACCGTCGTCGCGCACCAGGTCGGCACGGGCGCGATCGGCTGGGACACCCCGGTGGTGGAGCACCTGCCGTGGTTCGCGCTGTCGGACCCGACGACCACCAGGATGGTCACGGTCGGTGACCTGTTCGCGCACCGCTCCGGGCTGCCCGATCACGCCGGTGACCGGCTGGAGGACCTCGGGTACGACCGGCGCTACATCCTCGAACACCTGCGGGCGCTGCCGCTGGACCCGTTCCGGATCTCCTACGCCTACACCAACTTCGGGCTCACCGCGGCCGCCGAGGCGGTCGCCGCGGCCGCGGGCCGCAGCTGGGAGGACCTCGCGCGCGACGTGCTCTACCGCCCGCTGCAGATGAACTCGACCAGTTCCCGGTTCGCCGACTACGAAGCCAGGCCGAACCGTGCCGTGGGGCACATCCGCGTCGACGGACGCTACGAACCGCAGTACGTGCGCGACGCCGACGCGCAGACACCCGCAGGCGGGGTGAGTGCATCGGTCAACGACATGACGCACTGGCTCGCCATGGTGCTGGCCGACGGCGAGTTCGAGGGCAAGCGCATCGTCGAGGAGTCCGCGCTGCTGCCCGCGATCACCCCCGAGGTGGTGTCGGACCGGGCGTCGCAACCGGCGATGCGTTCGGGTTTCTACGGCTACGGCTTCAACGTCGGCACGACGTCGGGTGCGCGCACCCAGATCAGCCATTCCGGCGCCTTCGAACTCGGCGCCGCGACCAACTTCCTGATCCTGCCGTCGGCCGACGTCGGCATCGTCGTGCTCACCAACGGTACGCCCGCGGGGATCCCGGAGACGCTCACCGCGGAGTTCGCCGATCTGGTGCAGTTCGGCGAGGTCAGGCAGGACTGGCGCAAGCTCTACGCCGACGCGTTCGCCGAAATGGACCGCCCGGAGGGGGAACTCGTCGGCAAGCAGCCGCCGTCGGATCCGGCTCCGGCCAAACCGCTTTCGGATTACACGGGCGTGTACCGCAACGACTACTGGGGCCCGGCCACGGTCTCCGAGCGGGACGGCACGCTGATGCTAGCGCTCGGGCCGCGGCTCAGGGTTCCGCTGACGCACTGGGACGGCGATGTGTTCACCTTCGGTTTCGTCACCGAGAACGCACCACCCGGCACGATTTCGGCCGCGAGGTTCGCCGGTGACAAGCTGACACTCGAGTACTACGACGAAGACGGGACAGGGACCTTCACCAGATGACAGGGTTCACCAAGTGACGACGATTGCCGCCGCCGGCCTCACCGACGCCGAGGTCGCCCAGCGGATCGCCGACGGCAAGACCAACGACGTCCCCACCCGCGCCGCGCGCACAGTGTCCGAGATCGTCCGCGCCAACGTGTTCACCCGCATCAACGCGATCCTCGGGGTGCTGTTCGTCATCGTGCTGTCGACCGGTTCGCTGATCAACGGCGCGTTCGGGTTGCTGATCATCGCCAACAGCGCGATCGGCATCATCCAGGAGATCCGGGCCAAGCAGACGCTGGACAAGCTCGCGATCGTCGGTCAGGCCAAGCCGACGGTGCGCAGACAGTCGGGCACCAGGTCGGTGCTGCCCAGCGAGGTCGTGCTCGACGACATCATCGAGTTGGGTCCCGGTGATCAGATCGTGGTCGACGGTGAGGTGGTCGAGGAGAGCAACCTCGAGGTCGACGAGTCGCTGCTCACCGGTGAGGCCGATCCGATCGCCAAGGACCCCGGTGACGCCGTCATGTCAGGCAGCTTCGTCGTCGCGGGCAGCGGTGCGTACCGGGCCACCAAGGTGGGCCGCGAGGCGTACGCGGCGAAGCTGGCCGAGGAGGCCTCGAAGTTCACCTTGGTGAAATCCGAACTGCGCAACGGCATCAACAAGATCCTGCAGTTCATCACCTATCTGCTGGTGCCCGCGGGTCTGCTGACCATCTACACGCAGTTGTTCACCACCGACGCCGGGTGGCGCGAGGCCGTGCTGCGCATGGTCGGCGCGCTGGTGCCGATGGTGCCCGAGGGCCTGGTGCTGATGACGTCGATCGCGTTCGCGGTCGGTGTGGTGCGCCTCGGGCGGCGCCAGTGCCTGGTCAACGAACTGCCCGCGATCGAGGGCCTGGCGCGCGTGGACGTCGTGTGCGCGGACAAGACCGGCACGCTGACCGAGAACGGGATGCGCGTCAGCGACCTCAAGCCGCTCACCGAGGCGCAGGTAGCAGAGGTGCTGGCGCAGCTGGCCGCCGACGATGCGCGACCCAACGCCAGCATGGCCGCGATCGCCGAGGCCTACCAGATGCCGCCGGGGTGGACGGCGACCGCGACGGCCCCGTTCAAGTCGGCCACCAAGTGGAGCGGCACGTCCTACGCCGAACACGGCAACTGGGTGATCGGCGCGCCGGACGTGCTGCTGGATCCCGGCTCGCCCGTCGCCGAGGAGGCCGAACGCATCGGTGCGCAGGGTTTGCGTGTCCTGCTGCTGGGCTCGTCGGACCGCGGTGTCGACGCGCCGGACGCGCCAGGCGTCGTGACCCCGGCCGCGCTCGTGGTGCTCGAACAACGCATCCGACCGGACGCCGGTGACACCCTCGACTACTTCGCGTCCCAGCACGTCTCGGTGAAGGTGATCTCCGGTGACAACGCGGTGTCGGTGGGTGCGGTGGCAGGCAAGCTCGGTCTGCACGGCGAGACCATGGACGCCCGGCGCCTGCCCGAACAACCCGACGAACTGGCCGAGACGCTGGAGGAGTGCACGACGTTCGGCCGCGTGCGCCCGGACCAGAAGCGCGCGATGGTGCACGCGCTGCAGTCCCGCGGCCACACCGTCGCGATGACCGGTGACGGCGTCAACGACGTGCTGGCCCTCAAGGATGCCGACATCGGCGTCGCGATGGGTTCGGGTAGCTCGGCGTCGCGCGCGGTCGCGCAGATCGTGTTGCTGGACAACAAGTTCGCGACGCTGCCGTATGTGGTGGGTGAGGGCCGACGGGTGATCGGCAACATCGAACGGGTCTCCAACCTGTTCCTCACCAAGACCGTGTATTCGGTGCTGCTGGCGATCCTGGTCGGCATCGGCGGCCTGTCGGCACGGTTCTTCGGCACGGACCCGCTGCTGTTCCCGTTCCAGCCCATCCACGTGACCATCGCGGCGTGGTTCACCATCGGCATCCCGGCGTTCATCCTGTCGCTCGCGCCCAACAACGAGCGCGCCCAGTCGGGTTTCGTGCGGCGCGTGATGACCTCCGCGTTGCCGTCGGGCCTGGTGGTCGGCACCGCCACGTTCGTCTCCTATTTGGTGGCCTACCAGGGCCGTGAGGCCACGCCGGTCGAGCAGACCCAGGCGTCCACCGCGGCGTTGATCACGTTGCTGGCGTCGTCGTTGTGGGTGCTTGCGGTGGTGGCCCGGCCGTACCAGTGGTGGCGGGTTTTGCTCGTCGCGTGCTCGATGCTGGCCTATGTGTTGATCTTCTCGATCCCGCTGGCGCAGGAGCTGTTCATGCTGGATCCGACCAACTTCAAGGTCACCGCGACCGCACTGGGGATCGGTGTGTTCGGAGCCGCGCTGGTCGAGGTGCTGTGGTGGGTGCAGGGCCGCGTGCTGGGCGAGAAACGGCGGGTGTGGAGATAGCTGTCGAAGCGATAGGGTGAAGCCATGGGATTCCTGGACAAGGCAAAAGACCTCTTGTCGAAGAACGCCGACAAGGTGGAGACCGTGATCGACAAGGCCGGCGACATCGTCGACCAGAAGACGCAGGGTAAGTACGCCCAGCACGTCGACAAGGCGCAGGACGCCGCGAAGAACGCCATCCGTAAAGACGACAATCCGAACAACCCCCCTCAAGAACCACAGCAGTAACACACATATGGCCAAACTCTCTGTCTCCGTCGATGTCCCATTGCCGCCGGAGCAGGCGTGGGAGCACGCCTCGGACCTGTCCCGGTACCACGAGTGGCTCAGCATTCACCGGGCCTGGCGCTCGAAGCTGCCCGAAACCCTGGAGAAGGGCACGGTGATCGAGTCGATCGTCGAGGTCAAGGGCATGCTGAACCGCATCAGGTGGACGCTGGTGCACTACAAGCCCCCGCAGGCGCTCACGCTCAACGGCGACGGCCGCGGCGGGGTCAAGGTCAAGCTCATCGGCAAGATCAAGCCCACCGATGACGGCTCGACCGTCGGGTTCGACCTGCATCTCGGCGGTCCGGCCCTGTTCGGCCCCATCGGCATGGTGGTCGCTGCGGCGCTCAAGAGCGACATCCAGGAGTCGCTCAACCGGTTCAAGCAGCTCTACGCCCCCTCGGCGACGTAACGTTTCCTCTCGCGAGCAGACACAAACCTGCGCATTTTGGCCTGAAAAAGGGCAGTTTTGCGACTGCTCGCGAGGAGAAGTGCTCGCGCGAAACGGTCGTGGGCCTGAAAGTGGAGGGCACGCGTGAGGAACACCAGGGGCGGTCGCGGCAACGACCTCGGTGTGCTCGCGGGCAGGTTGCTCTTCGCGGTCCAGGGCGAACTGTTCGACCGCCTGCATGACGAGGGTTTCGACGACATCGTGCCGCGCCACGGGGTGGTCCTGGCATATCTTCGGCACGAGGGTGTGCGCGCCACTGACCTTGCGCGTGCTTCCGGCCAGCTCAAGCAGGTTGTCGGCGCGATCGTCGACGATCTGGAACGGCTGGGCTATGTGAAGCGCAAGCCCGATCCTGCGGATCGTCGCGCCAAACTCATCGTGCCGACCGCTCGGGGCAGCGCCCAGATGGCTGCGGCCGACGCCATCATGGCCGACATCATGAACCGGCATGCGCGCCAGCTCGGCGCGGAGAAGTTCGACCGGTTTCTCGACGATTTCCGCGCGGTCATCGAGAACCAGCGCGCCGCACGTCGGACTTCATAACCGTCGGACGCTCGGACCCGTCCTTGACACGCCTGTGCACCCAGAGTAGTAATCGTTCTTGATAGTCAGGATTCTTTACTACTTTCTGCGTGAGGAGCACCCCATGGGTTCATCGAAGTTCACCCGCGAGAACACCGCGGTCCTGCTGATCGACCACCAGGTGGGTTTGTTCACGGGCGTGCGCGACATCGACGTCAACGAACTCAAGCACAATGTCGTGGGACTTGCCCGTGCCGCCCGGATTCTCGAGTTGCCGATCGTGGCCGCGACGACATCGCGAGACAGCCTGTGGGGACCGACGATTCCGGAACTACTCGAGGTGCTGGGCCCCGATGAGGTGCTCGACAGGTCGACGGTCAACGCTTGGGACGACGAGCGTTTCGTCGCCGCGGTCCGCGGAACCGGCCGCGACCACCTGATCATCGCGGGGCTGTCTTTCGAGATCTGTGCGTCGCTGCCGGCAATATCCGCACGAGACAACGGGTTTCATCCGAAGATCGCTTTGGACGCGTGCGGAACGTTCTCGGCGCACAAACGGCAAGCGGGACTTGTTCGGCTGGCTACCCTGGGGATCGAGGTTTCCGACTATGCGACGACGATCGTCGAGATCATGGGCGACAACGCCGATCCGCGCGCCAACGACATCTACGCGGCGTTGGACATGCCGTTCGCGACCCTGATGGGCCAGGTGGCGACGGCGCTCACCGGACCCGCCTATGTGTAGGTCGGCGTTTGACGTCATCATCGTCGGTGGCGGGTCCGCGGGCGCGGTGATGGCTAACCGCTTGAGTGGTGACGCCGGGACCAGAGTCCTGCTCATCGAGGCAGGACCCGCATACGGACCCGGGGAGTACCCAGACGTGCTCGCCGACGCGAACAGGGTTCGCGGCGACGACGCCCACGATTGGGGATACCAGACCCAGGATCTCCCGATGTTGGGGCACAACGTGAAAGCGCCACGCGGACGCGTTCTGGGCGGCAGTTCGGCGGTGAACGCCGCCGTGGCCATGCGGGCACGGCCCACCGATCTGGCCCGATGGACCGCGCGGGGCCTCGACGGGTGGTCGTTCGATGAGGTGCTGCCGATGTACAAGGCGCTCGAGAACACCGCATCGGGCGACGACGCCTGGCACGGTCGGTCTGGCCCGTTGCCGATCCGGCAGACGACGATGGACGACAACACCCCGTCGATGCAGGCGTTCGTCCTGGCAGCCGAGGCGCTCGGTTTCCCCAGAGTTCAGGACTTCAACGGCGCTTCGCAGCACGGTGTTTCGCCCTACCCGCTCAACGTCGTCGACGGCATACGTGTCAACACGGCAATGGCATATCTGACCGAGGACGTGCGCCGCAGGCCGAACCTGACGATCACCGGCTCAGCGGAGGTCGATGTCGTGATGTTCACCGGCCGACGAGTCGCCGGAATCCGGTTGGTATCCGGAGATGTCGTCACCGCAGACCGGGTGATCCTGTGCGCCGGTGCGTTCGGCAGCCCGGCCATCCTGATGCGTTCGGGAATCGGGCCACCGTGCCATCTCAGGGAGCTCGGTATCCCGGTGCTGCAGGACGCGCCAGTGGGGCAGCGCCTCAAGGAGCATCCCTTCTTCTACAACACCTACGCGCTGCGACCACCCTCGGATTCGATGGAACCCGTTGCCGGAGCGATACTCTGGACCGCTTCGACGGAAGCCTGCCAAGGGGAACTCGATTTGCAGATCTCGGGAACGCACATCGCCGACCCCGAGCAGCGCCGCGCGGGTGGCGTGATCGTGCTGGCCAGCTCGGTCACCCTGCCCAACTCGATCGGGTCGGTGCGGCTGAGGGACCGGGACCCACGCGTCCCACCGGTGATCCGGTACAACTTTTTCTCCGACCGCAGCGATCTACGCCGAATGCTGGAGGCGGTTCGGCTCTCCCGGGAAATCGGCAGAACAGCCCCCTTCTGCGACGTCGTCGGCGGCGAACTGACGCCAGGCCCCGCCGTGGCCGACGACATCGATCTTGAGCGCTCGGTCATTGCCGCCGTCGACGGGTATGCGCATCCGACGTCGACGGTTCCGATGGGTGGCGCCGACGACAGCGACGCCGTGGTCGATGGTCTGGGTCGGGTCCGCGGCGTCGAGAACCTATTCGTCGTCGATGCCTCGATCATGCCGGATATTCCCTCGGCGCCCACCAATCTGACCACGATGATGATTGCCGAGACCATCGCCGGAAGAATGGTCGGCGGCGGCCCGGCACAGTTACAGGAGGGTGCCCATGGTCGTCGTTCCGCTTGATCCACAGGACATCTCGGCTGCTCGCACGTTGCGAACCGAGTTCGCACGGTTCTGGTCGACCGAAAAGGGTGACCCCAGGGCGGTGTACGACCGGTTCATCGGGGGGACGCCGGTGGCAGAAGGCGTATCGGTCGAGCATGTCGACGGCGACCAGGGGGCCGGTGTCTGGGTCCGGCCCGGTGACGCAGCACCGGAACGTGTTCTGCTGTTCCTTCACGGGGGTGGCTACGGCCTGGGGAGCCCGTCCGCGTACACCGGTCTCGTCAGCCAGTTGGCGGTGCGTACCGGGGCAGGGGTTTTCGTGCTCGACTACCCGTTGGCCCCCGAAGCGCGGTTGCCCGCGGCGCTCGATGACGCCGTGGCGACTCTGCGGCACATGACCACCGCGTATGAATGTGTCGCCGTCGCAGGTGACTCGGCAGGTGGTGGCCTGGCTCTTGCCCTCACGCAGCAGGCGCGTGCGCAGAATCTCGGGGTTGCGGCTACAGCGGTGTTCTCGCCGTGGACCGACCTCAGTCTCGGCGGGGACAGCATGCAAACAAACGCGGCGGCGGACCCCTTGCTCGACCCCGATTACCTGCTCTCGTCGGCCCGCGCGTATCTGGGTTCGGCGGCGCCCCGTGACCCACGCGCCTCGCCGCTGTTCGGGGCGATGGAAGGGCTGCCGCCGGTGCTGATCCAGGTCGGCAGCGACGAAATCCTGTTGGACGACTCGCGCCGGTTCGCCGCCTCCACCGAGCGAGCCGGCGGGATCGTCGAACTACAGGAGTGGCAGGGCATGCACCATGTGTTCCAGCTGGACGTCGCCCACCTGCGCAGCGCGCGCGCGGCGCTCGACCACGCAGCGCGGTTCCTTCATCGGCATCTCAACACTGGGCAGGATGTCCGCCCGACCATCGGAGCCACCGATCAGTCATTACTGCGTCACCCGGGCGCGTAACTCGCGCTTGAGCACCTTGCCGTAGCTGTTCTTCGGCAGCGTGTCGATGAACTCGTAGCGCTTGGGGCGTTTGAACCGGGCGATGCGATCCAGCAGGTGCGCGTCGAGTGCGGCGGCGTCGACCGGGGTTCCGTCGGTGACGACGAACGCCACCACGATTTCACCCCACTCGGCATCGGGTGCCCCGACGACGCCTGCCTCGACGACGTCGGGGTGGGTGAGCAGCGCCTCCTCGACCTCGCGGGGATAGATGTTGCTGCCGCCGCTGATCACCACGTCCTTGGACCGGTCGCGCAGCGTGAGGTGGCCACGCGCGTCGAAGGATCCCAGGTCGCCGGTGTGCAGCCAGCCGTTTTCGAGCGTGGCCGCCGTGGCGTCCGGGTTGTTCCAGTAACCGCTCATGACGACATCGCCGCGGCACACGATCTCGCCGATCTCGCCGACGTCGGCCGGTGTGCCGTCGTCGCGCAGCACGGCGACCTGCACACCCGAGCGGGGATATCCCACCGAGCCCAGCGTGGCGTCGTCGGCGTCCACATGATCGGCACGGCGCAGACCGGTGATCGTCATGGGCGCCTCGCCCTGCCCGTAGAGCTGCACGAAGATCTGGCCGTAGGCCGCCAGCGCCTTCTTGAGGCTGTCGACGTACATCGGGCCGCCGCCGTAGACGACGGTGCGCAGGTTTCTCGGCCGTGGCCGCCCGGTGGAGATGAGACGCTGCACCATGGTCGGCGCGAGGAAGGCGCTGCACCCGGGATGGTGCTCGCACAGGTCGAGGAACTCGTCGGGCTGGAACGCACCGGATTCCGGAATCACCTGTCGCGCACCGCGTGACACGTAGGGCGGGATGTAGAGGCCGGACCCGTGCGACATCGGCGCGCCGTGCACCAGGCTGGCGTGCTCGTCGGGGGAGTCGAAATCCGCCAGATGCGCGACCGTCATCGCCATGAGGTTGCGGTGAGACAGCATGGCGCCCTTGGATTTACCCGTGGTGCCGCTGGTGTAGAACAGCCACGCCAGTTGGGCCGGATCGGTCAGCGGCACCGGGGCGGGCGCTGCGGTGAACCGCTGCGCGTAGGTTTCGGAGCCGATGACCTCGACGGGCGCCTCGGTGACGGCCGCAAGACCCGGCGCGATCTTCGGGGAGGCGAACACCTGCGCCGCACCGGAATCGGCGATGATGTCGGACATCTCGCGTGGGTGCAGCTTGTAGTTGACGGGCACGTACACGCATTCGCCTGCCCACACCCCGAACATGAGCTCGACGATCTCGGGCCGGTTCTCGCTGGCCACCGCGATGCGGGTGCCGGGCGTCCCGAGGGTCGAGCCGAGCCGCGATGCGCGGTCCCGCAGCTGCGCCCAGGTGTACAGCTCACGTTCACCGCGGAACACCGCGCCGCGGTCGCCGAAGCGGGCTGCGGTCTGCTCCAGCAGGGTGAAAATGTTCACCGCGCAACCCATTCCGAGTTCAGCGCCCGATCCGACAGGTACTTCGTCGAACTCCAGCCGCCGTCGACGACGATGGTCTGGCCGTTGATGAAGCTGCCGCCGTCGGAGCACAGAAAAGCCACGGTGCTCGCGATGTCCTCGACCCGGCCGAGGCGTTGGTGCGGGGTCATCTCGGTGTTGATCTTGCGGAACCGGTCGTCTTCCAGGCGCGTCGCCACCATCGGGGTGAGGGTGACCCCGGGTGCGACGGCGTTGCACCGGATGCCCTGGGCGCCGTACTGGCAGGCGATGTGTGTGGTGAGCGCCGTGAGCCCACCTTTGGCGGCCGAGTAGGCTCCGCCGCGCAGACCGCCGACCACCGCGAACGTCGACGTGACGTTGATGATCGCCGAACCCGGCCCCATGTGGGGGATCACGTCGCGCGCGAGGCGGAACGGCGCCCGCAGCATGAGACCCAGGAAGTAGTCCAGGGATTCGTCGTCGGTCTCGTGCAGCGGTTTGGGGCTGCCGACGCCCGCGTTGTTGATCAGGAAGTCGATGCGACCCCACCGGGTCACCGCGGTGTCGACGATGCGGCCGGGGGCCTCGTCGTCGGTGAGGTCGATCGCCAGGGTGGCCACCCGGTCCGGCGCGTCGATGGTCTCGGCGAGTTCGGCCAGCCGCTCGTTGTCGCGGCCGACGCCGAGAACGGCCATCCCGGCCTCGGCAAGCCTTGTGGCACAGCCGAACCCGATGCCGCTGCTGGCTCCCGTGATGATGGCTACCCGCATTCACTCCACCTTCGTCAACTGTGTCCGGATCCGGTGTTTGAGCACCTTGCCCGCATCGTTCTTGGGCAGGGCGTCCCAGATCTCCACCTGCTCGGGGAACTTGAACTTCGCGACACCGGCCTTGGTGAGCACCTCGGCCAGCGCCGGTACGTCGGGTTGCGCGCCGGCGGGGTGGTTGTCGGTGACCACAACCGCGCACGCCCGCTCCCCGGTGCGCGCATCGGGCAGGCCCACCACGGCGATCTCGGTGATGCCCAGCTCACCGATCAGGATGTCCTCGATCTCCTTGGGCGAGATGTTCTCGCCGTTGCGGATGATGAGGTCCTTGGCCCGGCCGGTGACCGTGAGGTAGTCGCCGTCGACCCAACGGCCGAGGTCCCCGGTGCGGAAGAAACCCTGCTCGTCGAAGGCGTTGTCCTCGGCATGCAGGTAGCCCAGCAGCATCTGCGGACCCCGCGCCCGGATCTCGCCTGTCACCAGCCGGATCTCGGCGATTCCGGGCCGCCCGTCGGTGCAGGCGGCGTGTTCGATGTCGTCCGGTTGCAGTGATCCGACGGTCGTGACGGGCACCTCGGTCGACCCGTACACCCGGCTGACCACGGCCCGTTCGAAGTAGGCCGCCGCACGCCGGATCAGCGACGGCGGTACCGACGCGCCACCGCAGATGAACACCTTCAGATCGGGCAGACGCGTGCCTGCCCGCTCGGCCGCACCCAGCAGTTGGTCCAGAAACGGTGTCGCCCCGGCCATGTGGGTGCAGCGGTGCTCGGTCATGAGCGCGACGCCGTCGTCGGCATTCCAGTGTTGCATCAGCACGGCCGTGGTGCCGAGCAGCAACGGGCATTCGAATGCGTAGATCGACCCGCCGATGTGGGCGATGGGGGAGGGCACCAGGAAGGTGTCACCGGGCTCGATCATCCAGTGCCCACGCAGCTGACAGATCAGCGCGTGGATGGAATTGTGGCTGTGCAGCACCCCTTTGGGGCGTCCGGTGGTGCCCGAGGTGTACATCATCATGCGCACGGCATCGGGATCGAGCGTCGGCAGGTCCGCACCGGAGCCGCCGAGCGACGCGAACGCCGTGTGCGGTCCGGGGTCCCCGCGCACCACGACCACCTCCGGTGGCGTCTCCAGGCCCGCGCACACCCGTTGCAGCATCGCGGAGTGGTCGTGCCTGCCGAATTCCCCGGGGATGAAGATCATCCGGCTTGCGGCGTCGTCGAGGATGAACCGCAGTTCATGGTCGCGCAGCGACGGCAGGATCGGGTTGATCACCATGCCGGCCAAAGTCGACGCCAGGTAGACGATCGCGGCCTCGTGCCAGTTCGGCAGCATGAACGACACCACGCTGCCTGCCGGCATCCGGCAGACCATGTGGTGTGCGAGAGCCGTTGCCCGGCTGTGCAGTTCGGCGCAGGTCAGGCGTACGTCGCCGTCGATCAGCAGGACCCGCCGCGGTGTGTCCCGTGCGGCGTCGGCGAGCGCGTCGGCCAGGGTGGTGCGCACCCACAGCCCCCGTTCGTACGCCTCGGTGGCCCGCATGTCAGCCCTTGACCCGGCGCATGGTCATCGAGTGCCGGAACCGGTCGGCCGGATGGGTGTTGACGGTCACCTGCGCGATCTCACCGTCGGATGTGGTGTAGGTGCGCTGCATCTGCAGTGCGGCGCCGCCGGGGGAGACCTTGAGCAGTTCGGCGAGTTCGGCGTCGATCAGCACCGCGGTGATCTGCTGGTGCACCTCGACGATGCTGACGCCGAACAGGTCCTCGATGAGCGGAAAGATGGGTCCGGTGTGGCGCTGCAACAGTCGGCCGACCGCGGCGAAGGACCGGTTGATGTAGTACTCGGTGCGGCACACCGGCGGCGCGTCACCGGCGGCCTGCCGGTGGCCCCGCACCGCGAGCCACTGCTCGCCGACCGGCAGACCCGTGCGTTCGGCGATCTCGTCATCGACGGTGACCATGGCGTTGGATTCGATCGTGAACTGCGCACCCGTCGCGAACGCCAGCAGGTCGTTGATCGACATGACGTCCTGTGCATAGGAATTCGTCGTCGGCCGCGGCACCACCATGGTGCCCGCGCGGGGCCGCGATGCGACCAGGTTGTCCTCGCGCAGGCGCCGCAACGCTTCTCGGATGGTGTAGCGGCTGACCTCGAACCGTTCACACAGTTCGTGCTCGGTGGGCAACTGCGAGCCCACGGGATACACGCCGTCCACGATCTCCTTGCGCAGCGTGCGCGCCACCTGCAGGTAGCGGTGTTCGGCGGGAGTGATGGTCACGGTCACCTACCCTCGGCGCAACGCGAGCACGCTGCCGTCGCCGTCGGCCGAGATGTACAGCGTGCCATCGCTGCTCGCGGCGATCCCGGCGAACGGGCCCTGCGGTCCGGAGAACGGCGGCATGCCCTTGAGCGGTTTGGGCACCACCCCGGGCGGCGGCCCGACCGGGAGATCCGTGGCGATCGTGGCGCGGGCGCCGGTGGTCAGGTCGACGCTGATCAGTTCCTTGGATCCCGCGTCGACGACGAACAACGTGCCGTCGCGCACCAGAACGCCGTGCGGCGTGTGCAACCCGTCCACCAACCGGTCGACGCCGGTATCGGTGACGCACACGACCGCGCCTGCGACCGATACCAGCGCGGCGCCGTCGGGTCCGATCGCCACCCCCACCGGGGTGTCGAGTCCGTCGGCGAGCACGCCGACGGATCCGGGGTGCACCGCGAGCAGGCGTCCGGCGCCCTGTTCGACGACCATGGGGGTGCCGTCGGGGGCGAGCGCGACGCCGTACGGTTGGTCGATGCCCACCGCGAGTGGCTTGCTCTCGCCGGATGCCGGTCGATAGCGCGCGACGGTGTCGGCCGCCGTGGTGACGACGAATTCACCTGCACCGGTGGCGATCACACCGCGCAGGAAGCCCGGATAGCCCGGTGAGAACAGCATGCCGACGGTGCACAGTGAGCCGTCGGGATCGATGCGGTAGAAGTACGTGCCGTCGGCGACGTACACGGCGCCGTCGGTGCCGACCGTGAGGTCCAGCGGCCAGTTGAGCCCACCGCCGAGGAGTTCCTGCGCCGTACCGTCGCGCCGGATCTCGGTGATGGCGCCGGTGAAGTTGGAGACGAACAACCGGCCGTCGGCGAAGGTGAGGTTGTCCAGACCCGGTGTGAGCTGCGCCAGCAGGGTCTGCTCACCGCTGCGCGGATCGATGCGCAGCACCTGGCCGGTGGCCACCTGCGTGGAGACGAGGTATCCGTCGGCGTCGAACTTGACCGCGTCGGGAACTCCCAGCCCGCCGGCCACCACCTCGGGGGTGCCGCCGTCGGGGTCGATGCGCCAGATCTCGTTGGCGCCCATCACCGGAAAGTAGAGCAGGCCGTCGGGCCCCACCTCCATGGCGTTGGGCGACGGCACGTTCTCCAGCAGCACCCGCGGCGGCCCGCCGGCCAGGTCGAACTCCAGAAGCCGTCCGCCTTCCCGGCATTCACCGATGAACAACCGGCCCTGGTGGAAGGTGATGCCGTTGGCCGACGGGACGTCGTCGCGCAGCACGCGCGTGCTGCCGTCGGATGCGCGGACGCTCACCCGGCCGTCCATCACCTCGGTGGCGTAGAGGTTGCCGCGGATGTCGAATGCGACGTCGTCCGGGGCGATGATGTCGCCGCCCTTGGGTGCGACGGTCTGCAGTGTCCCGGCGTCGATGTCGAGCGCGCTGATCTGGCTGCCGGTGACCTGAGCGACGTACACCCGCCCGTCCGGACCGGTGCGCAGGCCGTTCGCGCCGAACAGTCGGCTGGGCGCGGTGACCTGCCGCAGATGCCAGCCTTCGGCCACCGACGGGTTTGCCGCGTACCGGGCACAAGAGGCGTTCCCGAGGGAGATCGGCGAAGTCACAGTCTCGGACGTTAGCAATTGCTGCTAGTCCAGACAATAGATCGACCTGCATCGAAAACGCCCTTGACGGCCGAATAATGCCTGCGGAATAGTGTTCTTCAATATGAAGAGCACCATTTATTGTCCGGACAATTAGCGATGGACACCTTCTTGAACCTGGACGGCCGCATCGTGGTGGTGTCGGGCGCCGGTGGCGGCGGCATCGGGACGACCGTCACGCGCATGGCCGCAGAGGCGGGCGCCACGGTGGTGGCGGTCAGCCGCTCGCAGGACAACCTCGACACCCACGTGGGTCCGCTGATCGACAAGGGGCTCTCGGTGGTCACGGTCGCGGCCGACGCGTCGACCGACGACGGCATCGCCACGGTGCTCGACGCGGTACGCCACACCGAGGGCAGGCTCTACGGTCTGGTCAACGTCGCGGGCGGGGCGGCGCCGTCGACGTGGATGCCCGCGACGCGGGTCACGCGGGCCGACTGGCGGGAGCTGTTCACCGCCAACCTCGAGACGATGTTCTTCATGAGCCAGGCCATCGCGGCCGAGATCGGCGGCAACGGCGGTCCCGGCTCGATCGTGTCGGTGTCCTCGATCAGCGGCATGAACACCGCACCGTTCCACATCGCCTACGGCACCGCGAAGGCCGCGATCGTCGCCACCACGCGCACCATGGCCGTCGAACTCGCCGCGGCGGGCATCCGGGTCAACGCCGTCGCACCCGGTGTCACCGAAACCGCCGCGTCCGCAACATATGTCGACGCCGATCCGGAGCGGGACCGGCGCGCGATCACGATGGGCCGGCGCGGCACGCCCGACGAGCAGGCCGGTGCCATCCTGTTCCTGCTGTCGGACCTGTCCAACTACATCACGGGCCAGACGCTGCTGGTCGACGGCGGACTCAACCTGCGCTGGACCCATCTCGGCGCCGACAACACGTCGCTGTTCCTCAAGGACGACAACTTCCGCGCGTCGATAACCCAGCCCTGAGGCGGGCCGAAGGAGTAGGTGATGACCGATACGCAGTCCAGGACCGACGAGGCACTCGCGACGCCGACGACCATCGGCGTCGAGGCCTACACGTCCGAGGCGTACGCGCGGGCCGAGCGAGACCGATTGTGGCGCAAGGTGTGGCAGCAGGTCGGCCGCGTCGAGGAGCTGCCCGAGGTGGGCAGCTATCTCACCTACGACATCCTCGACGACTCGATCCTGGTGGTGCGCACGGGGCCGAACGAGTTTGCCGCCCACCACAACGTCTGCATGCACCGCGGCAGAAGACTCGTCGACACCCCGGCCGGCGCCAAGAACGCCTGCGCGCGCACCCGCAAATCGTTCATGTGCGGATTCCACGGCTGGACCTACGATCTGACCGGCGCCTGCACCCATGTCCGCGAACAGGACGACTGGCAGGGCGCGCTCACCCCGGAGAACACGCACCTGCCGCGCGTCCACGTCGACACCTGGGGCGGGTGGCTGTTCATCAACATGGACGCCGACCCGGAACCGTTGGCGGACTACCTGTTCCCGGCCGCCAAGATCCTCGACCCGTTCGGCCTGGAGAACATGCGCTACAAGTGGCGCAAATGGCTGTACTTCGACTGCAACTGGAAGGTCGCGCTGGAGGCGTTCAACGAGACCTACCACGTGTTCACCACGCATCCGGAGTTCAACAAGTTCGGCGAGTTCAAGGGCTGGGCCAAGGCGCAGGGCAGGCACAGCAACATCGGCTACGACGCGCCGCAGGACATGGAGGCCACCAAGTCCAAGATCCGCCTGGGCACCGGTGACGATCCGCGGGTCTCGACCGCCGAGATGCAGATGTACACCTGGGAGCAGACCAACGCAACGACCACCGAGACGCTCGTCAACGCCGCCAAGCGCCTGGTCGACGAACTGCCCGAGGGCACCCCGCCGGACAAGGTGCTGGAGCACTGGCTGGCGTCGGCCCGCCGCGACGACGAGGCGCGCGGCGTCATCTGGCCCACCATCCCGCCCGACATCCTCGGCCAGGCCGGCACGGCATGGCAGATCTTCCCGAACTTCCAGATCGGCCAGGGCCTGACCACCGCGCTGTGCTACAGCGCCAAACCGCATCCCAGCTACCACCCCGACAAATGCATCTTCGAGGTCGCCACATTCGAGCTGTTCCCCGAAGGCCAGGAGCCGCACACGGAGTGGGAGTACACGCCCGCCGACAGCCCCAACTGGCTCTCGGTGCTGCCGCAGGATTTCTCCAACATGGCCGCGGTGCAGCAGGGCATGAAGTCGATGGGATTCCCAGGCACCAAACCCAACCCGTACCGCGAACGCAGCACGGTCAACCTGCACTACCAACTGTCGAAGTACATGGGGACCGGACAACCCCGCGACCTCAAGTGATTCGTCGCTCCAGTGAGGAGAAGGCATGAAAGTCAATCTGGGTACGGGAGCACAGAATTCCCGCGACTGGGAACGGGTGCTGGCCGAGGACTGGAGCCGCACGCCCGCCACACCGGATCACGAGTGTGTGCAGGCCGCGCTGGCGCTCGGTGATCTCGCCGAACCGCTCGGCTTCGACGGCATCTGGTTCCCCGAACACCACGGCACGCCGTACGGCATGACGCCCAACCCGATCCAGGCGCTGACGTACTTCGCCGGCCGTACCGAGCGGGTGAGCCTCGGCACGTTCGTGGCGGTGGTGCCGTGGTGGAACCCGATCCGCCTGGCCACCCAGATCGCCTACCTCGACATCGTCTCCAAGGGCCGCTACACCACGATCGGCCTGGGCCGTGGGGTCTCCAAGGGCGAGTTCGCGGCCGTCGGCGTGCCGCGTGAGGAGAGCAGGCAGCGGTTCAACGAGACCCTCGACATCCTCAAGCTCGCGTTCTCGGGTGAACGGTTCTCCTACCAGGGGGAGATCTTCGACTTTCCCGAGATGTCGCTGCGCCCCGAACCGTTCAGCACGGATCTGTACGACCGCATCTACAGTTCGTCGTCGACGGCCGAATCGCTGGAGATCCTGTCGCGGCGCGGCATGGTGCCGCTGTTCGTGGGCAACAAGCCGATCACCGACGCAGGTGAAGAGGTCAGGAAGGTCAACACGTTCCGGGCCGAAGAAGGTCTGCCGCCCTGCCAGCCCAAGAACGTGATGTTCATGTACTGCACCCGCGACATGGACGAGATCGAGCAGACCGAGGAGTGGATCTGGACGGCCAACCGCGACGTCAACGTCCACTACGGTTTTGCCGATGCATCGAACTTCAAGGGCGTCAAGGGTTATGAGGCCTACGCGGCGCGCGAGGCCAGCGCCACCGCGGTGCTCGCCTCGGAGGTCGGCAACCAGAAGAAGGGCGGCCCACCCGGATACCACGCATCGAACCTGCTGATCGGCACCCCGGAAACCGTGTTCGAGAAACTTCGGGCCGCGCAGCGGGCGTGCTCGTTCTCGGAGGTCACCATCGTCCCGCAGTTCGGCACGATGCCCTACGAGAAGGCCATGGAGAGCGTCAAGCTGTTCGCGGCCGAGGTGCTGCCCGCCGTCCACGAGATGCCCGCCCCACTGCATCCCGCCGCTCTACCCGAGAGTGTCACCGCATGACCCATAACACCTGCGGCCCCACCGAGACCCCCACCGACATCGACATCGATGCGCTGCGGGAGAAGTACCGCGTGGAGCGTGAGAAACGCCTGCGCGCAGAGGGTTCCAAGCAGTACGTGGAGACCAGGGACCGGTTCGCGCAGTTCGGTGAGGTCGATCCGCACACACCCTACGTGGAGCGCGACTCGCTCGACATCGACATCGACGTGGCGGTCCTGGGCGGCGGTTTCGCGGGCCTACTGGTCGGCGCGTCTTTGAAGAAGGCCGGTGTCGAGGATGTCCACATCATCGAGATGGGCGGCGATTTCGGCGGTGTGTGGTACTGGAACCGCTACCCGGGCATCCAGTGTGACAACGAATCCTATTGCTACATACCGCTGCTGGAGGAACTCGGTTTCATGCCGAGCAAGAAGTTCGCCGACGGCGCGGAGATCTTCCAGCACTGCCGCAACATCGGAAAGCACTTCGGGCTGTACGACGGCGCGATCTTCTCCACACAGGTCAAGGCGCTGCGATGGGAGGAGGACCTCAACCGCTGGCGGATCAGCACCAACCGCGGCGACGACATTCGCGCCCGGTTCGTGGTGATGGCTTCGGGTTCGTTCAACCGGCCCAAGCTGCCCGGCATCCCCGGCATCACGGAGTTCGCCGGGCACATCTTTCATTCGTCGCGGTGGGACTACGACTACACCGGCGGTGACGCGAGCGGCAATCTGCACAAACTGCACGACAAGAGGGTCGCGTTGATCGGCACCGGCGCCACCGGCGTCCAGCTGGTGCCGTATCTGGGCCGGGATGCGCAGCACCTCTACGTCTTCCAACGCACACCGTCCACGGTCGACGAGCGCAACAACACCCCGACCGATCCCGAGTGGGTCAAGACGCTCGAGCCGGGCTGGCAGAAGGAACGCCAGCGCAACTTCCACGCCTGGACGTTCGAGGGCATGGCGCTGGGTCAACCGGACCTGGTGTGCGACTTCTGGACCGAGCTGGGCCGCAACACCGCGGCGCGGGTGATGGCGCTGGACGATCCCGCGTCGATGACTCCCGAGCAGTTCATGGCCATCCGGGAGGAAGAGGACTACAGGGTCATGGAGCGGCTGCGCCGCCGCGTCGCCGACATCGTCGAGGATCCCGAGACCGCCGAGGCGCTCAAGCCGTACTACCGCTTCCTGTGCAAGCGGCCGTGCTCCAACGACGAGTACCTGTCCACCTTCAACCGGCCCAACGTCACGCTGGTCGACGTGTCGGAAACCAAAGGCGTGGAGCGCATCACCGCGGGCGGACTGGTGGCCGACGGCAGGGAGTACGAGGTCGACTGCATCATCTTCGCCAGCGGCTTCGAGATCACCACCGAGATCCGCAGGCGTTACTCGATCGACTCGATCACGGGCCGCGACGGGATCTCGCTGTACGACCACTGGGCCGACGGCTACAAGACACTGCACGGCATGACCAGTCGCGGATTCCCCAACCAGTTCTTCACCGGGTTCACCCAGGTCGGCATCTCGGCCAACATCTCGGCGAACTACGAACTGCAGGGCGAACACATCGCCTATCTGATCGCCGAGGCGCTCAACCGCGGCATCACGACCGTCGAGCCCAGCGCGGAGGCGCAGGACGCGTGGTGCCGCACCATCAAGGAGACGTTCGTCGACAACTCGGCGTTCGACGCCGAATGCACGCCGGGCTACTACAACAACGAGGGCGGCGGTGGCGGCGAGGGCCTGCGCTCACACCTCGGTGAGCCGTACGGTCCCGGCTTCTACGCATTCGGGGAGCTGCTCGAACGGTGGCGCGAGAAGGGCGACCTGGACGGGCTGGAGGTCTCGTGACGGGAACGTTCGGCACGTGAATGAACTTCGATTCGACGACCGGGTCGCCGTGGTCACCGGTGCGGGCCGGGGCCTGGGCCGCGAGTACGCGCTGCTGCTGGCGGCGCGGGGCGCCAAGGTGGTGATCAACGACGCCGGGGTGAGCCTGACGGGCGAAGACCCCGAAACCGGGCCCGCGCACGCCGTGGTCGACGAGATCGTCGCTGCCGGTGGACATGCCGTCGCGTCCACCGATTCCGTCGCATCCGCGGCGGGTGGGCGGGCCATCGTCGACACCGCGCTCGAGCGCTACGGCCGCATCGACATCCTGATCCACAATGCCGGGAACGTCCGGCGCGGGTCGCTCAGGCAACTCGACGACGCCGATTTCGACGCGGTCCTCGACGTACACCTGCGCGGTGCGTATCACGTGGTGCGCCCGGCATTTCCGGTGATGTGCGACGCGGGGTACGGCCGGGTGGTGCTGACGTCGTCGATCGGTGGTGTGTACGGCAACCACGACGTCGCCAACTACGCGGCCGCCAAGGCCGGCATCCTCGGGCTGTGCAACGTCGTCGCGCTCGAAGGCGCCGCCGACGGCGTCACCTGCAACGCGATCATCCCCGGCGCGGTGACCCGGATGGCCGAAGGACTCGACACGTCGGCGTATCCGCCGATGGGTCCGGAGCTGGTGGCCCCCGCGGTCGGCTGGCTGGCGCACGAAACCTGTTCGGTCACCGGGGAATATTTCGTCGCGATCGCCGGCCGGATCGCCCGCGCGGTGATCAGCGAGAGCCCGGGCGTGTACCAACCGGCGTGGACTGTCGAGGAGGTGGGTGCGCGCATCGACGAGATCCGCGACATCTCGGCGCCGGTCACGTTTCCGGTGGTGCCCGACGGGCATACCGAGCACATCCGCTACAGCTTCTCCCGAGCGGCACAAGGGGTCGGATCATGACCGGCGGTCCGTTGCAGGGGGTACGCGTCATCGACCTGACCGCGATGGTGATGGGCCCGTATTGCACCCAGATCATGGCCGACATGGGCGCCGACGTCATCAAAGTGGAACCCCCGCAGGGTGACAACACGCGCTACATCTCGGTCGGCCCGGCCCCGGGCCTCAGCGGCGTGTTCGTCAACGTCAACCGCGGCAAGCGCAGCATCGTGCTGGATCTGCAAACCGAAACGGGCAAGGCGAACCTGCGTGACCTGATCGCGGGTGCCGATGTGTTCATCCACTCGATGCGCGCCAAGGCCGTCGCGAAACTCGGGTTCGGCTATGACGATGTCGCCGCGATCAACCCGCGCATCGTCTACACCAACTGCTACGGCTACGGCAGACGCGGCCCCGACGCGGACCGCCCCGCCTACGACGACACGATCCAGGCCGAATGCGGCCTGCCCGCGGTGCAGGAGCAGTTGACGGGGGAGGCCGCCTACGTCGGCACGATCATGGCCGACAAGGTCGCGGGCCTGACCGCGCTGTACGCCACGATGATGGCGCTGTTCCACCGCGAACGCACCGGCGACGGGCAGGAGGTGGAGGTCAGCATGTTCGAGACCATGGCCTCGTTCATGCTCGTCGAGCACGCCAACGGCGCCATGTTCGACCCGCCGCTGGGACCCGCGGTGTATCCCAGAACCGTTGCGCCCAACCGCAGGCCGTATGAGACCAAGGACGGGCACATCGCGGCGCTGATCTACAACGACAAGCACTGGAACGCGTTCATCGACGCCGTGCAACCGCCGTGGAACCGTCCCGAGTACGCCACGCTGGAAGCCAGGGCCCAACAGATCGACACCGTGTACGGACTGGTGGCACGGACGCTGAAGGAACGCACAACGGCCGAATGGCTGGACCTGTTCGGCGATCTGGAGATCCCGGCCGCACCGATCCACACCCCCGACGCGTTGTTCGACCACCCGCACCTCAACGCCGTCGGGCTGTTCGAGACCGTCGACACCGCCTACGGACCCGTGCGCTTCCCCGGTGTGCCGACGTGGTTCTCGAAGACACCGGGGCGGGTGGCGGGGTTCGCGCCGGAACTCGGCGCCGACACCGACGACGTGCTGGCCGAGGTGCGGCCCCGGAACAAGGCGGGTTGAGAGAGGCGACTGTGGAATTCGATCTCGGCGAGGACGCCAACCGGTTGCGCGGTGAACTGCGCACCCTCATCGACGAGCATGTGCCCGCGGACTTTCTGGGCGCGTTCACCGATGACCCCGCCGATCTGGCGGTGGCCCAGCAGTTCTGCCGCACCCTGGCCGAACGTCACCTGCTGTGCATGTCATGGCCGCGACAATTCGGCGGATCCGACGCGTCGGTGTGGGAGCAGACCGTGGTGCGCGAGGAGATGTGGGCGCACCACGAACCCCGCGGCGCGCAGTACATGGGCGTCAACTGGGTGGGCCCGATCATCATGCGCTACGGCACCGAGGAACAACGGCGCAGGCACCTGCCGCCGATCGCCGACGGCGAAATCATCTGGTGCCAAGGGTTTTCCGAGCCGGAGGCCGGCTCGGACCTGGCGTCGCTGCGCACCTCGGCGCGCCGCGTCGACGACGGGTGGCGCATCAACGGCCAGAAGATCTGGACGTCCTACGCCACCATGGCGCAGTGGTGTTTCCTGCTGGCCAGAACCTCCAAAGGCGACAAGAAACAACAGGGCCTGACGATCTTCCTTGTCCCCATGGACGATCCGGCGATCACCGTGCGGCCGATCCGCACCATGATGGGCCCGCATCACCTCAACGAGGTGTTCTTCGACGAACTCAAGGTCACCGACGCAGATGTGCTGGGCACCGTCGACGAGGGCTGGAAGATCGTGCAGGACGTGGTGTCGTTCGAACGGGTCGGTATCGCGCGGTACGCGCGGTGTGAGCGCCTGCTGCAGGCCGCGCCGGACGTGCTCGGCGACGCCTGGGACGACCTGCCCGCCGAACTGCGGGGCCGGTGGGCCCGCATGCTGACGCACTGCCGCCGCGCCCGACTCATGGCCTACCGCGTGGTGGCGATGCAGGCCACCGGACGCGTGGACCCCGGTGACTCGGCGGCCTACCGCATCGCGGTGACCCGGCTGGATCAGGAGAGCGCGGAGGTCCTCATGGAGATGGGGGCGGTATTGCCGCGGGGCGGCGATGCGCATACCGAGTACTTCCGCGCCGAGGTGGAGGACCACTGGCGCTACTCGCAGGCCTCGACGGTGTCATCGGGAAGCATCGAGATGCAACGCATCCTGTTGTCGCGCACGATGTTCGCCGGAGCTACCCGATGATCCTCGATCTGTCCGACGTCGCCAGGGAATACGGGCAGCAGGCCCGCCGCGCGTTCGAGGCCGCGGGTGGCGATGAGCTCCTGCAGCAGGCCGAGGCGAAACCGGAGGCCCGGCAGGGCCTGGTCGGACCCGTGCTCGACGGGCTGGGCGCCTGGGATCTCGACCCGCGTTCCGATTCCGACGCGCTGGAGGCCGCGGCGGCCCTGTGCCGCGCCGCCGGGTACTGGGCGCTGCCGTATCCGGTCGCCGAACGCCTGGCCCGCCCGGCCGATCTGGACGTCGACGGCCTGAGCGTCGTGGCCGACGCGACACCCGAGGCCGCTCTCGTCGGTCTCGATCTACGTTGGGCCGCAGTCACATTGGATGGCCGACGCAGCACGGTCACGCGCATGGGCGCCACGGGCCCGGCGTTCACCACCGCACTCGAGGTCGCCGAGATCGACAGCGACGGCGCCGACGATGTGGCACTCGGTCTGGTGCTGGGCAGTTGGACGCTGCTGGGTGTGCTGGACCGTGCCATCGATCTCACGGTCGCCCACGTGAGCCTGCGCAAGCAGTTCGGCCAGACGCTGTCGTCGTTCCAGGGTGTGCAGTTCCAGCTCACCGACGCCGAGGTCGAACGCAGCGGCGTCGACATCCTGGCCAAGCACGCGCTGTGGAGCCTCACGCGCCACGACACCACCGAGGCCGTCAACGACGCGCTCGCGCTGCGCCTCGCGGCGATCGAGGCCGCCGAGGTCGTGTTCCGGGTGTGCCATCAACTGCACGGCGCGGTCGGCTTCTGCGACGAGACCACGCTGTCGTGGTTGTCGCGACACAGCCAGCCGTTGCGACGCTTGCCGTTCGGGGTTTCCGCGACGCGCGACATCCTCACCAAACGGCTGGGGCGGCGCGGACTGACGGGGTTGTTCTCATGAGTTACGACCTGCCCGATGAACTCGGCGTGTCCGCCGACGGACCGGTGCGCATCGTCACGATCAACCGTGAGACCGAACTGAACAGCGTCAACGAGAAACTACACTGGGCACTGGCCAACGTGTGGCGTCAACTCGCCGCCGACAAGGACGCCAAGGTAGTGGTGCTCACGGGTGCGGGCCGCGCGTTCAGCGCCGGGGGCGACCTGGGCTGGATCACCACCTTCCTCGACGATCCGGTGGCCCGCGACGAGAGCATCCGCGAGGGCGCGCAGATCATCGAGGAGATGCTGCGCTTCCCACTGCCCGTGATCGCCGCGGTCAACGGTCCCGCGGTCGGATTGGGTTGCAGCATCGCGCTGTTGTGCGACATCCTGCTGATCTCCGAAGCGGCCTACCTCGCCGATCCGCACGTGTCGGTGGGCCTGGTGGCCGGCGACGGCGGCGCGGCGCTGTGGCCGCTGCTCACCCCGATCATGCGGTCGCGCGAGTTCCTCTACACCGGCGACCGTATCGATGCAGGCAAGGCCGTCGAACTCGGTCTGGCGAGCCGCACCGTTGCCCCCGACCAACTGCACACCGAGGCGATGACACTCGCGCGTCGCCTCGCCCGGCAGCCGGTCGAGGCACTGCAGGGTACCAAGCGCGTCGTCAACATGTATCTGTCGCAGGTGCTCAGCGGTCCGCTGCAGGCCGGCTTCGCGGCCGAACAGGTCAGCATGCGCAGTGCAGACCACCGCGAACGTCTGCTCGCCTTCAAGAAGGCGCAGAAATGAGCGACCTCGACGACTTCCGCGCCACGGTGCGCCACTGGTGCGCCGCGCACGTGCCGAAGGACTGGCGGGCGGCCCAAACCGGTGTCGGCGACGCCGAATTCGTCGCGTTCCAGAAGGCGTGGTTCGCCGAGCTGCGCGGCGCGGGTTACGCCGTTCCGCACTGGCCCGCCGAGTGGGGTGGCGGCATGTCGGTGCCGCAGCAGATCGTGCTGTACTCCGAACTCGCCGCGCACGACGCGCCGCGACTCGTGCTGGCGTTCGTCGGCATCCACCACGCCGCATCGACCCTGCTGGCCGCGGGCACCGACGCACAACGCGACAGGCACCTGCCCGCGATCCTCGACGGCGAGCTCTGGGTGCAGGGTTTCTCCGAACCCGAGGCCGGTTCGGATCTCGCGTCGCTGCGCACCACGGCCCGCGCCGAGGGTGAGTCGTTCGTGGTCAACGGGCAGAAGCTGTGGGCCAGCGGAGCCATGCACGCCGACTGGTGCTTGCTGCTGGCCCGTACCGACCCGGATGCGCCCAAGCGCCACGGCATTTCCTACTTCCTCATGGACATGGCCACTCCCGGCGTGGACGTGCGTCCCATCCGCAACGCCGTCGGCGAGTCGCACTTCTGCGAGATCTTCCTCAACGACGTCGTGATCCCCGCCGCCAATCTGGTCGGACCGGTCAACAAGGGTTGGCAGGTCGCGCAGGCCACGTTGGGTGCCGAACGCGGCATGACCATGCTCGAGCTCGCCGAACGCCTCGGCAACGCCGGATTCCGTTGGCTCGTGCAGACCTGTTCGCCCGTGGCCGATCCGCTGGTGGCGGATCGCCTGGCGCAGTTCGAGATCGAGCTCACCGGCTTGCGTGGACTGTGCCGCGATCTGGTGGAACGCAGCGAGGCGGGCACGGCCGGCCCGGCCGACGCCTCGATCGTCAAGCTGTACTACAGCGAACTGCTGCAACGCATGACGGACTTCGGCGCCGAGATCGGCGGGCTGTCCGCGCACACCGTGCTGACCAAACCCGCGTCGAGCGGTTGGGAGTCGGGGGCATGGATGCTCGACTTCATCGGCTCCTGGGAATGGACCATCCCCGGCGGGGCCAGCGAGATCCAGCGCACCATCATCGGGGAACGGGGGCTGGGCCTGCCGCGAGAACCGAGTGCGCCGTGATGACCGACTTTTCCGACATTCACGACGAATTGCGTTCGGTGGCAGTCGATCTGCTCGCCAAGGACGGCGTCGACTGGCCGCTGCTGGTGCAGGCAGGCTGGGTCGGCCTGGACGCGCCGGAGGACCGAGGCGGTGCCGGAGCGACGTTCGCCGAGGTGGCGGTGATCTGCGAGGAACTCGGCCGCGCCGCTGCCACCACCGGTTATCTCGGCAATGCGGTGCTGGGCGTCGGCGCGCTGCTCGCGGTGGCGCCCAACCGGTCCCGCGATCTGCTGCTCACCGAAGCCGTGGAAGGCCGCACCCGCGTCGCCCTTGCGCTACCCGGGGACCTGTCACCCGGCGAACCGGCAATGCCGTTCGCCGTCGCAGCCGATGGGCGAGTACACGGGCAGGCCGCATTCGTGCCCGACGCCATCGACGCGCACCGGTTACTGCTGCCCGCCCGCGATTACGCGGGCAACACCGTCCTGGCAGACGTCGGCGCGGGTGCGACGGTCACCGGACAACCGGTGCTCGACCGGACCCGCCGCCTGACGACCGTGGCGGCCGACGGCGTCGAGGCCTGCGACGTATGGCCGCTGGCGGAACCACAGACCCTGGCTCAGCGTGCCGCGCTGGCCGTGGCGTGCGACAGCCTCGGCGTCGCACAGGCCATGCTCGACGCGACGGTGTCCTACACCTCGATGCGCCGGCAGTTCGGCCGTGCCATCGGATCGTTCCAGGCCGTCAAGCACGCCTGCGCGGACATGCTGGTGGCGGTGTCGGTGGCGCGCCAACTGGTGACCGCGGCGCTCGGCACACCGGATGCCGTGAGCATCGCCAAGGCCAAATCGTTTGCGTGCGAGGCGGCGGTCGACATCGCGGGCAAGGCCATGCAGTTGCACGGCGGGATCGGCTACACGTGGGAGAGCGGGGTGCACACCTATCTCAAGCGGGCCGCGCTCAACCGTTCGCTGTACGGTTCGCCCCGCGAGCACCGCAACGTGCTGGCGATGAGTTTTCTTCGCGGCATCGGTCAGTACCGACGACTGACCGATGACCGTGAAGGAGACCCAAAGTGCCCATCCGTCCCACCGCGCCGCTGGGCGCACCCATCTGGATCGACCTGACGACCTCCGACGTCGAGCGCGCCAAGGCCTTCTACGGCGCGGTCTTCGGCTGGACCTTCGAGGCCGGGGGTCCGGAGTACGGCGGCTACGTCACCGCGCACCTGGAGGGCCACGTGGTGGCCGGTCTGATGCGCAACGATCCGCAGTGGAACTCCCCGGACTCCTGGACGACGTATCTGCACACCGCCGATGCCGACGCCACCGTCGCGGCCGTTGCCTCGGCGGGCGGGAGCAACTGTGGCGGGGTCATGGATGTGCCCGCCAAGGGGCGCATGGCCATGATCACCGACCCCGCGGGCGGGTTCTTCGGGCTGTGGCAGCCCGCCGGGCACCCCGGTTTCGAGGTGTTCGACGAACCCGGCGCGCCGCTGTATCACCAGCTCACCACGAGTGACTACGCCAAGGCGCTGCAGTTCTACCGCGATGTGTTCGGATGGTCCATCAACACCGTGTCCGACACCGACGAATTCCGCTACAGCACTGCGGTGTTCGACGGTGAGGAACTCCTCGGCGTGATGGACGGCGCGGCTTTCCTGGGGGACACCCCGTCGACCTGGACGTGCTTCTTCGGCGCCGACGACGTCGACAAGACCGTCGAGTTGATCGTCGAGCACGGCGGCTCGGTGGTGCGTCCCGCCGAGGACACGCCCTACGGCAGGCTCGCCGCGGTCGCCGATCCCACCGGGGCCGCGTTCAACCTGTCATCGCTGCAGGATTGAGCTAAAGATGGAGTATGGACCGCTCCCATACTCCCTACGTGAAGGCGTGCGTCAACGGCGCGCGCACCCCGGATCAGCACCCGAACCTGCCCGTCACCCCTGAACAACTCGCCGACGCCGCCCTGTCGGTGCACCGGGCCGGAGCGCAGGCCGTGCACCTGCACCCCAAGTCCGGCGACGGGACGGACTGCCTGGAGGCGGACGTGGTCGCCGCCGCGGTGTCGGCGGTGCGCCACGCCGTGCCGGGCCTGCCTCTGGGTGTGACGACGGGTTTCTGGGCATTGCCCAACCCCAAACATCGGCTGCGTGCGGTCCAGGCGTGGAAAGTGTTGCCGGACTTCGCGTCCGTCAACTGGCACGAGCCGGGCTCGGCGGAATTGGCCGAGCTGCTGTTGAGCAAAGGCGTCGGCGTGGAAGCGGGTCTGTTCCACGCCGACGCCGCCCGGGCGTGGGCGCAGTCCGACCTGGCCGCGCACTGCACGCGGGTGATGGTCGAACTGCCCGCCGACGCCGATACCGACACCGCCGACGAACTTCTGGCGCTGGTGGCGACGGCCGGCTCGCGGGCACCGGTGTTGTTGCACGGCGTCGACGAAAGTGCTTGGCGGCTCGTGCAACACGCCGGGCGCTGCGGCGTGCAGACCCGTATCGGCCTTGAGGACACGCTGCGCCTTCCCGACGGCACCGTCGCCGACGACAACGCCGCACTGGTGACGGCCGCGCTGGAGCTGCTCAGTCGGTAGGCGCCGCCAGCTCGAAGTCGGCGAAGTCGAAACCGGGCACCACGACACAGCTGACCAGCGTGGGCTCGTCGTCGCGGGGGCGTGCCCGTTGCCAGTGCCCCGGCGGGACGAGCAGCTGGGGTTGCTCCCCGGCGGCGATGTCCGAACCTAGCAGGCGCGTCGTCGCGTTGTCCTGTCGTTCGCCGATCTCCAGCAGCAGGGGGCTGCCGCGGTGGTAGAACCACAACTCCGCGCTGCGTACCGTATGCCACGCCGATTGCTGGCCGGGCATCAGCAGGAACAGGATTGCCGTGCCCGCGCTGCGCGGTCCGGCGTAGCCCGGCGGTAGCGAGGTCTGGTTCACGGTCAGTTCGCTGCGCCAGGTTTCGCGGTACCAACCGCCTTCGGGGTGCGGGGCGAGGTCCAGCGGCCTGGCCCAGTCGGGTAATTCGGTCACACCCGATAGTCTCGTCGCTATGGTTCGTGTGCGTCCAGGTTGGCTGGTGGCGCTGTGTGCGACGATCCTCGTGGTCACCGCATGGCTGCCGTGGCTCACCACGGGCGCCAACGTCGGCGGCCGGGCCAACGCGATCGGCGGCGCGGTCGGCAGCATCGTGCTGCCCGCCGGTTTCGGGCCGGGACAGGCGATCGTACTGCTGGGGTCGATGCTGATCGTTGCGGGCGCGATGGCTGGTCAAGGGCTTTCGGAGCGGCTCGCATCGGCTGCGGGGCTGCTTATTTCGCTTGCGCTCGTGGGTCTGACCGTGTGGTACTACATGCTCAACGTCAAACCGCCGGTGAACCCGGGCTACGGGCTGTACACCGGCGGCGGCCTCGCGGTGCTCGCCGCGGTGTGCTCGTTGTGGGCGTTGTTGTCGACACTGGGGAGACGATGAGCGATTTCGTGAAACCGGTCACGCTGACCGGACGGCGCTGGGTGCAACTGGAACCGCTGACCCGCGAACACATTCCGGAGATCGACGCGGTCGCCGCCGACGGCGAACTGGGCACCCTGTGGTACACCGCCACCCCTGCCCCCGGTGCGGCCGGGCAGTGGGTGGAGCGGATGTTGGGGCTGCGTGCGGCCGACGACGGTGTGAGTTTCGTGGTGCGTGATCTCGACGGCCGCCTGGTCGGTTCGTCGAGTTACCTCAACGTCGACGGCGCCAACCGCAGGCTGGAGATCGGGCATACCTGGTACACCGCCGATACCCGTGGCACCGGCGTCAACGCCGAGGCGAAGCTGCTTCTGCTGGGCCATGCGTTCGACGAATTGAATTGCATCGCAGTCGAATTCCGCACGCATTTCTTCAACTTCGCCAGCCGCGCCGCGATCGAGCGGTTGGGCGCCAAGCAGGACGGTGTGCTGCGCAGTCACCAGATCGCGGCCGACGGCGCACGTCGGGACACGGTGGTCTACTCGATTCTCGACATCGAGTGGCCGGCCGTGCGGTCCAACCTGAATTTCAGGTTGGACCGCCGGGAGAGGGCTCGATGACCGACTGAGATGACCTACTGATCGGCCGGGACCGTCTCACCTTCCACGGTGATCGACTTCTGGTCGGCGGCGCGTGCGACCTCGATCTTGCGCGGCTTGGCGCGTTCGACCATCGGGATCGTGACGGTGAGGACGCCGTTCTCGTAGGTCGCGTCGATCGCTGACGTGTCGATACCGTCGCCGAGCGACAGCTGGCGGCGGTAGCTGCCGAAGAACCGCTCATTGGCGAGCCACTGGACGGATTCCTCGGAGCGTGCGGTTCGGTGCGCCGTGATGGTCAGCACGCCGTTGTCGACGGTCACCTCGACGGAGCCTGGATCGACGCCGGGAAGGTCCGCGGTGAGGACGTAGTGGTCGTCGATCCTGCACAGGTCCATGGGCATGAACCGCGGAGTGCGCGATGACCCGGTGGCAGTTGTCAGCAAACTCTTGGTCAAGGCATCGAGGTCACTGAACGGATCAAAGCGGAGCACAGTAATTCACCTCCTGTATCGCCTCAGGCCCGCCACCCTGGCGGGCAGCCAATCACTGTGCGCCGCCGATATTAGCACTCGAGGAGTGAGAGTGCTAGATCCGCAAGGCGCCAGCAACGCAAAAAGAACGCAAAAAAGCGCCGTGGCGGGGATCCGGAGATCCCCGCCACGGCGCTACTGCGATGCGGTCCTAGTGGTGGTGCTTCCAGTGACCCTTGCCTGGGCCGCCATGCCACCGTGGGCCGGGATCGACCCATGGCCGTACCCAGCCTGGCCCTTCGACGCAGGCGTAGGCGTATCCGAGTGGCCCGCTCACGCATACGTCAGGTCCCGCCGATGCGGGCGCGGCACCGATAACCGCCACACTCATCGGCACCGCGACGGCGCCTGCGCCGACCACCAAGGCCCGCATGAGTTTCGAACGGATCATTCCCCCACCTCCGGGTTGTTTTACCGTGTGTACTCATTGCCCCCGTCTGTGAACAACCTTAACGCGTCGTCTCGTGTTCCTGAAAACGGGTTTTGTCATTGCGTGACAATGACTTTGCTATTTGCTTAGCTGTACTAGTCACAGGCTTGTCGGTGTTTGCAAGCGGATCGGCGCCGCTGCGCGCCGATGCGATGAGTTCTGCCCGCCGCGCCAGTCTGCACTGGTAACCGAACCGGAGAGGATGGGGCATGGGCTCGTTGCAAGGCAAAGTGGCATTGATCACGGGGGGTGCCCGCGGGCAGGGCCGGGCACACGCTCGTGCGCTCGCGGGCGCGGGCGCCGACGTGGTGGTCTGCGATATCGCGGGCGACGGCGCCGATGTGATCGCCGATGTGGAGTACGCGTTGTCGACGCCGGCCGACCTCGAAGAGACCGTCGCTGCGGTGAAAGCGCTGGGCGGGCGATGCCTGGCGGTCACCGCCGACGTGCGTGATCTCGCGGCGATGCAGCGCGTGGCCGACGACGCGATCGCCGAGTACGGCGGCATCGACATCGTGATCGCCAATGCCGGCATCGCCACCAGTGCGCCCGTCGCCACCATGAGCGCCGACCGGTGGCAGACCATGATCGACATCAACCTGACCGGGGTGTTCAACACGTTCCGCGCCGTCCTGCCGCATCTGATCGATCGGCGGGGCGGACGCGTCGTGGCGACGTCGTCGATCGTCGCGCGCACCGGTGCCACCAACTGCGGTCACTACGCCGCGGCCAAGGCCGGCGTGGTCGCGCTCGTGCAGTCGGTGGCCTATGAGGTCGCCGAGTACGGCATCACCGTCAACGCGGTGCTGCCGTCGGGGGTGAACACGCCGATGATCCACAACCCCGCGACCTACAGGACCATCCGGCCGGATCTGGAGAACCCGGGCCGAGCCGACGCCGAGGAGATGTTCCAGCAGGGCCGCCCCCGGCCCGGCCTCCTCGAACCCGAGGATGTCGCCAATGCCGTGCTCTACCTGGTGTCGGAGCAGGGTCGCCTGCAGACTGGCCAGTCGATGGTGCTGTCGAACGGTTTGAACTGAAAACCCGCCCATCGCGCGGTCGATGCCCGGGTCAGCGTGACCACTCCTCGGTCTGGGTGAGCCGCAACAGGTAGGCGAGCGCCGGCAGCACGATCACCCCCGCCAGCACGACCACGACCAACAATCCGGTCAGGGTGGATTCCGCGCCCGCCGCGTCATTGATCGTCACCTCGTCGACCAGCAGCCACGGGTACTGGCCGACGCCCCACCCGGTGACCACCGCCGCGACGGCCACCGCCGCGGGGATCCGGCTGATCGCATAGCTGCGACGGAACACCAGCCACAGCGTCGCGACGCCGGCGACCAGGGCGATCACCAGGAGCGGCAGGGCGTAGGTGCGCAGTCCCGCCGTCAGGGTCGGGGCGTCGTGTGCGACGGGGTAGAGGCCCGCGAACACGATGAGCCCGGTGACAACGCCGACGGCGAGCGTGCGTCGGCGCAGGCCGTCGGCCAGGTCGGTGTCACCGGCGCGGTCGGCGTCGGCGGTGAGGAACACCCCGGCCAGGAACACGCACGTCGCGACCGCCAGGAACCCGCCGACCAGTGAGGTCGGGTTGAGCCATGAGCCGACGCGATCGCCGTAGCCCGCGGCGGGAACCCGGCCGGAGGCGATCGCTCCCGCGACGGTGCCCAGGAAGAACGGGCTGATCAACGAGGATGCCGCGAAGATCGCGCCGAACAGTCGCGCCTGCGACACCGTCGCCGAGTACTTGCGGAACGCGAAACTGGCTCCGCGCAGCACAATTCCCGCCAAAGCCAGCGCCAGCGGAATGAACAACGTCGTCGTCGCGGCGGCGAAGGTCCGCGGAAAACCCGTCCACCAGATCACCAGGATGTAGATCAGCCACACGTGGTTGGCCTCCCACACCGGCCCGATGCTGTGGTCGACGAGCGTGCGCACCTTGGCGCCGCTGCGCGCGTCGCCCGCGGTGAGATCGTAGAAGCCCGAACCGAAGTCGGCGCCGGCGAACAGCGCATAGATGACGACGCCGAGGAACATCGCCATCGCGACGAAGGTCGCCAGCGTCATGAGACGACCTCCGAGCGCGGCGGGCCGTAGGGGCTGGGCAGATCGGTTTCACCCGCCCGCCACCGTCGCGCCATGGACCGTAGGACCACGACGGCGCCGACGGTCATGCCGAGGTACACCACGAGGACGATGACGTAACTCCACCACAGGCCGCTGCTTCGGCTGGCGGCCTCAACCGTGGTGAGCACTTTCCACACCGTCCACGGTTGACGGCCGACTTCGGTTGCCACCCAGCCTGATTCGACCGCAAGAATCGCCAGTGGGCCGGTGATGACGCAGACCCGCAGGAACCACCGGTTCGCCAGCAGATCCCAGCCGCGCCACCGCGCCAGCCAGTACACCACCGCGACGGCGGCCAGCAGCGTGCCGATGCCCACCATCGACTGGAACGCCAGATGGGTGATGTTGACCGGCGGCCATTGCGACCGCGGCACCTCGTCGAGGCCGGGCACCGGCGCGTCCAGCGAGTTGCGCGCGATGATCGAGCCGAGCCGCGGGATGGTCAGCGCCCAGTGCACCTCCCCGTCGATCAGCACGCCGCCCAGGCGCAGCGGTGCCGGACCCTCGGTGGTCTGGGCAAGTTCGAACGCCGCGAGCTTGGCGGGCTGGGTGTCGTGGATGCGCATGCCCAGCACGTGCCCGATCAGCGGCTGCGCGATCGCGGCGACCGAGGCGAAGGCGAACGGCACCGTGAAGCCCAACCGGTGGTGCGCATCGACGCGTCCGCGCAGCATCCCGAACGCGTACACGCCGGACACCGTGAGGCCCACGACCATGAACGCCGCGACCCACATGTGCGCGAACTGCAGCCACACACCGTCGTTGAACATCGCCCGCCACGGGTTGACGTCGACCACCTCGCCGTCCTGGATGCGGAAACCGGCCGGGTTGTTCATCCACGCGTTGACCGAGACGACGCAGAACGTGCCGACGATGCCGGCGAGGCCCATGGGGATCAGCGTGAGCAGGTGGCGTCGGGGTGGCATACGGCCCCAGCCGTACAGGTAGATGCCGAGGAAGATCGCTTCGACGAAGAACGACAGGCCCTCGAACGCGAACGGCAGTCCGAGCACATCGCCGAACCGGCCCATCAGGCCGGGCCACAGCAGGCCCATCTCGAAGCTCAGCACCGTCCCCGATACCGCGCCGATCGCGAACAACACCGCCGACACCTTGGCCCAGCGTTGCGCCAACCCGAGGGCGACGCTGTCGTCGCGCACGATGCCGCGGCGGTGGACGACGAAGATGATGGTCGGGAACGCCACCCCGAAACATGCCAGCACGATGTGCCAGCCCAGCGAGAACGCCATCTGCTGGCGCGCAGGCAGCAGGCCCGGTGGTTCGCCGTCGGCCGCGAGCAGGAGCAGGGTTTCGGTGAACACCATGCTGACGAGTGCCCCGCAGAGGGCGGTGTCAACCCGCCGGACAGCAGGTGTCGCCCTTCCACGCCTCGATGCCCTCCCGGACCGCGACGGCGGCGATCACCAGACCCCGAGTTCCACGGTCCGGACAATCGTGTCGGCAACAACAGCAGCGGCAGGCAACGACTTTGAGTCAGACACAGGGCTCCGCGGGTGGCAGGTCTGTAACGGTGTGAGAACCTGCATCCGCTGCCGACCGGGGCCTGTCTCAGCTCATCGACACGACCTGAAATCCCGGCTATCCGCCACCCTTACCCTGCCCTCAATTTCCGGAAGAGTCCGGATACCGTTTGTAGACCCCTCGGTTATCACTCCGTTGAGCTGCCGGCGGCAACTGGATCACCTGTAGGAATCGCGTTGTTAGCACCGCTCTCGTAACGCCGAATCGTGGCGCGGATTTGGTCGCTTGCAACCTTGTAGATATCGACCACCGACGTGATATCGCGGCGCACTCCAACGTCCTTGCCCTGCTCAAATGTGGTTACGAACTTTACGGTTTTGCCATTCAAGTTGAGCCTGATTATCGGTTTCCGGTTGTTGTTGTCTAGGAGGATGGCAAAGTACGATTTGCTGTCTCGATAGTGGATACGCTCAGGAGCCACTTCGGACACTGCAATTGCTCGAACGATGTTGAAGCCCTCTAGCTCTTCATCGGTCGTCGTTACACCAGGATCTGCGACACCGTCTGTCTCGATTGTGGTGTCGACAACCACCGGCTTGGGCTGAGACAACGCGTCCGAAGGCGTGATCTCGGTCGAGCGATTTGGGTCGGGTGCGTCGTCGCCGAGGGCTGTCTTCAGGCGGCTGTTCACCTGGTCTCCCACATACTGATTAAGCGCCTTGGCCACAAGGGGTCTGAACTGATCGATGATCCTTTGGGTTGTTCGGCCCTCATAGATGCGGTTCACGAAGAATCGGATCCATTCGTCTGATGGCTCTTTCACCTCGGCGGCAATGATTCGGCGGATGCCGCCGATGTATTTAAGTTCCTCAGCGGCATTGACCACAGAGTCGATATCGAAAGATTCCTTGGAGAACTTCTGAATCTCTGGCACCAGCGTTCGGTCGATGTCGAGCAGATCGAACATCAGGAACGGCTTCTCGTCCATGCGGTTCGGCATATCGCCGTCAGTGTAGACGTGGTAGTGCTGCCCATTGGTCAGGATGGCGATGCGGGCTGAGGTGACCGCGAAATATCGGAACAGTTGCGACGCGTATCGGAGGTCCAGAGGATCGCCGATTTTCTTACACTCGATCAAGATTTGGACCTGCCCGTCTTTGAAGATGGCGTAGTCGACCTTCTCGCCCTTCTTGACGCCGACGTCTGCAATGAACTCAGGAACGACTTCCGAAGGGTCGAACACGTCGTAACCAAGCACGTTCGAGATGAACGGCATGATGAACGCATTTTTTGTCGCTTCCTCCGTCAACACCGAATCCCTCATATCGCGGATCTTTTTCGCGATGCCGGCGAGACCGTCCGAAAATGCCATGTTTGTTCCCCTAGTGCTAGACCTTCGGGGCAAACTCTAGATGAGGTAGCCGACAGATAGGAGGGAAACCATCCCCGTTTCACCGCGTCTAGGCGTTCATCGGGCAACTCGTCGGCCCGGCTAATACTCGGCAGGCCTCCGTTCTGCCGACACACAGCGCGAATCGTGGCGATCAGTCGGAGTTCGCTGTCGAATGGTCTCGATGTCGCGTATACCGGTTAACCGCAGCTGGAAGTCGAACGATTCCGCTCCACCTGAAAAATCTGCTCACGGTAACGTTTCCTGGCTCTTCGGGAATGAGAGTGCAGCGGTCGTCAGCGGGATGTTGGGGAATGGTGTCGTGTCGGTGAGATGAGGTGGGTCCTTGGTGGGTGACGATGCGGGTTCCTACACCTGAGCTCCACCAACACCACCGGGGGACCCGTTGTCCGAGGTTACTGCCTGCCCGCCTGCTGTTGTTGCCGACACGATCATGCGCACGATCGAGGTGGGGGTGACGATCACCGACGCCGCTGTCGATGATGAGCGGACCACGATCTTCTGCACGCCGGTGTCTGGTGATCCGCGCTGCCCGGACTGCGGCCACGATGGGACGTATCGCGACACGGTGGTGCGCCCGTTGACCGATCTGCCGGTGGCTGGCTACCCGCTGATGCTGCGCGTTGCCGTCCCTCGTTACCGCTGCACCACAGCCGAGTGTGGGCGGGCGGTGTTCAACCAGAACTTGGGCAAGCTGGCAACCCCGAGATCATCGACCACACGGCGCTGTGCCCGGTATGTGCTGCGGCGGTTGATGATTGACCTCGCCACCATCTCGGTCATCGCGGGCGAGCTGGGCCTGTCCAGGCACACCGTGAGCACGATCGCCATGCGCACCGTCGCCGACCTGATCGCCGCGGCCGGCCCCGGTCGGCTCGACGGTGTGCGGGTCATCGGGGTTGAGGAGCACCGGTGGGCGCCACGGCGCGTGGGCACCGAGGGCTTCGTCATGCTGATCATCGACCCTCACCCCCGTCCACGACGACACCGGGCCCGCGCGGCCGCTCGACCTGGTGGCAGGGCGCTCAGCGGCGGCACTGAAGACGTGGCCAGCCGAGCAACCGTCGGCGTTTCGCGAGCAGGTCGAAGTGATCGCCATGGACGGCTTCGGCGGCTACAAGACCGCAGCCGCTGATGAGCTGCCCGAGGCCACCGCGGTGATGGACCCCTTCCACGTGGTCGCTTTGGCCGGCACCAAGCTCGATCTGATCCGCCAACGCATCCAACAGGCCACCTGCGGTCACCGCGGCCGCACCGGGGATCCGCTCTACGGTGTGCGCCGCACCCTACGCACCCGATTCCCGCTGCTCACCAGCCGACAACGGGCCCGGATAGAAGCGGTGTTCGCCGACGACAACCACCTCGGCGTCCAGAGGGCCTGGAGTGTGTATCAGCGCATCATCGCCGCCTACGGCCATCCCGACCGGCGCCGCGGCAAAACCATGATGACCGCGATCATCGACTCCCTGCGCCGCAGCGTACCCGCAGCCCTCGAAGAACTCGCCCAACTGGGCCGCACCCTGCACCGCCGCCGCGCCGACATCCTGGCGTTCTTCGACCACCACACCTCCAACGGCCCCACCGAAGCCATCAACGGCCGCCTCGAAGCACTCCGCCGCAACGCCCTCGGCTTCCTGAAACCTCACCCAATACCGACTGCGCTCACTACTACACAGCGGCGCCCTGCACCCACTGGCCAATGCACTCTGAATTACGAAGAGCCAGTAATCGTCCAAATCGGGGCGTGGCAAGCAGGGCAGCACCAGCTCGGCAGCCTCGCCGCAACCGTTGTGGCGTATGACATGCTGGTCTACTCGATCGGTCAGCAGAGCTCCAGTCTGCTTCGTCGTCGTATGTCGCGGTGAATGAGGTGGGGGAGCCGTACACACCAGACTCGCTCACGCGCATGTGGCGCAAGATGGCGAAGGCGGTCGGCGTTCGATCGATCCGGCTGCACGACGCACGCCACACCGCGGCCATGGCGATGCACCTTCGTGGGGCGCCGCTAGCGGTGATCGCCAAGTGGATCGGGCATGCCGACGCATCCACCACGGCGCGCCTGTGCGCACACAGCGAGGACGATGCGCTGAAGGACGTGCCGGGCACTCTCAGGACAGTTGTGACATCGGGTGTGACAACGGTACGCCCAACGCTCACGGTCGTCGGGGGGTGACCGTGCGAATCCGCACGTCAGTGTTGTTTTGAAAAGTGCCCCCGGCAGGATTCGAACCTGCGACACCGGCTTTAGGAGAGCCGTGCTCTATCCCCTGAGCTACGAGGGCGTGCGGCCACGAGGGCTGCGGGCACAGCGTACCGCCCAACCCCGGCGCGTTCATGCAGGGGAGCGGGTTGCGCGCCGGGGGCGCGTCGGATGGTCGGCTGTTCCGCGCGACAGAGCCATCCATCGGCGATTCTCAGCGAAGTTCGGCGATCACCTTCGCGAACGTCTCGATATGCGGCATCTGCACGATGAAGTAGCTCACGCCGTAGGTGTCGCGTAGTTGCCGCAGCCGGTCGGCCATATCCGCTGCGGAACCGGACAGCACCCCGGGATGGTGCAGCAGCTGCTCGTCGGTGAGATGGCCCAGAAAGCGTCGCGTCAGCCTGAGGTCGGGCATCTCGGAGCCGGCCGGAGGTACCGCGGTGAACGTGAGGTTGAGCTCCAGGTCCCGGTCGCCTGCGGCGTTGCGCAGGAACGAGATTCGCTCGGCGAGCGGGTCGCGGTCGCCGTCGCGCACTCCGTCGCCGCCGGTGAGGCCGACGATGTCGGCCGTCTGCGCGGCCACCGTGAGCAGCCGGTCGCCGTTGCCAGCGACCATGACCGGGACGTCGGAGGCATGCTCACGCAGGTATTCGGTGGTGTGACGCAGATAGTCGATGCGTTCGCGGGCGCTGGGGAACGGCAGCTCGGCCGCCTCGAACTCCTCGCGGACGTATCCCGCCCCGAGCCCCACCTCGAACCGTCCACCGGACAGATCGCGCAGTGCGCTGACGTCCCGCGCCAGCAGCGCCGGTTTGTAGAAGCACGCGTTGAGCACGAACGTGCCGACGCGGATGGTGCTGGTCGCGGCGGCGATCGCGGTCAGGGTCGGAAAAGGGGCGGGCGCCCCGAGATGGTCGGGGACGACGATGACGTCGTAGCCGAGGTCTTCGGCACGGCGCGCGGTGTCGGCGACCTGTGACCGGGACTCGGCAGTGCGCACACTGACCGCGAAGCGGAATTCCTTGGGCATCACCCGATCCTAGGCGACCGAGGTTTGGCGGAAGTGCCGGCGGGCAATCCTGCGCGGCAAATGAACAACAATCCCACCTTCGGTGTCGAAGAAGAATTTCTCCTGGTCGATCCTCGCACCGGGGAGCCCATCGGGCGCAACAAGGCCGTGGCCGAGTCCGCAGCCGCCAACGGCGTCGACCTGCAACTCGAGCTCACCACCTGCCAGATCGAGACCGCGACCGACGTGATGGACAACAGCGACGATCTGCGCAAGGCGCTGGTGCGGTTGCGTCGCGTCGCGACCGACGCCGCCGAGGCCAACGGTGCGCGTCTGCTGGCCGTCGGCCTGCCGCCGACGGTGCCACACAAATTCCCGATCACCCCGACGCCCAGGTACCGCCGGATCGGTCACCGCTTCGGCATGATCGCCCACGAACAGGGCATCTGCGGCTGCCACGTGCACGTCGCGGTGCCCAACCGCGACGCCGCGATCCAGGTGAGCAACCGGCTTCGCCCGTGGTTGCACCTGTTGCTGGCGCTCACCGCCAACTCGGCGATCTACCGCGGCTCCGACAGCGGATACGCGACGTTCCGCAGTGTGTTGTGGGCGCGCTGGCCGAGCGCCGGTCCGCCGCCGTTCTTCGACTCGACGGCCCAGTACGACGCCACCGTCGCCATGCTGGAGGATGCCGGTGCCGCGCTCGACGACGGCATGATCTACTGGGATGTCCGTCCCTCCAAGAAGTTCCCGACGGTCGAGGTGCGCGTCTCGGATGTCCCGGCGACGGTGGCGGAGACCGTGCTGTTCGCGACGTTGGTCAGGGCCGCGGTGATGACGGCACTTGAGGCCGTGAAGAACGGCGAACCCGTTGCCCCGCTGACGGATTACGTGCTCAAAGCCGCCTACTGGAAATCTGCGCGGGACGGATTGGACGGCCACACCATCGACCTCGTGGACTCCCACGCGGTGGCGCCGACCGTCGAACTGTTGAACAATCTCGTCGGGGCACTCCGGCCGGCTCTGGAGCAGCTCGGTGAATACGACACGGTCCGTGCGGAACTCGCGCGTCTCATCGAAACCGGCAACGGGGCGATGCGCCAGCGTCGGGCCTGGGGGCGCCGCCACGACGCCGCCGATGTCATCGACGAGTTGGCGGCGGCGACTATCGGCGAGTAGCCGTCCAACTCCGCGCTGCCGCGGCGAGTCCGTCGATCAGCGCGGCGGTCACCGGGGACAGTCCGTCGGGACCGGGTAGCGGGCTGCGCGGGCTGATTCCGCGTACGCGAGAAGGCAATTCGAGTTGCACCCCGGCGACGCGGTTGACCGGGTTGTCCGGATGCTGGCCGCGCAGTTCACGGGGGATGGCGTCGAGGTCGGTGACGACGGAATAGCCGGGGATGTCGATGTGGCAGGCCACGTGTTCGGCCAGCGACCTGTTGCGTCCGCCTGCCAACAGTTGCGTGCCCCGGCCCACACGGCCGTACCCGTGCAGGGACACCACGACGTCGACGTGGTCGAGGAACTCCGAAAGCCGTTGGGACTGCTCGGTCAGATACCGAGCCGACGGCAGATGGTGCGGATACCGGTCGGGGTGGCGCACCACATACACCGACGCGTCCGACGCTGCGGCGGCACGTTCGGCGATCACGTCGGTCATCTGCTCCAGGCCGCCGCCGTGGATCGCCATGAATCCGAACCGGGAGCGCAGCGTGCTCGTCTCGACGACGTCGGGATCGGCGAGCAGCTCGGTAAGAGCTTGCGGGGCAGGCGATGTCGCTGATCGCATCTGCTGCGGCCAGTGCATCGGATCCCACCGGCGCAGGAACTCGATCCACCGGTGCGGCAGCTGGTGGTGCATCGCGCCGTCGAGGATGCGTTCGAGGTATCCCGGGCGTGGTGGTCCCGGATCGACGCGGTGGTCGATGTAGACCCAGGCCGCGGCGGGTCCGCCTGCGGTGTGCACGATCAGTCGGTCCCGCCGGTACCGCACCGGCACACCCTCGGCGCTGTCGAGTGCGTTCAGGTCGTGGTCGCTGACCTGCCACAGCACGCCGTGCACCTGGGCACCGGTGAACGGTTCGACGGTGGCCACGCCGCGCTGGTTGATCAGCCAGTCATGGTCGTCCAACCGTGCGGGTACGGGTTCGACCGCGTCGGGGCAGCGTCGCGCCATCTGCGTCACGCACAGATTCGATCCGTAGGCGAAGTAGGCGTGCCGCATTCACCCGTTGACGGTCAGATAGATCAACACCACGTTCAAGACAGTAATCAACCCGGCGACGCCCCAGCCAAAAGCGGTGGTCACGCGGTGGTTCGCGTCCGCACCCATCAGGGCTTTGTCGCTGGTCAACCGGACCAGCGGAATCAGCGCGAACGGTATGCCGAAGGACAGTACGACCTGCGACAACACCAGCGCCCGGCTGGGGTCGACGCCGATCGCCAGGACGAGCAGCGCAGGCACCAGCGTCACCAACCGGCGCAGCAGCAGCGGGTAGGACTTCTTGAGCAACCCCTGCATGATCATCGCGCCCGCGTATGCGCCCACCGACGTCGAGGCCAGCCCGGAGGCCAGCAGGCCGATCGCGAACAGCAACGCGACGGTGGGGCCCAACGCGTCGGCGACCGCGGCGTGCGCGCCCTCGATCGAGTCGGTGTCGTCGCGGCCCTGCAGGTTGGTCGCGGCCACGAGCAGCATCGCCATGTTGACCGCGCCCGCGACGAGCATGGCCAGGCCCACGTCGAACCTGGTGACCCGCAACAGCATCCGCAGGCGCGGGCCTTCGGGGTGGCCGTGGCGGTCCCGCGCCAGCCCGGAGTGCAGATACACCGCGTGCGGCATCACCGTCGCACCCAGCATCGCCGTGGCGAGCAGGATGCTCTCGGCGCCGTCGAACCGCGGAATCAGGCCGTCCGCGACCGCGGCGGCCGGGGGAGTCTTGACGAAGAGGCTGGTGAGGAAGCCGATCGCGATGACCATCAGCAGGCCGGTGATCACCCGCTCGAACATCCGTTGACCGCGCCGGTTCTGCACGGCCAGCAGCAGCAGCGACACCACGCCGGTGATGAGTCCGCCGATCAGCAGCGGCAGGTCGAACAGCAGGTACAGCGCGATGGCTCCGCCGACGACCTCGGCGAGATCGGTTGCCATGGCAACCAATTCGGCCTGTAACCAGTAGGCGATGCGGGTGGGGGTGCGGGTGTGGTCGGCGACGGCCTCGGGTAGTGAGCGACCCGTGACGAGCCCGAGTTTGGCCGAGAGGTACTGCACCAGGCCTGCCATGACGTTGGCGACGACGATCACCCACACCAGCAGGAACCCGAACTGCGCGCCGGCGCTGACGTTGGCCGCGACGTTGCCGGGGTCGACGTAGGCGATCGCGGCGACGAACGCCGGTCCGAGCAGCAACCAGCTCGGCCGAGCACGCACCTTCGTGACCTCGAGCACCTGTAACCCTTCTATCCGGTATGGCGAATAGAAAAGTTAGGTTAGACGAAATCTGCGAGTTACGCCAGGGCCGGGACGGGCCGGAAGGACCGCCTCACCAGCCGATGGAGATTCCGCCCAGGCCGAAGCCCCAGCCGTACCACGGGCCGTAATTGATCGCCGGAGGCGTCGTCACGATCTGGGTGCTGCCGTTGGTCTGGCACTGCGTGGTGTTGGGCGACACATTGATGCACTGCGGGGCTGCCGCGCCGATGGGTGCTGCGAGAAAAGCCATGCACGTCGCGGCAGCCGCCGCTGCCAGGCACCGCATTCTGTTGTTCATGACCTACTCCGATCGATGGAGCAAGTCTACGTCCGGAATGTTCTCCGGGAGCTTCTCGAACCGGGCTGCAACGCCCGCCTCAGGAATGTCGTCAGAGAATGAAGAACTCGTCGTCCCACGGGAACATGCCGTAACCCGGCTCCGGCGGAGTCGAGTCGATCTGCACGTTGCCTTCGGATGCACAGTCGGTGGTCTGGCCGCCCTCGATGGAGCTGCCACCGGTGACCTCGCACTGCGGCAACAGATGCGGTTCCTTCGGCTCGACGGGCTCGGCGCCGGCCAGCGGCGCCAGGCCGATTGCCGCCGCGGCGCCACCGACGAGCAGGCAACCGGCAAGCGTGCTCATGCGAAGTTTCATCAGAGGGTCCTCCTGGAAGTCGTTACCCGCGAAGCGTACAGCCCTTTGCCCGTGATCAGTGGCATGTCGAGCGTGGTGCGGATGCCCGGGGGTGCCGCGACGACCGCGGGGATCGCGTTGACGACGCGGGCGGCCGTCGCCACCAGGCCGGCGTGGTTGTGGTCGCCGTTGGGACTGCTGAGGCACAGGTCGAGAGCGTACGACGGTTCCCCGGTGATCTCGATGCGATACGAGCCACCTTCCTGGGCGGGCTGCGGCCAATCGGGGCACAGGTCGTCGCGCAGCCGGGTGACGTGTTCGAGTACGACGGCCACGTTCCCGTCGACCATGCCGCGCACCTCGAAACGCATTGCCGCCGTGGTTCCTTTGGCGATGTGCCCGGCGGCGATGCTGAAGTCCTCCGGCGCGGGGACGCGGGTGTGTTCCTCGGTGACCCCGTCGAGTTCGATGCCGAGGCCCGCCGCGAGCTGGCGGACCACCGAACCCCACGCGAGGCTCAGCACACCGGGTTGCAGCAGCATCGGGGTCTCGTCGAGCGGCTTGCCGAATCCCATGACGTCGAACATCACCGTCGCGCTGTCGTAGGTCGCGTAGTCGACGATCTCCATGCACCGGATCTGCTCGATCTGCTGGCAGGTGCCGGCAAGGGCAAGGGGCAGTAAGTCATTCGCGAACCCCGGGTCGATGCCGTTGACGAACAGGCTGGCGCCGCCCGCCTGCGCGGCGTCCTCGATCGGCTTGACCAGCTCGTCGGGCAGCACCTGCCACGGGTACTGCAGGAACACCGCGGAGCTACCGACGACGTTGACCCCGGCGGCCAGGATGCGGCGGTAGTCCTCGAGCGCCTCGGGCAGCCGGTTGTCGGCCATCGCGGTGTAGACCGCGCAGTCCGGCTTGGTCGCCAGCACCTCGTCGAGGTCGTCGGTGGCCTTGATGCCCGTCGACACCGCCAACCCCGCGAGATCTCCTGCGTCCTTGCCGGATTTCTCCTGCGACGACACCCACACGCCGGTGAGTTCGTAGGCCGGGTCGTTGATGAGCTGGCTGAGGGCGTGCCTGCCCACGTTGCCGGTGCCGATTGCTGCGACGCGGATGGCCATGATGCTCCTTGTCTAGAGGTCCGGGATGGGCAGATCGAGGTTCGGCATGGTGAGACCACCGTCGACCTCAAGGGTCTTGCCGGTCAGGTACGCCCCGGCCGGCGAGGCGAGATACACCGCCGCCGCGGCGATGTCGGACGGATCGCCGAGGCGGCGCAACGGGGTCGCCTTCTCCATGGGTTCGCGAAGCGCGTCGTTGGACGCCACCACGTCCAGCGCCGAGGTGAGGATCGATCCGGGAGCGATGGCGTTCACCCGGATTCGGGGGCACAGGTCGAGCGCGGCGAGTCGGGTGTAGTGCGCCAGCGCGGCCTTCGCGGTGCCGTACGCGGCGAACCCGCGTCCGGCGAGACGGCCCATGGTCGAGGTGATGTTGATGATGCTGCCACCGCCCGAGTGTTCGAGCATGAGCGGAACGGCCGCCGAGGTGAGGGCGTGCGCCGTCGAGACGTTGAAGGTGAAGGCGTCGCGCAGATCCTTTGTCGACGTGTTGAGCAGGGGAGCGGGCATGGTGCCGCCGACGTTGTTGACGACGATGTCTAGTTTCCCGAAGGCCCCGACCGCGGCCTGCGCGAGTTCGGCCGTCGCCTCCGGGTGGGCGAGGTCGGCGACCACCACATGGGCCCGCCGGCCCGCCTCGGCAACCTGCCCCGCCACCTCGTCGAGCTGGGACTGCGTCCGGGCCGCAATCACCACATCCGCACCGGCTTCAGCGAACGCCAGCGCGATGGCGGCGCCGAGGCCGCGGCCCGCGCCGGTCACGATCGCGACCTTGTCGTCGAGGCGGAATCTGTCCAGGATCACGTGTTCTCCAATCGCTTACCGCGCGTCACGCTAGCAGCGTGCCCGGCGCCTCCGCGGGGATTTATGAAACACGTTCTAATTTGGTGACTGCCGCCCCGGCGTCACGCGCGTAGCGGTGTCGTGTCGATCCCCAGTGCCTTGAGACGCGCGATGTAGGACTGCACGTTGCGCAGTTTCACATCCTCGTATCCGCGGACGATCTCGGGTGCCGACGCCACCTGCACGGCAGCGTCGAAAGAGTCCCGCGTCAGTGTCGTGCCCAGCTCGCGCACCACGCCCTCGTAGTGGGCGGCCAGTGCACGCTCGAGGCGGCGCACGTGCGCGTAGCCGAACGGGTCGAGCGGCGTGCCGCGCAGGAACCTGCCCTTGGCCAACAACCTGAGTGCACCGTGGCTTCTCGGGCCGAAGCCGATCTTCTTGGTACGCCCCAGTGCCTTCAGCGTCGGCGGGTGCAGCATGTACTTGAGGTTTGTGCCGCCGGGGACGTCGGCCTGAACCGCCGCGGTGAACGCGGGATCGGTCAGCATGCGGGCGACCTCGTACTCGTCCTTGTATGCCATGAGCTTGTGCAGATTCGTCGCGACCGCAGACGAGAATTCGGTGCGATCGGTGACGGCGCGCTCCCGTCGCCAGATCTCCTCGACGACCGAGAGGTAACGCGAGGCGATCCGATCGCCCTGGTAGGCAACCAGCTGTGCGGCCCGCCGGTCCAGGATCTCCCGAGTCGCGCCGGTGACCGGGCAGGACGCCAGCAGGTGGTGCGGTACCGCGGTATCGCTGCGGCGCGCGGTCTCGGCTGCCGACGACGCGTCGCGAAACGCCTCGGGGGCGGCGACGGCGACGCGGCCCCACCGGAACGCGGCCTGGTTGGCGCGTACCGCCACCCCGTTGACCGCGATCGCCTCCTCGATGTCCTCGGCGGGGATGGGCAGTGCGCCGGCCTGATAGGCGGCACCGACGAGCAGGAAGTTCGCCGCCGCGGTGCTGCCGAACAGCGTCTGCGCCGCCGCGAGCGCGTCGAACGCGATGACCTGTCGGGCCCGGGTACCGAGGCGATCGAGCAGGACGGCCTCCTCGGGGTAGCTCACCGAACTGTCGTAGACCATGTCACCGGTCGCGGTCCGGCTCGTGGAGGCGACGGTGACCGTCTGCTCTGCATTTCCGTAAGCCACGTTCCGGGCATCGGCGGCGGTCAGGAGGTCGAACGCAAGGATGCAGTCCGCAGCGCCTGCGCTGATCCGATTCGCGGACTGCGCCTGATCAGGGCTCAACCGCAGATGCGACGTCACCGGCCCGGCCTTCTGGCTGAGTCCGGTCTGGTCGAGTCCTTCGACGTGCAGCCCGGCTCGCAGTGCGGCCACCCCGAGCACCTGGTTGACCGTCACGATGCCGGTGCCACCGACACCCGCGAGGAACACGTTGTAGGTGTCGTCGACGGTGCGGACATCAGGTGCGGCGACCGTCGGCGGCGCGGGCAGCGAGGCCACCGAATGTGACGGGGTATCGGGCATTTCAACGGTCACGAACGATGGGCATTGGCCGTCCAGACACGAATAGTCGGTGTTGCACGAGGTTTGGTCGATGCGGGTCTTGCGGCCGAACTCGGTTTCGACGGGCTGCACGGACAGGCAGTTGCTCTTGACCCCGCAGTCACCGCACCCTTCGCAGACCGCCTCGTTGATCACCACACGGGTTCGCCGTGTCGGCAACGTTCCGCGCTTGCGTTTACGGCGGGCTTCGGCCGCACATTGCTGGTCGTAGATCAGAACGGTGACACCCTTGACCTCGCGCAGCAGACGTTGCGCCTCGTCGAGTCGATCGCGGTGCCACACCTCGACACCGTCGGCGAACGACGCGTCGCGGTGCCTGCCGGGATCCTCGGCGCACACGATGATCTTGCTGACGCCCTCCGCGGCGAGTTTGTGGGTCAGTGCGGGCACCGACAGTGCAGCCTCGGGATCCTGCGCGCCGGTCATGGCGACGGCGCCGTTGAACAAGAGCTTGTACGTGATGTTGGTTCCCGCAGCGATATTGGCCTGGACAGCCAGCTGGGCGGAGTGGAAGAACGTGCCGTCACCGACATTCTGGAAGATGTGCTCGACGTCGGTGTACGGCGCCTGTCCGATCCACTGGGCGCCCTCGCCGCCCATCTGGGTCAGCCCGGTGACCTGAGAATCGGTGCGCGACGACATGGTCACCAACGTGTGACAACCGATACCACCTCCGGCCAGCGAACCGGCGGGCACCGCGGTCGACCGGTTGTGGGGGCAGCCCGAACAGAAGTAGGCGGTGCGTTTCGCCGGTAGGACACTCAGCGACAGCGCAGGGGGCCGCGGTGCGCGCACCTGTACGCGCCCGGAGAGAATCTTCCACAGCGGCTTCGCGAGTCGGTCCGCGGTCAGTTCACCGTCGGCGGGAATCAGCGGTCGCCCGTCGGCATCTTTCTTGCCCAGCACAGCGGGCGCGCAATCTGCCCCGTACAGAACGTCTTTCACCTGTGATTCGACGAAGGCGGTCTTGTCCTCCACCACCAGCAGCGTCTCGACTCCGCGGGCGAGCATCCGGATCTTTTCGGCGCCCAGCGGGTACGGCATCCCGACGCGGAGGATGCGGATGCCCGCGGACCGCAGGTCGGCCTCGGATAGGCACAGGTCGGTCAAGGCCTGACGAACCGCGTCGTAGGCGGTGCCGACCGCGACGATGCCCAGCCACGCCTCGGGCGGATCGACCTCGATGACGTCGATCGGGTTGGCGGCGTTGAACGCTTCCACCATGGCCCACCGCGGTCCGTACAGGTCGGCCTCGGCCAGCAAGCTGTCGGGCGGTGCGGCCAGGACCCGTTGCCGGTAGGTCCATAACCGGGAATCCCATTCGATCGAGGGCACGGCGATGTCGAACTCGGCGAAGTCGCGATTCAGCGTCCACAGCCCGTCTGCGACATCGGCCACCAGCTTGATCGCGGGCCAGCACCCCGATGCGCGCGACAGCGCCACCGCGTACATCCCGAATGCGACGACCTCTTCTGCGTTGCGCGGGAAGAAGATCGGCATCGACAGCGCCGCCAGAGAGCGCTCGCTGGCAGCGGGCAGCGTCGACGACTTCGCGGCGGGATCGTCGCCGACGTACACCAGCGCGCCTCCGGTGGGGTGGGCGCCGTACATGGCGGCGTGCCGCAGTGCATCGCTGGCGCGGTCCAGGCCGGGGCCTTTGCCATACCAGACACCCACCACGCCGTCGTGCGTGCGCTCGCCCTTCGGAAGTTCCAACTGGCTGCCCCAGACAGCGGTGGCCGCGAGCTCCTCGTTCATCCCGTGGACCAGGCGGATGTCGTGCTGCGCGGTGATATCCGTGAGGCCGCCCAGGAGTTTGTCCAGGCCGGCCAACGGGCTGCCGGGATAGCCCGAGACGAACGTGGCCACCCGCTGACCGGCGCGACGATCCCGCTCGTGCTGTTCGACCATCTGCCGGGCGATCGCCTGCACTCCGGTCATCAACACGGGCCCGGATGATGCCCGGTAGCGCGCATCGAGATCGGACGGGTCCGCTGCGGTACGGGGGTCGACCAGTTCGGTCATGGCAGATTCACCTCCAGAGATGGTCACTGCGTATCTGAAAGCCTCCCGCCGGGATACAGTCGGGTCAACTGATGTGCCATCAACTGTGCAAAACGCTCAGCTGGTGGCGCCCGTCACACCCTGAGGTGAGAACATTGCTCAATATCGACCGACTCGACGTCGAGATCCTGCGCAGACTGTCGGCCGACGCCCGTACGGGTGTGGTCGAGCTGGCGTCGTCACTGGGTGTCTCGCGCAATACCGTGCAGTCGCGGGTGCGGAGGCTGGAAGAGGCAGGGCTGGTGACCGGGTACCGGCCCCAGTTCGACATCGCGCAGGCCGGGTTCCCGGTCCAGGCCTTCGTCGCGTTGGAGATCACCCAGGTCCGGCTCTCGGCGGTCGTCGAGGAGCTCGCCGAGATTCCTCAGGTGCTCGAGGTCCACGCCACCACCGGGCGCGAGGATCTGTTGGTCCGGGTCGCGACCGTCACGCAGGCCGAACTACAGGAACTGATCGAACGCGTCGTCGCGATCCCGGGGGTGGTGCACTCGGTGACCACGCTGTGCCTCACCACGCCGCTGCCGTTCCGGGTGATTCCCCTCCTGGACGAGAGCACCCGCGACACCGGGTGGGGACGCTCTACGCCCAGGCCGTGACTCGACGATTCACGTCATGCGGTAGCGCCGGAGGCGACCATAGAGCGTGCCGCGCGACAACCCGAGCCGGGTCGCGGCCTCGGTCTTGTTGCCGCCACATTCGGCGAGCGTATCGGCGATCACCTTGCGCTCGGCCTCTTCGAGCGGTGTGAGATTCGGCAGCGCAGGCAACGCCGGCACCGGCAGGCTGTGCGGCACTCCGCGGCTGACCACCAGCACCACGCCGTCGTCGATGCGTCCCGCCGACACGGGGTAGACGCGCGCACGGAACTCGTCGTTCAGCGCGACTTCTGTTGTGCCGGCGCCACATTCCTGAACGATGGCCCAGAGTTCGGCGCGGTCCAGGTTCAGGTGGGCCGCCGAGTCCGCGACGATCATCGTCTGGCTGTCGACGGTGACAACCGCACTCGACGCCGTCGACGACAACGACATGTGGGCATCGAGCATGCGTCGCTGCCGGGCGGTGGCCGCCTCCCCGAGGGCCGTCTCGACGCCGCTCACCAGCGCACGGACTGCCACGAGCAGCAGGTGGTTGGCGTCCTCGGCACGGCACGCGACGTTGACCGTTCCGACGGCGCGGCGCGTGATGGGATCGACCACCGGTGCTGCCGCGCACGCCCACGAGTGCCACGGCTGCTTGTAATGTTCGGCGCCAACCACCAGGGACGCACGCCTGTTTGTGGTTGCCATACCGATTCCGTTGGTGCCTGCCAACGGCTCGCCCACCCGTGAGCCCGGACCGAAATCGACGTGGTCGAGACACCGGGCGACGGAGCGTTCGGAGTCCCACCGCCACGAAACCGTCCCGTCGATGTCCGCGAGCGCCAGTGACGTCGAGTGTTGATGGGCGGTTTCTACTTCGCCGCGAGTTGGACGCCGCGACTGCTCGAACAGAGCGGATTCTCTGAGGATCAGGGGTTGGGGGCGGGAGTGCTGTTGAACCTCGGTGGTCTCGCGGGGACGCTGCTGTTCGGCGTGCTGACCTTGCGCGCGTCCCGGAACACGTTGACCATCATGGCATTCACGTGTTGCGGTCTGGCATTTCTCGCCATGACCTTTGCGCTCGGCTCGATTCCCACCGCGCTGGCAGTCGCGGTGGCAATCGGTCTGTTCGTCAACGCCAGTGCCGCGGGTCTGCACTCGATCGGACCGGAGTTGTACCCGGCGCCGGTGCGGGCCACCGGCATGGGCTGGGCCATGGGCGTCGGTCGTCTCGGCGCGTTGATCGCGCCGGTCCTCGCCGGTGTCCTGCTCGACAACGCATGGTCGCCGGAGTCACTGTTCCGCATGCTCGCGTGGCCGATGATCGCGGCCGCGTTCGCGGTGCTGCTCATGACTGCGCGGATCCGCAGGCACACGGTGCCGCGGAACCCGGTGCCCGCGCGATGAATCATCGAACCGAAGGAGAACCCCGTTGAAAGCTGTTCGACTGCACGACTACCGCAAACCTCCGACGGTGGAGGAGATACCCGATCCGGTGTTGAGCGGTCCACTGGACGTCATCGTGCGTATCGGCGGCGCGGGGGTGTGCCGGACGGATCTGCACATCGTCGAGGGGCAGTGGCAGAAGGCGATGAATCCCACTTTGCCATACACTCTCGGCCACGAAAACGCCGGATGGATAGAAGAAATCGGAGCGGGTGTGACCGACCTTGCGGTCGGCGACGCGGTGATCGTTCACCCCCAACCGTCCTGTGGACTGTGCTTCGCGTGCCGGTGCGGCGATGACATGCGTTGCGAGAACGCCTTTTTCCCGGGTGTGTCCAACCATGACGGCGGAATGGCCGAGTACCTGCGGACCAGCGCCAGGGCCTGCGTCAAACTGCGCGCGGACACCGATCCCGCCGAGGTCGCCGCGCTCGCCGATGCCGGGCTGACGGCCTACCACGCGGTGCGCAAAGCGATCCCACTGTTACCGCCGGGGACCACTGCGGTCGTGCAGGGGGTGGGCGGACTCGGGCACATCGGCATCCAGGCGTTGGCGGCCCTGACCGCGACCACCATTGTCGCGGTCGACACCAACCCGGCCGCGTTGGATCTGGCGAAGCGCGTCGGAGCGGACCACCTGCTCCTGGCCGATGGTTCGCACATCGACCACGTCACCGACATCACCGAAGGGCGCGGGGCGGACGTCGTGTTCGACTTCGTCGCCGAGGGCGGGGCTGAGCAGGATGCGTGGGCCATGACCGGAAACGGCGGGTCGCACTACGTCATCGGCTACGGCGGAGAACTTCGTGTACCCACTGCCGAATTTGTTCTGGGACAACGCAACGTCGTCGGGAACAGCGTGGGAAGTCATCGTGACCTGGTCGAGCTGATGGAGCTTGCGCACGCCGGCAGGATCGCGTTGCACAACCAACGCTATCCGCTTGAGGCCGCCGCCCAGGCCTTCGACGACCTCGCAAACGAACGGGTGCGGGGGCGCGCGGTGCTGGTGCCGTGATCCTGCAACCGCACGACCTGGCCGATCCGAGGCTCTTCAGTCCCGAACCGGTGCGCGCCATCGACGGTGCGGTTTCCTATCTGGGCGTGCGGTACGCGGTCCTGCCCGGTTGGCGCCCACTGACGCTGGATCTGCACGTACCCGTGACGGCCGGCCGGGCACCCGTCGTCGTGTACGCCCACGGCGGCGGGTTCGTCTGCGGAGTGAGAGAGATGGGCCCGTGGGCGGGATTGCCCGCGCAGGGTTTCGCGGTGGCTTCGATCGACTATCGGCTCAGCGCTGAAGCGCGGTATCCGCATCCGATCGACGATGTGCTTGCGGCGCTCGACTGGGTCCGTGCCCACGCCGACACCTACGGTCTGGACGCGGATCAAGTCGCGAGATGGGGTAGTTCGGCCGGTGGCTACCTGATGGCCCAGGCTGCGCTTCGCGACACCGTGGGCCTGTCAGCACTCGTGCTGCACTATCCGCTGACGGATCCCTCGGGCGTTGACGCGGTCCGGCCGTTCTTCGGCGAACTGGATGCCGACGGCCTGGCCCGGGCGTCAATTGCGGCAGCGGTCCGGAACGCCAAACACCTGCCACCTACGCACCTCAGTCATGGGGACGCCGATCAACGCTGCGGTCTGCAACACAGCGCCGCCCTGCATCGCGCGGTCACCGCGGCTGGTGGGGTGTCGGTGCTGAACGTCGTCGCCGGCGCCGACCACGCCGACCCCCGGTTCTCCACGCCTGAAGTGGTGGACGTGGCGGTGCGGTTCCTCAGGGAGCACCTGCGCGTGCCGCCGGTCTGAGCTCGCTCAATGCGGCTTGTCGTACCCCGCTGCAATACTTGGCGCATGCCTTTCGAACATACGTTCGACGACCTTGATGATGCGGCGTTGGTGGCCGAGATCGAGGAGTGTGCGCGTGCCGAGAACGCGGCGGCGGCGCGCAAGCTGCGGCTGGTGGCGGAGTTCACCGCGCGGCGGGCTGCTGATGCGGAGGACGTGGTGTTGGGGTGGTCGGCCGATGATTGGGCGGCGACTGCTGCGGAGGTGGGCGCGGCGCTGAACGTGGGCGCGTGGGTGGCGTCGAAGTGGATGCGCGTCTCGCAGGAGTTGCGGGAGCGGTTGCCGCAGGTGGAGGGGCTGTTCGCGGCGGGGTGGTTGAGTCCGCAGGTGGTCGCGACGCTGACGTGGGCGACGCATCTGGTGTGCGATGAGCGGGTGCTGGCGATCGTGGATGCGCAGTTGGCGGCGCGGGCCGGTGAGTTCGGGCCGATGACGATCGAGGGTGTGAAGCGTTGTGTGGCCAGTGTGTTGGAGAAGTGTGATCCGGCGGCGGTGCGGCGTTCGCGGGAGGCGTCGCGGGGTCGGGATGTGCGGTTCGGCAAGCCTGATGATGTGACCGGGACGGTGTCGATTTCGGGGCGGGTGAATACCGCGGATGCGGTGGCGTTTCAGAAGCGCAGTGCGCATCTGGTGGGCGGGGTGTGTGGGGATGATCCGCGGACGGCGGGGCAGCGGCGTGCGGATGCGTTCGGGGTGATCGCCGTGCAGGGGGAGCGGTTGGTGTGTTTGTGTGGGGATCCGGAGTGTCGGTGGGCGGGGGTGGATCCGCGGGCGGCCAACACGATGGTGCATGTGTTTGCCGAGCCGTCGGTATTGGATGCCAAGCCCGATCCTTATGTGCATGGGGATCACGCGTCGAACCCGGCGCCGTTCACCGATCCCGACGGTGACGGCATGCCGGATGACCCGACCGCTGAGCAGGATTCGACACCGGAACCTGAGCCGGAGTGGGATCAGCAGTGGTGGTCTGAGATACCGCTGCCTCCAGAGCCAGAGCCAGAGCCAGAGCCAGAGCCAGAGCCAGAGCCAGAGCCAGAGCCAGAGCCAGAGCTTGCGCCGGCGGCTGGTGGGTCGAGGGTGCATCCGCTGGTGATTCCGCCCGCCCCGGTGGTCTCGCCGCAGCGGGCGACGGCGGTGATTGTCGGGGGTGGGCTGGTGCCGGCGTCGTATGTGGCGCAGTTGATCGCCTCCGGGGCCAAGGTGAAGCAGGTACGGGAGCCCTCAGAGGTCGCTGAGTCGGGGTATCGGCCGTCGGTGGGGTTGGCGGAGTTTGTGCGAATGCGGGATTTGACGTGTCGGTTCCCGGGGTGTGACCGGCCGGCGGAGTGTTGCGATATCGACCACACCGTGCCGTTCCCGTGGGGTGCCACGCATGCGTCGAACACCAAGTGTCTGTGTCGTTTTCATCATCTGATCAAGACGTTCTGGGCGGGTTTTGTCGACCAGCAATTGCCCGATGGGCGGGTGGTGTGGACGATGCCCAGTGGGCGCACGTATACAACGGTGCCGGGAAGTCGGTGGGTGTTCCCGCAGTGGGACACCACTACCACGGCGCTGCCCCCGCCCCCACCGCGAACCGATTCTGGGCAGCGGGGCGTGATGATGCCGCGGCGCCGGCTCACCCGCGCCGCCGAGCAGGCCCGCCAGATCCGCTCTGAACGCGCCCGCAACCAGGCGCACCTTTCCGAACGCAACAATCCACCCCCGTAGTGACGGTTCGGGGCGCACAATTGGGCCACGGGTCAACGCAACGTGGGGAGCCGCGATGAGCAACCATGCCAACGATTACTTCGGCTCGATGTTGCAGCGTTACTTCAGACCGGCCGTCGACGAGTACCCGCAGACCGGTGGGGTTCTCGTGCACCGCCTGATGACGTCGACCGACGAGATCCAAGATCGGGTGGCCGAAGCGCGCCATGCCGCCTACGCGTGGAGCGAGACCGACCTGGGGTCGGCCGATATCGCCTCGGAGTTCTTCATCATCACCCAGTGCGGGCTGATGTACGGCGCCCGGTTCGCGCATCCGGAGCACCCGCACTACTACCTGGCGACACCGGCGGCGCTGTTCGACGCGTTCGTCGACCAGGTCGAGTGTTGCGACGTGCACGCAGGCGACGTCATCGGTGTCGACCGCCGCTGCAGCCGTGACCTGTCCGCCGCGCATCCCATGGATTCGGCGTTACGGCGCATCCTCGACGAGCACGAGACGCTGCGCATCAACGTCGGTTAACGGGTGTGCACGCCCGAGCGAATCGATGAGCGTCTCTCGTTGTTATGAATCGAGAGACGGAGGTCATCGAATTGAGCGTTGCGCAGCACGAGTTCACCGCCTACGGGCCGTCACACCTGGTGGTACTCGCCGTGTTCGTCCTCGGCGCCGCCCTGCTGGTGTGGACCGGTCGCAGGCAGACCCAACAGCAGGCCAAAATGCTGAGCCGAACGCTCTCGGTGCTGCTGATCACCGCGTTCGTCGTGGCGTTGGCCTACAAGCTGGTGCGGCCGCACCTCGACACCTCGGTGCCGCTTCAACTGTGTGATGTCGCCGAACTCGTCGCGGCGTACGCCCTGTGGTCCCAGCGGCATTGGGCCTTCGTGCTCACGTACTACTGGGGCCTGGTGCTCAGCTCGCAAGCGTTGCTCACGCCGGACGTCGGCACACCGGAAGAAGGCGCGCCGGACTTTCCACACCACCTGTTCATCACGTTCTTCGTGCTGCACGTGCTCGTGGTGTGGTCGGCCATCTACCTGACCTGGGGGCGACGGGCCACCCTGCGGTGGCGGGACTGGCGCCTGGCGATCATCGTGACCCTGGCCTGGTTCGCCGTGACGTTCACCTTCAACACGATCTTCGACACCAACTACGGCTACCTCAACGGCAAGCCGCCGACGGCCTCGATTCTCGACGCGTTGGGTCCGTGGCCGTTCTATCTGTTCGTGGAGGTGGCGATCGTCATCGGCGTGTGGGCCTTGATGACCTGGCCCTGGGTGCGCAAGCGGCAGGCCGCCGAACAGAGCGCGGACGCCAACCTGGCCTGAGCTAGGACTTCTTCGCGGCGGCCTTCTTGGCGGGTGCCTTCTTGGCCGGGGTTTTCTTGGCGGCGGACTTCTTCGCGGCGGCCTTCTTGGCCGGTTTCGAGTCGGAGTCGGAATCAGAGTCAGAGTCAGAGTCAGACTCGTCGGATTCCTTCTTCGAGCCCTTGCGGGCCTTGACGCTGGCCTCCAGTTTGGCCAGCAGGTCGGACACGTCCTCGGTGCCCTCGTCGAGCTCGGCGGGTTGCTCCTCGACCGAGAACGCTTCGCCGCCTTCGAGTTTCGCCTGAACCAGCTCGCGCAGCTGCTCCTGGTAGTCGTCGTGGTAGAGGTCGGGTTTGAAGTCGTCGGTCATCGATTCCACGACCTGCCCGGCCATCTTGAGCTCGGCCGGCTTGATCTGCACTTCCTTGTCCAGGATCGGGAAATCGGGGTCGCGGATCTCATCGGGCCACAGCAGGGTGTGGATCATCATGACGTCGCGCTTGCTGAAGTCCTTGACCCGCAACGCCGCCAGCCGGGACTTGTTGCGCAGCGAGAAGTGGACGATCGCGATCCGGTCGGTGTCCGCGAGCGTCTTGGCGAGCAGCACATAGGACTTCGACGACTTCGAATCGGGCTCCAGGAAATAGCTCTTGTCGTACATCAACGGGTCGAGCTGCTCGGCCGGGATGAACTCGACCACCTCGATCTCGCGACTGCGTTCCTCGGGCAGGGTCGCGATGTCCTCGTCGGTGATCACGACCATCTGGCCGTCATCGGACTCGAACGCCTTGTTGATGTCGCGGTACTCGACGACTTCGCCGCAGACCTCGCACACGCGCTTGTAACGGATTCGCCCGTTGTCCTTGGCGTGGACCTGGTGGAACTTGATGTCGTGGTCCTCGGTCGCGCTGTAGACCTTGACCGGCACGTTCACCAGGCCGAAGGCGATCGAACCCTTCCAGATGGATCGCATGAGCCCAGTATGGCCCACCGGGCGGTTCATCCCGCCGCGTTTACCCGGTCGGCGCGCCCGGCGGGCCGGCGGGTCTACTGCTGCGCGGCGCGCAACTCGTCGCGATCGGGCAGGTCGGCACCGGCCTTGGCGACGGTCAGCGCGGAGGTCAGCGCCGCCGTCGTCAACACATGCTCCAACGCGTCGGTGCTGATGCGGGCCAGATTGCGACGCCGGTCGGCGCCCAGCAGATCGAGCGACCACAGCGCGTCGAGCAGTCCGGTCATGAACGCATCGCCCGCGCCGACGGTGTCGATCACCTCGACCGCGCGGGCGGGCACCCGCACCATCCCCGCGCCGCACACCGCGAACGCACCGTCACCGCCCTCGGTCACGGCGATGATCGACGGGCCCATGCTCAGCCACGTCTTGGCGAGCTGCTCGGGTGAGCGGCGGGAGTCGAGCCAGCGCAGGTCCTCGTCGCTGACCTTGACGACGTCGGCGCGTTCGATCAGTCGCTCGATGCGCCTGCGCGCGGTCTCGGCGTCGGAGATCAATGCCGGCCGCACGTTCGGGTCGAACGTGATGGTGGCCGACAGGTGGTACGCGTCGAGCAGCGCCGCGGTGGCGCGGCATCCGGGTTCGAGCACCGTGGCGATCGACCCGGAGTGCGCGACCAGCGGTGGGGCGACCTCGGCGGTGCCCGCGAGTTGCCAGTCGATGTCGAATTCGTAGGTGGCCGAGCCGGCGGCGTCGAGCTTGGCCTGCGCCGTCGGCGTCTTCTTGGCCGAGGTGCTGCCCGGAACGAGTTGTACGCCAGAGGCTTTGAGGTAGTCGATGATTCGCCTGCCGCGGGCGTCGTCGGCGATGTGGGTGAGGAAGTCGACGTCGCGGCCGAGCCGGCCGAGACCGACGGCGACGTTGAGCGGGCTGCCGCCGACGTGCTCGCCGACGACGTGACCTTCTCGCTCGACGATGTCGATCAGTGCCTCACCGATGACCAGAGCACGGCTCATGAGCGCAATGATTCCAGGGTGGCCCGCGCGCCGTGGCGGTGTAGCGAATCCAGTGCCCACAGATAGTCGTCGACGAACCGTTGCGAGGATGCCAGGTCGCCGAACAGCTCGGTGTTCTCGATGAACGCGGTCGGGTGTTCCCGCTGGCTCTGCGCCAGGGGCACCAGGGTGTCGGCGAGTTGATCTTCGACCTGGATCGGCTCGCCCTGCTCGTCGACGCCTTCGGCGTAGCGCGCCCAACTGGCGACGACCGCCGCCGACAACCGGATCGGTGCGCCGGTCTTGAGGTTCTCCCGAATGACCGGCAGCAACCACTTCGGGATGCGGTCGGAGGAGCCGTAGCACAGGCGCACGATGGTGTCGCGCACGCCGGGATTGGCGAACCGCTCGATGAGCGTGCGCTTGTAGTCGTCGAGGTCGATGCCCGGCACCGGCTGCAGCGTCGGTGTCGCCTCGGAGTCCATGTACGCGAGCAGGAAATCGGCGAACAGCGGATCGCTCGCGGCGTCGTGCACCAGGCGGTAGCCGGCCAGGTAACCGAAGTAGCACAGGGCCTGATGGCTGGCGTTGAGCAGACGCAACTTCATGAGCTCGTACGGCGTGACGTCCTCGACGAGCATCACGCCGACCTCTTCATAGGGCGGGCGGCCGTCGGAGAACGAGTCCTCCAGCACCCATGAGGTGAACGGTTCGGCCACCACGGGCCACTGGTCGGCGACGCCGAATTCGTGCTCCACGGTGCTGATCACCTCGGGCGTCGTCACGGGGGTGATGCGGTCGACCATCGAATTGGGGAACTTGGTGTTGGCCGACATCCATTCGCCCAGGCCAGGGTGGACGCGTTCGGCGTAGGTGGTGAACGCCTGACGCGCCACGTCGCCGTTGCCCTCGATGTTGTCGCAGGACACGATCGTCGGCGAGGCGATGCCGCGGTCGCGTCGGCGCACGAGGGCCTCGGTGACCAGGCCGAACACGTTGATCTCGGGGGCCGAGTCGATGTAGTAGCCGCCCTCGGTGATGGTCATCGAGACGATCTTGGTGGTGGGTGCGGCCAGCAGTTCGATGACGCCCTCCGGGTCGTCGGGCCCGTAGCGGTAGTCGACGATCGAACCGATCACGCGGGCTTCGCGATGACCGTCGGGATGTTCGAGCAGCAGGGTGTACAGACCGTCCTGAGCCTTCATCACCTCGGCCATCCTGCGGTCGTTCGCCAGAAGTCCTACGCCGCAGATGCCCCATTCGGAGGCCTGTCCCATCTCCAGCAGCTTGTCGACGTACATCGCCTGGTGAGCGCGGTGGAAGCCGCCGACACCGAAATGGACGATGCCGATCTGCACCGCTGCACGGTCGTAGCTGGGGCGGGGGATCGTCAGCTGCTCGAGGGTCGAGGACGTCAGCTTCGTCGGGGGTGTTGTGTACGTCACATCCTTCATGTTAGCGTGTTGAGCATCTACTCGCACCCGTGAGCAAGTGTTCACGGTTAGAAAGTGGTGGGAAGTGCCCGAACCGACGCCTGAGGACCTGCGCCTCGCGCTCCGTGCGGCGACGCTGTATTACCTGGACGGCCTCACGCAGGCCGAGATCGCTTCGCGGCTCGGTGTCTCCCGGCCCACGGCGGGACGCCTGGTGGCCAAGGCCAAGGCCAACGGCCTGGTGCGCATCGAGGTGGTGGTGCCCCCTGACATCCAGGACGATTTACACGCCGAGGAAGAGCGCGAACTGGAACGCCGGTTCGGGTTGACCGAGGCCGTCGTCGCCACCAACGCCAGCCGGGCCGGCGCGGCCCTGTTGATGCGCCGCATCGCCGCCGACGACGTGCTCGGCTTCACCTGGGGACCCGAGCAGGTGGGCGTCGCCACCCACCTGGTGCCCGGCATCGCGAGCTGCCGCGCGGTGGTGCAGCTCGACGGCGCCATGTCCACCGCGGCGTATCAGACCGGTATGGAGACGATCCTGACGCGCTGCGCGGACACGTTGCGCGCCGAGACGTTCCGGCTGCCCGCGCCGCTGTACGCCGACCAGGCGACCGTGGTCTCGATGCGTGAGGATTCGGTGATCTCCAAGACCCTCGACGCCGGACGACGCGCGCAGGCAATGCTTTTCGGCGTCGGTGCGGTGTCGACGTCGACGACGCTGTTCGAGGGCAGCTTCCTCGACATCCGGATGCTCGACGAGCTCATGTCGATGGGGGCGGTCGGGGAGATCGGCGGGCGCTTCTTCAACGCCCACGGCGAACCCGTGCACGACGAACTGCAGCAGCGCGCGATGTCGGTGCCGTTGGAGGACATCCGCATGTGCGAGAAATCCATCCTGATCTCCGGCGGGGCCGGCAAGTACCAAGCCATCCTCGGCGCCCTGCGGGGCAAGCTGGCGCGGCTTCTGGTGTGCGATATCGATTGCGCACGTTGGCTGTTGAACCAATGAGAGGTGATGAGAGGTGAAACGGTTGAGAAGATTGGCGGCCTGCGTCGCAGCCGCGGGATTGACGGCGACGGCCGGATGTGCCGGCGCGGGCACACTCGGCGCCTCCGAACAGACGGTCACCATCGCGATGGTGTCCAACTCTCAGATGACCGACGCGCGCGAACTGTCGAGCCGGTTCGAGGCCGAGAACCCGGACATCAAGCTGCGGTTCGTGACGCTGTCGGAGAACCAGGCCCGCGCCAAGATCACCGCATCGACGGCCATGGGCGGCGGTGAGTTCGACGTGGTGATGATCAGCAACTACGAGACCCCGCAGTGGGCCGAGAACGGTTGGCTGGTCAATCTTTCCGACTACGCGCGCAACACCCCCGGATACGACGAGGACGACTTCATCCCGTCGCTGAAGGAATCACTGTCCTATCAGGGCAACATGTACTCGGTGCCGTTCTACGGTGAGTCGTCCTTCCTGATGTACCGCAAGGACCTGTTCGAGCAGGCCGGCATCCAGATGCCCCGCACGCCGACCTGGCAGCAGGTCGCCGATGCGGCCGCCAAGCTCAACGGACCCGACATGGTCGGGATCTGTCTGCGCGGCAAGCCCGGCTGGGGCGAGGTGCTGGCCCCGCTGGACACCGTCATCAACACCTTCGGCGGCCGCTGGTACGACATGGACTGGAACGCCCAGCTCACCAGCCCCGAGGTGCGCAGAGCCGTGCAGTTCTACGTCGACACCGTCGACAAGTACGGCGAACCAGGCGCGTCCGCAGCAGGTTTCGGTGAATGCGCGACGCAGTTCGCGCAGGGCCGGGCCGCGATGTGGTACGACGCCACCTCGGCCGTGTCGACACTGGAGGACCCGGCGTCGTCCAACGTCGTCGGCAAGGTCGGCTACGCGATGGCGCCGATGGCAGAGAAGCCCAACTCGGGTTGGCTCTACACGTGGGCCCTTGGCATCCCCAAGAGCAGCGACAAGCCCGACGCGGCATGGAAGTTCATCTCGTGGATGACCAACAAGGACTACATCCGGCTCGTCGGTGAGGAACTCGGCTGGGCCCGGGTGCCACCCGGCAGCCGCCTGTCGACCTACCAGATCCCCGAGTACAAGGAGGCTTCCGCGGCATTCGGCCAGGTGACCCTCGACTCCATCGAGAGTGCCGATCCGGCCAAGCCCACGGTGCAACCGGTCCCGTACACCGGTGTGCAGTTCCTGGCCATCCCGGAGTTCCAGGATCTGGGAACCCGTGTGAGCCAACAGATCAGCGCGGCCATCGCCGGGCAGAAGTCCGTCGACCAGGCGCTGGAACAGTCGCAGAAGTACGCAGAAGTCGTCGGCCGGAGCTACCAGGAGAAGCCATGACAACCACCGAGGCGAAGACCACGGCCGAGGCGGCGGCCGAGGCCGAACACGTCGCACGGATCAAGAAGACACAGGATCCCGGGGTGTCCCGCGCCGAGGGCTGGCGCCGTCGCGGACCGCTGCTGCCCGCGCTGATTTTCATGATCGTGGTCACCCAGATCCCGTTCCTGTTCACGCTGTACTACTCGACACTGTCGTGGAACCTGGTGCGGCCCGGATCCCGTGAATTCGTCGGGTTGCAGAACTACGTCGACGTCGTACAGGACGCCACGTTCTGGCAGGCGGCCTTCAACTCGGTGTTCTTCATCGTGTTGACGGTGCTGATCTCGGTTGTCATCGGCCTGCTGCTGGCGCTGCTGCTGGACCGGGTGTTCCTCGGCCGCGGCATCGTGCGTACCCTGCTCATCACCCCGTTCCTGGTGACACCCGTTGCCGGAGCGCTGATGTGGAAGACCGCGATGCTCGACCCGGTGTTCGGCTTCGTGAACTGGTTACTGCCCGGCGAGGGTATCGACTTCATCGGCGTGTTCCCCCGCGCGTCGATCATCGTCGCCCTGGTCTGGCAGTGGACCCCGTTCATGATGCTGCTGATCCTCGCCGGCCTCCAGTCGATGCCGCGAGACGTCCTGGAGGCCGGTCGAGTCGACGGCGCCAACGCATTTCAGCTGTTCCGTGAACTGACGCTTCCGCACCTGCGCCGGTTCATCGAACTGGGAACGGTGCTGGGCGCCATCTATCTGGTCAACACGTTCGACCAGATCTACATGATGACGCAGGGCGGGCCGGGTACGGCCAGCGCGAACCTGCCGTTCTACATCTATCAACGCGCGTTCCTTGGCTTCGACATCGGCCAGGCCGCCGCGATGGGCGTCATCGTCGTGATCTTCACGATGATCATCGCGACGTTCGCGCTGCGATTGATCTTCAAGTCATTCTCCGGAGCACAGGAGGCGGCGTGATGAGTACCGATACCGCAACCGCGACAACGGCACCGGCCCCGGCGCCGCAGCCCAAGACCAAGGTCAAGCGCCGCAAGTTCGATCCGTGGGGCGTGGTGGCCTGGATCGTCGGCCTCGGGTTCTTCTTCCCGGTGTTCTGGATGGTCCTCACCGCGTTCAAGCAAGAGGTCGACGCCTACACCGTCACGCCGAAGTTCTTCTTCGTCCCCACGCTCGACGAGTTCCGCGCCGTGTTCTCCCAAGGCGTCGGGACCAGCCTGCTGAACTCGCTGTTCGCCACCACGGTGTCCACCATTCTGGTGCTGGCGCTCGGCGTCCCTGCCGCGTTCGCGCTGTCGCTCAAGCCGGTGCGCAAGACGCAGGACGCGTTGTTCTTCTTCATGAGCACCAAGATGCTGCCGATCGTGGCCGCGATCATCCCGATGTACGTGATCGTGTCCAACATCGGTCTGCTGGACAACATCTGGGCCCTGATCATCCTGTACACCGCGATGAACCTGCCGATCGCGGTGTGGATGATGCGGTCGTTCTTCCTCGAAGTGCCCGGCGAGCTGTTGGAGGCCGCGAGCCTCGACGGCGCCAGCACCTGGCGGTCGATGCGTGAGGTGATCCTGCCGCTCGTGTCGCCCGGCATCGCCGCCACGGCGCTGATCTGCGTGATCTTCGCGTGGAACGAGTTCTTCTTCGCGGTCAACCTGACCGCAGTGCAGGCCCAGACCATGCCGGTGTTCCTGGTCGGCTTCATTGCCGGCGAGGGTCTGTACTGGGCCAAGCTGTGCGCAGCGTCGACCATGGCTGCGCTTCCGGTGGTTCTCGCGGGCTGGATCGCGCAGAACAAGCTGGTTCGTGGACTGTCCTTCGGGGCCATCAAGTAAGGAGATAACCGCAATGGCTGCAATCACTTACCGCAACGCCTCGTGCATCTACGAGGGCTCGGACAAGCTCGCGGTCGACTCGCTGAACCTCGACATCGCCGACGGTGAGTTCGTGGTGCTGGTCGGCCCGTCCGGATCCGGCAAGAGCACCGCGCTGCGCATGCTGGCCGGCCTGGAGGACATCGACGAGGGTGACATCGAAATCGGTGGCCGCAACATGCGCGGTGTGCCGTCGAAGGACCGCGACATCGCGATGGTGTTCCAGAACTACGCGCTGTACCCGACCAAGACCGTGGCCGAGAACATGGGCTTCGCGCTCAAGCTGCGCGGCGTGCCCGCCGCCGAGCGGCGCCGCAAGGTCGAGGAGGCCGCCAAGCTGCTCGACCTCGAACAGTTCCTGGACCGCAAGCCGGCCAAGCTGTCCGGTGGTCAGCGTCAGCGGGTGGCGATGGGACGCGCGATCGTGCGTGAGCCGCAGGTGTTCTGCATGGACGAGCCGCTGTCCAACCTCGACGCCAAGCTGCGTGTGCAGACCCGCACCCAGATCGCCGCGCTGCAGCGTCGACTCGGCACCACCACGGTGTACGTCACGCACGATCAGGTCGAGGCCATGACGATGGGCGACCGCGTCGCCGTGCTGCGCAACGGCAAGCTGCAGCAGTTCGCCTCCCCGAACGACCTGTACGACAAGCCGGTCAACGAGTTCGTCGCGGGCTTCATCGGATCGCCCGCCATGAACCTGGTGAAGCTGCCGGTCGTCGCCGACGGTGTACGCGTGGGTGAGAACTCCACCCTGGAACTCGAACGCGACCAGATGACCCGGCTCGGCCAGCTGGGCCTGTCCGAGGTCACCATCGGCATCCGGCCCGAGCAGTTGGAGATCGAGGAGTCCGGCCGCGTCGAGGTGATCGTCGACCTCGTGGAGGACCTCGGCGCCGAGGCCTACGTCTACACCCACGCCGCGTCGGGCTCGGGCGTCGAACTCGTCGCACGCTGCAACCCCCGCCGGGCACCCAAGCTGGCCCAGACGGTCCGGCTGCGCAAGTCCCCTGACGGTGTGGTGCACCTGTTCCACCCGGAGACCGGCGAGCGCATCTAGGGGACAACTCGCCGAGCACGACCCTGGTGTGGAAATCGGCGTGGCGAGGCATCCTTGGGGGATGGAGCGCTACGAGCGGGTTCGCCTGACGAACCCTGACAAGGTGCTCTATCCCGCCACGGGCACCACGAAGGCCGAGGTCTTCGACTACTACCTGAGCATCGCGCAGGTGATGGTGCCACACATCGCGGGTCGACCGGTGACGCGCAAACGCTGGCCCAACGGCGTCGCCGAAGAGGCGTTCTTCGAAAAGCAGTTGGCGTCGTCGGCGCCGAGCTGGCTGGAACGCGGCTCGATCACACACAAGTCCGGCACCACGACGTATCCCATCATCAACACGCGCGAGGGCCTGGCGTGGATCGCGCAGCAGGCCTCGCTGGAAGTGCATGTGCCGCAATGGCGGTTCGAGGACGGGGAGCAGGGGCCCGCCACGCGCATCGTGTTCGACCTCGATCCCGGTGAGGGCGTCACGATGACGCAGCTGTGCGAGGTGGCGCACGAGGTGCGCGCGCTGATGAGCGACCTCGAACTCGAGACGTATCCGCTCACCAGCGGCAGCAAGGGCCTGCACCTGTATGTGCCACTGGCCGAGCCGATCAGCTCACGCGGTGCATCGGTGCTCGCGCGCCGGGTCGCCCAGCAGCTGGAACAGGCCATGCCGAAACTGGTCACCGCGACCATGACCAAGAGCCTGCGCGCGGGCAAGGTGTTCCTGGACTGGAGCCAGAACAACGCGGCCAAGACCACGATCGCGCCGTACTCATTGCGGGGCCGCGACCACCCGACCGTCGCGGCGCCGCGCACGTGGGACGAGATCGCCGATCCACAACTGCGGCATCTGCGGTTCGACGAGGTGCTGGATCGTCTCGACGAATACGGCGATCTGCTCGCGCCGCTGGACGCCGACGCTCCGGTCGCCGACAAGCTCAGCACCTACCGCAGCATGCGCGATCCGTCCAAGACGCCCGAGCCGGTGCCGAAAGAGATTCCGCAGACGGGCAACAACGACCGCTTCGTCATCCAGGAGCATCACGCCCGCCGGCTGCATTACGACCTGCGACTCGAACGCGACGGCGTGCTGGTGAGCTTCGCAGTGCCCAAGAACCTGCCCGACACCACCGCGGAGAACCGGCTCGCGGTGCACACCGAGGACCACCCGATCGAGTACCTGACGTTCCACGGCTCGATCCCCAAGGGCGAGTACGGCGCAGGCGACATGGTGATCTGGGATTCGGGCAGCTACGAGACCGAGAAGTTTCGCGTCCCGGAGGAACTGGACAACCCCGACGACACCCACGGCGAGATCATCATCACCCTGCACGGCGACAAGGTCGACGGACGCTACGCGCTGATCCAGACCAAGGGCAAGAACTGGCTCGCCCACCGCATGAAGGACCAGAAGAGCGTACGGCCGGAGGATTTCGCACCCATGCTGGCCACCGAGGGTTCGGTGACCCGGTACACGGCCAAGCAGTGGGCCTTCGAGGGCAAGTGGGACGGCTACCGCGTCATCCTGCACGCCGATCACGGGAAACTGCAGATACGTTCCCGCACCGGTCGTGACGTCACACGTGAGTACCCCCAGTTCAAGGCGATAGCAGCCGATCTCGCCGACCACCACGTGGTGCTCGACGGGGAGGCGGTCGCCCTGGACCGCAACGGCGTCCCCAGCTTCGGTGAGATGCAGAACCGGGCCCGCTCGTCCCGCGTCGAATTCTGGGCCTTCGACATCCTGTGGCTCGACGGCCGATCGTTGTTGCGCGCCAGGTACACCGACCGGCGCAAGATCCTCGAGGCGCTGGCCGGCGGCGGCGGGCTGACCGTGCCGGACCCGCTACCCGGCGACGGCGCCGAGGCCATGGAGCACGCCCGCGAGAAACGCTACGAAGGCGTCGTCGCCAAGAAGCGGGACTCGACGTATCAGCCGGGCCGACGCTCGTCGTCGTGGATCAAGGACAAGATCTGGAACACCCAGGAGGTGGTGATCGGCGGCTGGCGCCAAGGTGAGGGTGGACGCTCCAGCGGCATCGGCGCCCTCGTGCTCGGTGTGCCCGGACCCGACGGTCTGCAGTTCGTCGGCCGCGTCGGAACCGGGTTCACCGAGAAAGAACTGAGCAAGCTCAAGGGAATGCTCAAGCCGCTGCACACCGACGAGTCACCGTTCGACGCTCCGCTTCCCAAGGTCGACGCGCGCGGTGTCACGTTCGTGCGCCCGGAACTGGTGGGGAGGTGCGCTACAGCGAACGCACCTCCGACGGCCGCCTGCGCCAACCCAGTTGGCGCGGACTGCGTCCCGACAAGACGCCCGGCGAGGTGGTCTGGGAGTGAGAAAGGCTGCGCACGAACGCGGCGATGGCCGTGCCGATCTCGTCGGGGCTGTCCTCTTGCAGGAAGTGCGTTCCGGGGACGACGACTTCGGTCTGGTTGGGCCAGCTCCGCACGATGTCGAGAATTCGTTGTCTGCCCTGGATCACGCCGGGGTCGGCGCGGATGAACAGCTTGGGTACTGTGCTCTGCGCCAGCCATGAACCGAATTCCTCGACGACGGCGACGACCTCGGCCGGCTCGCCGGCGAGCGGGACGTCGCGCGGCCACGACAGTGTGGGCCGCCGATCCTCACCCGGGTTGAGGAAGGGCCGACGGTAGTGGTCCATCTCCTCGTCGCCGAGGGTGCGAATCACGATGGAGGGCAACACGTTCTCGATGAAGACATTGTTGTCCAGCACCATCGCCTCGCCTTGCGGGGACCGGAACCCGCGGAACATCGCGGCGACCTCTTCGGGGAAATCGTCCCACTCCATCGGCACGGAAACGGTTTCCATGTGTGCGATGCCTGCGACCCGGTCACGGTGCTGGTTGGCCCAATCGAATCCCAGTGCTCCGCCCCAGTCGTGCAGCACCAGAGTGATGTTGTCGCCCAGATCCAGGGAGTCCCAGAGCGCGAACAGGTAGTCACGATTCTCGAAGTAGTGGTAGCTGTCGGCGCCAGGGTCGTCCAGTTTGTCCGAGGCGCCCATTCCGATCAGGTCACAGGCGATCAGTCGGCCCAGGCCTTCCAGATGGGGCATCACATTGCGCCACAGATACGACGAGCTCGGGTTGCCGTGCTGGAACACGATGGCGTCACCGTGACCCTCGTCGATGTACGCCATCCGCTTGCCCTTGATTTCCCGGTATTTCAGCCGGCCGTAGGGCTTTACTCCGGTCATGTGTGCTCCTCCATGTCAACTCAAGTTAGTGCTCCTCCGTGCTGGTGAATATCGGTCCGAAGGCCGAAGATCGCCGAGATCTTGCCGCGAGTATCGACACCGTGGATGGCATTATCCCGTCGGCGGTGGACTATTTTGCCAGCGGCGCGCTATCGTGTCCGCATGCGCAGAGTCGCCGTCCTGGCCGTACCGGAGGTCGTCGCCTTCGACTTGAGCATTCCCGTCGAAGTGTTCGGACGGGTCCGACTGGCCAACGGCGCCAACGGGTATCAGATTCGAGTATGTGGCAGCGAACCCCTCGTGTCGGCGGGGCCGGTGCGTATCGCCACCGATCACGGCCTTGAGGCGCTGGCGGACGCGGACACCATCATCGTGCCCGGCGTGGAATCACAACTCACCGACGTTCCCGACGAGGTCGTCAGTGCTCTACGTGACGCCTATGCGGCCGGGACGACGATCGCCTCGATCTGCACAGGCGCGTTCATACTCGCTGCCGCCGGCCTGCTGGACGGGAAGCGGGCCACCACGCACTGGGCCGCGGCGGACCTGTTCCGCACCACCTTTCCGGCCGTCGATCTCGATTCCGACGCGCTGTATGTCGATGAAGGGCGGATCCTGACGTCGGCGGGCGCGTCGGCGGGGTTGGACCTCTGCTTGTACATGGTGCAACGTGATTACGGGGCCGCTGCCGCTGCCAACGCCGCCAAACTTGCCGTGGCGCCGCTGCATCGCAGTGGCGGTCAGGCACAGTTCATCATCCGGAACCAGTTGCCCGCCGATACCATCGGCGAGAGGACGCAACTCGACGATGTACTGGCATGGATCGAGCAGAACGCCCACCGGGAACTGACCCTGTCCGCCATCGCCGACCGGGCCGCAATGAGTATTCGCACACTCAATCGCCGGTTTCAGGCCGAGACCGGCCAGACTCCCATGCAGTGGGTCACCGGCGTGCGCATCCGGCACGCCCAGGAACTTCTCGAGCGCACGTCCCGTGGCGTCGAGCGGATCGGCCGCGACGTGGGATTCACGTCGGCGGCCAATTTCCGTGAGCAGTTCCGCAGGCTCAGCGGGGTCGCACCGCAGACCTATCGCAATACGTTCGCGGAACTCAACGCCGGCGTGTGCCGGTGACTCGAGAGCGTGGAAGTCGTCCGGCACGAGAGTGGCCGTCGAGCTGATCGCCTTGGACCAGCACGTCGAAGTCCAGGTTCAGCTTCATCGGTTTGGTGACCGCCTGGCGCCAGCGCACCCGGTGGCCGTCCGCGCTTTCGATGACGGCGATGTCTGTGCACGGCACCGTCTCACTCGTACCGGCCGCCTCGCCGAGTAGCACACCGTCGTCGACATAGAACCGATAGACGATCTGCAATGAACCGACGGGTGTGCGGATCTTGACATCCCAGTCACCGAGGATGGTCACCCTCACACCGCCTCGGGCGCTCGGCCGGCGTCGACCCACACTGTGCCACGGCTTTCGAAGGCGAACATCTCCTCAACGGCCAGGGCGATCCGGGGACCATAGCTGCGCCGCAGAAGATAAAGAGCCAGATCCAGACCCGACGTCACCCCGCCCGCGGAGATCAGGTTCCCGTCGTCGACCACACGGGCGGCGACCGGGATGGCCCCGGTTGCTTCGAGGGCGTCGACCCCGAGGTGGTGGGTGTTGGCGTGCCGACCGTCGATCAGGCCGGCCATCGCCAACGCCAACGAGCCGCCGCAGACCGTCGCCACGGTGACATCGGGGTTCGCAAACGCCTGCCGGAGCATCGGAATCGCCTCGGTGGCACCGAATCTCGCCAGCAACACCGGGATGGTGTCCACTTCATCGGGATCACCCTCGATCGGTCCGACCGCGCCGGGCACCACGATGTAGCCGGGTTTGGCGGGATCGAGTCGGCCTGTGGCTCTCAGCGACAACCCGAGTGTTCCGCTGACAACGTCACGGGGCCCTTCAGCGGAGACCAATTCCACGATCAGTTCACCACCGAGAAGCCGGCCGCCGAAGGCCAGCACCTCGAAGGGTGCGACCACATCGAGAGGATCGAAGCCGTCGAACAACACAATCTGAGCATGCATACGACGATCCTGGGTCAACTTCGATGCCCGGCACAGAGCCTGCATGGCCACCCAGCGCCGGAATTTCGCCAGGCCAAATCTCGTCGATGAATGGCCATCCAGCCGGTTTCGCTCAAGCGGTTTGCAGGACACAGTGACGCCATGGCTGAGCAGATTGACGACGATACGAACCGAACGGCACCCGCGGCCCGATGGGGCCTACCGGACTCCCATATGTGCTCTGCGGCTTTCGATTTGGCCGAAAGTTCCTCACCGGACTTCCTGCACAACCACTGCGTGCGGAGCTATCTGTTCGGACGTGAACTCGCGGCCATCCATGGATTGCGCGCCGGGGTCGACTATGACGAAGAAGTCGTCTTCCTCGTGGCTGTTCTGCATGATCTGGGCCTCACCGCATACGGAAGCGGCGACCAGCGGTTCGAGGTCGACGGAGCAGACGCCGCGGGGCGCTTCCTTCGCGAGCTCGGGCTGGCCGAACCTCGGGTGCGAATTGTCTGGGAAACCATTGCGTTACACACCAGCGTGGGTTTGGGGCATCGGTTCGGCACCGAACATGCGGTCTGCCATGGCGGAATCGATCTGGACGTCGTCGGCACGCAGAAGGATCTCCTGCCTTCCGGATTCGCCGACCGGGTCCATGCCGAGTGGCCCGCCGCAATCTGGGCTACGCGATCGCCGAGGCGATAGGCGGTGGAACGCAGGGCAATCCGACCAAGGCTCCTCCGTTCTCCTTCCCCGCCCATGTGCACGAAGTGGTCAACGGCGCACCGAAGGTCACGTTCGCCGATCTGGTGGTCGGCTCCGGCTGGGGTGATTCACCGCTGTGAGGTCAGCCGAACTCACCGGCGGTGCACCGAAATGCCCGACTCGCCGGGTGCGAGTTCCGGCCGCAGCACCAGATCGGCATCGTAGTCACCGCCGTTCTGCCTGCGGTAGCCGATCGGCTCCTCTGAGTCCACACCCTCGAGCCGATGGCGCAGTTCTGCTGTCGCAGCGTCGAATTCGTGCTCGGACAAGCGGTCGGCACCGAACAGCGGCATCGGTTCGAGCGGGGCGATTCCGACGTACCACAACGTGCCGTGCAACAGCGGGAAAAGCACCTGGTCGAGTTGCCCGTTGATACCGCGTGGGCCGAGTGGCGCCGGTGGGCTGCCGGAGGTGAGGATCGTCAACGCCTTCCTGCCTGCCAGCGGACCGTCACCGTAACGCAGTGTGCGACCGGGATTCTCCGGATCGACGATGCCGTAGGCGAAGCCCTTGACGAAGACGCGGTCGATCCACCCCTTGAGGATGGCCGGAACGCTGTACCACCACAGCGGAAACTGCAGGACGACGAGGTCGGCCCACTGGAGTTTGCGTTGCTCGGCGGCGATGTCGGCACTGAGGGTGCCGGAGCGGAACGCCCGCTGCGAGGCGCGACTCACCGAGAACCGACCATCGGTATCCGTGGTGTAGTCATCGCGGTCGAGCGCGGCCTTCCACTTCATCGCGTAGAGGTCCGACACCTGGTATTCGTGACCGAGTTCGTCGAGGATTCGCAGGCCCTCCTGCAGGACGGAACCGTTGAGCGATGCCTGCTCGGGGTGAGCGAACACCCACAACACCTTCACGAAAATCACCTCCTGCACTCCAGGATTGCCACGCCGGCACCACGGCACTAGTGGCCCGCGAGTCAATATGCGCAAGAATCGGGCCATGCACCGAGTGGTCGTACTGGTTCGTGACGGGCTGATCCCGCTTGAGGTCGGCATCCCCCACCGCCTGTTCGGGCAGGCCCGTTCGGCGAGCGGCAAGCCGCTCTACGACGTCGTCACGGCGACGCTCACGCCGGGTCCGGTCCGCACCGACACCGATTTCACCATCAACGTCACCTGCGGGCCGGACGTCCTGGCCGAGGCCGACACCGTCGTCGTCCCCGCATCCGACGAGGACTACGGACCGCCCACCCAGGGCCGGCTGCACCCCGACCTGGCCAGGGCGCTGTCGACAGTCAGGCCCGGTACCCGGATGGCCTCGATCTGCACGGGTTCGTTCGTGCTGGCGGCCGCCGGGTTCCTCGACCGTCGCCGGGCCACCACGCACTGGCGGTCGGCCGAGGACTTCCGGGCCCTGTTCCCGCACATCGAGCTCGACCCGAACGTGTTGTTCACCGACTGCGACAACGTCCTGACCTCGGCCGGTGTCGCCGCGGGCCTCGACCTGTGCCTGCACATGATCCGGTGCGACTTCGGAGCGGCGGTCGCCAACGAGGTGGCCCGCGGCACCGTCACGCCGCCGTACCGGGAAGGTGGCCAGGCTCAGTACATCCAGCGTCTGGTGCCCGAGCCCGCCGCGGCGGCGACCAGCGCGGCCCGCGCCTGGGCGGTCGAGCGACTCGACCGGGCCATCACGCTCGATGATCTGGCGTCGGTCAGCGCGATGAGCAAGCGCACCTTCACCCGCCGGTTCCGGGAGGAGACGGGGGTGTCTCCGATGCAGTGGCTCACCGAGCAGCGCCTGCACCGGGCCCGGGAACTCCTCGAGCAGACCGACTTCTCGGTCGAGCGCATCGCGGCCGCGTCCGGTCTTGGTAGCGGCACGGCGCTGCGCCAACTGTTCCAGAGCGCCATCGGCGTGACGCCCAGCGCTTACCGCGCGACGTTCCGGGGTCGTGCGGAGCGGGCGCCCGGTTTCGGTTGACAGTGTCACATGAATGCGGAATCCTCGTTCATATGACAACGTCACATGAATCCGTCGACGCCCGCGGGCTCCAACGACTGTTCGACCGCGCGGAGATCACCGACGTACAACTCCGATATGCGACCGGGGTCGACTCGCGGGACTGGGAGCTGTTCCGCAGCTGCTTCGCCGACGAGATCGAAGGCGACTACAGCTCGGTGTTCGGTACACCGCCCGTGCGTCTCGGGGCCGACGAGTTCGTCGCGATGATCGCGCCGGTCATGAGTGCGCTCACCGCAACTCAGCACATGATCACCAACCTCACGGTCGGCTTCGACGATTCCGATCATGCGACGGTCGAGGCGTACGTCCGGGCGATCCACCACAACGCCGCGGCCGAGGGAGGTACCGAGCAGACCGTCTACGGGTACTACACGAACGCGTTCGTGCGCACCGGCGAGGGCTGGCGCATCTCGAAGGTGAAGCTCACATCGCGCATCCAGACCGGCAATCCCGGAGTGTTCGGCGCGCTTCCGGCCGCGTGATGAGCCGCATCGAGGCGGCCGCCGCCACGCGTCGCGTGCTGCTCGACGAGGCCGCTGCATTGCTCGACGCCGGCGGCCCGGCCGCCGTGACGCTGCGCGAGGTCGGCGCACGAGCGGGCCTGAGCCGGGGGGCGCCCTATGGTCACTTCACCGACAAGGAGACGCTGCTGACGGCGGTCGCCGTCGAGGGATGGGAACACCTCGGCCACGAGATGCAAAGGCTGCGGGATGATTCCGGGCTCCCGCCAGAGGAGGCCCTGCGCGCGGCGCTGCGCGTCGTCATCACCCTGAGCCGCGAACGGCCGCACCTGTACCAGTTGATGTTCAGTCGGCCGCCCGGCGATCGCGGGGTGATCGCGGGCGCCGCGCTGCTGATGTGCGATCACTTCGTCGCGATCGTCGCGGCTGTCACCGGCGAGGGTGAGGCGAGTCGCCATGCGGCCGTACTGCTGACGGCTGCCCACGGCGCCGCCGGGTTGGAGGCCAGCGGTCTGCTCGAGACGGACAAATGGCACACCACGGCCGATGAACTCGTCGACACCCTGCTCGCGACGATCGTCACACCCGCTCGCCAGCGGCGATAGGCGGCGTGAATCGCTATTCGGGAAGAGCCAGCAAATCCGTTGCGGGCCTTGATAACCAGAATGTATGACCCGATAACCGGCTTAACATTCCGTTAACATCGTTGTGCCCGTTAGCCTCCCGAGGTGCGTTCATCATCGGGGGAGGTCTTGTGACGGAGCCGTCGGTGACTTCGGTTGAACTGCTCGAGGCCGGAGAATCAGCGGAGTCAGGGCCGAGTCGGTCCAGTTGGTTGCGCAGTGCCGCCCCGCCGCGGCAGCGATTGAGCGTCATCGTGGTCGAGACCGTGGTGAGCCTGGTGGCCTTGATCATCGTCGCGGCGCTGACGGCCATCACGCACGACCCGTGGTTGATCCCGCCACTGGCGGCCAGCATGGCCCTGGTGGTCGGCGGTGCGCACTTCCCGTTGTCGCAGCCCCGCAACGTCATCGGCGGCCACGTGATGTCGGCGATCGTCGGTGTGCTGGTCGGCATGACCGGTCTGGACGCGCTGTGGGCCGGCGCCGTGGCGGGCGCCCTGGCGCTCGGGATGATGAAGCTGCTGAGGCTTTCTCACTCACCGGCCGCGGCGACCGCGATGATCGCCGTGGTTCCGGAGATCCCCCGATGGGAGTTCGTGGTGCTGGTCGGCACCGCCGCGGTGATCCTCGTCGTGGTGGGCCTGGCGGGCAACAAGCTCAACGGGGCGAAATACCCGCACTACTGGTGGTGAGGCCGAGCGCTTCGTGCAGCCCGCGGGTGGCGAGTTCGTCGGCCAACTCGTTGTCGCCGATGCCCGAGTGCCCCTTCACCCAGAACCACTCGACCTGATGGCGCGAACAGGCGGACTGCAGCCGCTGCCACAGGTCGACGTTCTTCACGGGCTGCTTGGCGGCGGTCATCCAGCCGTTGCGCTGCCAACCCAGCACCCACTTGGTGATCCCGTTGCGCACATACGTGCTGTCGGTGTACAGGTGCACCGCGACGGGCCGGGTCAGCGCCTCCAACGCCATGATCGGGGCCGTCAACTCCATGCGGTTGTTGCTCGTCACACCGGCCTCGCCGCCGAACATCTCCCGGACGTGCTCACCGTGACGCAGCACCGCACCCCAGCCGCCGGGGCCCGGATTGGGGCGGCAGCCGCCGTCGGTGTGGATGATGACGGGATCCTGGCTCACGGTCAGAGGATAGGCAACGGCGCCGGGCCGGTGGCTCACCGACGCGCGGGCGGCGTGCGGGAATGCTATCGGGCGAAGTCGGCGGGGCGGAACGCGCCGTCGCGCAGCTTGCCCTCGATCTCCTCCAGGCTGCGGCCGGTCAGGTCGGGCATCCGGAAGTACACGAAAAGCCATGCGGCGACGTTGAACAGCCCGTACAGCCACATCGCGGGTCCCACCCCGATGCCGCTGATCAGCGTCAGCAGCGTCAGCGTGATGAGCAGGTTGGTGCCCCACAGCGCCGCCGACTGCGCGGCCGTGCCCGCGGGCCGCACCGCGAGCGGGTAGGTCTCCGAACCGGTCAGCCACCCCATGAGCTGCAGGCCGCCCGCGTTGAACAGCATGAACACCACGAGGCACGCCACGATGAACGGCACGGATTCACGCCCGCTGTGACCCGTCGCGAACAAGGTGCCGAGCACGAACAGGCTCACGGCCGCGCCGGGGATCATGATGAGCGTGAGGCGGCGCCTGCCGACCTTGTCGATGATCGACAGGCCCACCAGTTGCGCCACCAGGTAGCTCACGCCCAGGGCCACCGACACCTGCAGCGCGACCGACTCGGAGAACCCGTTGTCGGTGAGGATGGTCGGGGAGTAGTAGATGATCATCTCGATACCGCTGAGCTGGGTGAAAATCGCTATGCCGCAACCGAGTACGAGGGCGGGACGTACCCAGGACGCGCGCAGTCCGGGCCACCCGCGGGTTTTCGCGGTCTGCTCCTTGCGCACCAGCGTGGTCATCTCGGCGAGTTCACCGTCGATGTCGTAGCCGTCGGGGCGTACCCGCTCCAGCACCTCGCGGGCCTTCTCGGCGTCCCCGTCCTTGATCAGCCAGCGCGGGCTCTCCGGCAGGCGCAGCAGCATGCCCAGCATGACCGCGGCCGGGACCGCCGCGGCGCCGATCGACCAGCGCCACGGAATCTGTTCGGAGGCACCGACGATCGTCGCGATCACGATGCCGACTCCGATCGCGATCTGAAAGCACAACACGAGCCGGCCGCGGTACTTCGGCGGCGAGAGTTCCGCGACGTACATGGGCGCGGTCTGGGTGGCGCCGCCGACCGCGAACCCGAGCACCAACCGTCCGACGGACAGCAGCACCGGGTTGGGGGCGACGGCGCACCACAGCGAGCCGATCACGAACACCGCGGCGAGCATCAGCAGCGTGCCCTTGCGGCCACGCGTCTGTGACAGGTGACTGCACACCAGTGCGCCGACGACGGCGCCGAGCAGGATGCTCGCGGCGATGACCTGCTTCCACGCCTCGGCGATCTCGAAATCCTTGGTGATCTGCAGCAGGGCACCCGAGATGATGCCGGTGTCGTAGCCGTAGAGCATGCCGGAGACCGCGGATACCAGGGCGACGATGACGACCGCGCCGGTGAGTTGTCCCGGCGTCTTCGCTCGCGCGTCCGCCGAATTCTGGGTGTCGGTGCTCATCGGATCGGGCTCCTGGGGTCGAGTGGACCCCGGGTTGTTACCCGTTGTATAGAAAAACAAAACAATCGGCCGCACGAGAAAATTGTGCGGCCGATTGCGTTGGCGTCTTTTGTCGACAAACCGCGTTCACGGTTTGAAATGCCGAACAATTGGACGCCGGAGTTTATTCCCCGATCAGCAGGCGACGTCGACGTAGACGATCCGCGAAATGACCGTGGTCTTGATGGAGCCTCCGCCCCGTGAGTCATCGGTGGAATGTACCGGCCCCTGGCGAACCCCTACCACCTTGCAGCTGGACAGCGCCGCGGCGCCGGTCCGGTTGACAATCACGTGGTAGCCACTGGTTTTGAGGCTGTTGACGGTCTGCTCCACCGACTGCTCTGTGGGTGCGGCCGCAGCGGTGCCGCCCATGAAGAGCGCTGCCGAGGCCATGGCGCCCATGGTGAGGGCGCCCAAGGCGTAACTCATCGTCTTTTCCGAACTCATTTCCCAACCCTTCCCTCAGACGGACCGGGAGTCCCGCTACGCCCGGTTACCGTCTAGAAGATGCAATTTCGGATCGGCGCGGAAAATTCCGCGAATTCACATGTTTTTCTCAGCTGATTTCGAACCCGCTGCGTACCGCCCGGCGGGTTGCTAGCATCCCCGTCGACCGAGGGAGCCGTAAGTGCGGTTACTAAACATCAAGCGAGGAGTCACATGATCCGCCACTTCGCTGTGACGACTGCCGTGACCGCCGCCGCATTGTTCTGGCCCGGGCACGCCGCGGCGGATCCGCAGGCACCCGGTGACGCGGCCGCACCCGACGGCGAGGTGTACGCGATCGGCATGTGCTACGACCCGGCGCACCCGTTGCCGCAGCGCCCCGAGGTGTTCGACTACAACTGCGACAAGACCGGTGTGCTGCAGGACATGACGTGGACGCAGTGGGGTCCGGACGGGGCGCGCGGCACCGGCGTCGACAACGCGATCGAATGTCAGCCCAACTGTGCGCAGGGCACGCGGCTGCTGAATCCCGTTGTGGTGCATGCCTGGAACCCGCAGCCGTCGGACAGCCCGTCGTGCCCGGCGTACGCGCGGTTCTACTCCGATCTGACGATCGCCTACCCGCACGAGACCCCGCCGTGGATCACGCCGGGGTCGCAATGGGCGCCCGGCACCGATTTCACGACGGTCGACGGGATGCCCGCGGTGCACTTCTCGGGGTTGACCTCGAAGTGTGAGGACCAACTCAGGTAGCGGCGCTCAGGTGGTCGCACCTCGGCGCTGCACCGCCACCGACAGGGTGAGCACCAGCAGTCCACCGGCCGCGAGCGCTGCGCCCGCCGCCGCGGGTGCGGTGTAGCCGAAGCCCGCGGCGATCACCAGGCCACCGACCCAGGCGCCGGTCGCGTTGCCGATGTTCAGTGCGGAGTGGTTGAGCGCGGCGGCCAGGGTCTGTGCGTCATGGGCGACGTCCATCAGCCGCGTCTGCAGCGCGGGGCCCACGGCCGAACCGGCCACACCGATGCCGAACAGCACCAGCAGCGCCGACCAGGTGTGATGCGAGGCCGCCACGAACACCGCAAGCAGGATGCCCAGCGATCCCAGCGACACGTACAGGGCGCGCACCACCGACAGATCGGCCAGGCGTCCGCCGAGCAGGTTGCCGACTACCATGCCCAGGCCGAACACCATCAACGCCAGCGGCACGAGTCCGCGGGACAGGCCGGCGACGTCGGTCATCGTGGTGCTGATGTAGGTGTACACGGCGAACATGCCGCCGAAGCCGATCATGCCGACGAGCACCGCCAGCCACACCTGCGGACGGCGCAGGGCACCGAGTTCGGTGAGGGGACTGCTGACGTGCATGGTGCGCAACTGGCCGGGCAGCCAGAACCACAGGGCGGCCAGCGTCAGCATGCCGACGAACACGACGAGGCCGAACGCGCTGCGCCACCCGAGCGCCTGACCGAGCCACGACGCCATCGGCACTCCGAGGACCGTCGCGATGGTCAGACCGGACAGCACGTGGGCGACGGCCTTGGCGCGGTTGGCGGGGCCCATGAGATGCGCGGCGGCGAGCGCGGCCACCCCGAAGTAGGCGCCGTGCGGCAGGCCCGCGATGAAGCGGGCCGCCACGAGCGACTCGTACGACGGCGCGAACATGCTCGCGACGTTGCCGAGCGTGAACACCGCCATCAGCCCGAGCAGCAGCGCCCGGCGCGGCACCCGCGCGGTCACGGCAGCGAGCACCGGCGCGCCGACCACCACCCCGAGGGCGTAGGCCGATATGACGTGACCCGCGGTCGGCTCGGTGATGCCGAAGCCGGACGCGATGTCGGGCAGCAGGCCCATCGCGACGAACTCGGCGGTCCCGATGCCGAAACCGCCGAGCGCGAGCGCGAACACCGCGAGCCACCGCACGGTGGTGTCGGTGGCGACGACCGATACCGGCCGGTTCGGCCGCAGGGTCTCTGATTGCAGGGACGTCATCAGATACAGCTCTTCCGATTGCTGGGGACAGGTCCTGAGCTCTCGGACGGCATTGGCGAGAACAACGCCTCCAACGCTAACGGGGAGGCCGATGTTCCAGCAAATGAACGTGGTTCGGATTACACCTTGGCGATCACGTTCTCCGCGAACCACTTGAGATTGCGGATCTTCTTGTCCAGCGGCTCGGTGTCCTCGCCCTCGATGTAGGGGATCCGGAAGCCGACGATGACATCGGTGACGCCTTTGTCCTCAAGGCGTTTGATGCCGTCGACGGTGAACGCGTCGGCCGAGATGACGTGTATCTGGAAGTCCTCACTCGGAGCCTCACCGGTCTTCTCGGCGTGCTCTTCGCGAAACTGCTTGAGCCGCGCCAGGAGTCGGTCGAGCTCTTCGGGAAGGCCGCCGCCGTGCATCCACCCGTCGCAACGTGCGGCGCGGCGCAGCGCGGCATCGGCGTGACCGCCGACCAGGATGGGCACCGGCTTGGTGGGCGCGGGCGTCATCTTGGTCTTGGCGATGTCGTAGAACTCGCCGTGGTACTCGAAGTACTCGCCGGTGGTCAGGCCGCGGATGATGTCGATGCATTCGTCCATGCGCTTGCCGCGCTTGGCGAAGGGCACCTGCATCAACTCGTAGTCCTCGGGCCACGGGCTGGTGCCGACGCCGAGGCCGAGTCGGTTGTCGAACAGCGCATTGAGAGATCCGGCCTGCTTGGCCACCAGGGCAGGCGGGCGGATCGGCAGCTTGAGGACGAAGAAGTTGAAGTTCAGCGTCGTCGTCGCCGCGCACAGCGCCGACGCGAGGACGAACGCCTCGATGAAGGCCTTGCCGTCGAGGAACTCGCGGCTGCCGTCGGGGGTGTAGGGGTATTTGGAGTCCGATTCGAGCGGGTAGGCGACGCTGTCCGGGATGGTCATGGCGTCGTATCCGGCCGCCTCGGCCGCCTGCGCGAGCGGAATGTAGTAGGTGGGATCGGTCATTGCTTCGGCGTATGTGAACCGCATACCCCACAGACTAGAACGTGTTCTAAATTTGATGGGGTCGGATCCACATATGAGCGCGCCACGATATTCTTGATCTGTCGATTTCGACCCGAGCAGGGGCAGGCCGGTGAGCCGGAACGAGGCGATCTCGCAGCAGATCAGCAATCTGATCCGCGACGTGCACACGCGCCGCACCACCGACACCGACGCCGTGCTCGGCGAACTCACCCACAGCGCCGCCGACTATGTACCCGGCGCTCAGTACGCAGGCATCACCATCGCCGGACGTGACGGCAAGGTCCGCACGGCCGCGGCCACCGGTCAGTACCCGGTGGTGCTCGACGAGATCCAGCAACGTGTCGAGGACGGGCCGTGCCTCGCCGCGGCCTGGGAACAGCACGTCATCCGCATCGACGACATGGAAACCGAGCAACGCTGGCTCCCGTACTGCCGCGCGGCGCTGGCGGAGACCCCGATCCGCTCCGTCGTGGCGTTCCAGCTCTACGCCGACAACCACACCATGGGCGCATTGAACTTCTACTCCGAGGCGCCGGGCGCCTTCGACGACGACGCCGTGGAGGCGGGTCTGATCATCGCCACCCACGCCGCGCTGGTGTGGAGTCTGATGCGCCGCGACGAGCAGTTCCGCAGCGCGCTGGCCTCCCGCGACCTCATCGGGCAGGCCAAGGGCATGCTCATGGAGCGTTATCGAATCGACGCGGACCAGGCCTTCGAGGTGCTGAAGAAGCTCTCGCAGTGCTCCAACACACCCCTGATCGGGGTGGCGCGCGAGATCGTCACCGCCCATCGACCCGCCGATGTCGCGCGTCGATGAGCCGGGCGGCTAGGCGTTCGCCGCGAGCACATCCTCCATCAACAGCAGCGCACCCTTCACGCTGCCTTCCGGGGACCGGAACGCCGCGCAGGTGACCCGGATCCGCGCAGCGCGCCCGCGGCGGTTGACCGCGTCGACGACGACCTCGCCCGCGTCGCCGCCGTCGACGAAGGCGTTGCCGATCAGCGGCCGCACCCGGTCGAGTGGCAGGCCGATATCCAACGAGGTCAATGGGGTTCCCACGGTCTCGTCGGCGCGCAGACCCCACAGGTCCTCGCAGTGCCGGTTCCACACCACGACGTGCATCTCGCGGTCGACGACCACCATGCCGAGGTGGATGGAGTTCACCATCGAATCGAGGAAGGTACGCGCGTCCTCGAGCTCGATGCTGCGGTCACGCAGCGTGTCGTTGATGGTGTGCAGTTCGTCGTTGGTGGACTGCAGCTCCTCGTTCATCGTCTCGAGTTCTTCGTTGGTGGACTGGAGTTCCTCGTTGGTGGTTTCCAGTTCTTCCACCGTCGACTGCAGTTCCTCGTTGGTGGTTTCGAGTTCTTCGTTGGTCGACTGCAGCTCCTCGTAGGCCGCCTCGAGCTGGCGGTTGGTCTGCACCACCTTGTCGACGAGCGCGCGGGTGGCCGAGACGTCGAAGAAGACGATGGACACGCCGAGCAGGCCATTCTCGTTGTCCACCAAGGGGTTCACGTGGATCTCGAACCACACCGTCTCCGAGCCGGGGCGCTGCCACTTCACGTCCTGGATGCGCGCGGAGCGCCGCTCGACCTTGCACTGCTCGATGTAGGCGCGCAGTTCCACGGGGCGGTAGGAGATTTCCAGGTCGCGCAGCAGTCGGCCGATGTCGCGGGCCGAGAGCCCGAAGATGGACTCGGCCTGCTGGTTGATCATCGCGACGGTGTCCTCGCCGGTCACCACGATCTGCGCGACCGGGCTGGCCCGGAAGGCCAGGTCCCGCACCGTGGTCAGCCCCGGCAGGTCACCGTGCCGGTCGTACATCGCCGCGGTGGGGTCGTAGCGGTCGATGCCGGATTGCGAGCCCGCCGCCTTGCGGAAGATCCGGTGTCTGAGGTTCAGCGGCGTGAACCGGTCGGCATGACTGAGCAGCATCTCGGCGTGGCCGAGGAACAGGGTGCCCTGTGCGCCCAGCGCAAAATGCAAGCGGCTGATGACATTTCGCTGCGTCTCGGCGTTGAGATACATCAGCGTGTTGCGGCACACCAGCAGGTCGACCCGGGAGATCGGCGCGTCCTTGACCAGATCGTTGCGCCCGAAGATCACCGCGCGGCGCAGGTCCTTGTGAAACACGTAGCGGCCGTTGAGATGTTCGAAGTACGTCGACAGCAATGTCGGTGGCACCGATTCGACGGCCCTGGCGTCGTACGCGGCGGCGCGCGCTTCGGTCAGTGCGTCCTCGTCGACGTCGGTGGCGTAGATCTTGACGCGCCGGCGGAACAGTTCCGGTCCGAGCGCCTCGGCGAGCAGCATGGCCAGCGTGTAGGCCTCCTGCCCCGATGCGCAGCCCGCGCTCCACACCCGGATGGGATCGTCCGGGCCCCGTTCGGCGAGCATGCGCGGTATCACGTCGCTGCGGATGAACTCCCATGCGTCGGGATCGCGGAAGAACGCCGTGACGTTGATGAGGATGGTGTTGAACAGCGCCGAGAACTCGTCGGAACTGGCCTGCAGCACATCGAGATACCCCTCGAAAGTCTCATAACCCGCCTGGTCCATGCGGTGCCGCACACGGCGCATCAACGATGTGCGCTTGTAACCGGTGAAGTCGAACCCGCGTGAGTCGCGCAGGTAGCGCAGCAGTGCTTCGAACGATTTGTCGGTATGTTCCATCTCATCCCATCGCCCGCGGTGTGTCGCGACTGTGACCCTACTAGCGGTCAGAAGCAACTTTCCGGACCGATCACCGCCCAGACCGTTTTTCCGGTCGTGGTCGGGGTGCACCCCCAGGACCGGGCGATACTGGCCACCAGGGCCAGGCCCGACAACCTGCCGCCGCCCCGGTAGGGGTCCTCGTGACGGACCGCCGGTGCCTGGCTTTCGTCCTCCACGGCGACGGTGACGGTGTCGCCCCTGCTCTCCAGCATGATCTTCGGTGCACTGAGCGTGTGCTCCAGGACGTTCTCCACCAGTGCGTCGGTCACCACGCAGGCCACCGGGATGTATCGGGTGAGCGACCAGTTGAGCAACCAGTCGGTGACCAGTTCCCGCGACCGGCGCACGCTGGAGTGCACCGCGGGCAGATGCGCACGCGCACGGCGGCGCAGCGGGCTCATCTCGCCGGTGAGCACGGCCGCGCACGCCTGATCGAGTGTCGAGCACACCGGAACGTAACGTGGAATCCCGTTGCGCTGTAGGGAACTACGTCCAGCCGTGTGGTCGCAGACGAGCACCACCGGGACGTCCGGCCACACGCACACGTGCCACCGCGCGCTGGTGAACACCGACCACGCCGATTCGGCGGGAACCTGGAGCCTGCTGACGTCGACGATCACCGCACGCGGCTCGGACAGCGCGGCCTTGATCACCGTGTCGCGCACCTCGCGGTAGGTGGTGCTGTCGAGCACGCCGTCCACCATCAGCAGGGTGACCTCACCACGGGAGGTCACCGAGATGGTGATCGGACTTCGTGATCTAGTCACCGACGTCCTCCGCTCGCCGATTGACCTCTGCCAGCCGTTCGCTGAGCACCGACACCGCGTGTTCGGCGAGCGTCCGGGACAGTCTGGCCTTCTCCTCCAGGCTGCGCAGCGCCACCCACAGGGCACCCTCGACTTCCTCGTCGCGTGCGCGCGGCAGCGCGACGGCAGAGCTCCTCGGCGTCGAAATCGGTCGAGAAGCGTCTCGCCATCGCGATGCGGTTCTCCAGTTCCATGGAGTCGTCGGGCTCGATGTCGCGCTCCTCGATCTTCCGCTCGGTCAGCTGCTTGATGAGCCCGCCCATGTCGGCCGCGTCCGCGACATGGTCGACCACCCCGGCGTGCATCGCATTCGTCGGCATCGCGGAGAACAGCGCATCGGTCGGAGACTGGGCGATCATCAGGCCGCCACGGCTCTTGATGGCGGCGGCGCCCAGAACGCCGTCGTCGAGAACCCCGGACAGCAGGACACCCATCGCGCGCGGGCCGTAGACCAGCGCGGCCGAGCGGAACAACGCGTTCACCGCCGGTCGATGACCGTTTTCGGTCGGGCCCTCACTGAGCACCACGTGGCCGTCGTGGACCATCAGGTGCCGGTCGGGTCGGGCGACGAAGATCGTGCCTGCTTCCAACGAGGCGCCGTCGACCGCGGTGACCGCAGGAAGTGGCCCCGCGCGGTCGAGAATTCTGGCCAGCACGCTGGGCGCGTTCGCGGGCATGTGAAGGACCACGAGGATGGCATAGGACAGGTCGCGAGACAGGTTGGCAGCCAACTTGGTCAGCGCTTCGACGCCACCGGCCGATGCGCCGATCGCGACCACGCCATGCTTTGAACCGAAATTCGTCATATCGCCCCCGCGGGCTCAGTTACCCAAGTATGCGCGCCGGAAACCCGGCGCTAGCGAATACCCCCGCCAAACACCCGGCAAGATGGCACACGTGCCCGCGAGCGCACCCACCGACGAAATCTGGCTCACCCGCAACGTGCGGGTGCTCTCGGCGGTGTCGTTCCTGCAGGACACCGCCAGCGAATTGCTGTACCCGCTGCTGCCGATCTACCTGACGTCGGTGCTGGGCGCCCCCGCCGCGGTGGTCGGCGCCGTCGAGGGCGCGGCCGAAGGCGCGGCGGCGATGACCAAACTGGCGGCGGGGCCGCTGGGGGACCGGTTCGCCAGACGCCCGCTGATCGCGACGGGTTACGGCATGGCCGCGCTGGGCAAGCTGATGGTCGCGGCCACCACGGTCGTCGCGGCGGGGTGGGCCGGGGTGCTGGCCGGGCGGGTCGTCGACCGCCTCGGCAAGGGTCTGCGGGGCGCGCCGCGTGACGCACTGCTGGTCGCCGACATCGACGACGCGGCGCGTGGCCGCGTGTTCGGTTTCCACCGCGCCATGGACACCTTCGGCGCGGTGGTCGGGCCGCTGCTCGGGCTGGCCGGCTACGTACTGCTCGACCACCAAATCGCGCCGCTGCTGTGGATGGCGGTGGTGCCCGCGGTGCTCAGCGTGGCGCTGGTGTTCTGGGCGGCCGAGCGCCGCCGCAGCAGGGGGCCTCGGCAGTCGGTGTTCGCCCACGTGCGTGATCTACCCGGCCACTACTGGCGCACCGCGGCGGTGCTGGTGGCGTTCGGTTTGGTGAATTTTCCCGACGCGCTACTTCTGTTGCGGCTCAACGATATCGGGTTCTCCGTCGCCGAGGTGATCCTGGCATATGTCACCTACAACGCGGTGTACGCGCTGGTGAGTTATCCGGCAGGCGTGCTGGCTGACCGGCTCGGGCGGACCACGATGTTCGGCATCGGACTGGTGTTCTTCGCGGTGGGTTACACCGGGCTCGGGCTCACCACCGACACCGTGGCGGCCTGGCTGCTGATCGGGGTATACGGCCTGTTCACGGGCTGCACCGACGGCGTCGGCAAGGCGTGGATCTCGTCGCTGGTGGGCGCCGACCTGCAGGGCAGCGCGCAGGGAGTGTTCCAGGGGCTCAGCGGTTTTGCGGTGCTGGCCGCCGGCATCTGGGCCGGGCTGCTGTGGAACGTGGGGCAGCCCGGGCAGGTGCCCCTGGTGGTCTCCGGCGTCGTCGGCGCGGTGTTCGCGGTGGGCCTGCTCGGGCGCCGGGCCGTCAGTCGGCGAGCGTGAACGGCGGCTCGCCGACCCCGGCGATCGAGAACGTGCCCTGGGCCGTGCGTTCGACGATCCGGGCGTCGACACTGCGCTGCCCGATGGTCAAGCGCACCGGGCCGGTGCCCGCGACCATGCCGCCGTCGAGAATCGAGCCCTGCCAGTGGTAGCGACCGTCGATCGGGTCGAGGTGCCCGGTCAGGCGCACCCGGACCCGGCTGTCGCGGCCCCCGTTGTCGAGCACGGCGAAGCCGTCGTACACGTCGTCTTCGATCGCGGGTTCGACACCGTCGGCGCTCGCGTCGGTGTCGCGCCGCGCGGCAACGTGGTCCTTCGGCAGGAACCCTGAGCGCCGCCACACCCGTCGGCTGATCCGGCCCATCAGGCCGACCTCCTCGAGGAACGCCGCCAGCGGGGCGAATCCGGCCACCTGGACCTCGTGCCGGTGGGCGCTGGTGCGGGCGATACGCCGTGCGGCCCGGCCGTCGAGGCCCGCGCGCCAGTACTGCACCGGATGGCTGAACAGGTGACGGAAGAACAGTCCGCCCGCGCCGTTGAGGTTGCTCACCCACAGGCGCGTGAGCCAGGACATGTCCTGTGTCCGTTTGCGCAGGCCGTCGCGCGCGAACTGGATGTGGCGCGCCTCCTCGGTGACGTGGATGCGCATGAGCCGCTGTACGAACGGCTGCAGGTCGGGATCGTCCATCATCTGCCGCTGCAGGGAGTCGAAGATCTCCTCGCCGATCAGTGCGGCCACCCACAGCACCGAGCCGCGGAAGAAGAACGGCAGCGTGTTGATGATCATGCGCTGATACAGCCGCGGCCGCACCGGCTTGGCGCCGATGTGCTCGATGGCGCGACCGAACATCACCATGTGCCTGGTCTCGTCGCCGAGTTCGGTGAGCTGGTAGTGCGTGGCGCGGGCCGTCGGGTCCTGGTGCATCATCTTGCGCAGCAGCGCCTGGTTGAGGATGTTCTCGAACCAGATGCCCGCCGAGAGTGTGTTGGCCAGTTCCTGACGCGACAGCTCGATCTGCTGTTCTCGGGACATGCTGTCCCACAAAGGCGTTCCGTACAGCGATACCAGCTTCGGCGGGAGGAAGAACTTGTCGGCGTCCAGCGGGGTGTCCCAGTCGATGTCGACGACCGGCGCGTAGGACTTCTTCACCGAGCCTTTCAGCAGGCGCTCGGCGTACTCATCGCGGGTGGTGGCAGATCGAACCGAGGTGGTCACCTTTGACGTCCCTTCGACGGATTCCTGATTTGAAACTAGGGTCCTATGAGCATCATGTCAATACCGGCGGTACCGGGTACTTGGGGTCACGGTGGCGGGATCGCTAGCCTTCGCGTGTGCGTCGCATCCACGTCATCGGAATCGGGGCCGGAGATCCGGACTATGTCACCGCGCAGGCCGTCACCGCCCTCAACGACACCCAGGTGTTCTTCGCCATGGACAAAGGCGAAACGAAAGACGAACTGGTGGCGCTGCGGCGACTGATCTGCGACCGCTTCATCACCGAACCGGGCTACCGGTTCGTCGAACTGCCCGACCCCAAGCGGGCCAAGGACGGCGACTACCGCCAGATCGTCGCCGACTGGCACCGGGAACGCGCGCGCATCTGGGCACGGGCGATCGAGACCGAACTGGGCCCCGACGGCGTCGGGGCGTTCCTGGCGTGGGGCGATCCGTCGCTGTACGACAGCACGCTGCGCATCCTCGAAATGGTCTCGGAACACGTCGAATTCGCCTACGACGTGATTCCCGGCGTCACCGCCATCCAGGCGCTCACGGCGCGGCACCGCATCCCGCTCAACGACGTCGGCGAACCGGTGCTGATCACCACCGGACGGCGGCTGCGCGAACAGGGCCTGACCGGCACCGCCGTGGTGATGCTCGACGGGGACTGCTCGTTTGGCACCTGCGATCCGCGCACCCGCATCTGGTGGGGCGCCTATCTGGGCACACCCGACGAACTACTGGTGGCAGGCACCGTCGGCGAGGTCGCCGACGAGATCGTGCGCATGCGCACCGAGGCCAGAACACGCCACGGCTGGATCATGGACACCTACCTGTTGCGCTCGGCAGACTGAGCGCCCATGAGCTCATTTCTGCTGCGCGCCGCACTGACCGGATTCGCGCTCTGGGTGGTCACTCTCATCGTGCCGGGGATGAGCTTCGTCGGCGGTGACTCCACCCTCGCGCGGATCGGCATCATCTTCGTCGTCGCGGTGATCTTCGGGCTGGTGAACGCGATCATCAAGCCGATCGTGCAGATTCTGTCGATCCCGCTCTACATCCTCACCCTCGGGCTGTTCCACATCGTGGTCAACGCGTTGATGCTGTGGATCACGTCGTCGATCACCGACCACACCACGCACTGGGGCCTGCACATCGACAGCTTCTGGTGGACGGCGATCTGGGCGGCCATCGTGCTGTCGATCGTGAGCTGGGTACTGTCCCTGGTCAAGGCGGTCGCGAACGTGTGAAGTCGTCTGTCCGCCGCCGACATCGCCGCACGGCTGCCAGACATTCAACCTTTTCCAACGAGTTCGCCCGAGGGTACTTTGAGGTATCACCGGACCGATCGCTGTCGACCATGTATGGAACCTGCAACTACGGGCTGAGTTGTCAAGGGGCGGACCAGTGGGCGTCGGCGGCGACGCCGGATGGCCGCTGTATCTGGTTCGGTACGCCCAGTCGACGGAAACACCGTGACCGCCGAGCGCCGGACACTGATGGACCTCGCCTACGAGGAGCGGTCCGACCTGGCGCGCTACCTGGCCACGCTGACGCCACAGCAGTGGGACGCGCCGAGCCTGTGTGCCGGATGGACGATCAAAGATGTTGTGGCACATATCGTCAGCTACGAAGATCTTCGCTTCTGGGGTCTGCTGCGACGGTTCGCCAAGGGGCGCGTCGTTCGCGCCAACGAGGTCGGGGTCGAAGAATTCGCACGCATGACTCCCGACGAGTTGATGGGTTTCCTCAACGAGCACCTGCGGCCACGAGGGCTTACTGCCGCATTCGGCGGCATGATCGGCCTCGTCGACGGGACCATCCACCACCAGGACATCCGGCGCGCGCTGGGGCACCCACGCGCCGTGCCCGCAGACCGGCTCACCCGGATACTGCCGCTCATCCCGTCGAACCCGCGCTTGGGCGCCGGCCGACGAATTCGAGGTCTGCGGCTGCGCGCAGTCGATGTCGACTGGCAGCACGGAACCGGACCAGAAGTCGTCGGCACCGGAGAAGCACTGCTGATGGCCATGTCCGGACGCCGCCAAGTCATCGGTGAACTCGAGGGCGACGGAGCGGAAATTCTGGCCGAGCGTCTGCGTGACTAGCCGGCGCCTCATCCGTCGGCGACCGGTCGTCAGCACCATGGGTTACCCGCATTGTCGGTTTCGGGCTGACACACCGGCTGACACACTGGAAGGCATGCCCGAACTCCCCGAGGTCGAAGCGTTGGCCGATCATCTGCGCCGGCATGCGGTCGGCCGGGTGGTGTCGCGCGTCGACGTGTCCGCGTTGTCGGTGCTCAAGACCTTCGACCCGCCCGTGACCGCGCTGCACGGTGCCACCGTCACCGGCGCGCACCGCTGGGGCAAGTACCTCGGCATGGAGGTCGAATCCGGCCCGGCGCCGCTGTACCTCATCACGCACCTGTCGCGCGCCGGGTGGCTGCGCTGGTCGGACAAGATCTCGCCGACGCCGCTCAAGCCCGGCAAGGGGCCGATCGCCCTACGCGTGCACCTCGCCGCGCCGGCGGCGACATCGGGTACCGCTGAGGCATCGGGCTTCGACCTCACGGAGGCGGGCACGCAGAAGCGGCTCGCGGTGTGGGTGGTCCGCGACCCGATGGACGTCCCGCAGATCGCGAGCCTGGGTCCCGACGCGTTGTCCCTCGACTCGACGGCCCTGGCGCAGGTGCTCGCGGGAAACTCGGGGCGCATCAAGACCGTCATCACCGATCAGAAGGTGATCGCGGGCATCGGCAACGCCTACAGCGACGAGATCCTGCACGTCGCGAAGCTGTCGCCGTTCGCGACCGCGGGCAAGCTCAACGACGCGCAACTCGGCGCCCTGCACGATGCGATGATCTCGGTTCTCACCGACGCGGTGAGCCGCTCGGTGGGGCAGCAGGCGGCGACGCTCAAGGGTGAGAAGCGCTCGGGCCTGCGGGTGCACGCCCGCACCGGCCTGCCGTGCCCGGTGTGCGGGGACACCGTGCGGGAGGTGTCGTTCGCCGACAAGTCTTTTCAGTACTGCCCGACCTGCCAGACCGGCGGCAAGGTGCTCGCCGACCGCAGGATGTCGCGGCTGCTGAAGTAGCTGGCGAATTCTCCGCAGTTGTCTAACCCGGTTATCCTGCTGCGGTGACCCGTCAGAAGATCCTCATCACCGGTGCCAGCTCCGGTCTCGGTGCCGGTATGGCACGTCAATTCGCGGCCCGGGGTCGCCATCTGGCGCTGTGCGCGCGCCGCACCGACCGGCTCGAGGAGCTCAGGGCCGAACTGGCCGACCGGCATCCCTACATCAAGGTGGCCGTCGCGGCGTTGGACGTCAACGACCACGAGGCCGTGCCCCGGGTGTTCGGTGAGCTGTCCGAGGAACTGGGCGGTATCGACCGCGTGATCGTCAACGCGGGTATCGGCAAGGGCTGGCCGCTGGGCGAGGGCAAGCCGTGGGCCAACAAGGCCACGCTGGAGACCAATCTGGTCGCCGGTCTGGTGCAGATCGAGACGGCCCTGGAGATGTTCAAGAAGGCCGGAAGCGGGCACCTCGTGCTCATTTCCTCGGTGCTCGGCAACACCGGCGTTCCCGGTGGTAAAGCCGCCTACTGCGCCAGCAAGGCCGGGATGACGTCGCTGGGTGAGTCGCTGCGCGCCGAGTACGACAAGGGCCCGATCCGGGTCACGGTCATCGAACCCGGGTACATCGAATCCGAGATGACCGCCAGGGCCGGCTCGACGATGCTCATGGTGGACAACGAGACCGGCGTGCGGGCCATGGTCGAGGCCATCGAGAGGGAGAAGGGCCGCGCCGTCGTGCCGCGCTGGCCGTGGGCTCCGCTGACCCAGGTGATGCGGCTGCTGCCGCCGAAGTACACCAAGCGTTTCGCGTAGTCCGGCCTGGTCCGGCCCCGATTCGGGGTGAGTTCGCCGGACGGGTTGTTTTGACGCGTGTGGAGGCTGGGTAGACCTCATACATGACCTCAAAAACGCTTACCTCGATGATTTTTGCAGGCGCGGCGGCAGGGGCCCTGGCCTTTGCTCCGATGGCGATGGCTGAGCCGGCCCCGGCCCCGCCGCCGTGCGTCAACGCCGACGGCACGCCGTGTGCCGACATGGGCACGGCCGGTCCGGGCGGCGCCACGGGCGCGATTCCCGGTGGTCCCGGCGGCACGGCAGGCCCCGGTGGCGCCAGCGGCGTGATTCCGGGTGGCCCGGGCGGTGCCGCGGGTCCCGGCGGCGCGACCGGGTCGATTCCCGGTGGTCCCGGCGGCACGGCAGGGCCCGGTGGCGCCAGCGGCGTGATTCCGGGTGGCCCGGGCGGCACCGCCGGACCGGGTGGCGCCAGTGGCTGCATCCCGAACGTCGGGTGCGCCACCATTCCGGCCCCGTAACGGTTCGACCAGCCCGTACTTCTCGGGTGTCCAGACAATTCGATAGGTCATGTTGACGGATTGTTGGGTTTTCCCAATAATGTGTTGCATGAGTCCGGTGAGGCGTGGGGAAACTCTCCCCATCTACAACCGCATCGCAGTGCTACGCGCTGAGCGGAACATGAGCCGAGCGGAGCTTGCGGGCCTGATCAACGTCAACCCGCAGACGGTCGGAGCGCTGGAACGAGGCGATCACTATCCCAGCCTCGATCTGGCGTTCCGCGTCTGCGACGTCTTCGGCCTGCCGGTGGAGGCGGTGTTCTCACGCACCGCCTTCACTCCGCTTTCCACCGAGCTCTATCGGAGAACTGGTCAACCGGAAGGAAGTGCTGATGACTAGATCGACGCGCACCACTCCGAAACCCACCCTCATCGACCGGTATCAGGACCACCGGACCCGCCGATTCCTCAAACACCAGAACACATACGCGAATTCGCTTCCCGGCTGGCGCACCCAAGGTCGGCGTCGTCTGTTGGTCGGGGTGCTGGCAAGCGCGCTCGCACTGATGGTCCTCACAAGTGTGATGTGCGCCTTGGGTTTCCGTCAGGCCGCATTGCTGTGGCTGCCCGCCTGTGCGGTGTTCTTCCCGGTGTGGGTCGTCCTGCAGATCGTACTCGGACGCCAAAGCGACGCTCCGACAGCCACGCTCGACGAATACGAGGTGGCGCAACGCAACAGCGCCAGGTCCATCGGGCTGACGGTTGTCCAGTCCCTGATGCTGGTGCCGATCTTCTTCCTGATCATCGTGTCGACGAACCTGACCGATGCCGACGCCGAAACCATCCGCGACCTGACTTACGCAGGTGCGCTGATGGCTTTGGCGGCGTTGATGATCGGCAGTTGCCTGCCCGCGATGATCCTGGGCTGGACCAGGCGCTCGGACACCGAGGCCTGAACCTGGTCAGGCCGAGCGGCCCCGCTCCCTGCGGTAGCGGCGCACCAGGGCGTCGGTGGACGAATCAGATTGCGCCGCAGGGGCTTTGTCTCCGGTGATCACCGGGAGCAGGGCTTTGGCCTGGGTCTTGCCGAGTTCCACACCCCACTGGTCGAACGAATCGATGCCCCAGATCACGCCCTCGGTGAACACCTGATGCTCGTAGAGCGCGATCAACTGTCCCACCACCGCCGGGGTGAGCCTGGTGGCCAGGATCGAGGTGGTGGGCCGGTTGCCGGGCATCACCTTGTGCGGCACCACATTCGGGGGCGTGCTCTCGGCGGCGATGGCCTCGGCGGTCTTGCCGAACGCCAGCACCTGGGTCTGGGCGAAGAAGTTGCTCATCAACAGGTCGTGCATGCTGCCGGTGCCGTCGGCGGTGGGCAGATCATCGGTGGGCTCGGAGAACCCGATGAAATCCGCAGGCACCAGCCGGGTGCCCTGGTGCAGTAACTGGTAGAAGGCGTGCTGGCCGTTGGTGCCCGGCTCGCCCCAGAAGATCTCCCCGGTGTCGGTGGTCACCGGCGAGCCGTCGGCGCGCACCGACTTGCCGTTGGACTCCATGGTCAACTGCTGCAGATACGCCGCGAAGCGCGACAGGTCATTGGAGTAGGGCAGCACCGCGCGGGATTGGGCGCCGAAGAAATTCGAGTACCACAAGCCGATCAGGCCAAGCAGCGCCGGAGCGTTCTCGGCCAGCGGTGCGGTGCGGAAATGCTCGTCGACGGTGTGGAACCCGGCGAGGAACTCGGCGAAGCGTTCCTTGCCGATCGTGGCCATCACGCTCAGGCCGATCGCCGAGTCCACCGAGTAGCGGCCGCCGACCCAGTCCCAGAACCCGAACATGTTGTCGGTGTTGATGCCGAAATCGTCGACCAGTTTCTTGTTGGTCGACACCGCCACGAAATGCTTGGCGACCGCGGCGTCACCGAGCGCGTCGGTCAGCCAGCGCCGCGCCGCGGTGGCGTTCGTCAGGGTCTCCAGCGTCGAGAACGTCTTGGAGGCGACGATGAACAACGTCGTCGCCGGCTCCAGGCCGTCGAGCTTGGCGACCAGGTCGGCCGGGTCGACGTTGGAGACGAAGCGCGCCGAGATGCCCGCGTCGGCGTAGTGGCGCAGCGCGTCATACACCATCACCGGGCCCAGATCCGATCCGCCGATACCGATGTTGACCACCGTGGTGATGCGTTCCCCGGTCGCGCCGGTCCATTCCCCGCTGCGCAATCGGTCGGTGAAGTCACCCATGCGGTCGAGCACGTCGTGCACATCGGCAACCACGTCCTGCCCGTCGACGACGAGCTTGGCGTCGCGCGGCAGGCGCAGCGCGGTGTGCAGCACCGCGCGGTCCTCGGAGGTGTTGATGTGCTCACCGGCGAACATCGCGTCGCGGCGCTGCTCCAGCCCGGCGGCGCGGGCCAGGTCGACGAGCAGGTCGAGGGTGCGGCGGGTGACGCGGTGCTTGCTGTAGTCGATGTACAGATCCCCGACGGTCAACGCCAACTCGGTTCCCCGCGCGGGATCCTCGGCAAACAACTCCGTCAGATGCTTGTCGGCGACCTCGTCGTAATGGTCCGACAAAGCCTGCCAAGCGGGTGTTTCGGTGATGTCAGCGCTCATTGTGTCGACCTTAGTGCGGTGATCGTGTCGAAGGTGTACATGATGGATGTATGCGCATCGAAGACCTGATTTCATCCGTCCCAACCGGTCTGTGGATCGGCGGTGAGGAGCGGAAAGCCGCGTCGACGTTCAACGTTCTCGACCCCAGCGATGATCAGGTGATCACCGCGGTCGCCGATGCCACCGCCGAGGATGCGGTCGCCGCCCTCGACGCGGCATGCGCCGTGCAGGCCGAGTGGGCCGCGACCGCGCCGCGCACCCGCGGCGAGATCCTGCGGTCGGTTTTCGAGAAGATCACCGAGCGCGCCGACGACATCGCCGCGCTGATGACGCTGGAGATGGGCAAGGTGCTGCCCGAGAGCAAGGGCGAGGTCGCCTATGGCGCCGAGTTCTTCCGCTGGTTCGCCGAGGAGGCCGTGCGCATCGACGGCCGCTACACGCATGCGCCCGCAGGCACCGGGCGAATCCTGGTGACCAAGCAGGCCGTAGGCCCGTGCTACGCCATCACGCCGTGGAACTTCCCGCTGGCCATGGGCACCCGCAAGATGGGCCCGGCGTTCGCGGCCGGATGCACGATGATCGTCAAGCCCGCGCAGGAAACCCCGCTGACCATGCTGCTGCTCGCCAAGCTGATGGACGAGGCCGGCCTGCCCAAGGGCGTCCTGTCGGTGCTGCCGACCAGCAACCCGGGCGGGGTCACCGGCGCGCTGATCGACGACGGCCGGTTGCGCAAGCTCACGTTCACCGGTTCGACCGGGGTGGGCAAGGCCCTGGTCAAGCAGTCCGCGGACAAACTGCTGCGGACCTCGATGGAGCTGGGCGGCAACGCGCCGTTCATCGTGTTCGACGACGCCGACGTCGACGCGGCCGTCGACGGGGCCATCCTGGCCAAGATGCGCAACGGCGGTGAGGCCTGCACCGCGGCCAACCGGTTCCACGTCGCCAACGCGGTGCGTGAGGAGTTCACCGAGAAACTCGTCAAGCGCATGAGCGAGTTCACCCTCGGCAAGGGCCTCGACCCCTCGTCGACGCTCGGACCGCTGATCAACTCCAAGCAGGTCGCCACGGTCACCGAACTGGTGTCCGACGCGGTGTCGCGCGGCGCGACCGTCGCCGTCGGCGGTGTCGCCCCCGGTGGCCCTGGCAACTTCTACCCGGCGACCGTGCTGGCCGATGTGCCCGCCGACGCGCGCATCCTCTCCGAGGAGGTGTTCGGACCGGTGGCGCCCATCACCGGTTTCGACACCGAGGAGGAAGGCATCGCCGCGGCCAACGACACCGAATACGGTCTGGCCGCCTACGTCTACACGCAGTCGCTCGACCGGGCGCTGCGCGTGGCCGAGTCGATCGAATCCGGCATGGTCGGGATCAACCGCGGTGTGATCTCCGATCCGGCAGCACCTTTCGGCGGCATCAAGGAATCCGGATTCGGGCGTGAGGGTGGCACCGAGGGCATCGAGGAGTACCTCGACACCAAGTACATCGCGCTGACCAAGTAGGCCGGGCCGTCGCACGCTGCTGACGTCATCTCCTTCGGGGAACCGACGTCGGCAGCGTCTGCGTGTGGTGCCGCGTATTCGCCTCGGCGGCAAGCACTGTTGCGAACCGTGGCGCGCCTTCCGGATTCGGGCCGCAGCGGCCCCTAGACTTCTGGGCTCATACGCCAGACAGGAGGTCATGACGTGACTGCGGCGCCAGTCCGTGCTGCCGGTCGCCGTCGGACCCTCCCTGCGCGAGGCGAGATCCCCGCGCTCGACGGCATCCGGGCCATTGCGGTCCTGCTGGTCCTGGCCGGCCATGCCGGTGTGCCCGGCGTGGCAGGCGGATTCATCGGCGTCGACATCTTCTTCGTGCTGAGCGGATTCCTGATCACCTCGCTGCTGCTCGACGAATTCGCCCGCACCGACCGCATCGACCTCAAGGGGTTCTGGATCCGCCGGGCCAGGCGTCTGCTGCCCGCGCTGCTGGTGATGACGCTGGCCGTCGTCGCCGCGCGGGACCTGTTCCCGTCCGACGCGGTGACCGCGCTGCGCGACGACGCCGTCGCGGCGTTCTTCTGGGTGGCCAACTGGGTTTTCGTGGTCCAGAAGGCCGACTACTTCTCCCAGGGCGCGCCGCCGTCCCCGCTGCAGCACACGTGGTCGCTGGGTGTCGAAGAGCAGTACTACCTCGTCTGGCCCGTCCTGCTGCTGTTGGCCGTCCTGCTGCTGCGCCGGCGCGGCGTCCGCGCGGTGCGCATCGCGGTGTTCGTGATCGCGGCGGCCGGTGTGGCGGCCTCGGCGGCGGGCGCGATCCTGGCCGTCGACGCCGACACGTTGAACCGGGTGTACTTCGGCACCGACTTCCGCGCCCAGGGGCTTCTGCTCGGAGCCGCTGCCGCGGCGCTGCTGGTGCGTGACTGGTCGGCACTCACGGTGTCGGGCACCCTGATCCGGGCGCGGTGGCGGCGCTGGATCGCATGGGTGCTGCCGGTGCTCGGGCTGGCCGTGCTCGGGGTCGCGGCGCATCTGGCGACCGGCGACGTCGATGACTTCCGGCACGGTCTGCTGATCATCGTCGCGGCGGCCGCGGCGTTGGTGATCGTGCCCGTCGCGCTCGACCAGGACGGCTGGGTTGCCCGCGCGTTGGCGTGGCGGCCGCTGGTCGCGCTCGGCGCCATCTCCTACGGCGTCTACCTGTGGCACTGGCCGCTGTTTCTGATCCTCAACGGCGAACGGACCGGCCTGACCGGGTGGTCGCTGGTCGCGGTGCGCTGCGCCGTCACGGTCGGGCTGGCGTGGGTGTCGTGGCGTTTCGTCGAGCAGCCCGTGCGGCGTTGGCGTCCGCAGCACGTGCCGATGCTGCCGCTGGCCGCGGCCACTGCCGCGACCGCGGCCGTCGTCACCATGACGGTCATGCCGGTCACGCCGCCGCAGCATCAGCCCCTCGGCCCGGATGTCATGTCGGCCGCGGCGGTGCAACCCGACGTGGGTGCCGAACGGCCGGTGCTGGGTGCGACGCCCGCCCGCCGGGCGCCCGGCACCCGCAGCGTGGCGGTGTTCGGCGACTCCATCGCGTGGACGCTGATGCGGTATCTGCCCGCGACACCGGGATTGGTTTTCAGCAACAACACGACCATCGGCTGCGGCATCGCGCGCGGTGGGCCGTACCGGTCGGCGGGGGAGACCATCAACCAGAAGCCGGAATGCGACACCTGGCCCGAACGCTGGACCCAGCGCATCCGGCACGACCGGCCCGACACCGTGCTGCTGATGATCGGCCGCTGGGAGGTGGTCGACCGCACGCACGAGGGCCGCTGGATGCACATCGGCGAGGACGCCTACGACGACTACCTCACCGCGGAACTGCGGCGCGCCCTCGACATCCTCGGCTCGACCGGAGCGCGCGTCGTCGTCACCACCGCGCCGTACAACCGTCGCGGCGAACGCGCCGACGGCAGCCTGTATCCCGAGGATCAGCCGGCCCGCATCAGGACGTGGAACAAGATTCTGCGTGAGGTCGCCGAGGAGCGGCCGAACGTGTCCGTGCTCGACTTCAACGCCAAGCTCAATCCCGGCGGCGCCTACACCGCGCGCGTCGACGGCATCCGGATGCGCAGCGACGGTGTGCATCCCACTGCCGAGGCCGTGGAGTGGCTGACGCCATGGCTGGTCGACTCACTCAAGAAGCTGCCGCCGGGCAAGCCGGCTCCGCGTCAGTAGCCGAGGCGGCCACGGCCGAGCCGCAGCAGCAGCATGGCCAGGTCCTTGCCCTCCGGGCCGAGCGCGTCGATGTAGCGCTCGATGACCTTCATCTCACGGCTGTGCACCAGCCGGGTACCACCGGATGCCATGCGTGCCTTGCCGATGGTCTTCGACACTTCGGTGCGCCGCTGGATGGCGGCGATGATGGTGGCGTCGAGTTCGTCGATCTCCCGACGCAGGTCATCGATCTCAGGCACGGCTTCGATGGTCTCAGGCATGTGAGGCTCCTCATCGTGTGGGGGTCCCATCCGGTTTCGGGCCTCACACAAGAGACGAGCCCCGGATCCGGATGCGGACCGCGGGGCTGGGAAGGGGAAGGCAGCTAGACCACGGGCACCGCAAACCGGTACCCGTAGAAAAATCGCCTCTGCTCGATGAGCACTCATCGAGTGTGCCACTCGAGGTCGCCGGATCGCAAAGATGTCGGCGACGCGCGGTAGGTTTGACCCGAGATGACCATCCCCTCTGCCGCCACCGTCACCACCGAAACCGACCAGCTCCTGGACGGCCTGAATCCGCAGCAACGCCAGGCGGTGCTGCACGAGGGATCACCCCTGCTGATCGTCGCGGGCGCAGGCTCCGGGAAGACGGCCGTGCTGACCCGGCGAATCGCGTACCTGCTCGCGGCGCGCGAGGTCGGGGTGGGCCAGGTCCTGGCGATCACGTTCACCAACAAGGCCGCCGCCGAGATGCGCGAGCGGGTGGTCCAGCTGGTCGGCCCGCGCGCCAAGGCCATGTGGGTGTCGACGTTCCACTCGACGTGTGTGCGGATCCTGCGCAACCAGGCGTCGCTGCTGCCCGGGCTGAACTCGAACTTTTCGATCTACGACGCCGACGACTCCCGGCGTCTGCTGATGATGATCGGCAAGGACCTGGGCCTGGACACCAAGCGGTATTCGCCGCGGCTGCTGGCCAACGGCATCTCCAACCTCAAGAACGAGTTGATCGGCCCCGAGCAGGCCGCCGCCGAGGCGTCCGAGGCCTCCGACGAGATGGCCACGATCATCGCCCAGGTGTACGGCGAATATCAGCGCCGGTTGCGCGCGGCCAACGCGCTGGACTTCGACGACCTCATCGGCGAGACGGTCGCGGTGCTGCAGGCCTTCCCGCAGATCGCCCAGTACTACCGGCGCCGGTTCCGGCACATCCTGGTCGACGAATACCAGGACACCAACCACGCGCAGTACGTGCTGGTGCGTGAGCTCGTCGGGCACCACCTCGAGGACCACGACGGCGTGCCGCCGTCGGAGTTGTGCGTGGTGGGTGACGCCGACCAGTCGATCTACGCGTTCCGCGGTGCGACGATCCGCAACATCGAGGACTTCGAGCGTGACTTCCCCGATGCGACGACGATCCTGCTGGAGCAGAACTACCGGTCGACGCAGACGATTCTCAACGCCGCGAACGCGGTGATCGCCCGCAACACGGGACGGCGCGAGAAGCGGCTGTGGACCGACGCGGGCGAGGGTGAGCTGATCGTCGGCTACGTCGCCGACAACGAGCACGACGAGGCCCGGTTCGTCGCCGACGAGATCGACGCGCTCACCGACCGGCACGGCTACAACTACAACGACGTCGCGGTGTTCTACCGCACCAACAACTCCTCGCGTGCGCTGGAAGAGGTCTTCATCCGCGCAGGCATCCCGTACAAGGTGGTCGGCGGGGTGCGGTTCTACGAGCGCCGCGAGATCCGCGACATCGTCGCCTACCTGCGGGTGCTGGACAATCCCGGCGATTCGGTGAGCATGCGTCGCATCCTCAACACCCCGCGCCGCGGCATCGGCGACCGCGCCGAGGCGTGCGTCGCGGTGTACGCCGAGAACACCGGCGTGAGCTTCAACGAGGCGCTGCAGGCCGCCGCCGAGGGCCGCGTGCCGATGCTCAACACCCGTTCGGAGAAGTGCATCGCGAGCTTCGTGGAGATGCTCGACGAACTGCGCGGCAAGCTCGACGAGGAACTCGGCGACCTGGTGGAGGCCGTGCTGGAGCGCACCGGCTACCGCCGCGAGCTCGAGGCCTCCAGCGATCCGCAGGATCTGGCCCGCCTGGACAACCTGAACGAATTGGTCAGCGTCGCACACGAATTCAGCATCGACCTGGCCAACGCGCAGGCCCTGGCCGAGGAGGGCGACGAACCGGTCGACGAGGACATCCCCGACACCGGCGTGCTGGCGCAGTTCCTGGAGCGGGTGTCGCTGGTCGCCGATGCCGATGAGATCCCCGAAGAGGGGTCCGGTGTGGTGACGATGATGACGCTGCACACCGCCAAGGGCCTGGAGTTCCCGGCGGTGTTCGTGACCGGCTGGGAGGACGGCATGTTCCCGCACATGCGGGCGCTGGGCGATCCCAACGAACTGTCCGAGGAGCGGCGCCTGGCCTACGTCGGCCTGACCCGGGCCCGGCAACGGCTGTACCTGAGCCGGGCGAAGGTGCGCTCGTCGTGGGGTCAGCCCATGCTCAACCCGGAATCGCGCTTCCTGCGCGAGATTCCGCAGGAACTCATCGACTGGCGTCGCATCGAGCAGCCCACCCCGGCCTACAGCGCACCGGGCCGGATGGCGTCGGGTGGCGGCGGCGGCATCGGTTTCGGGTCGCCGCGACCCTCGCCGAATCGGCCTGGTGGCCGCAACAAGCCGCTGATGGTGCTGCAGGCCGGTGACCGGGTGAGCCACGACAAGTACGGCCTCGGCCGGGTCGAGGAGGTCTCCGGCACGGGTGAATCCGCGATGTCGCTCATCGACTTCGGCAGCGCGGGCCGCGTCAAGCTCATGCACAACCACGCCCCGCTGCAGAAGCTCTGAGTTCGGCTCAGGGTTCGGCGTGGCTCCACGGGTCGTCGGCCAGCCGCGCGGGCGCGGGCAACTGTGACTCCGGTAGCGGGGGAACCGAGGTGAGCACCGCGTTCTTGTCCAGCTTCGCACCCGGCGTGCGGCCCTGCCCCCAGCCGACGAGTTCGCGGTAACGGCCGAACAATCCGGCTCGGCGTACGGCATCCTCGTCGGCGTGCGGGTTGTGTGGGCCGACCGGTTCCGACACCGGGGCGACGTAGAGCGCGTCGGTGGGGCAGTAGGCCTCGCACATGAAGCAGGTCTGGCAATCCGACTGCCGCGCGATCACCGGGATGCCGTCGGCGCCGCGGTCGAAGACGTCGGTGGGGCACACTTTGATGCACACGTCGCAGGCGATGCACGCCGACCCGCTGACGATCTCGATCATGCGACCGCTTCCGAAACCAGGCGGGGGGCAACGGGATCCGGCGCAGTCCACACCTCGTCGAGGCCGCCGACGAGGATGCGGTGGTCGAACCGGGTGTCGGTGTCCGGCAGATCCTCGCGTCGATGCAGGCCCCGGGTCTCGGCGCGGGCCAGTGACGCCGCGGTCACCCAGCGGGCCGCCGCCACCAGCGCGACGGCCTGACGCACCTTGTACGCCTCGCGCGCGGCGACCGGGGCCAGGCCGTCGGCGATGTCACGCCACACGGTTTCCAGCGCGGCTGCCGACTCGATAAGGCGCTCATGGGTTTTCAGGTAGCTGCGCAGCGGCGGCAGCACATGCTCCTGCGCGGCGCGCACCACCTCGTCGACGGTGGGGGCGCCCGCGCGTGCCCGGGGCTTGACGACGGTGTCGTGCGCCGGCCCTGGTGCGTGCCTGCGGCTGAACTCGGCGGCCCCGCGCCCGGCGAAGCTGCCCGACGCGATCGCCCACGACCCGTTGTGGCTGCCGCCGCCGGACCGCGCCCCGGTGATGAGCTCACGTGTCGCGGCGTCGCCGGCCGCGTACAGTCCGGGAACCGTTGTCGCGCAATCCGGTCCGGTGAGGCGCAGGCCACCGGTGCCGCGCACGGACCCCTCGTGGACCATTCGGACCGGGTATCCGGTGGTGAACGGGTCGATGCCGGCCTTGTCCAGCGGAAGGAAGTAGTTGGGCTGTGCGTCGCGCATGGTCTGACGGATGTGCTCGGGCGCCCGGTCGAGGCGGGCGAACACCCGTCGGCCGTGCGCGAGCTGCCACTGCGCGTCCTGGCGGCCGCCGAGGCCGAGTTGGGTGGGGACCGGTTGTCCGTGCTCGTCGTAGAAACTGCCCCACTGCAACATCCGGCCCTTGGTGTGGGTGCCCCATTCGGGTGCCAGCGCGTAGGCCGTGCTGAACTCCATGCCCGACAGCGCGGCCCCGTGCTCGGCAGCCATCAGCAGCCCGTCGCCGGTGTCGACGTTGGTGCCGAATGTGCCGGACAGGAACGCGGTGCCGCCGGTCGCGAGTACGACGGCGCCCGCGCCGATGCGCCACGGCCGGCCGCCGTCCTGGCGTGCGATGCCGGTGGCCCCGTTGACGACACCGTCGCCGTCGACGGTCAGCTCGAGCGCGGGGTGGTGGTCGAGTATGCGGACCCCGCTGCGGTGGACCTTGCGGCGCATCCGGCGCATGTACTCGGGGCCCTGCAGGCTGCTGCGCATGGGCCTGCCGTCTGCGCCGACCGGAAACGGATAACCCCATCCGGCCAGTTGCTCGATGCGGTCCCACGACGTCGCGAGCACGCGGAACATCCAGTCGGCGTCGGTGATCCGGCCCGCAGCCTGTTCGCGTTCGCGGACCGATTCCTCGCGACGCGGTCCGGGCGGAATGAGCCACAGGTTGTTGCCGCCCGCGGCGGTGGCGCCGCTGGTGCCGCAATAGCCCTTGTCCACCAGGATCACCCGGGCTCCGGACTCGGTCGCCGAGATCGCCGCCCACGTCGCGGCCGGGCCGCCGCCGATCACCAGCACATCGGTGTCGAGCACGTCGGGGCTAACGGTCATGTCCGACCTCCTCGCGCACCCCGAGTTCGGCGAGCAGGACGCGGCGCAGATCGTCGAAGCCGTCGTCGCCGCGGCTGCGGGGGAACGGCAGTTCGACGCGCCGGTCGAGCGACACTCGGCCGCCCGAGAGCACCACCACCCGGTCGGCCAGCAGGATGGCCTCGTCGACGTCGTGGGTGACGTGCAGCACCGCCATGTGCCTGCGGGCCCAGAGTTCGTGCAGCAGCCGGTACATCTTGAGCCGGGTCAGCGCGTCGAGTGCGCCGAACGGTTCGTCGAGCAGCAGCAGATCGGGTTCGCGCACCAGGGCGCGCGCGAGTGAGACCCGTTGCGCCTCACCGCCGGACAGGGCCAGCGGCCAGCTTCTGGCCTTGTCGGACAGGCCGACCTCGTCGAGTGCGGCGCGTCCGCGTGCGGTGCGACTCGGCTCGTCGGGGCCGCTGGCGGGCAGCGCGAACGTGACATTGGCCAGTGCCCGCCGCCACGGCAGCAGCCGCGGGTTCTGGAATACCACGGCGCGCGAGCGCGGCACCACCACCGATCCGGTGACGTCGTCGTCGAGGCCCGCGAGGATGCGCAGCAGCGTGCTCTTACCCGATCCGGAGCGGCCCAGCATCGCGACGAATTCGCCGTCGTCGATCTGCAATTCGAGGTCGTCGAGCACCTGCTGCGGGCCGAACGCCCGGCGCAGCCCGCTCACCTGCACCACCGCGGTCATGACACCCCGTCGAATCCGTTGCGCCAGGACAGCAGAAGCCGTTCCAGCAGGCGCACCAGGCTGTAGGACAGCAGCCCCGCGATGGCGTAGATGACGATCACCAGCAGCGACACGTCGAACTGCAGGTTGGTCTGGGCGCGTGACATCAGGAAGCCGATGCCCTCGGTGGTGTTGATCATCTCGGCGAAAATCAGGCTCAGCCACGCGCTCGACAAGCCGAGGCGAAGTCCCACCAGGAAATTCGGCATCGCCCCGGGCAGGATCACCTGCGCGATCAGGGTGCGGCGGGGTGCCTCGAGGGTCTGCGCCATCTCGACGAGTTGGCGGTCCACATTGCGGATACCCGAGTAGGTGTTGATGTAGATCGCGATCGCGACGCCGGTGGTGATCAGGACGATCTTGGGTCCCTCACCGATGCCCATCCAGATGATCAGCAGCGGGGTCAACGCGAAATTCGGTACGGCCTTGAGGATCTGCATGGTCCAGTCGAGCAGATCCTCGCCGGTGCGGGTCAGGCCCGCGAGCACCGCGAGCACCACCCCGAGCAGGATGCCGAGCGTCGTGCCGATGAGAACCCGCACCGCCGATGCGCCGACGTGGGTGGCGAGTTGGCCGTTGTCGAACAGCCGCCACGCCGTGGCCGCGACATCGGTGGGCGGCGGGAACAGATTGGTGTCGAGCAGCCCGGTGCCCGACCCGACGGTCCACGCGAGCAGGATCAGCACCGGACCCATGAGCCGGCGCACCGGGCGAGGGATGCGGGCCCACAAGCTCTTTCGTCTGGTGTGGCGCGCGGTGATGTCGACGAGTTCGGGTCCGGCGGCCTGCGGTGCGACCGCGGTGGCCGTCACTGTTTGGCCCCGGCCCACTCGGGCACCGAGTACTCGTTGTCCAGCGAACCGTCGGCCTTGAGGAAGTCGTAGGCCGCCTGCAGCTGCTGGACGCCGTTGTCCGGGAACGGTTCGGTGTTGAACTCGTCGCGCTGAGTGGACTGCCGGACGAACTGGACCTCGGTGTCGTCGGTGGCGGCGACCCACTCGGTGTAGGCGTCGAAGTTCTCGGTGATGTCGCGGTTCACCGCGGTGACGGCCTTCTGCCAGGCCTCGGCGAACTCGGGGTGCTGCTCGGTGAACGACGTCAGCGCGATGTTGGTGCCGGTGCTGCCGAAGCCGTGCTGCGACAGGCTGTCGAGGATCGGGAAGCCTCGGTCCTTGAGTTCGGCGGCGCTGGCGCCGGTGACCACGGTGGCGTCGATCTTGCCCGAACTCAGACCCGCGATGGACTCGGGCGTCGGCACGTCGCGCACCTCGATCTTGCCGGTGAGCCCGGCCGCCTCGATGAGTTGGCGCGCCGCGCGGTCACGGATGGTGCCCTGCGGCGCGGTGATCGACTTGCCCACCAGACCCTGGATCGTGGTGGGGCCGCCCTTGGCGCCCACGATCCATGCGTCGCCGTTGATCGAGTCAAGAGACAGCAGAACGACTTTCGGGTCTCGGCTGCGGGCGCGCAGGGCGGGGTTGTCGCCGACGGCGGCCACGTCGACCGCGCCGGCGAACAGCGCAGAGACCACGTCGCTGCCCGACTGGAAGAAGGAGTACTCGATCTTGTCGACGCCAGCGGATTTGAGTTCCTCGGTGAGTATGCCTTCCTTGTCACCCCAGCCGAGCGATCCGGCCGGGGTGCCCGTCACCGAGGTGGCGCCGATGCGCAACGTATAGCCGCCGGTGTCGTCGCTGCTGCTACACGCCACGGCACCGACTGCGAGCGCCGACGCGGCTGCGACGGCGGAAAGGGTGCGCAACAACCGGTTGAGCATGAGCGGGCCTCCGAGGTGGTGGTGGGTGTGAGAACACCAGACAGAGGTCAGTAGAAGTCGGTGGGAATCGCCGGGTCGACGGTTTCGCTCAGGCTGACCGGAAGAGCGCCCGGATGCCCGCCTTTCACCGAGGCCGACGAAAATGCCGTCGCGCGCGCTCGGCAAACATGCGCTATTCGCTGCGCACGGCCCACCGGCCGGTCGCTGGCAGCACCGCGAACAGGATGCTCGCGACGGGCAGCACGGGTATCGCGTACACCATGGGGTGCAGCTTGGCGCCCGCGATGAACAGGCTGCCGAAGATCAGCAGCGCGATGACCGAGCCGACGACGATGAGCAGCCGGCCCAGCCGTCGGCGCAGCAACAGCGCGATGAGCCCGCCGATGGTTGCTGCGGCCGACACCGCGGTGAGGAATCCCACCGCCACGCAGAACAGTTGGTCGGTGCGCCACCAGCCGGCGATCAGATCCGTCGCGATGACGGCGGTGCCCCAGCCGCTGAGGATGCTCAGCGTCGCGGCCGTCACCGCCGTCCTGGGGTCATTGCTCGACGCCCGCCGCGGGATCACCAGCGGACGCGCCCGCGGCACGTAAGTGGTGGCCGCGCCGGCCTCCTCGTCGTCACCGGCGGCGATCAGACCCGTCTGGGCCTCGCTGGAGGCCCCGATCAGGCCGGTCTGTGGTTCGGCGTCGGGTGAGGTGGGTATGGCACCTGTCGGATGGCGCCGGATGATGCTCGTCTTCGGTGCGTCGGAGGTGGGCAGTGGGCCCGAGAGAGGAGCGGACGGTTGACGCCGGATGATGCGGGTGTGGTCGTCCTCACCGGGTTGTTCGGTGTCGAGGGGACCGGAGTCGCTCACTCAGCCAACATAGCTGCCCGGGCTGAGCCCGCGCTTGGCCAGCCAACCGACCGGGTCGATCCGGTTCGTGCCGTTGGTCAGGACCTCGAAGTGCAGGTGGGGGCCGGTGGAGTTGCCCCGGTTGCCCATGGTGGCGATCTGATCGCCTGCCATCACCCGCTCGCCCACGCTGACCAGCCAGGTGTTGATGTGGCCGTAGAGCGTGACGGTGCCGTCGGAGTGGCGGATCTTGACCCAGGCGCCGTAGCCGGCGGTCGGGCCGACATCGGTGACAACGCCGTCGGAGGCCGCGTAGATCGGGGTACCGATCGGGCCCGCGATGTCGATGCCGCCGTGCAGCACACCCCAGCGGTAACCGAAGCCGGAGGTCCACACACCCTTGGTCGGCATCACGAACAGCGGGCGGGACAGGCGGGCCTCACGCTCGGCGCGCTCCTGCGCGAACGCGGCGGCCTTGGTGATCTCCTCGGCGTGCACGGCCGAGGAGATGTTCGACGCGACCGACACGATCTGCATGCCGTCGACCGAACCGCTGACCGATGCGCCGTCGACCGCGGTCTGTCCGGTGGCCAAAACGGTGTCGTCGGCGGCCTGCGCCTCGGTGCCGTTGCCGAACGAGTACGCACCCGCGGCGGTCGCACCGGCGGCCATCGCCGCGATCATCAGCCGGCTCTTGAGAGCGCCGGTGGTTTCTTTGCGGTGGGCGCCGCGACGGGCCGTCATGTCGATGACGTCGGTTGCTGCGGTGCCGTCGCTGACGTCGGTGTGGCTGTCGCGGTAGGCGAAGTTCGCATCGCGCCTGCGGCGTGCGGCGCTGCGTTCGCCGGCGTCGCGCGCATCGGCGAGAAACTCCGACGGGATGTCCAGGCGCACCGGCACCAGATCGTCGGTGTCGTTGAGATCGTCGAGCTCAGGGGCCTCGATGACGCGGGCCTCACGCTCGAAGGCGCTCAAATTGTCGTAGGCGCTTGAGATTTGGGTATCCAGAGCGGCGAACTTGTCGAACGCCTTGGAAAACTCGCTGAACGGGATGATGTCGGTCACTTCGGCGGCGTCGTGCTCATCCAGCGAAGCGATCCTGCGCTCGCGAGCGTTCGTCGAGCTCCCCTTGGGAGACGCGGACGAACGATGCTGCAACAAAACCCGGGGATCCTTCTCGTGACCTCAGCGTTATCTGGACCAGAGGCACGTTAACCAAATCCCAATGTGGGTGGCAACTTATGTGAGCATTCCCCTGGCGATTGTGATGTGTATCACGGTTTGATACCGGTGAGATCTACCACATGAGCGGAAGCCGGTGCCGAAGCATCTCCCAACGCTCGATAAAGTGCCAGCGGGCCCGACAGGCGTTTTCCCCGGCCGGGCAGTTTCGAAGTCAACGCAGACAGACAGTGAGCCAATGGATCTCTTCGAATACCAGGCGAAAGAGCTGTTCGCCAAGCACAACGTCCCGACGACGCCCGGCCGGGTGACCGATTCCGCTGAGGACGCCAAGGCGATCGCCGAGGAAATCGGCCGTCCCGTGATGGTGAAAGCCCAAGTGAAGACCGGTGGCCGCGGCAAGGCCGGTGGTGTGAAGTTCGCAGCCACCCCCGACGACGCGTTCACCCACGCCAACAACATCCTCGGCCTCGACATCAAGGGCCACGTGGTCAAGAAGTTGCTGGTGGCCGAGGCGAGCGACATCGCCGAGGAGTACTACATCTCCTTCTTGCTCGACCGTGCCAACCGCACCTACCTGGCCATGTGCTCGGTCGAGGGCGGCATGGAGATCGAGGAAGTGGCCGCCACCAAGCCCGAGCGCCTCGCGAAGGTTCCGGTCGACGCCGTCAAGGGTGTCGATCTGGCGTTCGCCCGCTCGATCGCTGAGCAAGGCCACCTGCCCGCCGAGGTGCTCGACGCCGCAGCGGTGACCATCCAGAAGCTGTGGGAGGTGTTCGTCAAGGAGGACGCCACCCTGGTGGAGGTCAACCCGCTGGTGCGCACGCCCGACGATCAGATCCTGGCGCTGGACGGCAAGGTCACCCTGGACGCGAACGCGGACTTCCGTCAGCCCGGCCACGCCGAGTTCGAGGACAAGGACGCCACCGATCCTCTGGAGCTCAAGGCCAAGGAGAACGACCTCAACTACGTCAAGCTCGACGGGCAGGTCGGCATCATCGGCAACGGCGCCGGTCTGGTCATGTCCACGCTCGACGTCGTCGCCTACGCGGGTGAGAAGCACGGCGGCGTGAAGCCGGCGAACTTCCTCGACATCGGCGGCGGCGCCTCGGCCTCGGTGATGGCCGCGGGCCTGGACGTCATCCTCAACGACAGTCAGGTCAAGAGCGTGTTCGTCAACGTCTTCGGTGGCATCACCGCGTGTGACGCGGTCGCCAACGGCATCGTGCAGGCGCTGCAGATCCTGGGTGACGAGGCCAACAAGCCGCTCGTCGTGCGGTTGGACGGCAACAACGTCGAAGAGGGCAGGCGCATCCTGGCCGAAGCAAACCACCCCCTGGTCATTCAGGCCGAGACCATGGACGCCGGTGCCGACAAGGCCGCCGAGCTGGCGAACAAGTAAGGGACACTTCACATGTCGATCTTTCTGAACAAGGACTCCAAGGTCATCGTCCAGGGCATCACCGGCGGCGAGGGCACCAAGCACACCGCGCTGATGCTCAAGGCGGGCACCCAGATCGTCGGCGGCGTGAACGCGCGCAAGGCCGGCACCAAGGTGGCGCACAAAGACAAAGACGGTAACGACATCGAGCTGCCGGTCTTCGGTTCCGTCGCCGAGGCCATGAAGGAGACCGGCGCCGACGTGTCGATCGCCTTTGTGCCGCCTGCCTTCTCGAAGGACGCCATCATCGAGGCCATCGACGCCGAGAGCCCGCTGCTGGTGGTCATCACCGAGGGCATCCCGGTGCAGGACACCGCCTACGCGTGGGCCTACAACGTCGATAAGGGCAACAAAACCCGCATCATCGGCCCCAACTGCCCTGGCATCATCACCCCCGGTGAGTCGCTGGTCGGCATCACGCCGAACAACATCACCGGCAAGGGCCCGATCGGCCTGGTGTCGAAGTCCGGCACGCTGACCTACCAGATGATGTACGAGCTGCGCGATTTCGGGTTCTCCACCGCCATCGGCATCGGCGGCGACCCGGTCATCGGCACCACCCACATCGACGCCATCGAGGCGTTCGAGAAGGATCCGGAGACCAAGGTCATCGTGATGATCGGTGAGATCGGCGGCGACGCCGAGGAGCGTGCGGCCGACTACATCAAGGCCAACGTCACCAAGCCGGTCGTCGGCTACGTCGCGGGCTTCACCGCTCCGGAGGGTAAGACCATGGGCCACGCAGGCGCCATCGTGTCGGGCTCGTCGGGCACCGCCGCGGCCAAGAAGGAGGCCCTGGAGGCCGCAGGCGTCAAGGTCGGCAAGACCCCGTCCGAGACCGCCAAGCTGGCCCGAGAGATCCTCGAGAGCCTGTAACCCTTCCTCCCGGGTTTCTCCTCGCGAGCAGACGTAAAATTGCCCCTTTTCACGCGAAAAGGGGCAATTTTATGTCTGCTGGGCAAGGGAACTAGAGGTGCTCGGCCAGAAAGCGTTCGACGGCATGGAACATGTCGATGCGGTTCTCGGGGTTCACGAAACCGTGGCCCTCGTCCGCTTTGACCATGTACTCGACCTCGACGCCGCGGGCGCGCAGCGCCTCGACGAGGTTGTCGGACTCGGCCTGCACCACGCGAGAGTCGTTGGCGCCCTGGATCACCAGCAGCGGCGTGCGGATCTGGTCGACCCTGGTGATGGGTGACCGCGCGAGCATGTCGGCCTCCTGCACCGGGTCGTTGTGGTCGCCGACGTAGCGATGCCAGTTGTTGGCCAAGAACGGACGCGCCACGTTCGGCAGTGTGCGCATGAAGTTCGCGAGGCTGGAGATGCCGACGTAGTCGATGGCCGCGGCGAACACGTCCGGGGTGAACGTGACACCGACCAGCGCGGCGTACCCGCCGTAGGAACCGCCGAAGATCGCGACGCGGTCCCGGTCGGCGTAGCCCTGCTTGACGGCCCAGTCCACGGCATCGATGAGGTCGTCGTGCATCTTGCCGGCGAACTCCCCGATGGCGGCCTTGGTGAACGCCTTGCCGTACCCGGTGGAACCGCGAAAGTTGACCTGCAGCACCGCATATCCGCGATTGGCGAGCAGTTGCACCTCGGGCTGGTAGTACCAGCAGTCCCTGGCCCACGGTCCGCCGTGCACGAGCAGCACCATCGGCAGGTTCTCCGGCGCGATGCCCACCGGCAGGGTCAGGTACGACGGCAGGTCCAGGCCGTCGCGGGCCGGAATGGTCACCGGCGTCATCGGCGCCAGCACGGCAGGATCGAGGTGCGGCTGCGGCCGGAACAACTCCCGGCTCTCACCCGTGGCGTGGTCGTAGAACCAGGTGACGCCGGGATCGCGGTCGCTGAAGAAGCTGACCACCCAACGTCGCCCGCTGCTGTCGGACGACAGCGAACCGATGTCGCCGCTGTTGAGCCGGCCCAAACTCTCCAACACCGCTGCGAATTCGGGGTCCAGCGCGCGGATCACCTGGCGTTCCCCGTAGTAGCGGGCCCCGATCAGTTCTCCCGTCGCGTCGCTGAGGATCAGCGGGAACGGCAGCATCACCTGCGCGGCGAGATCGAAAGACGGGTGACTGTCCACCTCGGTCTCCTCGCCGGTCGCGACGTCGAGTCGCACCAGACGGGTCCGGTCGGTGCCGTTGTTCGAGCCGAACCACAGGCCGGTGCCGTCGGGGCTGACCGATATCGGGTAGATGCCCAGCGGATAGTCCGAACCGTCGTAGGTCGCGATGATGCGCAGAGCCTTTGCGGCGCTGTCCCATTGGGCGATCTCGATGTCGCCCTCGGCGGTCTGCGTCGAGGTGAACAGGTCGCCGTTGGGCCCGGCCTGCCAGTTGGTGACGGTGCCGGGGTTCTGCGCGAGCAGGGTCAACTCGCCGGTCGCGATGTCGAGTTCGTAGGCGTCCATCAGCGTCGGTGTGCGTTTGTTCAGTTGCACCATCACCTTGCCGGGCCGGCCCTTGAGCAGTTCGAATGACGTGCGCACGCCGGGGAACGGGGTGAGGTCGACGGCCGTGGCGGCCGGGTCGTCGGGGTCGGCGCGGTAGACGTGCCAGTTCTCGTCGCCGCCGTTGTCCTGCATGTACAGCAGCCACCGCGAGTCCTCGCTCCACTCGTAGATGTGCACGCTGCGGTCTGCATCGGCGGTGACGCAACGGGTTTCGGAGCCGTCGACGTTCTCGACCCAGATGTTGAGGCGGTTCTGCCACGGCGCGAGGTAGGCGATCCTGGTGCCGTCCGGCGAGATCTTCGCGGCGGCGCGAACGGGTGGGCTGAAGAAGTCTTCGACCGGGATCGGTTGGGGGAGCGGCATGGTGGTCCTCTCGATTGTGGGCGGCGTCGGGTGGCGGGCCTGCGGCGCAGGTCCGTTGTCGTGTCGGATGGATCAGGTGACCGGTCCGCCGAGGCGGCCGTTGGTGGCTTCGCGGATCGCGCGGTCGATGAGTGCCAGGATGTCTTCGGCGCTGAGCTTTTCACCGTCGATGATCACCGCCCGGCTGACGTCCTCGTCGACCACCCGGAACGCCCCGGTGATCGCGGCCGCGTTGAGCCGTACGGTGAGATCGGTCTCGGGGAAACCCAGTCGGTCGGCGATGACCGGGATGAAGCCTTGTTCCATCTGGTCGTGGACCATCAGGTATGCGGTGCGCAAAGCAGGTTCGGACGAGGTCATGGTCGCGATGCGCATCGCGCTGATCTCGTCTTCGATGTCCTGCGGTGAGAACGGATGCGAATAGCTGTTGACGGCAAGGTGTTCGGCCAGCGACAGCTCATGCGGCCACCGTTGCAGAATCGCGATGAACCGCTCGTTCGACCGGGCGAGCAGGGGTTCGACGCAACTCTCCTTCGAGCGGAAGTACCGCCAGATGGTGCGGGTCGACAGCCCCGCCGCCGCGGCGATGTCGTCGCCGCTGGTGCCGGAGACGCCCCGCTCCCAGAACAGCTTGCAGGCGTGCCGGGACACGTCCAGGCGGGCCTGCTCTTGTTTGTCGCTGATTTTCACCTCCTGTCACTTAGTGACAGGTCCACTGTGTCACTAAGTGACAGCGTTCGTCAAGGCACCCGCGGGCCGTCCCCTTCCCGCGAGCAGACGCAAAGCTGCCATTTTTGGCGTGAAAAGCGACAGTTTTGCGTCTGCTGGGCAGTCGATTAGCCTGGCGAATTGACACCTGTCAAGGAGGTTTGCATGGTCGACCCGCGTACGCCTGTCATCGTCGGCGTGGGACAGTTCACCGAACGGATCGATCTCGAGGGCTATCGGGGCATGTCGTCGGTCGAACTGGCCACCGAAGCGGCCAGGGCCGCCCTGCATGACACCGGGGTCGACGTGAACACCGTCGCGCGCGCCATCGACACCGTGGCGGGCACCCGGCAGTTCGAGATCTCCGGCCCGGCATCGGCCCCGCTCGGCGTTTCCGACAACTACCCGCGCTCGGTCGCGCGCAACGTCGGCGCCGACCCGGCCCACGCGGTCCTCGAGGTCATCGGTGGCCAGAGCCCGCAGCACCTGGCGACCGAGTTCGGCGGCAGGATCGCCGCAGGCGAGAACGACGTGGTGTTGATCTTCGGCTCGGAGAACACCTCCACGCTGCGCCACTTCGCGCAGGCCGAGAACAAGCCGGACCACTCGGAGACCATCGAGGGTCAGCTGGAGGACCGCGGCTACGGCTATGACGGCATCTTCGACGAGTACACCGTCCGCCACGGCCTGATCGGCGCCCCGGTGCAGTACGGCCTTCTGGAGAACGCGCGTCGCGCCCGCCTGGGCATCTCGGTTGCCGACTACCGACTAGCCATGGCCGAGCTGTTTGCCCCGTTCTCGAAAGTGGCTGCCAAGAACCCGTATTCGTCGGCTCCGGCGGAACGCTCGGTCGAGGAGCTGCTCACGGTCACCGCGTCCAACCGCATGATCGTCGACCCGTACCCGCGCCTGATGGTGGCGCGCGACCAGGTGAACCAGGGCGCCGCGGTGCTGATGACGTCGGTGGAGTCCGCACGCAAACTCGGTGTGCCCGAAGAGAAGTGGGTGTACCTGCGCGGACACGCCGACATGAAGGAGCCCAAGCTGCTGGAGCGCGCCGACATCGGCGCCAGCCCGGCCTCGGTGGCCGCGGTAAACGAGGCGCTACGCGTGGCGGGCATCGGCCTGGACGACGTGGCGGCCTTCGACCTCTACAGCTGCTTCCCGTTCCCGGTGTTCAACATCTGCGACGGCACGGGCCTGGCCACCGACGATCCGCGCGGCCTGACCCTCACCGGCGGCCTGCCGTTCTTCGGCGGTCCGGGCAACAACTACTCGATGCACGGTATCGCCGAGGCCGTCAACGAGATGCGCGACAAGCCGGGGCAGTTCGCACTTGTCGGAGCCAACGGCGGTATCGCCAGCAAGTACTCGGTGGGAATCTATTCGACCGAGCCCGCCGACTGGGTCGCCGACAACAGCGCTCGGCTGCAGGCCGAGTACGACGCCCGGCCCAAGGTCGCCATCACCGAGAAGGCCGACGGCACAGGCACGATCGAGACCTACACCGTGCGCTACGACTGGACGCCGCACACCGGCATCATCATCGGCCGCCTCGACGACGGCAGCCGGTTCCTCGCCAAGACCAGGGACGAAGACCTCGTCGAGCTGCTCAGCGAGGGCGATCCGATCGGCGCCAGGATCGTGGTGCGCCCCGGTGAAAAGGGCAACCGCGCCTCGCTGGCGTAGCCGCGACACCGAGATAGGCGCGAACCTCAGACCAGTGCTGCCAGTTTGCCTGCCAGTCGCTCGACATACCCGGCGACCTCGGCCTCGGATTTGTCCGGCAGCCCGAACAGCACCTCGGTGACGCCGAGTTCGCGCCAGTGCGCGAGCTTTTCGGCGTCGGGTTTGAAGTCCAGCGCGACGATCTGCGGTGCGCCGTCACGGCCTGCCGCGGCCCAGGTGTCCTGCAGCAGCTTGACGGGTTCGTCGATGTCGAAGTCGCGGGGCGTGGTGATCCAGCCATCGGCCGACTTGGAGATCCACTTGAAGTTCTTCTCGGTGCCCGCCGCCCCGACCAGTACCGGGATGGGTGACTGCACGGGTTTGGGCCAGGCCCATGACGGGCCGAAGTTGACGAATTCGCCTTCGTAGGAGGCCTCTTCCTGCGTCCACAGCGCGCGCATGGCTTCGAGGTACTCGCGCAGCATCGTGCGGCGTCGACCCGGCGGCACCTTGTGGTCGGCGAGTTCGTCGGTGTTCCAACCGAACCCGACTCCGAGCGAGACGCGCCCGCCGGACAGGTGATCGAGCGTCGCGATCGACTTGGCGAGCGTGATCGGATCGTGCTCGACGGGCAGGGCCACGGCCGTCGACAACCGCACCCGCGACGTCACCGCGCACGCCGTGCCCAGCGACACCCACGGATCGAGGGTGCGCATGTAGCGATCGTCGGGCAGGGACTCGTCGCCGGTGGTGGGATGGGCGGCCTGCCGCTTGATCGGGATGTGGGTGTGCTCGGGCACGTAGAACGTGGTGAAGCCGTGGTCGTCGGCAAGTTTGGCCGCCGAGGCCGGGGTGATGCCGCGGTCGCTGGTGAAGAGAACGAGCCCGTAGTCCATGACCAGAATTAGAACGTGTTTCAGTCTGAGGGGCAATAGCCGGGGTACCTGAGCGGGGATTGTCAAGAAAAGTTCAGCGCGAGTGATAACTGTGACAGCCGCCGTGTGTTTTGCTGAGATGTCACGCCATGACCACCGAACGCATCGCTGACCATGTCAAGTTCGCGTACTGGGTGCCCAACGTCAGTGGCGGCCTGGTCACCAGCGACATCGAGCAGCGCACCGACTGGAACTACGAATACAACAAGAAGCTCGCGCAGACCGCCGAGAACAACGGCTTCGAGTACGCGCTGAGCCAGGTCCGCTACGAGGCCAGCTACGGCGCCGAGTACCAGCACGAGTCGACCAGCTTCAGCCTCGCGCTGCTGCTGGCCACCGAGCGCCTCAAGGTCATCGCCGCGGTGCATCCGGGCCTCTGGCAGCCGGGGGTACTGGCGAAACTCGGCGCGACAGCCGACCATCTCAGCAACGGCCGCTTCGCGGTCAACGTCGTCAGCGGATGGTTCAAGGACGAGTTCATCCACCTCGGCGAGCCGTGGCTCGAGCACGACGAACGGTACCGTCGCAGCGCCGAGTTCCTGCAGGTGCTGCGCAAGATCTGGACCGAGGACAACGTCGACTTCCGCGGCGACTTCTACCGCATCCACGACTTCACCCTCAAGCCCAAACCGGTGAACGTCCCCGGCCGGGCGCATCCGGAGTTGTTCCAGGGCGGCAACTCCACCGCGGCGCGGCGCAACGGCGGCCGCTACGCCGACTGGTACTTCTCCAACGGCAAGGACTTCGACGGTTTCACCGAGCAGGTGGTCGACGTGCGTGAGCATGCCCGCGCCGTGAACCGGGAAGTGAAGTTCGGGCTCAACGGCTTCATCATCGCCCGCGACACCGAGAAGGAGGCGAAGGACGTCCTGCGCGAGATCATTGCCAAGGCCAACAAGCCCGCGGTGGAGGGGTTCCGCGACGCGGTGCAGCAGGCAGGCAACTCCACGGGCGACAAGAAGGGCATGTGGGCCGACTCGACGTTCGAAGACCTGGTCCAGTACAACGACGGCTTCCGCACCCAACTCATCGGAACGCCCGAGCAGATCGCGGAACGCATTGCCGCGTACCGCAAACGCGGCGCGGATCTGATCCTCGGCGGGTTCCTGCACTTCCAGGAGGAAATAGAGTACTTCGGCGCCAAGGTGCTGCCGTTGGTCCGCGAAATCGAGGCGGCCGAACAGAATTCGGCCGACGAGCCCGTACTGGTATCAGCTTGAGACCTGCCTGACACCGAGAGCGTGTGCTGCGGGTCCACCCGGGTGCGCTAGCGTGGAACTCGATCGCTTACGTGGTCCGTACCAGGTCCGCATCCATGCCTGCGTGGAATGCACGACGCGACGCTCGACCAGCACAGGAGAGGTCATGACCTACCCGCCAAGTAGCCCCGGATATCCGCCCGCGCCGCAATCGGGGTCCCAGTACGGCGCTACCCAGCCGTTCAGCAAGCCGGCCGAAACCGCCCCAGCGGGGGAGAGCAGCCTGCCGCAGATCCTGCTCGGTGTCGCGGCGGCCGCCGGCCTGATCGCCTTCTTCGTCAGCTACGGCATCGAGGACGTACAGTTCGCCGTCGGCGCGCCCATCGTGCAGGTGATCGTGGTGGCCGCGCTGGCCGGCGGTCTGCTGGCGGGTGTGAGCCTGCTGCCCAAGCAGAAGAACCACGCAGGCGTCGTCTCGGTGCTCGCGCTGGTCGCATTCCTGCAGGCGGTGTATCTGGTGATCCTCGCCGGAAGCGATTCCGGCTGGGCGTTCATCACGATCCTGGTGCTCACCCTGATCGAGGCCGGCGCGGCCATCACCGTTCTGCTGTTCGACGCGGGCATCGTGACCCCGCCGCCGCCGAAACCCGCCTACGAGCGGCAGCCGCAGTACGGCCAGTACGGCGGCCCGTCGCAGTACTACGGTCAGCAGCCTGGTCAGCAGCCTGGTCAGCAGCCTGGTCAACAGCCCGGGCAGCAGCCGGGCCAGCCGTCCTACCAGCAGGGGCAGCGCCCCGGTTACCCGTCGCAGTACGGCGGCTACTCGGCGGGCCCCAGCACGGGTGGTTTCCCGACGCCGGGTTCGCAGCAGGGCGGCCAGCACGGTCAGCAGAGCGGCCCGCCGACGCCTCCCACCGGTTTCCCGACGTACGGTCAGCCGCAGCAGTCGTCCGGCCCGTCGTCCGCGCCGACCTCGCAGGTCCCGGCCCAGCCGCAGCAGCAACCGCCCGGACAGCAGCCGTCCTCACCGCAATCCGGCCAGCCGTCGTCGTAAGCTGATCCGCGCGTGCTGCGACTTGTGCGCGCGGATCATCGGCGAGGAGCGGCTTAGCTAGTGGACAACCGGCCAGTCGGCACGCGCCAGGCACGTGAGCTGCTTCGCGTCGCGTTCGGGCCGTCCGTCGTGGCGTTGGTGATCATCGCCGCTGTGGTGCTGTTGCAGCTGGTCATCGCCAACAGCGACATGACGGGCGTGTTCGGCGCGATCGCCAGCATGTGGCTGGGGGTACACCAGGTCCCGGTGTCCATCGGTGGCCGCGAACTCGGCGTGATGCCGTTGCTGCCGGTCCTCGCCATGGTGTGGGGGACCGCACGGACCACGGCCGCCGCGACGGCCCCGAACTCGTCGTGGTTCGTCACCCGCTGGGTGGTCGCATCCGCGCTGGGCGGTCCGCTGCTGATCGCGGCGCTGCTGCTGGCCGTGATCCACGACGCGGCCTCGGTGATCACCGAACTGCAGACCCCGAGCGCGCTGCGCGCGTTCGGCGGTGTGCTCGCGGTGCACGCGATCGGCGCGCTCATCGGGGTCAGTACCAAGATTGGGCGGCGCACGCTGGCCGCGTCGCCGCTCCCGAGGTGGCTGCCCGACGCGGTTCGTGCGGCATCCGCGGGTGTGCTCGCACTGTTCGCGTTGTCCGGTGTCGTGACGGCGGGATCGCTGGTGGTGCACTGGGGCACGATGCACGACCTGTTCGCGATCACCGACACGGTGTTCGGGCAGCTCAGCCTCACCGCGTTGTCGGTGCTGTACATCCCCAACGTGATCGTGGGAACCTCGGCGATCGCGGTGGGCTCCAGCGCCCACATCGGCCTCGCCACGTTCAGCTCGTTCACGGTGTTCGGCGGCGACATCCCGGCCGTGCCGGTGCTGGCGGCGGCGCCGACGCCTCCGCTCGGCCCGGTGTGGGTGGCGCTGCTGATCGTCGGCGCGGCATCGGCCGTCGCGCTGGGCCAGCAGTGCGCGGCCCGGCCCCTGACGGCCTTCGCGGCGTTGGCCAAGCTGGTGGTCGCGGCATTCATCGCGGCCGCGACGATGGCGCTGCTCGGCCATGCCGGCAGCGGCAGGCTCGGCAACTTCGGCCACGTCGGCGTCGATCAGTCGACGTTCGGGCCCGCGGTGTTCCTGTGGTTCGTCGGCATCGGCGGGCTCACGGTCGTGATGAGTGGCGGCATCGTCCGCCGCGTCCCGGTCAAAGCCGCACCGGCGCCGAAACGCGAGCCCGAGCCGACCATCGAACCCGAACCCGAACCCGAGCCAGAACCCGTTGTGCTGGGCGAACCGGCCGAGCCCGACGCGCCGCAGGAACCGTCCGACGACGAACCGTACGAGGACGGGCCGGAAGAACCGTTGGTCTCCTGGCACGCCGACGACGCCCCCGAACCCGACACGGGCACAGACGCACCCGTCACCGCCGCCTCGCCCCGCGACCTCCTCGACGAGGACCCCGAGGACCACTTCTTCGTCGACGAATTCGCTGACGAGGATGTGACCGGCGACAAACGGCGCGATGCGGACGACTAGGCTGCTGCGAGTGCAGCAACCACTACGAGTGCCTCCGAGCGCACCGGCACGGCTGGTCGTGTTGGCTTCGGGCACCGGATCGTTGCTCGCCTCGCTACTGGACGCCGCCGAAGGCGACTACCCCGCGCGAGTGGTTGCCGTCGGCACCGACCGCAAGTGCGCGGCGCTGGACGTCGCCGCCGCCGCGGACGTGCCGGCGTACACGGTGCGCCTGGGGGATCATGCCGACCGCGCGGCCTGGGACGCCGCGCTGACCGCCGCGACCGCCGAGCACCGACCGGATCTGGTGGTCTCGGCCGGGTTCATGAAGATCCTCGGCCCCGAGTTCCTCAGCCGTTTCCCGGGTCGCGTGGTCAACACCCACCCGGCGCTGCTGCCCGCGTTCCCCGGCGCGCACGCGGTGGCGGAGGCACTGAACTACGGCGTGCGGGTCACCGGATGCACGGTGCATCTGGTGGACTCCGGCGTCGACACCGGGCCGATTCTGGCCCAGCAGGTCGTCGAGATCGACGACGATGACACCGAAGAGACTCTGCACGAACGCATCAAGGTCGTGGAACGACGGCTCCTGGTGGACGTGTTGGCAGCGCTGGCGACCCGCGGCGTGATCTGGAATGGACGAAAGGCGACCTTCGGATGAGGAGACATCGATGAGCGACAAGAAGCCGATCCGGCGGGCCCTGATCAGTGTCTATGACAAGACCGGGCTTGCCGGTCTGGCGCGCGGCCTGCACGAGGCAGGCGTCGCGATCGTCTCCACCGGGTCCACCGCGAAAACCATTGCCGCGGCCGGGGTTCCGGTGACGCCGGTGGAAGACGTGACCGGGTTCCCCGAGGTGCTCGACGGCCGGGTCAAGACGCTGCATCCCCGGGTGCACGCCGGGTTGCTCGCCGACACCCGCAAGCCCGAACATCTCGCGGCGCTCAAGGAACTCGACGTCGAGGCGTTCGAACTCGTGGTGGTGAACCTCTACCCGTTCAGTGAGACCGTGGCCTCCGGTGCCTCGATCGACGAGTGCGTCGAGCAGATCGACATCGGCGGCCCGTCGATGGTCCGCGCCGCCGCCAAGAACCACCCGAGCGTGGCGGTGGTCGTCGACCCGCTGGGTTACGACGGCGTGCTGGCCGCGGTACGCGCCGGTGGTTTCACCCTCGCCGAGCGCAAGAAGCTGGCGTCGTTGGCGTTCCGTCACACCGCCGAGTACGACGTGGCCGTCGCCGGCTGGATGGGCTCGACGCTCGCCCCGGAGGAGGGCTCCGAGGAAGGTGGTGCCGTCGACCCGTCGCTGCCGCAGTGGTTCGCGGGCACGTGGCACCGCGCCGCGGTGCTGCGCTACGGCGAGAACCCGCACCAGAAGGCCGCCGTGTACCGCGACGACGCGGCGTGGCCGGGCCTGGCCCAGGCCGAGCAGTTGCACGGCAAGGAGATGTCCTACAACAACTACACCGATGCCGATGCGGCGTGGCGTGCCGCGTTCGACCACGAGCAGACGTGTGTGGCGATCATCAAGCACGCCAACCCCTGTGGCATCGCGATCTCGTCGACCTCGGTGGCCGACGCGCACCGCAAGGCGCACGAGTGCGATCCGCTGAGCGCGTTCGGTGGGGTCATCGCCGCCAACACCGAGGTGAGTGTCGAGATGGCCGAGACCGTTTCGGAGATCTTCACCGAGGTGATCATCGCCCCGGCCTATGAGCCCGGCGCGGTCGAGGTGCTCGCGCGCAAGAAGAACATCCGCATCCTGGTGGCCTCGCAGCCGTTGATCGGCGGCACCGAGGTGCGCCAGATCAGTGGCGGTGTGCTGGTGCAGCAGAGCGACGCGCTCGACGCCGAGGGTGACGATCCCAACAACTGGACCCTGGCCACCGGCGAACCGGCCGACCCGAAGACGTTGGAGGACCTGGTGTTCGCGTGGCGGGCGTGCCGCGCGGTGAAGTCCAACGCGATCGTCGTCGCCCGCGACGGCGCCACGGTGGGTGTGGGCATGGGGCAGGTGAACCGAGTCGACGCCGCGAAGCTCGCGGTGCAGCGCGGCGGGGACCGGGTGGCCGGTGCGGTCGCCGCGTCGGACGCGTTCTTCCCGTTCCCCGACGGTCTGCAGGTGCTCACCGAGGCCGGTGTCAAGGCCGTCGTGCATCCGGGCGGATCGGTGCGCGACGCCGAGGTGACCGCCGCCGCCGAGCTCGCGGGTATCACGCTCTACCTCACCGGCGCAAGGCATTTCGCGCACTGATCACCGGTTCCTCGTAAGGAGGGTGCAGCCGTGACGACCGCCCCGAGGCCAGCAGCCGTTCTGTTAGCACTGGCGTTGCTCACGGCGTCGTGCACGCGGGTGGTCGACGGCCGATCGGTGGCGGCCCCCGACCTTGCGGGCGGCGACGGTGGTGCCTCCGCCGCACAGTGCGAAGAGGTCGACGCGCCGCTCACCGACATCGAGACCAGGGCGGCCGGGGAACCGACCCTACGGATTCCCCAGCCGCAGGGTTGGACCCGCACCACGATGCTCGACTCGGAGTTGATCCGGTTCGCGATGAGCAACGCGGCGCTGGGCACCGAGGAGTTCGCGCCGACCGCGGTGGTGACGCTGGAAACCGCTGCGGGTGAGCAGGATCCGCAGCAGGTGTTCGACAACCAGCGCGAGGCGCTGGCGACGGGCCTCGGCGCGACCGACATCTCGTCGGAAAGCCACACTCTGTGCGGGCTGCCCGCCGAGACCATCCACTACCAGATGCCCCAGATGGGCGGCCTGGCACCGCATCCGGCCATGGTGGTCGGCGCGGTGATGCACACCGAGTCCAAGACGTTCGTCGCCGCGGTCACGGTGCAGACCACCGATCCGGACAACCCGGGCTATCAGCGTGATGCCGAGATGATCCTCACCGGCTTCCAGATGCTGCCGCCGCGCTGAGGTCGGTTCTCACGCCTTGATCGTGGCCTCTTTGTCGATGACCTTGTTGACGTCGACCAGGGCCCCGAAGTCGCGGTACAGCGAGTCGGCGTTGATCTGCAGAACGTAGATGCCCGAGGGTGCCTCGACCACCACGGTCTTCTGTGTGATGGCCCGGCGCTTGCCGTCCTTGAGATAGCTGCCACCCAGTTGCACCGACGGGAATCCGCTGAGATTGCTGCGTGTCACCCCGCCGATCGGCTCCCATTCGGTGAGGTTCTGCAGCTCGTTGGGCGCGAACTCCAGCAGCTTGTTCGGGTCGACGTTGCCGTCGAGCTTGGAGATCAGCGAGATCACCGACGGCGGGTCGGTCGGCGACGCCGGATCGTTGACGATCGCCGAGTACGCCCAGGCCGGGGTGCGCGTGCCCGCGTCGGCCCACCCGGGCGGGGTGGGCATGGTCAACTCGGGCGTATTGGGATCGCCACGGTGCACCGGGGTTTCGGTGATCTTGTTGTCGCGGATGTAGTCGGCGATGGTGTAGGCGTGCTCGCCCGGCTTCTTGGGCGTCGTCGTCACCGGCGTCTCCGACGCGGTTTCCGACGTCTCGGTTGTGGCGGCCGCGCCCGCGGAACTGTCGTCGCCGCCGGACGTCACGGCCAGCGTGATACCACCCACAAGGATCACCGCGGCCCCGATCGCCGCCGCGGCGATGATCAGCTTGCGGCGGTCGCCGCCGGACTTGCGCGGAGGCGGGCTGTAGGAGACCGGAGGCGGGCCGAAATTCGACGGGGGAGGCGGTGGCGGCGGCGCCGGTGCGGGGACCGCGACGGGCTGCCTGCCGGACGGCTCGTCGGTGCCTCCGGCCCACGACGAGGTGAACACCGGCGGCTGGGAGGCGGTGGGCGCCTGCGGGTTCGACGGAGACAGCGGCGTCGGGGGCGTCGGCAGGCTCTGCGCCTTCAGCGGTGTGGTGGGCGGAGCGGTCTGCACCGTCGGAGTGATCACCGGCGGCGGGGCGGACGACGAGACCGGTGCGGCGGGCTCACCACCCTTGTTGGCCTCGGCGAGCGCGACCGCGAAGTCGTGGCAGGTGTCGAAGCGATCCTTGGCGTCCTTGGCCAATGCCTTGGCCATCACCGAATCGAGTTTGGCGAGCTCGGATTTGGTGTCGCCCAGCTTCGGCGGCGGCGAGTTCAGGTGGTGGCTGATCACCACGGCCGGGTTGCTGTGCGAGAACGGCGGGCTGCCGGTCAACAACCGGTAGGCGGTGGCCGCCAACGAATACTGGTCGGCCCGGCCGTCGAGCGGCTGCCCCATCAGCTGTTCGGGCGACGTGTACGACATCGAGCCGACCGTGATGTTGGTGGACGTGAGCCCGTTGACGTCGTCGGTGCGGCGCGCGATGCCGAAGTCGGTGAGCATGATCCGCCGCTTGGTGCCCTGCTTGTCGGTCACCAGGATGTTGGCGGGTTTGACGTCGCGGTGCAGCAGTTGGCGCTGATGCGCGTAGTCGAGGGCGTCGCCGACGGCCGTGACGATCTCGACGACGTCCTCGGCGGGCATGCCCTTGGGGTACTTGTCGTGCAGCAGGCGCGCCGCGTCGTGCCCGTCGACGTAGTCCATCGAGATCCACAGGCGGCCTTCGAACTCGCCACGGTCGTGCACGCCGACGATGTGCGGGTGCCACAGCGTGGCCGCCATGTCGGCCTCACGGATGAACCGCTGCCGGAACTCGTAGTCCGCGCTGACGCCCGTCGGGAGCACCTTGAGGGCGTCTTCCCGCGGCAACCGCGGGTGCTTTGCCAAATACACTTCGCCCATGCCACCGGTGCCCACCAACCTGACGATGGTGAACCCCGCGAAGACCTGACCGCTAGCCAACGGCATGGCCCGCAGACTACCGGTCGTGGGCCGCTCGCCACGACTTTGGCGGCCCCTGTGCGAGGGCGCGTCTGACGCGTACCCATGCCGTACCGCGTCGGGAGTCGTAGCTTGGAGTGGTGAGTCAACCGAAGGATCTGCCCCGCACGGTCGGTGAACTGCGCGCTTCCGGGCATCGCGAACGGGGCGTGAAAGCCGAAATACGGGAGAACCTGCTGGCCGCGCTGGCCGAACGCCGCGATATCTGGCCTGGGATTCTCGGTTTCGAGGACACCGTGATCCCGCAGCTCGAACGGGCCCTGATCGCCGGGCACGACGTCGTGCTGCTCGGTGAACGCGGTCAGGGTAAGACCAGGCTGCTGCGGGCGCTGACCGGCCTGCTCGACGAGTGGACACCCGTGATCGCCGGCGCCGAGCTGGGCGAGCATCCCTACAGCCCGATCACGCCCGAGTCGATCCGCCGCGCCGCCGACTCCGGTGATGACCTGCCGATCGAGTGGCGGCACCGCAGCGAGCGGTACACCGAGAAGCTCGCGACGCCCGACACCAGCGTCGCCGACCTGGTGGGCGACATCGACCCGATCAAGGTCGCCGAGGGGCGCAGTCTGGGTGACCCCGAAACGATCGCCTACGGGCTCATCCCGCGGGCGCACCGCGGCATCGTCGCGGTCAACGAGCTGCCCGACCTGGCCGAGCGGATCCAGGTGTCGATGCTCAACGTGATGGAGGAGCGCGACATCCAGGTGCGTGGCTACACGCTGCGTCTGCCGCTGGATGTGCTCGTGGTCGCCAGCGCCAACCCGGAGGACTACACCAACCGCGGGCGCATCATCACCCCGCTCAAGGACCGGTTCGGCGCCGAGATCCGCACGCACTACCCGCTGGAGCTCGAGGCCGAGGTCGGGGTGATCCGCCAGGAGGCGCATCTGGCCGCCGAGGTGCCCGAGTACCTGCTCGCGGTGCTCGCCCGGTTTGCCCGGAATCTGCGTGAATCGAATTCGATCGACCAGCGTTCGGGTGTGTCGGCGCGGTTCGCGATCGCCGCGGCGGAGACCGTGGCCGCCTCCGCGCAGCACCGCGCGGCGATCCTCGGCGAGGACGATCCGGTGGCCCGGGTGGTGGACCTCGGGACCGTGATCGACGTGTTGCGCGGCAAACTGGAGTTCGAGACCGGCGAGGAGGGCCGCGAGCAGGCGGTGCTGGAGCACCTGCTGCGCCGCGCCACCGCCGACACCGCCCAGCGCCTGCTGGGCGGCATCGACGTCGGCCCGCTGGTGGTGGCGATCGAGGAGGGCTCCCCGGTGACCACCGGTGAGCGCGTCTCGGCCAAGGACGTGGTGGCGGCGCTGCCGGACCTGCCCGCCGTCGACGCCATCGCCCAGCGCCTCAACGCGGTCTCGGTGGGCCAGCGCGCCGCCGCGATCGAATTGGCGCTGGAGGCGTTGTATCTGGCGAAACGGATCGACAAGGTGTCCGGGGAGGGCGAGACCGTCTATGGCTGATCGAGATGGCTGACAACGCCGCGGGCCGGGGTTCGCACGGCCACGGCCACACCTCGCGGTATTCGCGGTACACCGGCGGCCCCGATCCGCTGGCGCCGCCGATCGATCTGCGCGACGCGCTCGAGCAGATCGGCCAGAACGTCATGGAGGGCAGTTCACCGCGGCGGGCGCTGTCGGAGCTGATGCGCCGCGGCACCAAGAACATGCGCGGGGCCGACCGGCTCGCCGCCGAGGCCAACCGGCGCCGCCGGGAGCTGTTGCAGCGCAACAACCTCGACGGCACGCTGCAGGAGATCAAGAAGCTGCTCGACGAGGCCGTGCTGGCCGAGCGCAAGGAACTCGCCCGCGCGCTCGACGACGACGCGCGGTTCGGGGAACTGCAACTCGACGCGTTGTCGCCGTCACCGGCCAAGGCCGTGCAGGAACTCTCGGAGTACGACTGGCGTTCGCAGGAGGCCCGCGAAAAGTACGAGCAGATCAAGGATCTGCTGGGCCGCGAGATGCTCGACCAGCGTTTCGCCGGGATGAAGCAGGCGCTGGAGAACGCCACCGACGAGGACCGTCAGCGGGTCAACGACATGCTCGACGACCTCAACGACCTGCTGGACAAGCACGCGCAAGGGCAGGACACCCAGCAGGATTTCCAGGACTTCATGGACAAGCACGGCGAGTTCTTCCCGGAGAACCCGCGCAACATCGACGAGCTGCTCGATTCGCTGGCCAAGCGGGCCGCGGCCGCCCAGCGGTTCCGCAACAGCCTGTCCGAGCAGCAGCGCGCCGAGCTGGATGCCCTGGCGCAGCAGGCCTTCGGTTCGCCGTCGTTGATGAACGCGCTGAACCGGCTCGACGCGCATCTGCAGGCCGCGCGGCCCGGTGAGGACTGGACCGGGTCGCAACGGTTCTCCGGTGACGATCCGCTGGGCATGGGGCAGGGCGCGCAGGCGCTCGCCGACATCGCCGAGCTGGAGCAGCTGGCCGACGCGTTGTCGCAGAGCTACGCCGGGGCGACGATGGACGACGTCGACCTGGACGCCCTGGCCCGCCAGCTCGGCGACCAGGCCGCGGTCGACGCCCGCACCCTCGCGGAGCTGGAGCGGGCCCTGGTGAATCAGGGCTTCCTGGACCGTGGTTCGGACGGGCAGTGGCGGCTGTCGCCCAAGGCGATGCGTCAGCTCGGGCAGACGGCGTTGCGGGATGTGGCGCAACAACTTTCCGGTCGCCACGGCGAGCGGGACACCCGCCGCGCCGGTGCGGCCGGTGAGCTGACCGGGGCGACCCGGCCGTGGCAGTTCGGCGACACCGAACCGTGGAACGTCACCCGCACCGTCACCAATGCCGTTCTGCGCCAGGCCGGTACCGGTCTGGTGGAGCGGCCCATCCGGTTCGCGGTCGAGGACGTCGAGATCTCCGAGACCGAGACCCGCACCCAGGCCTGTGTGGCGCTGCTGGTCGACACGTCGTTCTCGATGGTGATGGAGAACCGCTGGCTGCCGATGAAGCGCACCGCGCTGGCGCTGCACCATCTGGTGTCCACCCGGTTCCGTTCGGATGCGTTGCAGATCATCGCGTTCGGCCGCTATGCCCGCACCGTGAGCGCCGCCGAGCTGACCGCGCTGGAAGGCGTGTACGAGCAGGGCACCAACCTGCACCACGCGCTCGCGCTGGCGTCACGGCATCTGCGTCGTCACCCGAACGCGCAGCCGGTGGTGCTGGTCGTCACCGACGGTGAACCCACCGCGCACCTGGAGAACTTCCGCATCTCCGAAGACGAAGGCGCACAGGTGTTCTTCGACTACCCGCCGCATCCGCGGACCATCGCCCACACGGTGCGCGGGTTCGACGAGGTGGCCCGGCTGGGCGCGCAGGTGACGATCTTCCGGCTCGGCAGCGATCCGGGCCTGGCGCGGTTCATCGATCAGGTGGCCCGGCGCGTGCAGGGCCGGGTGGTGGTGCCCGACCTCGACGGCCTCGGCGCCGCCGTGGTCGGTGACTATCTGCGCTCGCGCCGACGCTAGGTGCGGTTTGCGTCGAGGTCGACGCAGGTGCACATCTGGCCCAGCGGGGCGGTGCAGAGTCGGTCGCCGATGCCCGCGGCGTGGAATGCCGCGCGGGTGTCGGCGGGGCCCTGCCGGAAATGGCCCCACCCGTCCTGGTGGGCCACGACGACATGCGGTGCGCCCAGTACCTCCGCGGCCGCGGCTGCGCGTTCGGCGGTGAGGCTCAGCGGCCGTCCGTCGAATTTGGCCGGGACGGAGGCCGATCCGGCGAACAGCACCGCGACGTCGATCTGACCGATACGTTCCCCGATCTCCCGGACGATCTGCACGGACGCGTTGTCCCCGCTGAGGTAGACCGTGGGGCTGCCCGGGGCGGTGACGACGAATCCGATGACCTCACAGTTGACGAAGCCCTCCTCGTTGAGTTCACCGTCGGCGGGGCCGTGGCGGGCCGGCACGGCGGTGACCGCGAGCCCGTTGGGCGACTCCCAGCTTGTCCACGGCGCCAACGGCACCGACGGTGCGCCCAGTCGCGCGGTCGCGGTCGGGGTGGTCAACAGGACCGGTGCGCTGAGCGCGAACGCGCGGCCGGCGACGTCGAGGTTGTCCGGGTGCAGGTCATGGCTGACGAGTGCGACGTCGACTCCACCGAGGGCGGTCTGGTCGACCGCAGGCCCGGCGGTCTTCTGCAGATACCCGTAGTCGGTCGGCGGATCGAAGGTCGGATCACAGATGAGCCGGTGCCCGCCGATGTCGACGACGGTGGTCGGCCCACCCAGTACCGCGACCCCGAACGAGGCGCGGTCCGCGGTGAGGGGCGTGTGTTCGCAAGCGGCCATGGGGTTGATCCTTACCTACGACGGCGCCGAGATCGACGGTTTCGCGGGCCAAAGGAGCCGATCCAGCTTGCGCCGCGTCCCAAAACGCACGGTTCGCGTGTACGGCTTTACGATTGTGATTGGTGAAAAGCGTCGAACATGCCGATGCCGCGGGGCCGTGGCTGCCGGTCGGGCCCGGATACCGACGCGCGGTACTGTGAGGTGGCGGTGACCGTCGACGACGACCTCGACTCGCTCTACCGCCTGCGGCCGGAGGAATTCACCGCCCGGCGCAAGGAACTCGCGGCTGCGGCGCGCAAACGCGGTGACACCGAGGGCGCCAAGGTGATCGCCGCGGCACGACGGCCGACGACCGCGGCGTGGGTGGTGAACATGCTCGCGTTGTCTGACGCGACGGTGGTGCCGAGATTGACCGAACTGCACGAAGCCCTACGCACCGCGCACACAGAGATGGAAGGACAACGGATCCGCGAACTGTCCACAGCACAGCGGAAACTCGTGCAAGAGCTCAGTCGCGACGGTTATGCGGCCGCCGGGCTGCCCGATCCCACGGCGGCGTTGCGGGACGACGTCACCGGCACGCTGCAGGCCGCGGTCGCCGATCCCGAGGTCGCGGCGCGGTTGGGCCGATTGTCCAAAGCCGAAGAGTGGTCCGGCTTCGGGGATTTCGGAGCATCCTCCGCGGTGGTCACTCAGACCCGGTCGGGTACCTCGTACGCCGCGTCACGGACCACCCCACAACCGTCGACGAAGAAGCCGCCACGCTCCAACGCCGCCGCGGTCGAGGAGGCCCGGGGCAAACGCGACGCCGCCGAATCCGAGCTCAAAAAGGCGCGCGCCGCGCACGGCGACGCGCTCGCCGCCGTGGCCGAGCGCAAGGACAAGGTCGCGACAGCACGCAGGCGTTACGAGAAACAGCTCGAGGTTCTCGCCGCCGCCGAGCGTGATCTCGAGGCGGCCACCGCGCAGCTCGACGATGCGCAGCGGTCGGCCGACAGGCTGCAGAACAGCGTGCAAACCGCCGAATCCGCGCTCAGGCAAGCGCAATCGCGTCTGGACCGACTCGCCGACGGTTGATCCGTAGGCGGTGCGGCCCTTGAGCCGCCGAACCAGGGTGGAGACCGCCCAGCTGCGCCCGCCGGGTCTGGCGGAGGTCACCAACGCACAGGTAGCACAGGTGCTACATTTGATGTATGGAGAATGTGGGGTTACGCGAGCTCCGGCAGGACGCCTCTGACCTGGTCAGACGCGTCGAGCAGGGCGAGGAGTTCACTATCACTGTTGCTGGGCGGCCGGCCGCCCGACTGGTGTCTGCAACGCCGCGGGCATGGAGGACGTGGGCTGATGTTGCCGGTGTATTTCGCGGGCCCGCCGATCCGGACTGGGATGCCGACCGCGACACCATCGACCAGGAGCTGCGTGATCCATGGGAGGCCCGATGAGGGCGCTGCTCGACACCAGTGTCATCATCGCCACCGATGTCGGGCCCCTCGACGGGGAATTGGCAATCAGCGCGATCACTGTGGCGGAGATGCACTTTGGCGTCCTCGTCGCCAAGACACCCGAGGTACGGGCTGAGCGGCTACGTCGCCTGCTTGTGCTGCAGCGCACGTTTGACGCTCTGCCAGTGGACGATGCGGTGGCCGACAGCTATGGCCCTGTTGCGGCAGCGGTTACGCGAGCTGGCCGTCAGCCGCGGGCGCGGTCCATGGATCTACTCATCGCCGCGACTGCGCGCGCACACTCGGCCCGGCTGTATACCCGCAACGCTGCAGACTTTGCCGGTCTAGACGATCTTGTCGACGTAGTCGCCGTATAACAGCACACTCAGACGGTAGGTCAGGTCGTCGCTGTCGTCATAGAAGCTGAAATCGATGCTGCCCCAGGGTTGTGTGTTCGTCTCTACGGCAATGGCGGCCGGCACCCGAGGCTGCTGTCCCTGGGTTGGCGCCGCCGACAATGGCGCAGAAGAGGCTCACAGGTGGACGTGGCGCAGATCCTTACTGATGTACGCGCCCGCGAACAGCAGTGCACCGCCGGCGACGAGGATGACCACCGGGGTGAGGTCGTAGTTCATCGTCTTCGCGAGCCACAGCATGTAATACGGGTAGAACGCAGGCAGTACACTCGGCAGGCTGTAGGCGATGCCGTATCCGGACGACCGCACCTCGGTGGGGAACATCTCCATGATGTAGGCGGTGATCATGGCGAACACGATCAACCCGCCGACGATGGCGACCGCCGCACCGGCGATCACGAGCGGCGCACTCGAACTGTTGTTGATCGCCACGGCGAACGCGATGGGGCCGGGTATCAGGTTGAACAACGCGATCGTCATGAACACCCGACGACGGCCGAATCGCTGCCCGGCGACACCCACCAACGGGAACAAGGCCATGCCGACGACCGCTGACACCAGCACCGTCGTGTTGATGATCTCGGCGGCGGTGCCGAGCCTTTTGAAGTGGCCGGAGAACACGCCGATGGTGCCGTCGAGGATGAGCCAGGCTCCGGTGGAGGTGATCGAGGCGACGGCGAAGTTGCGGAGGTTCTGCCCGCGCAGCAGGGTGCGCAAGGGGTTGCCGACATTGGAGGTCTTGGCCCACAGTTCGGACTCGGGCACCGACCGCAGGTAATGCAGGAACACCATTCCCGAGATCACGAACCCGATCGCGAACGGAATCCGCCACCCCCACACGCTGTACGCCGAGTTGGAATCCCCGACCGGGAACACCCACAGAATCAGCATGGTGAGCACCGTGATGGAGCCAAGCGCGGCGGGGTAGCCGATGTTGAGCAGCGCACCGTACAGGCCACGGTGGCGGCGAGGTGCGTACTCCATCGCCAGCGGGTTGGCCGCGGTGTACTCCCCGCCCAGGAATACACCATCGACCAGGCGGAGGAAGATGAGCAAACCTGCCGCCCACCAACCGATCGCTGAATACCCCGGCAGCAGCGTGATCAGGCCGGTACAGACGGTGAATCCGCCTGCCACCCAGACGGTGGTCTTGCGCCGGCCGATGCGGTCGCCGAGCACACCGAAGACGATGGATCCGAGTGGGCGACCGACGAGCGAGACCGCGAAAATCATCGCGGTCAGCGTGGCCGCCTCGGTGGTGCTTGCCGATTCCGGCATGAAGAACGCGATGGCCGGTGCGAGCGCGATGACCGGAAGGTACACGTCGTACATGTCGACGAAGAACCCGGCGATGGCCGCGCGCAGGGCTCTGCGTCCCTTGGCGCGGTACGCCGGGTCGCTGGTCCGCAGCGCCTCGTGCTCCGAATATTGTTCCTGGACAGTGGTTTCAGAGGACATCGCTGGCCACCTCAGTGCCGTAGAACAGCGCGGTGTCGACGGGGGACATGGCGCCCGCCGAATCGGTCGTGTCGGTGGTGGTGATGGCGGGCCTGCGTGACTTGTCCACGCGCAGATCGAAGATGTCGAAGCGGTTGTAGGTGCCGACGATGTCGTGGGCACGTTTGAGCACGATCTCCTCGTGCAGGTCCACCGAGGCGATGACGATGCCCTCGTCGCCTTCGGGTGGCCCGGCGACGATGTCGCCGCGCGGGCCGACGATCATCGACACCGCGGGCGTCGACCTGAGCAATCGCTGGATCCGCTCATCGCCTCCGGCCACCGTGTCGACCGCGGTCTGATCGAGCGCGGTGGCCGCGACGACCGTGAACACCTTGCCTTCGAAACTGTGTGCGGCGCTGCGCAATCGGATGCTCTCGGCGAGGTCGTATTCGGGGGCGTCGACACGCTGGTCGAACGGCCAGGCCGGGGGATAGGTGGCGATGTGGAGCCGTTCGCCTTGGGCCAGCAGTGTGTACCTGGCCAGGGTGTTGGTGTTCTCGCCGCAGATCAGCGCGCCCAAATACCAGCCGTCGAGGTCGACGGGGTTCAGGTCATGCGCGTCACCGTGGGACCACGTGAGCCGTTCGTGCCAGGTGCCGACGAGTTTTCGGCGATGGTTCACCAGGTTGCCGCGGCGGTCAAAGATCAAGTTGGAGTTGAAGATCTGGCCCAGGCTGTGGCTCGCGCGTTCGTTGACGCCGACGGACAGCACCACGCCGTGGCGGGCCGCGATGTTGCCGAGCCGTTGCGTGTACGGCCCGGGAACGGTGATCGACGATTCGAACAGCCGCAGGTGCAGCTCGTGGTGGTCGACCGGTGGGAGCACAGCACCCCAGATCGGGAACCCGGAGACGAAGGTCTCGCCGAAGACCACCAGCTCGGCGCCCTGGGCCGCCGCGTCGGCGACGAGTGAGTCGATCTTGTCGAATGTGGCGTCCCGGTCCAGAAATACCGGCGCGGCCTGCACGGCTGCCACTCGGACCACGGGTAGACGGTCGTTAACCATTGCGTAACTCCTTGGGGTGTAAGAACGTAACAACGCACATAAGCTGTCGGAAAAGTGGATGAACGGACGTTAAAGCGGTGTCCTGAAGACGGTCAACGGAAAGCGTGTCGACGGTTTTCGACAACACTCGGTGAGAGGGATGGCATGTGGAAAGAGCTTGTCGAGGCCGGTCTCGATCCCAAGGATGCGCACTTCTATCTCGCGGTGCTCAGGCGCAGTCGCGCGACGGTCGCCGAGGTGGCCCGGGAAGCGAATGTGAGCCGCACCAGTGGTTACGACATCGCGCGACGCCTGCACAGCCGCGGGTTGCTGGCGTGGGTCGAGTCCGAGCCGCGTGAGACCGGGGATTCGCGCACGCAGAGTTACCTCGTGGCGAGCGATCCGGTCCGGTTGATGGACGAATGGGAGCGTCGGAAGCGGGTGCTTGACGACGTGGTACCGCAGCTGCGTGCGGTGTTCTCGGAGAATCGGGCACGCCCCAAGGTGCGCTATCTCGAAGGGGCTTCGGGGATTCAGACGGCGTTGTTCGAGACGCTGAACTGGGACTCACCGATGTGCGGCATCCTGTCGATGCGCGATCTCATGACCGTTCCGGGTGAGGCCGCCATGGACGAGTACATCGCCGGCCGGCGGGAACGAAACCTGTTGCTGCGCGTGGTGCGCACCCGAGACCACGACCTGCCGAACGGATGGCTCACCAGTGCAAGAGATTTCAGGGTGGTCAAGCATGCCCCGGCGGCATACTCGTTCACCATGACCGCGTTCATCGGCAGCCGCGAAGTGGTGTCGCTGTCGTCGGCAACCGAGACGTTCGCGATGGTGATCGAGAGCCAGGAGTACGCCGACATGCAGCGCAACTTCTTCGAGGTGCTGTGGTCGGTGAGCACCGACGCCGCCGTCGACGACTCCGGGCCGCCGCCAGGCTGCTCCGCGAACTCGACGTGAAGGTATTCTCGGCGCGACGGTGGCGGCATTTTCGTCGCTCGGCGCAGCGCGGGGATGCGTGTTAACCCACTCGACACGCGTTGGGAAGCTGTTGCATACCGTGCGTTGGGTATTGGGTCGCGCGAACGCCGCAGGCTGACGCGCATGTCTATGACCGACCGACTGATGATCTCCCGACGAACGCTGCTGCGCGCCTCACTGGCCGGAGCGCTGCTGGTGCCTGCCGCGGCGTGCGGCACGTCCGGCACCGGCAGCGCGCCGTCGAGCACCGGTCTCATCGCGAACCGTCCACGGCTCACCCACGGCGTCGCGGCCGGAGACCCGCGCTCCGACGGCGCACTGATCTGGGCACGTTCGGATGCACCGGCCCGCATGATCGTCGAAACCGCTGCGACCGAATCGTTCTCGAATCCGGTGCGCGTCGAAGGCCCGCAGCTGACCCCGCAGTCCGACGGCACCGGGCGGGTGCGCATCACCGGACTCGAACCGGGGCAGACGGTGCATTACCGCGTGACGCTGGAAGGTGAGGACGGCGCCACCTCCGAGCCGGTGGCCGGTGTCTTCACCACCGTCCCCACCCAACCGCAGGACATCGTGTTCGTGTGGAGCGGTGATGTCGTCGGCCAGGGCTGGGGCATCAACAAGCAGGGTGGAATGTCGATCTTCAGCGCGATGGCGGACCGCAACCCGAACTTCTTCATCCACTCCGGTGATGCCATCTACGCCGACGGCCCGGTGCCCGAGACGCAGAAGCAGAACGACGGCCGGATGTACACCAACATCACGTCCCCGGCCAAGGACCATGTGGCGCAGACCCTCGACGACTACCGCGGCAACTACGCTTACAACCTCACCGACCAGCACTACCGGCGGTTCAATGCGACTGTCCCGCAACTGATCCAGTGGGACGACCACGAGGTGATCAACAACTGGTTCCCGCACGAGTCGATCGCTGGCCAAGGGCGCAAGGGCTACACCGAGACCGACGTCGACACGCTGGCCGGGTTCGCGAATCAGGCCTGGCGCGAGTGGCAGCCGGTGGATCCGTCGGAGGCCGCCGACGGTCGGCTGTACCGCAAGGTGTCCTACGGTCCGCTGCTCGACGTGTTCGTGCTCGACATGCGGACGTACAAGAACCCCAATCCGCAGGCGTGGGCGCCGTCGGACGACGGCGGCGTGCTGGGGCGTGAGCAGACGCAGTGGCTGATCGACGGCCTGAAGAATTCGAAGGCGGCGTGGAAGGTCGTCGCGAACGATCTGCCGATCAGCATCGTCGTCCCCGACAAGGCGACCAACCCGGCACAGGGTCCGGCGTCGATGGAGGCCGTCGCGCAGGGCGACAATGGGCGGCCGCTGGGCCGCGAGATCGCGTTCAGCCGCATCCTGTCGGAGACCAAGGATGTGCGCAACGTCGTCTACCTCACCGCGGATGTCCACTACACGGCGGCGATCTCGTACCACCCGGACCGCGCCGCGTTCGGCGACTTCGCACCGTTCTGGGAGTTCGTGTCCGGCCCGCTCAACGCCGGGGCGTTCCCGCAGAGCCCGCTGGACGGCACGTTCGGCGCGCGGTACGAGTTCGTCCACGCTCCCGAGGCGGAGAATACGTCGCCCGCGGAGGGGTTCCAGCACTTCGGTGAGGTGCGCATCGACGCCGACAGCCGGGTGCTGACGGTGAACCTGTGTGATGCGACCGGAAAGTCGTTGTACAGCACGGACTTGGCTCCGGCGTAGGACCGACATCTGCCGCCAGACCGACGAGAACGTCGTCGCCGAGCGCTCGGCTTCTGTTCTCGTCGGTTTCGGGTACGGCGTCTGCGCTTTGCCGGCCGCCGGCGCCGATGATTAGGGAAATCTCAGGTTGCTCTCAGGTGAGGGCAGCTGCGCGCGAGCCGCCCGGCGATTCTCGATCGATGCGATCTCATCGTCGCGATGAATCGAAAGTCGGACCGAATGGGCGGCCGTTTTTCAGGTCGCTGCGAACGCAAATGCGATGTGCGCGACACGCCGGTTCAGCAGGCGGTTTGTGGGGTGGGTGCGGTAGGTTTCCGGTCAAGAAAGTTCCGGTCCGGTCGTGTCGGGAGGTGAGCCTGATGCCGCGGTTCATGAGATGTCCAGGCCTGTCGCCCGCACATTGACCGGCCGTTGTTGTCGGGCCCGGTAGCGGCCTGTCGTCGCTGGTCGGGAGGGGTACGGCTTTCCGGCGATTCGCCGCTGAACTGCCGGAGCAAACCCACGAGCGCAGTTTCCGGTGGCTTGTCTGCAATCCCATCGACGGAAGAGTCGAGCGTTCTTGCTGCCATCGCGCGGTGCTGTTGTGCGGGCAATGAGTTGACCTTGATATGTCCGTTCAGCTGGCGACATGCCGATGAGGATCGCGCAATTATCTGCACCGGCGACAGAAACCCATGTGGCGCAAGTGGCAGTTGAGGCTCACTCTTCAGCTAATGTTTCTCAGAAATTACTGTTGCGGAGGGGCAAACCACGCCTTAGGCTTCTCAGGAACTTCTAAGTTGTACGTGAGTACCGCGAAGATCTCTCAGGAACCGGTCGACAGACCCTAGCTAGGGGGCATGGAACACATGGCAGTCCGTCCGCTCGTCACTACTGGCGCCGCACTACTTAGCGCGGGCGCGCTCGTTGCCGCTACACCGGCGTTGTTCGTCCCGAACGATGAGGTGAAGGTCGCGGCGGTTGCGCCGGCGCCCGACACCAAGTCCATGACGGTCGAGCAGCTCAAGCTGCTCGCCTCGCTGCAACAGATTTCCGACGCGTTCTTCCAGGGCTACGGCGGGTTCGTGACTCCGGACGCAAACAACGCCGGGGATTGCGACGCCGAGGGTGCAGTGTGCCCGGGCGGATTTGTCGGTGTGCCCTATTTGTTGATCGACGAGGCGCTGCCGAACACGCTGATCGACAACTACTTCTTCGAAACCGGGTTTGTCGGTACGGCGCAGTACATCCTCGAATCCGCCGGTGTAGATCCGACGGTCATTGGTCTGATCTTCGACCCGGTCGGCACGATCTCTGATCTGGTCGCTCAGGGCGTGGCTACGGCTACCGGCGAAAACTCCTTCATCAGCGGTCTCACCACGGCGTTCCTGATTGACTACCAGGGCAATCTGGGCTTCGTCGGCGCGATCAACTACATCGTCGACACGATCATTCAGGGCGCGCCGCCGCTGAACTCGCCCTTCCCGGAGGAGGAAGAGGACGGCGACGAACCGCCGGCTGGGCAGCTTATGTCGACGACCGGCACTGAAGAGGGCGACGAAGGCACCGACGAGACTGCGGGCGACGTCAGCATTCTCGCGTCCACCACCGAAACTCAGCAGGGCAATGCCCTGACGCGGCTGGCTCGCACCCTTGGTGCCGGCCCTGCCTCGACGGAGATCGGTACCGGCACGCTCGTCGATGTGAACACCGAGACCGAGCAGGCAGGCGAGGAGTCCGAAGAGCCGGGCACGGTCGAGGTTGGCTTGGGTACGGAGGAAGAGACCGACAACTCGGGTACCGAGGTCACCGCGCCGGTCGCCAACACCGGTGGCACCACCACGGTCGATCCCGCAGCTTCCGAAGGCGAGACCGGCACCACCACGCCGACCGGCGCCGAAGAGGTGAAGACCGAGCCGGTCAAGGAAACAGAGCCCGAGACCGAGACCGTCGACACCAAGAACGGCAACAAGGCCACGCCGGGCGTGATCTGGCAGACCGGCGGCGGCAGCAAGTCGCCCACCAACGGTTGGGAGAAGCTGGGACGGGACATCCAGAACGGCGTCAACACCCTCAACAAGATCTTCAACAAGGGCAAGACGACCCCGAAGCCGGCTGCTGACACCGAGGACAGCGGCGCCGACAACGGCGGCAGCGAAGGTGGCGGCGAAGAGTAAGCCGTAAGCTCCACAACACAGCGGCCTCCTCCAAAACGGAGGGGGCCGTTGTGTTTTCGCGTTGTCAAAGACCGCCGGTCGGGTTGCTGAAAAGTGTCTCAGCGGTGGCATTGCCGGATTATGTTGCTACCTGACCGCCGAGATCACCACGGGTCAGGTCCAGATCGGCCGATGAGAGGAGCCGAGGATGTCGACCGAGCCGCCATCGTCGTGGGACCAACAGCAACCGTGGAACCAACCGCAGTATCCGCCGTCAGCGCCGCCACCGCCGGCGTGGGGACAGCCCCAGTACCCTCCCGGTCCGCCGACGACCGGCAAACAGCCACCTCGTAAGGCCTGGTTCGCCATTGGCGCCGCGCTGATCGTGGCGGGACTCGTCGCGATCGCATTCGGCGGCTACTCGGTCGCCAGCGTGCTGCAGGCCTCGCCCGGCGCGGACGCCACATTCGAGAACAACGGAGTCACCACCGTCGACCTCAAACCCGGTGAACGCCGGATGATCTACGTCTACGCCGGCGACGGCGGCCTGGAGCCACACAACATCGACTGTGTGGTCACAAGCGCCGACTCCGAGGCGACCCCCGAGATCACCCCCGTCGGACCGGAAATCACCGTCAACGAGTGGCGGGCCGTGTTCACCTTCACCACCGACCGCGCCGGTCCACACGAAGTGACCTGCACCGGTGCGGAATCCGACAGGTTCGGGGTTGGCGGCGAGGTGAGCATGGGCACCTTCGGCGGCGCGTTCGTCGCCATCATCGCCGGTATCTTCGCCGCCGGCCTCGGGGCGATCACGCTGATCATCGTGGCATTGTTGCGGTATCGTCGGCGTAATCGCCAGCCCGGGTGGCAGTGACGCGAGATAGGCTCGCCGACAACGCATCCGGAGTGGTGCGCGTCGACGACTACGGGGGCCATGGGCAAGCATTCCTGGGACTATCGCCGTCATGGACCGCACCGGAAAAACCCATACAGTGACTGGCGGCTGATCGCGGCGGTGCCGCTGTGTGTGGCCGCGCCGTTCATGGGCTTCGCGCAACTCAGCGACCCCGCGACATGCGACGGAAAGCCGATGGCCCAAGCCGACCGCTGCCTGCACCACGGCCGGTCCGATGAGACCCTCATCGTGGGGGCGGGCAGCGATCTTCCCGGGCGGGACTACGGCCTGCAGGGGCAGATCATCTACAACCGGTTCATGGGCGTCGCCGGAATGGGCATGGGAGTGGCGGGCGTCGCGTTCGGCGCCGCCTGGGCGCGCCTGCAGTGGCTCAGCGCCAGGGCCCGGCGCGAACAGCGGGAGACGTCGGCCGCAGAGGCCGACGACTCTCAGTTCTCGTGAGGCCTGCGGCGCTGCTTGCGCTTGACGCTGACGCTGCCGCCCAGCGAGCACCCGCGGATGTGGACACGCGGTGCGCCCGGCACACCCTCACCGTGGACCCGGCGGTCGAAGTTGCCCATGATGCCGACGCCGTGGCAGTCGACGTTCACCTCGGGCGGCACCAGGATGGTCTGGCCACCGAAGACCGAGTAACAGTGGACTTCGACATCGGCGGAGGTGAAATCGGCGTACCGCAGATCGATCACTCCGCCGCCGAACACAGCAAACGTCGTCAGCTTCTTCGGGACGTTCCAGCGGCCGCGGCGCTCGAAACCGCTCATCAACCCCAGCAGTGTCGTCGACGGCGCGGGCCGGCAGCAGGCGCTCAGATAGTTGACGGCCCCGGCCAGGTCGGCGCTGAGGCGGGCCAGTTCGTTGCGGGTCTCGGCGGTGTAGGCCTTTGCCAGACGGTCCTCGTACTCGTTCATCGGCAGGCGGCCCGACGCGGCGGCATCGGTGAGCTGCTGCGCCACCAGAATGCGATCGGCGTCGGCAGCGCGCATCGATCCGTTTTGCGGCGCTGAGGTGCTCATCAGTGTTGAGCCTACGACGATCCGCGATACATGCAAGCGCCTAGGTAAAAGTGTGCCGTTTCCCGGCCCGAGCGAATCAGTTAAGCGGCCAAAGTTTATGAGCCGGAGGCCAGGTAATCCCGGAAAGATACCGTTCCAACAGCGTTATCCGGGGTCAGATGGGCCCCGGATCTGTAACCTGCGGCGATGCGCCCCGGGGGCGTGAATCTGACCACGCGGCGCCGGCTGTTGTGTGCTGAGAGATAAATACGCCCCAATTCGGGGTGGTCGATGACTTCCGGACCGCCGATGTCGCCCACACGTCCCGCGGGCTCTTGATCGATTAACTCGACCAGTCGGGCCGCGACATCGCGGGTGTCGATCGGCTGGAACCGCACCCCGCGCAGCGTCACCAACAATGGCGAGAATCGCTGTATATCGAAAATCTTTTCGATTAGCTCGTGGAACTGGGTGGCGCGCAGAATCGTGTGCGGGACGCCCGAATCGGCGAGCAGTTGTTCGACGCGCAACTTGGTGCGGTAGTACGGCAGCGGAATCTTGTCGACGCCGACGATCGAGATGTAGATCAGATGCTTGACGCGGTGGCGCCGCACGGCGTTGGTCAGGTTCCGTGCAGCAACGATGTCCTTCTCTCCGGTCGCCTGCGTCGCGCAGTGCACGACGGCGTCGATCCCGTCCAGCGCGGCGTCCAACGTGTCGGCATTCAACAGGTCCCCCTGCTGCCAATGGACGCCGGTGTAGCCGACCCGCCCGCGCCGGCTCAGCGCTCTGACCGCGTGGCCCGCCTGCGTCGCCTCCGGCACCACGTGGTGGCCCAGAGTGCCGGTCGCTCCCGTGACGAGCACGCTGCAAGGCATAGGCGTCACGCTACCGACGCATACGGGTGGTGTCAGGCGGTCGGACGAGCGGGCGGTGCGACGTTACTGCGGCGGAGACGAGCCGGGGGAGACCAACGACACCAGTTCCGCGCCGTCAGGGGACGACTGGATCAGGTTGCCGCCCACCCGCCACACTCTTTCGTCCCGTCCGGTCGAGGGGATTCTCCACAAGCGTTCGCAGGATGCCTTGTCGTAGGCGCTCAGCAGCACCTGAGAGTTCAGCATGTTCGGCGCGAACAGCATCGTCGCCCCATCGGTGCCGATGAAGTTCTGCATCGCGAAACCGCACACGGGCCCCTTACTGCCGGACGGAAGCTCGTACTGCTGGTATTCGGGGAACGCCTGGCTTCCAGACCCATTGACGTACAGCGTGGAGTCCACGATGTAGATCGCGCCCTTTGGAACTGTGAGTAGGCGGCGACCGTCTGTTGAGAACACCGAGTACTCACCGTCCGACTGGATGAGGGGCAGCCCCGGAACGCTATCGGATAACGAACCGTTGGGAACCGTCTCGCCCACTTGATGACCCGTCATGTCGAAGAACTGCACCCCAGAGCGGTCCTCGCCGCTTGCGAGGAAGGCTGCAAACCCGCCGGGATACACGACCGCTTTCTCGAGCCGGTCACCGTCCGCCGAGCCGTCGTGCAGCACTCTGCCGTCACTGACCGAGAACACGGTGGTGCTCCATCGGCGAGGATCACGCTGCCCCTGCGTCGTCAATTCTTGCGGCGCGAAGCCGAACTGTGTTAGATCCTGGACCTGGATCGATCCGTCACCGGGGACAAACCATGTGGTTTCGGCGTTCGGACCAATGCCGTACGCGCCCTCGTCGCGCGTTGTGGCCACGGCGTAGCTGCCGACTTGGTGAACTTCGAGAGTTCCCATGCCCGTTCGCAAATCGGTGGCACCGTTGAACAGAACGTCGCCGGTGTGGGAGTTCACCACTGAGGCGGTCACCGAGGCATCGTCTTGTTCGTGGAGGCATAGTAGGAAGTCGGGGCCGTTCAGGAAGCACTTGGGCGGTCGCGCTCCCGAACCCACGCCGACGGCCGGAAACAAGCTTCGGCCGTTTACGGCGTCCACCGAGATCAGCCACCAAACAGGCTGTGGCAGAGCGGAGTCCGTTGCGAGGAAGTACACGTTGTCGCCTATGGATCCGACGAACGGTTTGGTACCTCTGCGGAGGTCGTTCGGTGCAATACGGGCCGCCGGGTACGAGTCGGGGATTCCCCACTGCGAGGGTGTGCTTCGCCACCCGGCGACAGGTTGATCGCGCATCTCTGTGGACAGCAGTGCGCCGGATGCAGGCTCCCAGTGTGGGTTGGCCGTGATCAGGCGTCCACCGCGTTGCCACCAGACGGCAGCTGCGATAACCACTACGACAACAAGGCACACTAAGGGAGCGGTCAATCGGATACGCGTCTTACGGCGTGAGGCGTTTGCGTCGTTACTGGAGTCGGTGCTCAACTGATCAGGCACTGTCATGTCGTCTGATCGTCTGTGGACGAAGCGAAGGCAAGGGCGCTGTTGTACAGACGTCTACTCCCGTTCATTCCTCGTTCCCGGAGTAGCTCGCCGAAAATACCTCCGCCGTCCTCTCGTGAACCATGGCTGGCGTCGGCAGCCCGAGTGTGTGTTGGAGCAGTCCGTCAACCGCGGTGCTGCTGTGCCCCATGAGGCACATCAGTTCCTTCACGACCGCATACTGGGCCGCTTGGGCTTTCTGTGCGGCTAGAGACGCGATTTGGAGAATCTCATCGGCTAGTTGGGATTCCGTCATCGAACACACACTTGGCGACAGTTCGACCTCGCGGGTCACGCCACCGATCGCTGATGTTGCCGAAATGGTTCCCGCAGGGTTGGTCACGGTGAAGGAGATGGAGAGCACATCATCGTCCCTCCCAACGTGATCGACATCGGTAGCCGGGAGGCTTACGACGTTATCGTGAGACCACTCATCATCCTCATCATCCCAACCCATATGTCCCGTCATTTGGAAATCCCTTATCGCGAAGAAACTTAGGCAACCGGCTATGTGCGGCAGGCGTCGCCGAGGTCCTTCCCTGCGAGCCAGTCGGTGTTGTTGTAGTTCGTGGACGCCGTTTTCAGACGTTCGTTCAGATCATGTGAGAGTCGCCAAAGCTTGTCACGCGTGTCATCCCGCGCAGATTCAAGTGCTGTGACAGCCATGTTGCTGGCTAAACAAACGATGCCGTGTGTGCTCTCTACCCTGCTCGACAAATCATTCACCGTCTCACCTGCGATCTTGAGAGTACCGGCGACAGAGGCTTGTTTGGCGGCAAGGGCATCGATGTGATCAGTCAGCACCCTCAGATTCTTAGCTTGGTCAGACATCTAATTCCCTGTCGATCGAAATGGACTGTTGTGATGTGACGTGCCGTTGTGCTCGCCGGGCCCCAGGTAGTGGTTCCATCGGTCAGCGCGGCACTCCGTATGGTGTGGCGGGCGGATATTCGACCGGTGGCTCGTCGGTGTCGGGAACCGTGTACGGCGTGTCCGCTTCGGTTCGGCGCGGAAGTGTGCCGCGAGTGCGCTCATCTCCGAACGGTTCGCCGCAGGGGAAACTGTCGTCGCTGTCAACGAACTCTAGTTCCGCCGCTTTTTGGTAAGTGTCGATTTGATTACGTATATCGAAAGAAGTCGAGACGGATTCGGCGACAAGCCTTGCCATAGCAATGCGTGCTTCCGTCGTCTGCTCGGCCGCGACCGCAATGTCGCTGATTGCCTTCACAGCCGCGCCACCTGCCACTGAGTTCATCCAAGATGTCGCGGCGTCGTAGTCTGAAAGGAACTTCACTCGGTCATCAAGGGTGTTACGAGTGGCTGTAACCCTGGCAGCCAGCGCGCTGAGGAGTCTTTGCATGTTCTGCTCGGCGACCGCCACTTCCAACACCTGGTGTCGATGTTCGTCGTTCTTGCTCTTGTACGTTTCCGCTGCGGTGCCGTCCCACGCTGTACTGTTTACGTCGGCTTGAATCAGTTCGTGCCCGGCTTCTTCGTACAACTGACCGGACTTCTTGAAGGCCTCGCCGTCTTCGGGCTCACCGGAGCCGGTGGTCAGCTTCATGCCGTTGATGACTAACTGGGCGCCCGCGATAATTGGCGAGCTTGCTAAGGAAAGCACGCCGAGATTGGGCAACTTGTCCAGTAGGCCGAGCCCCTTTGACCGGTCAAAGCCGACGACGTCACCGTACTTCCCCAGTAACTCCAGCGCTCTGCCCAGCAAACTCATGGTTCCCCCTTCTGTAGGAGGGAGCTTACCGCCATCCCTGGCAGGGGCTGCGCGTGATTTTGCGTACGGGGTGGTCTCAACGCTGAAGCTCTGAGTCCAGCGATGTAAGTCATCGCTGGAGACCGGTCGCAGGAAATTCCCTCCTCTCCGACTAACGCGGAACGTAGCTATGGCCAGGTATGTCTGGTACGCCCTGCCAGGCAGCGGGAAACTTGACTTGCAGAAAGCGGCGGCCCGATAGCTGGCCTCAGCGAACTTTGACGGGTTCAGCTAGTTGCTGGCGGACTCCTTGCGCGATACTTTCGTCGGTGGTTTGCCGGCTACCAATCCTTCGAGGCCCATGTCGACGAATAGCTCTGAAGCACTGCAGCAAGCGGTGGCAAACGAAACACTCACGAATAAGGTCCGTGACAGTACGTCGGTTGCGAATCGAAGTCTTTTGACGGGATCGATCCGAGGGTGAAGGCCGGCATCGAGGATTTCGAGGACGGATATCGCGACGCGTTTCCCAAGCCGCCTGGCCATACTGGGGCTCATGAACATCGCAGCAGCCGTATTTCGAGTTTTCTGCGCGGCAATATTGACGATGTCGCTCGTGTCATGCGACCAAAGCCGCGAGTCGGAACCTCAGTCAGCCGAGCAGACGTTTGCGAACTGGCCACGAATACTTGACGGTTTCCGTTTCCGCTGGTCCGCCGACCCCGGTATTGATCTGTTGACCGGGCCGGCAGTTCCGCTGCGTGCGTATCTGGAGTCTCATCGCGTAGGGGACATGACGTTCGACTCAAACGATGCCTACCCCGGATTTGATCGGGCTGTCCCGCGAGTCGGGAAGGCGATCGACGAGTCCCGATCGGATCTGCCCTTTGAGCTGTGGGGTATCCAGCCCGCCACTGAGCCGGCGTTGGCGTACGTACAGCCGACGAACTTTTACGGCAACGAATACTTTCATGTCCTCGATCTGACTCCTATTGAAGGCGGCGGTTATCGAGCATTTGTATGCGACGGTCTGTACAACGTTTTCGTCGAGCAACCTCAAGCTCATGAATATGAGCCGGTTTATGAGTTAACCGATGCTGATCCGGATCCTGACCCGCGCGCGGTGAAAGTCTGGCGAGTAGAGCTGACCGATAAGTTGCCTCCAGCCGGCAACACACCCTCGGCCGTCACTGTTCCTCAGGAAGGACCGAATCCGGCGCCTTTGGGAGATGTGTTCGGCCCGTGGCGCATCACAGGTGCCAGTCCGGACACATCTTGGGGGGCTACGGATGGTTCGGACCCTAACTCAGGTGCGCATCCGAAGCTCCGTCAAATGAGGGAGCAGTGCTATGCGCGTATGCCGCACAATGCCGCTCAGCGCCACGCCATCTACACCAGCCGTCTTGAGACACCGACGGCCATGGAGCCGGCAGTGCCGGGTTGGCCGGGGGACACCGCGTGACATTTGCCTACCGCAGCACCTCGGGACCAGCTTGACCGAGGTCAGTACGACGTATTCGGTTCCGGCCACCAGTCGGAGTGTTCGATTCCTGTGGCCGGGTTTCCGGTAACACGCTCGACGACATCGGTGAGAGCCGAGACATCGCCGCGGGCGATGGCCTGGTACCAGGAGATCCAGGCTTCGATCTGGTTTCCGCTCATGCCCAGCTGCCAGCGACGGCTGAATGCCTCTTCCAGCGTCTCGGGGTGGTAGCGGTAGGGACGTCCCGTCGCATCGGCGATCTTGGCGACGGCCCGCTCAAGGGTGAGCAGTTCCGGTCCGGTGACCTCGAGGATCGCACCGTCGTTGTCGGTGCCCGGATCGGCCGCGACTGTGGCGACGACCGCGGCGATGTCGTTGTGTGTGACGAATGCGGCCTCCCCGCTGCCACCCGGCCCGCTGATCACCAGATTCTCGTCGGCCAGCGCCGCGGGCGTCGCGCCGTAGAACCCGGCCCGGAAGATCGTGTGGCGCAATCCCGTTCCGGCGATGTACTGCTCGGTGAGCCAGTGGTCACGGGCATTGCGGTAGGTCGCGACGGGACCGGCCCCCAGCAGTGACACGTAGAGGACACGTTCGACGCCGACGGCGATGCCCGCCTCCACTGCGGTGGCGTGTTCTTCGAGGCGCCTGCCGGTCGGATGCCCGGAGATCAGGATCAATGTCGACGCGCCGTCCAGCGCCTGGCGCATGGCCGCGGCATCGGCGTACTCGGCCGGTCCTCGGCGTTGTGCGCCGGCAAGTTCGGACACGGCAGTGGGGTTGCGCGCCACCAGGAGCTGAGGAATCTGACGTTCGGCAAGTGCGGCGGCTATTCGACTGCCCAACGCCCCGGTGACGCCAGTGGTGGCGACTGTTGCATTCCTGTGCTGGCTCATGGGGCTCCTTGCTCGGGTATCGCCGCCGCCCGAAAGGTACGATGGCTGTCGTATACGACGCTAGCGGCACGATAGGTACGACGCAAGTCGTACCTGAGGAAGGTGGTTGCGCGGTAGTGGAATCCGATATGTCGTTGGGTGCTGTGCTCGCTGCGCTGGCTGACCCGCATCGCAGGCGCGTTGTCGCCGAGCTGGCCGAGGCCGGTAGCGATGTCGAGCGCACCTGCTCGTCGTTCGCCCTTCCGGTCGCCAAGTCGACTGCGACACACCACTTTCGGATACTCAGTGAGAGTGGATTGATCCAGCTGACCGATTACGGCAACCGAAAAGGGGTCTTACTTAGGCGTGAAGAGGTCGATCGGCGGTTTCCGGGGCTCCTGGCCCTGCTGGCCGCAGAACAGAGGTAACAGGTCTGGCTGTCCGCCCGCTGGCGTCAGCTCAGCGCGTATCCGGATAGCTGAGGACGTTGATGAGGTTGCCGTCAGGATCGCGAATCATCGTCGCGCGCAGGCCGTCTGCGGAGATGGACCGCAACTTCCACACAAACGTCAGGTCGAGCCGCTCGAACCGAGCTGTTACCGCCTCAAGGTCACGCGTGCGGAAAACGATGGCTTTCAGACCGCTCACCGACAGCAGCGACTCCGGCGTGATCTCCGGTGACCGCTCGATCGCCGGCTTCGACAGCAGTTCGATGCGAAGTCCTCTGATTTCGAGCAGAACGAAGTCTGCCTGTACGGCTGTGGAGTATGTGCGATACGCCACCTCGAACCCGAATACGCGCTTGTACCAGGCGATGGACTGATCCATATCGGTCACGGCGACTGCAACATTGTCAAACGCGAGATCATCAACAGTTTCTGACAATTTGGGTCCTCTTCGAGACTCAGGATCTGAGCGACCGCGCCCCCGTTCCGTTCACTGTCACGCCTCGTGGCCGCACCCTTACTGTGACGCAGATCAATCCAACGGCGCAATCAATTGATATCAAGATTACGTACCAACGACGTTCAGGCGACACATCGATTCGGGAGAGGGTCCCTGTCAGACCCTGGCATCGACGCGGTCTGGCTGAGAGAACCGATCCGCGGTTGTATGACTGTGCACCTCGACGCCAAGCCGGCCACAGACGAGGAACCGTGGTGCCCCGCAGACACTCTCGCGCAAAGGGCGCTCCGGCACCGCCACATACGACAGGAGACAGGTATGGCATTCACTCAACATCGGGCGCTGACCGCCGAGATCGACATTCCGCTGCTGGGGTTCGGCACGTATCTGATCCCGGAAGCCGATACCGCCGATGCTGTGTCGGAGGCGATTTCGCTGGGCTACCGCCACATCGACACCGCGGAGCTGTACGGCAACGAACGCGGGGTGGGCGAGGGGCTGCGCCGCGGAATGGCCGAACAAGGCCTGCCCCGCCCCGACATCTTCGTCACGACCAAACTGTGGCCCGAAGCCGAAAACGGGACCTACAAGTCCCAGCAACAAACCGTACGGGCACTCGACGAGAGCCTGGACAAGCTCGGTTTGGACTACGTCGACCTCTATCTCATCCACGCACCGTTCGACCCAGAGCAGCGTCTGGCCCAGTGGCACGGCCTGGTCGAGCTGCGCGACTCGGGCAAGGCCCGTGCGATCGGCGTCTCCAACTACGATGTCCGTCACATCGAAGAGCTGGCGACGGCCGGCCTGCCGGCCCCCGACGCCAACCAGATCGAGTTGCATCCGTGGTCGCAGAAGCCTGCCCTGATCGACTTTCTGAACGGTCGGAACATCCTTCCCATCGCGTACAGCAGTCTGGTGCCGCTATCCACGTGGCGAGCCGCGCCGGGACACGGCAGCGGCAAGACCGACGCGATGCAGGCCGACAGCGATCGTGGCGACTCACCGTTCAAGGTGATGGCGGCCAAGTACGGGGTCACCGAGGCGCAGTTGCTGCTGCGGTGGGGCGTGCAGAACGGATACCCGGTCCTGCCGAAGAGCACCATTCCGAGCCGTATCCGCGCGAACGCCGACCTTTTCTCCTTCCAGATCGACGACGAGGACATGCGGGCCATCCGGGCGATGGACCGCGGGCCGGGCGTCGCGTGGGGTTTGACGGACCCGATCACCGCCCCGTGACATTCGCATGTCGGCCGCCAGCACGTGATATCAACGAAGCGCAGCGGCAGGATCGCTGTCGGTTACGCTGATCGTCGCGACGCCGCCATCCAGGCGACGAGTGCAGCCAGAGCAAAGGGCCCGTGCAACCTCCCGGTGTGGGGTTTCGGTCGGGAGCGATCTTCAGTGCTGGTGTCGCAGCGCGTCGTTTGAGCGTGTGGATGACGGGACAGTGCCCGTTGGCCGCCGGTCGATGCCCGGATCGTCTGGTGGCCAACGTCATTGAAGGCGCCTGCGGGCGTCGGAGGAACCGAGGAGTGCACCTGTGACTTACGAGACCGCGTCCCCGACCGTGGACACGCCACGGCGGGCACCCACGCGCGTCACACTCGTGCTCACCGCCGTCGGGATCATCCTGGTGGCCGCGAACCTACGGCCGGCGGTCGTCGCCGTCGCACCACTGGTGGACAGCATCCGACTGTCCACACACTGGTCAAGCGCAATGATCGGCGCCCTGACAACACTGCCCCTCTTGATGTTCGGACTGGCAGCCCCACTGGGCCCGTACCTCGCCGCCAAAATCGGCATCGAACGCACCATCTTCGCCGCACTCATCACCATGATCGTCGGCATCGCACTGCGGGCACTACCCAACGTCGGGGCGCTCTTCGTGGGCTCGGCCCTGATCGGCGTCGGCGTCGGCATCTGCAACGCCATGCTGCCCGCCCTCATCAAACGCGACTTCGCCCGACGCTCGGGATTGATGACGGGGCTGTACTCCATGACGCTATCCGGCGGCGCCGCAGTAGCATCAGCAATCGTCGTCCCCATCCACCACGCGGTCGGCGGGCAATGGCGGATCGCCCTGGCAATCTGGGCCATCCCCACCCTCGTCGCCCTGATCGTCTGGATCCCACAACTGCGCGCGGTGCACCGCATGCACCCCACAGCGCACAAAGGAAATTCCCTGCTGCGCAACCCCATAGCATGGGCCATCACCATCTTCATGGGCACCCAGTCAACCGTCTTCTTCGCATCCGCGGCCTGGCTGCCCGAAATCCTCATCGAACGCGGAATGACCGCCGCCGCCGCAGGCGCGGTCCTGGCCGTCTGCCAGATCGCCGGTCTGATCTCATCCCTGATCGCGCCCATGATCGCCGTGCGCTTCGAAGACCAGCGCGTCTTCACCTGCATCACGATCGGGATCTGCGCGGCCGGCTTCATCGGCTTCCTCAGCACCCACCAATGGCCAGTCCTGTGGACCGTATGCATCATGGTGGGCCCGGGGTCATGCCTGGCCTTGGCGCTGCTGTTCATGGTGCTGCGCAGCACCTCCACCGAACAAACCGGCCAGGTCTCCGGCATGGCGCAGAGCGGAGGCTACGTGCTCGCCGCCGCCGGACCCGTCGCCCTCGGACTGCTCCACGACCTCACCGGCTCCTGGACCATCGCCCTCGGCGCACTCGGCCTCGTCCTCATACCCCAAACACTGGCCGGCCTCGTCGCCGCCCGCAACGTCACGATGTCCACCCCAGACCACACAAACTGAAGGCCGGAGACTCGGCCCGAGAAGCCGGGCTGCGAAACTCTCTAGGCGCCGCCCCGTGCCGCGTCATCGTTGGACCAGGTGGCCCGAATGTCGTTGGCGTCCATGCCTTCACTTTCCCAGCTCGCCAGCAGTTTGAGACTGTCGTGAGCCGGGGAGCCAGGCTCCGGGGTGTACACCATCAGATATTGGTCGCCCCCTGAGAAGCTGAGATTCTCGTATGGCATGGTCATGGTCCCGACCGCGGGATGGTGCAACGTCTTGACGCCGTTGCCGTTGGCGCGGACGTCGTGCGCGGCCCAGCGCTCCCGGAATTGCTGGCTGCCGGTCGAGAGCTGACCGATCAATTCGATCAAGCCGGGATGGTGCGGGTTGCGGCCCGCTTCGGAGCGCAGCACGGCGACAAGGTGGTCGACCACTTGTTCCCAGTTCGGCCAGAATTCGCGAGCGCGTCGTCCGCCGAGAAAGGCAAATCGGGCTGTGTTCACCACTCCGGCGTTGACCACGCCCGAGTCGTCCTCGTACATCGGCGCGTAGAGCAACCGACCGAGTCGGTTGTGCGCCACGATGTCGAAACGTCGGTTCATGACGTAGGCGGGGAGGTCGGTCACGGCGTCGAGCAGTATTCGGATCTCCGGGCGGAGCGCGCTCGCCCACCGCAGTTGATCGCTGGTCGTGCGACTCGGGCTGGGGGTTCCGCTGATTGCATCGAGAAGGTGCAGCAGGTGCTCGCGTTCCACCGTATCGAGTTGCAGGGCCTGCGAAACGGCGCTGATCACCTCGGCGGAGGCTCCGACGGCGTGACCGCGCTCCAGCCGGGTGTAGTACTCAGCGCTGATCCCAGCCAACAGCGCGACCTCCTCGCGGCGCAACCCGCTCACCCGCCGCCTCGATGCGTTCACCGACAATCCCGCCGCTTCCGGGCGGACTCGAGCACGGCGCGTCATCAGAAACTCTCGAAGTGCCGCACGCGCGCGTCGCTTGTCGTCTCGAGCGTCGTTCACCACCCCGATGGTAGGGCTGACGATGACGCCAAGGGAGTCACTGTCAGTACTCCGCTCAGTTCACACCCCAAGGTGTGTGCCGCTCGAAACGACGACTAGGCCGCGGCCTGGTCATCGGAGGCGGTGTCGGCGTCGGCGCCTTCGGACTTCTTGTCGGAGGTCTTCGACGCCGAGGCGTTGGCCGTCGCTTTGGCTTTCGCGTCCTTCGCCGCCTTCTCCAGGTTCTTCACGGCGTCGTCGACACCCGCGGTGACCTTCTCGACGGTTTCCTGCACCGTCTTCTTCGCGGGGTCGTTCGCATCGGCGGCGTGCTTGCCCGGCGTCGCCTTGAACGACTCGGTGATCTTCTTGAGGCCCCGCGGCTTCTGCGGTTTGGTCGGCGCATCCTGCTTGTCGCCGGCGTCGGTCGCCGTCTCACCCGCGGTGTCCTTCGCCTGATCCGCGTCCTTGGTCTCGGTCTGATTCTGGCTCTCGGCGGGCGTGCCGGTCGTTCCGCCGTCGGTGGCCGGAGCGGTCGATTCCGTCGTGGGCGTTTCCGTCACCACATCGACCGGCTTGTCGGCCTCCGCTTCGGTGTCGGCCTCGGTATCGACCTCGGGGACCGGCGTGATGTCCTCCTTCGCGACGAAAAGCGTTCGCAGCTGGTTCCCTTCGGACGCGGCGAGGTCGTTGACCGCCGTCGTCCGGTTCGCCGCGTCCTCTTCGGTGGAGACGTTCGGCGTGGGCTCGTCGACGTGGAACACCCCGTCGAGGGCATCGGTGACCTGGGAGTCGATGGCGTCGAGCGCGTCGGTGATCGGCTTGAGGCCCGTCTCGACCGCCCCGAACACCGGGTTGACCGCGTCACGGAAACCCTCCACCATCTGCCGCAGGACCGCCGACACCGCCAGCGTGATGTCGTTTTCGAAGATCGGGGCCAGGTTGAGGCCGGGGATCGTCGGGGTCCACTTCGACGGTGTCAGAGCGTTGTTGACGATCCCGTCGATCAGCGTGTTGAAGATGAGCTTCTGGGCCGCGACCATCTGGGTGGGCGTCAGCGGGTTCTTGTACAGGTACGCCTGCTCGCCGGCCATGTCGAAGCGGCGTTGCAGCGTCTCCGGGTCGACGTCCTGGTAGCCCATGTTGACCATCATCCGCAGCGCCTCTTCGACGCTGTCGGTCAGCGGCGTCGGGATGTCAACGCCCGGAATGAGATTGAGCAGCCGCGGCACCAACCGGAACGGTTCGAGCAGCGGCAGGTTGCCCGAGTCGTAGGTGATGTAGTGGGCCGTGCCGGGGAACTTGGTGAGATTGGCAATCTCTTCGAGAACCTTCTCGGGTTGCAGGCCGAGCAGGTCCAACGCCTTCACCACGTCGACGATCTCGTTCCAGCCGGGCACCATGTCCAGGCCCTGCCCGCCGGTGATGTCCAGCATCGTCTTGAGCCCGTCGGCGATGCTCACCGTCAGTTCCGGCACAACGTGACTCAGGATGTTGTTGTTCGCGCTGGGGGTGAGGTAGGTCAGGAACACCGCGCCGACGGCAGCGTTGGCCCACGCCAACGGATTCAGCGTGGTGGGCGCATCCGAGAGGATGTTGTAGGCCCACGAGATGTCCATGATCGCGGTGTTGATGACCTTGGTGACGTCACCGTCGTTCGCGGCCTCGTTGGTGTAACTGCCCGCGGGGGGTGTCGACAGGTTCAGGCCGAAGAGATTGGTGATAGGCGTTGCGAGAGCGAACAATCCGCCGCCGGGACGACTCGGGTTGTTGAAGAAGATCAGCCACTGGCCGGTGACGCCGTCACCCCAGTCGGCGGCATCGGTCTGCACTGCCTTGATCATGTCCCGATAGGCCAGCGAGGTGCTCAGCCCGCCGAGGCTCTCGGAGAAGATGACCGCCCGGCGTTGGTTGAGGACCGGGGCGACGCCGATGATCGTCTCGACGATCTCCTTGACCGCTCCCCACACCAGGGGGCCGACGAGCGGGATGGCTTTGACCGGTTCCCCGATGAGATCGCCGATGCCGCTCGCCAGGTAGTCGAGGTTGTTGACCGCGTTGTAGACGTCACTGGGCCACGGGCCCTTGACTCCGATCTCGACGGGGGAGAGGGCCTCGAGTACCTGGAGCAGTTGGTTGACGAGCCCAGCCACCTCGCTGCCGCCGACCAGACCGGCGGCGGCCTCGACCACGTCGAGTGGCGTGATACCCAGCAGTTGCGCGGCCCAGAACACCGGCCCTACGGCGTACGCGCCGCCGAGTTTCGGGATGGCGGACAGGTCGGGCAGACCCGGGATATCCGGGAGGTCGGGCGCGGCGGCCAACGCGACCTCGGCTTCCACGGTCCGCTTGTGTGCCAACAGTGCCTCCGGGGCGGCCGAACCGACGCCTGCGGTGAGCGCGGCGGTGGTCGCGACAACAGCGGTGGTTACCGGCGGCGGCCTTGGCCTTCTGGAGACGGAGAGGGGTTGGCTTGGTCATAAGCGCGCCGCCTTTGTGTGAATTGGGAAATAATCCGCGCACACTGTAGCAATTCTTTTCCGACGCAACTTCACAATTGCGGAAGAAAATTTTTTGCGCGTCAATACGCAGGTGATCCCGGTTGGACGAGACGCGAGCCGGTCCGCCGCGCGACCGGGGTCCGGCGGGTCGGCGGACGAGTTTGGCGCTGGTCAGCGTCATTGTGGCAAAGAAACGGCTGTCATGGAGAGGCTCGAGCCTTTCCTACCGTTCCGTTGCATTCGCGCGTCGGCACGGCAAATCGACGCGGCGTTGCCGTCAAGCGAAATCGTCGATTACGTCAATAATGACGAAATGCGCAGGTCGACCTGCTTACACTCCGGCGCATAGGGGTCATGGGACCTCACCAATCTGAGGAGGTGGTGGGGCCGTGCAATCACCACAGCGCTACCTCACAGCAGGACTCGTTCTGGCGTTGGCGCCGTTCGGCGCCGTCATCGATCCACCGCCGGCGCGTGCGGACTGCACATCGTCGGGCTATGCCACCGTCTGCGCCCAAGGCGAGGTGCGTGGCGCCGACGGAGTGCCCCGGGTGGCGACGCCGGTGGTGCCGTACCCGTGCGACTACGACTGGTATTGCGGCACCGACGTAGATCTCGACATCGGCTGGGACCCAGGAGGTCCGGGTCCGGGCTGGGATCCCGGCCGTCCAGGCCGCCCCGGCGGAGGAGGCGGCGGCATCAGACCTCGTTGATCAACGCACCTTCGCAGCACCATTCGACAAAGGAGCCACCATGTTTTCATCCGATTTTGCGGTCCGTCGGATCCCGCGCATCGCCCGCACCGCACTGGGAGCCGGGGCCTTCTCCGGCTTGGTGCTGTTCGGATTCGCGGGATCGGCGGCCGCCCAGCCACCACCCGCACCCGTCCCACCGCCGTGCACCGCGGCAGAGATGGCACGGGTGATGTCAGGTGTCACCTTCGACACGTCGAACTATCTCACCGAGCATCCCGACGTGAACGACTTCTTCACCAGCCTCAAGGGGCAGCCCAAAGACCAGATCGCGGACAAGGTCCGTGGGTACCTGGATGCGAATCCGGCTGTGCGCGACGACCTTCAGCGCATCCGGCAGCCCTCGGTCGACTTCCGGAACCGCTGCGGACTGCCCCCGACGCCCTGACCTGTCAGGCCGGTTGCTGGGCACCGGCTGACGACGGGACCAACCCGAGCTGCTGCAGCATGCCCAAGGTGTCCCAGGTCGCCCAGCTTTCGGCGATCTTGCCGTCGGCGTGACGATCGGTGATGGTGATCATGACGCGGGCATGCCTGCCGGTCGCGGGGCGGCCCATGATCTCACCGGTGTTGTCGCCCTGCGCCTCGATCAGCGAGCAGACGTGGTCACCCTCGGCCACTTGCAACTTGATATCGAAACGCATGTCGGAGAACGACGTCCGATACATGTTGATCAAACTCGTCATGTGCTGGGGGCCACGCTGATCACCGAACGGATCCTGCGTGTCGTGGTAGGCGGCGTCCGGTGCGACCAACTCGTCGAGCTCAGCGAGATCACCGGAGGCAAACACCTCCCAGATACGACGCGACACTGCTTTGTTCTGATCTTCGGCCATGGTTCTGACCTTCCGGAGTGCAACCACACGGCAGATGACGTCCGCAGAAAAACGGTAGATCTGCTGGTGGCGAACCGACAGACACGGGCGCGCGACTGCTACCTCACGGAAACATCAACATTGCGTCTGACCTGCGCAGACGGGAACCTGGCCGCGGACACTTTCGTGCTCGATGCGTTGGCGCGGCAGACGCCGGGGCTCAACCCACCCAGTTCGGCGGACGCTTCTGCAGGAACGCGAGCATGCCCTCACGCGCCTCGTCGGAGACGAACAGGCGCGCCGACTGCTCGGTGAGTTCCTCGGCGTGCTCGTCGAAATCGCGCAGGATCGATGCGGTGGTCAGCGCCTTCGACGTCGCCAATCCCTGCGGGGAGCCCTTGGCGATCTCGGCCGCCAGCGCCGCCACCGCGGCCTGCGCGTCCTCGGCGGCAACGGTGACCAGACCGATCGCGACGGCCTCCTGCGGCCCGAAACGTTCCCCGGTGACGAAGTAGCGGCCCGCCGAGCGGGGCGTCATCTTGGCCAGCAGGGTCAGCGAAATGATCGACGGCGCAACCCCGATACGCGCCTCGGTCAACGCGAACGTGCTGCCCGGCCCGGCCACCACCACATCACACGCCCCCACCAGGCCCAGCCCGCCGGCCCGCACATGCCCGTCGACCATCCCGATCACCGGCAGCGGCAACTCCAGGATCGCGCGCAGCAATCTCGTCATCTCACGGGCCCGGTCGACCGCGAGGTCACTCGGCTCACGGCCCGCCGCCTCGCTGAGATCCGCACCGGCACAGAACGTTCCGCCGGTGTGGCCCAACACGACGACCCGGGCGCCGGGGTGCGCGGCGGCACGGTCGAACCCCGCGTGCAGCTGCTCGACCAGGGCCGTCGACAGTGCGTTGCGGTTGTGCGGTGAATCCAGCGTCAACCGCGCGACCGGACCGTCGACCTCGAAACGAACCAGATCAGCCATCGCAGCGGGCCCCATCAGTAGGAGCGGGGCAGCCCGAGTGAGGTCTGCGCGACGAAATTGAGGATCATCTCGCGACTCACCGGTGCGATGCGGGCCAACCTCGAAGCGGTGACCGCCGCGGCGATGCCGTACTCCTTGGTCAAACCGTTGCCGCCGAGTGACTGCACGGCCTGATCGACCGCCCGCACCGACGCCTCACCGGCGGCGTACTTGGCCATGTTGGCGGCCTCGGCGGCCCCGGCATCATCACCCGAGTCGTACAGCGTCGCGGCCTTCTGCATCATCAGCTTGGCGAGTTCGATCTCGATGTGGTTCTGCGCCAACGGATGTGACAGACCCTGATGCGAGCCGATCGGAACCTTCCAGACCTGGCGGGTCTTGACGTACTCGACGGCCTTGCCGATCGCGAAGCGGCCCATGCCCACGGCACTGGCCGCCCCCATGATCCGCTCGGGGTTCAACCCGGCGAACAGCTGCGCGATGGCGGCGTCCTCGGAACCCACCAGCGCGTCGGCAGGCAGCCGCACATCGTCGAGGAACACCTGGAACTGGCTCTCCGGGCTGATCAACTCCATCTCGATCTTCGTCCAGCTCAACCCCGGCGTATCGGTGGGGATCACGAACAACGCGGGCTTGAGGTTGCCGGTCTTGTGGTCTTCGGTGCGCCCGACGACCAGCACGGCCTGCGCCTGGTCGATACCGGAGATGAACGTCTTCTGGCCCTTGATGATCCAGTCGCTGCCGTCGCGGCGGGCCGTGGTGGTGATGCGGTGGCTGTTGGAGCCCGCGTCGGGTTCGGTGATCGCGAAGGCCATGGTGATCGACCCGTCGGCGATGCCCGGGATCCAGCGCTTCTTCTGCTCCTCGGTGCCGAATTTGGAGATGATGGTGCCGTTGATCGCGGGGGAGACCACCATCATCAGCAGCGCACACCCGGTGGCGGCCATCTCCTCCATGACCAGGCTGAGCTCGTACATGCCTGCACCACCGCCGCCGTACTGCTCCGGCAGGTTCACCCCGATGAAACCGAGTTTGCCTGCCTCGTTCCACAATTCGGTGGTGTGCTGGCCGGCGCGGGCCTTCTCCAGGTAGTAGTCCTGCCCGTAGTTGGCGGCCATGGCCGCCACCGCCCGCCGCAGCGCCTGCTGTTCCTCGGTTTCGATGAAGCCGCTCATGACTGTTCTCCTTCAGGGTGTTCCACACGTGCGAGGACCGCGCCGACATCGACCTGCTGCCCGGCCTGCACATTGAGTTCGGTGAGTACGCCGTCGCCGGGGGCGGCCACGGTGTGCTCCATCTTCATGGCCTCCAGCCACACCAGCGGTTGACCCGCGGTCACCGTGGCGCCGACCGTGGCGCCGACCCGCACGACCGTGCCGGGCATGGGCGCCAACAGCGAACCGTGCGCGACGGCGTCGCCGGGATCGGGGAAGCGTGGCTGCGCGGTGAACTGCACCGGGCCCGACGGTGAGTCGACGAAGACGTCGTCGCCGTAGCGGGCCACGTCGAAGGTGCGCTCCACGGCGCATCCGTCGCCGCCGACCGACAGCACCACCCGCTGCGGCGCCGCCAAGACCAGCGTGAGGTTTCCGTCGTCGGGCAACTCCAGCCCGCCGCGCGCGAAACGGTAACGCACCTCGACCTCCTCGCCCGCGGCGTCACGGTAGCGGCGGTACTGGTATCCCGACGCCAGGTTACGCCAGCCGCTGGGCGCCGGGCCGAAAGCTGCTGTGCCACCGCGGTTGTGGGCAGCATCGGCCAACGCGGCGGCAACCGCCGACATGCGCGCCACGGCAGGCGTGGCCAACGGTGCGGCCAGCGCCTCCAGGCCGTGGGTGTCGAAGAACGCGGTGTCGGTGGCGCCGGCGAGGAACGCCTTGTGCCGCAGCACGTTGACCAGCAGGTCCCGGTTGGTGCGCACACCGTGGATGCGGGTGCGCACCAACGCATCCGCCAGGATCACCGCCGCGCGCTCCCGGGTGGGGGCTTGCGCGATGACCTTGGCGAGCATCGGGTCGTAGAAGATCGACACCACCGAACCGTCGACGATGCCGGTGTCAAGGCGCACGCCGATCGGGGACGGCGAAGTGGTGCACCGTGCCGGCCTGGGGCTGCCAACCCTTGGCCGGATCCTCGGCGTAGAGGCGGGCCTCGATCGCGGCGCCGCGGGCGGGTGGAGGCTCGGGATCGAGCCGGCCGCCGTCGGCGACGTGGATCTGCAGCTCGACCAGGTCGAGGCCCGTGGTGGCCTCGGTGACCGGATGCTCCACCTGCAGGCGGGTGTTCATCTCCAGGAAGAAGAAGTCCCCGTTCTCGTCGGCCATGAACTCGACCGTGCCCGCACCGGTGTAGCCGATGGCCTGCGCCGCCAGGCGGGCCGCGTCGAACAGCTCGGCGCGCATGCCCGGTGTGCGTTCGACGAGCGGCGACGGCGCCTCCTCGATGATCTTCTGGTGGCGACGCTGAATGGAGCACTCCCGCTCGCCGACCGCCCACACCGTGCCGTGCGCGTCGGCGAGCACCTGCACCTCGACATGGTGGCCCGCCGCCAGATAGCGCTCACAGAACACCGTCGGATCGCCGAACGCCGATTGCGCCTCCCGCTGCGCCGCGGCCACCTCGGTGGGCAGCGCCGACAGGTCCCGCACCACGCGCATACCGCGCCCGCCACCGCCGGCCGACGCCTTCACCAGCACCGGCAGCTGCTCGGCCGTCACGGTGTCGGGATCGAGTTCGGCCAGCACCGGCACGCCCGCGGCGGCCATCAGCTTCTTCGCCTCGATCTTGGATCCCATCGCGCTCACCGCGGCCACCGGCGGACCCACCCACGTCAACCCCGCGTCGACCACCGCGGCCGCGAAATCCGGGTTCTCCGAAAGGAACCCGTAGCCGGGATGGACGGCGTCGGCACCCGAGGCCTGCGCCGCCGCCACGATCTGCGCGGCGTCGAGATAGCCGTTGCGCCCCCGCAGGCGCACCCGGGCGTCGGCCTCGGCGACATGCGGTGAGCCCTCGTCGGGGTCGGTGTACACCGCGACGGTGCCGATACCCAGGCGGCGGCACGTCGCGAACACCCGCCGGGCGATCTCCCCGCGGTTGGCGACCAGGACTCGCTGGATCATCTGCATCCTCCCTGTCGCCGAACGTGAGCTTGTGTTCGAAAAATCGCCGAAAAGTGGGACACGAGCCCACGTTCGGCGGCGTATCGGTGCGTCATGGAGCGCTCACATCCGGAAGACGCCGAAGTTCGACGTCCCCTCGATCGGGCCGTTGGCGATGGCGGACAGGCACATCCCCAACACGGTGCGGGTGTCGCGGGGGTCGATCACGCCGTCGTCATACAGTCGCCCGGACAGGAACATCGGCAACGACTCGGCCTCGATCTGCGCCTCCACGGCGGCGCGCATGGCAGCATCGGCGGCGTCGTCGAACTGCTGACCGCGCGCCTCGGCCGCCGCGCGGCCCACGATCGACAACACCCCCGCGAGCTGCGTGCCGCCCATCACCGCGGACTTGGCGCTGGGCCAGGCGAACAGGAACCGCGGATCGTAGGCCCGTCCGCACATGCCGTAATGCCCCGCGCCGTAGGACGCCCCGATCAGCAGGCTGATGTGCGGCACCGTCGAGTTCGACACGGCGTTGATCATCATCGAGCCGTGCTTGACCATGCCGCCCTCCTCGTACTGCTTGCCCACCATGTAGCCGGTGGTGTTGTGCAAGAACAGCAGTGGGGTGTCGGCACGGTTGGCGAGTTGGATGAACTGCGTGGCCTTCTGCGACTCCTCGCTGAACAACACCCCGCGCGCGTTGGCCAGGATGCCGATCGGATAACCCCACAACCGGGCCCACCCGGTGACCAGCGACGACCCGTAGAGCGGCTTGAACTCGTCGAAATCCGAATCGTCGACGACCCGGGCGATCACATCGCGCGGATCGAACGGGATGCGCAGGTCGGCGGGCACGATACCGATGAGTTCCTCGGCGTCGTAACGCGGTTCGACGGCCGGGGCGGGTACCGGGCCCTGCTTGCGCCAGTTGAGCCGGGCCACGATGCGCCGCCCGATGCGGATGGCGTCGGGTTCGTCGAGCGCGAAGTAGTCGGCGAGCCCGGATGTGCGGGCATGCATCTCCGCGCCGCCGAGCGATTCGTCGTCGGACTCCTCGCCGGTGGCCATCTTGACCAGCGGTGGTCCGGCCAGAAACACCTTGGAGCGTTCCTTGATCATCACCACGTGGTCGGACATGCCGGGCACATACGCCCCGCCCGCCGTCGAGTTGCCGAACACCAGCGCGATCGTCGGGATACTCGCGGCCGACAACCGGGTGAGATCGCGGAACATCTGCCCGCCCGGGATGAAGATCTCCTTCTGCGTCGGCAGATCGGCGCCGCCGGATTCCACCAGCGAGACCACCGGAAGCCGGTTCTGCAGCGCGATCTGGTTGGCGCGCAGGATCTTCTTGAGCGTCCACGGGTTGCTGGTGCCGCCCTTGACGGTCGGATCGTTGGCGACGATCAGGCATTCCACACCCTCGACCGCGCCGATCCCGGTGACCACGCTGGCGCCCACCGCGAAATCGGTGCCCCACGCCGCGAGCGGGCTCAGCTCCAGAAACGGCGAATCCGGGTCGACCAGCAGTTCGATGCGTTCGCGCGCGGTGAGCTTGCCGCGGGCGTGATGACGGTCGACGTACTTGGGTCCGCCCCCGGCGAGGGCCTTGGCGTGCTCGGCGGCGAGCTCGTCGAGCTTGGCCGTCATCACCGCCGCCGCCTCGGAGAAACCGGGGGAGGTGACATCGAGCGTGGATTTCAAGGTGGTCATGACTGGTACCCCAGGGTCTTGGCGGCCAGGCCGGTGAGGATCTCGGTGGTGCCGCCGCCGATGCCGAGGATGCGCATGTCGCGGTACTGGCGCTCCACCTCGGACTCGGTCATATAGCCCATGCCGCCGAACAATTGGACGGCCTGGTGGGCCACCCATTCGCCGGCCTCGACCGCGGTGTTCTTGGCGAAGCACACCTCGGCGATCAGACCCGCCTCACCGGCGAGCTGACGCTCCACGACATGGCGCGTGTACACCCGGGCGATGTCGATGCGCCGGGCCATCTCGGCGAGCGTGTTCTGCACGGACTGCCGCGAGATCAGCGGACGGCCGAACGTCTCGCGGTTGCGGCACCACTCGACGGTGAGGTCGAGGCACCGTTGCGCGCTCGCGTAGGCCTGGGTCGCCAGACCCACCCGCTCGGAGACGAACGCCGCGGCGATCTGCAGGAAGCCCGAGTTCTCGGCGCCGACGAGGTTGGCGGCGGGCACCCGCACATCGGTGTAGGACAGTTCGGCGGTATCGCTTGAGCGCCAACCCATCTTGTCGAGCTTGCGGGTCACCTCGAATCCCGGTGTGCCCTTGTCGACGACGATCAGCGAGACGCCTGCCGCACCGGGGCCACCCGTGCGAACGGCGGTGACGACGTAATCGGCGCGCACGCCCGAGGTGATGTAGGTCTTGGCGCCGTTGAGGACGTAGTGGTCACCATCGAGCACCGCGCGGGTGGTCAGATGCCCGACGTCGGAGCCGCCACCCGGTTCGGTGATGGCCAACGCGCCGATCTTCTCGCCGCGCAACGTCGGCTTCACGTAGGTGTCGATGAGCCGTTGATCCCCCGAGGCGATCATGTGGGGCACCGCGATACCGGAGGTGAACAGCGACGCGAACACCCCGCCCGGGGACCCCGCGTAATGCAGTTCCTCGCAGATGATCACCGAGTCGGCGCCGTCACCTCCGCTGCCACCCGCCGATTCCGGGAAGCCCGCGCCGAGCAGACCCAGATCGGCGGCCTTGCGGTGCAGCTCGCGAGGTAGTTCCCCGGCGCGTTCCCATTCCGCGGCGTGTGGCAGGATCTCGCGTTCGGTGAACGCGCGCACGGTCTTTCGCAACGCCTCGCGTTCAGCGGTGGTCCAGATGGTCATGGCAACAGATCCTTCGGGATGTCGAGGTGACGGCTGCGCAGCCACTCACCCAGTCCTTTTGCCTGCGGATCGAAGCGGGCCTGATAGGCCACGCCCTGCCCGAGGATGCCGTCGATCACGAAGTTCAGCGCCCGCAGATTCGGCAGCACGTGCCGGGTGACGGTGAACTCGGCGGCCTCCGGCAACAGCGTGCGCAGCATGTCGACGGTCAGCGTGTGCACCAGCCAGCGGTAGGCGTTGTCGCCGAGGTCGCCGCGCACCCACACCCCGACATTGGCCGATCCGCCCTTGTCGCCGCTGCGCGCCCCGGCGATCAGGCCCAGCGGCGCCCGCACCGTGGGGCCCGGATCGGGCGCCGGGACAACCGGTTCGGGGACCGGGGCCAGTTCGTGCGTGGTTTCGGCGGGCGGGATGTCGACCCGGGTGCCGTCGGCGTGCACCGCGACGTGGGCGACCTCGGCGGCGTCGACGTAGCCCGGGGTGAACACGCCGAACACCTGCGCGTCACCGGGCGGTGCGGTGGCGGTGAAGCCGGGATAGCTGGCGAGCGCCAGTTCGACTGCTGCCGAGGAGAATTGGCGGCCGACGGTGTTCGGGTCGGGGTCGCGCACCACGCAGTGCAGCAGCGCGCTGGCGGCCTCCTCGGTGTCGGCGTCGGGATGATCGGTGCGGGCCAGCGTCCATTCCAGTTCCGCGGGTTTGGTTTTCAGCGTGGACTCCAACTGGGTGCGCACCAGGTGCGCCTTGGCCTCGATGTCCAGGCCGGTCAACATGAACGTCGTCGCATTGCGGAACCCGCCGATGCGGTTGAGCGACACCTTGTACACCGGCGGCGGCGCCTCACCGGTGACGCCCGAGATGCGGACGCGGTCGGGCCCGTCGGCGTCGAGGCGCAGCGAATCGACCCGCAGCGTGACGTCGGGGTTCGCATAACGCGCACCGCCGATCTCGTAGAGCAACTGCGCGGTGACGGTGCCGACGTCGACGCGGCCCGCCGTGCCGGGATGTTTGGTGATCACCGCGGATCCGTCGGCGCCGATCTCGGCGATCGGGAAACCGGGATGCAGCAGATCCTCGATCTCGGTGAAGAACGCGTAATTGCCGCCGGTGGCCTGCGCGCCGCACTCGATGACGTGCCCGGCGGCCACCGCACCGGCGAGCGCGTCGTAATCGGTGCGGGCCCACCCGAAATGCGCGGCCGCGGGACCGACGGTCACCGAGGCGTCGGTGACGCGGCCGGTCACCACGACGTCGGCGCCGCTGTTCAGGCAGTCGACGATGCCCCAGGCCCCGAGGTAGGCGTTGGCGGCCAGCGGGTCACCTGAATCGCAGAAGCCGAGTTCGGCGGCCCGCGGCAGCAGGTCGTCGCCCTCGACGTGCGCGACGTCGGCGTGCACGCCGAGCCGGTCGGCCAGTGCCCGCACGGCGTCGGCCAGACCGGCCGGGTTCAGCCCGCCCGCGTTGGCGACGATGCGCACCCCCGCGTCGAGGGCGAGGCCCAGGCATTCCTCCAGTTGGGTCAGGAAGGTCTTGGCGTAGCCGCGGTCGGGATTCTTGGCGCGGTCGCGGGCGAGGATCAGCATGGTGAGCTCGGCGAGGTAGTCACCGGTGAGGTAGTCGAGGTCTCCGCCGGTGAGCATCTCGCGCATCGCGCCGAGACGGTCCCCGTAGAACCCCGAGCAGTTCCCGATCCGGACCGGGCCCGTAACCGCCACGCATCACTCCCGTCGACGCTCAACCAACCGGTAGGTTAGCGGGTACCGGCGGTCTCGAGTCAAGGACTCGCGTCACCGACCCGACCTCGAGCCGCTGTGCCGCCCGTCACGCCAGGGTATGGCGCATCGGACCAGTTCCGTCGGGCGTTTTGGAGCCGACCCAGGTCAACGGTTACTCTGTACTGCAATCGTCGCCGTCGGCGAGTCAACACGTTCGCGCGGCAACAACCCTAAGCAAGGAGATGCACGTCATGGCTGTGCCCAAGCGCAGAATGTCGCGCGCGAACACCCGTAGCCGGCGCGCGCAGTGGAAGGCCGAGGCCCCCGGTCTGGTCACCGTGAGCGTTGCCGGTCAGCAGCGCAAGGTGCCGCGCCGCCTGCTCAAGGCCGCGCGTCTGGGTCTGGTCGACCTCGACAAGCGCTAGAACGCGTAAACCACAAAAAGCGCTATCACCTGTGATAGCGCTTTTTCGTGTACCCGAACGTCCCCGAGGCGCGCGGCGAATTTCCCCAGAAGCTGGGTGAATTTGCGGCGCGCCTCTCAGCCGTCTCTCAGATAGTGAGTCGAAACTGTGGCTGTGCGCATTCTTGTCGTTGACGACGATCGCGCTGTGCGCGAATCCCTGCGCCGGTCGCTTTCCTTCAATGGTTACTCGGTCGAACTCGCCCAGGACGGGGTCGAGGCTCTCGACGCGATCGCCAACGACCGGCCCGACGCCCTGATCCTCGACGTCATGATGCCGAGGCTCGACGGCCTCGAGGTGTGCAGGCAACTGCGCAGCACCGGTGACGACCTGCCGATCCTGGTGCTCACCGCGCGCGATTCGGTGTCCGAGCGGGTCGCCGGCCTGGACGCAGGCGCCGACGACTATCTGCCCAAGCCGTTCGCCCTGGAGGAGCTGCTGGCCCGGATGCGGGCCCTGCTGCGTCGCACGTTCTCCGACGACGGCGCCGACTCGCAGAAGATGACCTTCTCCGATCTGACACTGGACCCGGTGACCCGCGAGGTCACCCGCGGTGGCCGCCAGATCAGTCTGACCCGCACCGAGTTCTCGCTGCTGGAGATGCTCATCGCCAACCCGCGGCGCGTGCTGACCCGCAGCCGCATCCTGGAAGAGGTGTGGGGATTCGACTTCCCGACCTCGGGCAACGCCCTTGAGGTCTACATCGGATACCTGCGCCGCAAGACCGAGGCCGAAGGCGAGCCGCGGCTGATCCACACCGTGCGTGGTGTCGGCTACGTGCTGCGGGAAACGCCTCCGTAGCGAGATGGCCTTTCCTCCGAACTCCTGGCGGCCCACCGGCCCACTTCCCACCAGCTCGCTGTCGTTGCGCTGGCGCGTGATGATGCTCGCGATGTCGATGGTGGCGCTGGTGGTGGTGCTGATGGCCGTCGCGGTGTACGCCGTCGTCTCCCGCGCGCTCTACGACGACCTCGACAACCAACTGCACAGCCGGGCCCGCCTGCTCATCGAGAGCGGGTCGCTGGCCGCCGACCCGGGCAAGGCCATCGAGGGCACCGCGTACTCGGACGTCAACGCGATGCTGGTGATCCCGGGCCGGTCCATCTACACCGCCAACCAACAGGGCCAGACCCTGCCGCTGGGGGCACCGGAGAAGGACGTCATCTCCGGCGAACTGCTCATGTCGCTGCGCACGGCCAACCATCAGCGGGTGCTCGCGGTGCATCTGGCCAACGGCAGCTCCCTGCTGATCTCCAAGAGCCTCGCGCCGACCGTCCAGGTGCTCAGGCGCCTCGGCACGGTGCTGCTGATTGTCGGCGGCATCGGCGTCGCGGTGGCCGCCATCGCCGGTGGGGCGGTCGCCAGAGCGGGGTTGCGTCCGGTCGGCAGACTCACCGAGGCCGCCGAACGGGTGGCCCGCACCGACGACCTGCGTCCCATCCCGGTGGTCGGCAGCGACGAACTCGCGCGCCTCACCGAGGCGTTCAACATGATGCTGCGGGCCCTGGCCGAGTCCCGGGAACGCCAGGGCAGGTTGGTCTCCGACGCCGGCCACGAACTGCGGACGCCGCTGACCTCGCTGCGCACCAACGTCGAACTGCTGATGGCCGCGCAGGAACCCGGCGCACCGCCGCTGCCCGAGGACGAGATGGCCGGGCTGCGCGCCGATGTGATCGCGCAGATCGAGGAATTGTCCACTCTGGTGGGCGATCTGGTCGACCTCACCCGTGACGACGCAGGCGGTATCACGCCCGAGCCGGTCGACATGGCCGACGTCATCGACCGAAGCCTGGAACGGGTCAGGCGGCGGCGCAACGACATCGAGTTCGACGTCGACGTCATCGGCTGGCAGGTGTTCGGCGACGCGCAGGGGCTGGGCCGTGCGGTGCTCAACCTGCTCGACAACGCCGCCAAGTGGAGCCCGCCGAACGGACGCGTCGGCGTCCGGCTGCACCAGGTGGATCAGATGCACGCCGAGTGCGTCGTCTCCGATCACGGACCCGGCATCCCGCCGGAGGAACGCCGCCTGGTGTTCGAGCGGTTCTATCGCTCCGACGCCGCGCGGGCCATGCCCGGATCGGGGCTTGGCCTGGCGATCGTGCAGCAGGTGGTGCTCAAACACGGTGGCGCGCTTCGCATCGACGAGACCGTTCCCGGGGGCAACCCGCCGGGCGCCTCGGTGCACATGCTGCTGCCGGGGCAGCGGATCGCCGATCCGGGTGCGACACGCGCGAGCGAAGGGTTCGGCGACGACCGGGGCGGGCATACTGTCGCCACCGGTGAAAGGTGAGGCAGGCAACAGTGTCGTGGGCCAACTCATGGACGGGTCCGAAAGATCTCTAAGTGGATTCTCAGCCCGGCTAGGCAACCTGATACGCAGCAGCTTCGTTGGTTGAAGTAGAACCGCCACACGCACACGACAACAGCAAGACCCTTTAGAAGAGAAGAGCACCGCAGCGAAATGACCAACCACCCGAGGTATTCACAGCAGCCGGACCCCCGCACCGGCGCCACGCCCGGCTACCCGGGTGGGCGCCCCGACCCGTATCAGCAGACGTCCCAATACGACTGGCGTTATGCCCAGCAGGTACACCAGGCACCGCAGGGGCAGCAGACCCAGTCGGGGTTCCGCCCGCCGTATGACCCCTACCGCGCGCCCGCCGCGGCCCAGCCCGTGGCCATCCCGGCGAAGAAACGCTCACGGGCCGGACTGGCCGCGGGTGCGCTTGCGGTGGCGGTGGTTTCGGCAGGCATCGGTGGTGGCGTGGCCACCATGGTGCACAACGAGACCCCGCAGTTGGGCGCCCCGGCCATCGGCGCCGCACCGACCGTGCCCGCGGCCGCGCTGCCCGCGGGCAGTGTCGAGCAGGTCGCGGCCAAGGTCGTGCCCAGCGTGGTCAAGCTTGAGACCGACCTCGGCCGAGCCTCGGAAGAGGGCTCGGGCATCATCCTCACCGCCGACGGGCTGATCCTGACCAACAACCACGTCGTCGCCGCGGCCAAGGGCGACGGTCCTGGCCCGTCCGCACAGACCAAGGTGACCTTCTCCGACGGCACCACCCGGCCGTTCACGGTCGTCGGCACCGACCCCAGCAGCGACATCGCCGTCGTGCGGGCCCAGGACGTGTCCGGGCTGACCCCGATCACGCTGGGCTCGTCGGCCAACCTGCGCGTCGGCCAGGACGTCGTGGCGATCGGCTCCCCGCTCGGCCTGGAGGGCACGGTCACCACCGGCATCATCAGCGCGCTGAACCGGCCCGTCGCCGCCGGCGGTGACACCCGCAACCAGAACACCGTGCTCGACGCCATCCAGACCGACGCCGCGATCAACCCGGGCAACTCCGGCGGCGCGCTGGTCAACATGAACGGCGAACTGGTCGGCATCAACTCGGCGATCGCCACCATGGGCGGCGACTCGCCCAACGCCCAGAGCGGATCGATCGGCCTCGGCTTCGCCATCCCGGTCGACCAGGCCAAGCGCATCGCCGACGAACTCATCCAGAACGGGGTCGCCTCGCATGCATCGCTCGGCGTGCAGGTGGCCAACGACAAGGCCAGCGACGGCGCCAAGATCGTCGAGGTCAACGACGGCGGTGCCGCCGCGGCGGCCGGCCTGCCCAGCGGCGTGGTGGTCACCAAGGTCGACGACCGCGTGATCGGCAGCGCCGACGCCCTCGTGGCCGCGGTGCGGTCCAAGGCCCCCGGTGAGAAGGTCACGCTGACCTACCTCGATTCGTCGGGCAAGCCGCAGACCGTGGACGTCACGCTCGGGAAGGCAGACCAGTGAAGACACTGACACCGGCTCGCCGACAGGTCACCCTGACAGTGGCCGCACCGCTGTCGCCGCCCGGATATACGGTTGCAGACATGGAACAGCCAGGGGAGTTGGTCGGCCGGGCACTCGTGATCGTCGTCGACGATCGCACGGCACACGGTGAAGAGGACCACAGCGGGCCGTTGGTCACCGAACTGCTGGGTGAGGCCGGCTTCGTGGTCGACGGAGTTGTGGTCGTGGCATCGGACGAGGTCGAGATCCGCAACGCGTTGAACACCGCGGTGATCGGCGGGGTGGATCTGGTGGTGTCGGTGGGCGGCACCGGGGTGACGCCTCGCGACGTCACCCCCGAGGCCACCCGGGAGTTGCTGGACCGCGAGCTCCTCGGCATCTCGGAAGCGCTGCGCGCCTCGGGCCTCGCGGCGGGCATCGTCGATGCCGGGGTGTCGCGCGGCCTGGCCGGAATCTCGGGCAGCACCCTCGTGGTGAACATCGCCGGATCCCGCGCCGCGGTGCGCGACGGCATGGCCACATTGGGTCCACTGGCCGTACAGATCATCGGACAGCTATCAAGCTTGGAGATCTAACCAGTACGAATTCGGCGGCCATCGGCCGCCGTTTTCGTATGTCTGGCGAAGTGCGCCGCGTCTGTGTCGTGGCCCTGTCGGCTTGGTTACCAGCAGGTTAACCTTCATCGCCGCAGACGCTAGGCTGGAGTGTGATCTTCATCACAAAGAGGAATTGCAATGCCGAAGCCGGACAAGCCCGATCGCCACACAGTTAACAAGATCTTCGGTGATGCGCTGCCCGAAATCGCCCCCGACGAACGCGACACGGCTTCGCCAGAAGACGAGGTCGAGCATGATCGCTGGCTGCGCCGAAACGTGCCACCGCACCACGAGTGACCTGCGACACCTTTGAGGAATACCTGCAATAAACCGGCGCCGATCGGTGTCGGGCGCGCCTCCGACGCCGCGATCTCGACAAGTGTCGAGTCATTGCCGCCCCATCCGGGCGTGCCCGCGGCAGCCCCTCCGCTCATGTGAGCGCCCCCGGGTAGCAAAGTTCGCATTGTCGCCCCCAGATGGACCCGCCCAGGTGGGCTTGCGTTGCCGGTCCGAGGCCTCCCCGTTATGTTCCTCCTGTCAACGATGAGCAGAAGGTAAGAACCGAATGTGGAGTTTTTAATTCGCACCACATGAAGGTCTTGCGGGGTGGACGGTCTTTGTGGGCCGGGCACCTAACCACAACATCGGCGGGCCAATAGGCCCCCGGGCGACATAGCTAGGGAGAACATGAAGGCAATCAGTCGGGTGCTGATCGCGATGATTTCCGCGTTGGCTGCGGCCGTCGCGGGGTTGTTCGTGAGCGCGGGCACCTCTCACGCGGGTCTGGACAACGAGCTGAGCCTCGTCGACGGCCAAGACCGCACCCTGACGGTGCAGCAGTGGGACACCTTCCTCAACGGTGTGTTCCCGCTGGACCGCAACCGTCTGACCCGTGAGTGGTTCCACTCCGGTCGCGCCAAGTACATCGTGGCCGGCCCGGGTGCCGACGAGTTCGAGGGCACGCTCGAACTGGGCTACCAGATCGGCTTCCCGTGGTCGCTGGGCGTGGGCATCAACTTCAGCTACACCACCCCGAACATCCTGATCGACGACGGCAACATCACCCAGCCGCCGTTCGGCCTCGAGTCGGTCATCACCCCGAACCTGTTCCCCGGCGTGTCGATCTCGGCCGACCTGGGCAACGGCCCGGGCATCCAGGAAGTCGCGACCTTCTCGGTCGACGTCTCCGGTGCTGCCGGCGGTGTGGCGGTGTCCAACGCGCACGGCACCGTGACCGGTGCGGCCGGTGGTGTGCTGCTGCGTCCGTTCGCCCGGCTGATCGCCTCGACCGGTGACTCGGTCACCACCTACGGCGAGCCCTGGAACATGAACTGACATCTCCCAGGCAACAGAGCAGCCCCCGGATTCTTCCGGGGGCTGCTTTGTTTCTCTTGGGCTCTCGGGTCAGGTGCGGTCGGCGCTGGTGTAGGTGGCGGTGTCGGGGCTCGGGCCGGTTCCCGGACCGCTGACATGCTTGCCGGAGGACCCATTGCTGTTCTCCGCCAGCAGATTTCGGATCTCGGTCAGGATGCTCAACTCGGTGTCCTGGGCCTGCTCGACCTCGCCGCGCTGCCGCAGCTTCTTGTAGGGCAGCATGATCACGAAGTACAGCACCGCCGCGACGATGAGGAAGTTGATCGCCGCCGACAAGACGGCATTCAAGTCGACGAACTGCTCCGGGTCGCCACCGAGCGGAATCTTGAGGATGCCGTACTCCCGGTCGCCGCCCGCGCCGACACGGTCGATGAGCGGCTGGATGACCTTCTCGGTGAACGCGGTGACAAGGCCGGTGAAGGCGGCGCCGATGACCACAGCAACTGCGAGATCGATGACGTTGCCTCGGGACAGAAACTCCTTGAAGCCCTTTAACATGCGGGGACCCTTCCTGCAGTAACGGTTCCAATGTCGGATAGGCAAACCCTAGCCGAGTCCAGCATGCGCCCTTGGCCTTCGACTGTTAGCGTCTTCGCCGAGAATTCGGACCGCCTGTGCGGCAATTGGATCGAACGGAGAGACATGAACCGACGGATCGCTCGTACGGTGTCGGGGGTCTTGGCGGGTATGAGTTTTGCCGTGCTCGCTGGGGGAATGTCCGCGGTGGCATCGGCAGAGCCGGTCACCGAGCCGACCGTTGAGTCGACACCCGCTCCGGGCGCCACCTCGACGGTCGACGAACTGACGGACATGGTGCTCGACGCTCTGGAGAACGCCAAGCAGGATCAGTGAATCGTCAGGGTCACGGCCTGCACCAGGCTGGCTGCGGCAACCTCGTTGGCCGACTGCGCGGGCAACGCCACCAACGCGACCCGGTCACGGCCGGTCCCCTTGGGTTTCTCCGAGACCAGCACGACGACGGCGTCGCTGGCGATCAGCCGGGGCCTGGCACCATTTGCCTCATCGTCATAGGTCGTCAGAACGTCGACGACATCGCCTGCGCGGATCACATCCAGCAACGCCGCATCGCCAACGGGCAATGGCACGATCCGCGCACCGGGACCCACGGCCAGTTCGGCCAGGCGCGACCCCAGCACCCGCGCATCGGTCAGCACCTCACCGCGACGCATCGGACCGGCCAGCGTCGCACCGATCATCGCGGCTACATCGCTCTGCGCGCCGTCGGGCAACGTTGACGCGCTGCGGCTTTCCAGCCGGACATCCTCAGCGGTGAGCGCGGTCCCAGGGGCGAGATCGCGGGCGGCGACGGCGACATCGACATGGTCGGCGCGCGGGTCGGAACGCACCGCGGCCACCGCCGCCAACAGCACCAGCCCGGCGGCGGCCGCGCGGCGGGCGGCCACGGTTCGCGTCCAGTCCGGGCGCAGGGCGGCCGTCAGCCGGTGCCACGCCGAGGGGTTGAGGGATTCCGCCATGGCGTCACGGTAAGCGTGATCGCCCGCGGCGATGACCACGAAAAAGCCGGCCTGTGGACAACCAGGCCGGCCTTGATGTGTCTAGCTGGAGGCTGCGGCGGCCGGGGCGGCGCTGCTCGACGGGCTCGACGAGCTCGACGAGCTCGACGACGAGCTGTCGGATGAGCTCGACGACGACGAGCTGCTGCTCTCGGAGGACTTCGACGACCCGTTGGAGGAGCTCTTGGAATCGCTGCGGTTGTCGGTGCGGTAGAAGCCGCTGCCCTTGAAGACCACCCCGACGGAACCGAAGAGCTTGCGCAGACGACCCGAGCACTTCGGGCAGGTGGTCAGCGCGTCATCGCTGAAAGCCTGAACCGCGTCGAACCGATTGTCACATTCGGTGCACGCATAGGAATAGGTAGGCACGCGAAAACCTCCGAGTCGATCAAACTAGTTAGCACTCTACCGCTTCAAGTGCTAGCCGCGCTATGTGGGGCAGGTCATGGGCGGCTCCACCGATGTCAACCGGTACGGATGTACTGCAGATTCCCAACCGCGACGGGCGTTTTCGTCACGAAAAGTGTTGACACGACCGGCAGTGAGCCTGTTCACTGTTTCTCATAACGAAACTAGTTTTCCATAATTCGGAAAACGAACCGTGAGGAGCGTCTGCGATGCCGGCAAGCCCGTACACCGTCAATTGCTCGATCCTGTTCACCGACACCCCGCTGCTGCAGCGGCCGGAGGCCGCGCGGGCCGCGGGTTTCGACGCGGTCGAGTTCTGGTGGCCGTTCGCCGAGGCCACCCCGTCCGACCGGGAGGTCGATGACTTCGTGCGGGCCATCTCCGATGCGGGCGTACAGCTGACCGGGTTGAACTTCGCCGCAGGAGACATGCCCGGAGGCGAGCGCGGCATCCTGTCGCACCCGGGCCGCAGCGCGGACTTCCGCGCCAGCGTCGACATCGCCATCGACATCGCCAACCGCTTGGGCACCAAAGCTTTCAACGCCCTCTACGGCAATCGGCGCGACGACGCCACCACCGACGAACAGGACGAGGCCGCGATCGAGAACCTGATCTACGCCGCGCAGGCCACCCGCGCCATCGACGGCGTGGTGCTGATCGAACCGGTCAGCGGTGCGCCGCTGTACCCGCTCAAGCTCGCCGCCGACGCGGTCGCCGTCATCGACTGCGTCGCGGCGCAGTCCGACGGCGCCGCGACCAACCTGCGGCTGCTCGCCGACGTCTACCACCTCAGCGTCAACGGCGACGACGTCGAGGCCGCGCTGGAAGGCTACGCCGACCTGATCGGGCACGTGCAGATCGCCGACGCCCCCGGCCGCGGTGAACCGGGCACCGGGTCCCTGCCGCTGGCCGGCTACCTCGAACAGCTCGCGGGCTACGGCTACCGTGGCTACGTGGGGCTGGAATACAAAGCAAGCCTTGAAGATCCGTTCGAATGGCTGCCCGTCGAGCACCGCTCGGTGCCCGCCCGCGCCGACCGCTGACCGCCGAACGACCACCCAGAAGGAGGGGAAATGAGCACGATCGCATTCATCGGCCTGGGGATCATGGGAAGCCCGATGGCGGTGAACCTCGTCAAGGCCGGGCACACGGTCAAGGGCTACAACCGGTCACCGCACCGCACCGCCGACCTCGTCGAAGCCGGTGGCACCGCGGCCGACTCGATCGCCGGCGCCGTCGACGGCGCCGAGATCGTCGCGGTGATGGTGCCGGACTCGCCGGATGTCACCGAGGTGCTCACCGGCGCGGGTGGCGTCTTCGCCAGCGCCGCGCCGGGAACACTGATCATCGACTTCTCCAGCATCCGCCCCGACGTGAGCATGGAGCTGGCGAAGCAGGCGGCCGACCACGACCTGCGCCTGCTCGACGCGCCCGTGTCCGGCGGTGAGATCGGCGCGAAGAACGCCGCGCTGTCCATCATGATCGGCGGCGCCGACGAGGACGTCAGCCGCGCGATGCCGGTGCTGGAGGCCGTCGGCAAGACCATCGTGCACGTCGGCCCCAACGGGGCCGGGCAGACCGTCAAGGCCGCCAACCAGTTGATCGTGGCGGGCAACATCGCGCTGCTCGCCGAGGCGATCGTGTTCCTGGAGGCCTACGGCGTGGACACCACCGCCGCGGTCAAGGTGCTGGGCGGCGGGCTCGCCGGATCGGCCGTGCTGGATCAGAAGGCGCAGAAAATGCTCGACCGCTCGTTCGAGCCCGGGTTCCGAATCGAATTGCACCACAAGGATCTCGGCATCCTCACCAACGCCGCCCGCGAGGCGGGCGTTGTGACACCCGTGGGGGCGACCGTCGCGCAGCTCATGGCGTCGGCGCGCATCAACGGCGACGGCGCGCTGGACCACTCGGGTCTGTTCCGCACCATCGCGAAACTCTCCGGGGCCTCGACCGAACCCGGATCGTCGAACACCAAGGAACGGCCATGACCCGCATGCGGGCCGTCGACGCGGCGGTCAAGATCCTCGAACTCGAAGGCGCCACACAGGCATTCGGGCTCCCCGGCGCGGCCATCAACCCGTTCTACTCGGCAATGCGCGCCCACGGCGGGATCCGGCACGTGCTGGCCCGCCACGTCGAGGGCGCAAGCCACATGGCCGAGGGATACACCAGGGCCAAGGCAGGCAACATCGGCGTCTGCATCGGGACGTCCGGCCCGGCAGGCACCGACATGATCACCGGCCTGTACTCGGCCATGGCGGATTCGATCCCGATCCTGGCCATCACCGGGCAGGCGCCGACCGCACGCCTGCACAAGGAGGACTTCCAGGCCGTCGACATCGCCGCGATCGCCAAGCCGGTGACCAAGATGGCGATGACCGTGCTCGAACCCGCCCAGGTGCCCGGTGCGTTCTCGCAGGCCTTCCACCTCATGCGCTCGGGCCGACCCGGCCCGGTGCTGATCGACCTGCCGCTGGACGTGCAACTGGCCGAGATCGACTTCGACCCCGACACCTATGCGCCACTGCCGGTGTACAAGCCGCGCGCGACACGGGCGCAGGCGGTCAAGGTGCTCGACATGCTGGAGCAGGCCGAGCGCCCGGTGATCGTCGCGGGCGGCGGCATCGTCAACGCCGGCGCCGAGGACGCGCTCGTCGAACTCGCCGAGCTGCTCGACGTGCCGGTGATCCCCACGCTCATGGGCTGGGGGACCATCCCCGACGACCATCGTCTGGCTGCCGGGATGGCCGGGTTGCAGACCGCGCACCGCTACGGCAACGCGACCATGCTGGCCTCGGACTTCGTGCTCGGCATCGGCAACCGGTGGGCCAACCGGCACACCGGAGGGCTCGAAACCTACCGGCGCGGACGCAAATTCGTCCATATCGACATCGAACCCACGCAGATCGGCCGGGTGTTCGCCCCCGACTACTCGGTGGTGTCCGACGCGCTCGCGGCCCTCGAGCAGCTGCTCGACGTGGCCAGGGAGCGGCACGCGAGCGGGTCGCTGCCCGACCGCGGCGCGTGGGTCGAGGAGTGCCTGTACCGCAAGCGCACCATGCACCGCAAGACGCACTTCGACGACATCCCGATCAAGCCGCAGCGCGTCTACCAGGAGATGAACTCGGCGTTCGACCGCGATGTCCGCTACGTCAGCACGATCGGTCTGTCGCAGATCGCAGGCGGTCAGTTCCTGCAGGTGTTCCGCCGCCGCGGCTGGATCAACTGCGGGCAGGCCGGTCCGCTGGGCTGGACACTGCCCGCCGCCCTCGGTGTCGTCGCGGCCGATCCGTCGGCGACGGTGGTGGGGCTCTCCGGCGACTACGACTTCCAGTTCCTCATCGAGGAGCTCGCGGTCGGCGCGCAGTTCAACCTGCCGTACATCCATGTGGTGGTGAACAACTCCTACCTCGGCCTGATCCGCCAGGCCCAGCGGCAGTTCGACATGGACTACCACGTGTCGCTGGCCTTCGACAACATCAACGCCCAGGAGCACGACGGATCCGATTCCATGCCCAAGGGTTACGGCGTCGACCACGTCCGGGTCGCGGAAGGACTGGGCTGCAAGGCGATCCGGGTCACCGAACCCGACCAGATCGGTCCGGGGCTGCGCCGGGCGCAGGAGCTCATGCGCGAACACAAGGTGCCCGTCGTCGTCGAGATCATCCTCGAGCGCGTCACCAACATCGCCATGGGAACCGAGCTCGACAAAGTCACCGAGTTCGAACCGCTCGCCGTGGACCTCGACGACGCCCCGGCAGCGCTCGCGCTGTTCGACTAGCCAGACCACTTCCCAGCAAAGGTGGAATCACTATTTCGTGGTGTGAAATAGTGGCCGGGAGCGAAACTGGGAGCGTGGTGTATGGAGAAGCTGCCGAATACCGGCGGAGTGCAGTCGATCGAACGGGGTTTCGAACTTCTGGAGATCATGGCCTCGGTCAGCAGCGCGATCGGGGTCAGCGAACTCGCCGAGCGTTCCGGTCTGCCGGTCCCGACCATCCACCGGCTCATCCGGACGCTGCTGAACAACGGATACGTCAGGCAGCTGCCCAGCCGGCGGTATGCCTTGGGGCCGCGCCTGATCCGGCTCGGCGAGAGCGCGACGCAGCAGTTCGGTCGCTCGTCGCGGACCCACCTCGCCGAGCTGGTCGAGACGATCGGCGAGACCGCCAACATGGCGGTGCTCGACGTCAACATGGCGGTCTACGTCGCCCAGGTGCCATCCGCGCACACCATGCGGATGTTCACCGAAGTGGGGCGGCGGGTGCACCTGCACTGCACCGGCGTGGGTAAGGCCCTGCTGATGCAGATGACCGATGGCGACGTGCGTGCCCTGTTGACGCGGTCAGGGATGCCGGCCTACACCGACACCACCATCACCGATGTCGACGCCATGATCGCCGAGATGGAGCGCAGCCGCGAACGCGGCTACGCCATCGACGAGGCCGAGCAGGAGGTCGGTGTGCGTTGCTTCTCGGTTCCGGTGCCCAATGCGCCCACCCTGACCGCGATTTCGATATCCGGCCCCGGCGGCCGGGTCACCCTCGAAGCCGCCACGCAGGTGGTCCCGATCCTGCAGCGCGTCGCCAAGGATCTGAGTGCGGACTTCCAGCGCGACCCCCAGTAGACCGGTTATTCGCCCGTCCAGACAGGTTTCCGCTTCGCCAGGAAGGCTTCGTGACGTGGAGGGTGCCGCTCGGTTCGGGTGCGGCACCGCATGTGTCACTTGAGGACTGTGGCTACTACGTCAGATGGCTGTTCGACAATCCGGGCCGCGCTGACGGTCTTGACTTGGCCGTCGCAGTCGACCACATCAACTATGCGGATCTCGCGGAAGTACTCGAGAGGGTTACCGGACGTCCCGCCTGCGATGTCGACACTGACCTCGACACCTGTTGGCGCACTGGCCCGCTCAGCCCGCTAGCCGATCTTCCTGCTGGCTACAACGAAGGCAGCCTAGTCTTCGAGATCGACTGTGGCAGAGAGACTCTCAGCGATCTCGTCGACCAATAGGCGGCCTGGTCCATCGTAGAGTGAAGAGGCGCCTGGGCCGAAGAGGGTCCATCCGCCACGCGTTGACGGGTAGCGAGTGCCGCCGTAGACGACCATGACCTCGGCAGGTTGTTGTCCGGCGAATTCGGATTGGCGGGAGTTCCAGATCAGCCCGTGCAGCGTGCGGGTGCCCCGGTGGCCAGCCAGTGCGGTAGTGGCCTGGCGGCGGGTGCACGGGTAATGCTCGGCAGTTGTTGTCACGATCTGGTCGCGAGTGAGCCCGAGGCGCAGCAGTTCCGGGTCGCGAAGATCGCCGAGTCGGGCAGCGACCGGGGTACGTAGATGCGCCAGCAGCATGCCGCGCAGGTCGCGCTGGTAGATGATGCGGGCGCTGCGCTGGTGGACATCGTGGAACACCGTTTCCAGCAGTGCGGCGGCCGGCGTCGCGGCCAGGTACATGCTGGGCAGGCGCTCGCCGGTATGCGGGTCATCGATGGGGGAGAAGCGGGCGTCCCCGTAGCCGGGGTTGAACTCGTCGTATCCCCACGTGGCGCTGTAGGCGCGGAACCACGGGCTGTGCGCTGCAATGGTTGTCGTACGTAGGCGCGGCAGTGCCGAGGCGACTGGGCAGTTCTGCGGGTCGGGACAGTCCAGGTCGACGGGCGGAAACGCTGAGGTCATCTAGGCTGCCGGTGCAGCCGCGAAGCGCTGGGCGGCGCGCAATACCCGCTGTGGTGCGGTGCGCACCAGGCGCTCGGGCGCCTCGCCGGAGAGCAGGCTGGTCGCCGAGGTCAGCCAGGTCCATAACGCCCATCCTTGGATTCCGCCGCTCAGCAGGGTGTGTATCACGGGTCCTAGCTCGGCGCGCGGTTCACCTGCCTCGTCGAGCTGAAAGGCTGGGATGAGAGTGCGGCCGTTGTGGGAGACAGTGAACAAGTCGCCGGCTTCGCGACGGCGTGACACCCAGGTCCGGGTGCTGGATTCGCGGACATCTCCTCGAAGTTCTTTCAGTGTCTCGTAGGTCAGGACGGGGGTTGCCAACAGGGCGTCACGGTGGGTCGCCAGCCGTTGGGTCTGAGCCAACGTCGCCGGGGGGGTGACGGGCACACGAGACAGCATGAGCGTGTGAAGCAGATCGTCGCGGATGGCGTCTGCGTGCTCAGCTTGCACAGCGTGAAGCCGCGCCAGCAGATCTAGAGCCTCTACAACCTGACCTCGGCTTACGCCTCGGATCTCGACGTGACCGCCGCGCTCGGCAATCTCGTACCCGATCGATGATCTACCGGTCATGTATCAATTGTAGCGCATGTACATGTAGGCTACATTTGCTTCCAATGGAAGCGCCTCAGTCCGTCGAGCTCAAGCCGACGCGCGGTGGTAACCGGAGCAGTTTCTGGAACGCGTGAGCGCGACCGGGACGGACGGCAGCACCGGTGACGCTCAGCCCGAGTAGCGCGGCACGACCATGACCGGCACCGGGCAGTTCCGCAGGATCCGGGCCGCCGCCGAACCCAGGAACACCTGCGCCGACTGGGCCGCCGCCCCCGACCCGAGCAGCAGCATGTCCCCGGCCTCCCACGGCACGCTCTGCACCGCGGAGTTCCAGTCCGCGCCTGTGCCCACCACCACGTCGACGTCCCGCAAGGCGACGTCGCCGCGCACATCGGCATGCACACTGGCACGCGCACCGTCGAGCAGCCGCACGATGTCGTCGTGGGTGCGCCGTGACCACTGCTGCACCACGAGATCCTCGGCGGCCGATTCGATCCGGCCCGAGAACGCCGCGACGTTGCGCACCGTGAACGACACGATGCGCAACAACGTCGACCAGTCCTTGGCCAACTGCGCCGCGGCGGGGATGAGCCCGTTGACGTCCGCCTCACCGCCGTACGACGCGGTGAGCCTGCGGATCTTGCCGGTGCCCTGCGCGTAACCGCGCGGGGCGATCGCGACCGGAACCTGCGCGGTGTGCACGAGCCGCTCGGTGACGCTGCCGAGGGCCACCCGGCCCAGCAGCCCCGACGACGACGAGCCGACCACCACGATCTGGGCCCGGTGCGAGGCCGCGAGCTCCATCAAACCCACGGGCACCGAAGGGGATTCGTGGACCAGCGTGGAGAGCTCGACGGCGCCGGGCAGCGCCGCCGCGGCCGAGTCCAGCGCGTGCGCGGCCTGGCGGCCGACATAGTCGAGGTACTCCTTCTCGACGGGGTCACCGCGGGGCGGCCACGGCCGTTCGATCACCGCCGCGGCGACCACGTTGTCGCCCGTCGTCCGCGCGATCTGGGCGGCCAAATACAGCGGCGCCCGGGCGTGCCCGCTGGCGCTGAACGCGGCCAGGATGGTCACGGCGCGGGTTCCGGTGCGCGGACCCGGGATACCACGTGGGTCACCGGCAGATGATGCTCGGCCCTGGCCCGGTCGACGACGTCGAACCGTTGCCACACCGACTCTTCCGGCGGCAGCGTCGAGATCACGATCTGGTCCGGGCGGAATGTCTCGACGGCCTTGGCCAGCGCGCGCAGCGGCCGGTACTCACCCAGCGTGCCGGTGGCCTCGAAGTCCTCCGAACGCAACGTGTCCAGGGTGCTGTCGAGGCGTTCCTGCGCGGCCCGCTGGGTGGCCTCCGAGATGTCCAGCGGGCCGTGTGTGGTGGCGACACCGGTGTCGATCGGGCTGGCCGGTACGACGACGTAGAAGGTGGTGTCGCGGTCGGCGCCGATCCGGCGGAGTTCGTCGAGCAGTTCGGCCGATTCCACGGTCTGGTTGGCCAGCACCAGCACGCGGTGCGGATGCGTCGTCGTCGGCGCGACGTCGGGCGTTTCGGGCCTGCGGCGCAGGAACATCCGGTTGGCCAGGAACAGCAGGATCACCACGGCCCACGACGCGATGCTCAGGATCAGCTGCGACCGCACATCCTCCTGCAGGTACATCTGCACCAGGATCGCGACGATGGCCGCCGCGGTGAGCACCGAAAGCACCGGGAACAGCCACATCTTGACCTTGAGGTCCTCGTCGGCGGTGCGGCGGCGCAGCACGATCTGGGAGATCGCGATCAGCAGGTAGACGAACAGGATGATCGCGCCGCTGGAGTTCAGCAGGAACTGGAAGATGGTGTCGGGGGAGAACGCCGCGGCGATCACACACAGGAAGCCGATCACCGACGACGTCAGGATCGCCGCCGCGGGCACGCCGCGGCGGGTGACCGACACCAACTGCGGCGGCGCCTCACGGCGCGCGGCGAGCACGAACAGCATGCGCGAGGCGGTGTACATGCCCGAGTTCAGACAGCTCAGCACCGCGGTCAGCACAACGGCATTCATGATGTGATCGGCGTAGGGGATCCCCATCTCGGTGAACGCCGCGACGAACGGCGACGCCGCGGTCTGCTCGCTGTTCCACGGCAGGATCGTCACGAGCAGGAACGCCGAGCCGACGAAGAACAGCGCGATGCGCAGGATCACCGAGTTCGCGGCCTTGGCCACGGCCCGTTCGGGATCCGACGACTCCGCGGCCGCGATGGTCGCGATCTCCGCGCCCACCATCGAGAAGATCACCGTGACCACACCGACCGTGATCGCCATCGGGCCCAATGGGAAGAACCCGCCGTGCGCGGTGAGATTCGAGAAATCCAGATCCTTCTGCGGCCACACGCCCAGGACGTAGAACGTGCCGAGCCCGATGAACGCCATGATCGCGGCGACCTTCACACCGGCGAACCAGTACTCGAACTCTCCGAACGACGACACCGAGAACAGGTTGGTGCCCGTCATCGCGATCAACAGCACCAGCGCGGTCAACCACAGCGGCAGGTCGACCCAGAACTGGATGATCTTGGCGCCCGCGATCGCCTCGAACCCGACCACGATCACCCAGAAGTACCAGTACAGCCAGCCGACCGAGAAGCCCGCCCAGTTGCCCAGCGCATTGCGGGCGTAGTCGGCGAACGATCCGGTGGACGGATTGGCCACCGCCATCTCGGCCAGCATCCGCATCACCATGATGATCAGCACACCGGCAAGCGCGTAGGTGATGAACGTGCCCGGTCCGGTGTCGCCGATCACCACGCCGGAGCCGACGAACAGCCCGGCTCCGATGACGCCGCCGATCGCGATCATCCGCAGTTGGCGCTGGCTCAGCGCCCGTTTCAAAGTCGGTGCTGCACCCATTTCGGCTCCGCCTGTTCTCCCCGGCCCCGTGTTGCTGACGCTATGCCTGGCAGCACGGATATACCCGGAATCGACCGCTATAACAGGACTTATTTCCGCCGAGATCGGGTTTGAAAGCTCAAGCCAGATCGGTTGCGGCGACCGCGGGTGACGCGGTCTCGGCCGAGGACCGGTCAGCGCCGTTCGCCGCGGAGTCGCGCAGACAATATGTGAGGGCGATCCCGACGAGATGAATGGCGCAGATCATCCAGATCGTGCCCGCGACACCGATCGTCGACACGAAGCCGGCTACGAGCGGTCCGAGGAACTGACTCAGGCCCGCCGCCAGGTTGAGGATCGCGATCGCGCTGCCCACCCGGTGCGGCGCGAGGGCAGGCATCACCGCCGACAAGGGCACGTACCCGGCCAGGCACAGCCCGTAGATCGCCGCCACCACCAAGATCGCCCAGAAATTGGGGCCGAGCCGATCCGGTATGTAGAACAGGCCCAGAACGCTGATGGCACAACCGAGTCCGCCGAACCACGCCACCGTCCTCAGCCGGCCGATGGCGTCGCCGAGATACCCGAACAGCACGTTGCCCAGGATGTTGGTCAGCAGCATGGTGCCCCACACCGTCTGCCACTGGCTGGTGGAAAGCCCGACCTCGCGGACCATGTAGGTGGTCAGGAACACCACGAACGCGTAGTAGCCCAGGGTGTTGATCACCCGCACGACGCCGCCGATGCCGACCTTGGGGCGTTCCACGACGACGGTGAACGCCCCCAACATCGACCGCAGGCTGGTTCGCAGGTCGGGTGCGGAGTGCTTGCGCGCCTTGACCATGCTCAGCAGGATCAGGCCCCCGGCGCCGACGAACACCAGCGAGGAGGCCAGCGTCGCCAGTTCCCCGATCACCGGGATGACCGCACCCGCGTAGTACGAGCTGACAACGCCGAGGCCCAGGATCGAGAAGAACCAGTACCAGCCGACGGCCTTGCCCATGGCGTGCTCGGGGGTGTCCATCGCGATCCAGACCAGGAACCCGTAGGCGAACAACGGATATCCGAGCCCGCGGACACCGAAGCTGACGAGCATCATCACGTAGTTCTGTTGCATCAGCGCGTAGAGGAACGCGAATTCGAACACCACCCAGATCGCGAATCCGGTCAGCATCACCCGTCGCGGACCGAAGACCTCGCTCAACGTGCCGGACAGCCACGCGGCCACTGCGACGACGAAGCCGTACACGCTCCACAGTGCCGACACCTGCGCGCTGCCCAGGCCCTGCTGGTCCAGGTAGGGCGACAGGAAGCCGGCTTCGATGCCGTCGCCGATCATGAACAGGGTCACCGCGACGAAACCCCAGCGCAGATGCGGGACGATGCCCTGGCGCTCCCAGTACGTCTGGGTCCGGTGCGACGGTTGCGCCATCGTGTGCTCCTGTCGGATCGCCGTAACAGCCTGGGCGGCAAGGCAAGTCCGGTGCGTCACCCGAGGCGGGCCGATTGGGCCTGCGGGTGACGCTAAGGCGCGGACGCCGTGATCCTGAACACGATGCTGCCACTCAGTGGCAGCGCCGAATGCTCATCGGCGCAGCGGCACCACCCCGCGCCGGGGGGTGAGCGCATGGGTCATGGTGACGTCGTGCGGTTCGGCGGGAAGCGCGTCGAGCAGCTCGTCGTCGCGGACCACCGCGACCAGCCGGGCCGACGGCGATGCGCGGCGCAACGTCCGGTCGTAGAAACCCGCGCCGCGGCCCAGGCGCGCGCCGGCCCGATCGACGGCCAGCGCGGGCACCAGGATCACCTCGGCCGCACCGACCGCGTCGGGCGCAAGCCACGGCGGCGGGGGTTCGCGCAGCCCGAATTCGGCGCGGACCAACGAGCCGGGCCGATATTTGCCCCACTGCAGCGGTTGGGGCACGCCATCGGCGTCGTTGCGGGCCACCGGCAGCAACACCTGCGCGCCGAGGTCCAGCAAGGTGTCGAGCAGGGCGATCGAGCCGGGTTCTGGCCCCACCGGCACGTACGCGCACACCGTCTGACCCGCGGTCACCAGCCCCTTCAGCCAACCGCACAACGCCTCGGCCTCGGCGTCGTGGACGTCCTTCGGCACGCCGCGGCGGTTTTGCAGAAGCGCGGCGCGTAACTGGGACTTCGACCTCGGTGACACGGCCTCCACCATTTCAAATTGGGCGTTAATGTGTGAACGATGAGCACGCCTTCGAAAGCCCCTACGGTGTCGATTCCTCATACCGCAGTCGTTCCGGCGGCAGGTCTGGGTACTCGCTTCCTGCCGGCGACCAAGACTGTGCCCAAAGAACTGTTGCCGGTCGTCGACACGCCCGGTATCGAACTCGTCGCGGCCGAGGCCGCCGAGGCAGGCGCCGAGCGCCTGGTCATCGTCACATCCGAGGGTAAGGACGGGGTGGTCGCGCACTTCGTCCAGGACCTGGTGCTGGAGGGCACCCTGGAAGCCCGCGGCAAGAAGACGATGCTGGAAAAGGTCCGGCGCGCACCGGCACTGATCAAGGTCGAGTCGGTGGTGCAGGCCGAGCCGCTGGGCCTCGGCCACGCCGTCAGCTGCATCGAACCCGTGCTGACCGCCGACGAGGACGCCATCTCGGTGCTGCTGCCCGACGACCTGGTGCTGCCCACCGGTGTCCTGGAGACCATGTCGAAGGTCCGCGCCAAGCGCGGCGGCTCGGTGCTGTGCGCCATCGAGGTGCCCGGCGACAAGATCAGCGCCTACGGCGTCTTCGACGTCGAACCCGTTCCCGACGCCGACAACCCGAACGTCCTGCGGGTCAAGGGCATGGTGGAGAAGCCCAAGCCCGAGGATGCGCCGTCGCACTTCGCCGCGGCCGGACGCTACGTGCTGGACCGCGCGATCTTCGACGCGCTGCGCCGCGTTCCCCGTGGTGCGGGCGGTGAAATCCAGCTCACCGACGCCATCGCGCTGCTGATCGAAGAGGACCATCCGGTGCACGTGGTGGTGCACCGCGGTGCTCGACACGACCTGGGAAATCCCGGCGGCTACCTGAAGGCTGCGGTTGACTTTGCGTTGGAACGCGACGACTACGGCCCAGAACTGCGGCAGTGGTTGGTCGAGCGACTGGGCTTGGCAGAGAAGTGAGCTAACTGCATAGCTGCGCGCCGAGCTCGGCAGACGGACGGGTAGAAAGGCGTGTTGTGCGTTCGGTGGAGGAGCAGCAGGCCAAAGTAGCGGCCGCCGCGGTGGCGCCCCGACCGGTACGGGTGGCCATAGCCGAATCGCAGGGGCTGATGTGTGCCGAGGAGGTCGTCACCGAACGGCCGATGCCGGGATTCGATCAGGCCGCCATCGACGGCTATGCCGTACGCAGTGTGGATGTGCTCGGCGTCGGTTCGGATTCCGAGGACGGCGGCGAGGTCAGCCTGCCGGTCATGGGTGTGATCGAGGCCGGGGCGCGCACGCCGAGCCGGCTGCAGCCGCGGCAGGCCGCGCGGGTTCAGACCGGTGCGCCGATGCCGACGCTGGCCGATGCGGTGCTGCCGCTGCGCTGGACCGACGGCGGCGAGAACCGGGTCCGGGTGCTGCGCGGTGTGCGCTCGGGTGCCTATGTGCGACGCACCGGCGACGACGTGCAACCCGGCGACGTCGCGGTGCGCGCAGGCACGATCATCGGCCCGGCCCAGGTGGGTCTGCTCGCGGCGGTGGGACGCGACAAGGTGCTGGTGCATCCGCGGCCGCGGCTGTCGGTGATGTGCGTGGGCGGCGAACTCGTCGACGTGTCCCGCACCCCGGGCACCGGGCAGGTGTACGACGTCAACTCCTATGCGCTGGCCGCGGCCGGACGCGACGCGGGCGCCGAGGTGAACCGCGTCGGCATCATCAGCACCGACCCCCGGGAACTGCGCGAAACCGTTGAGGGACAGGTCAACCGCAACGAGATCGTGGTGATCGCCGGTGCCGTCGGCGGGGCCGCCGCGGAATCCGTGCGCACGGTGCTGTCCGAACTCGGCGACATGGAGGTCGCGCGCATCGCGATGCATCCCGGATCGGTGCAGGGGTTCGGACAGTTGGGCCGCGACCGCGTCCCGGTGTTCCTGCTGCCGGCCAACCCGGTCAGCGCGCTCGTGGTCTTCGAGATCATGGTGCGGCCGCTGATCCGGTTGTCGCTGGGCAAGCGTCAGCCGATGCGGCGCATCGTGCAGGCGCGCACGCTGTCGCCGATCACGTCGATGCCGGGCCGCAAGGGGTATCTGCGTGGACAACTCATGCGTGATCAGGACACCGGTGAATACCTCGTGCAGGCACTCGGCGGTGCACCCGGTGCCTCGACGCATCTGCTCGCCACGCTCGCGGAGGCCAACTGTCTGGTGATCGTGCCCGCCGACGTCGAAGAGGTACGGACCGGGGAGACGGTCGACGTCGCGTTCCTGGCGCAGCGCGGCTAGCTAGATGGGGATTTTTCGGGCGAGCGCGGCGCATCCGGGATGGCCGGATCTGGTGGGCCCGCTACGGGTTCCGGCCGGGGTGGTGAGGTTACGTCCGGTCCGCATGCGCGACGCCGCCGCGTGGAGCCGCATCCGCCTGGCCGATCAGGACCACCTGGAGCCGTGGGAGCCCGTGACGGGCATGGATTGGAAAGTGCGGCACGCGGTTACGTCGTGGCCGTCGATCTGCTCGGGACTACGCGCCGAGGCGCGACACGGCCGCATGCTGCCGTTCGTGATCGAGTTGGACGGCGAGTTCGTCGGGCAACTGACCATCGGCAACGTGACGCACGGGGCGCTGCGGTCGGCCTGGATCGGCTACTGGGTGGCGAGCGCCAAGACCGGTGGAGGTATCGCCACGGCCGCGCTCGCGATGGGACTCGACCACTGTTTCTCGGCGGTGCAGCTGCATCGCGTCGAGGCCACGGTGCGCCCCGAGAACGCGCCGAGCCGGGCCGTGCTGGCGCATGTGGGGTTCCGCGAGGAGGGGCTGCTGAAGCGCTACCTCGAGGTGGACGGCGCGTGGCGGGATCATCTGCTGGTGGCCATCACGGCCGAGGAGTTGCCGCAGTCGGCCGCGCACAACCTGGTGGCGGCCGGGCGCGCGCAGTGGTGTTGACGACGCGCCGGAGTTTCGGCGCGTCGAGAGCGCGTCCCGGCTGCGATTTCTCCGAATCGACAGCCCGGTAGGCGATCTCGCCGCAAAACGCCGCAAAACATTGTGATCCGCTGTTACTGATGTGACACCTGTGACTGTTGGTGCTTGTATCGAGTGAATTACAGGTGTGTAATTGTGGTCGGCGCGCCGCCCATGGATGCGCTGGTCACAGACCTAGCCTGGAGGGGAAAGGAGCAGGCGTCATGCCGAGCATCCCCCAATCACTGCTGTGGATCTCCCTCGTCGTTCTCTGGCTTTTCGTGCTGGTTCCGATGTTGATCAGCAAGCGCGAATCCGTGCGGCGCACGAGCGATGTCGCCTTGGCGACGCGCGTACTCAACAGCGGCCGAAACGCGCAGCGGCTCAGGCGTGGTCCCGCGGCCGGTCACAACAGCGATCCGCATTGGCGTCCCATGCCGGATCATCTCGACGACGACTTGGAAGCCGAACTCGAGGAGACCGAACCTTCGCGACCGCCGAAGCGTGCCGTGGTGGTGGCGGCCGCGGCCACCGAACCCGCCGAGCCCGATTACCTCGACGTCGACATCGTCGAGGAGGACTCCGGTGCGCTGCCCCTCGGCGCCACCCACGTCCAGGAGGTCGAGGACGTCGAAGAGGCGACGCTCGTCGACGACGACCCGCAGACCGACCAGCTGCCGCTGAATCTCGAAGAGCCGGCCGAGGATGCCGCCGAGGACGTCACCGAGGAACCGGCCGAGGATGTCTCCGAGGAACCGGCCGAACAGACGCAGGAACCCGTCGACGAGGACGACACCGCCGACGACCAATCCGATCTCGCGGCCCACGAATACGAGTACGTCGCAGATTCGTCGGGCCTTGAGGCCGAGGCCGAACCGGAGACCGCCGAGGACGAGGCACCCGCCTCGGCGATGAGCCACTCGCGGCAACGGCGCATGGAGTCCAAGACCGCACAGCAGGTCAGCGAGCGCAAGTACCGGTTCCGCAAGCGCGTGCTGAGCCTGTTCGCGCTGATCCTCGTGGGCTCGGCCGCCGCGGCGTTCCTGCTGACGCCCACGGCCTGGTGGGTGTGCGGCACCGCCGCGACGCTGACCGTGCTGTACCTGGCGTACCTGCGCAGGCAGACCCGCATCGAGGAGCAGTTGCGACGCCGCCGCGCGCAGCGGCTACGGCGGTCGCGGCTCGGCGTGGAGAACACCGACGACAGCAAGCTCGACGTGGTGCCTGCGCGGTTGCGGCGCCCCGGCGCGGTGGTGCTCGACATCGACGACGAGGACCCGATCTTCGAACACCTGGAGTACACGAGGTTCACCCGCGAATACGATCTACCGCGGGCGTCGGGGCAGTAGTGCGAAGGTCGGAGGCCCGGTTTCATATCCGGGGCCTCCGGCTGGTAGCCTTTCGTTCCGGCACAAGGGGCTATGGCGCAGTTGGTAGCGCGACTCGTTCGCATCGAGTAGGTCAGGGGTTCGATTCCCCTTAGCTCCACAAACAAAACCCCAGCTCAGCTGGGGTTTTCTCGTCTGTGACACACGACCCGGCCGCGCAAACTCCAGGCCAGATACCCCGAACTGGACCGAGTCCCGCACACGCGTGCCGAGGTGTAATGGTTGCGTGGCGTCGAGCAGACCGACCGGGGTGCACTTCAGCATGATCGGCGGCGCCCCTGGCGTCGAGCGGTTGCAGGCCAGCCTGCGCGGTGAAGGGTTCACGCCGCACCGGCACGACACCTATGCGATCGGCATGACTCTGTCTGGCGTGCAGACTTTTTCGACCGTGGTGCCACCCGGGTCTGCCTTCCCGGGCAGTGGCATGTGCTGCATCCCGACGAACTGCATGACGGGGTTCCCGGCACCGACGCCGGGTTCGCCTACCGCATCTTCTACGTCGACCCCGCGGTGATCTTCGAATCGCTGGGCAAGCGCCTGCCGTTCGTCGCCGATCCGGTCGTGGACGGGGCCACGGTGCCGCGTGCGCTCACCCGGTTCCTGCAACGCACCGACGACGAGGACGACGAGCTGGCCGCGACCGACGTCGTCACCGTGATCGCCGACATGCTCGACGCGCACAGCCGGCCCGGCCGGGCCGGCACCCCGCGGGTGGACCGTGCGGCGGTCACGCGGGTACGGGACAGCCTGATGGACAACCCGACTCGCCGCTACCGCGCCGCCGAGGTGGAACGCATCGCGGGGATGGACCGGTGGTCGCTGGCCCGCCAGTTCCGCGCCGCGTTCGGCACCAGCCCGAGCCGGTTCCGTTCGATGCGCCAACTCGAATTGGCGCGCGCCCTGATCATCGGCGGCATGCCGCTCGCCGACGTCGCGCACGCCGCGGGATTCGCCGACCAGGCGCACTTCACCCGGATGTTCAAGGCCGCCTACGGTTTGACGCCCGCCGCGTGGAGCGGCGCGGTGCATCACAACCCGCCGGCGACGTCCAGCACGGATCCGGTGACGTAACCGGCGTCGGCCGACAACAACCACACGACGGCGGCGGCGATCTCATCCGGTTCGGCGACCCGCCCGACCGGGATGTGCCGCGCGACCCGGCCGGGCCGCTCGGCGTCGCCCGCGCGGGCATGGATGGTGGTGTTGGTGGTGCCGGCCCGCACGCAGTTCACGTGAATACCGGAGGCGCCCAGTTCTTTCGCGAGGCCCACCGTGAGTATGTCGAGCGCGGCCTTCGTCGCGGCGTACACGACGTACTCACCGGGTGAACCCGTGCGGGCCGCCACCGAGGACACGTTGACGATGTCGCGGCGGTCAGCCGTCGTCGACCCCGACTGCCATCGGCGCGCGGCCTCACGGCACAGCCGCGCCACGGCAACGAGATTCACCTCGACGGTACGGCGAAGTGAATCGTCGTCGAGTGCGGTCAACGGCCCCAGCGGTCCCGTCACCCCCGCGTTGTTCACCAGTGCGGTCACCGGGCCGTGCGTCTGCGCGATGTCGAACAACCGCATCGGCGCGTCGACGTCGGTGACGTCGAGGCGCACACCCCGCACGCCCGCGCCGCAGGCGCGCTCGACGTCGGCCGCATCCCGGTCGGAGCCCGAATGCGTGAACACCACGCGGTGGCCTTCCCCGGCCAGTCGCTCGACGATCTGACGACCGATGCCCCGGCTGCCTCCGGTCACGATCACCGTCATGGGCCCTCCCGTCTGGTTCAACTGCGTCGCGCCGCCAGGATGGCCAGCACGCCGAGAGCCGCGAAGATCGCCGCGGCGGTTCGGTAGGAGTCCAGCGTGGCCGCGATGGCCGACCCGGCGGCCGGTCCCAGCGCCATCGCGATCGCGATCGGACGGTGGAACCGGCCGAGGATCGTGGCGTAGGACTCAGCACCCCACCGGTCGGTGACCGCGGTGGCGACCGACAGCGTGTGGGTGCCGCGCGCCGCACCCGCGAACATCGCGGCCGACGCGACCAGGGCCAGGGGAGCGGTGACCACGGCAAGGATGCCCATGCCCGCGGTGCTCGCCGCGACCTGCATGGCGGTGCGGGCCCTGGCGGTGCCGCGGTGCCGCAGCGGCAGGTACAGCACGCGGCCGAAGACCTGCCCCACGCCGATCAACCCGAACACGATCGCCGCGCTGTGGTATCCGAATCCCAGCTCGGTGAGCAGCGGGATGACGTTGAGCGTCACCGCGTACAGCCCCAGGGCCGTCATCGCCAACGCGAGGCGGCTGAAGCGAAACGGCGTGCTGCGCACGATCTGTGTCACGTACTCGGCGTGCTCGGCACCCTCGCGCGCCGGCCTGCGCCACGCCGACGACAGCAGCAGGAACGCCGCTCCGGTGCTCAGCACGCCGTACCCGAGTCCGAGCGCCACCAGGGTCATCCGCCAGCCGAGTTGTTCGTCGAGCGCGGCGGTCAACGGTGCGAACGCCGTCGAGGACACCCCGCCGGCCAGGGTGATCGCCGTGAGCGGCCAGGCCCGCGCGGTGCCGAACCACTGTGTCGCGGCCGCGAATGCGGGCGGGTACAGCGTGCAGGCCTGGGCGCCGCCGACGATCAGCCAGGCCACGGCGAACAACGGCAGCCATGCCGTGACGCCGCCGAGAATCAGCGCCGCGGCGCCGACGAGGGAGCCCAGCGTCATCACCGGTCGCGGGCCGTGGCGGTCGACCATGCGGCCCGCCCACGGGGTGGCGAACGCGGCGCACAACAGGCTGGCGGTGTACACGACGGGAACGGCCAGCGGTGGCCAGTCGGTGGCCGCGGTGATCCGCACCCCGATCACCGGAAGCGTGTAGTAGAGGATGCCCCAACTGAGGAACTCGACCACGCACAGACCCGCCAGCGCCGCGGTCGAGCGCCTGCTCACGCGGCGACGGTGCGGGCACGGATGGCGTGGATCACCGCCGCCATGTCCTCGGTCGGGTGCCCGAGCGCCACGGCCTCGCCGTACAACGCGTGGCACGCATCGAGCATCGGGGAGGCGATCCCGCGGGTACGGGCCGCCCGGGTGATCAGCCCGGTGTTCTTGTGCACGTCGGCCAGACCGGCCTGCACGTCGAAATCCTCGTGCGCGAGCTTGGCCGACTTCACCCGCGACACCGCCGAGGCCATCGGGCCCGCGTCCAGGATGCGGTCGAGCAGCGCCTGGTCGAGGCCGTGGCTCTCGGCGAAGTGGTAGGCCTCGGCGAGTCCGGTCACCATGCAGATCATGTACAGGTTCACCGCGAACTTGGTGAGCAACGCATTGGGCGGTGTGCCGCAATCGAACACCGCGGCGCACATGGGTGCGACGACCTCGCGGACATGCGCGCAGTCGTCGGGTGCACCGGCGAGCATCGCGACCAGTTCACCGGCTTCGGCGGGACTGCGCGAACCCGATACCGGAGCTTCGACGTAGCACCCACCGGCCTCGGTGACGCGCTCGGCGAGCCACTGTGAGTACGCGGGGCTGACGGTACCCATCTGCACGACCGTGTGACGGCGCACGAGATCATCGAAAGCGCTTGTGCGGCAACCCAGGACGTCGTCGATGGCGGGTTCGTCGGCGAGCATCACCAGGACCGTCTCGCAGCGGGCGAACACCTCACCGACGTTCGACGCCACGTGGGCGCCCGCGGCCTCGACGGGCAGGCAGCGGCCGAGCGTGCGGTTCCACACCACCAGCGGAGTGCCGGACCACACCAGGTTGAGCGCCATTGGTTGGCCCATGATGCCCAAACCGACAAATCCCACTGTCTTCACCCGACAATCCCTCCGAGGTCACGGTATCGCCGCGGCCCGGGTGGGCCGCGTTCACCCGTTGTAGAGGCGCGGGCTTCGGGTTGTATTGAACGACTGTGCACGGCGGTGAGCGAATTCCTTCGCCGCGCCGTTCCGCGCGCAAAATCCTCCGTGACCGTGCGTTTTCCTACGCAACAAACCCGGCACCGGACTCAGGGAGCCGCCGATTCGGTGACGAGTGAAAAAGTCATACGATTTATTTCCGCAGCCGCGATGTTCGCGGCGTGTCCTGCATGCGCGCGTCGGATTTCGTAGCGGTCGGGCGATGTGAAGCCGTCGAGGACGTCGATGCACAGCGGCGGATCAGCGGTTGGAGAGCTAACCCACAGCGTGTGCTTGTAACCATGTTTGTCTCACGTCAATTTGCTGATTTCGTACCTCGCGAAGCTTGATCATTAGCACGGATGCCTTGGGAATCCTTGCCAGAACTGCCTGCACACGTCTAACTGACGTTGGTGTAAGTAAATTCATTTGTGGCGTACTCAAAAAGGTGCTCACACAAGCCATCTGCGATGTGCGGTATTCGCCGAGATGGTGGCCACGGTAAACGAAATCAATCGCCCCCGTTGTAGAGGAGACGCGAATCGCGATGTAGATTGCCTTGAGCAGATTGGCCACTTGGGGGATTGCAATGGCAAGCGATCTGAGAGTCGATTCGGGCGGGCTCAGGGCTGGGGCTGTCAGTAGCGGGTTGATCGCCGCTGAACTGACGGTCGCTCATGTCGGCGTGGGCGCCGACAGCCCGACGCACGCGGGCGTGTCGGCGATGGACGCTGCCGTCACCGCCGCGCGTTCCCGTCAGTCCACTCGGATCACTGCCCAGGCGGCCGACATGCTGGCCGGCGCGCTTCTCTTCGAGACTGCCGACGAAGACTCTGCTGGGGGTATGGCGGAGTTGATGTGAGCACGACCCACACCGCCGGAAGCCCCGGCGCCATACCCACGCGTTCCCAGATAGAAAATTGGGACACAAGCCATCTCGACGATGCGGCCATGCGCTGGCGTCAGATGGCCGCGCAGTCCGAGGAACTGTTCGAATGGCACCGGCAGAACGTGGCCGCCCCAGGAGGAAGCGAATG